>CAWEYV010000010.1:0-502666 GCA_963813395.1 uncultured Actinomycetes bacterium
TCTCGATCTCCCACCGCTGGTGGTAGAGCCTGACCAAGCCGGTGGCCGGGTGGCGGCGGTGGTCGAGCAGCGTGGTGATGAGCCGGTAGCGGCCAGTGCGCCGCCCGCCGCCGCGGAGTGTGGCGGTAACCTCGGCGTCGATCACCCGGAGGGTGAGCGGCCCGCAGCGGGTGAGCCAGGAGCCGTCGGGCAGGTAGCTGGTGGCGGGCAGTTTGCGGCCGTTCTTGCACCGGATGAGCAGGTCGGCGCCGGTGGAGGCGATCTGGCTGAACAGGCCGGCCACGGCGAAGTTACGGTCGGCCAGCAACAGCATCCCCGGCCGCAGGCAGCCCAGCAGCCGCGGCGCATAGGCCAGCTCGCCGACCCGGTAGGGGCCGAACACAGCCCCCAGGATGGTGCGTGTGCCGCAGGCCACCACGGCCACCAGCCGCAGCATCGGATACCCCGAGCCGCCGTGGGTGCCGGACTGCCGCCCATAGCAGCCCAGGTTCGCCGGGCTGTCGGGCACGAACATCGTGGTGCCATCGACCGCGCACACCAGCAGCCCCCGCCACCGGGCAGCACCGGCGGCCGGGCCAGCCAGCAACGCCAATAGCGCTTGTAACGGCGCGGCCCCGACCCGGCGGCGTGCCTGCGCCAGCGCCGAGGAGGTCGGCGCAGCCACCGGCAGCCCGCCCAGGCCCGCCACCAGCCGCCCCCACACCTGCCGGTAGCCGGCGTCGGCGAACAACGCGCCCGCGAGCAGCAGATACACCACCACCCGCGACGGCAGGTCGCGCACCCGCCGCTGCGTTCTGCCGGTCGAGGCCAGCGCCTCATCGACCATCTCAAACGGCACCTGCTGGGTCAGCTCACCCAGATGACCCGGCGCGAACCGGCCTGCGGCCACCACCACACGGCGGCAAATGACAGACTGAGTTTCCAACGGAGCCCCTGCTAGCTGGTGATCTTGGTCGACACCGTTCTAGCAGAGGGCTCCGTTGCCCGCTCAGCCACTTGACAGACAACCCCCACGCCTAACTACGCGGCATTGGCGCTAACCGCCCAGCGGCAGCACGCCAGACGGCAGCCGGTGGGCCGCCCGGCCGTCAGTGGGCATCCATGGCCTTCGACCCCCGCCACCGTGATCTGGTCCTGTTCGGTGGCAACACGGCGAGCACGGTCTTCGGGGACACCTGGATCCGCCGCGGCGGAACCTGGACCAAGCAGCACCCGGCACGATCGCCGTCCGCGCGGACCGGCGCGGCCATCGTCTATGACCCGGCCACCCGGCAGTTGCTGCTGTTCGGCGGCAGCGCCAAGCCCGGCACCGAGGGCGGCTACAACGGCGAGACCTGGACCTGGACCGGCGCCACCTGGCGGCGGCTGCACCCGGCTACCTCGCCCCCGGCCCGGCACAACGCCGACATGATCTACGATGCCGGCAGCCAGGATGTGATCTTGTTCGGAGGGTATGACGGCAGCTACCTCGGCGACACCTGGTCGTGGAACGGCACCACCTGGACCCAGCTCAGCCCGGCCAGCTCACCGAGCCCGCGCGACAGCGAATCGCTGGTCTACGATCCGGCGAGCCAGACGGCCATCATGTTCGGCGGCTTCAGTTCCAGCACGGGGCGCCTGAGCGACACCTGGTCGTGGGACGGCACCACCTGGACCCAGCTCAGCCCGGCCAGCTCACCGGGCGTGGTGACCGTCGCCTGGCAGGCGGGCTACGATCCCACCAGCCAGCAACTCTTGTTGTTCGGCGGCGATCCGGGAAACGGTCGCCGGCCACTGGACAGTACCTGGGCCTGGACCGGAACTACCTGGACCCCGCTGGCCCCCGCTACTTCAGCGCGCCGCCGGACCTACGGGTCGATGACCTACAACATCGCCAGCAACCGGATAGTCCTGCTCGGCGGCAGCGCGAACGGCCGGGAGACCGTCTTCCCAGGCCATGTCTGGTCTTGGGACGGCAGCACCTGGCACCGCGGCTAACCACGGTCCCGCCCCTGGAGAGTCCCCCCCTAGATATCGGTAATGCGCAGGCCGGCGTGGGCCTTGTAGCGGCGGTTGATCGAGACCAGGTTCGCGGTGAGCGCCTCGATCTGACCGCAGTTGCGCAGCCGCCCTGCGTACACGCCGCGGACGCCGGGGATGCGGGCCGCGAGCGCCTGCACCAGGTTGGTCGCGGGCCGGTCGTCGCCCAGCACCAGTACGTCCTGGTCCAGGCTGGTGACCTCGGGGTCGAGCAGCAGTACCGAGGACACGTGATGAAAGGCGCCCACCACGGTCGAGCCGGGCAGCAGGGCGGCCGCCTGCTCGGCGGCGCTGCCCTCGGCCACCGGAAGCGGATACGCACCACGCTCGTCGAACCCCATCGGGTTGACGCAGTCGATCACGATCTTCCCGGCGAGCGGGGCTGCCAGCGACGCCAGCAGCTCGCCGTGGCCTTCCCAGGGCACCGCGACGATGACCACGTCGGCTTCCCGCGCCGCCTCCGCGTTCGTCATGCCGCGAACCGGGACACTCGCCCCGAAGGAGGCTGCCGCCTGCGCACAGGAGGCGGCCGCCGCGGCGGCACGCTCCGCGCTGCGCGAGCCGATGATGACCGGGTTGCCCGCGGCGGCGTACCGGGCGGCCAGCCCGCGTCCCTGGTCACCGGTACCGCCAAAGATCCCGATCACCACGGTTGCGACGTCGGTCCCGGATGGCTCCTGCTGGTCAGACATGCCCTCGATCCTGCCAGAGCGGGAAGCTGCCGTGACACCATGGGGGTGTGAACGCCGAGCAGGTTGCCGCGCTCCGGGCACTACTGGCGCCAACAGGCTGGCTGGAGCGGGCGTCGGTGTTCGCCCGTGCGCTGCGCGGTTCGGCACGCACGCCGGGCGGGTTGCTGCTAATCGGCACCCCCGACGAGGAGCCCTGGCACCTCGCGGCACATCTGGACGACGAGAGCCGGCTCGCCGGCCTGCCGGAGCTGGCGCCCACGCTGGTCCGCTGGGTCCCGCCGCCGGGCGCGCCCAAGCATCTGAGCGTGAGCCTGGCCCGCCTGGAAGAAGCAAGGCGCGGCGAGTCGCTGCTGGTCGTGAGCCCACAGGCGGCGCCGGACCCGCTACTCGAGCGGGTCAGCGACGCCCGCAGAAGCGGGGCCACAATCCTGGCCCTCGATCGCGGCGACCGGCAACTCGAAGACATGGCCCACGAGGCGCTGATCGTGCCGCAGGCCGCGCCGCTGAGCTTCGACGCCGCCCAGCACCTGGTCAGCGCCGCCGCTGGCGAGCGGGCCGAGCCCAGCAAAGGACTGCGCGCCAGGCTAGCGCGGCTCCTCGACACGGTCAGCGGCCCGCCCTCCCCCTGAGACCGGGCCGCTCCCGTCAGCTGTCCGCCCGCCAGTTTTCATGGTCGAGGGACCGGGGCACCGCCGGTCAGGGCACGGTGACCGGCTGGATGACCACCGGGCCGAGAGTCGGGTCGAGTTCGGTGGCCTGGGACACGCCCGCAGGCGTGATGACGTCCACGGCCTTGGGCACGGTGGATGGGTCCACCGAGCAGATCGGTGCGGTCCCGTTGGGCGCGCAGACGCCGAAAAGGAACGGCTGCGGCGTCGGGGCGAAGCCGCGCGCCTGATCGGGACTGAACCCGTCCTGCCCGGTCAGCACCACGGTGAACCCCCACCCCGGGCCCGGCGTACCGAACTGCGCCTCGGGCAGCGCGATCGTAATGGTCCCGTCGGACTGCGACATGAGGACCTGTGCGGTCCCCACCGAGTTGCCGGACGCGTCCTGCCACACCGGCGACGCGAAACCCTGCACCTCCAGCCGCTGGCTCCATGCCCCCGATGAGGCGATCGTGTAGTTGCGTTGCGGGAACGCCGCCGCCGTGGAGGTGTTCGTGGCCCCGGGCGTGTGCACGTACACGTCCAGCAACTGCGCCCCGCCGACCACGCCGAACGTCGCGGCCAGGTTGGCCACCGTGGCCCGCAAGTAGGCGGTGGTGCCGTCGCTGAGTACCTGGAACCTGGTCAGATCGAACGCGCCGGGCTGGAACGCCGAGTCGGTGGGGTACTGGTAGGTGCCGGGCCCATTGTCGTCGCCGGTGGGGTCGGTGACGTCGAGCACCGTGCTGCCGCCGCCCTCGTTGCTGACGGTCACCTGTGCGTAGCCGGTGCTCCGCAACCCGCGCGTGCTGGCGCCGACGGTGATCGCGTTGCTGCCGAACCCTATCGGCACCGTCGCGGAGAACGATCCGTCCGAGGCGGCCACCGTGGACGTCACCGAGGCCGGTGCCCCGCTGGTGGTGTCCTGCGACGCGATGGTCACCTTCGCACGCGGCGTAGTGGTCCCGGTCACGGTCGTGGACGTCGCCGCGAGCGTGCTGCCGTTGGCCGGTGCGGTGATCGTCGTGCTCAGCGCGCCGGGCGGCCCATGTGCCACGTACCGCTGCGTGGTGAACTGCGGCGTTTCCACGGTGCGGCCGGTGGCTATGGCCAGGATCAGCCGCAGTTCCTGGGCCTGCGCCCAGGTCAGCGGCGACGCTGACCCGGCCGCCTGCCCGTCGGTGAAGCCAATGGACGCGGTCGCCGGGTCGCTGCCGAACGGGGAGGCCTGGCAGGTCCGGGTCCTCCCACGCCTGCTCGGGCACCAGGCCCACTCCGGAGGAGAAGTTCTCCATCGCGGTCAGCAGGGACGCCGCACCGCTCAGGTTGCCCTCGGCGACGTCGGACTCGGCCCGCTCACCGGACAGCACCGGCCACAGGTGCCCGGTACCGGTGCCGGTGGGCGCCCATGGCGCGCCCACGGTCGAGCAGGAGGTCTGGCTCGGCTGGTAGCAGTCGCCGTACCCGTCTGCACTGCCCTGCGCGGCCGAGTTGCCGTACCGGTAGTAGCCGGTCCCGCTGGGCGTGGACACCGCGATCTGCTTGTCCCACACCCCGAGCGAGGCCTGCACGTCTGGGTCGCTGACCGGTAGCTCGCCGAGCCTGACCAGTTCCTGGAACCCGCCGTCCACCACGTCCCGCTGGTCCAGGGTCGGCCCGCCGTTGCCCAGGCTGTAGCTGATCGCCGCGTTGGGGTCGCCGGTCTTGGACAGCCGGATGAAGTAGCTCGGCGCGTACGGCCCGCTGGTGGTCACCGTCCAGGACTTGATGTTCCGCTGGAAGTCGTCGGCGGTCGCCTGGTATACCCGCGCCCGCGCCTGGTCGCCGTGCTCCCCGGCGATCACCGCCGCGGCGGTCAGCCCGGCGATCTCGGCGGCGATGGTGGACGGGGAGTACCCGGTCTGCTCCTCCCACCGCTCCACGCCGAACGAAGGGCCGTGCGAGACCAGGAAGTCTGCCGCGGGCCTGATGTGGTTGCGCCACAGCGAGCCGCTACCGCCCAGCCCGGCCTGCAGCGCCATGATGATCGGGTAGGACGTCTCGTCCAGCTGGGTGCCGCCGGTGTCCGGCGCGGTCTTGCCGTTGAGCAGCGAGTTGCGCGGCATGGACCCGTCGGCCTGCTGCTGCCGGTCGAACAGGAACAAGGTCGCGGCCCGCGCCGTGGCCAGGTCCCCATCGACGAGCAGCCCGGTGAACGCCTCGTAGAGGTCACGGGCGAACACCTCCCGGTATGAGCCGAAGTAGGACGGCTGGCCATTGGCGAAAACTCCGGCCGGTACCGACTGCCCCCATGGGCTGGCCAGCGACGCCACGATCGCGCCAGGGAAGGTCTTGTCCACGCTGGCCTTGATCACATTGGCCGACAGGTAATAGTGCAGGATGGCGCCGCTGTCCCGCCGGGCCGCCGCGCCGGACAGGTGCCCGAACGGCGGCCGCAGCCTGGCGTCGTAGCGCAGCCAGCCGTGCAGATACCGCAGCTCAGCCGTCAGGAACGGCTGGCGCAGCGAACGCCACGCCGTCGCCACCGCCGACGCCTGGTCGCGGCCGAACCCCAGGGCCAGGGTGACCGATCGGCCACGGGCCGGCGTGACGTCCTCGGTGGCGGTGATGTGGCCGTCCGGCGCGGAGTCGTAAGACGTCAGCGAATGGTCGAGGTCGAGCTGCGTGAGGCCGTCGCTGGCGCTGCCCGCGTACCCGACGCTCGCGGCCGGCGAGGAGACGCTCGCGTCCAGGGCCATGTACGTCGGTACCGCGTAGTCGCGGTTGACCGCGTTGGTCACCGTGTTGGTGCTGGAGATCACCGGCACCGGGGATCCGGTCGATGTGTCGACCACGCCGGTGTTGCCGCCCGCATTGTCGCTTCCGCCGCCCCCGTTGCCGTTGACGTGCGCGTCGAGCCGCGCGTACAGGTGCAGGCCCGCCACGTTGGTGCCGGAGCCTGGCAGGGCCGCCAGGCGGGTGTTCATCAGCACGGTGTCGCTGGCCGGGTCGGTGATGTAGGTGGTGATCAGCTGGTAGCCGTGCTGGCTGTCAGTGGCGGTGACGGTGCAGGCCATGCCGGTGGGGTCGGCGCTGACCGTGTACGTCATGTCCCGGGTCTGCAGGTCGGTGAACGTGGACCCGTCGGTGACGATGTACTGCAGGGTGCTCACGTTGGTGTTGTCGATGGTCGGTTCGTAGACGTCGGACAGCACCCCGTCGGCGACCGTGTACCAGACCTTGGACCTGGTGTTGGCCGCGGTGCCCACGCAGTCCTTCCTGGCCAGGTCGAAGTAGGAGGGCGCGCCCGGCGCCCCAGGGGCCACGTCCAGCTGCCTGGCCGCGGCCGCGGCGCTTCCGGGCGCCAGCGCCAGCATCGGCAGCAGAACGGCCCCTGCCGCGAGAATCGTGAAACCGCGCCTGCCGAGCCCCATGGCTGCCTCCCGTCAGCGGGCCAGACTGGCATGCCGGGACCGGCCTCCTCGTCTGGCCGCGCACGTCTGCGGGTCCGTGCCGAGCTTCCCGCCGTGACTGGTTCGTGTCAATGAGTAGGCCCTGCGGTCTGCGGGTGCCCGATCGCTAGGGTTAATCCATGAGCGAGCTTTCCGGGCCGGCCGACCGGGGCCGCATGCGCGTGTCCGACGCCGACCGCGAGCAGGCCGCCGACGTACTGCGGGAGGCGGCCGGGCAGGGCCGGATCAGCATGGACGAGCTCGACGAGCGGCTCGAACTCGCCTACGCCGCCAAGACCTACGCGGAGCTGACGACCGTCACCCACGACCTGCCGCAAGCCGGTACCGCACTGAGCCAGACCGGTGTCGCCCCCGTGGCCGGCCGTATCGGCGGCACGCCACGGAACAAGGTCTCGATCGCGATCATGAGCGGAGCCCGGCGGATGGGGTCGTGGGTGCTCCCCCGCCGGTACGTGGCGGTCGCCGTGATGGGCGGGATCGAGCTTGACCTGCGCGAGGCACGCTTCAGCGAGCCCGAGGTCACGCTGCACGCGTACACGCTGATGGGCGGCATCCAGATCACCGTGCCCGAGGACATCGAGGTGGATGTGTCGGGCGTCGCGTTCATGGGCGGGTTCGACCACAACGCCAGCGGCGACGGAGCGCCCGGCGCGCCCCGGGTGAAGATCATCGGCTTCGCCATGATGGGTGGCGTCGAGGTCAGGCGCAAGCCGCTGAAGAAAAAGCAGCGTAAGCCCGTGACGGGCGGCCCGCCGACCGCGGTCGACGGCGGCCCAAGGGACGCCATCGAGGACTGACCACCAGTCCTAGCCGTCGAGGCTGAGCACCATGGTGGGGCGCTCGATGACGTGGTCCTCGCGGAGCGGCCGGACGGCGGTGCCGATCGCGAAGAACTCGGTCGTGTGCGAGCCCCAGGTGTGGCTGTGCTGGCGGAGCTGGACGCCGACGATCCCCTCCGCGTGGTAGGCCTCCGCCTCGGCCTGCATCCGGCTCATGGCCAGCTCGCGGGCGTCGTAGAGGGCCTGGGTGAACTGCTCGATCTCAACGTTGCGGCCGATGTTGCCGAGCATGCCACCGAGCCGCTGGTGCGCGATGTGGTACACACAGGTGCCCATCACCATGCCCAGGGGCGCGTACCCGGCCCGGATCAGGGTCCAGAAGTCCTGGCCGGTCAGGTCGGAGGTGAACGGCTGGTTCTTATTGTTCCGCCAGTTGCTGACGCCCCCGCCGCCCGCGCCCTCCTCGGCCTTGACCGCGGTACCGACCGCGATGAACTCCGCGATGTCGGCGCCGAACTCCTTCAGTTCCACGTCGAGCCGCACGCCGACGATGCCGTCCGCGCCCAGCGCGTCCGCCTCGGCCTCCATCCGGCCCATGGCCAGCTCGCGCGCGTGGTACATGGCCTGGGACAGCACGTCGAGTTCCTGGTTCTTGCTCCACCGGCCGAACTGCAGCCCGACGTGGTAGATCGAGCTGCCCAGCACCAGCCCCAGCGGCCGGAAGCCTGCCTCCCGTACCAGCAGGAACTCGTTGACCGAAAGATCGGAGGTAAAGATCGCGCCGGGCTTGCCCGGCTGCAGCTCAGCCAGGCGATGTAGCGCGTCCCGCGGCACCCCCGCCGCACTGAGCTCGGCAGAAGTCTGGTCGGTCATCGTTCTCCTCGGATCAACGTGGTTGCCATCCGTGCTTGCCATCAAGGGCCCAGCCGGACCCGGGCCGCCTGGCGCCGCTGCGGATCCAGGGACAGGATCGCCAGGCTGGGGCGTTCCGCCGCCCTGGATGCGGCGCTGAAGCGGGCGATTGCCGTGCCGATCGTGGTGGCCTCGACGATGTGGTCGCGACGGTGTTCCTGGACCGGGCATTCCCGCTCGCGCACCCGCATCTCCATGCTCTTCACCACCACACCGTCGGCGCCAATCCTGGCCACCTCGCGTTCTAGTTGCTCACGTGCGTCGTGGCGGGTCTGGTTCACCAGGTCGGTGTAGCCGGCCACCTCGGCGTTCCCCGACCCCCAGCGGGTCTGGTTGATCGTGAGCCAGTCGTCGTGCCGGGCGCCGACCGAGATGCCGAGCGCCAGAGCAACCGGCACCCAGCCATCCAGGATCAGCTTGGCGAATTCCTGGCCGGTCAGGCTGGAGGTGAACGGCGGCCGCGTCAGCGGCACGCCGGGCGCCCGAACCGCCGTGCCGATCGCCTTGAACTCAAGCCCACCCGCCGGGAACGCGCCCAGGGTCAGCGATACCCCGACCACACCGTGCCCGCCGAGCTCGGCGCACTCCTCGCTCATCCGCGCGATCGCCCTGCGCCGCGCCTCGTACAGCGTCTGCACCATGGGCCCGTACGACCCGTAGCCGCCGTCGCCGGACACCGCGGTGGCGCCGGAGATCGGCGCTCCGTAGCCGCTGTACCCGGCCCAGGCGCCGGGGCAGGTGAACCCGCCGGTATAGCCGATGTTGTACACGGCCGCGCCAAGCACCTGCCCGGCCGGCTCGAACCCGGTGCTGCGGATCGCCGCGAACTCGTTCGTGGACAGGGCCGAACCCCAGGTGCCGCTGCGCCGGATTTCGGCCATCCGCGCCCGTGCTACCGAGGGAAGACCGCTTCTGGTGCGGCCATCGGCCACCGCGCGCCCCTTTCCGTGCCGCCGAAGGTCCGGCGCTTCCCACACGATACCGGGCCAGAACACCTGCGCCGAGGCGCGGCACCGGTTGCCTGGCGAGCGGCCTGCTACCCAGCGGCGGCACGGTCAGCGCCGGAACCAGCAGCGCGGCACGGTCAGCGGTCTTGCGCGTCCCACTCCTCGTTGCGCTTACGGACGGTTTCCAGCGCCCGCTCCGCGTCCTGCTTGGTGGCGTAGGGCCCGAGCCGGTCCTTGGCGGGGCAGACCTGACCGCGCTCCACGGTGTGGTGCTTGAGGCAGTAGTACCAGTCCTGATCGGTGTCCATCAGATACCTCGCGAGGGGATGGCCGTCTTCCGGCGGCAGGGGAATCGCGAGCACCATATTAGGTACAGGCGCCGTGTGGGGTATAAGCGTGATCGGACATGATATCGAATATACTTTCGATATGGGCTTACGGTCTAACTACTGGCTTGACCGACGGCGGCGCCACCGCGCTGCGTTCGGCTGCCTGGCGGCGGTGCAGTGGTGCGCCTGTACGCAGGAGGAGCGGCCGCGGCGCGAGGAGTGTGCCTGGTGAGGCGGTCGTATACGTTCCTGCTCCGCCCGACCGCCAGACAGCAGGTGGCATTGGCGGGGATGCTGGAGGATCACCGGCAGCTTTACAACGCCGCGCTGGAGCACCGCAAGACCGCCTACCAGCGCGTCGGGGTGACGGTCCGATACGGCGAGCAGTCCGCGGACCTCAAGCACATCCGCCGCGCTGACCCAGACGGGCAGGGCCGCTGGTCGTTCTGTTCCCAGCAGGCCACGCTGCGCAGGCTGGACAGGGCATTCGCCGCGTTCTTCCGCCGCGTCAAGGCCGGGGAGAAGCCGGGTTACCCGCGGTTTAAGGGACGTGGCTGGTTCGGCACGGTGGAATGGCCCAAGGACGGCGACGGCTGCCGCTGGGACTGCACCGCGGGCAGCGGGCAGGCCCGGGTCAGGCTGCAAGGCGTCGGGCACGTGAAGGTGCGGCAGCACCGCGCCGTGACTGGCATCGTCAAGACAGTGTCGGTGAAGCGTGAGGGCCGCCGCTGGTATGTGGTGCTGTCCTGTGACGGTGTGCCGGCTGAGCCTGTTCCAGCTACTGGGGCGGTCACCGGGATCGATATGGGTGTGGCGTCGTTCCTGACCACCAGCCAAGGAACGCACATTCCCAACCCCCGGTACCTGGCTGCGTCGGGGGTCAGGCTTACCAGGGCGCAACAGGCACTGTCCCGGTGCAAGCGTGGCTCCCAGCGCAGGCGTAAGGCCAGGGAACGTGCTGCTGGTGTGCACCGGAAAATCCGCCGACAGCGGCTCGACTTCGCGCACAAGAGCGCCCGGAAACTTGTCCGCGACTATGACCTGATCGCGCACGAGTCGCTGCGGATCGGCAACATGACACGCTCGGCCAGGGGCACCGTGGAGGCAGCGGGCACCAACGTGGCCGCCAAAGCCGGGCTCAACCGGTCGATCCTCGACGCGGGATGGGGGGTGTTCCTCAACGTGCTGCGCGCCAAGGCTGAAAGCGCCGGGCGGGTGATCGTCGAGGTAGACGCCCGCCACACCTCCCAGCGGTGCTCCCAGTGCGGGCACACCACCAGTGAGAACCGCGTCAGCCAGGCGATCTTCCGCTGCCAATCGTGCAGCCATGCGGCACACGCCGACCACAACGCGGCGGAAAACATCCAAAGGGCCGGGCTGGCCCTTCAGGCACAGCGAAGCGCCGCCTGAGAAGCCGCTGCCTTCAGGCATCGGAGTAGTCACGGACATTAGACTCGCAGACTATGGCGACGATGCTCCAGCCCGGGCGGATTTCTCCGTTGCGGCAGGTTCCTTCGCAGATCCCGCGGCCGGAGTACGTGGGCAGGAAACGCCCTAGGACCGGCGAGCCGAACGTCAAGGACGCCGAGACGATCGAGCGGATGCGGGCAGCCGGAAAGCTGGCGGCCCGCGCGCTGGCCGAGGTCGGGCGGCACGTGGTGCCCGGGGTGACCACCGACGAACTGGACCGGATCGGGCATGAGTTCCTCGTCGAGCACGGCGCCTACCCAAGCACGCTCGGCTACCGGGGCTTCCCCAAGTCGTTGTGCACCTCGCTGAACGAGGTGATCTGCCACGGGATCCCCGACGACACGGTGATCGCCGACGGGGACATCGTCAACGTGGACATCACCGCCTTTCTCAACGGTGTGCACGGCGACACCAACGCCACGTTCCTGGCCGGGGACGTGGACGAGGAGTCCCGGCTGCTTGTGGAGCGCACCCACGAGGCGATGATGCGCGGCATCCGGGCGGTGGCGCCGGGCAGGCCGCTGAACGCCATCGGCCGGGTGATCGAGTCGTACGCGCGCCGCTTCCACTACGGGGTGGTCCGTGATTTCACCGGCCACGGGATCGGCACCACGTTCCACTCGGGCCTTATCGTGCCGCACTTCGACGACCCCGAGGTCAGCATCATTATGGAGCCGGGGATGACGTTCACGATCGAGCCGATGCTGACGCTCGGCACGATCGACTACGACATATGGCCTGACGGTTGGACCGTGGTGACCAGGGATCACAGGCGCACCGCCCAGTTCGAGCACACGGTCCTGGTTACCAGCGACGGCCACGAAATCCTCACCCTGCCCTAGGCTGTCCAGCCCAGAACGTGACCGTCTGCTCTTGGCCGCCGCGCTGGCCGCCGTCTGGTGAGCTCCGCGATGATGAGGGTCATGGGTGAACTGATCCTGCTCCGGCACGGCGACACCGAGTGGAGCCGGGCGCTGCGCCATACCGGCCGCACCGATATCCCGCTCACTGAGGCCGGCGAAGCCGCCGCGGTCGCGCTCGCCCCCGCGCTCGCGGCGCGGCACGTGCGCGCCGCGTTCACCAGCCCGGCCCAGCGTGCCGCACAGACCGCGGCCCTGGCCGGGCTGACCGACGCCAAGGAAGACCCTGACCTGTGGGAATGGGACTACGGCGGCTACGAGGGACGCACCACCGCGGACATCAGGAAGGAGCGGCCCAGCTGGTACCTGTGGCGGGATGGGGTCGTGCCCGGTGATGCCGCCCACCCCGGCGAAACCATAGCCCAGGTCGGCGCGCGGGCAGACGCGGTGCTGGGCCGGGTGCGGCCGCTGCTCGCCGAAGGGGACGTCGCCCTCATCGCTCATGGTCACCTGCTCCGCGTGCTCACCGCCCGCTGGCTGGGCCTTGCGCCAGCGGACGGCCGCCTATTCCGGCTCGACACCGGAACCTTGTCCACGCTGTGCACCGAGCACGACGAGCCGGTGGTCGGCTCCTGGAACGTCCCGCCGATGCCCGCCTGAGTCACCCCCGCCCGGGCCCCATCCGGCTGTCGCTGGCGGATCAGCACCGGCCCGTCACGGCGAGGGCTGCTGGGCAACGCCAGAGGTAGCTGCCCTGCCTGTGTTGCGCCAGGCACGCCACGCATGCGGGCCAATCGCGATGAGCGTGGGCAGGCAGATCGCCAGGAGGGCGTAGCGGGCGACCAAGCCGGCCATCGCCACTCCGTTACTGCCCAGCAGATACCCGAGGGTGGTCAGCAGCGCCGCCCAGCCGACGGTGCCAATGAGGTCGGCGATCAGGAACTGCGCCAGCGGCAGGCCGATTCAGCCGGCGGCGAGATAGACCGGCACCTGGATGCCGCCTGGCAGGAAACCTGCGGCTATCATCAGCGGGACAGCGACCCGTACGCCGCGCCGCCCGACGAAACGGGCGATGGCGGTGGCACGGGGGCTGTGGCGGCCGAGCATCCCGGCGAAGCGGTACCCCCAGAGCCGGCCCGCCCACCACATGACCCAGTCAGTGCGCATCATCGCCAGCAGCGGGGCGACGATCACGAGGCCGACCGGCACGTTGTTCTTCACCTCGGCGAACGCACCTCCGGCCACGACCGAGGCGTTGGACCCGGAGATGGTTTCCAGCAGCACTGGGTGGCTGGCGATCAGCAGCGGCGTCAGCACGATCACCACAACCTGGTAGCCGACGGCCAGCACGATTGCTGTCACGCAGAGCGCATCGCGGACCCGGGCCGGCCCATGCCAGGGACGCCAGCCCGGCACCCCGATGCCGCGGCTGGCGCCGGGAGGAGCGGGCTTGGCTTGCGGTTCCGGCTGATTCAACCTCGTCCTCCGGCGGCATCGGGCCAAGCTCACCGGGAGTTCGGCCTTGCCAATGTACGGCAGGTGGGCGTGACGCCTTACGAGGCGGCCTGCACCCGCCGGGCCAGCCGCCCGCGATGCAGCGTGCGGGCGCGGTCGCGGGCGGCCCTGGTCGAGGGCAGCACCAGCCGGTCGCCCGGGCCGCGGGCAATTGCCTCGTGCAGCGCCCGCAGGCTGGCCGTGGCCGCGAGGTCGGTCAGCGGGCTGGCCGGGGTCCCGAACAGCCGCCGCGCCCATCGTGGCAGGGTCGCGAAGCCGAGCCCGCTGACGGCCGGCGTCAGCAGCTTGAGCGGCAGGTTCGGCGCGGGCAACGCGATTGGGTTGACCGAACGCGCCACCGCCTGCCTGGCCTCGGGAGTGGCCCGCAACTGCGCGCGCATCGCGGCGAAGTACCGGTCAAGGGCGGCTGCCGAGGCGGGCACGGTGGCCGGGTCCAGGCCGACCACGGACGCGCTGCGGCGCTGTTCGTCGACGAACGTATCCAGTTCCGTGCCGGTGAACGGCAGGCCGCACCGGCGGGCGATGTCGGTGTAGGAGCTGATCTCCGCGCAGTGCACCCACAGCAGGAGTTCGGGTTCGTCGAGCCGGAACTCGCTGCCATCCTCGTCCGTGCCGCGCAGCGTGGCGTGGAGCTTGCGGACCCGGCGGCCGGCCCGGTCCACCTCGGCGAGGCTGCCGTAGGTGCGCACCCGGACGAACTCCGAGGTGCGCAGGAACCTGCCCCAGGCCTCCTTCGGGTCGGTGAATGCCGTGTTCTGCCAGGTACCGCGCATCACCCGCGGGTGCAGCGCCTGGAGATACAGCGCGCGGAACGCCGCCACCCACAGCACGGGTTCCGCCATGATCCGCCAGGTGACCGACTCAGGGCCGAACAGCCCGTCGTCACCCGATCCCCGGTTACCGTCCGTCGCTACCGTGCTGCCTCCTACTGACGGCGGGTCTCCTCTTCGATCCAGCTTAGGTAGGGCTCGGAGCCGCCGATGATGGGCAGCGCCACTATCTCTGGCTCGTCATAGCTGTGACGGCGGGTGATGAACTCGGCGAGCGCCGGATACCCGGCGGCCGGCAGCTTCAGCGTGAGCTGCCACTCCTCGGCGCGCTCCACGCTGCCCTCCCACCAGTAGGTACTGGCGATCGGCCCGCTGACCTGGGCACACGCGGCAAGGCGCAACTCCACGGCCGCCCGGGCAAGCTCCACCGCCTCCGCACGCGAATCGGTGGTGGTCTGGACCTGGAGGAAATGGCTGCTCACCTGGGACGGCTCGGTGGCCGTCGTGGTGCCCTCACCCGACATGGCACCCGATCGTACGCCCGCAGGGTGCGCTGCTGCTGGTACCGGGTCTGTGCAGTGGTCAGTTGTCGGCCGGGCTCACCGGGCGCCCGCGGCCGCCGAGGAAGGATTCGATGAAGTCGGGGCTCACCGACAGCTCCGCTGGCGTGCCCTCCATCCTGACCTCGCCGCCGCCCAGCACGTAGGTCCGGTCTGAGATGGCCAGCACGGCCTTGGCCCGCTGCTCCACGATGAGCACCGAGGCGCCGCTGGCGGCCAGGCCGCGCACGTGTTCTTCCAGCAGGGCGGCCGCGATGGCGGGCGCCAGGTTCGCGGTTGGCTCGTCCAGCAGGAACACCCCGGGGTTCAGCATCAGCACCCGGCCCATCGCGAGCATCTTCCGCTCGCCGCCGCTCAGCTTGCCCGCGCTGCGGCTCACCATGCCAGCTAGCCGGGGGAAGACCGTGAGCACCTTCTCGACCTGGGCGGCCACCTCTCCCCTGGGCAGCAGGTAGCCGCCCATCTCCAGGTTCTCCCGCACGGTGAGCGGCGCGAAGACGTCGTCCACCTGCGGGACGTAACCCACCGAGGCCCGGGCGACCTCCTCGGGCGCCAGGTTGGTTACCTGCTTTCCGCCGATGGTCACCGTGCCCGCGGTGACGCGGAGGATGCCGACCAGGCTTTTGAGCAGGGTGCTCTTGCCGGAGCCGTTGGGCCCGACCAGTGAGATCACCTCACCGGGATCGGCGCTGACCGTGATGTTGCGGATCACCGGATCGCCGCCATAGCCGGCGGTGATGCCCACCGCGCGCAGCGGCAGGCCGGGCAGCGTGACCTCATCCGACAAGATAGGCCTCCACGACCTCCTGGCGGCCCCGCAGTTGCGCCATGGTTCCCTCCGCGAGTACCGCGCCTTCGGCCATGACGACTACCGGGTCACAGAACTCATCCATAATGGCCAGTTCGTGCTCGACCATGAGGATCGTCATGCCCTCGGCGCAGAGCGCGACCAGCTCGTTCCCGATCCGCCGGGCCAGATTCGGGTGGACTCCAGCCATGGGCTCGTCGAGCAGCAGCATGCGCGGCTGGGCCATGAGCGCCCGCATGATCTCCACCAGCCGCCGCTGGCCTCCGCTGAGATCCCCGGCGTAGGTGTTGGCGTACTCCGCCAGCCCGAACCGCTCAAGCAGCGCCTCGGCCCGCAGCACCGCCGCGTTCTCGTCCCGCCGCCAGTACCGGGGCCCGATCAGCGCACCGTGCAGCGAGTCGCCCCGGTTCCGCTGCACCGACGACACCAGGTTCTCCATCACGGTCAGCCGCTTGAACTCGCTAGCCAGCTGGAACGTCCGCACCAGCCCGATCCGCGCCCGCCGGTACGCCGGCAACCCGGTCACATCGTTTCCGAGATAGACGACCTTCCCCGAGCTGACAGACAGCGTTCCCGCCAGCATGGCCAGCAACGTGGACTTCCCCGCCCCATTAGGCCCAATAAGCCCGGTGAGCGTCCCTTTCCTGACCGAGAACGACACGTCATGCACCGCGTGCACGCCGCCGAACTCGCGCGACAGGTGCACCGCCTCGAGCACGACCTCGCCCAGGCGGGCGGCGCCCATCCCCACGGGGCACCGTGGCCGGCGCCCGGTCCCGTACCGCGCTGGCCACCCCCTTTCCCGCAGCATCTGAACGAACAGCACCGTCACCGGCAGAGGCCGCACCAGGCACCCTGATCACCCTTTTGCGCTCCGGCAGGATCCCTTGCGGCCGGAACCACAGGAAGATCAGGATGAGCAGCCCGATCGCAACCCATTCCAGCGACGGCACCAAATTGGGCGGCAGGCTGTTGGAGGTGGGGATGTAGCGGGTGACCTCCTCGAAGCCGACCGGGACCAGGACGGCGCCGAGGATCGCGCCCAGGTGGTTACCGGCCCCGCCGATGATCACGGCGGCGAACAGCACCACGGTCTCCGCGTATCCCCACGCCGCGGGCGACCAGGTGGTGATGTAGCTGACCAGGATGCCGCCGGATAGGCCGGCGATCGCTCCGCCGACCACCAGCATCGCGGTCCGCATCGACAGCAGGTTCTTCCCGAGCGAGTCCGCCACCACGTCGTTGTCCCGCATGGCCCGCAGCGACCGCCCATACGGCGACTCGGTGATGCGCCGCACGAACAGGTACGTCAGCGCGCACAGGACGATCGCGCCCACCATGAAGCCCCACTGGTAGCTGAGCGGCTCGACGCTGAACATGTTGTTGCCGCGCAGCGGCGTGGGGATGAGCGAGAGCCCGGCGTCCCCGTTGAGGAACGGCCGGTAGTTCATCACGAGCAGGTTGAGCAGGACCGCCGTGACCAGCAGGCCGACCGCGGCGAAGTCGCCGCGCAGCCGCCGTCCGAACAGGAACGCGAACGGCAGCGCGATCACCCCGCCGACCACCGCGGCGCCGATCCACGGCAGCGGGAAGGGCAGGCCCCAGCCGCCGATGTAGGACTGGAACCCGCCGTTGGCGGTGTCCGCCGGCAGCGCCAGGATCGCCGCGGCGTACCCGCCCGCTGCCTGGAAGATGATGAAGCCGAAGTTCGTCACGCCCGCCACGCCGAACTGCTGGTTCAGGCCCAGGCACGCCATCGCGTCCACGGCCGCGTAGATCAGGATGTTAATGACGTAGAACGCGTTCACGCGTGGTCCCGCCTCCTGGTCATTGGGCCTCTCCGAGCAAGCCGGTCGGGCGCACGCCGAGCATGACCAGCAGCGCGACGAACGCGATCACGTACTTGTAGTCGGCCGGGATGAAGGCAGCGCTCACCTCGGTGGCGAGGCCGATCACGAGCGCGCCCAGCATCGCGCCATAGGGCTGCCCGGGCCCGCCGAGGAAGACGGCAGCCAGGATGAGCACAAGGAACAGGTCGGTGGAGGAGGAGTCGAAGCTGGTGGCGTTGATGGCGAACACGGTGCCGGCCAGCCCGCCCAGGGCGCCGGTCAGCGCCCAGGTCGCGGTGATAACCCGCCCGGTGCGGATGCCGCAGTTGCGGGCGAGGTTGCGGTTGGCGGCGGTGGCCCGCATCGCCTTGCCCAGCTTGGTGTAACGCAGCAGCGCGTGCGTCCCGGCCATGGTGACCACGGCAATGGCGATGATGATGACCTGGACTCCGGTCAGGATGAAGCTGCCGGCCTGGAACGTCGGGCCGTTGCTCATGGCGTAGGTGACCCCCACGCCGCCGGCCACGGCCTCGACCCCGAACTCGATGATCAGGGTCATGCCGAGCGAGACGATCACCATCGTGATGGGCGAGGCGCCGCGCCGCTGGAACGGCGTGTACACGACGCTGTTGATCAGCACCGATACCACCGCGCCGGCGGCCACCGCCAGGATCAGGCCGTACCACACCGAGATGCCGTGGACGTTCAGCAGGTAGACCAGGTAGGCGCAGAGGATCATGACCGCGCCGAAAGCCAGGTTGAGCACGCTGGTGACGCTGAACTGGAGGGTGAAGCCGACCGCGGCGATCGCGAGGACCGCCGCGGTCACCAGGCCGAACCCGATCGAGGCGACGAACAGGCTCACCGCGGCTCCCCCGGAGGGGCGCAGGGTGCCCGCACGGGTACTGGCCACCCCGGAGTGGCCAGTGCCCGCACGGGACGTGTGGTGGTACAGATCAAGGCTGCACTGCCCGAAGCTGCGCAGCCGAGATGTTGCCCGCGACGTTGACCGCGCCGGAGGGGCTATAGGTGTCGGTCTGGAAGATGCCGGTCGAGTCGTGGTAGCTGTCGAAGGCCGTCGGGCCGCCCGGACCCTCGTACCTGATCGACTTGCCGGACTTGAGCGCGGCGGCGCACTGGACGAACGAGTAGCACACCGTGGCGCCGGGCACGCCATCGCCGATCTTGGTGATGTCCGGCCCGTACACGCTCGGGACGGTGCTCTTGGACATCAGCATCGCCAGCGCGGCGAGGTTGATGCCGTCGTAGAGGTGAACGCCGCCGGGAGCACTCAGGTAGGTGGTGAAGTTACCCACGGTCCCGGGGACATGGCCCTGCTGGGACAGCAGCGCTGCCTTGAACGGCCCGTAGGCGGGCCCGTTCGTCTCGGTCACCAGGTTGTCGGCGTGGAAGTTGGATACGAACGTGCTGGCACCCACCGCCTGGGCCGCGGCCTTGAAGAACGGCGGGGAGATCGCCGCCGAGGTAGCGATGATCGGGATCGTTTTGCCGTGGTTGAGCTGCTTGATCTCGGCGAACAAGGTGGGGTCGGCGGTGCCGAGCGCCTCGGTCAGGATCGCCTGCGGGTGGGACTGGATGATCGCCTCGGCCTCGGTGCGGAACGTGGATCCGTTGAGTGCCAGCGTCTGGCTGGTGGCGAGCGTCATCCCCGCCTTCTTGATCGCGCCGATGGCGGGCTGCACGAACGTCTGCGACCCGATGTCGTTGCCGAACGCGAGCGCGACCTTGTTGTAGCCGAGGTTCTTGGCGATCACCACCATCGCGTACGCCTCTTCGAGGTCGGGCGGCACGAGGCGGTAGAAGTACGGGAAGTGGACGTGGTCGAATTCGGACTGCCCGGTCATGCAGAACATGGCCATCTTGCGGGCGTTGATGATCGGGACGACCGAGGCCGCCTCGTCGGAGGTACAGCCGATCACCAGGGCCAGGTTCGGTGTGCTGGCGAACATCTGGTTGACCGCGGGCACGGCGTCGGCGGGCTCACCGCGGGTGTCCACGCTCTTGCAGGTGAACTTGTGCCCGAGTACGCCGCCGTAGGCGTTGATCGCGCTGGTCGCCCCGTAGCAAGTGGCCAGGTACGTCGGGCCGAGCGCGGCGTCGGGGCCGCTGAACGGGGCCACGTCGGCGATGGTCAGGGTCGCCCCCGGCTTGGCACCTGACCCGCTGGAACTGCCGCTGGAACCACCGCTTGAACTGCTGCTGCCGCAGGCGGCGAGCACGAGGGACAGCACGGCGCCGGCCGCGACCGCGGCCAAGGGCAGGGCGTGAGCGCGTTTGCTCCGTATGCCGGATGTGTGTCTGCGGTCACCCGGGGCCGGGGCGCCGGGGACTGGAGTCGTCGACTTCATGGACTCTCCGTTGGTGGAGTGACTGGGTGCGAACGGGTGACATGGCCCGGCCAGGGCGGGTTACAGTCCCGGCCGGGCTGGCGAGCCGTCGGGACGCCAGCGCCAGTCGGGCGGGCTGCCCTCCTCGGCGACGACGCGGTTGCGGATCGTGCCCACGTCCTCGACGGTCACCTCGATGACGTCGCCGGGCACCATCCAGACCGGCGGGGTGCGGGCGAAACCCACCCCGCCGGGGGTACCGGTGGCGATCACGTCGCCGGGCGCCAGGCGGGTGAAGGAGGAGAAGAACTCGACCGCCGCAGGCACGCTGACCAGCATCTGCGAGGTCCGTGCCGACTGCATGACCGTTCCGTTCAGCGTCGAGCTGATGGCCAGATCGCTGACGTCCACCTCATCGGTGGTGACCACCTCGGGACCGATCGGCATGCTGCCGGTGAAGTTCTTCCCTGCCGTCCACTGGGTGGCCGCCCGCTGCCAGTCCCGGGCCGAGGCGTCGTTGACCACGACGAAGCCCGCGATGGCGTCGAGGGCCTTCTCGGCCCGGATGTAGCGGCCCCCGGTGCCGATCACGATGCCGAGCTCGGCCTCGTAGTCGAACCGGTCCGTCAGGGCCGGTTTCACCAGGTCGGCGTAGGGGCCTATGACACTGTCGGTGCCCCGCACGAACGCGTCGGGCCAGGTCGGCACGGCCCGGCCGCCTTCCAGCGCGTGCTCGCTGTAGTTCAGCCCGAGGCACAGGATGCGTGGCGGGGCCGGCACCGCCGCGGCGAAGTCAGCCTCCGCGAACTCGCGGCCGTCCCGGGCTTGCAGGCCACTGATCGTGTCCATCGCCGGTTCCCCCGCCTCCAGCACGTACTGGAGCGCGGACATGCGCTCGTCGTTCGTGGCCTCACCGACATCGACGTAGCCAGAACGCGCCTTCACGTGCAGGCGCGGGCCCCGGGCCGTGGCAATCGTGGCCAGCCTCACCGTCTGGGTCTCCTTCCTCCGGTCCCGGTAGCCGCGCCGGGATAGTGATCCTGCGGACAACTGATGTCGCTGGCGGCGGCATCGCGGTGACGTGTGCTCTCGGGCGCCTGAAATCGTTTGCTCTCCCGCCACCGCATCGGTGGCGCGGCGCGGGATGCGACGGCGATTGGTTCTGTGGTGTGGATTGGTTGAGAATAGGTCTGCTTAACATGGGAGGTCAATAGCTACACGAACGTTGAGAGGGGTGGGGTGCGCGTCACGGTCTGGTCACGATTGGTACGATTGGTTGGCTTGGGTCGAGCATTGGTAAAGCGTGAGTAAGGAGCGGACGCTGATGGGGAGCTCAGCCAGGGACCTCCCGGCAGATCCGGCTGACCACAGGCACCGGCTGGCCGAGATCATCCTCGCCGGGTCCCGGCGGGCCGGCCTCGGCACCGGCGCCAGGCTGCCGACCGAACGGCAGCTCGCGGCCGACCTCGGTGCGACTAGGACCTCGGTCCGGCGGGCACTGGCGGTGCTGGAAGCGGAGGGCCGGATCTCCCGTGAGGTCGGCCGGGGAACGTTTCTGCGCGACGCGCCGTGGACGCCGGCCGGCGACGGCAACGTGCGGAGCGACGGAGCGGACGGTGGGCCGTCCACCGAGCCCGGCCGGGACCCGGCAGCCGGTTACCCCGATCTCGCCGGGTTCGCGCCCGCGGACGTGATGACGATCCGCCGGCTGCTCGAGCCACCGGCCATGAAGCTGGTGGTGGGCTGGGCCACCACTGCCGACTTCGAGGAGATAACCCGGTGCCTGGCCGGAGGCGAGCGCGCGGCCAGCTACGACGAGTTCGAGACGTGGGACCTCGCGCTGCACCGCAGCATCATGGCGGCCAGTCACAGCCCGCTGCTCACCAGGCTGTACGGCGTCATTGAGGAGGCCAGGCACGGCCGCTTCTGGGGCGACCTCAAGCGGCGCAGCGCGTCCCGGGAGCGGCAGCAGGCCTACCAGGCCGACCACCGGGAGCTGGTAGCCGCGCTGCGCGCCAGGGACGCCGACCGCGCCGTCGAGGCCATGCGCGTTCACCTGGCCCGGGTGGGCGGCCACCTGTTCGACGAAACGCCCTAGTCAGCCATTCGCTGGCAGAGCCAGGCCAGAGAGAGCGGGTACCGGTAGTCGATGGCCATGTGGCTGGCCTCGAACAGCTCGAACCGGATCACGTCGGCGGGGACACCGGCCTCCAGCATCGCGGCGTGCACCGCTTCGGCCCCGACGTCCAGGTACCACTCATCCCGGACGCCCGCGTCGATCCAGATCGCCCGCAGCGACCGCAGTTGCGCCGCGTATTGAGGCACCATCCGGACCGGGTCCCAGTCCAGCCACCGCTGCCAGACCTCGGGTCGCAGCACCCCGGTCCGCGGGTTGAACGGAAGCTCCACCGTGCCGTCCGGCCGGGCCGAGAAACACGCCGACACGCCAAGCAGCATGAGCAGGTCATGGTCGGCTTCCTTGGTGAACGAGGTCCGCGACCTGAAGTCCGTCCACCAGTGCCAGATGTCGCCGTCGTACTCGCGCAGGAACCGGACCGCCTTGCCGAACTCGGACCCGTAGCTCAGCTCGTACAGCGAGTCCCCGGCATGAGTGGCCAGCGCCCCGAACAGGTCGGGACGCAGCATTGGCGTGATCATCGCGCCGAAGCCGCCGCTCGACTTGCCCATGATCGCCCGGCGGGCCGGCCCGGCATCGGTCCGGTAGCGGGCGTCGACCCAGGGCACCACCTCGTCGCACAGGTAGGAGTGATACCGGCCGGTGCCCGGTGAGTCAACGAACTGGCTGCCGCCGTAGGCGGTCCACGCGTCCACGTAGACGACGATCGCTGGCGGCGCCTCGCCGCGCGCGAACACGGTGTCGGCGGTCTCCAGAAACGGCTGGCGATAGGGGCTGCGGTTGCGCCACATCGTCACGTGCCCGGTGTAACCCTGGATCACGTACACCGACGGATAGCGGCGGTCCGGATGATCGTCGTATCCCGGCGGCAGGTAAATCCAGATGGGCCGCTCGTAGGGATCCCCGAGCGGATTGTCTTTCAGCAGTTCACTGGTGATCACCTGCTCATCGACACGACCGGCCAGGTCGGCAGACCAGGGCAGCATGGGGCCTCCTCGTCACGGCTGACGGGTACGGCCGGGAACGGGACGCGGCCGTACCGCTCTACCGTAGACGCCATGAGCCACACGGCTGAGGACCGCGATGCGGTTGAGCGCCACCTTGCCAGATCCGTCCTGGCGCTCGCGGTCACCACGGGGACAGCGTTCAGCATGAATAATCGGGGGGTTCCGGGGGGCGAGCTCCCCGGGCTAGCGGTGGACGGAGCCGGTGCGGCGGACGGCCAGCCCGAACCGGCCGCTGCCGCCGATCATGACCTGCTCGCACAGCCGGTACGGCCGGGATCGGCGCTGACCGGGGGGCGCTGCCTGGAGCTGTTCGGCGCCCAGCTGGCCAGCCGGCACCTCGACCTCGCCGCCCGCTGGCTGCGCGCCCAGGGGGCCGGTTTCTACGCGATCGGCTCATCCGGCCACGAGGGGAACGCGGCCGTGGCGGCCGTGCTGCGGCCCGACGACCCGGCTCTGCTGCACTACCGTTCGTGCGCCTTCTACCTGGTCCGGGCCGCCCAGGCGGAGCCGCCCAGGGACGGGGTCGGCGACGTGCTGCTCGGGCTCGCCGCGGCCGCGGAGGAGCCGATCGCGGGCGGACGGCACAAGGTGCTCGGCCACGCCGACCTCCACACGATTCCGACCACCTCCACGATCGCCTCGCACCTGCCCCGCGCGCTCGGGCTGGCCTTCAGCCTGGACCGGGCCGCCCGGCTCGGCACCGCGGCGCGCTGGCCTGCCGACGCCATCGTCCTGGCCAGCCTCGGTGACGCCTCGGTCAACCACTCGACCGCGGTGGGCGCGCTGAACACCGCCGCGTACTGCGCCTACCAGCGGCTGCCGGTGCCGCTGCTGATCGTGTGCGAGGACAACGGCATCGGCATCAGCGTGCGCACCCCGCCGGGCTGGGTGGCGGCGGCCGCGTCGGGCCGGACGGGCATCCGCTATTTCCACGCCGACGGCTCCGACCTCGCCGACGTGTTCGACACCACCCTCGCCGCGGCGCAGTGGGTCAGGGAGCGCCGCTCCCCCGCTTTCCTGCACCTGTCGATGGCGCGGCTTGGCGGGCACGCGGGCTCCGACCCGGAGACCGCCTACCGCGAGCCCGGCGAGGTCGCGGCCGGCCTGGACGGTGACCCGCTGATCGGTACCGCCCGGCTGCTCACCGAGGCCGGGCTGCTGTCCCCGGATGAGGTGCTGGACCGGTACGAGGAATCCCGGGCGCACGTCCTCGGCCGCGCGGCGCAACTGGCGGGCGCGCCCCGGCTCCGGAGTGCTGCGCAGGTGATGGAGCCGCTGGCGCCCCGCTGCCCGGACGCGGTCGCGCGGGGTGCCGCCGCCGCGGCCAGCGACGAGGCGCGGCACGAGGTGTTCGCCGGCCGGCTGCCGGAGTCGGCCGGGCCACTTACCCTCGCCCAGGCGATCAACGCCACAGTCACCGACGCGCTGGCGGGGCGGCCCGAGATGGTGGTGTTCGGCGAGGACGTGGCGCGCAAGGGCGGGGTCTACGGGGTGACCCGGGGGCTGCTGGCCAGGTTCGGCGCGGGACGGGTGTTCGACACCGTGCTCGACGAGCAGTCCATCCTGGGGCTCGCGCTGGGCGCGGGGCTGGCCGGCCTGCTGCCGGTTCCGGAGATCCAGTATCTCGCCTACCTGCACAACGCCGCCGACCAGATCCGGGGCGAGGCGGCGACGCTGTCGTTCTTCTCCCAGGGCGCCTTCCGCAATCCGCTGGTGGTGCGCATCGCCGGGTACGCGTACCAGGGGTTCGGCGGCCACTTTCACAACGACAACAGCGTGGCCGCCCTGCGCGACATCCCCGGGCTCATCCTCGCCTCGCCGGCCCGTCCCGACGACGCCGCCGCCATGCTGCGCACCTGCCTGGCCGCCGCCAGCGCCGACGGCAGCGTGTGCGTGTTCCTCGAGCCGATCGCGCTGTACCACACCCGGGACCTGCTCGCCGCCGGGGACGGTGGGTGGCGGGCGCCCTACGATCCGCCAGCGCTGTGGGCGGACCGGCACGTGCCGGTCGGCCGGGCCGGCGTCCACGGAGACGGCACCGACCTGACGATCGTGACGTTCGGGAACGGGCTGTGGCTCAGCCTGCGGGCGGCGAACCGGCTGTCCGCCGACGGCATCGGCTGCCGGGTAGTCGACCTGCGCTGGCTCGCGCCGCTGCCCGCCGAGGACATCCTGCGCGAGGCGCAGGCCACCGGGCGTGTCCTCATCGCCGATGAGACCCGGCGCACCGGTGGCGTGTCCGAGGCCGTGCTCGCGGCCCTGGCCGACGGCGGGTTCCGTGGCCAGGCCGCGCGGGTGACCAGCCAGGACAGCTTCGTTCCGCTCGGCGATGCGGCCGCGACAGTGCTGCTGTCCCAGGGGGACATCGAAGCCGCCGCCCGCACCCTGATGCGCTGACCCTGGCCCGGGCCTGGGGCCTAAGCTGCTTGCTATGGGGTCAGGTAGCGCCTGGGTCAGCTATTCCGTCACTGCCGGGGGCCGCGCGGCGGCACCGCCACCCGCCGGTGACGAGGATCCCCATCCCGAACTGGCCGACCTGCGGAGGCTGGCCCGGCGGTTTATCCGCCGGGCGGTCAGTGCCGCCCGGGCCGAGGAAAGCTCGATCCAGCATCTGCTGGCCAGCCACCTCGGTCCCGGGCTGGCCACGATCCCGGTGACCAGCGGCTCGTGGCCCCGCTACGACCAGGTGAACGTCCAGGCGGGCCTGGATGCCTGGCTGGCCGGACCGGGCCGGTCGCACGAGATCGCCGGCATCACCAGGTTCCATCACTCGATGTTCGGCCTGGCTGAACTGGCCCAGCCCGGGCCGATGCGGCACCACCTGAGCCTGGGCAGCGTCACCACCGACCCGCTGCCGTCGGGGCCGGGCGGCGCCACCCGGCCCTGTGTCCAGTGCGCGCTCTACCTGGTCACCGACCCAGGAGGGCCGCTCGTGCTGCTGGTCCGCAGCCCGGAGCAAAACCCGCACGAGCAAGCCAGCATCGAGGTGGCCTGCCACGATGCCGAGCGCGGGCAGGGCGTGGTTGATGAGATCGGGCGGCTCGCGGTCGAGAAGAACGTGTTCCGCGGCCACGTGGTCGCGTTCGGCGGCGACGTCTTCGGGCACCGGCACAGCGGGCTGCTGAGCTTTCTCGGCCGCCCCAGCGTCGGCCGCGACCAGGTGATCCTTCCGCCCGAGGTGCTCGATGGCATCGAGCGGCAGGTGATCGGGGTGGCCCAGCACGCCTCGCGGCTGCTGGCCAGCGGGCAGCACCTCAAGCGCGGCGTCCTCCTGCACGGGGCACCCGGTACCGGCAAGACCCATACGATCCGCTACCTGCTCAGCCAGCTCACCGGTGTCACGGTGGTCGTGCTCTCCGGCGGGGCGCTGCGGCTGATCTCCGAGGCGTGCTCGGTGGCCAGGACGCTCCAGCCTTCACTGATCGTGGTCGAGGACGTGGACCTCATCGCCGAGGAACGAGAGTTCCGTGGGGGCCAGCACCCGCTGCTGTTCCAGCTGCTGAACGAGATGGACGGGCTGGCACCTGACCTCGACGTGACGTTCCTGCTCACCACCAACCGCGCCGACCTGCTCGAGCCTGCGCTCGCCGAGCGGCCCGGGCGGGTAGACCACGCCGCTCTCCTGCCGCTGCCGGACTCCGCGGCCCGGCGCCGGCTGCTCCACCTCTACCAGGGCAACCTGGATCTGGACCTGTCCGACCCCGAGGTGGTGATCACCCGCACGGAGGGCGTGACCGCCTCGTTCCTCAAGGAGCTGCTCCGCCGGGCGGCCCTGCGCGCCGCCGCCGGGCTCGGGCGCGGCGACGCTGAAGCGGCTGCGGCGGGCGATGAGGCCGGCGCAGGCGGCGGGAGCGCCGCGGGCGATGGTGGTGGCGCAGGCCATGAGGGCGCCGCGGAACCTGACGGTGCCGAGACGGATGGAGACGACACGCCGCTCCGGGTGACCGACGAATGCATGAATGCCGCGCTTGACGAACTGCTCGACACCCGCAACCAGCTCACCCGCATCCTGCTCGGCGCGCAGTCCCGCCCCCGTGGCCAGGGACATGGCGGCCGCCAGAGCCCCACGGCGATGGGCACCGACGCCGTCATCCCGGACCGGGGCACCCCCCCGCCTGCCTGACCGCTGCGCCGCTAACGAACCGGCCCTTGCGCCGCCAACGAACCGGCCCTTGCGCCGCTAACGAACCGGCCCTTGCGCCGCTAACGAACCGGCCGTTGAACCGCCAACGAACCGGCCGTTGCGCCGCTAGCGAAGCGGTGTCTCACCTACTGAGATGCCGTCGGCCACCTATCCTCGTTTCCGCACGGACAAACCAGGCAATCCGGACACGGATCCGTGCGTTAGTGAGGACAAGTCGAAATGATCATGGGGATGGGTGTTCTCTGCGCCGGCCCGGCGGAACCTGACGATGGGGGGATGCGGTGGTATCGGCCGGTGTCGGCGCATTACGTAGGAAGGTCATGTCTGTGACGGCGCCCGACGAGCGGGCGCGGTCCGCGATCGTGACGGTGGACGACGATCCGGGGGTCTCCCGGGCGGTGGCCAGAGATCTGCGGCGCCGCTACGGGGAGCGGTATCGCATCGTGCGGGCAGAGTCGGGCGAGGCGGCCCTGGACGCGCTGCGCCAGATGAAGCTGCGCGGCGAGCAGGTCGCGGTGATCCTGGCGGACTACCGCATGCCGGAGATGAACGGCATCGAGTTCCTCGAACGGGCCATGGACATCTACCCGGGCGCGCGGCGGGCGCTGCTGACCGCCTACGCGGACACCGGTGCCGCCATCGACGCGATCAACATCGTCGACCTCGACCACTATCTGCTCAAGCCGTGGGATCCGCCCGAAGAGAAGCTCTACCCGGTGGTGGATTCGCTGCTCGAGACCTGGAAACGGTCGGACTACCGGCCGGTGCCCGAGACGAAGATCGTCGGGCATCGTTGGTCGGCGCGCTCGTCCGAGGTCCGCGAGTTCCTGGCCCGCAACCAGGTGCCCTACCGCTGGTTCGCCTCCGACGAGCCGGAGGGACAGCGGCTGCTGGACGCCGCCGGGGCCGACGGGATGCGGTTGCCGGTGGTGATCACGCCGGACGGCGAGGCGCTGGTGGAGCCGTCTGAGCCGGAATTGGCCAGCAAGGTCGGGCTGGCGACCACGCCGTCGGCCGACTTCTACGACCTCATCGTCATCGGCGGGGGCCCGGCGGGCCTCGGCGCCGCCGTTTACGGCGCCTCCGAGGGACTACGGACCGTGCTGCTCGAACGGACCGCGACCGGCGGCCAGGCGGGGCAGAGTTCCCGGATCGAGAACTACCTCGGCTTTCCCGATGGGGTGTCCGGGGCGCAGCTCACCGACCGGGCCAGGCGGCAGGCGAGCAAGTTCGGGGCCGAGCTTCTCACCACCCGCGAGGTGGTGGGCCTGGACGTGAACGGCTCGGCCCGGACCGTCCGCTTCGCCGATGGCAGCGCGATCGACGCGCACGCCGTCATCCTCGCGACCGGGGTGGCCTACCGGCAGCTCTCCGCGCCCGGGCTGGCGGACCTCACCGGGCGGGGGGTCTTCTACGGGTCGGCGCTGACCGAGGCGACCCCGTGCAAGGGCCACGATGTCTACATCGTCGGCGGGGCCAACTCCGCCGGGCAGGCGGCCGTGTACCTGTCCGGAGGCGGGAAAAAGCCGGGCGCCAGATCGGTGACGATCCTCGTGCGCGGGCCGTCGGTGCGCCAGTCCATGTCGTATTACCTGGTCGAGCAGATCGAGCGCATCCCGCAGATCACCGTGCGGACCTGCACCGAGGTCGCCGAGGCAGACGGCGACGGCCACCTGGAGCGCATCACGGTGCGGGACAGCAACACCGGCGGTACGGAGACGCTCGACGCGCAGTGGCTGTTCGTCTTCATCGGCGCCGCCCCGCTCACCGACTGGCTCGACGGCGTCGTGGAGCGGGACCGGCGCGGCTTCGTCCTGGCCGGGCCCGACCTGGTGTCGGCCGGGCAACGGCCCGAGGGCTGGCCGCTGGACCGGGCGCCGTACCACCTCGAGACCAGCGTGCCGGGCGTGTTCGTGGCGGGCGACGTGCGAGCCGAGTCCGCCAAGCGGGTCGCCTCCGCAGTCGGTGAGGGGGCGATGGCCGTCATGCTGGTACACCGTTATCTGGAGCGACTATGAGCGCAGTGGATCCCTCACCCCACCACCCCGCCCCGGTGCACCCCTCACCCGACCACCCCGCCCCAGATGTGCAGAACTCGGGGCAGGTCGTGTGCAACGCTGAGGAGCTGCGCGGCCTGTTCCTGTTCAAGGAGCTCGCCGACGATCAGATCGCCTGGCTGTGCCGCGAGGGCCGGGTAGAGCTGTTCAAACCGGGCCCCGTGTACGCCGAGGGCGACCCCGCGACCTGCTTCTACGTGCTTCTCAATGGCACCGTGGTGATGTCGCGCCTGGTCGGCGGCGACGACGTCGAGGTGGGCAGGACGTCCAGCGTCGGCGTGTACGCCGGGGCGTTCAACGCTTACCTGGGCGACCGCGTGCCGCAGGTCTACCTCCAATCGGTGCGGGTCACCGAACCATCGCGGTTCTTCGTGCTCGACGCCGCCAAGTTCGCTCAGCTGATGAACGACTGGTTCCCGATGGCGGTGCACCTGCTCGAAGGGCTGTTCTTCGGCCAGAAGAACACCCAGGAGGCGATCGGCCAGCGGGAACGGCTGCTCGCGCTCGGGTCGCTGTCCGCCGGGCTGACCCACGAACTGAACAACCCGGCCTCCGCCGCGGTCCGCGCCACCGCGTCGCTGCGCGAGCGGGTCGCCGGGATGCGGCACAAGCTGGCCCTCATCGCCGCGCACCCGAAGGACCCCGCGGCGCTGGCCGCACTGGTCAGGCTGCAGGAGGATGCGGCGGCCCGGGTCGCCAAGGCCCCCGCGCTGAGCCCGCTCGAGGCGTCCGACCGCGAGGACACCATCACCGACTGGCTCGATGAGCACGGTGTCACCAACGGCTGGGAACTCGCGGACACCTTCACCCAGGCAGGCCTGGATACGGCCTGGCTCGACCAGGTCTGCGCGACTATGGCCGACGCCAGCGCCGACCCAGTCGCCCTGGACAGCTCGTTCCGCTGGATCAGCTACACGGTCGAGACCGAGCTGCTGATGAACGAGATCGAGGACTCGGTCACCCGGATCTCGACTCTGGTTGGCGCCGCCAAACAGTATTCGCAGCTGGACCGGGCCCCCTATCAGGTCGTCGACGTGCACGAGCTGCTGGACAGCACCCTGCTGATGCTCGGCGGCAAGATCGGGCCGGACATCACCGTGGCCAAGGACTACGACCGGGGACTGCCCCGGATTCCCGCCTACCCGGGCGAGCTGAACCAGGTCTGGACGAACCTAATCGACAACGCGGTGGCCGCCATGAACGGCACGGGCACGCTGACGGTCCGCACCGCGCGGGACAACGACCACCTGCTGGTCGAGTTCGGCGACACCGGCCCCGGCATCCCGGCGGATATCAGGGACCGGATCTTCGAGCCGTTCTTTACCACCAAGCCGGTGGGCCAGGGCACCGGTCTTGGGCTCGACATCTCCTGGCGGATCGTGGTGAACCGGCACCACGGTGACCTGCGCGTGCAGTCAGTCCCCGGAGACACGCGGCTGCAGGTACGGCTGCCCCTCGTCGCCCAGGAGGGCGAACAGGTCACGGCGGGCGACGGCGCCTCCGGAACCTGACCTGGCTGCCGGTTCCGGCGCGGGGCGGCTCGTCCGGCAGCGGTGGTAGCGTTCGGTTAGTGGCAGCCGCATCGCCTGCCCGCTTCCGAGCCACCCACCGGCCCGCGCCGCGGTGGCGACGAGGACAAGGGTCGCCGACTCGCGTGCTTACTTCAGTCTGGTCAGCACCCTGGGCGGGCAGACGCGGGCAGACTCGGCGGGAAGATAATGATCATGACTAGGAACAAGGCGCAGAAGACGGCTATCCGCCAGCGCATGGCCGTGACCGGCGAGCCGTACAGCGTTGCCAGGCGCGCCGCCACCGGGGACGCCGAGCCGGACGATCCGGACCGCGACGAGCTCACCCCGAGGAGCGGTACGCCCGCGAAGCCGAGGCGGCGGGCAGCAGCGCGGCGGAGATCGAGGCTCAGCTGGCTGCCTTCCGGGCGCAGGAAGCGGCCGACCGGGCGCGGGAGGCCGCCGAACGGGTGCGGGACCGCGCGGAGCGGGCCGAGGAAGCCGCCGAACGGACGGAGGAACGGGCGGCCCTGGCCCAAGAAGCGGCCGAACTGGCCGAAGAGTGGGCCGACCCGGAGGAACTGAACCGGGCGCAGCAGCGTGCCGACCAGCTGGAGCAGGCGGCCGAACAGGCACGGGAACAGGCCGACCAGGCCGAGGAAGCCGCGGTCGAGGCCGAGGAACGGGCCGAGCTTGGCCAGGAGGCCGCCGACCGGGCGCGGGAAGAGGCCGGCCTGGCCGGGGACGGACCCGGCGATGCGGCGGACTGGGACGCCGACGACTGGGGCACGCCGGAATGGGACGCCCCGGACCGCCCGCACCGTGGCGGGCCCGGCATGCCCCCGCTTCCGCCGTTGCTGCCCCGCTCGCCGCAGCCGCCCCGCCCGCCACGGTCACCGCGGCCACCGCGGCCGCACCGCTGACTGCGGCTAGCGCGGCGCGAGCCAGCCCGTAGCGGAGCGCTACGGGCTGCCTGGCGCACCGCCCTGTCCGGGTGATGCCAGCGGCGGCCCGCTGTGGCAGGGTCAGTCTCGTGACGAGCGCGGAACGCGAGAGAGTGCAGCAGTTCGGGCGGCTCGAGGACGGGCTTCGCGAGGCCGGGGACTGGTACCGCTGGGGGCCCTACCTGAGCGAACGGCAGTGGGGCACGGTGCGCGAGGACTACAGCGCCGGCGGCGACGCGTGGGACTACCTGCCGCACGACCACGCCCGGTCCCGGGCCTACCGGTGGGGTGAGGACGGCCTGGCCGGCTTCTGTGACATCCACCAGCGGCTCTGCCTGGGGCTCGCGCTGTGGAACGGGCGGGATCCGATCCTCAAGGAACGAGCGTTCGGGCTCACCGGCCCGCAGGGCAACCACGGCGAGGACGTCAAGGAGTACTGGTGGTATCTGGACGCGATCCCCAGCCACGCCTGGAACCGATGGCGCTACCACTATCCGCAGGGCCCGTTCCCCTACCAGGACCTGATCGCGACCAATGCCGCGCGTTCCCGTTTCGACCCCGAGTATGAGCTGCTCGATACCGGCGCCTTCGACGGGGACCGGTACTGGATCATCGAGATGCATTACGCAAAGGCCGCCCCAGACGACATCCTGATAGCGGTTCAGGTGACCAACGCCGGACCGGAGGCGGCCAGCCTGCACGTGCTGCCGACGGCCTGGTTCCGCAACACCTGGTCCTGGGACTCCGGCCAGGCCAAACCGGTTCTCGGCGCGGATGGCGACCGCCGGGTCCTGATCGGGCACCCGTTCCTTGGCACGCTGGAGCTGACCGGCGGCACCGGGCCCGATAGCGCCGTGCCGGAGCTGCTGTTCTGCGAGAACGAGACCAACGTCGCGCGGCTGTTCGGTGCGCCGCCACTCACGCCCTACCCGAAGGACGGCATCAACGACCATGTGGTCGGCGGCGCCGCCACCGTCAACCCGGAGCGCACCGGCACCAAGTGCGCGTTCTGGTACCAGATCACCGTCCCGGCCGGCGGGTCCGCCGAGCTCCGGCTGCGTCTGCGCCCCGCTGCTGGCCCGGCCGCCAGCCCGGCCGGGCCGCCTGCCGCCGATACCGCACCGGCCGATCTGGGCGCTGGGTTCGATCAGGTGATGGCGTTGCGCCGGGCGGAGGCGGACGAGTTCTACGCCGAGCTGACCCCGGTCGCGGCGACCGCCGATGAGGCGATGGTGCTGCGCCAGGCCTGCGCTGGCATGCTCTGGGGCAAGCAGCTGTACTACTACGACGTGGACCGCTGGCTGGACGGCGACCCAGCCCAGCCGGAGCCCCCGGCCAGCCGCAAGACGGGCCGCAACTCTACGTGGCGCAACTTCGACGGGTTCGACATCATCTCGATGCCCGACAAGTGGGAGTATCCCTGGTTCGCCGCCTGGGACCTGGCGTTCCACTGCGTGACGCTGGCCCACCTCGATCCGGCCTTCGCCAAGTACCAGCTGATCCTGGTGTGCCGGGAATGGTTCCAGCACCCGAATGGGGCGCTGCCCGCCTACGAGTGGGATTTCGGCGACGTGAACCCGCCGGTACACGCGTGGGCGGCGCTCGAGGTGTTCGCCATCGACGGCGGCCGCGACATCGCCTTCCTGAGCCGGGTCTTCGACAAGCTCCTGGTCAACTTCACCTGGTGGGTCAACCGCGAGGACGCGGGCGGCCGGAATGTGTTCGAGGGCGGCTTCCTCGGCCTGGACAACATCGGCCCGATCGACCGGTCGCACCTGCCGCCGGGCTACATCCTGGAGCAGTCCGACGCCACCGGCTGGATGGGTGCCTATGCGCTGGCCATGTGCTCGATCGCGGCGGCCCTGAACTGGTCCGGCCAGCGGGCCACGACCGATCTCGTGCTGAAGTTCCTCGAGCACTTCGCGGGGATCCGGGACGCCATCGACGCCCAGGGCCTGTGGGACGAGACCGACGGGCTCTACTATGACCGGCTGATCACGCCCTCCGGCGAGGCCATCCCGGTGAAGGTCCACTCCATGGTCGGGATCATCCCGGCCCTGGCGCTCGCGGTGATCGACGGCGGCGTGCTGGGCCGCGCGCTGTCGCTGAACAAGCGCTTCCGGGGCTTCCTCGACCGCGAGGGCTTCACCGATGAGGGCAAGCTGGCCGAAACCGGCCGGCTGCGCGGCGATGGCGACCTGGCCACGCAGCGGCTGCTGCTCTCAGTGGCCCGGCCGGACCGGCTGGACCGGCTGCTGACCAGGCTCTTCGACGAGGGAGAGTTCCTGTCCCCGCACGGCCTCCGCGCCCTGTCCGCCTACCACAGGGACCATCCATACTCGTTCGACGTCGACGGCACCAGGTCGGTCATCGACTACGAGCCGGCCGAATCCACCACGTCCATGTTCGGCGGCAACTCCAATTGGCGCGGCCCGATCTGGTTCCCGGTGAACTACCTGGTGATCAGCGCGCTCGAGCGCTACCACCGGTTCGGCGGCGACGAGGACACGGTCGAGTACCCAACCGGCTCGGGCAACCGGCTGAGCCTCGACCTGGTCGTGGCCGACCTGCAGGACCGGCTCATCTCGCTGTTCACCCGGGACCCGGACGGCCTGGCGGCCCTGCTTCGGCGGCACCGAGCGGATGCAGACCGACTCCGCCTGGAAAGACAACCTGATCTTCAGCGAGTACTTCCACGGCGACAACGGCGCCGCGATCGGCGCGTTCCACCAGACCGGCTGGACCGGGCTGATCGCTGACGTGATCATCCGCCGCCGCGGCGACATCCCGTCCCTCGGCGATGTCCTCCGGACCATCAGCGACGGGGCGGCGCCAACCTAGCCGTTCTGATGGCGGATCCGGCCATCATGCCGTACTACTGGTCCCGGTTTCGGAGCATGGCAGCGGCGAAAGCGAGGCTGGATGAGCGGGATCGGCATGATCGGCAGGCCCGGGCCGTGGGCCGGGTCAATGGTGGCAGCGGTGGCGGTCGCCAGCGCTGGCGTGGCCGCCTCGGCAGCGCCAGCGACGGGCCGCCCAGCCATGACGTTTGCGGTACGGCCATCCGGTGCCTCCCTGGCGACCGCCTACGTCGTCAACAGCAGCTCGAACAGCGTGACGCCGATCAACACGGCCACCAACAAAGCCGGTAAAGCCATCAAGGCCGGGCAGCAACCCACCGCGATCGCCATCACCCCGAACGGAAAGACCGCGTACGTCGCCAACACCGGCGTCACGGTGACGGCCATCAGGACCGCCGACAACAGGGCCGAAAAGACGATCAAGGTCGGGGTGTTCCCCGTTGCGATTGCCGTCACGCCGAGCGGGAACACCGCCTACGTCCTCAACAGCGGCTCGAACGGCGTGACGCCGATCAACACGGCCACCAACAAAGCCGGGAAGGCGATCAAGGTAGGACAGCAGCCTGTGGCGATCGCGACCGGGCCCTGATCCGCACCCGCTGGATCACGTGCTCAGGTGGCCGAGCAGGGCGGCGGTGACCTCGGCCGACTGGGAGACGTTGGCCAGGTGCGCGGCGCCGCGGATCACCTTCAGCCTGGCGCCGGGGATCGCGGCGGCGATGAGCGCGCCATGCCAGGGCGGCGTGGCCGGGTCGTCGGCCCCGGCGATGACCAGCGTCCGCGCCGTCACCGAACCGAGCATGGAGCGCAGGTCCATGGCCGCTATCGCCTCACAGCAGCCCGCGTAGCCTTCGGCCTCGACCCGCTCCTCCAGCGTGGTCACGAACCCTGCCACGATGCCCGGGTGACGACCGGCGAAGGCAGGGGTGAACCACCGCCCGACAACCTGCCGGGAGATCGATGTCATCCCGGCGGACCGCACCAGGGCCGCCCGGTCGGTCCACATCTGGGCCGGTGACAGGCGCGCCGAGGTACAGCACAGCGCCAGCGCTTCGATCCGGGATGGGGCGTTCGCGGCCAGCCACATGCCGACCATGCCGCCAAGCGAGACGCCGCAGTAGCGGACGGTCCCGATCTCGTACTGGTCCAGGAGCCGCAGCACGTCGGCGCCCAGGCCGGCAATGGAGTAAGGCCCGGGTGGCGCGGGCGAGCCGCCGTGGCCACGGTGTTCGTACCGCAGCAGGCGGAACCTTGCCCCCAGCGCGGCGAGCTGCGGCTGCCAGAGTTCTCTGGTGGTGCCGAGCGAGTTGCCGAGAACGAGGACCGGGGCTCCGGCCGCCCCGTCCAGGCTCGCGGACAGCGGCACCGAAGCGGGCTGGTCAGACATCGAAGAAGACGGTCTCGTGCTCACCCTGGAGGTGGATGTCGAAGCACAGCAGGCCCGCGTCCGCAGGATCGGGCCGCGCCACCAGGGTGGCCGCGCGGGCTGGGTCACCGACGGAAGCCAGCACCGGGTCGGCCGCGTTCGCCTGGGCCTCGTCGGGGAAGTAGATGCGCGTCACCACGCGGTCCAGCAGTCCGCGCGCGAACACGGACACATCTACGTGCGGTGCCTCGGTCCCGCCGCCGGGGCCGGGCAGCGGGCCGGGCTTCAGCGTCACGATGCGGTAGGAACCGTCCGGGCCGGTGGGGCAGCGGCCGAATCCACGGAACGCCTGGCCCTCCGCCGGTGCGCCCCGTGGGTCATCGGGGTGGCGGAACCGGCCGTCCGGGTCCGCCTGCCAGGTCTCGACGAGAGCATCGGAAACGGGTTGGCCCGCGCCGTCCACGACCCGGCCGGTGATCGTGATCGCCCCCGGGCTGCCCTCGGGCACCACGAACGGGCCGTCCGGCCATGGCAGCCCGATCGCCAGGAACGGGCCCACCGTCTGCGACGGAGTAACAGCAGTGCTGGCGCCGCCCGGCCGACCCCGCCGCCCCGCCCCATACTCACCGGCCACCCTCCGGCGGCTCGAAGAACGTGCCGTTGCGGCCGCGGAGCACGATGTCCCAGGCAAAGCCGAGCGACACCTCGGGCTCGGTCAGGCTGAGGTCGAACCGGGAAATGAGCCGGTCCCTGGCCTGCTCGGGGACCGAGTTGAAGATCGGATCCTGGTAGAACAGCGGGTCGCCCGGGAAGTACATCTGGGTGATCAGCCGCTGGGCGAAGGCGCGGCCGAAGAGCGAGAAGTGGATGTGCGCGGGCCGCCAGGCCTTCGGGTGGTTCCGCCACGGGTAGGAGCCCGGCTTGACGGTGACGAACCGGTACCTGCCTTCGGAATCGGTCATACACCGGCCGGCTCCGGTGAAGTTCGGATCCAGCGGCGCGGGATGGTTGTCCACCACGTGGCGGTACCGGCCGGCCGCGTTGGGCTGCCAGATCTCTATCAGCGTGTCCGGGACCGGGCGGCCGCCTGAGTCGAGCACCCGGCCGCTGACGGTGATCCGCTGACCGAGTGGCTCACTGGCGTGCTGGATAGTCAGGTCGGCGTCGGCCGGGGTTACCCGTTCCGCCCCGAGCAGCGGGCCGGTGATCTCGGTCAGCCGGTGCGGCAGCAGCACCAGCGGCTGGTGCGGAGCGCGCAGCGCCGTCGAGCGGTACCCGGCGAAGTCGAGCGGCGGGTTGACGCCGGACTGGCGCTCGTAGGAAGGCAGGGTGAGCCCGAGGCCGGACGCGGCCGGGTGAACTGCCATTAGCGTGCTCCTTCGGAACCTGGGGTGGCGGCCTGCAGCGCGCGCAAGGCGGAAAGCTCCCCGGCCGAAGGTGGGTCGAGCACCACCAAGTCGCCGGACACCGCAAGGTCCCAGCCCGTCCCGGCCTTCACCTCCGCCGGCGTGACACCGGGATACACGCCGGTCAGGGTCAGCTCACAGGTCTCCGGGTCCGGCTCAAGCACGCCAAGGTCGGTGATGACCTTGCGCGGGCCCGCCCCGGTCAGGCCGAGCCGCTCGCGGTCCCCGGAGCCAGTGCCGTACCCGACCGAGGTGATGAAATCGAGGCGCTCAACGAAGGACCTGCGGCTCTGCCGGACGATGATGATCACCTCCCGGCAGAAGGCGGCGATCTCGGGCGCACCTCCCGCACCGGGCAGCCGGACCGTGGGGTCGGCGTAGGTGCTGCCGATCACGGTGGTGTTGATATTGCCGAACCTGTCCAGCTGGGCGGCGCCGAGAAAGCCGACGTCGATGCGGCCCGGCTGCAGCCAGTAGTTGAAGATCTCGGGCACGCTCACCACCGCGTCCGCGGTCTCCGCGAGCACTCCATCACCGATCGACAGCGGCAGCCAGCCCGGCTTGGCGCCGATCGTGCCCGACTCGTAGATGAGCACGAGGCCGGGGGCATGCGTGGCGCGGGCAAGGTTGGCCGCCGCACTGGGCAGCCCGATCCCGACAAAGCACGTCATTCCGTCGCGCAGCGCACGGGCGGCACACGCGGTCATCATCTCGTCAGCGGTAAACGCGGCACCGTTGGCGACTGCGGGCATGCGCCTTATCCTTCCTCGCCAGCCCGGGCACTAGCCAGGCTGGCCGGCGACGGTGCGTCGAAGACGTCGGTCTTCAGCCAGCGCAGGAACCGCTCCCGGTCCCGGCTGATGGCATCCCAGGCCACGTAGAAGTCATTGTCACGCTGCGAATAGCCAAGGGCGTACGAGGGGTGGGCACCCGACGGAGCGTGAGCGACGTAGTCGACGGTCCAGGCGGGCAGCACGATCGCCTGGGGCCGCGGCGTCAGCATGTCCACGATCTCCTCGACGGTCACCACCGACCGCCGCGCGGACAGCACCGCCTCCTTCTGCACGCCGGTTATCCCCCACAGCTGCACGTTGCCGGCCCGGTCCGCCTGCTGTGCGTGGATGACCGTCACGTCGGGCGTCAGCGCCGCCACCGCGGTCAGCCGCTCTCCGGTGAAGGGGCAGGTGATCGGGCGCACGGCGGGCAGCCCGTCCAGCCCGGGCAGGCCGTCCAGGCCGGTCCCGCCGTAGCCGCGCAGGACCGCGAACGGGAGGCCGGCGGCACCGGCCATGTACCGGTTGGCCATGCCGGCGTGACTGTGCTCCTCCAGCTGGAGTGGCCCTGGCCAAGCGTTCTCCACCGCGTCACGGAACCGGTGCAGCGAGCCGACGCCCGGGTTGCCGCCCCAGGAGAAGATCAGCTTGCTGGCGCAGCCCGCGCCGATCAGCTGGTCATAGATCACATCCGGCGTCATCCGGATGAGCGTCAGGTCACGCCGCTGCTGGCGGATCACCTCATGGCCGGCCGCGAAGGGGATGAGGTGCGTGAAGCCCTCCATGGCCACGGAGTCACCGTCGTGGATGGCCGCAGCGACAGCTCCGGCGAGTGACGCGATCTCGGCCATACCTCACTGTCCTCTGGCCTGATGCGGGTCTTTAATCATAATAATCATAATCACTATTTGGCCGCAATCAGCACAAGCGTGCGGGATACGGACACTCTAGCGTCGCCGATGGGCCCGCCGGTAGAGGGGGCTAAGGCGCCGGGGACGGCTCAGGGCAGCACCCAGCGCGCGGCCGGCTCATGTGCGGGCACCGGCGCCTGCTTCGCCGGCCTCGGCGAGGACCCGGGCGGCAACGGCGAAGGCGCGGTTGGCCGCTGGAACGCCCGCGTAGACCGCGACCTGGAGGAGCACCTCCTTGATCTGATCAGGGCTGAGCCCGTTGCGCAGCGCTGCCCGCACGTGCATGGCCAGTTCTTCGTCCTGGCGCAGGACGGCCAGGGCCGTCAGCGTGATGATGCTGCGCTCGGCCCGCGACAGGGCCGGCCGGGACCAGACCTCACCCCAGGCATAGCGCGTGATGAAGCTCTGGAAGTCCGCGGTGAACGGTGTGGTGCCCGCCACGGCGCGGTCGACGTGGGCGTCGCCCAGCACCTCGCGGCGGACGGTCATCCCCTGCGCGCTGCGTTCCGCATCGTCCATGCCTGCCTCCTGTGCTCGTGACGGACCGGACCGGCCACGAACACTACCGGCAGGCGGCCTCAGGCGTTCAGGTAGGCGAGCACGGCCAGCACGCGCCGGTTGTCGTCCTCGGACGCGGCCAGGTCCAGCTTGGTGAAGATGCTGGTCGTGTGCTTGCTGACGGCCTTTTCCGTGATGAACAGCCGTTGTGCGATCGCGACGTTGGAGCGCCCCTCGGCCATCAGCGCCAGGACCTCGCGTTCCGCCCGGAGAGGCGGCTGACCGGCTCGTCGCGGGCCCGCCGGCCGAGCAGCTTGGTCACCACCTCGGGATCCATGACGGTGCCGCCGCCAGCCACGGTGCGGATCGCGTCGACGAACTGGTCGTCGTTGAACACCCGGTCCTTGAGCAGGTACCCGACCGCGCCCGCCTGGTCGGCGAGCAGCTCACGCGCGTACAACTGCTCGACGTACTGGGACAGCAGGACCACCGGGAGGCCGGGCACCTCCCGCCGTGCCGTCAGGGCTGCCTGCAGCCCGTCATCGGCGAACGCGGGCGGCAGCCGGACGTCCACGATCGCGACGTCCGGCCGCTGCTCCAGCAGGGCACACAGCAGGCCTGGCGCGTTGTCTACCGCCGCCGCTATCTCGAAGTCATGCGCGGTGAGCAGCCTGGTCAGACCATCCCTCAGGAGGAAAAGGTCTTCGGCGACGACAACGCGCACGGCACCTCCATGACGATCATGGTCGGCCCCCCTGGCGGGCTGCTCACGGCCAGGATGCCATCGAAGGTGCCCAGGCGCCGCTCTACACCCTGCAGCCCCGTGCCCAGCGCCGGGTCCGCGCCGCCGACGCCGTCATCGGCCACTTCGAGCCGCAGGATGTCGTCCGCGTGCTTGATCCGGATATGGACCTTCCGCGCGCTGGAATGCTTGACCGCGTTGGCAAGAGCCTCGGCGATCGCGAAGTGGCACGCCGACTCGACCGGGGCGGGCAGCCAGGCCCGGCAGGTCGATGTCCAGCTCGGTCGGCATGGGCGTGTCCAGCGCGAGCGCGCGGACCGCATGGCCGAGGCCGCGGTCGGCCAGCACCGGCGGGTAGATGCCGCGGATCAGGTCGCGCAGTTCGTTCAGGGCCCGCACCGACGATTCCCGTGCCTCGGCGACGAGGGCCAGCGCGGCCTGCGGGTTGGTGGGCAGGACACGCTCGACCGCCCGCAGGTTCATGCCGAGTGCCACCAGCCGGGCCTGCGCCCCGTCGTGCAGGTCCCGCTCGATCCGGCGCAGCTCGGAGGTGGCGGCGTCCACCGCGTGGCTGCGGGACTCGGTCAGCCGCTGTACCCGCCCGGCCAGTTCGACGTCGGTCCCCGGGCTGAACACCGTGCGCGCGTGTGCGCCAATCGTCCGCGGGACCAGCCACGCGCCGAACGCCAGGAACGCGCTTGCCTGGGCCCCGGCCAGCAGCGCCGTCCCCGGGCTGTCGACGAACAAGGCGCCGTACTCCACCCGGGCCAGGCCGGCGGCTGGCCGAACGCTGGCCCCTGGAACGCGGCAGACATCGACTGCCAGTTCGCCGCGAGCTGGAACCCGCGCACGGCGAAGATCGCCAGAACGACCGGCACCAGGTCCGCGGCCGCCCTCGGCCACCGGGCCAGGACGATGATCCCGGCGATGATCGCCGCGATCGTCCATGGGTGCACGCCGAACACGGTCAGCCCAAGGAGGGTGACCGGGACCAGGAGGACGCCCCACCGGTTCGCCACCAGCCAGCGCCTTACCTCCGGTGCCAGGATGCCGCCGCGGCCGCGCAGCCCGGCCAGCGTGCGCGGGGTCAGCCACAGGCCGAGGGTGAGCAGCAGCAGCGCCAGCGGCACCAGCAGCCGGCCGTGCCACAGCCCGGCCGGGGGGCCCTGGACCGCCCATGGCGGCCTGACGGCATGCGCCATCTTGGCGAAGGCGGCGATTGGCCGGGCGAAGACTCGTCCTCCTCCCCCAGGCGTCGCGGCGCCCTTGAGGGTCTCGTGCACCGAGACGGATCCCTTAGGTATGAACTTCTGCGGGGTAGGTATGAACTTCTGCGGGGCGACCACCCGTTTCGGCAGGAATACCCGCTGCGGCCCGGCGGCCTTCCCCTTGCCAGGCAACCGCGCCGCGGCAGCCACGGGACCGTTGATCGTCCATCCCAGCACTCCCTTGGGCGAGACAGTCACCTGCATTTCGCCGTTGGGTGTGATGGTGATCGTGCGCGGGCCCTTCAGGCCTGCCCCGGGCGGGAGCGCGGCCAGCTTCTGCCGGAACGGAGCGCCGATGCTTCGCACGAACCAGTTGACCGGGGATCCCGAGATACGCCCGGCCACCACAAGGCCGGATATTCCCGCGCCCACCATCGTGGGCGGCAGTGCCCGGGCCGCGGCGGCTGGCCACTGGACCGCGAGGACCCCCGCGAGGACGACCGCGGCGACCGTCCACAGGTTCAGGCCGAACAGCGCCATGCCCATCGCGGCGACGAGCACCAGCAGGATGCCCCAGCCGAAACGACGCAGGACTTGGATCAGGATCCGCCACACCAGCACGAGCATCTGCATACAGCCAATCGTGGCCCCGGTTGGGCCGTAACGCCAATGGAGGGGCACCTAGTTCCCAGGTGGGCCTGGACCTACCCCGCGGCCTGGCGGGCGTGCGCGGCCAGGGCGGCCTCGGTGAACTGCCCCGCGGCGCCGAGGTAGCCGGCCGGATCCAGGGCCGAGTCGATCTGCCCAGGGCCGAGGCCGGCCTCGTCGAGCTGCTGGCGCAGTTCCGGCTGGCCGAGCAGGGCCTCGCGCAGCGAAACGCCGGTGTCCACCGCGTGCGCGCTCGCCTGGGCGACGAGGTCGTGCGCGGCGACCCGGCCCAGCGCGGGGGCCAGCAGGCCGGCCACGTGCTCCGCGAGCGGCAGCCCCCCGGTGGCGTCGAGGTTTGCCCGCATCCGCCCCGGATCCACGGCGAGCCCGCGGACCAGTTCCGCCGCCCATGACACCGCCGACCCGGTAAGCCGCAGCAGGTCCGCGAAGGGCTCCCACTCGGCATGCCACGCCCCGGCGGCCCGCTGGAGTTCTTGCTCGGCCGCGGCGGCCAGGGTGGCCACAAGGCCGGGTACCCGGCGGGTGCAGCCGAGGATCGCGATGGCGGCCACCGGGTTCTGCTTGTGCGGCATCGCCGACGAGCCGCCCCGGCGCACTCCCCCGGCCGGTGCCCCGCCCGCGCCGCCCTCGCGGACCTCACCGACCTCCGACTGGGCCAGCAGGGTGACATCGCGGGCGATCTTGCTGAGCGCCCCGCTGGCTCCTGCGCAGGCAAACGCGATGTCGAGCAGGCGCTGCCGGTCTGTGTGCCAGGGCAGGACCGGACAGCCCAGGCCCAGTTCGTCGGCCAGCAGGGCGGCCACAGTAGGACCATCGGTGCCCAGCGACGCCAGGGTCCCCGCCGCGCCGCCGAACTGCACGGCAAGCCGCCGGGCCCGCACCTGGTCCAGCGCCTGCCGCGCTTCGTCCAGGCTGGTCAGCCAGCCCGCCGCGACCAGGCCGAAGGTGACCGGGACGGCCTGCTGGAGCAGGGTGCGGCCGATCATCAGGGTGTCCCGGTGTGCCGCGGCGAGGGTGGCACAACCGTCGGCCGCCGCGGCCAGGTCCGCCGATATCACGGTCAGCGCCTGGCGGGCCAGCAGCATGGCGGCCGTGTCGTTGATGTCCTGGCTGGTCGCGCCGGGGTGAACCGCGTTAGCGAACTGTGCCGGGACCAGCTTTGTCAGCTCCCGGACCAGCGCGGGAACCGGGTTGCCGGTGAGTGCGGCCTGTCTGCCGAGTACCGCGGGGTCGATCGTGTCCGCCGCCGCGGCGGCCGCCGCGGTCACCACCGCGCCGGCGCCCGCCGGCGCCAGTCCGGCGCGTTCCACCGCCCGGGCGAGCGCTGCCTCGGTGTCCAGCATCGCCCGCAGCCACGCGTGGCTGCCCGTGTCCACCTGGCCGTGGGCGAAGACTCCTGCGAACAGGCCTTCCTGCTCAGCCATGTCAGGTGGTGGCCTGGGATCCGGAGCCGAACGCCCGCACGGCCAGGCCGACCAGCAGGCCGGCCAGGAAGCCGAAGACGTGCGCCACGTAGGCCACCCCTCCGCTACCGGCAATCCCGCCCACCGAGTACGCCCACTGCAATATGAACCACAGGCCAAGGACGATCCAGGCGGGGATGCGCAGCGGGATGAAGAACAGGAACGGTACCAGGCTCCAGACCCGTGCCCGCGGGTAGAGCGCCAGGTAGGCGCCGAGCACCCCGGCGATGGCCCCGGACGCACCGACCAGGGGCGCCGTCGACGAAGGGTGCACGAACGCGAACCCGTACGCCGCGATGTACCCGCACGCCAGATAGAAGATCAGGTACGGCAGCTTGCGGAACCTGTCCTCTACGTTGTTCCCGAAAACCGCGAGGAACAGCATGTTGCCGAGCAGATGCAGCCAGCCCGCGTGCACGAACATCGCGGTGAGCACCGACAGGACTGGGTTCTTGTGATAGGCCGGCCGGGTCAGCGGGCAGGCCGGGCCACCCGAGGTTTCCACCACCTGGCCGTTCGGCACCAGCCGCAGCGGCCGGCCCGTGGTCAGCTCCCGCGGGATCGCCCCGTAGCGGTAGTCGAACGCCTCCTGGTGGCACACCGTGGCCGCCTGCGACATGCTGCCCGGAATTATGCCCGGGGTCAGCAGCACCAGCACGACCACGTTGACCGCGATCAGCGCGTAGGTGACCCAGGGGGTACGGCGCAGCGGGTTAATGTCGTGAACCGGGATCACCATAACCAAAGCCTGCCAGGAAGATAGGCCAGGCGCACCAGCCCAGGCCCCACCCACGACACGCATGCAGCGTTACGCGCTTACCTGGTGCTCTTATGTGATGTGAGAGAGGTGGCAATCGCCCTTGGCGATGCTGGAGGCGCGGTGAACGCCAGCGACCGGACGCAGTTCGAGGAGTTCATGGCCAGCCGCTGGCCGGGACTTGTGCGGCTGGCGTTCGGCCTGACCGGGGACAGGTGGCTCGCCGAAGATCTCGCGCAGACCGCGCTGGCCAGCGCCTATGCCGCATGGTGGCGGATCAGCCGGACCGACGACCCCGATGCCTATGTATGCCGGATCCTCATCAACGCGAGCAAGAGCCGGTTCCGCAGGCACCGCCTCAGCGAGCAGCCGAGTGAGCCAGGCGATCTCCCGGATCCGGCGGTGGCGGACCCGGCCGCCGATGTCGGCGAACGATCGGCGCTGCTGACCGCGCTGGCCGAACTGCCGCCGCGCCAGCGCGCTGTCGTCGTGCTCCGCTACGTCGAGGACATGACCGACGCCCAGGTAGGGGCCCTGCTCGGTTGCTCGCCGAGCACCGTGCGCAGTCAGGCGGCCCGCGCACTGGCCAAGCTCCGCGCCAGCGAACGGCTGGCCGAGGAGGATTCCAGCGGCGCGGCGCCGCCCCGGCAACAGGAGGTTCCCGGTGAAGCCTGATGACGAGCAGGCGATCCGGCAGCGGCTGCACACCGAACTTGGCTCGGTGGAGATCAGCCCAGCGCCGGTCGCCCCGGTGATCCGGCGGGGCAAGTCCATCCGGTCCCGCCGCCGCGCAATGACCGGCGGGTCCGCCGCCGTCGCGGTCGTGGCCGTGCTGGCGGGTGGTTTCCTCGCCCGAGGGCCGGCACCGGGGACGGTGACGGTCAATCCACCCCCTCCCGGCGCGCCGGGAGGGGTATTCGCCTCGGGCACCGCGAACGGGAAGCCGTGGCGGATGGCGGTGCGCAACATCGCCGCCAACCCGGGCACCCAGTGGTGCCTGCCCGCGGTCATGTTCAACGGCCACGACGGGAACGTGCTGTTCAAGAGCGGCCCCGGCGTCCCGTCCTTTGGCAAACCCGCCTTCATTCCCAGCATCCCCGGCTTCCCCGGGATCGGCGCCGTGTTTACCCAGGTGACCGCGGAGGTGACCCGGCTGGTCGTCACCTTCCCCGGCGGACGGCGGCTGACCGTGCGCCCGGTATGGGTACAGGCCTGCGGCCAGCGGTTCCACCTCGCCGGGTTCGCCTTCTCCCTCCCCGGGCCTGGGGTTAGCAGGCTCGCCACCTACGCCAGGTTCGGCTTCGACGACAGCCTGCAGGTCAACTTCCGCGTCGCGGGAACCCGCGCCATTCCAGGGATGTGGGCGGACTGGAACGCGTCACGAGCGGACATCGCCGCCGCTCAGGCCAGCATGCCGATAGGTACCGGCACGGTCTTCGGGATGATCTGGCATATCAGGACCGGGCTTGGCCTATACGGCCAGTGCTACATCGCGACCTTGCGCGGCGACCGCCGCGGCCATTCCTCTTACCAGTGCGCGCCCGTGGCGGCGCCGCCGCGCACAATCGCCCTGACCTGGGTGTCCGTGCCGGGCGGGGGATCGAGCGTCACCGGCTACGCCGGGCTGGTCAACCCGCGCGCCAAGGAGCTTGCCGCGAGCTTCAACAACGGAACGACCAGCACGGTGCGCCCGGTCAACGTGGCCGGACGGGCGTACGTCGCCTTCATCGTCCCGCCCGGCTGCCAGGTCATCCAGCTCAGCCTCCGGTTCGCTCGTTACGCCACCACGATCACCACGCTGCCCCGCCAAGCAGCCGTCCCAGTGCTGCCGGCCGCGGGAACCACGGGATTTCCGTAGGGCATGAACAGGGGTTTTTGCCTTATCGTCAGAACTATGACCGTGCGACCTTCACCACCGGGCGGGCCCGAGCTGCCGCAGGAGCGCCGCCTCGTCACCGAGATCCCCGGGCCGCTGTCCCGGGACCTGCTCGCCCGGCGCCAGGCCGCCGTGGCCCGCGGGGTCAGCCACGTGCTGCCAGTATTCATCACCGCCGCCGGGGGCGGCGTGCTGGTGGACGTCGACGGCAACTCGCTCATCGACTTCGGGTCCGGGATCGCCGTGACCTCGGTCGGCAACAGCGCGCCGCGGGTGGCCGAACAGATCCAGCACCAGGCCGGCCAGTTCAGCCACACCTGCTTCATGGTCACGCCGTACGAGGGGTACGTGGCCGTGTGCGAGAAGCTCGCCGAGCACACCCCGGGCGACTACGACAAGCGCTCCGCCCTGTTCAACTCCGGCGCGGAGGCGGTGGAGAACGCGGTCAAGATCGCCCGGCACGCCACCCGGCGCCAGGCCATCGTGGCGTTCGACCACGCCTACCACGGGCGCACCAACCTCACCATGGCGCTGACCGCGAAGAACATGCCCTATAAGGACAAGTTCGGCCCGTTCGCCGGGGAGATCTACCGGATGCCGATGGCCTACCCGCTGCGCTGGCCCGGCGGCCCGGCGCGGTGCGCGGCCGATGCGTTCGACGTCATCACCGGGCTCATCCACACCCAGGTGGGCGAGGACAACGTCGCCGCGGTTATCATCGAGCCGATCCAGGGCGAGGGCGGGTTCATCGTCCCGCCCGACGGTTTCCTGCCCGCGCTGGCCGAGTTCTGCGGCCAGCACGGCATCCTGCTTATCGCCGACGAGATCCAGACCGGGTTCTGCCGCACCGGCGACTGGTTCGCCTGCGACAATGAGGGGGTCGTGCCGGACCTGGTCACCACGGCCAAGGGGATCGCCGGCGGCCTGCCGCTGGCCGCGGTCACCGGCCGCGCGAACCTGATGGATTCGGTCCACGCGGGCGGCCTCGGCGGGACCTACGGCGGGAACCCGGTCGCGTGCGCGGCCGCGCTCGGCGCGATCGAGACCATGGAGGCCGAGAACCTGGCCGCGCGCGCCCGCCTGATCGGCGACATCATGCTGCCGCGGCTGCGCAAGCTGGCCGACACCCACCCGATCATCGCGGACGTGCGCGGGCGCGGGGCGATGATCGCGATCGAGCTTGCCCAGCCGGGCAGCCTGGCGCCGGACCCGGCCAGCACCGGCAAGGTGGCCAAGGCCTGTCACGCGGCCGGGCTGGTGGTGCTCACCTGCGGGACGTTCGGCAACGTACTGCGCTTCCTGCCGCCGCTGGTCATTGGCGAGGACCTGCTGGAAGAGGGCCTGTCCATCCTGGAGGACGCCTTCGAAAACCTGTAACCGCTGGCCTGGTCGCCGGGCGGGTCAGTGCGTGATGACGATGTTGCCAGAGCCGGCGCTCACGTTGATCAGGTGTGGCGACACCGAACTGGTCGGCACGTGGACGACGCGGTTGCCTGAGGATGCCTTCGCGTTCACCCGGTACAGTGCCGGGCCGCGCGGGAGCACCAAACGGACATCCCCGTCGGAGTCATTGACGCTGACCCGGTCAGGGACCTTGGTAAACGTCAGGGTGATGTTCCCCGATCCGGCGGAGGCAGTCACGTCCGCGCTGGCCAGCCCGCTGACGGTGATGTCGCCGGAGCCGCTCTCAAACGTCACCTGCCGCCCGGACAGCCCGGTGCCGGCGATGTCACCCGAACCTGCCGCGGCATTGATGTAGCCGGACAGGTCGCGCAGCATCAGATCGCCGGAGCCGCTGGCCAGGACCGCCCGCACGCCCGTGGGCAGGCCAACCCGGTAGTTGAAGGAGCACTGCCCCGTCACGAAGCGGCAGTGCGACGACACGGTCGTCCCCGAGGCGGTGACACTCCGGATCACGGTGGAGCGGACCAGCGAGTAGTGCGCGGTCCCGGTCGCCACGAGCCGGTCGCCCGCCGTCTGGCCAACGGTCACGTCCCCCGAGTCGACCGAGAAATCGACGGTGCCGCCGCCACGCACGGGCAGGTTCACCCGCACCGGGTAGCTGCCCTGCCCGGCGAACGCGACCGCCGTGAGGGCGGACCAGCCGATGATGGCCAGGACCAGCGGAACCCCGATGATCAGCGCCAGCACCCGGCCCCTGGTCAGCGGCACGCGATTGATCACGTCCCATCAGCTCCCAGGTAACGCAGCACGGCGAGGACCCGCCGGTGGTCACGGTCGGCGGGCGCCAGGCCGAGCTTGGCGAAGATGTTGTTGATGTGCTTCTCCACCGCACCCTCGCTGACCACCAGTTCCGCTGCGATGGCAGCGTTGGACCGGCCTTCGGCCATCAGCGCCATCACGTCCCGCTCCCGTGGGGTGAGGGCGGCCAGCGGATGACGGCTGCGGGCGAGCAGTTGCGCGACAACCTCGGGATCGAGGACGCTGCCCTGCGCCGCCACCCGGTCCAGCGCGTCAAGGAACTCGGTCAGGTCGGCGACCCGGTCCTTGAGCAGGTAACCGACGCCCTGCGGCCGGTCGGACAGCAGTTCGGTGGCGTAGCGTTCCTCTACGTACTGGGACAGCACAAGCACCCCGATGGCGGGCCAGGTGCTCCGCACCACCAGCGCGGCACGCAGCCCCTCGTCGGTGAAGGTCGGCGGCATGCGCACGTCCACCACCACCACGTCCGGCTGACGGTCGCCCACCTCGCGCAGAAACTCCTCCGCCTCCCCGGCGGCGGCCACCACGTCGTGTCCCGCCTCGGCAAGCAGCCGGGCCAGGCCCTCGCGCAGCAACACCGAGTCCTCGGCGATCACGACCCGCATGGCAGTACCACCTCCACCGACGTTGGACCGCCCGCAGGACTGGTCACCCACAGCCGCCCGTCCACGCCCGTCACCCGGGCCGCCAGGCCGGACAGGCCCTGCCCGCCGGGATCGGCGCCGCCGACCCCGTCGTCGTAAATCACCAGGGTGAGCGCATCGCCGGACCGGCTCACGGTCACCTCGGCCCGGCTCGCCCTCGCATGCTTGGCCACGTTGGTGAGCGCCTCGGCGACCACGAAATACGCGATCGCCTCCACCTTCGCAGGCGGGCGGACAGGCAGGTCGACCTGGACCGTGACCGAGACCGGGGACAGCGCGGCCAGGCCGGACAGGGCGGCGTCCAGGCCGCGGTCGGAGAGCACCGGCGGATGCACGCCCCTGACCAGGTTCCGCAGCTCGGCCAGCGCCTCCTTGGCCTGTTCGTGCGCCTGGCCGACGATGGCGGCGGCCGCGTCCGGATCCGAGGAGAACTTGGCCTTGGCCCGGCCCAGCTCCATGGCCAGCGACACGAGCCGCTGCTGCGCACCGTCGTGCAGGTCCCGCTCGATGCGCATCCGTTCCGCCTCGGCGGCATCCATCACGCGTGCCCGGCTGGTCTCCAGCTCACCGATCCGGGCGGTCAGCTCGGCCCGGCCAGTGGAGCCGAGCAGCCAGCCGCCGACCGCCGCGTCCGCGACGGCGAGCCCGTAGGTGACCTGCGGGGCCGCGAGGAGAATCCCCACTCCGAGCAGCACGGCCACGGTCAGCTGCCAGGGGCTATGGACCAGGTAACCAGCCAGGTGCGCACCGCCCCCGGGCAGGGCCGAATTGTAGAAGGGCAGGGCCAGCAGGGCCGGGCCCAGCGCCCACACGACGCTGAGCACCGCCACCTGCACGATGCTGAGCGGCCACCTGACGAGGGCGTAGCCCAGGTACCGCCACCCCGTGGCGGACCGCATGGGCCGGACCATTCGGCGCCACCACACCGGCTCCTCCGGCGGCCCCGCCGCCGGGATGTCGGTGCCCAGAAAGAAGGCCAGCCTGGCCCGCTCCGCTCGGGCGAACAGGCCGCCGAGCGCGAACGTGCCGGCCAGCACCGGGATGCCGAGCAGAAAGACCGGCAGCGTGGCGACCCCGACAGCGATGCCGACGACCAGCACGGCAAAGGCCGCGATGCCGATGACAAGCCCGGCGTACAGGTGGATGACGGCCAGCCAGGTACCCGCTGAGACGACCGCGCGCAGCACCGCGACCAGGCCGGACCGGCGCCCGGGATCAGCCGTCACGCCGCTGCTTCCAGCGGCTGCGGATCCGGCGTCGGGCACGGGGCTCCTCCTCCTTGGTCACGGGCTAGCGGTCGCGGCAGCCCCTGCCGTCTGACCTTATGGGCACGCAGGCCGGCGGCCCATACCGCTGCCCTCCGGGTCCGGGCTGGTGCTAACCCCACCCTGGATTCGGCGGCCAGCAGGATGCCGCCAGGCGGCCCGGCTGACGGACGCTATCAGCGCACTCAACGACAGCAACGAACCCAGTGAGGCCGTCATGGAACGACCACCGGTACTGTGGCACACCGACCACACCCAGCACACCGAGCACGCCGTGCACGCCGGCCCCGAGCCACCCCGCGGCCGCGGGCCGGCGGTAGAGCGGATCGCCGGCTGGAGCGCCCGCCACCGCAAGAGCGCACTGCTCGGCTGGCTGCTCCTGGTCGCCGGCGCCGTGGTGATCGGCAACATGCTCGGGACTAAGAACCTCAACAGTTACGACCCCGGCCAATCCGGCCAGGCGGAGCGGGTGCTGGCCCGGCCCGGCGTGGTCCAGCAGCCCACCGAGACCGTGCTGATCCAGCCGAGGAGTGAAGGGCGAGGGGGAGACGGGCGGGAGACCGTCGCCAACGACCCTGAGGTACGGCAAGCCGTCAGACAGGTGACCGCAGCGCTGGCCGGCTGCCGAAGGCAGCCATCGACGTGCGGTCACCGACGGCCACGGGCGGGCACGGGCTGATCTCGCGCGACGGCCGGTCGGCCCTGGTCACGTTCACCGTCGCGGGCGACCCGGACAACGCCGACCAGACGGTCGCCGCCGCGCAGCGCGCGGTGGCCACGGTCCAGGCCCGGCATCCGGTGCTGCTGATAGGCGAATCCGGCCAGGCCAGCGTGGACCGGGCCACGAACAACACCATCAGCGCGGACTTCCACCGCGCCGAGGTGACGTCAATCCCGGTCACGCTGGTGCTGCTGCTCGTGGTCTTCGGCGCGCTGATCGCGGCGGGTATCCCGTTGCTGCTGGCCGGCACCGCGGTCGTGACCGCGATCTCGCTGCTGGCCATCCCCAGCCGCTGGCTGCCGATAGGCAGCACCACTTCGTCCGTCGTCCTGCTGGTCGGGATGGCCGTGGGCATCGACTACTCGCTGTTCTACCTGCGCCGGGAGCGCGAGGAGCGGGCGGCGGGCCGGAGTCAGGACCAGGCGCTGCGGATCGCCGCGGCCACCTCGGGCCGCGCCATCGTGGTGTCCGGCCTCACCGTCATGATCTCGCTGGCCGGGCTGTTCCTGACCGGCATCGACGTCTTCTCCGGGCTGGCCGTCGGCACGATCACGGTGGTCGGCGTCACCGTTCTCGGCTCGCTCACCGCGCTCCCCGCGGCGCTGTCGCTGCTGGGCACCTGGGTGGACAAGGGCAAGATCCCGTACCTGGGCCGCCGCCGCACCGCGGCGCGGCGCTCGCGGCTGTGGGAAGCACTGGCCCGCCGGGTGGTGGCCCGGCCGGTCCTGGCCGGCGGAGTCGCGGCACTGGCGCTCGGCGCCCTGGCCGTGCCCGCGCTGGGCATGCGCCTCGACAGTCCGGGATTCCATGACCTGCCCGCGAACCTTCCGGTCGTGCGGAACCTGCTCGCCACCCAGCAGGCCTTCCCGGGCGGCCCGGCACCCGCCGAGGTCGTCGTCACCGGGCACGACCTGACCGGCCCGGCGGTCCGGCACGCGGTCGCGGCGCTCCAGAGGCGGGCGGCGACGAACCCGGCCCTGCGCGAACCGGTCACCACCACGCTGCTTGGCCACGGCCAGGTTCTGGTGGTGTCCGTGCCGCTGGCGGGCGGGGGCACCGACGCCACCTCGACCCGGGCTCTGGTCACCTTGCGCGATCAGGTGCTGCCCGGCACGCTTGGCCGGGTAAGCGGCACCGACTACGCGGTGACCGGCCTCACGGCGGCCAACCACGACTTCGCCGCCCAGCTGGACAGCCGCGCGCCGCTGGTATTCGTGTTCGTCCTCGGCCTGGCGTTCCTGCTGCTGATGATGACCTTCCGGTCGGTCACGATCCCGCTGATGTCGATCGGGCTGAACCTGCTGTCGATCGGCGCGGCCTACGGCCTGATGACGCTGATCTTCCAGGACGGCCACCTGCACGGCCCGCTGGGATTCAGCCCGTATGGCGCGATCGTGCCGTGGATGCCGCTGTTCATGTTCGTGATCCTGTTCGGGCTGAGCATGGACTACCACGTTTTCATCCTGAGCCGCATTCGTGAGCTCCGGTCCCGGGGAGCCACCACCCGGGAGGCGATCATCGGCGGGATCGGCGCGAGCGCGGGCGTGGTGACCAGCGCGGCGGTGATCATGGTGTCGGTGTTCTCCCTGTTCGCCACGCTCTCGGTGATCGAGTTCAAGATGTTCGGCGTCGGCATGGCCGCGGCGATCCTGATCGACGCCACCGTGGTCCGCGGGGTGCTGATGCCCGCCGTCATGGCGCTGCTCGGCGACCGCAACTGGTATCTGCCCCGGTGGCTGACCTGGCTCCCCGGCGGCCAGGGCCGCCATTCCGCGACGGCAATGGCGGGCAGCTCCACAATGGCGGTAGCTGGCCACAGATAACCATCGCCACGACAAGCGATGGCCAACTACAGGTAAAACACGGCGCAGTGGCGCCCGCGCTCTCCCTCAGCGCGGGCGCCACGCCAATTTCAGGCTCATGATCAGCGGGTTCGCCCACTGGTTCGGCCAGTGCTTCCGCTGGGAACGAACCGCCCTATAAGGTGAGCCGCGCACCCGGCGGGTACCCGGGCTTCCAGCGGCCCGGACCGTACACGTCAGTGCCGGGTTTCTGGTACCAGAGGAGGCCGCCATGCCAGACGTCAAAGTGCGCCGTACCGGGATACGGGCCGACGAAGCATCTGCCGCGATCAAGGACGCGCTCGGCGCGGGTTACCAGGTCAGCCAGACCGGGGAGCGTGACATCGAGGTGCGCAAGAACGCCTTCATCCGCGCGAAAGTCACCATGAGCGAAGAACCCGGCGGCACCCTGTTTCACGTTCATGGCCAGGGCATGCCTATCCCGCTGCTGTTCGGGACGATGATGCTTGTCAACAACCTTGGCATCGCCAAGCAGATAACCAACGCGATAGGAACGAGAGAGGAATTCCGTGACAACGGCTGAACCGGGGCACCCGCCCGGTACGCCGCCAGCGGCCCCGGCGGCCCAGCCTGCCGGCGGCCCGCCGGGCATAGGCGGCCAGGCCGCGATCACCGTGTCCGGGCTGCGCATGAGCTACGGCACCTACGAGGCGGTCCGCGGCATCGACTTCGAGGTCGCGCGCGGGGAGATATTTGCCTTCCTCGGCCCCAACGGTGCGGGCAAGACCACCACTGTCGAGATCTGCGAGGGCTTCCGCAAGCGCACCGGCGGCGAGGTCCGGGTGCTCGGCGAGGACCCGGCGACCGCGGGTCCCGACTGGCGGGCCCGGGTCGGCGTGGTGCTGCAGGAATCCGCGCCGGAGGCCCTGCTCACGGTCCGCGAAACCCTGGCGATGTACGCCGGCTACTACCCCAGGCCGCTACCGGTCGCCCGGGCGCTGGCGCTGGTCGGGCTCACCGACAAGGCCGACGACCGCGGCGACCGGCTCTCCGGCGGCCAGCTGCGCCGCCTCGACATGGCGCTCGCGCTGATCGGGGACCCCGAGCTGATCTTCCTCGACGAGCCGACCACCGGATTCGACCCGATGGCCCGCCGGGCGGCCTGGGACGTGATCGCCGGGCTGCGCGAACTGGGCAAGACCATCTTCCTCACCACGCACTACATGGAGGAGGCGGAAACCCTCGCCGACCGCATCATGATCATCGCGGCCGGCCGGATCGTGGCGTCGGGCACGCCGGAAACGATCGGCGGCCGGGCCACCGATGCCACCCTCATCAGCTTCACACTGCCCGACGGGGTCGAGGCGGCCGACCTGCCGGACCTGCCCGCGCCGGTCACGGTGGAGAAGAACCGTGTTGCCGAGGTGGCCTACGAGTACCCGATGCAGATCCTGGGCATCCTCGTGCCCTGGGCGCTCAGCCACGGATACCCCCTGGCCGACATCTCGGTGCACCGGCCGACCCTCGAAGAGATCTACCTGCGGCTCACCAAGGAGGATGGCCAGTGAGCACGCTGAGCCTTACCGCCCATCAGGTCCGGTTCGACCTGCGGGCGTTCATGCGCAACCCGCGGGCGCGTGTGTTCACGCTGGCGACCCCGGTCATCCTGCTGCTGCTGTTGCTGTCGATCTTCCACAACGGCACCGTCAAGCTGGCCGGACACGAGCTCATCCTTGCCGAGTACTACGTGCCGCACATCATCGTGATGGGCGTGCTCGGCGCGGCGTTCGGCAACCTGCTGGTCACGATCGTGGGCAAGCGCGAGTCCGGCTCGCTCAAGCGCCGCCGGGCCACACCCGTCCCCGCGGCGGCCATCATCTCCGGCGACGTCGTCACCTCGATCATCACCGCGCTCGTCATCGCGGCGGTGCTCACCCTGATCGGCGTGCTGTTCTTCCACGTGAAGGTCAACGCCGCGGTGATCGGTGTGACGGCTCTGCTGTGCATCCTGGCGGCCGCGTGCTACTCCGCCCTGGCCTACGCGGTCAGCGTCTTCGTCGGCACGGTGGAGGCCGCGGCCCCGGTGGTGCAGCTGACCACGCTGCCGCTGTACTTCCTGTCCGGGGTCTTCATCCCGTCGACCAACCTGCCCACCTGGCTGAACGACTTCATGTCGTACCTGCCGGTGCGCCCGCTCGGCGTCGCCCTCCAGGCCGCGTTCGTGCCCGCCACCAACGGCGGCCGCCGGCTCGACTGGGCCGCGGTGCTGGTGATCCTGATCTGGGGTGTGGCCGGAATGCTGTTCGCCATGCGCCGGTTCTCCTGGGCTCCGCGCCGCCGCTGATTCGCCGTGCGCCGGTTCTCCTGGGCTCCGCGCCGCCGCTGATTCGCCGTGCGCCGGTTCTCCTGGGCTCCGCCGCCAGGAGGTAGCGCTCATCGGCCGCGCGGCCCGCGCCGGGCCAGGCGCGGCAGGTCAGCGGCACCGGGCAGGCCAGCTGGAAACGGAGGGCCTTGACGGGACTGCGGCGCGATGTTACTTGGGGGTTAACTAGTCGCCCCCGCGCCCTGGAGGAGACCCCTTGTTAAACCCCCGCATTCCGTCCCGCCAGTCCTCCGCGTCCCGCACATCCCGCGCACACCACAGCCCGCGCAGCATTCGCTTTGCCCTGGCGGCCGTCACCGCGTGTGCTGCGGCCATCCCCCTGGTATTCACCGCCACCCCAGCAAGCGCCTCGTCGGTGAACTACGTAGCGCTAGGTGACTCGTACGCCTCAGGCCTGGGAGCGGGGAGCTACTCGGGCGGGTCCTGCGACCGCAGCGCGAACGCCGCCGCGCAGCTGTGGGCGAACGCGCACTCCCCTGCCTCGTTCGCGTTCGTGGCCTGCTCGGGCGCCACGACCTCCGACGTCATCAACAACCAGATCTCCGCCCTGAGCAGCGCCACCACCCTGGTGTCGATCATCATCGGCGGCAACGACGTCGGCTTCTCGAGCGTGATGGAGACCTGTGTGCTCGGCTCCGACAGCGCCTGCGTCAACGGGATCAACAATGCCGAGGCACAGGCCAGAAGCACTCTGCCCGGCAGCCTCAACACGGTGTTCAACGACATCTCGGCGCGCGCGCCGGGGGCCAGGGTGATCGTGATGGGCTACCCCGAGTTCTATGACCTGTCCAAGTCCTCAGGCTGCATCGGGCTGAGCACTACCAAGCGCCAGGCCATCGATGGCGGCGCCGACGTACTCGACTCGGTGATCTCGGCCGCCGTCTCCGGCCACGCGGGTTTCGTCTACTCGGAGGTCCGGTCGGCGTTCAGTGGGCACGAGATCTGCGACTCCACCAGTTGGCTGAAGTCGGTGGACTGGCTCGACCTCGGTGACTCCTACCACCCGACCGCGTCCGGACAGTCGGGCGGCTACTACCCGGTGCTCAACGCCAACCTCTGAGGCCGCGCCGGACAGCCACCAGCAACACCAGCCCGGGACCGGCGCGCCCATCCGGCGCCGGGCCCGGGCTAGTCGCCCTATTTGTTAACGGGGAAGCCGAGGCTCACCCCGCCGTGGCTCGGGTCCAGCCAGCGCGAGGTGACCGCCTTGCCCCTGGTGTAGAAGTGGATGCCCTCGGTGCCGTAGATGTGCGTGTCCCCGAACAGCGACGCCTTCCACCCGCCGAACGAGTAGTACGCCACCGGCACCGGAATCGGCACATTGACGCCGATCATGCCCACCTCGGCCTCGGACACGAACCGGCGGGCCGCGCCTCCGTCGTTGGTGAAGATCGCCGTGCCGTTGCCGTAGGGGCTTTCGCTCACCAGCCGCAGCGCGTCGTCGTAACTGGGCACCCGGACCACCGACAGGACCGGCCCGAAGATCTCGTCGCGGTAGCAGCTCATCTCGGGTGTCACGTGATCGAGCACGCTCGGGCCGAGCCAGAAGCCGTCGGCGTCGCCGCCGATCACCGGGTGCATCCGCCCGTCCACCGCCAGCGTGGCGCCCTCCTTCACGCCGGTGTCCAGGTAGGAGGCGACCCGGTCCCGGTGCGCGCCGGTGACCAGCGGGCCCATCTCGGACCGCTCGTCGCTGCCCGGCCCGACCCGCAGCACGCCGACCCGGTCGGCGATCTTGGCGACCAGCTCGTCGCCCGCGGACCCGACCGCGACGAGCACCGACACGGCCATGCACCGCTCGCCGGCCGAGCCGAACCCGGCCGACACCGCGGCGTCGGCGGCCAGGTCCATGTCCGCGTCGGGCAGCACCACCATGTGGTTCTTGGCCCCGCCCAGCGCCTGGACCCGCTTGCCCGATGCGGCCCCGGTTTCGTACACATAACGCGCGATCGGGGTGGACCCGACGAAGCTCACCGCCCGCACCTCGGGGTGGGTCAGCAGCGCGTCCACCGCCTCCTTGTCGCCCTGCACGACGTTGAACACGCCGTCCGGCAGCCCCGCCTCAGCCAGCAGCCGGGCCAGCAGCAGCGACGTCGACGGGTCCTTCTCCGACGGCTTGAGCACGAACGAGTTGCCGCACGCGATCGCGACAGGGAACATCCACATCGGCACCATGGCCGGGAAGTTGAACGGGGTGATGCCCGCGACCACGCCGAGCGGCTGGCGGATCGAGTAGGCGTCAACCCCGGTGGACACGTTCTCCGAGAAGCCGCCCTTCAGCAGGTGGGCGATGCCGCAGGCGAACTCGACGACCTCGAGGCCGCGGGCCACCTCCCCATCGGCGTCGGAGGTGACCTTGCCGTGCTCGGAACTGACCAGCGCGGCCAGTTCCGCCCGGTGCGCGATGAGCAGTTCGCGAAACGCGAAGAGCACGCTAGTTCGTTTTGCCAGAGAAAAAGAACGCCAGCCGGGGAATGCCTTGGCCGCCGCCGCGACCGCGTCCCCGACCACCGTGGCCGAGGCGAAGTCAACGGTGCCGGTCACCTTGCCGGCGGCCGGGTTGTAGATGTCCCCGCGCCGTTCCGCGGCACCGTCCCAGGTCTTGCCGCCGATCCAATGGGATACGTGCTTGCTCATCGCGCCGCTCCCGCGTCGACCGCGCGCAGCGCGTCGGTGAGCAGGCCCAGGCCCTCCTTGGCCTCGGCTTCGGTGAGGTTCATCGGCGGGGCCATCCGCAGCGAGTGGCCGTACAGCCCGCCCTTGCCGATGAGCAGGCCACGCTCCCGAGCCTCCTCGAGCGCGCGGGTGGCCAGCGCCGGGCTCGGCGCGCCGGTACCCGGGTCCACCACGTCGACGGCGAACATCAGTCCCTTGCCGCGGACCTCGCCGATCGCGGCCAGCGGCGCGGTCGCCTCGCGCAGCCCGTCGATGATCATGGTGCCGAGCGTGGCGGCGTTGCGCTGCAGGTCGTGGTCCAGCACGTAGTCCAGGGCCGCGGTGGCCGCGGTGGTGGACAGCGGGTTGCCGCCGAACGTGGAGATGCCGTTGCCGGGCAGCCCGTCCATGAGGTCGCCGCGGGCGATCACCCCGCCGATCGCGAATCCGTTGCCGAGCCCCTTGGCGAACGTGATCATGTCGGGGGTCACCCCGTGCGCGCCGATGCCCCAGAAGTGCTCCCCGGTCCGGCCCCAGGCGGTCTGCACCTCGTCGGAGATGAACAGCGCGCCGTGCTCGGCCAGCAGGTCGCGGTACGCGCCGAGCAGCCCGTCCGGCGCCATGGTGAACCCGCCGACGCCCTGGACCGGCTCGGCGATCAGGCACGCCACGTCACGGGCGGTTGCCGCGGTCAGCATGTGCCGCAGGTCGGCCGTACACGCCTCGATGTACTCGGCGTCACTCAGGCCGGCGAAGGCGGGCAGGTACCGGTCGGTGCCATGCAGATACTGCACGCTGAACGGAGCCAGCGGGGAACTCTTCCACGCCAGGTTGCCGGTTATCGCGACCGCGCCGAACGAGCGGCCGTGGTAGCTGCCGCGCATCGCGAGTACCTGGTTGGACCGGCGCGCCGCGGTGGCGAGCATCAGCGCGGTCTCGTTCGCCTCGGTGCCCGAGTTGGTGAAGAACACCTTCGCGTCCTTGATCCCGGACAGGCGGGCCAGCTTTTCGGCCAGCTCCACCTGGCTGCGGATCAGGTACAGCGTCGAGGTGTGCACGATGCCGGTGGACAGCTGTCGCTGGACCGCGTCGCGGACCTCGGGCACGTCGTACCCGAGCATGTTGGTGAGGATGCCGCAGAAGAAGTCGAGATAGGTGCGCCCGGAGGCGTCGGTGACCCGGCTGCCGCTGCCACTGACCAGTTCCAGGGGGTGCTCGTAGTACAGCCCCATCCAGTTGGGCATGACGGCGCGGTGTCGCTCATGAAGATCAGCCATCCAACCAGTCTGCCGGTCGTGAGCGGCCCTGCACCCGACAGTCTGTAAAGTATTGAGCCCTGGAACTTACATATCGTTCACTCCGCCACTCCCTTCCCGCTCTTTTCACGGCGACGGTGGCCGCAGATGGGGACAAACCGGGCAAACAATCCCGCGCCAGCGTGAAAAGTGGCCGCGTCCCCCGGGTGGGCGCGGGCGGCGCGGGTGGGGCGGCGAGCGGCCCGGGTGGTGGGGCGGCGGGCGCCCGGGTGGTGGAGATGCGGCCCGGCCGGGTGGTGGGGACGCGGCCCGCCCGGGTGGGTGTGGCGACGAGAGGAGCTGCGGTGCTGCCGACGGTCGCTGAGGTGCTGGCGCTTGACGCGGTGCGGCAAGGGCAGCCGCGGGTGGTAGCGGCGGCGCACCGGCTGGACACGCCGGTGCGCTGGGTACACGCGATCGAGTTCGCGGACGCGGCGCGGCTGCTGCGCGGGGGCGAGCTGGTCCTGGCGACCGGGATCGTGCTGCCCGACGAAGGCGCGCTGCTCGACGCCTACGTCGCCGACCTGGCCGCGGTGGGGGTGAGCGCGCTCGCGGTCGAACTGGGCCGACGGTACACCGGCGGCCTGCCCGCCGGTTTCGTCGCCGCGGCCGGGCAGCACGGCCTGCCGCTGATCGTGTTCGACCGCGAGGTCCCGTTCGTCGAGATCACCGAGGCGGTGCACGCCCGGATCATCGACGATCAGCTCGATCAGCTGCGCGCCTCGTCCCGGCTGCACGAGGTGTTCACCGACCTGGCCGTGGCCGGCGCGGGGCCGGCGGAGATCCTCCGGCAGGCGGCCCTGCTGGCGGGCCGGCCGGTGATCCTGGCGGACCTGTCGCACCACGTGCTGGCCTGCGAGCCCGGCCGGGGCCGACCCGGCCGCGCTGCTCGACGGCTTCGAGGCCCGCTCCCGCGCCGTCACCCCGGCCGGGCGGACCGCCTACGACGAGCCGTCGGGCTGGCTGGTCACCATGGTGGGGGCACGGGGCGAGGACTGGGGCCGGGTCATCCTGGTCTGCGGCCAGCCGCCGGGCCCGGGCGACATCGTGCTGGTAGAGCGCACGGCGACCGCGCTCGCGCTGGCCCGGCTGCTGACCCGCCAGCAGGAGGGCCTGGAACGGCAGGCGCACGCGACGCTGATCGGTGCCATCGTGGCCGGGGCATACACCGACCTGGACGAGGCGGCGGCACGGGCCAGGGCGCTGGGAGTCCAGGTCACCGGGCGGCAGCTGCTGACCGTGGTCATCAGGTTCCGCCAGGACGGGCGCGGGCTGCCCGCCCACGCGCGGGCGGGAGAGGTGGCCGACGCGCTCGCCGACGCATGCCGCCGTGAGCGGGTCCCCGCGCTGGTGGGCTCGCTCAGCGAGGCCAGGGTCGGTGGCCTGCTGTCGGTGGACCGGGCGGCGGACGCCGATCAGGTGCTGGCCGCGGTCTGCGCCGCCACCAGGCAGCGGCTGCCCGGCGGCGACGCGGTGATCGGCGTTGGCTCGACGGCGGCGTCCCTGGCCGGCGCGCGCCGGTCGCTGCTCGAAGCGCAGCAGGTAGCAGACGCCGCCGCGCAGTCGCCGTCCACCGAGCCGGGCCGCCCCTACTACCGGCTGGCCGACCTGCGGCTGCGCGGCCTGCTGCACCTGCTGGGCGACGACGCCAGGCTGGCCACGTTCGTGGACCGGGAACTGGGCCCGCTGCTGGCGCATGACAAGGCGCAGGGCACCGGGCTGGCCAAGGTGCTCGCCGCCTACCTGGCCGAGGGCGGCAACAAGGCGGCCGCGGCGGGCCGGGCGCACCTGGCCCGGCCCACCTTCTACGCCAAGCTCAGGGCCATCGAGCGGATCCTCGGGGTGAGCCTGGAATCGGCCGAATCACGCACCTCGCTGCACGTCGCGCTGCTCGCGGTCGTATCCGGCCACCACGCCCGGGCGGAACGCTGAGCGGCCCAAGGCCGCCGGTGCCTGGCCGCGCCGTTTTCACGATCCGGTAAGGTTTCGGCACTCCAGGGGGCGAAAAACCTTCCAGGTCATCGATTCAGGGGATCGGGGCGTCGAAGTCCGGCAGGGTGAACTCACCGCCGAGGTAGCGGAACAGCGGGCCGGCCGGGTCCGGCTCGCCGTGCTCGGCGATGACCTCGGCCGCGTAGACCTCCGCGTCGTCCTGTGGCTCGTAGCCGAGCGCCCGCGCCTCGTCCAGGCTGACCCAGCCGCCGTGGGTGTTGGCGGACACCCCGAAGACCACCCGGAAGCCCGGCGACGGCGCGGTCAGGCAGGCCTCGAACAGGCGGCCCGCGTCGTCCGGGGACAGCCACGTGGCCAGTGCCCGGATGCTCGGCGGCCGCTCGAAGCAGGTCAGGATCCTGATGCACACGGCGTCGAGCCCGTACCGGTAGTGGTACATGGCGGCCAGCCCCTCCCCGGCCACCTTGGCCACCCCGTAGTAGGTGTCCGGTACGGGGAAGGCGTAGTCGGGAACGGGGAAGTCCTCCCGCGGGGCGAACCCGACCGCGTGGTTGGACGAGGCGAAGACCACCCTCGGCACACCCGCCCGCCGGGCGGCCTCGAAGACCACGTAGGTGCCGTGGATGTTGACGTCGAGGATCTCCGGCCACGGCCCTTCGGTGGGCACGCCGGCCAGGTGGATCACGGCGTCCACGCCCCGGCACGCCGCGGTCATGGCGGCCATGTCGGTGATGGAGGCGCGGATAACCTCTTCCGCGCCTCCCGCGGTCAGCGCCGCGGTGTCCAGCAGCCGCAGCGTCCGGCCGGCCCCCGCCAGCCTGGACCGCAGCATGTTCCCGATCCGCCCGGCCGCACCGGTGATGAGGATGGTAGGCACGCCAGCCAACCCTACGCGCTCCCCCGAACCCCGCCCGGTGATTACTGGGGGTCGGGGTCGGGGTCGGGGATGACGCCGGACCGGGCCAGGAACTCGAAGTCGCAGCCCTCGTTGGCCTGGGTCACGTGCTCGCTGAACAGGGCACCGTACCCGCGGCCGAACCGCGGCGGCGGCGGCTGCCACGCCGCCCGGCGGCGCGCCAGTTCGGCGTCATCGACCTCGAGCCGCAGTACCCGACCGGCCACGTTGAGGGTGACCGGGTCGCCGGTGCGGACCAGCGCGAGCGGCCCGCCCACCCACGACTCCGGCGCGACGTGCAGCACGCAGGCGCCGTAACTGGTGCCGCTCATCCGCGCGTCGGAGACCCGCACCATGTCGCGGACCCCCTGGGCCAGCAGGTAGTCGGGGATCGGCAGCATCCCGTACTCCGGCATGCCAGGCCCGCCCTTCGGCCCCGCACCCCGCAGCACGAGCACCGAGTCCGCGGTGACGCCCAGCGCAGGGTCGTTGATCTGCTTCTGCATCTGCGCGTAGCTGTCGAACACCACCGCCGGGCCGGTGTGGGCGAGCAGCCTGGGTTCGGCGGCGAGCGGCTTGATGACCGCGCCGTCCGGGGCCAGGTTGCCGCGCAGCACGGCCAGCCCGCCCTCGGCCGACAGGGCGTTGTCCGGGGACCTGATCACGTCGGGGTTCCAGACCTGGGCCTGGGCTAGCTGCTCGGCCAGCGGCTGGCCGGTCACGGTGACCCGGCCGGTGTGCAGCGCGCCAGGGACCTTGGCCAGCTGGGCGAGCAAGGCGGGCAGGCCACCGGCGTAGTAGAAGTCCTCCATCAGGTACTCACCGGTCGGCCTGATGTTCGCCAGGACCGGCACCCGCCGGGAGATCTCGTCGAAGTCGTCCAGGGTGAGCCCGATCCCGCACCGGCCGGCCATCGCGATCAGGTGAATCATCGCGTTCGTGGAGCCGCCCAGGGCGATCACGGTGGCCACCGCGTCCTCGAACGCCTCCCTGGTGAGGACCGCGGCCGGAGTCAGGTCTGCCCAGACCATGTCCACGATCCGGCGACCGCTGGCCGTCGCCATCCGGTAATGAGCCGAGTCCACCGCGGGGATCGACGCGGCACCGGGCAGCGTCATGCCGAGCGCCTCGGCGCACGAGGTCATCGTGGACGCCGTGCCCATCGTCATGCAGTGACCGGGCGAGCGGGCGATGCCGGATTCCAGGTCGGCCAGCTCACAGTCGCCGATCAGCCCGGCGCGGTAGTCGTCCCAGAACTTCCACATGTCGGTACCGCTGCCCACGGCCTGGCCCCGGTAGGTGCCGCGCAACATCGGCCCGGCCGGGACGTAGATGGCCGGAAGGCCCGCGCTCGCCGCGGCCATGAGCAGGGCGGGCGTGGTCTTGTCGCAGCCGCCCATGAGCACCGCGCCGTCGGCCGGGTAGGAGCGCAGCGTCTCCTCCGCCTCCATGGCCAGCAGGTTGCGGTACATCATCGGGGTCGGCTTGCAGTACGTCTCCGACAGGGTGGACGCGCCGAACTCCACCGGGAAGCCGCCTGCCTGCCACACCCCGCGCTTGACCTGTTCCGCGCGGTCGCGCAGGTGCATATGGCACGGGTTCAGCTCCGACCAGGTGTTGATGATCGCGATGACCGGCTTGCCGGCCTGCCCGGCCGCGTCGACGCCCATTTGCCGCATCCGCGACTTGTGACTGAAGGAACGCAGGCCGGCCGGGCCGAACCACCCGGCGCTGCGCAGCGTTGCAGGATTCTTTGCCTCCCTCGCGGGCGTTCGGCCCGGCGCCTGCGGCGTCATCGCGGGCCTCCGGGCCCTGGTGCGGCGATCATGCCGGGGGGAGACGGGTTCGCGATGCGGCCCGGGCCGCCGGGCGGCAGGCCCCAGCGGGCCAGGATCGCGGCGACCTGGGCCCTGGCCTCGTCGGACAGCCGGTGGCTGGGCGGGCGGACGTCCGGCCGGCAGAGCCCGAGCTGGGCGAGGGCCTCCTTGACCACGCTCACGTTGTCCGCCGACGAGTCGGCCGCGCGCAACTCCTCGAACGGGCGGCACAGGTCCCACGCCTTCATCGCGGCCACCATGTCGCCGCTCCGCAGCGACTCAAGCAGGGACAGGGACAGCCCGGGCGCGACGTTGACCAGGCCGGAGGTGAAGCCCTGGGCGCCCGCGGTCCAGCAGCCGGGCGCGGTCAGCTCGGCCAGCCCGGCGAGCCAGGTGAACCGGTCCAGGCCCGCGTCTCTGGCCACCGCCGCGAACCGCACCGGGTCACCGACGCCGTACTTGACCGCGATGACGTTCGGGCACAGGTCCCCCAGCAGCCTGATGTGCCGCGCGCCGATGCGCAGATCCCGGAGGTACAGCACAATGCCCAGGTCGGGCAGGGCGCCGGCGATGATCCGGTGGTAGTCGAGCCAGCCTGCCGCGGACATGTACGGGCCGACCGGCTGGTGCACCATGATCATGCGTACCCCCGCGTCCCGCGCGTGCCGGCCGGTTCGATCGCGCTGGCGAGGTCATGCCCGACCCCGGCCAGCACCTCAGCCCGCCTGCCGTGGCCACCGCCCACCGCGGCGATGGCGGACTCGGTCGCGCCCCGGGTTTCCGCCGCGGTCAGCGCGTAGAACTCGCCGGTGTTGCCGTTCGGCGTGACGAGCCGGACGCCGCCGTCGACGATGCGCCGGATAAGCCGGGCATGCGTGTCCCAGTCGACCTGCCCATCGGGGCCAAACGGGGTCACGGGGATCGCGGCCACGGTCGCCAGCGCGCCGCGCAACTGGTCGGCGGTCCCAGGGTCAAAACTCATCGGCATTCCTTCCGGCTGGCCCCGTCCACCGCTTCCCCCACGCTAGGGCATTCCCCGGGGGCCTCCTGCCGGGAGAGTTACCGAAGGTTCATCCGCCGATGTAGCTCATGACGTGCTTGATACGGGTGTAGTCCTCGAAGCCGTACATGGACAGGTCCTTGCCGTACCCGGAGTGCTTGAAGCCGCCGTGAGGCATCTCGGACACGAACGGAATATGGGTATTGATCCAGACCGCCCCGAAGTCGAGCAGCCGGGCCATCCGCATCGCCCGGCCGTGGTCCTTCGTCCACACGCTGGCGGCCAGCCCGTACTTGACCCCGTTCGCCCAGCGCAGCGCCTCCTCCTCGGCCGCGAAGCGCTGCACGGTGATCACCGGGCCGAAGATCTCCTCCTGGATCATCTCGTCGTCCTGGCGCAAGCCGGTCACCACGGTGGGCGCGAAACAGTAGCCGCGCTCCCCCACGGCGACGCCGCCGGTCACCACCTCGGCGTGACCCGGGCGCCGGGCCAGGAAGCCCTCGACCCGGGCGAGCTGGGTGGGATTGTTCAGCGGGCCGTAGTCCGCATCGGCCACATCAAGGCCCCCGACGGTGGTCGTGGCCGCCTGCTCGGCCAGGGCGGCGGTCAGGTCCCTGGCGATGCCCGGCCCGGCGAGCACCCGGGTAGCCGCGGTGCAGTCCTGGCCCGCGTTGAAGTATGCGGCGGCGGAGATGCCGGCCGCGGTCGCCGCCACGTCGGCGTCATCGAACACGATCACCGGGGCCTTGCCGCCAAGCTCCAGGTGTACCCGCTTGAGCCCGTCGGCGGCGGCCCTGGCCACCTCGGTGCCGGCCCGCACCGAGCCGGTGATCGACACCATCCGCGGGATGTCGTGACCGACCAGGGCCCGGCCGGTGCCCGCGTCGCCGCAGATCACGTTCAGCACCCCCGGCGGCAGGAACTCGGCCCCGATCTCGGCCAGCATGAGCGTGGTTACCGGGGTGGTGTCCGACGGCTTGAGCACGACCGTGTTCCCGGCGGCGATCGCCGGGGCGAATTTCCACACCGCCATCATCATGGGGTAATTCCAGGGCGTGACCTGGGCACATACGCCGACTGGCTCACGCCGGATGGCGGAGGTGTGCCCGGCTAGGTACTCGCCGGCCGAGGTGCCCTGCAGAATGCGGGCCGCGCCGGCGAAGAACCGGAGTTCGTCCACCAACGGGGGAATTTCCTCGGCCATCGTGATCCCGGCCGGCTTGCCGGTATTGCGGCATTCCGCGGCGACGATCTCCTCGGCCCGCGATTCGACCGCGTCCGCCATCCGCAGCAGAGCCAGGCTGCGTTCGGCCGGCGTGGTGTCCCGCCAGCCCTCGAAGGCCCCGGCCGCGGCGCGCAGCGCGGCGTCGGCATCGGCCGGTCCCGAGACGGGTGCGCGCGCGTAGGGATCTCCCGTGCTGGGATCGAGCACCTCACTCGTCTGCCCGGCGGTGGAGCTGACGTGCTCGCCGTTGACAAAGTTGCTGAGCGTCAAAGTGCTCTGCACCGGAGAAGCCACGACTCTGACAGTGGCAGACAATCGAATCGTTCACAAGTGATTCCGTAGCAGATAGCATTCGTTGCGACGAAATCAGTTGACAAGAACCCCGGGCATGACACGATTACCTTGCGAAGGAGGCGACCGCATGGCTCACACGCCAGGGACTGCCGTCATCCCCGTCGCGCCAAGTGCCGCAGCCCGGCGGCGGAGCCGGGCGGGCCGCTCCGGGGCTTCCCGCGTGGTCATCGATGACGTCTCCAAGCTCATCATCGAGCAACTGCAGCAGGACGGGCGGCGCTCTTACGCGGCGATCGGCAAGGCGGTCGGCCTGTCCGAGGCCGCGGTGCGGCAGCGGGTGCAGCGCCTCATCGACGGCGGGGTCATGCAGATCGTCGCCGTCACCGATCCGATGACGCTTGGCTTCCACCGGCAGACCATGATCGGCATCAAGTGCGAGGGCGACCTGGAGCGGGTGGCCGACCATCTCGCGCACATGGACGAGATCGACTACGTAGTGATCACCTCGGGATCGTTCGACGTCCTGGTGGAGGTCGTCTGCGAGGACGACGACCACCTGCTGGAGATCCTCAGCCAGGTGCGCGGCGTGCCGAGCGTCACCAGTACCGAGACCTTTGTGTACCTAAAACTCCGTAAGCAGACCTACAGCTGGGGGACCCGATGACCAGCGAGCACGCAGCCAGTGAAGTCAAAGCCGAGGCCATGGAGGCCAGGGCGCGCCGCCATCTGTGGCTGCACTTCACGCGCATGTCGTCTTACCAGGGCAGCGACGTACCGGTAATCGTGCGCGGATCCGGCCAGTACGTCTACGACTCCCGTGGCAAGCGCTACCTCGACGGGCTGGCCGGGCTGTTCGTCAGCCAGGCCGGGCACGGCAGGACCGAGATCGCCGAGGCCGCCGCACGCCAGGCGAAGGAACTCGCCTACTTCCCGCTATGGTCGTACGCACACCCGCAGGCGATCGAGCTCGCCGACCGGCTGGCCGCTCTTGCACCTGGCGACCTCAACCGGGTGTTCTTCACCACCAGCGGCTCGGAGGCCGTCGAGTCGGCCTGGAAGATGGCCAAGCAGTACTTCAAGATCACCGGCCAGCCCGGCCGGTACAAGGTACTCAGCCGGGAGATCGCTTACCACGGCACCTCGATGGGCGCGCTGGCGATCACCGGCCTGGCCGACATCAAGGCGCCGTTCGAGCCGATGGCTCCGGGCGGCGTGCGGGTGCCGAACACCAACTTCTACCGCGCCCCGGACTTCGTCGCCGATGACCTGGCGGCCTTCGGCCGCTGGGCGGCGGATGAGATCGAGCGCGCGATCCTGCGCGAGGGCCCGGAATCGGTGGCGGCGGTCTACCTGGAACCGGTGCAGAACTCCGGTGGCTGCTTCCCGCCGCCGCCCGGTTACTTCGCGCGGGTACGTGAGATCTGCGACCGGTACGGGGTCCTGCTGGTTTCCGACGAGGTCATCTGCGCGTTCGGCAGACTGGGGTACTACTTCGGCTCGCAGCGTTACGGCTATCAGCCCGATGTGATCACCTTCGCCAAGGGGGTCACCTCCGGTTACGCCCCGCTCGGCGGGATGATCGTCAGCGACCGGCTCATGGAACCCTTCAGCGAAGGCCCCGCGACGTTCCTGCATGGGGTGACGTTCGCCGGCCACCCGGTGTCGGCCGCCGTTGCCCTGGCCAACCTTGACGTGTTCGAAAAGGAAGATCTGCTCGGCAACGTCCGCGCCAACGAGGGCGCCTTCCGGGCGACCCTGGAGAAGCTCGGTGACCTGCCGATCGTCGGAGACGTCCGGGGTGACGGCTACTTCTACGGCATCGAGATGGTGAAGGACAAGGCGACCAGGGCGACGTTCACCGACGAAGAGTCGGAGCGGCTGCTGCGCGGCTTCCTGTCGCACGCCCTGTTCGACGCCGGGCTGATCTGCCGCGCCGACGACCGCGGCGACCCGGTCATCCAGCTCGCGCCGCCGCTCACCTGCACCCAGGAGCACTTTGACGAGATGGAACAGATCCTGCGCAGCGTGCTCACGCAGGCCTGGTCGCTGATCTAGACCAGCGGCGAGCAGACAAGAGACCGGGCGGCCGCGATGCGGCCGCCCGGTTGGTTTGGCGGGTGGCTACCGGTTAGACGGGCTTGCAGTCCTTCGCAAGCGCCGGGTTGGGCTCCACCTTGCTGATGGTCGTGCCGCCGAAGCGGGCCAGGTCGGGCTTCCCATACTGCTTGAACTTGCCGAAATCGTGCGTGGTGATTCCCTTGATGTCATTGCCGAAGTTCCACAGGCAGGCCCCGTGCCCGGTGACACCCTTGAGGGTCTGCTTGTTGGTCAGCGACCAGAACGGATAGAACTTGCCCGGAGCCCCGACCGGCGGGACGACGCAGTCGGTGCCGGTGCTGATGTTGCACAGCTGCTCCGAGGCTGGCGCGTCGGTCTCGTACTGGACCTGCGGGTAGGAGTGCCCGCTGGTGAACGGGCCCCAGTACCGGAACGACTCCGGGAAGTTCTTGGAGCCGTTCGGCCAGTCCGCGTGGTAGGCGGTGCCGTCGTAGTCGAGGTCACCGTTCTCAAACTGGTTCTGGAGGCACAAGGCAAGCCTCGAGGACTCCGTGGCGGTCGCGCCGTTGATGGTCACGGTCCGGGAACCCTTGGGGGTGCAGAAGCCGTCGGAGAACTCACAGTGGCTCGTTTTCCCGGTGCAGGGAACCGGCCCGTTCTTGCCCTCGGTCTCCGAGTTCTTGCACGATAGGCCGCTGCTGGTGACCTTGCAGGGTCCTTCACCCTTGTCACCCTTGCCCTCCTCGCCGCCCACGCAGTTCTGGAAGATGTTCGGGTCCACATAGGAGCCCTTGCCGCCCTGATAGCTGACGGAGTCTCCGTCCTTGTTGGCGACCGAGGAGCAGGCCTCTCCGTGGCCGATCTCCTGCTGCATGAGCACACCGCCCTCGAGCGCGGCCCACGGCGTCTGGTTCTGCTTCCTGGCCGTGCTGTACTCGGCGTGCCAGGTGAACTTGTTGCCGGAGCAGTCGGACATGTTGGTGTCCGCGAACCCGTTCTTGGCGCTGGCTTGCATGAACCCGCTTTGATGTGTGGTCAAATCCTGGATCTTGACGGTGAACCCGCTGGCCGGGTCGGTGAAGGACACCTTGAGGACGTCACCGGGGTTCATCTTGAGCGTCTTCGCGTTGCCCAGGAACGTCGCGGCGTCCGGGTCCTGCGGCGCAGGCGGGCCCGGCGGAACGCCGTTGGTCTGGATGAAGGCGAAGTTCACCGGCTCTTCGCAGCCGGTGTTGCAGGCGGCGAAGTTGAACGTGCACTCCAGGCTGTCGATGTTGAGTGCCGCACACCACTGCGTCGCGCTGCAGCCGCTAGAGTCGATGAGCGGGGTGAATCCGGGCGGGTAGAACTGCATCTCCATGAACGCCGAGCCCGCATCCTTGGGGTTGCTGATCGATCCCAGGTTGCTGTCGCTGTCCGGCTTGCACGGGTTCTGCGGGTAGGAGTGCGGGTCGCACATGGCCAGGCCGAACCAGGGCGCGACGCTCAGCTCGCCGTAGTCGGTCACGCTGCCGGTGGCGGTCGGCGCCTTCTTGGGGTCCTTCGGCAGCCGCATGGCGTAGTCCATGGTGTTGCCGGAGCCCTTGAGCGAGGAGATGAACTTCACGCTCGGCTCGTCGTGGCCCACATAGTGGCCATTGTCGTAGAACCGCTGCCGGTGCCCGTTGTAGAGCGCGCCGAGCGGGTCGGTGCAGTGCATCCTCATCGCGGGTGCCGCCGCCGCGTACTTCTTGCTCCACCCGTTGCAGTCAAGGTTGTTGGCCTTCAACGGCATGATCGTGCCCGCCGCCCGGTGCCCGAGCACCATGGTGTGGGTCGCCGAAGCAGAGCCCGCTAGTGCCAGCTGAGCGGCCACGGCCGCCGCTGCCACTGGAATGGCCAGTTTCCAAATCCATCCGCGGGCTTTTGTCAAGCGATTTCGCACAGTTTCTCCTCCCGGTTTGGCCGACTGTGCACGCACCAAGCATTTCCTCGCTCATGACGAGGCGGAGGTCTCTCACATTTTTGAGAAACCCCTCGGGGGGAATGTAACAACCTGGCAAACGACGGTCAAGACCCACCAAGCCTGGCAACTCGGACACTCCAGGCGCACGTGGCGACGGCTTTCAGTCCGGTCGGCATGGCCTAACTTAGTGGGTTAGCACGAAGTGAAGGAGGCCACGGTGCCCGGCATGAGCGAGCAGGAGATCTGGGACTTTCTCACCGAAGGGACACGAACGGCGCATGTCGCCACAACCAGGTCAGACGGACGCCCTCACGTCAAACCGGTCTGGTTCGTGCTGGACGGGCGGCCCGGCGACTTCCAGCTGGTGTTCACCACCTATGCGGAGTCGGTCAAGGGCCGCGGTCTGCGCCGGAATACCCAGGTCGCGGCCTCGGTCGACGACCCCGCCCCACCGTACTCCTTCGTTATCGTCGAGGGCGCCGCACAGCTCAGCGACCGCCTCGAGGACGTGTGCGCGGCGGCCACCCGGATCGGCGGCCGCTACATGGGCGAGGATCGCGCCGCCGAGTTCGGCGCCCGCAACGGGGTGCCCGGTGAACTGCTGATCCGGCTGACCCCGGCTCGGATAATTAGCCAGCGGGCAGTATCCGGATGATCCGCGCCCTGCCCGGCCGCAACGAGAGCATGCGATTCTGCTTTTCACAATTCCCGCGGCCTCCGGGGCTATAACCACAACTCGTGCACCAATAATTCGGTACGATATTGCCGCAGCTGCGCGAAGGGGAGACTGCATTTATACAGATATAAATTCCGGGCTGCCTCGCTTCGCTGGCCCTGGGCACCGCAGCCATATCTCGGGTAGCGGCGCCGTCATTTACCCCGCCATGCAGCGAGGCTTGCCGCCTCCATCTGGCCCCGGCTACCTGCCGAGCCCGGCCCGGGCGGCTCGCCCCTCCCTGACCGGTCACGGCCCCCCGGGTGGTGCTGGCAGCGGAGGAACTCGGCCGCCGGTGCGGCTGAGCCTGTAGCTGTTCACACTCAGCGCGACCGATGCGAACCGGTCGGCGCCGCGGATCGCGCGGCAGGTCACCGGGCGCAGCAAGGTGCTCGTGTTCAGCTACTGCTATCACTGACCGGTGGATGAGGCCTTCGCGGTGCGGGGCCCGGCGGCGGCACCGTCGCCGGGCGGGCAATGTCCGCTCTCCGGTCGATCCCGATGCGGACTACGAGGACACCGGCCGGGTCGGTGAGACGCTGGCGGGCAACGCCTGAGCCGAGCGGCCCGAAGCGGTTAGGGCGAACCCGTCAGAGCGGGCCGAACTGGCGGGCGCTGGGGTAGCGCTGGCCGCCGTCGACCACGATGTTCGCGCCGGTGATCCAGGATGCCCGCGGCGACAGCAGGAAGGTGACGACGTCGGCGACCTCCTCCGGCCGGCCGAGCCGCCCAAAGGGAAATTGAGTGGCCAGGAATTCGGCGAACGTTTCGGGGTTGTCCGCCCGGAAGGTATCCCAGGAGCCACCGGGGAAAAGGATCGAGCCAGGGCTGACGGCGTTCACCCGGATGCCTGCCGGGGCAAGTTCCTGCGCGGCGGTCGCGGCGAGGTGGATCTCGGCGGCCTTGGCCGCGGCGTAAGCGGTCCGCGGCGCCGGGCGCATCCCGGTAATCGAGGAGATGATCACACAGGAGCCGCCGCCGGATTGCCGCAGATATGGCAGCCCGGACCGAATGAGTTCGGCCGCGTGCCCCGCGTTTAGCGCAAATGTGGCGGTGAAATCGCCGGGGGCGGAGTCGGTGATGCCGCTACCGACCGTGCCGCCCGCGTTGGCTACGAGGTGATCCAGGCCGTCCAGCACGCCGGCGATCTCGGCGACGGCGGCCTCCAGCGCGGCCGTGTGGGTGACATCGGCGGCCGCCGTGGCCACCGGCACGCCGTGACGGCTCAGCCGCTCCGCGGCGGCGCCCAGGCCACCCGGATCCCGCGCGACGATCCCCACCGCCGCACCTTCGGCGGCCAGCGCGTCGGCGATGGCAAATCCGATGCCCCGGCTCGCACCGGTGATGAGCGCGCGGGTACCGCGCAAGCCAAGATCCATGACCCGAGGTTATCGGCCCGCGCTCTGCTGGTCCCGCCCCCCGCTCTGCGAGTCCCGCCCCCCGCTCCGCGCCCGCCCCCGCTCTGCTAGTCCCGCCCCCCGCTCCGCGCCCGCCCCCGCTCTGCGTCCCGTCCCACTCTGCGACCGCAGCCGGCCGCCAGGTGGATACCGTAGGCCGGTGAGCCGGTGGGCACAGATCAGGGACGAGGCCGTCCTGTACGAGGACGCGGCCGCCCTTGTGCTGAACAGGCCGGCCTGGCGGTAATGGGCGAACGGCACGACACCGACCTGGTCCGCCTGGCCGGCGAGGCGGGCGAGAAGCTCTACCCCGCGCACCGGATCGACAAGGTGACCTCCGGTGCGTTGCTGCTGGCCAAGCAGTTGCGCTTTCACGGCGACCTGACCCGCCAGTTCAGCAAGCGCACGGTTGGCAAGGTCTACCTCGCGGTCACCCGCTCCACCGGCCTGCCCGAGCACGGCACCATCGATCTTCCGCTCAGCGTCGGCCGCAAGAACCGGGTCAGGGTTGCCGCCAACCGCGCCACGATCGTCTTTGACGAAGCCAGCTCGCGCTGGTCGGTGCCGGCCGAGGAGGTGTTCAGCCACGTCCGGGTCTACCCGTCGCGGACCACGTTCGCCAGGCTGTGGGGCGATGGCCAGCATACGCTTCTCGCCGTCAGCCCGGTCACCGGCCGGCGGCACCAGATCAGGGCGCATCTCGCCTGGATCGGCCACCCGATCGAGGGCGACCCGTTGTTCGGCAAACCCGGCGGCGGCCGGACCCTGCTGCACTCCTGGCGGCTCGGCTTCACCGCTGCCTGGGCCGGTGGCGCCCGCATCGAGGTGGCGGCACCGCCGGGGATGGACTTCTGGGAACCGGGGCCGGGCGGGCCGGTCCTACTGCCGGACGCCGACGCGGTCCGCCAGGCCCTGCCCGCCGGGTAGCCGGTGCCCGTCACCGGGACCGGTGGCCGCGCCTTCGTAGCCCGTCACGGCAGCTCGGCGACCTTGATCACCTGCACCTGCCCGGACCCGGTGTCGGCCACAAGCAGCGTCTTGCCTCCCGGGTACAGCGCGACCTGGCGAGGCACGGCACCCGAGCCGATGGTGCCCAGCAGGGCCGGCTTTCCACTCAGGGCTTCCGGCACATCGACGAGGGCGAGATTGGACGCCCGGCCGGTCACCTGGTCCCGGTTGGAGTCCGCCACGAGAAGCCGCTTGCCGTGGTCGAAGAACACCAGGCCGAGCGGCAGTTCGCCGATGGCGACGCGAGCGATCAGGGCGTGCCGCGGATCGCTGAGCAGCCTGGCCGCCGAGTAGGCGACCAGGGCGTTGCCGCCCCCCACCGTCACCCATATGTCCCGGCTGTCTTGGGAGATCGCGATCCGGCCGGGCCCGCATCCGGCCTTGACCACCGCGACGACGGACGACGCCGGGGCCTGCTCCGCCTTGAGCGTGTCGATAACGGTGAGCGACCCCTGGCCCGACGCGCTTGCCGGGATGGCCAGGCCGCTGGCCACGTAGACGTAGTGGCCATCGGGGGATGCCGCGATGCCCACCGGCCGCGCCGCTACCCGGATCAGCCCCTTGAGGTCGGCCGGGCCGAAACCCGACGTCAGCGCCCGGCGCAGGCTGAACACGGCGACGTGGCCGCTGAACTGAAGGGTCACGAACGCGTACCTGTCGTCCGTCGAGACCGCCACCTGCACGGCACGCTTACCACCCGGGCTGCTCAGCGTGCCGAGCGGGGCGGATACGCCATTTTCCAGGGCGCTCACCCGGAACACCGTCAGCCCGCTCTGGCCGGCGACAAGCAGGTATTTCTGATCGTGTGTGAGCGCCAGGCCGAAGGCCTCGTGGAGCGGGATGGTCCGGATCAGCCGGGGAACGCGCCCGGTCGTCCGCAGCACGCCCAGAGCTGTGCTCAGCGTTACGAAGCCGTAGCCGTGGGAGGTCACCACGGCGTCGAACGGCTTGCCACCGACCGTGACCAGGTGCCCGTGCGCCTTTGCCAGGGTGTCCGCCGCCGCGATCTTCGTGGTACATCCGGGCGCCGCCAGCACAGCCCCCGCCTTCGCCCCCGACCCGGTTCCGAACAGCGCGTATCCCGCGCCGATGGCGCCCAGCAGCGCCACGCAGGCAACGAGTATGGCGGCACGGGACCGGCGGGACCGGCCCGGTGACCTTCCCGGCGGCATCCGGTCTTCGGCCGGCCCGGGAGCGGCGGCTGACTCGCCCGGGCCTGTCGCAGCAGCCGGTTCGGCAGGAGCGGCTGGCCCGGTTGGATGGGCCGGATGGGACGGCCACGGAATTGCTGGCGGCGTCGCAGCGGCCGGTGACGGCGTGGCAGCGGGCAGTGCCGACTCCGGAGTGGCCGGTAGCGGAGTGGCCACAGGTGCACCACCGGGCAGGGCTTCGCCGGGCACTGGGCCGCCGGGCGTGTCGCCCGGGGGCAGCGGGCCAGCGTGGCCTTCCGGGCCCGCCGCCGGGCTGGTGGGCGGCTGGCCCGCCGACGGCTCACCGGCGGGCGAGGCAACGGCGGTGCGAAGGGCCGCGGCGAACTCCAGGCAGGTGCGGTAGCGATCGCCCGGCGCCTTGGCCAGCGCCTTGGCCAGCACCGGGTCGACCGCGGCGGGCAGGTCAGGGCGGCGGCTGGTGAGCGCGGGCGGCGGCGCGGAGACCTGCGCCCACATGATCGCCATGGTCTCGTCCCGGCGGAACGGAGGTGCGCCGCTCAGCATCTCGAACGTGGAACAGGCGAGCGCGTACTGGTCGGACCGCCCGTCCACGGGGTTGCCCTCGATCTGCTCGGGCGCGACGTAGTCCATCGTGCCGAGGAACTCGCCTTGCGAAGTAAGCGTGCTCGACGACAGCCAGTGCTTGCTCAGCCCGAAGTCGGACAGGTAGACGTGATCGGGCTGGTCCGCCGCGGCTGAAGCGTCCCGCAGCATGTTGGCGGGCTTGACGTCCCGGTGCACGAGGCCCCGTTCGTGCGCCGCGTCCAGGGCCGCCGCGACCTGCGTCACGATGCGGCAGGCCCGGTCCGCTGGCAGCGGGCCCTGCTCCTGAAGGAGCGTCAGCACATCGCGCCCCTGGACGAACCGCATCGCGATGAACAAGAACCCGCCGGCCTCACCGGCAGCGAAGATCGGGATGATGTTCGGGTGGTCGACCGAGGCCGCGATGCGGGATTCCCTGATGAACCGCTTACGGAACGCCTCGTCCATGGCGAGCCTGGGCGTGAGCACCTTCAGGGCGACGCTTCGACCGAGCCGTTCGTCGTAGGCACGGTAAACGATGGCCATGCCGCCCCGGCCGATGACCTCGTCAACCCGGTATCCAGCGAGGAGGTCACCGATGCCCGGCTCACCGGGTACCGGCGATTGCGCCTCGTCGCTCACCGCGCCTCCCGCTCAGCCCACCGTGCCAGTGATCCTCGCGTTGCCTGACAATGTACGTCGGCAGGCGCACCGTGGGGCTCCCCACGGTGCGCCTGCCTAGCGCCGGGCTAGCCTGGCTGGCCGGCTACGTCCAGCGTGATCGTGGTGCCCGCCAGGGCCTTGCTGACCGGGCAGGTGTTCTTGGCATCCTGCGCGATCTTGGCGAACTGTTCTTCGGTGATGCCATCGGCCGAGCCGCTGACCTTCAGGGCGATGCCGCTGATCCGGAACCCGCCGGCCGGGTCGGGGCCGAGGGTGACGTCCGCGCGAACGTCGAGGGACTGCCCGCTTCCCCCTGCCTCGCCGAGCAACGCGGAGAACTGCATGGCGAAGCACGCGGTGTGCGCCGCGGCGATGAGCTCCTCCGGGCTGGTCACCCCATCAGCGTCGTCAGCGGCCCTGCGGGGAAAGTTGACCTCGTAGCTGCCGACGCCGGAACTGACCAGCGCTACCGTGCCGGCCCCATCCTGAAGGCCGCCGGTCCATGTCGTGCGGGCGGTGCGGGTAGGCATCGCTCCTCCTTCTTGCCTGATGACTTAGCCGGGCCGGCCGCCGGGGCAGCCGCTTCCCCTCAGCTTGCCACCACCGGCACGGCGGGGCCCGGCCCGCGCCGGGATAGGTGTAGCGCCGGGCAATTCCCCATTCCCGGGGGACCCTCAGGTGGTGACGGCGAGCGCGAACGGCAGCACGGCCGGCGCGCCCGCATCGCGCAGCAGCTTGGCGGCGACCGTCATGGTCCAGCCGGTGTCGATGCGGTCGTCTACGAGGAGTACCGGCCCGTCCAGTTCGGCCAGCGCCGCACCGAGCGCGTCCGGCACGGTCAGCGCGCGCCACAGCACGGCGAGCCGCTGGGCGCTGTTGTGCTGGCGCCCGGGCGGCCCGTCGCCGGCGTAGCCCAGGCCGCCCAGGTACTCGAGCCTGCCGGTCGCGGCGATCCGCTGGCCGAGCCGAACCGATCATGGTGGGGCGGGTCCGTGACGGCATCGTCACGACCGCGGCCGGGCGCTGCGCCCAGTCCCAGTCGGCGAGCACCTGCACCACGGCGCCGAACAGGTCATCGGAAACCGGCTCGTCCGGCGCGTCGCCGGTGAGCACCGTGCGCAGCGTGGCGCCCCAGCCGAGGTCGGTCAGGCGGCCGACGCTGCGGCCGGTCTCGGCGGCGTCGCCGGCGGAGATCCGCCCGGCGGCGTCGACCCCGAGATCCTTCATCCCGGACGGCCACATCCGCCGCGGCGAGACCGGCACGCCTGGCCGCTGCAGACGGCCACGGGCAAGCGTCTCACTGGCCGGGCTGACCGCGGCCGCACGGGACACGCCGGTGCAGTTGTCGCACCGGCCGCACGGCGCCGCGGCCGGATCGTCGAGCTCGCGGAGCAGATAGTCCATCCGGCAGCCGGTGGTGGCGGCGTACCCGAGCATGGCCTGCTGCTCGCGGGACCGCTCGGCGGCGACGCGGGCGTAACGGTCGCCGTCGTAGGCCCACGGCTCGCCGGTCGCCACCCAGCCGCCGCGCACCCGGCGGACCACGCCGTCCACGTCGAGGACCTTCAGCATCGTTTCGAGCCGGCCGCGCGACAGGTCGGCACGTGCTTCGAGGGCCGCGAGCGACAGCGGCCCGTCCGCGGCCGACAGCGCGTCCAGCGTCGGCCCGGACCAGGGGTTCCGGCGGAAACGCCAGGCTGGCGAAGTAGGCCCAGATGTCGCGGTCCTCGGTGGCGGGCAGCAGGATCACCTCGGCCCGGTCCACGCCACGGCCGGCCCGGCCGATCTGCTGGTAGTACGCGACCGGCGACTGCGGCGCGCCGAGATGGATGATGAAGCCGAGGTCGGGCTTGTCGAAACCCATGCCGAGCGCGCTGGTCGCCACGACGGCCTTGAACGTGTTGCGCCAGCAGGCCGTCCTCCACGGCGAGCCGTTGCGCCGGATCGGTCTGCCCGGTGTAGGCCTCGACCGGAATAGCCGCGGTCGCGCAGGAACTCCGCCACGTCGTGGGCGGCGGCGACGGTCAGCGTGTAGATGATGCCGGAGCCGGGCAGTTCCGCGAGCTGGTCGGCCAGCCAGGCCAGCCGCTGCGGCGCGGCGGGCAGCCGCACGACGGCCAGGTGCAGGCTTTCCCGGTCGAGCGGGCCGCGCAGCACGAGCGTGGGCGGTGGCTCACCCGGTCCGCTCCAGCCGGAGCCGAGCTGTTCCGCGACATCGCGCATGACCCTGGTGTTGGCGGTCGCGGTCGTGGCGAGCACCGGCACGCCGGGCGCCAGGCCCGCGACCACGCCGCGCAGCCGGCGGTAGTCGGGCCGGAAGTCGTGCCCCCAGTCGGAGATGCAGTGCGCCTCGTCGATGACGATCATTCCGGCCGAGCTGGCGAGCTTGGGCAGGATGAGGTCCCTGAAGTCGGGGTTGTTGAGCCGCTCCGGGCTTACCAGCAGCACGTCGACGGCGTCGGCCCCGATCTCGGCGTGGACCGCGTCCCAGTCATCGATGTTCGCCGAGTTGATGGTCCGGGCCCGGATACCGGCCCGCTGCGCCGCGGCGATCTGGTTGCGCATGAGCGCCAGCAGCGGCGACACGATGACCGTCGGGCCCGCGCCGCGTTCGCGCAGCAGCGAGGCCGCGACGAAGTAGACCGCGGATTTACCCCAGCCGGTGCGCTGGACGACGAGGGCGCGGCGGCGGTCGACCACGAGGGCCTTGATCGCGCTCCACTGATCGGCCCGAAGCTGGGCCCGGGGCCCGGCCAGCGAGCGCAGGCACCGTTCGGCTGCCTGCCTGATCGCGCCCGCATCCGGGTCAGTGGCGGGTGCCGGGCCCGCCGCGGCGGCCGGTGTGCTGCCATCGTTCATACCGTCATACGTATCAGCTGGGTCTGATAATCGGGCGGCCGCCACCCACCGGCGCCGCCCGCGCCCCGCGCGATCGCGGCGGCGTACGCTGGTGGGCAGGCGCCCATGCGGACGGTGTGACCGCAGGTTCCTGGCGGAGGTCGCAGTGACGCTGACGACGTTGACCAGCGCGCTCTCCGTGCTGGCCAGCTTCGTGCTCGCGCTGCTGGCCGACCTCTGGCAGATGAGCGTGCACGCCTTGGTCACTCCGTCCGGCCTGTCCGCGCTGGCGGTGACCGTGCTGGCCGCGGCCGTCCTGGCCGGCGCGCTCGCGGTATGCCTGGCCAGCGGGGTCAGGCTCGGCCGCCTGTTCGTGGCCGTCCCGCTGGCCAGGCGCACGGCCGCGCTGCGCGAGAAGTCCTGGCGCGCGGCGTACCAGGAACAGCGCGACCCCGATGCGGCCGGGCGGCCCCGGCCCAGAGCACCCTCGGCGGCCCCGGCAGCCGCTGTCTGGTGATCGCGAAAGTCCCAAGCCCCGCTGAGGCTGGGCACTCCACCTGATCTTGCACCCCCGAGGGCGCCCATCGCGGGCGCTCCCGCGGGCCGGCTGCGGCCGTCTCCGGCAGTCATCCGTTACTTCCGGCCCGCTGGAGGGTTGCTCACCATGCCTGCTTTCCTCGGCGTCTTCGTTGCCGCCGCCTATCACGTTGTCTCAGCGTTTGCCAGCATCCTTGCCCCGCTGCCCGGCGGCCTGGCCGCCGCGGCCGCGATCGTCCTGGTCACCATCGCCGTCCGCCTGCTCCTGATGCCGCTCAGCTACCGGGGTATACGCGGCATGGACGCGCAGGCCCGCGTGGCGCCCAAAGTGCAGGCGCTGCAGCGCAAGCACGCCGGGCACCCGGACCGGCTGCACCGCGAGCTGACCGCGCTGTATCAGGCCGAAGGCACCAGCATGTTCGCTGGCTGCCTGCCCCTGCTGGCGCAGTGGCCGGTGCTGTCGGTGATGACCTTGCTGTTCCGGTCGCCGAAGGTCGGCGGGACCGCCAACTCGCTGCTCACCCACGACCTGTTCGGCGCCTCTTTGGGCAGCCACTGGCTCGGCGGAGCCGGGCCGCTCAGCGCGCAGGGCGCGGTGTTCGCCGGACTGCTCCTGCTGCTCGCCGGCATCGGCTGGCTGTCGGCCCGGATGGCATCGCGTCTTGGCACGCCCGGCCTCGCCGGAGCCGCCGCCAAGCCCGGCCGTCCCGCGCAGGCCCCCGGCCGGGCCAGCACGCCCGCCGATCAGGCCACCCGGATATCGGCCGGGATGACCACGCTGGCGCCCTTCGGCACCGTGATCCTGGCCGCGTTCGTGCCCTTGGCCGCGGGGCTGTACCTGCTGACGACGACCGCGTGGACGCTGGCTGAGCGGACGTTCCTGCGCCGGGTAGCCAGTTCCCGCACCGGGTGACCCGCTGGCGGCCGGGGACGATTGCTGCTTCCATGGGGTGACATGTGCCGCTTGTTCGGGCTGACCGCGGGGACCACCCGGGTCCGGGCCACGTTCTGGCTGCTCGACGCCCCCGACTCGCTGGAGGCGCAGAGCCACCGCAACGCCGATGGGAGCGGCGTCGGGTTCTTCGACGCCGCCGGTGCGCCGGTGATCGACAAGCAGCCGGAGCCGGCGTTCGAGGACGAAGAGTTCATCCACGAGGCCAAGCAGGCGCAGTCAGCGACCTTTGTCGCCCACGTGCGCTACGCGACCGCGGGCGGCCGGGCGGTGCGCAACACCCACCCGTTCGCCGCCCGCGGCCGCATCATGGCGCACAACGGCGGGATCGGTGAGCTGGCCCTGCTGGACGAGCAGCTGGGCAGCTACCGCAGCCTGGTGCTGGGCGATACCGACTCCGAGCGGTACTTCGCCCTGATCACCCAGCAGACCGACGCGCACGGCGGTGACGTCGCCGCGGGTATCGCCGCCGCGGTGCGGTGGATCGCCGTCAACGTGCCGCTGTCGTCGCTGAACACCGTCGTCGTCGCGCCGGGTGAGCTGTGGGCGCTGCGCTATCCGGCTCAGCATGCCCTGCACATCATCGAGCGGCCGGCCGGCCCCGGCGCGGGCAAGGCGGGGCTGCACGTCCGCAGCGCAACGTCCTCGGTACACGTCCCGGCGCTGGACGCGGTCCCGTCGGTCGTCGTCGCCTCCGAGGAGCTCGACGGCGAGGACGGCTGGCGCATGCTCGCCCCCGGCGAGCTCGTGCACGTCGGGCCCGGCCTGGACGTCGAATCGGCGGTAGTGATCGAGGAGCCGCCCGTGCACCTGATATCCATTGGTGCGGAGAACCCGAACATCGATACCTGACCGTCCCGCCCGCCAGTTTTGCTGCAGAACGGCCTGCGGCGGGCCGGACTAGCTGCGCGCGCTTACTCCCCTGCCGGGCTCATCCGCCGAGCGGCCACGTGTGCACCGGGTCGTTGGTGTGCATGTGCTCGATGTAGCGCTGGGTCATCAGCCGCAGCGCTTCCGGGCGGCCCGTCCCACGCTCGGTGAGCGCCGCGACCGCGCCGATCTGCCAGGCGGCTCCGTTCTGGCCGGTTATGCAACGCTGCTCGATGATGCCCAGCAAGTGGTCGGACTGATCCGGATCAACGCCCCAGCTGTCCAGTCCCTCGCGGGCCAGCGGCAGCAGGCGGCGCACGACAAGCTCGGACACCGGTACATCACCAAGACCCGGCCAATACACCTGCGCGTCCAGGCCGTGGCGGGCCGCCTCGTGCAGGTTCTCCTCCGCTGTGGCGAACGACATCTGCGTCCAGACCGGGCGCTGCGCCTCGGCGAGGGTCCGGACGAGCCCGTAGTAGAACGCCGCGTTCGCCATGACGTCCACGACCGACGGGCCGGCCGGCAGGACCCGGTTCTCCACCCGCAGGTGCGGCATGCCGTCGACGACCGCGTAGACCGGGCGGTTCCACCGGTAGATCGTCCCGTTGTGCAGGCTCATCTCGGCCAGCTGCGGGCATGCGCCTTGATCGAACTCGGCCTGCGGGTCCTCGTCCTCGCAGATCGGCAGCAGTGCCGGGAAGTACCTGATGTTCTCCTCGAACAGGTCGAACACCGACGTGATCCAGCGCTCGCCGAACCACACCCGGGGCCGTACCCCTTGATGCTTCAGCTCATCGGGCCGGGTGTCGGTGGCCTGCTCGAACAGCGTGATCCGGGTCTCGTGCCACAGTTGCCGGCCGAACAGGAACGGGGAGTTGGCGGCCAGCGCGACCTGCAGGCCCGCGATCGCCTGGGCCGCGTTCCAGTAGCTCGCGAACGCCTCCGGGCTGACCTGGACATGCAGCTGCACGCTCGTGCAGGCGGCTTCGGGGGTGATGCTGTCCGCGTGCGTGACGAGATGCTCGGTGCCCTCGATCGCGATGCGCATGTCTTCCCCGCGCGCCGCGAAGATCTGCTCGTTGAGCACCTTGTACCTGGCGTTGGCCGACAGGACCCCCTCGTGCATGTCCTTTTCTTCCAGCGTCGGCAGGATGCCGATCATGACGAGGCGGCTGCCGGTACCGCTCGCCTTGCTGTCCGCGGCGTTGAGGCTGCCCCTGACCTCGTGCTCCAGGTCCGCCACCGCGGCGCCGTCGAGCCGCCGGGGCGGCACGTTGATCTCGATGTTGAACTGCCCAAGCTCGGTCGCCCAGGCCGGATCCGCGATCGCGTCCAGCACGTCCGCGTTGCTGAAGGACGGCATCCCGCGCTCGTCCACCAGGTTTAGCTCGATCTCCAGGCCAACCTGCGCCGGCTCGGCGTCGAACAGATGCTCGCGCAGCATCGTGGCGAACACCTCGAGGGAGCGCCGCAGCTTGTCCCGGTACCTGCCCCTGTCTTCGCCGCTGAACTTGATCGCCTGAATGTCACGCCCCATTAAGGCCTCCGCCCAACGAGTTAATGGAGACCCACGTACCCCTCTGGGTACCTCCATATACGGTCCCACGTGAACCTGAGCTGACGCTAGCCGACATTGGGGTTATGCCCGACCGAGCAGCGGGTCAGCGCGTTCCTCGGCACGCTGCACCCCGACTACGCGGCGCTGCGGCGCTATCTCGTCGATGAGGAGCTTCTGTCCAGGTCTCACGGGGAGTACTGGCGAACCGGCGGGACCGTGCTCCCCTCCCTGGCAGACGGACCGGACGGGGTGGCGTAGCGTGCGTTGTAGCCTTGCGGCCGCGATCGTTCCCGCAACCCGCTGGAGGTGCGATGACCGAGCAGAACCCAGACCAGCTACCGGAGGATGACCACCTACCCGAGGATTTCCATCGCAGTCGGCGTGAGCACCCCGGCAAACTCGAGCGGCTCGACGATGATCAGCTTGCCAGGCTGGCCGAAGAGGAGCGGGTGGACGCCGGGCTCGACGCCTACGACCCGGACGAGGTACCGCCGGCGACCGACGAGCCGCCGGAGCCCGACCTCGCCGAAAGCGAGGTAGTCCAGGAGGCGCGGGCCGAGATCCGCCGGGAGTACGACAAGGATGAGCTGACGCTCGAACACGAGCGAAGCCCCTATCCGCCCACGCGCTACGAGTGAGGCGCCGGGCTGCCGGCCAGCACGGCTGGCCGGCGGCACCCGGGCCGCGGAGGGACCGTGGACATTACCCAGCTGATCCTCGATGACCATCACGAGCAGCGGCGGCTGTTTGCGATCTTGGAGCAGATCGGCCGCACGGATACCGGCGTGCTGTCGGCGGTCTGGGCGCGGCTCGGGTCGTTCCTGGAGTTGCACGCGGCAGCGGAGGAGGCGATCTTCTATCCCGCGCTGCTCAAGGTGGGCTTGGCGGCGGGCCGCACCGCCGGGGTGGAGGGCGAGACGCTCGATGCCATCCGCGACCACAACGACATCAGGGACGCGGTGGAGGAGGTCGCGCGGCACGAACCGGGCAGCGGCGGCTGGTTCGCCGCGGTCGCCGCGGCGAACCTGGCCAACAGCGACCACATGGCCGAGGAAGAACGCGAAGGCCTGACCGATTTCCGCCGCTTGGCGGGGCTCCAGGAGCGGCACGATCTGGCCGTCGTGTTCACCGCCTTCCAGGCGCGGAACTTCGCCGGTGTCCCCGCCGGTGGACAAGGACCCGGAAACCTACATCCGCCAGGCCGAGCAGCAACTGCGGCCGGCCCCAGGCTCGCTGAGCATCGGCAGCCTCAAAGGACAGTAAGCCCTGGTCAATCGTCGCAGGCGCCGGGAGCCGTGCGGTCGTCCTGGCTGGCCACTATCCCGGTGCTGCCGCCGCTTCGTCCGCCAGGCTACGGCCAGCACGTACACCGAGAGCAGGACGAGCGGAATCGCGGCGAACACGTGGGCCACGGCCGCGATGGCAAGCCAGATAGCGACCGTTCCCCACAGCGGTGCGAACGGGCGCCTCGGCTCGGACATCTCGAGGGCCTGGTGGTGTGGGCACCGGTTGAACGCTTGGCCGGCGAGGGCCGCCCCCTCCGGCAGGTCCGCGGTCAGCTCACCCAGCTCGCCACAGCGTAACCGGCGAGTACACCGCGTCGATGCGCTCGCCGAATTCATCCACGCTCAGGCGGCCTGCCGCATAAGCCTCGCGGAGCACCTTCGCGGCAGACTCCCGGTCGCGGGCCGAAGCTCGCTGTCCGCAATCGCTCACTACCTCCAGATTAGCACCAGAGAGCTGGACCACAGATGTCATCACGGCGCGCGGCGCCGGGGTTGCTCTGGACTCATGGTAACGGCTGGGCACCGTGACGGGGGGCCGACGTGCTCGCTCCATTCGCAGTCCTGACCGCCTCGACGGACTGCGCGGACGAACGGGGGCTATAGAGATGGAAACCTCGATGATGTTCCTGGACTGCCCGGCCTTCATGGACCGGCACGGCGAGCAGCGGTGCGGGCTGCCCGCGGAGGTGGAGTACCGCTACGAACTCGGCTCCTCGGACGGCCCGCTGGCCAGCGCGAAGATCCGGTGCCCGCGCGGGCACTGGTTCAACGGCCCACTGGAGTCGCTGGGCTGTCTCAGCCCCAGCTCCGCCGCACCCGCGGGCCGGGCCGGCTGGACCGGGGGGGCCAGGCTGGGCGCGAGCCACGACCGGCCGCTGAGGAGTCCGCCCGGGAGCGGCGCTAACCGGCGCACCGTGGCCGCGGCCCGGCCGGGGTTGCGCCCGGCGCAGGGCCAACTATCCTGGCGGGACCTGGGGGTATGCGGCCATGGACCTGCTGGAGCGTACGTCGTTTCTGGACACGCTGACCGAGTACGCCGGTGCGGCGAAGCAGGGCGACGGCCGCCTGGTCCTGGTCTCGGGCGAGTCGGGGATCGGGAAGACCGCGCTTGTCGAGACGTTCCAGCAGCGTGCGAAGGGCGCCCGCTGGCTGTGGGGGGCCTGCGACGGGCTGCTGACCCCACGGCCGCTCGGCCCCCTGTTCGACATCGGCGCGCAGGCCGGCGGGGAACTCGACGGCCTGTGCCGCCGGGGGGCTCACCGGGACCAGCTGTTCGCTGCCTTCCTGGCCGGGATCCATGCACCCGGCGCCCTGACGGTCGTGGTGATCGAGGACGTCCACTGGGCGGACGAGGCCACGATCGACCTGCTGAGCTTTGTCGGACGGCGGCTGGGCCGCATGCCAGCGCTCCTGCTGGCCACCTACCGGGACGATGAGGTCGGCGACGATCATCCGCTCCGCGTCGTCCTCGGCAACCTCGCCACCCAGCGCGCCACCCGGCGGATGCACCTGCCGCCGCTGTCGGCCGAAGCGGTCCGGGCCCTCGCGGCGGACCTGGAGGTGGACGCGGACGAGCTGTACCGGGTCACCGGTGGCAACCCGTTCTACGTGACCGAGATCCTGGCGGGCGGATGGCCCTCGGTGCCGCCGACCGTGCGCGATGCGGTGGGGGCACGGCTGGCCCGTTCCAGCCCGGGCACCCGCCGGGCGGTGGAGGCGGCCGCGGTGACCGGGACGAGGGTGAACCGGAAGCTCCTGGTGTCGGTCCTGGGAGGCTCCTTCGCCGCGGTCGACGAGTGTGTCACGACCGGGATCCTGATCCCCGACGGGACGGGCCTGCGGTTCCGGCACGAGCTGGTCCGGATGGCGGTGGAGACCTCGATCGCGCCGCACCGCAAGGCGGAACTGCACGCCCGGTTGCTCACCGAGCTGGAGCAGCGCGGTGACGCCGATCCGGCGCTGCTTGCCCACCACGCCGAGGGCGCCGGGGATCGAGCAGGCCGTCGTGCGGCACGCCCCGGAGGCGGCCCGCCGTTCGTCCGCCCTGGGCGCACATCGCGAGGCGGCGGCACAGTTCGAACGCGCCCTCCGTTATGCCAAAGATCTTGACAAGCGAGCGCTGGCCGGACTGCATGAGGGCGCCGCCGAGGAATATTCGCTGCTTGACCGCTGGCAAGAGGCCGAGCGCGCCCTGCGCACCGCGCTGGAGCTGCGCCGGGAGCTTGGCGACCAGCGGCAGGCGGGCGAGGATCTGCGCAGGCTGTCTGTCACGCTGTGGCGGCTGTGCCGCGGCGAGGAGTCCGACCGGGCCGCCGAGGAAGCCGTCCAGGTCCTGCAGGCCTTGCCGCCCAGCCTGGAGCTGGCCTGGGCATACGCGTCCCTCGGCGCGTCCTACCTGAACCTGGGCCGGTCCGGCGAGGGCATGGAGGCCATCGACAAGGCGCGGGCGCTCGGCGAACAACTGGACGATCCCAACCTGGTCAGCTACGCGCTGAACGCGACCGGGCTCACGCTGGTCGAGCACGGCCAGAACGGAATCGGCACGATCGAGCGGGCGTTGCGGATCGCGCTGGACGAAGACCTCCAGGAAGCGACCGGCCGCGCTTACTCCAGCCTGCAGGAGGCCGCGGCCCGGCTGAACAAGTTCGCGGACTCCGAACGTTACTTCGCCGCGGGGATGGCCTACTGCGAGGACCGCGAGCTTGGCGTGTTCAGCCTGTGCCTGCTGGGCTGGCGGGCCTGCGCCCTGCTGCTGACGGGCCGGTGGGACGAGGCGGTGGACGTCTGCACCCAGATGCTGGGCGCCCCGGGCATCTCGCCGGTCAACCAGATCAACCCGCTACGGGTGCTGGGCACGATCCGCGGGCGCCGCGGCGAGGCCGGGACGTGGGACCTGCTGGACGAGGCGCTCGCGCTGGCCGAGGGCTCGGGTGAGCCGCAGTGGATCGTCCCGGTGCGGGCGGCGCGGGCGGAGTTGCGCTGGGTCGAGGGCCAGCCCGGGCCCGCGGCGCAGGAGGTCATGCCGGCCTACGAGGGGGCGGCGGAGTACACCGATCCGTGGACGTTCGGGTCGCTGGCCATCTGGCTGCCGCGGCTGCGGACGGCCGGCCCTCCAGCGGGCCTGCCCGATCCGCCGGACGGCCTGCCGGAGCCGTTCGCACGTGAGCTGGCGGGAGACTGGCGCGGGGCGGCCACGGCGTGGGACCGGCTTGGCAGGCCTTACGATGCCGCCGTGGCCGGACTGGGTTCGCCGGATGAGGCCATGCTGCGGGAGGCCCTCAAAGCGCTCGACGACCTCGGCGCCCGGGCAACCGCGGCGGCGGCCCGGCGGCGGATGAAGGAACTCGGGGTACGGGCCATCCCCCGCGGGCCACGCGCGGCGACGCGGGCCGGGCCGGCCGGGCTGACGGCCCGTGAGCGGGAGGTCCTCGCGCTGCTTTCGGAGGGCCTGCCCAACCGGGAGATCTCCCGGCGCCTGGTCATCTCCGAGCGGACGGTGGACCACCACGTCTCCGCCGTTCTGTCCAAGATCGGCGTTTCGTCCCGGGCCGAGGCCGCCCGCGCGGCAGCCCGGATGGGCACCGGATCCGCAACCTAGGCACTCCCCGGCTCAATCTAGGCACCGGTACCGCCCAACCTGGGCATTTCTCCCGATTAACCGGCTGGCCCGGCCTGCCTACGGTCGTTACGGCAAATCCAAGCGACCTGAAGGGAGGCCACCAATGCCACTTTTCATGGATGTCCACGAGATCGACGGCAGCGTGGCCATGGATGACGTGGCAAAGGCCCACCTCGCCGACCTGCAAACGCAGGCGGCCTACGACGTGCGCTACCTGAGGTACTGGGTCGACGAGCCGGGCGGGCGGATCTTCTGCCTGGTCGAAGCGCCGTCAGCGGAGGCCGCGGCCAACGTCCACCGAGATGCTCACGGCCTGGTAGCAGACCACATCTACCCGGTCCAAGAAGGTTCCTAGCGAGGAGGAGAACGATGCGAAAAAGGCACATCGCCCGGCTCGGCGGAATTGCCGCGCTGGCCGCGGCAGGGGTCATGTGGATGATCCCGGCCTGGGCCCAGTCCGGGCACTTTGCCACCTCGGGCCCTGGCGGTTCGGCCGTGGCAAATCCCACCCTCACCAAGCAGCTCGCCGAGATGCGGCAGGCCACGGCGAAGTACGCCACGAACCTGGCTAAGGCCAAGGCCGATGGGTACGAGGTCATCACCCCGATGATGCCGAACATGGGGATCCACTACCTGAACCCGACCATCCAGAGCTTCAACATCCGCAAGCCGCAGATCCTGGTCTACGAGCACGTCGGGAACGGCTTCCAGCTCGGCGCCCTGGAATGGATCTTCCCATCGATGCCGAAGACGCCAACGCTGCCGAACGCGACGTATGGCTTCTTCCCGGCGGCCTGTCACTACACGGACGGCACGTTCATTCCGGACGAGAACCAGAAGACCTGCCCGAAGACGAACCCGAAGACCGGATCCAAGTTCAACTTCTGGCACCCCGACCTGACCACGATGCACGTGTGGATCTGGTACCCCAACCCCGCTGGCCTGTACTCCAGCACCAACCCGCTGGTCACCCCGTTCAACGGCGGCTGAGCCAGCGGTCCTGACCGCGGGAGGGCGGCCGCAGCGGCGGCCGCCCTCCCGTACCAAAGGTGGGCAGCGAAATGTCTGGAATGCACTCCGATGGCTAGTGCCGGCGACCCGGCGCTGACCGCCGCGTTCACCGCGGTCCTGCGGCGCCAGGAACTGATCGCGCTGATCGTCGCGGTAGCGGCGCTGGCCTGGCTTTTCCTGCGGCGGTGGCGGGCAGGGGCGGCCACGGCCCGTACCGGACCCTGCGCACCGGCGGGCCGCCCGGCGGAGCCCGCCGGGCGCAGGGTGCTGCGGATCGGGTTCGGCCTCCTGTGGCTCTTCGACGGCATTCTGCAGACCCAGCCGAGGATGGCGGCCGACCTTCCCGCGAAGGTCGTAGAGCCCGTCGCGGCGAGTTCCCCGCACTGGGTGCAGCAGGTGGTGAACTGGGCTCTGACCGCCTGGTCGTACCATCCGGTGCCGGCCGCGGACGCCGCGGTCTGGATCGAGGTGGGCATCGGGATCTGGATGCTGGTGGCGCCGCACGGCACGTGGTCGCGGCTGGCCGGGCTGGCCGGCCTCGGCTGGGGGCTGGCCGTCTGGGTGTTCGGCGAATCGTTCGGCGGCATCTTCGTTCCCGGGCTCAGCTGGCTGACCGGCGCGCCGGGGGCCGCGCTCAGCTATGCGGTGGCCGGAGCGCTGATCGCGCTGCCAGCGCGCGCGTGGCAGACCGCACGGCTCGGCAGGCTGACCCTCGCCGGTCTTGGCCTGTTCCTGACCGGGATGGCGGTGCTGCAGGCCTGGCCGGGGCGCGGGTTCTGGCACGGGACCTACCACGGTCAGCCGGGCACGCTCACCGGCATGATCCAGGACATGAGCGGGGTAGCGCAGCCCCATTTCCTGTCCGCCTGGGTCGCGGGGTTCGCTTCGTTCACCGCTGGCCACGGGTTCGCGGTGAACCTGTTCGCCGTGGCCGCGCTGGCCGTGGCCGGTGTGGTGCTGCTGAGCGGGCGGCCGTCGCTGGTCCGCCCGGCGGTCGCGGGCTTCACGGTGCTGTGCCTGGCGGACTGGGTGCTGATCCAGGACCTGGCCATCTTCGGCGGCCTCGGCACCGACCCGAACAGCATGATTCCGTTCGCGCTGCTGGCCATCGGGGGCTACCTTGCCCTGGCCCGCGTTGGGCCGGTGGCAGCCGCCCCGCACGAGCCCGGTGCCGGATCCGCGCTCGACAGTGTCCGTCCGGCTCGGCAGGCGAATTCCTTGTAAAGGCGATGGGCTATTGCGCGCGGGCGGCAGAGACTGGTGCCAGGAAGCCTCTCGTTAGAAGGTGAGCATGGTGAGGACACTGTCAGTGGCCGCCGCAGCAGTCATGGCCGCGGCGGCTGTCACGTCTGCTGCGGGCCCGTCGAGCGCGCGCGTGGCGGCCGCCGCGTCGGGCCGCGCCTCATCAGTCCGCCCGCCCACCGCCTATGTCGCCATCGGGGGAAAGGGCAGTGTGGTCCGGCCGGTCAATACCGCGACGAACAGGCCGGGCGCACGGATCCCCGTCGAGACTGATCCGATCGCGATCGCGATCACCCCGGACGGGAAGACCGCCTACGTCGCCAACTTCCACGCGGCCTCGGTAACGCCGATCCACACCGCGACCAACACCCCGGGCAGGGCCATCCCGGTCGGAACGAACCCGGGCGCGATCGCGATCACCCCGGACGGGCGCACCGCCTATGTCGTGAACTTCAGCTCGGGGACGGTGACGCCGATCCACACCGCGACCAACACCGCAGGCCCGCCCATCCTCGTCGGCCGCGACCCGGTCGCGATCGCGATCACCCCCAACGGCAAGACCGCCTACGTGGTCAACAACCGCTTCGGCACGGTGACGACGATCAACACCACGACCAACAAGCACGGCACGGTGATCCACATCGGGCAGCACCCGCGCTCCATCGCGATCACCCCGGACGGGCGAACCGCCTACGTGGCCAATGACTTGGGCGTGACGCCGATCAACACCGGCACCAACAAGGCCGGCCCGCCCATCCCGGTCGCGGGAGGTACCGGGCCCATCGCGATCACTCCCAACGGCAACACCGCCTACGTCGTCGGTGCCAGTTCGGTGACGCCGATCAGCACCGCCACCAACACCGCGGGCAAGCCCATTCCCACCGGGACGAACAACCCGGGCGAGATCGCGATCACCCCGGACGGGACGAAGGCCTACGTTTCTGACTTCAGCGGAAACACGGTGACGCCGATCAGCACCGCGGCCAACACCTCCGGCACGCCCATCCAGACCCCAATGGAGCCAGCCCAGATCGCGATTACCCCGAACGGGAAGACCGCCTACGTCATCACCAACTTCATCGTGTCCAAGAAAGTACGGTTCGCGCTGACGCCTATCACGACCGCTACCAACAAGGCTGGGCCGCCGATCCAGGTGGGCGCAGACGCGTCCGCCATCGCGATCACTCCCTGACCAGGCGGTAAGGCGGGCTAGCGCCGGTGGTTGTGGGCCAGCCAGGTGTTGCCGGGACCGAAGTAGCTGGTGCCTTCGCTCCACGTCAGGTAGCTGGTGCCGTGGCTGTCCATCGTCATGCCGAAGTAGTCACCGTAGGGGAACCGGAAGCCCGCACTGGTCTTGTACGGCGCACCGGAGCGGCGGCCGGAGATCCGGACGGCGGGGCTCCAGGTAGTTCCCCGGTTCCCCGTCGCCCGGTACCAGACGTTCCACGCCGCAGGGCCGTGGCGGTCGTCCTCCCAGGCGACGGCGAAATCGCCGGGCCGGGGGCCGGCCGCGACCTTCGGGAAGTCGGCCCCGACCCTGCTGCCGCGAGCCGCGAGCACGGCCGGTTTGCTCCAGGACACGCCGTTGTCCGAGATGATGGCGTACAGCTTCATCGGCGCCCTGGCCGCGGAGTTTGCCACGTAGGCAGCAAGGATGGTCCCCGTGTGGCTGACCGCCAGTGAGATTTGCGCGCCGTAGAAGTCGTTCGGGCAGACCTTACCCGGGCAGGGCGGTTGCTGCTGGCTGCGCGCCACGTCAGTGGTGTGCCATGAGGCGCCGCCGTTGGCGGAGGAGACTACCGCGAGCCGTACCGTGCCCTTGGCGTTCTGGTGCTCGGCGCTCTCGGCGAAGTACACACGCCCGTCCGGTGCCACCGCGCCTGCCTCGGCGAACCAGTACCGCCCGTTCTTGTTGGTCCGTACCGGCCTGGACCACGTCCGCCCGTAATCATGTGAGGCGGAGATGTAGGAGTTGCTCCGGTTGAACGCGACGTACACATCCTTGCCGCCCGGCGAGATCGCGATCCATGGCTTGTCGGTGAACGATGCGCCGAGCGCCCTCCGGAAATCGTGGAAGCCGGTCCACACCCGGCCGTGATCGGCTGACTTCGCGAACACCACATCCCACTGGTTCATCCACGCCGCGTAGATGACGCCCGATGCCGAAACGGCCAGCACCGGGTCGTTCTGCCAGGCCGCCTGGCGGCAGGCCTTACCTGGCGGGCACCGCCGCCGGTTCATGACAAAGCTCTTGTGCCACGTCCTGCCCCGGTTCGCCGACGAACGGAACAGGATGCAGTGCATCATGTGCGGGCGGCACACCGAGCCGCCGCCGTACTGGGTGGTCATCTGGTAGAGCCACGACGACGAGGGATCCGCGGCGATGTTCGGCTCCCAGTCGTTCTTCGGGCTCCACCGCCGTTCGGCGGTCCAGCCGCCCGGATGCCGATGGCCCGCGGCCAGCGCGGCCACTGGTGGCGGGGCAGCCCACAGGCCGCCCAGCACAGTCGTGGCGGCCAGCACGAACCCGGTCAGCGCAGCGCGCCAAGTCCTCATCCGTCCTCCCTCCGCCGGCCCCGCCGACCACTGATGTTACGGCCCGGCCGGCCCGAGGTCTTCGCCGACGGCAGCGGCCGAGTCAGTTTCTTCCGGCTAGCGCGCCGGCCGACCGACGTCGCTGATGGCCCCGGATCGGTTCTCATTCCGCTCGTGGCATCGGCTGTCGCTCGCATGCAGAGCGGCAGCGGCGCCGACATCTCGGATACCTTGATGGGCCGGGCATGCCTCGACCTGCTCAAAGCCGCGCTGGCCGAGCGGGAACTGCCACAGCGCCCAGATGCCGTCCGGCTGCAGATCGAGGCCTACAGCCGCTCGGCTGCCCGAAGACCACCTCGACCGCGGTCGCGTCCGGAGCCCAGACGCTGAAGCCCAGCTCCGTCGGCGCTCCCGGAGATGGGTAACGCTGCGCACCGCGCAGCCGGTGCCACGACAGGCGATACCTCTCCCGCTGCGGGCCGCCGGCCGAAGGTTGCGCGATAACGAAGGTCCTGACCTGCGCCGTCGAGGCCGGATCGGGTACCTCCGCCGCAACACCCCAGACCTCGGCCTGGTCCCCGCCCAACCGGACCCAGGTGCCCCAGCAAACACCGGTCCCGGCCATCGCCGGGCCGAACGGAACATCGGCCGTGAAGCACGCCGCGCCGGTCTCGTCCCGGGCTCGGGTCATCGGGCGCCGCGACCAGGCCCCGGTACCAGCCGTTCCATCCGGTGCCCAGCTGCCGCACAGGTCAACACGCGTACCCGCCGGGACCCGGTCCACCCCCGGGTAGTAGGCAAACGAAACTACCGGACCCGCCATGATGACCCCCGGACAGCACTGTGGGCGGGACAGCGAACACGGCTAGCCTAAGGCCACCGGCCGCGCCCGGCCGGCGGCCGGCATCGAGGTTCCCGGATGGTTGCGGTCCCGCCGCGGGATAATAGCTGGCTGGCACAATGAGCGGAACCGGCCGATTAACTTGGGGGAGACACGTTGGACGCAGCAGACAGATCACCAGACGCTGGCTTTTCAGGCCGAGGCGGTCCAGCTACTGGATCTGATGATCCACTCGCTGTACAGCAACAAGGAGATATTCCTTCGCGAGCTGATCTCGAATGCCTCCGACGCCATTGACCGGCTCCGCCTGGAACTGCTGTCCCAGTCGGAGGTTCCCGGGCAGGATGAGCCGCTGCAGATCCGGGTCAGCTACGACGCCGACGCCGGCACGATCACTGTCGCGGACAACGGCATCGGCATGAGCCGGCAGGAAGTCATCGACAATATCGGCACGATCGCCAAGTCCGGCACCCGGGAGTTCCTCCAATCACTCAGTGGTGACCAGCGCAAAGACGCGGAACTCATCGGCCAGTTCGGCGTGGGCTTCTACTCCGCGTTCATCGTGGCCGAGCGCGTGATCCTGACCACCCGCCGGTCCGGGCTGCCCGCCGAGCGACGGGGTCCGCTGGGAATCCGACGGTAAGGGCGAGTACACGCTGGAGACGACCGAGCGCCCGGACCGCGGCACGACGGTCGTGCTCCAGTTGCGCGACGGCGAAGATGACCTGCTGAACGGCTACCGGCTGCGCTCGATCATCCAGAAGTATTCCGACCACATCAGCCTGCCGATTCTCATGCCCGCGGAGAAGGCCGGCGAGGAGCGAGGACCAGCCCGCCGAGGAAGCACCGGTCAATCAGGCGTCAGCGCTGTGGGCCCGGCCCAAGGCCGAACTCAGCGATGAGGATTACAACGAGTTCTACCGGCACATCGCCAGCGACTTCGGCGAGCCGCTCGGTTACCTGCACAGCAAGATCGAGGGAGCGTACGAGTACACGCTGCTGCTGTACATCCCGTCGCGCGCGCCTTACGACCTGTGGCTGCCGCAGTCACGGCACGGTATCCGGCTGCACGTCCGGCGGATATTCATCATGGAGGACACCGGCCAGCTCATGCCGGGGTACCTGCGCTTCGTCCGCGGCGTCATCGACTCCGGCGACCTGCCGCTGAACGTCTCCCGGGAGATCCTGCAGAGCAGCCGGGTGGTCGACAGCATCCGCTCCACCGCGGTCAAGAGAGTCCTGAAGCTGCTGGCGGACATGGCTGAAAAGGACCCGGAGAAGTACGCCACGTTCTGGGCGGAGTTCGGCGCCGTTCTCAAAGAGGGCATCCCCGAGGACTACGCCAACCGGGACAGCATCGCCGCGCTGCTGCGCTTCACCTCCACCAAGTCCGCCACGGACCAGGCCGACGTCTCGCTCGCCGACTACGTCACCCGGATGAAGGAAGGCCAGGACAAGATCTACTACCTGCTCGCCCCGACCCTGGCCGCGGCCAAGACCAGCCCGCACCTGGAGGCCTTCCGCGAGAAGGGCATCGAGGTGCTGCTGCTCGGGGCATCCGGTGGACAACTGGGTGGTGACCAGCCTGCGCGAGTTCGACGGCCGGCAGCTGCAGTCCGTTGCCCAGGGCGCTGCCCGATTTCGGCACGCTGGAAGATGACGCGGAAAAGGCGGCCCAGGATAAGGCCACCACCGACTACGCCGCGCTGCTCGGCAAGCTGAAGGACGATCCTGGCCGGCCAGGCCTGGGACGTGCGGGTGACCAGCCGGGCTCACCACCTCGCCCGGCCTGCATCGTGGCCAACGAGCCGGAGATCGACATCAACCTGGCCCGGCGGCTACGCGGCTCCGGGCTGCCCAGCCAGCCGGTGCTGGAGATCAACCCCCAGCATCCGCTGGTGCAACGGCTCAACCGCGAGCAGGACGACCCCCGGCTGGCCGACTGGGCCAACGTGCTCTACAGCCAGGCGGTTCTCACCCTCGGTGCCCAGATCGAGGACCCGGCCAGCTTCGTCACCCGGCTCAACGACCTGCTCCTCGCACTGACCACGGAACAACCGGCCGAGAGCACAGCCGATGCACCGCCGCCGCGGAACCATCGGCGCGGCCGAGAGCACAGCCGATTCGCCGCCGCCCGCGTAGCGTGGCCGGGAAGCACCGTTGCCAGCATGCGGGCCGGGAAGGTAAGCGGGAGGGCAATGAGCCGGGTGGACGTGGACGGGGTCGGTATCGAGTATGAGGTCGACCGGGGAAGGCCGGCCGGTTGTGCTGCTGCACGGCTTTCCTGACTCGGGCCGGCTGTGGCGGCATCAGGTACCGGCGCTGGCGGATGCCGGGTTCCAGGTCATCGTCCCCGACCTGCGCGGCTACGGGCGCTCGGGCAAGCCTGAGCCGGTCGACGCCTACTCGATTCCGGTCCTGGCCGGTGACGTCATGGCGATCCTCGCCGACCTTCGGATCGGCCGGGCCCATATCGTCGGGCCACGATTGGGGCGCCGCCCTGGGCTGGGCACTGGCCTCCCTCGCTCCTGGCAGCGTCGACCACCTGGCTGTCTTGTCTGTCGGCAATCCGGTCACGTTCCTGCGTACGCTGGAGCAGCGGCAGAAGTCGTGGTACATGCTGCTGTTCCAGTTCCCCGGCGTTGCCGAACGCTGGCTCACCGAGGACAACTGGGCCAACTTCCGCACGTGGGGAGCCCACCCCGACGCCGACCAGGTGATCGCGGAGCTGGAGGCGGACGGCTCGCTGACGCCGGGCCTGAACTGGTACCGGGCCAACATCAGCCCCGAATCATGGGCGGGGCCGCCGCTCCAGCTCCCCCCAGTGCAAGCACCAACGATGGGACTGTGGAGCACCGATGACCCCGCCCTCACCGAGGTGCAGATGACCGATTCGGCCGCCAACGTGGCCGGCCAGTGGCGGTACGAGCGGCTGGACGGTCCCGGTCACTGGATGCAGCTCGAAGAACCCGGCAAGGTGAACACGCTTCTGCTGGACTTCCTGCCCCGCTGACCGCTCACCGGCCGCCGCTCCCGGGCCCACGTCCTGGGGTGGGCCACAGGGCGGCCAACGGACCGTTACCGGGTGTACCGGGCCCGGTCACGGGCTAGTGCGCGGCGCGGTACGCGGCCAGCACGTCAGCTGGAATGCGCCCTCGGTCGGATACCTTGATGCCCTGGTCGCGAGCCCAGGCCCGGACGTCGGACAGATCATGCCGGGACGGCCGCGCCCCGCGTGCCGAACGGCGCGACGATGGTACTTTCCGTGCCGCGGCAATGAAAGGCGCGAGCGCCTTGGCGAACTGGTCCGCATGTTTTTTGTTCAGGTCGATCTCATAGTCGGCACCGCCAAACCCGAACCTGATCGTGCCCTCTGCCTCGCTGCCGTCAATGTCATCTACGTACAGGACCTGCGTCCGCTGAGCCACTATCCGCACTCCTATCCGGGATACCGGTCATTGCCTGACTGATTCATCAGTGTAGGTGATAACGCAAGTATGTAGTGCCATTCATCTTCGGGCGGCGCGCCCTGCGCCACGGCGAGAGAAATGGCCGATGCGGCTGGCCAGCCCGGTGGCTGGGCTTGTTCAGGCCTTTCAGGTCTTGGCGGTCAGGCTGTAGCTGGTGACGGCCAGGTTGGCGATGTGGCCGCCGGTTGCACATATTTCGAATCCAAACTCGTCGTCAGACACCCCGGAACTGGCCGGTATCCAGCCGTGGTGCACCAGCCACGTGAGCATGGCCAGGGTGTCCACGGTGCCGTGGGTGAAGTTGCTGGCGGCCACGAAAGAGTACGTGTTGTTGTCGTTGCCCTTGGTTCCGGTTGCCCACAGCGCCCAGTGCCGCCCGGCTACCTTCGGGCGGGCGGCGATGCTCCCCGCGGGGATCTGTCCCTGGTTGTCCACCCAGATCATGACCACGGGTCGGGGGTGCCTTGGCAGTTCCACATATTGTTACGGACCGCGAAGTTCGTGCCCGGGCTGGTCCACTGGGCCATCCTCGCCGAGGACTGCCATTTCGGGTGCGGCGGCATCCGCGCGGACGCCGTGCCGCAGATCATCACCAGGACGGCGGGCACCACGATCAAACTGCTCATTCGCCAGAACAATCCAAGGCTCCTTTGTCTGGTCAGCGGGGAATTCGCAGGTGCTTGGCTTGGCTCAGCGCAGGCCCGTGGCAGCGCCGGCTGCCTCGAATGCCCGGCCCGCCCGGGTAGCGATGGCACCGGGGCGGAAGAGCCCGGCGGTGCCGTCGCCGGAGGTGGCCGGGAGCGCGAACCACGCGTAGCGGTGCACGAACGACAGGCGCCCGAGCATCGACGTGGCGGCCGTGAGGAACGCCGCCTGACGGCGAGCCGACGGGAACGTAGTGGTCGAGCCGAACCTGATCAGCGCGAACTCGGTGAGCCAGATCGGCAGCCGGTACCGGGCGTGGATCGCCTGCAGGTAGCTGCGCAGCTGCTGAACCGCCTGGCCGGTCGCGAAGTCGCCGCCGTACCAGTGCACCGTGACGAAGTTGACCCGTAGGTGGCGGGCCCGCGCGCCGTGCATGAACCGGTCCAGCCAGCCGCCCGGGGTCGCGGCATCGGTAGCCACGGCCGGGCTGCCCAGCTTCAGCCCGGTGCGCATGAGCCGCGGCCACAGCCGCAGCGCCTGGGACACAGTCATGTTGGACTGGCTGGCCATGTCGGGTTCGTTGAAGCCCAGCAGGTCGGGGCCTTCGTGCCGGACCTCGTGCAGCGTCGCTGTGGTCACGCTGCCCGCGCCCCAGATCATCGGGACGAAGTGCACGCCGCGCGGGCTGGTGATACCAGGGTGATCGGGTGCCCAGGTGTAGTACCAGGATGCCCCGGACTTCGCCAGCGCCTTGTTCACGCCGTCGAACACCCACACGCTCACCCCCTTGCCCGCCTGGGTGACGGTCCCTGCCGCGGGCCGGGCCACCGGCGCGGCGGCAACCGTCCCAGCCACCAGGCAGCCGCCCATCATTACCGCACCGGCCAGCTTCAATCGCCGCACCATGGGCACCTCACCTCACGTCGATGCGTGCCGAACGCATACGCATCATTCCGGTGCCCGTGCCCGTGCCCCGCGCCCGGCAATCGGGCGAACTACCTGATAACCGGCAGGTATCACCGCCTGGGTTGACGGCGTGCGCTTGCCGGACGACGCTGGCGGCTGTGACCGGGCCTGCAGATCATGTCCTGAGTAACCGCGCGGCGTGGGACCAGTTGGCCGCGGACTACGCCGAAGAGGGCCAGCATGGCTGGGCCGCCGCCGAGCCGAGCTGGGGAATCTGGAGCGTACCGGAAGCGCAGGCCCGCATCCTGCCGGCCGGGCTGGCCGGCCGCGAATGCCTGGAACTGGGCTGCGGTACGGGATACGTCTCGGCCTGGCTGGCGCGCCGTGGCGCCCGGGTGACCGGACTGGACAACTCGGCGGCACAGCTGGCCACGGCCCGCCGCCTGCAGGAGCGTTTCGGGCCGCGGTTCCCGCTGATCCACGCCAACGCCGAGCAGGCACCGTTCCCCGCGGCCAGCTTCGATGTGGTGATCTCCGAATACGGCGCCAGCATCTGGTGCGACCCCTACGTCTGGATCCCCGAGGCCGCCCGGCTGCTGCGCCCCGGCGGGGAGCTGATCTTCCTGGTCAACTCGGTCCTGCTCATGCTCACGGTCCCCGACGAGGACAACGTGCCGGCCACCGAGCGGCTGCTGCGGCCCTACTTCGGCATGCACCGCTTCGAGTGGCCCGATGATGAGTCGGTGGAATTCCACCTCGGGCACGGCGACATGATCCGGTTGCTGCGCCGTTGTGGCCTGGAGCTCGAGGATCTCATCGAGTTGCGGCCCGAGCCGGGCGCCACCACCCGCCACCTGCTCGCCACGCTGGACTGGGCCCGGCGGTGGCCGTGCGAAGAAGTCTGGAAAGCCCGCAAGCGATCCTGATCAGGCCCGGCCCGTTACAGCGCAGGTGTTACTCACAGGTCGAGCCAGAGGTCGGTGCTCGGCTGCGAGCAGCACAGAAGCACCTGACCAGGGGCCGGCTGTTCCAGCGGGTCGGGCTTGTAGCTGACGTCGCCGCCCACCAGGCCGCTGGCGCAGCTATGGCAGACGCCCGTCCGGCAGCCGAAGCTGCTGGGCACGTCGCATGCCTCGGCAAGCTCAAGGAGGCTGCCGAAGGCCGGATCCCAGCGGACCGAGAGGTTGCTGCGGCCGAACGAGACCAGTGGGCCGACCCCGGGTGTTCCGGGCGGTGGGTGCGGTGAGCGTCGCGGTCCGCCACGGACGCCGGGGTTGTACGCACCGGCAGGGCCGAACGTCTCGGCTTTGATGCGGTCCGGCGTGACGCCGCGCGAGACGAGGTGCGCACTGAGATCGCGGGCGAACTCGGTTGGCCCGCACAGGTAGAAGTCGGCCTCGCCCGGTACCCCGGCCTGGTCGAGGACGGGGCCGGTGAGGCGCCCGGCGTGGTCGAAGTCGCGGCCGGGGCGGTCGGCAGGCCGGGGAGCGCTGTAACAGATGAGCCGCTGCGCATCCGGGAGCGAGCCCAGCAGGCCGCGGACCTCCTCGCGGAACGAATGCTCGGCGCGGTTGCGGGCGCCGTGCAGCCACCAGACCTTCCGCGGCGAGGCCTGCGCCGCGAGTTCGTGCAGCATGGCGAGCATGGGCGTGGCCCCGACCCCGGCACTGATAAGAACCACGGGCCGCTCGCCGGGCTGGAGCACGAATGATCCGCGCGGCGCCGCGGCCTCGAGCACGTCCCCGGCCCCGACGGCCGTATGCAGGTAGCCGCTGGCGGCGCCGCCAGGTTCGCGCTTGACGCTGATGCGGTAGCTGCCGGCATTCGGCGGCCCGGACAGCGAGTAGCTGCGGGTGAGCGGAGGCTCGCCAGGACCCGGGCGCAGCCTGATCGTCAGGAACTGGCCCGCGCGGGCCGGGGGCAGTGCCCCGGCATCGGCCGCGGCCAGCACGATCGAGGTCACTGTCGTGCTTTCCGGCCGGATCGCGCTGACCCGCAGCGGGCGGAACCCGGCCCATGCCGGGGTATCCGGCTGGCCCGGCCCCCGGCCGGGTTCCTGGTCAAGCAGCTCCTTGAATGAGCCTTGCCAGCCCTGGCTCAGTGCGGGGATCCGTAGCGCCCGAATCAAGCTACGGCGCGAACGGTCCGGCAGGTAGAGCAGCGCGTCGATCTCGGCCACCGTCATGGCCTCCGGGCCCTTGGCGACCTGCACGATCTCGTCTCCGGCCTGGACCGTTCCCTCTTCAAGCACGCGCAGGTAGAACCCGGGACGGCGGTGTGAGACGAGCAGCGCCGGCATCCGCGGTTCGTCCATGCGGATGCCGACGCGGTAGCACGTCACGCGTGGCTGGGTGACCTCGAACAGCGCCGAGCCGATGCGGTACCGGTCACCGATGCAGGCTTGGTCGTCGGTCAGCCCTTCGACCGTGAAGTTCTCACCGAACTGCCCGTAGCTGAATCCAGTGCGGCCAAGCTGCTCCTGCCAGTAGCGGTAGGACTCGATCTGGTAGACGAACACCGCCCGGTGCTCGCCGCCGTGCGCGGCGAGGTCCGCTTGCCTGTCTCCCGCCACGTTCCGGCGCCCGACGAACCGTGGCCCGTCGACGGGGTGCTTGAAGATCGCGGTGGTGACCTGGCGGCCGTTCCAGTCGACCCGGCGCGGGGTCCCGACGTTCACCGACAGAAGCTTCACGGGGTTCCCTTGCGGACTCCACTCGATCTAACCTGTCATATTATTTTAGACAGTTAGATTCTAACTCGTCAAACTGGATGGAGACGGTTAGAGTAGATGATCATGGCGACTATTCAGGACGCGGATCCCCGGCCCCTGGCCGGCGAGCCCCTTGCCCTCGACCTGCTCAATACCCAGTGGATGGCGGCCGGGACTACGGCGGACCTGCTGGCCACGCCGGAGGGGACCCGGGCCTGGCTGATGGCGGTGGGCCTGCCACCACCGGAGCCCGGGACCCGGCAGGCACTGCTGCAAGCTCGCCAGGCGATCCGCGATGTGGCGTCGGGCCAGGGCGGGGCAACGGCCAGGGACCAGCTCAACGCGGTGCTCAGCCGCGGGCACCTGCACCTGTCTCTCGGCCCGGACATGGCCCCCGAGCAGACGCTGGAGACCGGCGAGCCCGCATGGCGGCCCGCGGTCATGGCCGCCGCCAATCTCCTCGATCTCCTGCACCAAGCGCCCGGCCGGATCCGGTCCTGCCAGCATCCCGCCTGCGTGCTGTGGTTCTACGACACCACCCGCAACGGGACCCGCCGCTGGTGCTCCATGGCCGGATGCGGCAACCGGGCCAAGGCACGCAGGCACTACGACCGTGTCAGAAGACCGGGCACCACGGCGCCGGCCGGCCAGCCGGGGCGCCGGCTGGGGAACAATGGCTGAGGGCGATAACCGGACGCTCGTGGAGTCACGCCGAGGACCGGCCGGTCAAGCCGAGGAGTGATGCGGTGACGGAGAGTAGTTCGGTGACCGAGCCTGAGCGCAGCTACCATCCGCTGACAGGCCAGGCCGCCAGCGCGGACGGCGCGGACCCGGCACTGCGTGAACGGCGCGAGGCCATAGCCGAGCTTGGCGACGCGCTGCGCGAGCTGGTCGAGCAGGCATCCGCCACCGAGGTCTCCGTGGACGTGCTGCGGCAGGTGGCCGCGCAGCTAAGCGAGGCCTCGGCAGCGCTGGGCCAGCAGACCCGCTCGCGGACCGATCTGCCGAGCGCCGACAACCTGATCGGCAGGCAGCGGATGTACAACCCGGTGATCGGCAGCGGCAGCGGCCTGGCCGCCCCGCTGCATGTCGAGGTCGCCGGGGATGAGGCAGTGGGCAGCTGCACCCTTGGCCTGGCCTTCGAGGGCCCGCCGAGCTTCGCGCACGGCGGCGTCAGCGCGATGCTGCTGGACCAGTTGCTTGGGCACGCCGCGAGCGCGGCAGGCCACCCCGGCATGACCGTGCAGCTGGACGTCACCTACCGGGCACCGGTACCGCTGCGGACCCCGCTTCGCCTCACCGCGCGGGTGGGCGAGGTGGCCGGCCGGCGCATCACCGTGCGTGGCGTGCTCGCCACCGCGGCCGAGCCGGACACGGCGCTCGTCGAGGCGGTCGGCATCTTCGTCGGGCTGCGCCCTGAACAGGCCGCCAGCTTGTTCGGCGGAGTGCGCCCGGACGCCACCGACCCCCAAGTAGCGCACGACTGAGCGGACGGGGTTCTGGGCAGAGCCGGGCAGACAGATTACGCTGTGTGAAGTGGTGCTCCAGGCCGGCTCCGGGGACGGGCAGCGGCACCCACAGAGTGGGGGCGCTGTCCGAGCGCTTGCCCATGCCCGCGTTGGCCTCGACGTTCCGGTTGAGACAAAGTTCCATGCCCCGGACCTGCGGCCGGAGTGGGTGACGCGGCCCGCGCTCACCGAACGCCTGGCCGGTGCCGATGCCAGGCTCGTGCTCGTCGATGCTCCCGCGGGCTTCGGGAAGACCGTTGCCGTGGCGCAATGGCGTTCCAGCACCGCCGAGAGCCGGCCGTTCGCCTGGGTCTCGCTGGACCAAGGCGACAATGACCCGGGCCGGTTGTGGTGGCATGTGGTCTGCGCACTGCAGCGGGCAAGCCCGGACATCGGCGCCGAGCAGATTCTGAACGCGCTTCGGGTACAGAGTCCGGAGATTACCGGGGTCGTTCTCCCGGTCCTGGTCAATGAGCTGGCCGCGCTCAGGGTGCCGGTCGTTCTCGTGCTTGACGACTACCACGTGATCCGGGAGCCTGCCTGCCACGAGCAGATCGAGTTCCTGCTACGCCATTTGCCGCCGTCGGCACAGCTCGTGCTCACCACGCGGGCCGACCCGCCGCTATCGCTGAGCCGGCTGCGGGCCGCCGCCGCGATGGTCGAGATCCGGGTGCCTGACCTGCGCTTCGCGCCCGACGAGGCGGCCACGCTCGTGCAGGCGGTGGCCGATGTCACGCTGGGTCAGCCCGAGCTTGCTGTGCTCATGGAACGCACCGAGGGATGGCCGGCCGGGGTATACCTGGCCGCGCTGTCGCTTCGCGGCCATCCCTCGCCGCACACGTTCGTCCGGCAGTTCACCGGTGACAACCGATTCGTGGTCGATTTCCTGGCCCAGGAGGTGCTCAGCCGTCAACCGCGCAAGATACGTCAGTTCCTGACGCGGACCTCCGTCCTCGGCCGGTTCTGCGCCCCGCTCTGCGATGCCGTCACTGGGTCGGCCAACGCGGTAAAGATCCTGGACGTCCTCGAGCGCGAAAACCTCTTCATGGTCCCGCTCGATGACACCAGGCAATGGTTCCGGTACCACCATCTGTTCGCACAGGTGCTGCGCGGCCAACTGACGCGGACCGAGGCTGACCTCGTGCCCGCCCTGCACCGAAGGGCAAGCACCTGGCATCGTCTGCACGGTTCGGCGGACGAGGCAATCAGCCATGCGATTGCCGCCGGTGACTTTGCTGTAGCCGTCGACCTGATCGCGAGCTGCTGGTTCGCCTACGCTGACGCCGGCCAGGTGGCGACCGTTCAAGGCTGGATGCGCTCGCTCGGTGAAGACCAGATTGCCCGCAGCCCCGTGGCGGCGCACTGCGCGGCCTGGGCGGCAGCCCTCTCCGGCGACCGGCAGACCGCGCGCCGCTGGCTGCCGGTCATCGACGCGGGGCAGCACGACGGACACCTGCCGGATGGGATGCGGTCACTAAGCTTCTCTGCCGCCTTGCTGCGAGGGGTCTACGGCTTCGAGGGTCTCCGGGTAATGCGCGACTCGGCGGCCGCGGCCGCCAAGCTCGAGGACGACCCGGCGTCGCCGTGGTACGCGCTGGCAAAGGCGGCGCTGGGATTCAGCCTTTACATGTGCGCCGAGCCCAAGGAGGCGGCCGGGCCGCTGGAAGAGGCAGCGGAGAGCGAAGCGGCACTTCCGCTGACCCGGATCGTGGCCTTGTCCACCCTCTCGCTGATCGCGGCCGAGGCGGACATGCTGGTCGATGCGGACGAGTTCGCTCAGGCGGCCCGCGTCCTGGCGCTGCGCGATGACTTCCGCCCGACGCCGTCGGCTTCTCTTGCCTACGTGGCAGCCGGGGCGGTCTACGCTGCGCAGGGCCGCCTCGGCGAGGCCCGCACCGAACTTGAGCAGGCGCTGCGGTCTCGCCGGCGAATTGCCGGAAGCAGCCCGTGGCCCACCCTGAAGGCCACCCTCCTGCTCGCCCAGGTAGAGCTCGACGCGGGAGATCAGGCCGCGGCCGCCGCGCTCGCCGCCGAGGCACGAGGGGTGCTGACCACGCTGCCGGACGGCGCCGAAGCCCAGCAAGCCCAGCTGGAGGCGCTCGACCGCCAGCTCGCGGGCCCGCGGCAGCCGATGCCGCTCGCCGAACCGCTGACCGAGCGCGAGGTGGCGGTGCTGCGGCTGCTTGGCAGCCCGCTGTCCCTGCGCGAGATCGGCGCAGAGCTGTACGTGTCGCCGAACACGATCAAGACCCATACGCAGGCGATCTACCGCAAGCTCGGCGTATCCGCCCGGCACGATGCCGTGATGCACGGCAACCACCTGGGAATCTGCTGACGCACTGGCGGGAAACGTGCTCGGTACCCGGGCGCTTCGCTAGCAGGATTCGGGCCTCTTGCGTGGCCGACGTGGCGGCGGTGCCGGTGGCACGACCTTTCCGGCGACTGCGCGGGCGCGAGGAATCACGACGCGCTGCCCGTCGCGGGTGCGGACCGTGTAGGACTCGGCGCTGTGCTCTTCGAGAATGCCAAGGACGTCAGTCATCTGCTCGCTGCCGACAGGACCCGGCAGCAGCCAGCGGATTACCACGCGCTGACCAACGTCGTCGGCGGTGAGCCGGACCACGAGCCGGTAACGCATGCCGGCCTCCTTGCGGCCGGTAACCGGCCCATCCCGGCGCCGAGGCTAGCGGTTGAGCCGCTCAGCCGGAGTCAGCGCCGCCCATCACGTCGGTGCCCTGTTCATCTGGCTCGGGGCCACCCAGCTCGTCCGTTCCAGGCCGAGCACCGCCCATCACGTCAGTGCCCTGCTCATCTGGCTCGGGGCCACCCAGCTCGTCCGTTCCAGGCCGAGCACCGCCCATCACGTCAGTGCCCTGCTCATCTGGCTCGGGGCCACCCATGAGGTCAGAGCCCTCACCCGCCGGGTTTGTTGTCATGTGAGCCTCCTCCCGGCAATCCTCCGCTCAGCGACATACCAGAGTCTAGGCGTGGCGGGCAGTCTTGGACGATATGAGAAAAGGAAAGGCTTCGCAGAACGGCTGGCGCCGACAACGGAGTGTGGTCCCGCTGGCGCAACCCCGACGGCACCCGGCCTCCGCGCGCCCAGCCCGCCGCTCGTAGTCTGCCGGCGCGCTGCGCCGCGCCCGCCCGTCGTAACAGGACCGCTGAGGCATATCGCTAGCATGGCGGTGCCTGCCTAGAAGCAGAAGGACGGACCTGATGAGCATCCAGAAAACTCCGGGTGGAACCCGCGGCGCCCGGGTCCCGCCGTCGAATGCCGTGACCCGCGCCCTGGGCCGGGTCATGATGGGCTGGCACCGGCGGTCCGGGGACAAGTTCCAGGGCCTGGATCTGCTGTACCTGACCACGGTCGGAGCCAAGACCGGCCAGAAGCGGAAATCGACCGTCGCCCGGTTCCCGGACGGGGAGGACGCCTGGCTGGTGGTCGCTTCCGCCAGTGGATCAGCTCACCATCCTGCCTGGTACCACAACATGGCCGCGCATCCGGACCAGGTCTGGATCGAATTCGGTGGCCGTCAACTGCGAGTGACCCCCACCCAGCTCGACGGGGAGGCACGCGCGCAAGCATGGCAGCGAATCACCCAACTCCAGCCGCGCTACGCCGGGTACGAGCAGAAAACCGACCGCGCCATCCCCGTCATCCGGCTCTCCCGCGCCGACTGAGCCCAGAGTAAGCCTGACCCGCTTTGACGGACATCCACCATCAGGGGGGACATCGGCTGTGACCCAGTACACGACGCGTCTGCTCACGCCCGATACCTGGGATGACTTCGCCGCGCTGGTTGAGGCGAACAACGGTGTCTGGGGTGGCTGCTGGTGCATCGGCTTTCACCCCGAGGGCATCAGCAAGGACAGCACCGTGGCGGGCAACCGCGAGGCCAAGCTTGCTCACGTGAACAACGGCACCATCCACCAGATGCTCGTCTATCGCGACGCTCGCTGCGTGGGCTGGTGTCAGTACGGGCCACCGGCCGAGGTGGCTACCATCAAAAACCCCAAGGCCTATGACAAGGGCGTAGCCGACTTGCCTGACTGGCGGATCGGCTGCTTGTTCACCGGCTCCGGATCCCGCCGCAAAGGCGTGGCAAGGGCCGCAGTCGCCGCGGTGCTGGCCGCGATAGCCGATGCTGGCGGAGGCTTGGTCGAGGCCTACCCCGAGCAGGTGGCTGGACGTGAACCGCAACGTGGCGCCTACCTGCATACCGGGCCAGAGACCCTGTTCGAAGAGTTCGGATTTGTCCGCGACCGTCGCATCGCCAAGTGGCGCTGGATCATGCGTTTGCGTATCTCCGCCTAGAAAGTTCCTCCTGACCAAGCCATCAGCCCCCTCAGAACCGTCAGGCGTCGTTGTGCGATGAGTTTGGCGGCGCGCAGTCGTCCAAGTGGTCGTGAGTGCCCGCAAGGGGTGCCGGGGCTGCAGCAGGAGGAGTAGACGATGAATTCGATGGCTCGGCGGATGTTCGAGCTCGTCGAGCCGATTGGTGTCATCCCTTACTCAGCCGACGAACCCAACGAGGCGATGTTCGCCCTGGGATTCACCAACTACTGGGACACCTACTTCGCCGGACGGGCGGCGCCCTTGGGGCTCGCCGCGGCGGAGGTGGTGGACGCGCTGTTCTACAACTTCGCTCCCGGCGAGGTGGCTCGCCACATTCCGAAGGTGTGGCGTACCACCACGCCTGAAGCGGCGATCGCCGCTCGTCAGACGGGCTGCGTGAAGGCGCTGCGGCGAATCCTCGGCGATCGCGTCGACACTCCCGCCTTCGCCCGCGCCGCCGAACTGTTGATCAAGGCGGCGACCAGCGCTCCGTTCGAGGGCCGGCCCATGTACGCCGCGCTGCGCGCGATCCCGGTCCCCGACGACGTGGTGGCCCGCTTCTTTTATGCAGGCTCCTTGCTGCGCGAGCACCGTGGCGACGGGCACATCGCGGCTCTGATGATCGAGGGTGTCGGCGGCCTTGAGGCTCACGTCCTCTTCGCCCTCGACATGGGCATGCCGGCGGACAAGTTCGGACGCATCCACCACCTCCCGGCGGCGCAGCTCGCCGCCGTGATCGACGGGATGCGCGATCGCGGCCTGATCGGGGATGACGGTTGGCTGAGCGAACCGGGTCGCGCAGTCAAACGGCGGGTCGAGGCGCTCACCGACGACCTCGCGGCGAGGCCCTACGAGAGCCTCGAGCCGGACGAGCTCGATGAGCTCATGGCCACCCTCGAGCCGCTCGCCACGGTGCTACTCGCTGCCCAGGACTAGGACGAAGGCTCTGGTAGTTCAGTTCGGCTGAACGCGGCACGTTGACTGGTGACAGTAGCAGCCTGACCTGCTGATAATGGTGCATGCTGACGCGAGCGACCCGAGTGGCCGGCACTCCATCGCCATGGCCCGGGGCGCGCTCGCAACTGCCTGCGAAGGGGTAGCCATGGCGACAGTAGCCGCTCCGGCCGATCTGCTGGACGTGACGACAACCGATGCGCTGCAAGAGAAGAAGAAGCTGCGCAAGCATTTCGCTCGCTTCGACATCGTGTTCTTCCTGATCTGCACGCTTGTCGGAGTCGACACGCTCGGAGCGGTCGCGAGCAACGGGCCGCAGGCGTTCACCTGGCTGATCTTCCTGGCCATTTTGTTTTTGGTCCCGTACGCGCTACTGACAGCAGAGCTTGGGACGGCGTTCCCGGAGGAGGGCGGCCCCTATATCTGGACCAGGCTCGCCTTTGGACGCCGGGTGGCCGCAGTCAACGGGCTGATTTACTGGGTCTCGAATCCGATCTGGGTTGGCGGAACACTGGGCATCACCGCGCTTGCGGCCATCGAGACGTTCTTCAACCAGGGCAACTCGCTGCCGGGTGCCAAGATCCTGGGCGGCGCGACGATCGTTGACGTGGCGTTCGTGCTGGCATTCATCTGGTTCACCGTGGGTGCGGCAATCGTCTCCTTCAGCATCGGGAAGTGGGTGCCCACGATCGGGGCGTTCATGCGGTCATTGCTGCTCGGCTTCTTCACGATCTCGGTCGTGATCTACGCGACCAAGAACGGCATCCACAACACGTTCGGCGGCGGCGCGTTCCGGCCGAGCTACGCGATCTTCATCGCGGCCGTCCCGGTGCTGATCTTCAACTACGTCGGCTTTGAGCTGCCCAGCGCGGCTGGTGAAGAGATGAAGAACCCGCAGCGCGACGTTCCGGTGGGGGTGGCCCGCTCGGCCGTTGGAACCGTGCTGCTGTACGGGCTGCCGATCCTCGCGATCCTGCTGCTGCTGCCGAAAGGGCAGGTGACCGGCCTGACCGGCTTCCTGACCGCGATCAAGTCAGTCTTTACCGTGTACGGCGGCCACTTCGCCGCGAACGGTACGCCGGTCCTCACCGGGGCGGGCCAGGCGCTCGGCTACGTGATGGCGGTCGCGTTCGTCCTGGCGCTGCTCACCAGCGGGACCACCTGGATCATGGGCGCGGACCGGGCGCAGGCCATGGCCGCACTCGACGGCGCAGGGCCCCGGTTCCTGGGCCGGTTCTCCGCCCGGTTCGGCACGCCTATCGCGGTGAACCTGTGCTCCGGGATCGCCGCCACAGCGGTCATGGTGCTCGCCTTCGCCATCACCGGGGGCAACGCCCTGAAGTACTTCACCGTGGTGCTAGGCCTGGTCATCTCGACCACGACGATCTCCTACATCGTCATCTTCCCAGCGCTGATCAAGCTCCGGAGATCCCACCCGCACGTCGAACGCCCGTACCGGGTGCCCGGGGGAATGCCGATGGCCTGGATCGTCAGCGGGCTATGCACGTTCTGGGCAGTCCTTGCCTCGATCGTGCTCATCTACCCAGGCTTCGGGACGAACTGGTTCGGCCAGCACGGCAACCCCGACAGCTCGCTGCCCACCGGGTTCACCCGCATGCAGTTCGAGCTGTCGCAGATCATCCCGCTGGCGATCTTGCTGGCAATAGGGATCCTGTTCTACGTGGCCGGGGCGCCGACCCGGCGCCATGAGGTCACAGTACCGATCGCGCAGGAGATGGGGATCGGCGAAGCATCAGGCACCGACCCAACCGCAACGGCGGAAGCCCAGCACCCGAGCGACTCAGGTCCGGTAGCCGATCCTGGCGCGGGCCGCTCGAACCCTGAACCCACGGATTAAAGCGTCAGGGTCAGGAGTGCTTGAAGACAGTAGCGAACGACTCGTGATTGCTGGCGAACGCGCTCGTAGTGATCTGGGTTGTCGGCCCGTTGACCCGATCCCAGCGGACGAGCGCCGACCCAGCCGAGCCAAACGGTCGCCCATCCAGCGTCGAGCCGGAGAAATCGATCTTGCCGAAGTTGGGCACTCCCAGCAGCCCTGGGTTGTTCCACGCCGAGTCACCCACCCACGGCGCGCTGCCACCCTGACTCCCTGCGCCGTTCAGCGTCTTCTTGACCCCCTTGCGTGACTTGTCAACGACCGAGACGACGGTCCCGCTGGCGCTCTGGGAGACGTGCAAGACGACCTTGTCGCCAGCTCCGGCCTTGAGCGTGGCATAGTTGTGGTTCGCCCCGTTGATCACAAGGCTGGGGAAATAGTGCGGCTTGCCCTGGTAACAGCCCACGAAAAGGGAAGCCGCCGAGAAGTTACTACTCATGTTGTACACCCCGACGCTCGGCGCGATCGCCCGTTCAGGGCCGCTTGAGCACGTGAGCTTGGGCACCACGACATTGGCTGTCACGGTGAAGGTGGCCTCGCCGCCACCTTGCACCGAGAAGCCGGCAAAGGTGGCATTGTTCGTATCCGGCCTCTGCATGTGTCCAGCCGGTGAGCCGGGCGCGCCATGGACGCCCCCGGCCCCTTGCCCGGCTGAGGATGCGAACGCGGCGCCGGTGGCCCCCAACTGCACGACGATGGTGGCCATGGCGGCCAAACAAAGAACAGAACGAACTCGCAGTGTGATCTTGGCCATGACTCGCATGACGACCCTCCCCCTGGGTGCGGCTGTGCCGGTTCGCCCGCTCCCCCTACGCCTGGCCCAGTAGGACCCCCCTGTGATCGGGCATCGACCGTTGATAGGGCATCTCATGAGCCCTTGCCCGGCTGCGCATATGTGGGTGGCAGTCTACGCTCGGCTACACAACCTGGACAGGCCTGCCGCTACACAGGTTTGGCCGCGCGTGCTTCGGCCCTGGCCTCTGACCTGCCCGTGAGTCACCCCCGCCCTGAGCTGGGCAGTCGATGCTCCGTTAGTGACCGTCATTGACCTGCGATATCAGGGTTAATGGCCCGCTTGGGAAGGTTGCCGACCTCATCGCACGCGAGCCGTGACGGCACGGAAAACTGCCTGTTCGTCAGCATCCCGGGTCCGGATCGGCCGTCTCATCGAGGACCGGGTTATCGATGACAGGCACCGGATCGAGGCCGATCTTCGCGGCAATCCGGGTCAGCACCTCGTCCTGAGCGGCGAGGTGGCCCTGCACGTGCGCCATCTCATGCAGGGTCGCGCTCGCGTCATTGAAGGTCGCCTCCGCGCGCTTGTCCGCGGCGGTGGCCTGCACGTTCTGCCCGACCATGATGATCGACAGCAGAACCAGCTGCAGGAAGGTCTGCGCCACCCAGGAGACGATCGTCGACGCGCCGCCGCGGATCGCCTCCGGGAGGCTGATCAGGTCGAACAGCGCGAACGCGTAGGCGCACCACATGCTGCCGACCGCCGTCGTGATCACGAGCGCGACCTTTGTGTTGAACCGGTTGACCGCCGAGTCCCGGGGGAGCTGATCAGCCACCTTCACCGGGCGCTGGGCCCGCCGCGCCGCGATGTGCGGATGGCGTATGTGCTGGTAGATCGCCATGATCTGGCCTTTCATCGACTGGCTGGACGCCCTCGACCGGGCAGAACCCCGCCAGGGTAGCGCCCCGGCCCGTCAGGCCAGGAGAGCGCTGGACGCATCACCGACGCCGGTCAGCCCCCGGCGAAGTCGTGATATGGGGCGAGCGCCAGGCCGTCGTTGGCCAGGTGCCGGTGTAGACCGTCTTAAGTGCCGTTGGCCGTTGCGAGCACCACGGCCTTGACCGCCTTGGCGGTGCCCTTGACCGGGGCGATGTTCTTGAGCTTCTTGCCGGTCAGGCAGTGCGACTGATAGGAGCAGTCAACGATCGCGAATCTGAAGCTCTTGTTGGCCTTGGCGGCTGACTTGGTCGCAGAGGCCATCGTGGAGCCGACCGTGACGATGAGGCCGCACTTTTCCGCGAGGAAGGTGTCGATGTTCGGGACGTAGTCCGATGCCGTTTGAGACGCCAGGTACCTGACCTGGATCTTGTTCGGTTCGGCGGCCGCGGCGGCCTTCATGCCCTGCCACGACACCTTGTTGAGCGACCGGTGGATGCCGTCAGTATTGGTGACCAGGCACCCCGAGAACTTGGCGGCGGCCGCGGTGCCCGATGAGCTGCCGGGCAGCGTGCTCGCGCTACTACTGCTGCCGCCGACGGCCAGCAGGGCCAGAGCGGCGATCGCGGCCGCAGTCGTGGCTATCGTTCTCATGGCTCCCCCCTCATAGCGGCCCCGGAACTTCGCCATCTTGGCATCCGGCCCAGCCGGTCAGGATGTAGAGCTCCCGGAGCCCCCCCTAGATTGGACCCGAGTCAATCACAGACCGGCCTGCGGCGCTGGACATCGGCAAGCCCGCGTCCGGTCCGGGCAGGCTCCTTTGTTCGGCTATTTGCGCAGTGGCCTGAAGCCCGCGCGGACCTCTGCTGAGAAGAGCTGCGGCTGTTCCCAGGCGGCGAAGTGCCCGCCCTTGTCTACCTCGTTGAAGTAGATGAGGTTGTGGTACGCCTGCTCTGTCCAGCTCCGCGGGGCCTGGTAGTTCTCGCCGGGGAAGACGCTGACGGCAGCCGGGACCAAGACGTCGCCATCGTTGTACAGGCTGAGCTTATTTTCCCAGTAGAGGCGGGCCGACGAAACCGCCGTGCGTGTCAGCCAGTAGAGCGTGATGTTGTCCAGGACATCGTCTCGGGTGAGGTCGCCTGCGGGGTGCCCATGGCTGGTGTGCCCGAGCACGGCGGAGGTGACCGGCGGCGCTGGCTGGCCCCAGCCGTCACCGTGGTCAAGGAGCCAGGCGGCCAGGCCGACGGGTGAATCCGCCAGCCCGTACAGCGTATGCGGGCGCGTCCCCATCATGCTGGCGTAGGCGCGTCGCCTCGTATACAAGATGGTCAGCTGCTCGTATGCGCGTCTTTCGCCGGCTGACAGGCCGGGTGGCGGCGGGTCGCCGGACTGGAGCGCCTTGGCGACGTCGGGCGGGACCGTGGCTGGGAAGTTGACGTGAATGCCGAGCAGCTCCGGAGGCGCCTGGTGCCCCATCACGTTCGTGACCGCACCGCCCCAGTCGCCGCCTTGGGACACAAATTGCGGGTATCCCAGGCGCTTCATCAGCACTACCCAGGCACGGGCGATGCGGGCGGGGTGCCAGCCAGTAGCGGCCGGCTTGCCGGAGAACCCGTAGCCCGGCAGCGACGGGATCACCAGATGGAAAGCATCCGATGCGCTCGCGCCGTGTGCCGTGGGATTGGTGAGCGGGCCGATGATCTTCAGCTGCTCGATGACCGAGCCGGGCCACCCGTGCGTGACGAGGAGCGGCAATGCGTCTTCGTGCTGGGAGCGGACGTGAATGAAGTGGATGTCGAGCCCATCGATCTCGGTCATGAACTGCGGCAGGGCGTTCAGCTTCGCCTCGCACTTGCGCCAATCATAATCTGCGGCCCAATAGCGTGCGAGTTCCTGCATCATCGCGAGAGGCACGCCTTGCGAATCATCGGCGACCGTTTCTCGTTCGGGCCACTTTGCCGCGTTTATGCGCCTGCGCAGATCGGTAAGCTCTGCTTCCGGAACGTTCACATGAAACGGACGAACGGCCGTCTTGTCACTGCCTGTCTGCTGTGCGCCTTCAGCCATAGCTTGGGACCTCCTGCCAACCGGTGATGGCCTGCGGCGTGCGGGATCGAGCACGAGTGGCGCGGTCATATGGCACGTAGGTGGCACGCCACGCGGCCCCGGGCCATCCGCACGGTCATTCAGGCGGCTCGTTCGTTAGGGGGCTTGGGTGACTTCCGATCTCTCAGTGTGTGACGTAGCCACCTGGCTCCCCCGGTTGGGATGATCAAGAAGAGCAGGGTGAATACGATGGCCCCTGTGAAGTCGGCCCATTGATGCTGGTACGCATACTGAGCGGTAAGAACGATCAAGAACAGCAGGACCAGCGCAAAGATCAAGTAACCAACCCAAGTCCCGGCAGTCTTCCAGCGGCGTGCCTCGGGTGAGTCCGGGGGCGGCTCCAGCGGCCCGGCGCCACTCATGACGTGAGCATACGGCTCCCGGCACCAAGCCGTCCTCCCCATGTACGCCCCGAGCGCGATCCGAACGTGCGACCTGCTGCTTATGGCCGCACACAGCCGCACACGAGGCTGAGAGTAAAGATCACGAAGGTCCGACGTTCCCGCAACTCACAGACCCTCATCTGCGGTTTCAACGAGTGGGGCGACTGAGACTCGAACCCAGGACCGGCGGATTATGAGTCCAGTCCGTCCGCAACCAGTCCCATAGGGTGTGACCTGGGCGGACACGTTCCGACGCGATCATGGTTGTCCCGATTTGGGCATGTATTTGGCATGATCAAGCTCGATGCAGGCCGATGCCCTGAACGTGTACTAGGCCTGGGCCGCCGCGCAGTCACCCTTCGGGACGGTGGTAGATCTCCGAGCGGTGGTCAATATCGAGGACGTGGACGATGCGGCTGTTCTCGTCGATGCGGTAGACGATGCGGTAGGTGCCGCGCCGGGCGCCGTGACAGCCAGCGAGGGGCCCGAACAGCGGCTTGCCGACCCAGCGCGGGTTGACGGCCAGTGCTGCATCGCAGAACTCCAGCACGGCGGCGGCAACAGATTCCGGCAGCCGTTCGGCAATCGCTCGCCGTGCGGCAGGCTGGAACCGGATCTCGTACCGTTGCCCAGGTTCGGTCGTCACGTGCCGGTGACGCGGCGTCGGGCCAGATCCTGACGAACTGTGGCCATGTCTGCGCCAGGCTCACCACGCCCCAAAGCCGCCAGGCTCTCCGAGATGCGCGCGACCGCCTCGGTGTCACCGAGGATCTCCAGGGTCATCTCCAGGCCCTCAAGGTCATCGACCGACAGCAAGACAGCCTCGGGCTCTCCGTTACGGGTCAGTGTGATCCGCTCATGCTGCTGGCGTACTCGCCTGGCCAGCTCAGACAGGCGCGCCTTGGCTTCGGACAACGGCACAGGCGTCGCAGCAATCGTCATGGTTAGAAGTATAGGCCTTACTAGTCTCTTTTTGGACTAATCCGTGATCGGCAAGGCACCGATCCGCTTGGGATTGCCATCGTTTCGTTCTCTTATGCCCGGAACGTTCCCCACCGTGGCACGGTCCGGACCAGCCCTTCAGTGGCCAAGATACGCAGCACCCGCGTGATCGTGGACTGGGAGACGTGGTAGTGCTCAGCCAGGGCAACCGTCGTCGGCAGTGCTTCGTTCACTGTCCACTCATCCGCCGCGATGCGGCGGCGCAGGTCGGCAGCGACGATCTCGTAGGGCCGCTCTGGTCCGCGTGACACATCGTGATCATTCCCGCAGCTGATCCCGTTGCGCGACCTGCCCGCTCTGCATCGCTTGAGTCAACTGAGTCATCTACCATAGGAGGTTGCAAGTCGATAGAGCGGCATCGCTACTGAACTGGACCTGGGACCAGTCCTGCTCGGAGGACCAGCCCGTGATCGCAGAGCCTAACGACGATGAACGCGCTCGCGCACTCGCCGAAATAGAGCGCGACTACCCCGGCTGGCACGCCTGGCCGGGAGTCTTGGCCGGTGTCGTTTACGCACGCCGTCCCCGCAGTTGTCCGCCTCTGGTGGTCTGCGCGGTCAGCCCTCTCAGGCTCCGGCAGGCAATCGAGGCTGCGGAGGAAGAACGAGGGCTGAGGTGACCACCATGGAGCAAGCCATCGCCGCGCTCAAAGCCCGCCGAGTCGACATGTAAATCCCTGGTTGGCCTGATCGCCAGACTGTCAGCTTGGGAATCGGTGCCTTCCGGGGCTCTCAGTTGCGCCTACCACACGAAACGTGGCCCAGGGCGACATCGTCGAGAGACGTTATGCTCGCCAGTTGCAAGTGTGGGGCCTTGGTGGTCCACTAGTGATGCGGGCTGACCTGCCTGCGCCGCTGAGTCGTGCTTCGATCACACCGCTCCGTGGCCTGCCGGGTCCGGCCTCGGAGCCATCCCAGAAGGATAATTCGGCAAAGGCTGAACATGTGAGCTGATCGAAGTGAAGAAGGGGGAGGGACTCACATGATTTTTTCGAGGATAGACGGGTGGCTCGAGCGGCGTCTCGCCGTTGTTGGCTCTGCCCTAATCGCATTGGTTATACTCCTCTACGTCATTTCACAATTCGTTCCGGATATCAGTCAATGGGTCATTACACGAGGGTTCTTTAGCGTCATACTTATAGTGCTGATAACCGACCTGCTTTATAAAGTGATCGAGTTGAAGGGCTCACCTCCTGGTTTGGAGGCATATGAAGATCAAGCACAAGCAATTCCTCAAATCCAGGAGTTTATCGAAAAAGAGCATCCCGGGACATCTGACCTGCTTGAGTATAGCACCTCGTCCACCAGAGCGCTCTTGCAGGAATTGCGAAAGGCTAATGTGAGGATTAGGTTGTTGATATGCCATCCAGATAGTGCCGTCAGCCCTCATGAACGCAGGACCATCGAACTCGGCATCGAGAACCTGCGGAAAGATTTCAGAGGCTATGGGAATATAATAGTTAAGCAGTATCGGACGCCGGCTTCTCTACGTGGCAGAAATATCGGTGGCAAATGGATCAATGTCGGCTGGTACCTCTATTCAAATATCGATGGAGAGGTTGATATAAGAGGGCATGACGTTACGATGATACTTGCCGATGTTAACACTCCACAGGGAAAGAAGCTAAAGGGGATGTTCGGCTGGGCGTTCGACGCGCTTTGGAAGGACCCAACAACTGAAGACCTAGTGCTGAGCCCAGAGGTTCAGGAAAGTGCCGACCGGGTGTCAGATCTACCACGATTGAGGACACGCCGATCAAGTTGAACATAACCAGTTCCTTGAACTAGTTCCGTTTGAGATATTTGGCGCATAGCTGTGAAGAGGCGGTTCGGTTCGCTCTTCAAGTTAGGTCTGGGTTGGGGTTAATCAGCTTCTGTTCAATTTGTAGCTTCGTTCCGATACCTTTAGTTGCATAGTCGCTAATGCAGAGCGAAGCCGCAATCGCAGCGTATCTTACTGCCTGTGTCAAAGGTTTGCCCTGGTATATCCCGACAGCCATCGTTGCCGCAAAGCAGTCACCCGCTCCAGTGGTATCAACTATCCTGTCAGGAGGAAAGGCACTAAACGTTGTACGATCACGCCGCGTCCATACCTCACACCCTCTGCTACCTTGCGTTACCACAGAGAGTCCTCCTTGCTCCGCGACTGCCCTAAGAAAGCCGCCTATATATTCCGCTTCGATTTCGGAAACGACAACGATGTCGACTGCCGCCGCAATGGTCCGGGTAAAACTGCGGGGCACCAGACTAATATGGCCATCCGTATCGTTCCACTTTCTCAGCAGGCCCTGCGCTGTCAAGCATACTAGGCGTGACCTCCGTTCGGTCAAAAGCGTCTCAATGACGACTTCCTGGGCCACAGGCGCGATGTGAAAAATCTCGCTAGCGGGAAGAGGGCCAGCTTGCCTAATAGGGCCCGCCCAGGCCTTGAGCCACTGTTCTCGTGAATTACTTGCTGATGCGTTATAAAATGCGGTTACAGAGCTTGACGGCTGCAGGTGCAGGTGGACTTCTTTGGCATATGGTTGCCAGTGCGGCTGCAAAGCAGCAGGGTCCGCTCTGCCGAAGATCGTTGAGCGGAGCCCTAGCCGAGCTGCCTGTATGGCTGAGTAGGTCACCGACCCGCCGAGCGCAGGAGGCGCGCATGGTTGAACGTCCAATGTGGGGTGACCCAAGGCGAGATAGTCTATCTGCACGGAGGCCCCACAAGCGAAGAGGTAGAGGACAAGTCAAGAGACAACAATAGAGAGTACACCACTAGACGGCGGACGAGATCACGGGCAAAGCCTCGTTCTTCACAACGACTGCCCCGTGCCGCATGCAGGATACCTCCTCAACGAGGATCCGGCTTGGGCGGGGTAGACGGTGAGCTACGAAAACGATTGATGCCGGGTGGATCTGCCAGCGGACTTACTGTCGCATCGAAGTTGCGAGCTGAATAATACAAATGTCGTGGGGTGTCCGCAGTCGTCCGCTGGCGGTTGCTGCGATCGTCACTCAGTTAGTCACCCGGCGCGACGACCTCGCCATCCGTCTGGTCTAGCAGCTGCTGTTCGATCTCTATCCAGGCAGACGGCATTGATACCGGCTGCGAGTGTTCGGCCCGTTGCCTGGTCTGCCGACCAGCTCGGCCACTTCGTAATGATCGCCACGGCCTACGGCGACCGACCCCACTTCTGGCTCAGGCCCGAGGTCGAGACCGACAAACAGCACCAGGCGCAGCGCCGTGGCGCCAGGGCGGCCCTTGGCTTCTTAGAGCAAAATTGCTCCTCGCTGAGTTCCAGTGCACGTTAGTTCGGGCCACCGACGTTCAGCAGGTTGCCTTGGAGCGCTGGGAGCTCACCCGGAAATATCGGAGTTTCGTACCTCGCTAAGGAATACTCGCGTGGTAAAGTAGTACGATATCTGATATTTCGATACTCCCTGGCCCGGCAGAGTTGACGGTAAGCTGGTTGTTCTGAGCCTGGAGATCACTCGCCTGAAATATTTCATGCCATGATCGCGGCCTCGTCGAGTCGGGCTCCGGCGGATCAAACAGGTAGTTAAGAAAGCTCTGATTGCCGTTGAAATGCATTGTTAGCTGAGCAACATCGGTCAACGCTCTTATTCTAAAGGCCAAGACGGCCCTCAGGTCAGGAGTCTTGGTGTCCAGGTCGGCCAGGTTAAAGGGACCAAACGTGCGGCTTACTCCGTGAAGACGCAACGTTGGTGTATGGTAGAGAGTAAGGAACTGGGCAAATTTAGGCACTTAGCCTCCTAGTCTTCCGGTGCGGGCAGAGGGGTATTCTTACCAGTTTCCGGCGCGGTCTGAACCGTCCTCAGCAGGCAATATAGATTGAAGCATGCGTCGGACCGCGCGTACCACGGCATGCGCCCCCCGGCTTCCGCGGCTAGAAGGAGATCGTCCCGTTGAAGATCACCGGTGATACGGCACTGGCGCTGACCGCGGAGAACTCGCGGCCGCCCCCGCCCGCGCCCGCGAAGGTTCCGGTTCCGCCGGTGACATGAAACGTCGTGTCTATGCGCAGACCGTGCGTGGCGCAGTCCTCGTGGTGCGAGTGAGTGGAGATCGTCCCGTTGTCAAAGGTGAACACGCCGGGCTCGTCGACGATGTTGCATGTCCCGCCCGGCGAGAAGTCAACAGTAATGTCGGCCTGGAAGGAGCCGCTACCGGTGGCTAGGTTGCTGCTGGCGTCGCCGACGACGGTGGACAGCACCAGCGAGCACGAGTCATTCAGGCACGTGGAGGATGTGAACTGAAGATTGGTAACCGCTAGATGCAGCTGCCTTGCACCTGCATCAGCCAGAGCAGGCGCGGCGAGCGCCCCTCCGGCCATCGCCCCGATCAACACGCCGGGCACAACGATCGCCAGCAGCAAATGCCCAATCCATTTCATGGTCGGCCCCTCCCCCTGGCAGCCCGTCTCCCCGGCCGGATCGACTGCGCAAATCCTCCTCCCCGGTAATCTAAGTGTCAAGAGTTGGTAAGGTGACTGGCTGAAGGCTCAACGTGCTGACCCAAGGAAGTCCGCAACCGCGCTCGCAGAAACCCGAACACAGCCTTCAGATCCGTAGACTGTGTCACGCCTCCTTGCTACCTGGGCACATGCCGTCTGGCCTGCGAGGATGGTGCTCGTTGCCTTGCGTCGTCTGCCAGTGTTTCGCGGTGTTGTGTGGCCAGAATGAGGCCATCGGTAAGGCTGACGCTGCGGAGATGGTTGGCCGCTGCCGCACTTTCCTGCTGCAGGGGACGGCTCCGCCGAACGCATGGCTATTGCTGGGGAGCTTGTTAGTGCCGGGCGGCTAAGGTATGGAGCCATGCCGGACAACCCTGCCGACCTCGGTTCTGGCGGCCGCGGCGCGTCTCCGAAACCGCCAGGAGGGCCTGGGCGGCGTGTGGTGGAGCCCTTGGATGAGAGCGAATGCCTGCAGCTGATCGGTGCCGGGCGGATCGGGCGTCTGGCCTACACCGGCCGGTATGGCCCCACTGTGCTGCCGGTCGTGTACAAACTGCACGAAGGGTCGATCGTTTTCCACACCTTCCAGGACACCTTCACCGAAGAGGACCTGCGGACTGGTATCGCGTACGCCGAGTACCAGGTCGCCTTCGAGATCGACCAGTTCGATCTTGAACCACTCGAGGGATGGATCGTGCTGGTCGCGGGGCCGGCGCATCATGTAGACACCGAGGCCGAGCGCGCGTCGATCATCAGGGCCGGGGCCGAGCCGTGGCCCGAAGCCGAATATGAGCACCTGGTCCGGGTGCAACCCACCCGCATCAGCGGTCGCCGCACTCGCATGATGCCAGCGGAGAGATGACCGGCCCTGACTGTCATTGCTGATAGGCGCGAACCCCACGCGAGAGGCGCCCGGGCCTAGGTTCCGCGCAGCCGATCGCTCTGACGCCCGAAAGGGCGACCTCAGCTTGGGAACTGAGTGGCACTTCCAGCCCGTCACCTGGCGATTCGCTGGCTCGCATCGTCTGTCGCTGTTACGCAGCACCGTCCGGCTAGAATCCGGCCAACCGACGACACCGCATCCCGGCCTGACCCCCTGCTGCCCGCAAGTCACTGGTTGAATCGGCTCATCTGTCCAGCCGGAGATCTGGGAGGTTGTGCGGTGGGGTACTCGGCTGCAATGTGGCTCAGCTTCGGTGAGGCTCTCGCTGCCGTTGCCGGTGCGCTGACGGGCCTGCTGTTCGTCGCGCTCTCCGTCAAGGGTGCGGTGCTAGCAGCATCGCCCAGCATTCGCTCCCGCGCCACTCAAACCCTGGTGTTGTTTATGACCTCCGTGCTGATCGCGGTCTTGCTGGTGGCTCCCCAGCCACCGGCAGCCCTCGGCTGGGAGCTGCTGGCTGTGGCCGTGGCCGCGGGCGGAATCCTGTTCATCTTGGACCGGCGGGCGGGTCACGATAGCGATCAGGGCGTGGCCCGCTACCTCGAAAGGTTCTCCCCCAACGCGATCACCGCGGTGCTCGTGGGCGTTGCCGGGCTCACCTTCTTGCTGAAGGCTGGTGGTGGCTTGTACTGGCTGATTCCCGCTGCGGTGGCGAGCCTGCTCGGCGGCGTGGTCAACGCGTGGCTGTTCCTTGTCAAAGTGACTAGCTAGTCCCGTTGACCCCTTGACGCAAAATCCGCACAGGCTGTCGGATACCGTCGCTCACTTGGGGTGATTCGAGGTCTCTGGAGATGGCCTGGATTTCCGACCTCTCAGTCAGCAGGCCCGCCGCGTGGTAGACAGGCCACGACTAGGCCCTGAACTTATCTTCACATGTTCTCCACATGATATCCACGCATCCTGCATCGCTTTTCCATATGCAGTTGTGATCGCCTGCTCGCCAAGCTGGTGGCAAACTGGCTGCTTTAGGCGTTATCGCAAGGGGGATGGGATCATAATGGTTTCAGGGCCGGTCGAGCATGTAAGTCCAGGGCAATTTAGAGATGTCCATTGGATAGGTCATTCACTGCCTAATGGACAAGCTGAAATAAAGCTGTCTGGCATTGCTCAAGTGAACTTCGAAAATAAGGAGGAACTCGGACTGAGAGAGCAATTGACTCTAACGGTACGGCTGGATCGCGCGACCCACAACCTACAGCTTCCAGATCCGCGTCCAGGAAAGGTGTGGGCATTCCCCCTTACCCACTGGCTCATATATGCCTCTCCTTCATACGCGCAATCAGAGGCGGCTGTGAACGCGAATACCGTACCGCCACGAGTAGGGGCGGGCATAAATGGGTTCTCTCTTCTGCGTGACGAATTGCCGCCCTATTCAGAACCAAGCACCCCTCTCGGGCAGCCTCCAGCTCCACCAACAACTGACATCTCCTTGCAGGTCAATCTGCAGATACTCGGGTTTATGAACCTCGTATTTGTCGCTTACTATCTCGACTTGATCGTGACCCCGACTCAGTGGACAGCGGGACCCCCGGTGCCTCACACGTGACAGGCACATCAGCAGGTAATTGTTCGGAGGCTCGGTCAAGCGTTAGTCCGTGGGTGCTCCGTGGACTTCCAGCGGAAGTAACCAGCCACCTCTGCTGACCTGCGACGACTGGTTAACACACGCCCTGATGGACAATCGGCTGTGCCGGTTGGTTCGGCGGTTTGCGCCAGACGACCGGTGCGGCACGGCGGACGGCGAGCGCGGTCATGCCCAGCGTTGACGACGTTCGCAGCCACAGAGAGCGGGACAAGCTCACCATCGCGGAGGTGTGCGCCGACCTCGGCATCAGCCGCCGGACGTTCTACGAATGGCGGGCAAAGGGCAGGGCGCCAAGGTGCATCACGCTGCCGAACGGCAGCCTGCGCATCCGAACTCGGCCTCCCCGAGACGAACCCGATCCGGGTACTCAAGTGGACGGCGCCCAAGGTGTCCAGCCACGTGGACCGTCGCAGCGTCGTGAACCCGCGCCAAGCGCGAGCGCTCCTTGAAGCGGTGCGGGCCCAGCAGCCGAGCGGGCCGCGGCTCGTCAGCTTCTTCGCGGTGATGTATTACGCTGGGCTCCGCCCTGAGGAAGCCATCAACCTCGCTAGGGACAACGTGATTCTGCCGCCCCGAGTCTGGGACGAGGACACCCGGCGATGGTGCGATCCTCCCGACGGTGCGGGGCGGCGAACTGCCCACCATCACCTACCGGCGCGCCTGGATCAAAGCGCGCCAGACGGCCCTCGACGCTGCAGAGCAGGCGTCGCCGCTCGCCCGGAGGCCATACGACTTGCGCCATGCCTGCCTGTCCACGTGGCTGAACGGCGGCGTCTACCCGACTCAGGTAGCCGAGTGGGCCGGGCACAGCGTGGACGTGCTGCTGCGGATCTACGCCAAGTGCGTCGTGGGCCAGGATGAGCTCGCCAAGCGCCGGATCAGCGACGCACTGCGCCAGGACTGATCATGGTGCCGTCCGCCTTTGTGATCTTGAACTTTGGCACGTATTTGGCACAGCGACCTGCATTTCGCCGCCCACGGCTGCACACAGCCGCACACGAGGCTGAGAGGCAAGATCACGAACGTCAGATGTTTCTGCAGGTCACAGGCCCTAACCTGCGGTTTCAAGGAGTGGGGCGGCTGGGACTCGAACCCAGGACCGGCGGATTATGAGTCCGCTGCTCTAACCGGCTGAGCTACCGCCCCGCGCGTGCATGCACCGGCGCCCGTGCACCTTACCTCAGTTCATCGTGCGCGGGAACGTCATGGCGGCCAAGGCCGCGCTCAACGGCGCAGAACGACCTTCGGTGGGCCTAGTGCACGCTCATCTGCACCGCCATCGCGTGCTCGACCAGCGCGATAAGCGTTGCCTTGGTGGATGCCCTGCTGCGCGCATCGCATTCCACGATGGGCATGCTCGGGCTGACCGACAGAGCCTCCTGAACGTCGGTGATGGTGTGCGGGAACTCGCCGTGGAAACCGTTGATGCCGACGATGAAGGGCAGGCCCGCGGTCTCGAAGTAGTCGACGGCCGGGAAGGAATCGGCCAGCCGACGGGTGTCCACCAGCACGACCGCACCGATGGCGCCCTGGATGAGGTCATCCCACATGAACCAGAAGCGATGCTGGCCCGGCGTGCCGAACAGGTACAGGATCAGCCCGGCGTCCAGGGTCACCCTGCCGAAGTCCATCGCCACCGTGGTGGTGGTCTTGTCCGGCACGTGCGACAGGTCGTCCACCCCCGCGCTCGCGGCCGTCATCACCGCTTCCGTCGTGAGCGGGGTGATCTCCGAGACCGACCCGACGAAAGTGGTCTTGCCCACACCGAAGCCGCCCGCGACGACGATCTTGACGGACGTCATCGCGGCCTCCCCGGGATTGCTTCGGAGAGGTCTAGAGCTTGCGAAGTCCACTGAGCACCCTTTCGAGCAGGTTTAGGTCCGGGCGTCCCTGCGCGTGATCAAGCTGATGAACCCTGACCAGGCCCTCCACCGCCATGTCGGCGATGAGGACTCTAGCCACGCCCAAGGGCATCCTGAGCACGGCGGATATTTCGGCCACCGAGCGCCAATCCCGGCAGAAGCCCAGGATGGCCTGACACTCCGGGCTGAGGACCGAGAGGTCCCTTGCCTCGTAGTGCGACGCAGCCACCATAGCTTCGATTTGTAGCTGGTACCTCGGCTTGGTGCGGCCCCCAGTGACCGCGTACGGCCGGACCAGAGAGCTCTCTGGTCCGTCCACACCCGCCGAACGCTTTCCGTTCAGGAATCCGTGCCGTCCGCCCGCAGGCGGCCAGTCATCCCGGCCGGGCCCGGACATCAGCCTCTCCAGTCACTACCTGCCATCCTCCGACCGAAAGGCACCGCGCATGTCCGGGGTGAGAGCACGGCCCACCCGCTCCACGAGCAGCGTCATCTCGTAGGCCACCAGGCCCATATCGCAATCAGACGATGCGAGCACAGCCAGGCTCGATCCGTCGCTGATAGCCATCACCAGCAGCAGTCCGCGTTGCATCTCCACGACCGTCTGGGTGACCGGGCCACCTTCGAACACTCGTGCAGCGCCTTGTGTGAGGCTGGTCAGCCCCGAGGTCACCGCCGCCAGCTGGTCAACCCGGTCCGCCGGAAAGCCGTTCGAGAACGCCAGCGGCAAGCCATCAGCAGAAACGACAATCGCGTGGGCTACGGACGGCACCCGCTCAACAAAGTTCGTGATCAGCCAGTTCAGGTCCTGGACCGGACGGGCTAGCGGGCTCACACGCCCTCCTCTCTGCATGGCTTCCAGCGTGACCACCTCCTTGACTGCGCGGGGTCGTCGTAACCTGTCAGCGCACTATGAGTCACTGTCGCCTTCCTCACTGTCCGGAGTCTGGCCGCCTTGCGAGGTCGCTCGCGCCTCGCGGACTCCCCGCTGGAAGCTGGCAAGACGCTCTCTCGTCTGTGCCGCTGACCTGGCTGGCGCTGGTGGCGCCGGAGAGGTCCCGCCTACCCCTCCAGGAACAAGATTTGCCTTGGGCACGCGCTTGGGCAGCCCGACCGCAGTGGTACCATCCGAGACCGGCGCGTGCGCCACTTCCGCGGCTTCCCAGCCCGCGTCCCCTGGTGAGGTCCAGTCCCCGGCGACGGCCCCGCTCCCCGCCAGGGCCGCAGGACGGTCGGCACCATGCCGGCCCCGGCGGAACCAGTCGGATTCCACGGACTCGAATATTGGCAGCCGACTCTCCTCTCCCATGCTCACCGCAGGGGGCACGATCACGCCATGCTGTCCTGGCTGGTTTGTCTCGGTACGGAACGTGGGCAACGCCAGATCGTCGTCCCTGGGCTCGTCCAGCCCTGGGCTCATGGTCCCGGTCGGAGCGCCGAACACGGGCAGCCGGTCCGGTTCGGTACTCGACGGCGTCGTGCCAAGATCTAGCCCGTCCACGGACCTGGCGTCGTAGTCCAGCGTCGGCTCGCTGGCAGCGGTGGCCGGGGCGGTACCGTCCGCATCCAGGGCCGAGAAGCTCGCGGTGTCGCTGTCGACTGAGGTCGGGCCGCAGCGGGGTGAACCGCGGGGTCCGCGCCGCGCTGACCGCCTCCATCGCGGCCGAACGGTCCTCGGACTGCCCCGGCTCCGGCCACTCCGCCATCCTGGCCGGGGTAGCCGCCGCGGCGGCCGCGGCACCGGGCGTCGTCACCTCGAACCTGCGCAGGCCCGGTGCGGCCGAGGTCTCGTGGGTGATCACCTCGTCGGGCAGCCAGACCAGCGCGGTGAGGCCTCCCATGGAGGCCGGCCGGAGCCGGACCCGGATGCCGTGCCTGGCGGCCAGGCGGGCTACCACGAACAGGCCCATTCGGCGGGAGACCGCGACGTCCACGACCGGCGGGTTGTCCAGCCGCCAGTTGGCATGGGCCATTTCCTCGGCCCCCATGCCCACGCCCTGGTCGGTGATATCAAGCAGCACGCCACCGCTGTTGAGCAGGTGACCGGCCACGTTCACCGGGGTGTCCGCGGCCGAGAACGACGTCGCGTTCTCGACCAGCTCGGCCAGCAGGTGAACCACGTCGTTGACGGCCTGGCCGCGCACGGCGATCCCAGGCTGGACGTTCAGGGTGACCCGCTCGTACTGCTCGATCTCGGACACGGCCGCGCGGAGCACGTCCACCAGGCCCACCGCCTGGGTCCACCGCCTGGACACGTCGTGTCCGGCCAAGACCAGCAGGTTCTCCGAGTTCCGGCGCATACGGGTGGCGAGGTGGTCCATCTGGAACAGGTTTCCCAGACGTTCCGAGTCCTGCTCGCCCTGCTCCAGGTCGTCAATCAGGCGGATCTGGCGCTCGACGAGCGACTGGCTGCGCCGGGAGAGGTTCACGAACATCGCGTTGACGTTGCCGCGCAGGGCCGCCTCGTTCGACGCCAGCCGGACCGCCTCACGGTGAACTTGGTCGAAGGCCCGCGCGACTTCACCGATCTCGTCGGTGGAGTCCACGTCGATCGGCTCGACCTCCAGCGGCGCGTCCGCGCCCTCACCTTCGCTCATCCGCCGCACCGTCTCCGGCAGGCGCATTCCGGCGACTTCCAGCGCACCCGCGCGCAGCCGCCGCAGCGGGCGGACCATCGACCGGGCCACGATCACCGTGAAGAACAGCGCGAAGCCGAGGACGATCAGGATCGCGATGCCCCATACGATGGCCGCGGTGACAGCACCGTCGCGCAGCGACTGCGCTCTCGCGATGATCTGGTTGCCCAGACTGCGCTCGACCGACCCCATCTGGTAGTGTGATGGTGTGGGTCATCGCGCCATACCAGTCGTCGGCGCTCGTCGTGTCGTCCTTCAGCGAGCCCGCAAGAGCGATCCGCCGCCTGCTCGTCCGCGGACGCCAGGTAACCAGTCGAGCCCGGCCCCGGCGTTGTTGAACTGCTGTCGCTGGGCGCTGCCGGCGGTCAGGTTGAACTCGCTGAGGTTAGTCTGCTGGTCGGCCTGGGCGTTCTGCAGCGCCTGAAGCTCAGCGTTGTTCAGATTCTGCTGGAGCAGCGCCTCGGTGAGGATCGCGCGCTGCTGGGAGGCATCTTCCTTGGCGTGCGAGATGAGCCCGAGCACCCGGACGTCCTGCGACAGCGTCGGGTCGCTGGCTCCCTGCGCCGTCGCGTCTTCAAGAACCAGCAGGTCATTGATCAGGTTGGTGTAGTCGTGCACCACCTGAAGCGCGTTGAGCTGAGTGCCGGTGGACGCGGACCGCAGCGGATCCAGCTCGCTGAGCTCGGACAGAGCGGTGCTGGCCTCCTGCTGGGTCTGTGCCGGGAACGAGCCGCCAATCTGCGCGAGCTCGGACTTGACCGCGCTCGCGGCCTGGTTGGTCTGCACCTGGTACGTGCGTACCACGGAGTAAGCGGCAGCGCCCGGTCCCGCCGTCGGCGCCGAGGCGCTTTGCGTCAGCGCGGCGGCACGGCCACCGCCGGTGGGATGGCTCGCGGGGCCGGTCAAGGGCAGCGCGATGTAGTACACGGTCTGGTCACGCTCGTCCTCAAGCCGCTGGGCGAGGACGGTGATGTCCGAACTGAGGTTGGCCAGCTGGAGCACGCGCTGGTAGGCAAGGGCGCTCTGTACCGACGAGGCGATGCGGATCGCGCCCAGGGCCACGGCGGTGAGGGTCGGGATCGTGATGAGCAGCAGGAGGCGCGAGCGCACCCGCCAGTTCTTCAGCGCACGCCGGGACGACGCGGGCCGGGCCGCGGCCGGCCGGGGCGGCTCGGCACCGTTGCTGCTGGCGTGGCCGTTACTGCTGGTCTTGCCGTCCAGCCCGGGCTCAAACGCGGGCTCCGCCCCGCCGGCACCGAACGGCGAGCCAGGCCCGGCCGGCTCGGTTTCGGCCGTGGGGAGGGCGGGAGAGATGTTTTTGCTACGCGACCGCACTGCGCCTCGACCTCTCACCTGGGTACCGTGACAAGCCCGCGCGCAGCGGGGCTGACGGGCGAACCGACATGATACCCCTTCCGGGCGACGATTGGGCGGGCTCAACTCACAGCGCGACTTCGGGGCTAACCCTAACCGCTAAACGGCCATCAGACAGCGATTCTCACGGGAGATGAAAGACGTTTGATGGAACGGGCGTTTGCCGAGCACCGGCTGCAAGTAGGGTACTCCTGGCGCTACGGTGTGTTCCCGAAGTTGTCCGTATCTGTACTGTCTGCGCGCCTAGGAGAGCCATGCGGCGTGTCTCAGCCCGTGACCGGGCCAAGTATGGCGGCCCGGCTGGCCGCACGAGGCGCCGGGCCGCAGGGGTAGCAGCCGCCGCGGCCGGCCTTCTTCTCGCGACGGGGTGCAGCGTGCCAGGCACCTCCTCCGCCGCGGCGGAACCCACCGGCTCGGGCACGGTGACGGTCGCGGCTCCGCCCGGCGTGGCGGACGCCCCGCTTTACATCGGCATGAAGAACGGCCTGTTCCGTCAGGCGGGCATCCATGTGCGCGTGGTCAGCACCTCCGATGGCTCGGCGCGGTCGGGGGTGTCGGCGCTGCGCAGCGGCCAGGCGGACATCGCGTTCGGCGACTACGCGGACATGTTCTACGCACAGCAGAAGTCGCGTCGGGCCTGCAGGTCGTGGCTAACGGCTACGACGCGGCGCTCCAGCGTGATGGAGGTCCTCACGCTGCCCAACTCGCCGATCACGTCGCCGAAGGACCTGGCTGGCAAGATCATCGGGACGGCCGAGCCGCAGGAGATGCCCTTCAGCAGCAGCAAGCCCTACAGCCTGGACACGATCGCGACCTGGTCGGTGCTTAGCTCCGACAACGTGGACCCGACCAAGATCACCTGGAAGCCCATGCCCATCACCGAGCTGATCGGTGCTCTCCGCACCGGCGAGGTGAACGCGATCCTGGCCACTGAGCCCACGATCTACTCGGCGGAAATCCAGCTCGGGGCCGTCCCCGTGCTGGACTCCTGCACCGGGGCAACCGCGAACCTGCCGCTCGGGGGCTACTTCACCGATACTGGGTACGCCAAAGCGCACGCCGCTAACGTGGCCGCGTTCCGCGGTGCGCTGCTGAAGGCCCAGGCCGACGCGAGCATGACAACGCCGGTGCAGGGCGCGCTCATGCACTTCGCCGGGCTGACGGTGCAGACCGCGTCGCTGGTCACCCTCGGCACCTACCCCACCGGGCTACAGGTAGCTGACCTGCAGCGGGTGGCGAACCTGATGTTCAACTTCAACGCGGAGCCAACGGGGGCGGGCACGCTGACCGTCTCGTCCATGATCGCCCATTGACGGCACGACCCGGCTGAGGCCATGAGCCAGTGCCCGGCAGCACTGCTGTCGGGCACTTCAGGTGATCTCGCGGAGGCCAAGCTCACGAGCGATGAGCATCCGCTGCACCTCGGAGGTCCCCTCGCCGATCTCTAGCACCTTCGCGTCCCGGTAGAACCGGGCGACCGGGTACTCGTTCATGTACCCGTATCCACCGAAGATCTGCGTGGCGTCACGCGCGTTGTCCATGGCCGCGTTGGACGCGACGAGCTTGGCGATCGCCGCCTGCTTCTTGACAGGCTCACCGGCCACCAGCCGAGCGGCCGCGTCGTACCAGCACAGCCGGGCGGCCTGGACCCGCGCCTCCATGTCCGCCAGTCTGAACTGGGTTGCCTGGTAGAAGCCGAGGTGATGGCCGAACGCCTCTCGCTCGGCCACGTAACGCAGGCACTCCGACACGCAGCCGGCGGCCAGCCCGGTTGCCAGCGCAGCGATCGCCACCCGGCCCTCGTCGAGGATCTGCAGGAACTGTGCGTACCCGCGGCCGCGCTCACCCAGCAGGTGATCCGCAGGAACCCGGCAGGAGTCGAAGGCCAGCTCCCTTGTGTCCGAGGCACACCAGCCCACCTTGGAGTATTTGCCGCCCACCGTGAACCCGGGCGTGCCCGCGGGAACCATGATCGCGGAGATCTCCTTGCGGTTGCCCGCGGCCTGCTCCCCGCCGGTGATGGCCAGCACGGTCACCAGTGAGGTCAGCGACGTGCCGGAGTTGGTGATGAACGACTTCGAGCCGTCGATCACCCAGCTGTCCCCGCCGTCCCCGTGCTCGAGCCGCGCGGTGGTGCGCATGCCGCCTGGGATGTCCGAGCCACCGCCTGGCTCGGTCAGCCCGAACGCGGCCAGCCTCTGCCCCGAGCACAGGTCGGGCAGCCAGCGGCGGCGCTGTTCCTCGGTGCCGAACAGGTATACGGGCATGGCGCCGAGCGCCACGGCGGCCTCGAGCGTGATCGCCACCGAGGAGTCCACCCTGGCGATCTCCTCCAGGGCGAGGCTCAGCGCGAAAACATCCCCGCCCATGCCGCCGTATTCCTCGGGAAACGGCAGCCCGAACAGCCCCAGCTTTCCCATCCGCGCCACGATGTCGTAGGGAAATTCGGCCCGCTCGTAGTAGTCACCGATTACCGGCGCCACCACTTCACGGGCGAACTCGGCAACGGTCGCGCGGAGTTCCTCGTGTTCTTCGCCGAGCCGATAGCTGATCATGACTGCCCCCTTGCAGGATCACTGCGAGCATGCGGTGGCCCGCCCCGGTCAGGCGGGTCCCGACCCCTGTGATGCTACTGGCCGGCCTGGGCGCAAACGCCGGCCAGGCCTGGGCGCGAATACCCGGTACGCCGACGGCGTGGGCGCCCGCCACGCCCGGGCACCGGTACCCGGGCACGCCGACACCACCGGCCGCGTTAGTCTCTGGTGGTACCCCACCCCGACGACGGCAGTCCCGGAGGACGACATGGCGACACTGACCTGCCCCGGCTGCGCCGCCGCAGTCAGCCATGACGACCTGATCTGCTTCACCTGCGGTACGAACCTGCCCCGGAGGGGCCCGGTCGAGGAGGAGGTCACGCCGCCCACGGTGATGCAGGAGTACCTCCGCCGTGAGGACAGCGCCGCGCCTGGCGCGCCCGCGATCTGCCCGGCGTGCGGCCGCCCCGTGGTGGACCGGTCCCAGGTGACCTGCCGGGCCTGTGGCGCGACGCTGGTCACGCCGACCGGCCCGATCTCACCCGTGGTCCTGCGGCTGTCCTTCCCCACCGGCAACGTCGACGTGCCCGCCGGGACGTCGCTCGTGCTTGGCCGGGACCCCGGCGAATCCCTGGTCGCGGCCGCCTTCGCCGCCTACGAGAACGTGTCCCGCCGGCATGCCACGGTCACCGTCAGCGACACCGGCGACGCGACCATCAGGGACGAGCACTCGACCAACGGCACCTTCGTCAACGGTGACCGGGTGCTGCCGGGCAGCGACGTGCGCCTCACCGACGGGGACAACGTGCGGCTGGGCGGCGACGTGGCCGCCGACGTCTCCCTGCCCGGCCGCGGCGACCGGGGCTTCAGCACCAACGGTCACCGCAGCCCCGGCTGAACCCACCCACCTCCCCTGTCCCCTTCATCTTCGCCCGAACCACGGCACTTTGCCCTCACTTTGCCCTGGTTGGGCCTGGCTTCTTCGCTGCCTGCCGTGAGAACATCCCCGCAGTGATCACTCGCGGCCGGTCCGGAGCAGGGAGGCAGCCGTGACAACAGCGGAACAAACAAGCACCACCCATGGCTTGCGGCGAAACGCGATCGGGCTGCGCGAGGTCCTGTTCCAGAGCATCACCGACATGGCTCCCGGCGCGGCCATCGCCGCGTCGATCCCGGCTGGCGTCGCCTTCGCCGGCGGGTCGCTCCCGCTGGCGGTCGTGTTCGCGCTGATCGCGTGCCTGTTCTGCGCGTGGTCGATCGGCCTGCTCGCCCGGGAGATGCCCGCGGCAGGCTCGCTGGCCACCTACGCAGCCCGCGGCATCCATCCCTCCGTGGGCTTTCTGGTGGCCTGGGGATATGTGCTCGTCGGCTGGCTGATCCCGCCCCTGGTCCTGCTGCAACTCGGCTTCACCACCGCTTCGACGATCAACGGTGAGTGGTCCAGCTACCCGGCGAACCTGTGGTGGCCGTGGGCCATCCTCGGTGCGCTCATCATCCTGGCGGCCGGCTACTACGGCGTCAGGACCTCGACCCGGCTGGGCACCATCCTCGGCGTGTTCGAGATCGGCGTGTTCTTCGTGCTCGCCATCTTCCTGGTCGTGCACGCGGGCAGCCACAACACCGCGTCGGTGTTCACCACCAAATACACCACGCCGGGGTTCCACGGCATCACCGGGGTGATCGCCGGGTCGGTCTTCACCATCCTGGCGTTCGGCGGCTTCGAAGGAGCCGCCCCCCTGGCCGAGGAAGCCATAAACCCGCGGCGCACGATTCAGCGTGCCGTGCTTCTTTCCACGCTGTTGATCGGCGCCCTCTACGTCTTCACCACATATGCCGTCGACGTTGCCTTCGGGCCCGCGGGGTTCCACAACTTCACCGTTGGTACCACCAGCGCCTCGTGGGTAGGCATAGCCAGGTCCCTCTACGGCATCTTCTGGTTCTTCGTATTCCTGGCGATCGTGAACTCCACCATCGCGAACGCGAATGCGGGGGTGAACGTGTCCAGCCGGACCGCCTACGCGATGGGACGGATCAGGGCCTTCCCGCACTTCCTGGCACAGGTCAACGCCAAGCACCGTTCCCCGGTTCCGGCCATCCTGGTGGCGTTTGTGCTCACGATCGCCATCACGCTTGGCCTTGGCCTGAAGTACACGCCGTCAGTGGCGTTCTCGATGGTGGGAACCGGGATCGTGATCGTGCTCGTGGCGATCTACATCCTCATGAACATCGCCTGCATAGGCTACTTCGCCCGCAGGCGCACCGGCTTCAACGTGCTGTCCCACCTGATCATCCCGCTGCTGGGGATCGTCGCGTTCGTGCCTGCGTGGCTGAGCGCGGCTGGCATCAAGGCGTTCAACTTCATCTCGGCGCTGCCGCCCCCGATCTCCTACATGGCACCGGGCGTGGCTGGCTGGATGGTCGTAGGAGTGATCTACCTGATCTACCTCTACGGACGCGACCGGCAGCGGGTGACCGACGTCGGCCTCGTCCACCTGGACCTGGAGGGTGAGCAAGGGGATGGAGGCGCAACCGGATGAGCGACCCGCAGGTCCTGACGTTCCGCCCGGACCCCAGCCAGTACGCGTGGACGTTCGGCGGCGCGGCCCCGGTCGCCCGGCTGACGCCGCCGGTGATCCTGGAAGTGTTCACCGAGGACTGTTTCGCCGGCAAGGTGCGCAGCGAGCAGGACCTGGTATCGCAGGTCTGCGAGTTCCCTTACCTGAACCCGCAGACCGGCCCCTTCTACATCGAGGGCGCGGAACCGGGCGACACCCTCGCGGTTCACTTCATCTCGATCGAGCTCGCGCGGGACTGGGGCGCGTCCACCACGGTGCCGTTCTTCGGCGCGCTGACCGCTACCCACGCCACCGCATTGCTGCACGACCCGCTGCCCGAGCTGATCTGGATGTGGCACTTCGACCGGGCCGCGGGCACCTGCCGGTTCGCCGCCCGGCACGGTGACTTCGCGGTGGACCTGCCACTGAACCCCATGCACGGCACGGTCGGGGTCGCGCCCGCCAACCTGGAGGTGCGCAGCGCCCTGGTCCCCGACGCGTTCGGCGGCAACATGGACACCCCGGAGATGCGGGCGGGCGTTACCTGCTACCTCGGCGTCAATGTGGACGGCGCGCTGTTCTCCCTCGGCGACGGTCACGCCCGCCAGGGAGAAGGCGAGACCTGCGGGGTGGCGGTGGAAACCGCGATGAACACCGTGCTGGCCGTGGACCTGGTGAAAGGCAGGCCGTGTGCCTGGCCCCGGCTGGAGTCGGCGACCCACATCATGTCGGCCGGCTCAGCCCGGCCGCTGGAGGACGCGTTCCGCATCGCTCAGCTCGACCTGGTGCAGTGGCTGGACGCCGACTACGGGCTCGACCCGCTCGATGCCTACCAGCTCGTCACCCAGGCCGTCGAGTCGCCGCTGGCCAACGTCTGCGACCCGAACTACACCAGCCTTGCCAAGATCGCCAAGGATTACCTGCCCGCGGCGGGCGCGATGCACGGCGCACACGCGCGGCTGTCCGCGATCGCCCGCTCCTACCGGGGGTCTTAGCTTTCGCTGTCCAGGGCGGCCATCTGGTGCTGGTCGTAGCGGTCCCCGGCCACCGCGTCCGCGGGCACGGCCGCCTCGATGGCGGCGACGTCGGCCGGCTTGAGGTCGAGGTCAACGCCGGCGATCGCCTCGGCCAGCCGGTCCCGCCGCTTGGTCCCGATCAGCGGGATGATGTCGCTGCCGCGGGAGCACACCCAGGCGAAGGCCAGCTGCGCGGCGGTGACGCCGAGCCGTCGCGCGACCGCGTCAAGGGCCGACACCAGCGCCAGGTTGCGTTCCAGGTTCTCCCCCTGGAACCGCGGGAACCGGCCACGGCCGTCCCCGGGCCCGCCCGGCCGGGCGGTAACGGGGTTCAGCAGGCCGCGCGACAGCACCCCGTAAGCGGTCACCCCGATCCCCAGATCCCGCACCGCAGGCAGGATTTGGTTTTCAATGCCCCGGCTCACCAGCGAGTACTCGATTTGCAGGCCGGTGACCGGGCGGACCGAGTTCGCCCGCCGGATGGTGTCAGCGCCCATCTCGGACAGGCCCAGATAACGGACGTACCCGGCATCGATCATCTCCCCGATCGCGCCGACGGTGTCCTCGATGGGCACGTCTGGGTCCAGCCTCGCGGGCTGGTAGAGATCCACATAGTCGGTGCCAAGCCGCTGCAGCGAATACGCCAGCGACGCCTTCACCGCGTCCGGTGCCGCGCTGAAGCTGAGAAACCCGCCACCCGGGTCTCGCCGCGCCCCGAACTTGACCTGAATGAAGACGCTGTCCCTGGGCACGCCCGCCAGCGCCCGGCCGAGCAGCATCTCGTTATGCCCCATGCCGTAGAAGTCACCGGTGTCCAGCAGCGTGATCCCGGCATCCAGGGCCGCCCTGATTGTGGCGATGCTCTCGGTATCGTCGGCCGTCCCGTATGTCGAGGACATGCCCATGAGGCCGAGCCCCGCCCTGGATACCACCGGGCCGCCCCGTCCTAGCGTCGTGGTCTGCACGCGGGTTCCTCACTTCCACACATCGGTGATGGGGTGGGCGGTCCTGGCCTGGCCCAGCGGCGGCAGCCGGTACAGCTTTTCGATGGTACGCAGCACACCGTAGTGCGTGATGGCCTGGGCATAACGCCCTGGCTTCACCATCTGCCCGGCGAAGATCGTCGGTATCTGGTTGCCGGGGCTGCCGTCGTTCTCGTCCCAGTCCATGATCAGCAGGCTGTGGTGGGTCATCGTCCAGGCGGCGTAGGGGCCGATGTGGGCCCTGGCCCAGGCGTCACCGGTCGCCACCGGGCAGTCGTGCATGTCATGGCACAGATCCGGGATGACGAAGGAGACCGTGGGCAGGCGCGCGTAGTCCCCAGCGGGAAAGGCAGAGAACGGCTTGCTAGCGGAGCCGGGCACCGTCGTGAAGTTGACCCAGGGCACATGTTTGCGGGCGTACTCCCTCAGGCTGCAGACGGGCGACCCGGTACCTGGCAGGCCCTCGGAGTAGCCGGCGAATGTGTCCCCCGCGGTGATCAGCTCCGAGGCGAGGTTCGGCCCGGTGAACCGGAGCGGGCAGCTGTCGTCGGTGATCCCGTGCGTGCTGCCGGAGAACAGCGCCAGGTAGTTGGGCTCACTGGGATGGGCCACCGCATGGGAGTTCGTGAACAGGGCGCCGCGCTTGGCCAGCCCGTTAAGGAAGGGCGCCGAAGGGTTCCCGATCACCTCTCCGTAGGAGAGATTCTCCATCATCACGATCACGGTATGCGCCGGCGCCGCTGCCGAGGCTGCTGACGCGGTAGGGCGGGGTGCCGCGGCTGGTGCCGATGTGGCCGCCGAGCGGGCAGGGTGAGTAGTGCGAGCAGGATGAGAAGAGCTGGCCGGCCCACAGCCGGCCAGGGCCGCCGCGGCTGCCAGCATCAGCCATAGCGCGGCCTTCACCGCTCAGCCATTACTGGCTGACGGTGAAGGCCGCCGCCACTTCAGCCGGACAGCGCGGCGACCTCAGGCTGCACACTCCCGGCATACCGGCTGGCCGTCGCGATCTTCGGCAAGCTGGCTCCGGTGATGCACCAGGAAGCACCGGGTGCACGTGAACTCGTCAGCCTGCCGGGGAATCACCCGGAAGGACAGCTCTTCGTTGGACAGGTCCGCACCGGGCAGCTCCAGCGACTCGGCAACGTCGTCCGGGTCGATGTCTATCGTGCTGGACGACTTGTCCAGCCGACGTGCCTGGAGTTCCTGCAGGCTGTCTTCGGTCAGTTCATCGTCAGTCTTGCGCGGGCTGTCGTAGTCCTGTGCCATCTGGGTATTTCACCCCCTTCTTCGTTCTGCGCCTTGCGTGTAACGCTTGGCGGCCCGTTCTTGTGCCCGAATCCGGCGGGGAATTCTGCCACGTCGGCCGACCCAGCACACGTAACGCGCGGCAGCAGCGGGGCGCGTGTTGCGTTGGATGTCTTCTGCAACGGCGAGCCGCCGGGACCTCCGCCGCACCAGCGGGCAAACTACCAGGCAACGCACCTGCCATGACCCACCTAACGTCAAGTTTCCGTGATGGACGTCAAGTTCCCGTGATGGCCACCGCTAATCCGCGCCGAGTGCGTATGGTACGAACGCGAACCTACGCAAACCGCCGCGCAGTACCCCGGAAGACGCACGATGCCCAACGTCACATCCCTGCGGCCCGATGACCCCCGGCGCGTCGGCCGCTACCGGCTGACGGGCCGTGTAGACGAGTTCACTGGCGGTGAGGCTGGGCCCGCGGCCGTGTTCCTGGCCCAGCGGGTGGACGGCGAGCCCGTGATGGTCACGGTGCTGGCGGCGGACCGCGTGGCCGACGCGGCCAGCAGGGACCGGTTCTCCGCGGAGGCGCGGGTGGCCCGCCGGATTCCCCCGTTCTGCGTGGCCAAGATCCTCGATGCGGGCTTCGAGGGGGGCCGGCCCTACCTGATCACCGAGGCCGTGCCGGGGAGAACGCTGGCCCAGGTCGTCGCGCTGGAGGGCCCGCTGCCGGCCGAGACGCTACGGGCGCTGGCGATCGGCTGCGTCACCGGGATCGCCTCCATCCACCAGGCCGGGCTCGTGCACGGCCAGTTCGGCCCCGAGATGGTGGTGCTCGGCCGGGAAGGTCCCCGGGTGGTTCATTTCAGCATCACGCCGCCCTACGGCGCCGCCACGCCCGCCGCCGACATGCTGGCGTGGGCGCGGACGATGCTGTTCGCGGCCGGCCGTCCATCGGCCGGGCCGCAGGACCTGATGGCCCTGCCGGACGGGCTGCGCTCGATGGTGGCCGACTGCCTGGCCCCCGACCCGGCCGGGCGCCCGCTGGCCCGGGCCGTGCTCACCGAGCTGCTGAGCGGCCAGGACCTCTCCGCCGGGCTGCTGGCCGCGGGAAGCAGGCAGGCGCGTGCCGCCGCGAGGGCCCCGGTGAGTACGGCCGCGCCGCCGGGGCGGCAGAAGCCGCGCCGGTCCCGCTCCAGGGCCGCGGCATGGGTCGCCGGGTGCGCCGCCTGCGTACTGGCGATCGCGGCCGCGGCCTTCTACATCGCCGAACGGCATGCCGCGCCACCCGCCGTCAGGCACCGGCCCGCGGCCAGCGGCCGCCTGCACGCGCAGCGGGGCATTCCCGCACAGTACGCCGGAAACTGGTCGGGAACCGTGCACCAGACCGACCCGGCGCTCAACGTGACCGTGCAGATCACGCTGACCGGCGGGACGACTCATGGCACGATCGGCTATCCGGAGCTGGGCTGCAGTGGCAAGCTCGGCCTGCTGTCCACCGAACATGGGCTGCTCACTCTCGGCCTGACCATCACCTCGGGGCAGAGCAACTGCGTCGACGGGAAGGTCAGGCTGGCCGCCGGCAAGGACGGCAGCCTGGATTTCACCTTCCTGCAGCGCAACGGCGCCGACCCCACCGGCACGCTCGCCCCGGTGTGACGCCGGGGACGGCACAGGCAGGCAGCACAGCACAACGACCGCTCATTTGAGAGCACCAGCGCCGGACGCCGGGGACGGCACAAGCAGGCAGCACAGCACAACGACCGCTCATTTGAGAGCACCGGCGTCTGGCGCGTCCCGCTCCGCGCGCAGGCGGGTGAGCACGTCGCACAGCTGGCCGAACAGGGCCGGCTCGGCCGCGATCGTCATCGCGGTACCGGCCGGCTTGCCCGCCAGCCCGCCCAGCAGCGCGCCGGCCTCCGTGGCGACCAGGCCGCCCGCCGCATAGTCCCAGTGGTTCACGCCCCGCTCGTAGTACGCGTCCACCCGGCCTGCCGCCACCGCGCACAGGTCTATCGCGGCCGAGCCGTTCCTCCGGATGTCGCGGACCTGGGGCAGCAGGGCGCCGACCACCTCGCCCTGCACTATCCGGCGCGGTACCGCGTAGCCGAAACCGGTCGCCACCAGCGCCTGTGCCAGCGGCACCCCGGCATTGCAGCGCAACGCCACCGGCGGGGCGTCCCCGGCCCGGAGCCAGGCACCCCGGCCGAGCACCGCGGTGAACACCTCCCCGTGAACCGGGGCGGCCACCACCCCGGCGACCACCACCCCGTCCACCTCGGCGGCGATGCTGACCGACCAGTCCGCCAGGCCATAGAGGTAATTGACGGTGCCATCCAGCGGATCCACGATCCAGCGCACCGGGCCCGCGCCGGATTCGCCCCCCTCCTCGCCGAGGATCGCGTCGCCCGGCCTGGCTGCGAGCAGCCGCCGCCGGATGAGGGCCTCCGATGCCCGGTCCATCTCGGTGACCACGTCGGTGGGGCTCGACTTGGTGCCGGTGACCTCGGGCCGCCCGGACGGCCCGGCCGGGCGGTCACCGGCCAGCATCACAGCCGCCTCGGTAGCAGCGGCCACCGCGAGCCCGAGGAGTTCCCCGGGATCGGCCGGGGTCACGCCCGCTCCCCTGCCCGTCCGGCGTGGCGGACGGCGGGCCGGGGGCAGCAATCGTTCTGGCAAAAATCAGGCCCGGGCCTCAGCGAGCCGAGCGAAGACACGGGCCCCAGCCGGCCGCGGCGCTCCGTCACCAATTCCGTGATCATCGAAACGAAGCGGGGATCCGTGCTGGGGGTGGCGGCGCGCGCCATCGGCAGGCCGAGCTTGCGGGCCAGCTTGGCCGCCTCCATGTCCAGGTCGTAGACGACCTCCATGTGGTCGGAGACGAAGCCGACCGGGATCACGACGACGCCGGGCGCGCCGTCGGCGGCCAGGCTTTCCAGGTGATCGCACACGTCCGGGCCCAGCCACGGCACCTGCGGCGGCCCGCTGCGGCTCTGGTACACCAGGCGCCACGGGCGCTCATGGCCCTCCGCCTCGGCCAGCTGGCCGGCGATCAGCCGCGCCGCCTCGGTGAGCTGCGCCGGGTACAGGCCGCCGTCCGGCCCGCTCGCCGCCGCCATCGCCTCGGGCACACTGTGCGCGGTAAAAACCAGATGAGCATCATGCTGAACGGCTGGCGGCAGCGACCCGATCGCCGTCAGCGCGGCCTGGGTGAAGGGGCTCGATGAACCCCGGGTGGTTGAAGTAGTGACGGATCTTGTCGATGCGTGGTGCTCCCGGGCAGGCCTTGGCACGGGCCGCTTCGATGTCGTCGAGGTACTGGCGGCAGCTTGAGTAGGACCCGTAGCCGGAGGTGACGAACGCGATGGCGTGGGTGACGCCGTCGGCGGCCATCTGGGCGACGGTGTCGGCCAGGTACGGATGCCAGTTCCGGTTGCCCCAGTACCGGGGCATGTCGATGCCGGCCGCGGCGAAGTCCTTGCCGATGGCGGTGAGCAGGTCCCGGCACTGCTTGTTGATGGGGCTCACACCGCCGAACAGGTCATAGTGGTGGGCCACCTCGGCAAGCCGGTCCAGGGGCACGCCCCGGCCCCTGGTGACGTTCTCCAGGAACGGCATGACGTCGCCGGGGCCCTCCGGGCCGCCGAAGGAGACCAGCAGGAACGCGTCGTAGTCCGGCATGTCCCCATCCAACCAGGGTCAGCCGGCTCTTCGTCAGCCGTAGGCCTGGGCGTACTGCTTGGCGAGCGCGAGAACCTCGTTGACGTACCAGTCCGCGTGGTTGTAGGCGAAGATCGCGCGGGGCAGGCCCGCCGCGGTCGCGCCGCCAGCAGCGCACAGGTACCGGGCAGGCCGAGGGAACCGCGTCGAACGGGTTCATGATGTTCGGCGGCCCGGTCTGACCGAAGGCGGGGCGGTGATCCCCCACTCGCGCCCAGGTGGAGGGCAGGAACTGCATCGGGCCGAGAGCGCCGGCGCTGGACACGCCGGGGTTGGCACTGTCGCCGCTTTCGATCTGGCCGATGGCCGCGAGCACCGTCCAGGGCAGCCCGGGGCAGAACATGGCCGCCGACTCCTGGAACAGCTGGACGTAGGTGGTGGGCGGCTTGCCGGGAGTTGGTGGAGACCGGGAGCGGAAGCAGGCGACTGGGCGCGCAGGGGGATCAGCGAGGCATTGCCGCCTACCACGGCGCCGACCTCGTGCTGGAGCTTGCTCATGCCCACGCCGGGGGCGCTGATCAGCACGCCCACGTGGTGGACAAGCCCGAGCTTGGCCGAGACCCGGGCGCCGACCACCATGTCGATGCCACCGATGCCCAGCGGCGCCGAGCCCGCGTAGCGCAGGCTGACCGTGCTGGCCCCGGTCACCGAGTAGCTGGTGCCCTGGTGCAGGTGCAGCCGGTGCTGGGCCTTGGCCGAGGCCACGAACCCGCTCGACGCCAGCGCGTTCCACAGTGGCTGGTTGGATGCCGTGCTCAGCGGGGTCCAGGACCGGTACTGCTGAGCGTTCACGCCGATTACGCGGACCAGGTGCCCGTTCATGATGAGCCTTGGCCCCGTCCAGCGTCAGCACCTGCCTGACCCCGGAGACCTTGGCGATGCGGCTCACCTCGGCGGAGCTGACCCCGGCCGGCTCGATCACCGCCAGGTCGGGCAGGACGATGCGGCGCAACGCCGCGACCGTCTGCACCTGCGCAGCTGAGGCGCTCGGCGTAGCGGCCGGTCCGCGCGGCGGGCCGGGGATGACGTGCAGTACCCCCGCCCCCAGGGCAACGGCCACAGCCCCGTAGGCCGCAACGCCCCGCCACGCGGGGCTGCATGCGGCAGCCGGGTGTGGCGTTCTGCGCCACCAGAGGCGACCCATATCGGAGTCCACCATAACCGGAGCACCGTCATGGCTGAAGAGGGCACGCCCCAGGTTCACGTAAAGGCCATGTCGGGCCCGCCATGTTGGGTCAATCCCACCAGCCCCCCGGTTCGCACGTTACCCTGGTCAATCGTGAGTCGGGATGCTTGCCCCGGTGCGAAGCCGGGGGAGGCGGCCAGCCAGCCTGTCGGCGTTCCCCCGCCACCCGCCACCCGAGCTATGACCAGCGGCAACAGACCGCATCGGCCCTCGCTCGGCGGCGGCAGGCCAGCGCAGGACCGTGAGTTGCGCGCGCAAGGCCGCCAGACGGTGCACAACCTGCTGGAAGCAGGCCTCGCCGAATTCGACGAGAAGGGCTTCCAGGCCGTCCGGGTGGACGACATCGTCCGCCGGGCCCAGATCTCGCACGGCACCTTCTACCTGTACTTCTCCAACAAGGAGGACCTGTTCAAGGCCCTCCTGCGCGACGCGCTGCACGACATGGCCGTGGTCACCGATGCGTTCCCCGTGGTCACCAGGAACGAGGCCGGGCGGACGGCGCTGCAGCGCTGGGTGCATCAGTTCTGCGACACCTACGCCGCGCATGCGGCCGTGATCCGGACCCTCAGCCAGGCCGAGATCGTCGGCGAGGACGTGTGGGGGGACGGCCTGAAGCTGCTGTTCCGGCTCGCCGAGGCGATGGCCCAGGGCATGACCGCCGCCACCGGGGCCGCCGAGCACGCCGAGCTGACCGCGGTCGCCTGCCTGATGATGCTGGAACGGGTGAACTACCTGATGAGCGTCGAGGTCATGCTGCCACGCGATGAGATGGTGGAGCGGATCACGGCAATCATGTTCGCGTCGTTCGGCGCGCTGTAGCCCCCTCAGCGCGCAGCTTCGCGACGACGGCGAGGGCGTCCCTGGCGGCCCGGACGTCGTGGACACGAAACAGCCTGGCTCCCTCCCAGGCGCATACGGCGAGCACCGCCAGCGTGCCCTCGGCCCGCTCGGTGACGCCAAGCCCGAGGGTCTCCCCCACGAAGTCCTTGTTGGACACAGCGACCAGCACCGGCCACCCGGTGGCGGCCAGGTCGGCCGTCCGCCGGGTCAGCTCCAGGGAGTGCCAGGTGTTCTTCCCGAAGTCGTGCGCCGGGTCGATGATGATGCGGTCGGGCCGCACCCCGGCCGCCACGGCCCGTACGGCCTCCGCGGTCACATACCCCCGCACCTCACCGAGCACGTCGGCGTGGGCGGGCCGGTGCGGCCGGGTCCGCGGGGCTGAGCCCGCTCGCGTGCGAGCAGACCAGCCCCAGGTCGTGCGCGGCGGCTACGTGGGCGAGTTCCGGCTCCGCCCCGCCCCAGGCGTCGTTGACCAGGTCGGCGCCGGCCTCGGCGACCTCCTTGGCCACCGCCGCCCGCCAGGTGTCCACGCTGATGACCACGTCGGGGTACCTGGCCCGCAGCGCGGCGACCAGCGGGCGGACCCGGCGGATCTCCTCGGCCGCGGTCACCTCGTCCCCCGGGCCTGCCTTCACCCCGCCCACGTCGAGGATGTCGGCCCCCTCGGCGACCGCGCGGTCCGCCGCCGCGAGCGCGGCACCGAGCCGGTAGGTGGCGCCCTGGTCGAAGAAGGAATCCGGCGTCCGGTTGATCACCGCCATGACACCGAACGATCCCGGCGGCCATTCCCGCCCCCGCAGCCGCAACGTCCGCCCGTGGCTAGCCGGTGAGATCGTCATCGGCAGCAGGATGATGGGGAGCCGCGCGGCGGGCTCGGGAGCACGCATCGGGCCGGTTCGGGCAGAATCGTTAACGTGCAATTCCTTTCCGGCCAGCCTCCCGAGCACGAGGCCACCTACAGTGACGTGTTCCTGGTGCCACGCCAGTCCGCCGTGGCCTCCCGGCTCGACGTGGACCTGGCCACCAGCGACGGGAGCGGTGCCACGATCCCGGTCGTGGTCGCCAACATGACCGCGGTGTCCGGCCGGCGGATGGCGGAGACCGTGGCCCGCCGGGGCGGCATCGCCATCCTCCCCCAGGACATCCCGATCGACGTGGTGGCCGAGGTGGTGTCCTGGGTGAAGAGCCGCCACCTGGTCCACGACACGGCGATCACCCTCGGCGCCGACCGACACCACCGGCCAGGCACTCGGCCTGCTGCCGAAACGCGCGCACGGCGCGGTCGTGGTGGTCGAGGATGGGCGGCCCGCCGGGGTGGTCACCGAAGCGGACTGCCAGGGAGTGGACCGCTATACCCAGCTCCGCCAGGTCATGTCCACGGATCTGCTCACGCTGCCGGCCGGGATCGAGCCGGAGAAGGCGTTCGGCCTGCTGCACGAGGGCAGGCACCGGCTGGCCCCCGTGGTGGACGCCACCGGGGCGCTGACCGGCATCCTGACCCGGACCGGCGCGCTGCGCGCCACGCTGTACCAGCCCGCCACCGACGCGGCCGGGCGGCTGCGGATCGGGGCCGCCACCGGCATCAACGGCGACGTCGCGGCCAAGGCGAGGCTGCTGGCCGAGGCCGGGGTCGACGTCCTGGTGGTGGACACCGCGCACGGCCATCAGGAGAAGATGATCAGCGCGCTGCGGTCGGTTCGCGCGGCCGGGCTGCCGGTGCCCGTGGTGGCCGGCAACGTGGTCACCGCCGATGGCGTCACCGACCTGGTCCAGGCCGGGGCCGACATCGTCAAGGTCGGGTGTGGGGCCGGGTGCGATGTGCACCACCCGGATGATGACCGGGGTGGGCAGGCCGCAGTTCAGCGCGGTGCTTGAGTGCGCGGCGCAGGCCCGCAGGCTCGGTGCCCACGTGTGGGCGGACGGCGGCGTCCGCCACCCGCGGGACGTCGCCCTCGCGCTGGCCGCGGGTGCCGCCAACGTCATGATCGGCTCCTGGTTCGCCGGCACCTACGAGTCGCCGGGAGACACGTTCCGCGACGCGGACGGGCGGCTGTACAAGGAAAGCTTCGGAATGGCCTCGGCGCGGGCGGTGCGGCTGCGCTCGGCGACCGACTCCCCGTTCGACCGCGCCCGCAAGGAACTGTTCGAGGAAGGCATCTCCACCGCCCGGATGTACCTGGACCCGGAGCGCCCCGGCGTGGAGGACCTGATCGACCAGATCACCGCGGGACTGCGCAGCGCGTGCGCCTACGCGGGCGCCAGCGACCTCGCCGCGCTGCACGAGCGAGCGGTGGTCGGGGTGCAGAGCGCGGCCGGCTACACCGAAGGCATGCCGCTCCCGACAAGCTGGTAACCCGTCATCCTCCGGCGCAACCCTGCCTCCGGCCCCCCTCCGGCCGCAACCCCGCCCTCCGGCTGGGGATAACCATGATCCCGTGGAGTTTTCGCCCCTATGGGGACAAAATCCTCACGGATCATGAAATCGGGCACTGCGCTCAGTCGGAGCGGGTGGCCAGTCAGTGGGAGCCCGCAGCCAGGGCGTTGCAGGCCTTGGCGAAGGCGGCCGCCGACCCATAGCGCAGCTCGCCGTGCGCGGTGCCCGCGTCAGCCGCCGAGGCGGTGGGCCTGATCGCTCCGGCGGGGGTGAAGACCTTGGTGAAGGAGCTGCCGCTGTCCGCGATCGGCAGCACGGGCCCTCGCCAGGTCCCGTGGAATGTGATCACCCAGCCGTGCGGCAGTGCCTTGGGCGCGCCGCCGGTCAGCTTGATGTCGGTGGGCGCCCCGCTCGTGCTCAACCAGCCGTGCACCGCGCCGCCCAGGTCGAAGGTGTAGCGCTGGCCGCTGCTCGTGCACAGCTGTGCGCTGCCGGTCAGCGATTCGCAGCCGTGGATGGTGCAGGCGGCGGCGTCGCCGTTGGTGATCCCGCCGTGCAGGTGGGTGAACAGGATGAAGGAGCCGCCGTTGCTGGCCTGCACCGGGCCGTAGCCGTCCCACTCCCCCAGGGCGTTGAAATGGCCGCCGATGTCGATCGCCCAGGGGGCAGGCAGGAAGGCGACGAGCAGCGCCACGACGATCACGATGAGCAGCAGCCTGAGCAGGAACGGCCCGCCGCGTGACTTGGCTGGCTTCGGCGAGGACTTTTTCCTGGGGCTCATAGCTGCCTCCGCCGCGCGGATCCTGATACGCTCCGCCGCGCGGACCAGCCGAATCTAGCGGAGTCCAGGGCCACACCGCACCGCACGACACGTATATTGCCGTGGCAAACAGATCAAGAACGGGAGCCGCCATGTCCGTGCTCAGCGACCTCACCCGCGCCCTGCAGAGCGCCACGGTGGAGGTCATCGACCTGACCGCGCCGCTGTCGGCCTCGACCCCAGTGCTCAAGCTGCCCGAGCCGTTCAGCAACACCGTTTCGTTCGCCCTGCACGAGATCAGCCGCTACGACGACCGGGGCCCGGCCTGGTACTGGAACGACATCACCACCGGGGAGCACACCGGCACCCACTTCGACGCGCCGGTGCACTGGGTGACCGGCCGGGACGGCGAGGACGTCTCCCAGGCTCCGCTCACCAAGCTGATCGCGGACGCGGCGGTGCTCGACTTCAGCGCCCAGGCCGCCGAGGATCCCGACTTCCTGCTGGAGATCGAGCACATCAAGGACTGGGAGCGTGCTCACGGGCCGCTGCCCGCCGGGGGCTGGCTGCTGTACCGCACCGGCTGGGATGCCCGCTCCGGCAGCCAGGAGCGGTTCCTGAACGCCAACGAGACCGGGCCGCATACCCCGGGCATCTCGGTGGCATGCGCCAGGTGGATCGCGGAGGAGTCGCCGGTGATCGGAGTCGGAGTGGAGACCGTGGGCACCGACGCGGGGACTGCGCACTCGTTCGACCCGCCGTTCCCCTGCCACTCGATGATGCTCGGGGCAGGCAAGTACGGCCTGACCCAGTTGCAGAACCTGGCCCGGGTGCCGGCCACCGGAGCGGTGCTGATCGTGCTGCCGCTGCCCATCACCGGCGGATCGGGCAGCCCGTGCCGGGCGCTCGCCCTGGTCGAGCGGGGGACCTGAGCCCGATGCTGGTCAGCGAGGCGGTCGGGGCGACGCTGGCTGACCTGGCCGACCTCGGCTCGCAGACCGTGTTCGGCGTGGTCGGCAGCGGTAACTTTCACGTGACGAACGCACTCATCTCCCGTGGGGCCAGGTTCGTCGCCGCTCGGCACGAATGCGGTGCCGCGTGCGCGGCCGATGCCTGGGCCCGCGGGACGGGCCGGGTGGGCATCCTGTCGGTGCACCAGGGCCCGGGGCTGACCAACGCGCTGACCGGCATCACGGAGGCGGCCAAGAGCCGCACGCCGCTGCTCGTGCTCGCCCCCGATGTGGCGGGAGCCGCGGTGCGGTCCAACTTCCGCATCGATGTGGCCGCGCTGGCCGCCTCGGTCGGTGCGGTGCCGGACCGGCTGTACTCCCCCGGTACCGCCGCCGCCGACACCGCACGTGCCTACCAGACCGCTCGGCGCGAGCGGCGCACGGTGGTGCTCGCGATGCCGCTGGACGTGCAGGCGGCGCACTGTGATCCGCCGCAGATCGCGCCGCTGCCGCCGCTGGATCCTCCGGCGCCCGCCCCGGAGGCGGTAGCCCGGCTCACCGAGGCGCTGGCCAGGGCCGCCCGGCCGGTGTTCGTGGCGGGCCGCGGCGCGCGGGTGGCCGGCGCCCGGGCCGACCTGGAACACCTGGCGGAGGCCAGCGGATCGCTGCTGGCCACCTCCGCCGTGGCCAAGGGCCTGTTCCATGGCAACCCGTGGGACCTGGGTGTGAGCGGCGGCTTTGCCTCCCCGCTCGCCGCCGAATTGATCAGCCAGGCCGACCTGGTCGTCGGCTGGGGCAGCTCCCTCAATATGTGGACGATGCGCCACGGCAGGCTGATCGGCCCCGGCGCCCGCGTAGCGCAAATTGACGACGACAGCGCCGCAATTGCTGCCCACAGGCCGGTTGACGTGGGCGTCCGGGGCGACGTGGCGCTGACCGCACGCGCCGCGCTATCCGGTCTGGCCGGGCGGACTTTGCCGGGATACCGCTCCGGCGAGCTGCGGTCCCGGATCGCCCGCGAGGTGCGCTGGCGGGACGCGCCCTACACCGACGAGGGGGGCGACGGCCGGATCGACCCGCGAACCCTCACGATCGCGCTGGACGACCTGCTCCCGGCCGAGCGCGTGGTCGCGGTGGACTCGGGCAACTTCATGGGCTACCCGAGCATGTTCCTGTCGGTGCCGGACGAGAACGGGTTCTGCTTCACCCAGGCCTACCAGTCGGTGGGGCTCGGGCTGGCGTCGGCCATCGGCGCCGCGCTGGCCCAGCCGGACCGGCTGCCGGTCGCCGCGCTCGGCGACGGCGGGGCGCTGATGGGGGCCAGCGAACTGGAGACCGTCGTGCGGCTGGGCCTGCCGATGGTCATCGTGATCTACGACGACGAGGCGTACGGGGCGGAGGTGCACCACTTCGGGCCGGATGGGTTCCCGCTCGACACGGTCAGGTTCCCGCCCGCCGATATCGCGGCCATCGGCCGCGGCTACGGCTGCGCCGGGGTGACTGTGCGCGGGCCCGGCGACCTCGCACCTGTGCGCGACTGGCTCGCCGGTCCCATGGACCGCCCCCTGGTCATCGACGCGAAGGTTGCCTCCGCCAACGGCTCCTGGTGGCTGGAAGAAGCCTTCCGCGGCCACTGACGCTGGTCGGGGCGCAGCGCCAGTCGTCCTGCTGGCCTCGGTCCACGCCACGCAGGGACCCCGCAAGCCGCCAGGGGATCGCGGCCCTCGTCGGTTGGCGGCAACGGAGTAGAAGGTGGCGCTGCCGCCGTCAGCCGGCCCGCGTTGCGGTGGCGGTTTGACATTATGCAGGTAAATACCTGCATAATGGAGGCGTGAGCCTCGAAGCTGAAGCGATGGACCCGGTCTTCAAAGCGCTGGCTGACCCCACCCGGCGGCTCCTGCTCGACCGGCTGCGCGAACACAACGGCCAGACGCTGAGCGAGCTGTGCGAGCGCCTGGACATGGCGCGCCAGTCGGCGACACAGCATCTCGACATCCTCGAGCGGGCCAGCCTGGTGACCGTCGTCCGGCGCGGACGGGAGCGGCTGCACTACCTCAACCCGACACCGATCCGCGAGATCGAGGAGCGCTGGATCTCGGAGTTCGATAAGCCCCGCCTGCAAGCGATCAGTGCCATCAAGAACCAGGCAGAGGAGTACGCCATGACCAACGGGCCCGCGTCCGTGCCGACCTACGTCTATGTCACCTACATCCGCGCAGGCGCGGAGCAGGTGTGGCAAGCCCTGACGGACGCAGACCTGACGGCGCGCTACTGGGGACACGCCAACGTTTCGGACTGGCAGCCGGGCTCGGCCTGGGAGCACCAGCGCGCCGACGGATCAGGCGCCGTCGATGTCGCCGGCCGGGTGATCGCGGCCGATCCCCCGACGCGCCTGGTCATCACCTTCGACGACGCCCCGGACGCCCAATCGCCACGGGAACCGTCGGTTGTCACCTTTCTCGTCGAACCACACCAGGACATCGTCCGCCTCACCGTGACCCACGAGAACCTCCCCAACGAGGAGATGCTCAACGGCATCTCGCAGGGGTGGCCGGCCGTGCTGGCGAACCTCAAGTCGCTGCTCGAGACCGGCGACGTCCTTCCGCAGGCGCCGTGGGAGATGTATCGCGCACATACCTGAGACGGCAGCCGCCACGGCCTCCCCCGTTCATCCCCGCGCACGACCGCAGAAAGAGGATCTTGATGGACACCATCCCCCTACGGGACGCCTACCGCGCCCTGCTGGACGCCGCTGCTACTGTGGCCGACTCTGGCGAGCCCGGCCTCGTCCCACCGGCCGGTGAGTGGACCGCCGACCAGATCCTGGCGCACGTCGCCATCGTCAACGCCGGTACCATCGCCGCCGTCTCCGCCATCGCTTCGGGAGCGAACACGACCTACGACAACCGCATAGCGCTCGACACCTGGACCATCGACCGCCTCATCGCGCTCGCGGGGGGCAACGCGGGCCTCCGGGACCGCATCCGCCTCCAGGCAGACGCCCTCTGCACGCTCGGCGGGCCGGCGATGAGCGAAGCCGAACTCAGCACGCTGGTGCCCACCCGGCTCTTGTCCAACGACACCGTCCTGCTCGATCAGCCCGTGCCGTTGAGAGACCTCATCGCCGGCCTCGCCGAAGTGGAGCTGCCCGGCCATACCGAACAGCTCCTGGCCCTCCTGCCGAGCGGCACCAGGGCCGGAGCCGCGACATGATCAGGGCACGATCGTGACGGTCCGGGTCTCGGTGTAGAAATCCCTCGCCGCCAGGCCCTGCTCCCTGGGCCCGTAGCTCGACTGCTTGGCCCCGCCGAACGGCGCCTGGAAGTCCACCCCGGACGTGGGGGCGTTCACCCGGACCATTCCGGCGTCCAGCCGCTCGGTCAGCGTCAGCGCCCGGCTCAGATCCTGGGTGAACACCGATGCGACGAGCCCGTACCTGACTCCGTTGGCGATCTCCACGGCCGCATCGGCCGACGGGACGCGCAGCACCGCCGCCACCGGGGCAAAAACCTCCTCGGTGGCCAGCGGGCCGGCCGGCGCGCCGAGCTCGACCAGGGTGGGCGCGAGATAGTAGCCGGGAGCGTCGAGCGCCGTGCCGCCGGCCAGCACCCGGCCGCCCGCGGCCGCCACCGCATCGAGCGCCGACGCCCGGGCCCGCTCGCTGATGACGGGGCCGACCAGCGTCTTGTCCTCGGCCGGGCCGAGCACGCCCAGCGCCGCCACGGCGTCCACCAACGCCGAGCGGAACTCCTCGTACACGGCGTCCTCTACCAGGATTCGGCTGGTCGCGGTGCACTTCTGGCCCGCGTACCCCATGGCCGCGTAGGTGATGGCGGTGGCTGCCCGGCCGAGGTCGGCGTCGGCCAGCACGATGGAGGCGTTCTGCCCGCCCATCTCGGCCTGGACCCGTCCGCCGCGCCCCGCGACCCGGGCTACCACATCCCGGCCTACCGGGACCGAGCCGGTGAACGACACGGCGGCCACGCCGGGGTGGTCGGCCAGCGCGCGCCCGGGCACGGCGTCGCCGAGCACCACCTGGAAGACGTCCGTGGCCAGGTACGGGGCAACGATCCCGTGGAGCAGCAGGGCCACCCCGGTTGCCGCGCCGGCTGGCTTCAGCACGGTCGCGTTGCCGAACGCCAGGCTCGGGGCGGCCTTCCAGAGCGGGATGGCCACCGGGAAGTTCCACGGCGTCACCAGGGCGGTGACCCCCACGGGGCGGTGCCGGGCAAGCAGCAGCGTGCCGGCCGTGGCAGCGGGAATCGTCTCCCCGTCGGGCAGCAGCGCCACCTGGGCGTAGTAGCGCAGGATGGCGACGCCACGCGCCACCTCTCCGGTCGCCTCCGAGCGTGGCTTGCCCACCTCCCTGATGACCAGGTCGGTCACCTCGGCGGACCGCTGCGCCAGGGCATCCGCGGCGGCGCCCAGTGCCGCGGCCCGGGCCGGGGCGGGCACGGCCGCCCAGTCCCGCGCCGCGGCGGCCGCGCGGCTGACCACCGCCGATACCGCTGCCTCGTCCGCCGTGGGCCACTCGCCGATGACGTCCGCCGGGTCGTGCGGGTTCACGCTGACAACAGTCATGAATTCACCTCAAGCAACACCTTGCCACGCGGGCTGTCCGTCCCGCCCAGGGCGTCCAGCGCCTGCTTCCAGTCCGGAAACCGGGGAAAGCCTGCGCGGCTAGCCTTGATCCGTTACCACTGGGGATTAGTCCGGCTGGGCCCGGAGGCTCATTCCCAGCATTTGTCGCTGCTGCGCCGGGTTAAGCCGCTCCGGCCCGCTCTTCCTGCGCGCCGCCGCCCTCGGCCTGCTTGCCCGGCCCGATGCGCGGCATCGTCGCCTGCTGAACCCAGGCGGCGATGCGGTCCACCAGGGCAGCGTTCGAGCCCGACTCGGCGTGCCCGAACCCGGGGACGACCCACAGTTCCTTGGGCTCGCGGGCGGCCTCATACAACTGGTGTGCGTGCTCGACCGGAAAGTAGGGATCCTTGTCGCCGTGCACGACCAGGAACGGGATGGGGGAAATGCGCGCGGCCGCCTCGGCGGGCGGCATCGGCACCGGATCCCAGCGCCCCGAGCTCACCCGGGTGTTCAGCCAGGTGCGCGTGATGAGCCTGCCGACCCTGCGTTCGACCGCCCAGTGCACCCGGCGCATGGGGTAGGTCCCCCGGTAGTACCAGCGCCCGGGGCCGCTGACCGACACGGCGGCGTCGACTCCGCCGACCAGGCCGGCGTGGCGTACCACGATCGAGGCTCCCATCGAGAAGCCGACCGTGGCGATGCGCTGGTAGCCGAGTTCCCTGGCGTAGGCAATGGCCACGCCGAGGTCCCTGACCTCCCGGTCGCCCAGCGTAGACTTACCGCCTGACCTGCCGTGGCCGCGAAAGTCGAACGCGACCACGCCGACCGACTTGTTCAGCCCGTTGGCCACCTTCCACACCGCGCCGTGCTGCCACGACAGGGTGAAACCGTGCGCCAGCACGACCGCCAGATCCCCGTCTTTGGCCAGGTGGACGGCATCGATCGGCACACCATCCTCGGTCACCAGCGTCCTGGCCTTCAGCACGGGTTTCGTCATATCCCTATTGTGCTCGACCGGCCGGGTGACGAGGCCGGGTCAGCGGGTGCCCGGTGCGTGTGAGAGTCTTCACCGGGCGGCGATGCGAACCCTGGAGGCGACGGCATGCAGATCGGCGTGCAGATTCCTGATTTCACCTTTCCCGGCGGGCCGGCCCGGCTCGGCGCGGACCTGACGGCCATCGCGCGCGCGGCCGATGATGCGGGGTTCGACTTCCTTGCGGTGATGGATCACTTCTTCCAGATCGGGCTGATCGGGCCGCCCGAGCGGGAGATGCTCGAGGCGTACACAACGCTGGGGTACCTGGCCGCGTCCACCTCCCGGTTGAAGCTGCTCACGCTGGTGACCGGGACGGTCTACCGGCACCCGGGCATCCTGGCCAAGACCGTGACGACGCTGGACGTGCTGTCCGGCGGGCGGGCCTGGCTCGGCATCGGTGCGGCCTGGAACGAGGAGGAGTCCCGCGGGCTCGGCATCCCGTTCCCGCCGGTGGCCGAGCGGTTCGAGCGCCTGGAGGAAACGCTGCAGATCTGCTTGCAGATGTGGCGCGGTGACGAGTCCCCCTACACCGGCACGCACTACCAGCTGGAGCGGCCGATCAACTCGCCGCAGGCGCTGTCCAGGCCGCACCCGCCGATCATGATCGGGGGCAGCGGGGAGCGGAAGACGCTGCGCCTGGTGGCCAAGTACGCCGATGCGTGCAACCTGTTCCCCGGCCCGGACCTTGCTCACAAGCTCGACGTGCTGCGCGCCCACTGCGACGCCGAGGGCCGCGACTACGACGACATCATCAAGACGTGCTACTTCATCTTCGACGTCGGGGAAAAGGGCGAGAAGGCCGCCCAGATCGTGGACCAGCTCGGGCAGCTGGCCGGCCTGGGCTTCCAGGCGGCGATCGGCGCGGTGGGGAACGTCTGGGAGATCACGCCACTGGAGATCATCGGCTCCGAGGTGATCCCCGCCGTCGCCGGTCTGTAAAAGCCGCGAGCGGGCCAGGCCGGCGAGCGGCATTGGCCGACTCGGCCCCCTCAGGGCGCGAGAACCGGAAGCCGCACGCCGAGTGTGCGCGGCAAGTGCCCGATATCGTCCCTGTCTGAGGTCACGACCGCGCCACCCGTCGTCGCGGCGGTCAGCGCTACAAGACCGTCCACCACATCGGATGTGCCTGCGTGGGCCAGCAGCGAGCCCACCGGGTACACATCGTCCTTCGTGAACGGAACGACGTCACACCCCCGGAGAGTGACCATCAGCCGCGCCTGCCGCCGCGGTTCGCGCACTACTTGGGCAGCCACTGGCGCCCCCGCCACGAACACCGCCCGGCGCCTTCTCTCGGTGGCAGGGGAAGGCGCCGGGCGGAGCGGTGTGGCCGCGGATCAGCGCTTGGTTTGCGACACCTTGTCCGCTGGCACGGGCTTGCCGTCGGGCGAGGCCGGCTCCGCTGGTGCTCCCGCGCCGACCAGGGCGAGTTCCTCCGCCGGGTAGGCCTCTTCGCCGTGCACCGCGACGTCGCCGATCTCCAGTTCCGCATCGGGTATCCGCAGCTTCATGAACAGCCCGATGCCCTTGAGGATGAGGAAGGTGACCAGCCCGTCCCAGACGATGACGGTCAGGGCTGCACCCGCCTGCACCAGCAACTGATGCGGATGCCCGTAGAACAGGCCGGACGTTGTGACGTCCGGGTTCTTGCCGATCCCCAGATAAACGACCATCTTGGGATCGGCGAGCAGGCCGACGAGCAGTCCGCCAAAGAGCCCCGCGATGCCGTGTGTGTAGACGACCCCTAGCGCGTCGTCCACCTTGCTGAATGGCCGCACCTTGCTGAGGTAGTTCCACGCGAACCAGACGATGGCCGAGTCGACCGCGCCGATGATAATGGCGCCGACGCCATTCACGTAACCGGCCGCAGGCGTAATACCGACCAGGCCACAGATCATGCCGTTGATGCCGCCGAGGAAGGTCGCCTTCTTCCCTGGGCCGCCGATCATGTCCATGATGATCCAGGTCATCATCGCGACGGCCGTGGCGAGGTTGGTGTTGACCACGGCCGCGGCGGCGTCGGCGCCGGCGAAGTACGGGTCACCGCCGTTGAACCCGTTCCAGCCGAGCCACAGGATGCCGGCGCCGACCGCGACGAACAGCAGGTTGTTGGGCACGCCGCGGTCCCGGTCCCGCTTGAGCCGCGGCCCCACGACCGCCGCCGCGACGAAGCCCGACACGCCCGCGGCCAGGTGGATGACGTAGCCGCCGCTGAAGTCAAGCGCGCCCTTCTGCGCCCAGAAGCCGCCGCCCCAGAGCATGAACGCGTTCACCGCATAGGCGAAGGTGATCCACAGCGGCACGAAGATCAGCCAGACCTTGAAGCTGATCCGGCCGATCACGCTCCCGATGAACAGGATCGGCGTGATCGCGGCGAACACGAACTGGAAGTAGACCAGGGATCCCTGGGGGAACCTGAATTTCGGCATCAGGCCGTTCAGCAGCGGGATATTCGCCCGCGCCTGTTCACCCGAGGCCCCTACTACCGTTTGTGGCTTGCCAACGAACGAACTTATCCATGGTGACCCGAATCCCATCTTGAAGGCCCACAAGACCCACACGATCAGGACGAGACAGAACGTCGCGAACACCATCAGCATGGTGTTCACGGCCCACTTTCGCTGTACCAGGCCGCCGTACAGCACGGCGATGGCCGGAATACTCATGAGGCCGACCAGGGTCGCGGCTGTCAACTGCCACGCGTTGTCACCCGAGCTCAGCCATGACGCGTAGGGACCCACTACTTCCCCTCCATGGGCTAGCCCCGAGGGCTTGCCGGGAGTACGGGCGCGGCGCGGCGCCACCAAGCGGTGGTTGCGCTGAACCGCGTCCGGGCCATCACCACGTCGTGATCCGGGGTGTCCCCGGGTAGCTCAAGCCGGCCGGCCACTTCGGTGTCCGTCAGAACACCTCATGTCTCCCATGACCGGGTTTCGGACACGTTTCCCGGCTGTTACGCCGCGAGGACGGTCCTGCTGCCCGAGAACACGATCGTTTCAGCGATGTTTCGGTCTGCCCGTAAATACGCCCACCAGTGACCAATTCAAATCAGCCGTCACGCTCCGGGCGCCGCATCGTGGCATCCGAGCCCTCGCCTCCTGCCACCCCTAGCGCCCGCACCCCCGGCGTCGTGCCACGCCCGCACCCACATCCGGCAACAGGCGCCCACCCCAGGCCCACACTCCGGCGCTCGCCCGTGCCGACCGGGTCTGCATCTCATATACCGAGACGCGGCCAGCCGCTTATCCCCGTTTCCGCACGCGTAAATCGGCACAATCCGGGCGCCGGGCCGTGCGTTTGTGAGGATAAGTCAACTTGATCATGGAACGGGCGGGCAGAGGGTGGAGGGCGGTTGGTGGGCAGCGGCGCGGCAGCGGGCAGCGCTGGGCAGCGGGCCGCAATGGGCACGTGGGCAGCGGGCCGCAATGGGCACGTGGGCGCGGACGGAAGGGCAGGTGGGCAGCGGGCGCTCAGCGGGCCGGGTACGCCGGATGGTGTGCCGGGTTACGGAGGGTGACCATCGCTACTGAGCGCATTGGGCGTTGACCGGTAAGTCACGTTCAGGTAACGGTGGCAAACTCGTGGGCCACTGGGTCTTGAGGCCGCGCCAGCGGAGGATTACGCTCGGCCCCATCGTCTGGTAAGCGCTTACCACGCTAGTCCGACCCCCCTCCGTTCTGCTGGATCACTCCCGCAGAACCGGGCAGGTAAGCGCTTACCAAGGCGCGGCCCGCATGACCTGCGACAAAGGAGCGAACTGGTGGACGGCAGCAGCCCGGGCAACCCAGCAACCCTGGGCGGCCCCGCGCCCGGCCACGACATCGCACCTGGCCAGGCCGGCCGGTCCGCTCGCGACACCGCGCCCCGCCAGGACGCCAGCGACGGCCATGACCGGCGCGACGGTCACGACGGTCAGGCCACCCGCGACGGCCATGACGGCCAGGCCACCCGCGACGGCCATGACGGCCAGGCCATCCTCCCGCCGCAGGGGCAGCCCACGATTTACGACGTCGCTCGCGCCGCGGGCGTGTCCATCGCATCGGTGTCCCGAGTGCTCAACGGCCGCCGCAACCCGCTGCCCGACACCAAGGAACGGGTCGAGCGGGCCGTGGCCGAGCTTGGCTTCATCCCCGACGGCGCGGCCCGGGCCCTGTCCGCCCGGCTCAAAGAGGTCGTTGGCGTGGTGATCCGGCGGCCCACCGTGGCGGTGACCGCGGACGGCCTGTTCGAGGACGAGGAGATGAGCCTCCAGTTCCCCGACCTCATCAACCGAGGCATCGAGGTGGCCGCGCAGCGGCGTGACTTCAACCTGCTGGTCAGCTCGGTCGGGCTGGGCGGCCATGACGACTCCCGGCGGATCTTCGCGCTGGCCCGCAAGAGCGACGGGCTTATCCTGCACGACCGGGTGCTCGACTCGGCACAGCTCGCACGGCTGAGCCAGCAGGTGCCCGTGGTGACGCTGGCAGGCACGCCCACCCCGACCACCGTGAACGTGGACGGCGACAACAGGGCCGGGATGAAGGATCTCGCCCGGCATCTGGTCCGCGACCACGGCTACCGGACCCTGGCCTACCTGGGCGGCCACGTGGACAGCCCGGACAACCTCGCCCGGCGCGACGCGTTCGGTGAGCAGGTCACAGCCGACGGCGCGCAGTTCATGTCCGGCCCGCAGTGGCAGGGGAACTACCTGGCGTCTGGCGGCGCCCGGGTGATCGAGAACTTGCTCGCCGAGGGCACACCGCTCCCCCAGGCGATCGCGTGTGCGAACGACCAGACCGCGCTCGGTGTGGTCTACGCGCTGATGCGGCACGGCATCGAGGTGCCTGGCGGAGTCGCCATCACCGGCTTCGACGACATCCCGGTCGCGCGGCACCTTCGCCCGCAGCTGACCACGGTGCGCCAGCCCATCACCGACCTCGGGACCACGGCCTTCGAAACCCTGTACTCGATGATCACCGACGGTGACCGCCCCAGGTACGACATCATCCTGCCGACCAGGCTGATCCGCCGGGAAAGCTGCGGCTGCCCGCCACAGCCTTACCCGGGCGGGACGGTCCTCCAGGGCGGGCCGCAGCGTTACGCGGGAGGAACGGCCCCCCAAACCGGGGAGACGGGCCCTCCGGCGCCCCCGGAGGCGGCACCCCAGTCACGGCAGGCTTAAGGGAGACTGGCCATGCGCGTTCTGTCCCGCAGGATCTTGTTCTACGCCCTGACTGCCCTGGCGGCCATCACGGTGGACTTCATGATCCCGCGGATGATGCCGGGCAACCCGGTAGGGGCCATCCTGGCCCGGCTGCAGAGCCAGGTCACCACCGGGACCATCAAGTCGCTGGAAGCCCAGTTCGGCCTCAACACCAAAGAAGGACTGTGGGGCCAGTACGTGCACTACCTGAACAACGTCATCCACGGCAACCTGGGCATCTCCACCGGTTACTACCCCTCCACGGTGACCAGCGTCATCAAGGGCGCCCTGCCGTGGACGCTCGGCCTGGTCGGCGTCGCCACCGTGATCAGCTTCGTCCTCGGCACGCTGCTCGGCATCGTGGTCGCGTGGCGGCGGGGCAGCTGGCTCGACAACGCGCTGCCGGCCATGACGTTCTTCCAGGCGGCACCGTATTTCTTCATCGCCTTCCTGGCGCTGGACCTGTTCTCGACCCGGCTCGGCTGGTTTCCCTCCGGCCAGGCGTACAGCCTGGGCACCTTTCCGGCGTGGAACCTGGCCTATGCCGGTGACGTGCTCGACCACGCCGTCCTGCCGGCGGTGACGATCGTCGTGTGCTCGGCGGCGGGCTGGATCGTCGGCATGCGGAACGTGATGGTCACCACCATGGACGAGGACTATGTCCTGGTAGCGCAGGCCAAGGGGCTGCCCAAGCGGCGGGTGGTCGGGTACGCGGCGCGGAACGCCATCCTCCCCAGCGTCTCCGGGTTCTCGCTGGCCATCGGCTTCGTGGTGTCCGGGGCGCTGCTCACCGAGATCGTCTTCAGCTACCCAGGGCTCGGCTGGATCCTGTTGCAGGCGGTCAACAACCGCGACTACCCGCTGCTGCAAGGGATCTTCCTGATCATCACGTTCGCGGTCCTCGCCGCGAACCTGATCGCGGACTTCGCGTACGTGCTGCTCGACCCCCGCACCCGCCAGGAGGCCTGAGCATGTCTGCCAGCACCGGCTTCGGCACCGCCGCGGAGACGCCCGGCAACCTGCCCCCGGCGGACGCCACCGCGCTGCTGCCGGAGCCGGCCGCGCCCGGCCGCACCCGCAGGGTCCGCCTGCCCAGGTCCCCGAAGATCCTCATCGGCCTGGGGACGCTCGTCGTCTTCATCATGGTGGCGGTGATCGGCCCGTGGCTCGCCCCCTACGACCCGTCGGCGAGCCTGTCCACCACCAACGGCGTGCCGCAGCCGCCGTCGGCGGCACACTGGCTCGGCACCACCCAGGTGCAGCAGGACGTGTTCTCCCAGCTGCTCACCGGCGGGCGGAGCACGGTCCTGGTGGCATTCCTGGCCGGCGTGGTGGCGACCATCCTGTCGGTCCTGTTCGGTGTGACCGCGGGCTACCTCGGCGGGCTCTCTGACGACCTGCTGTCCATGCTGGCCAACTTCTTCCTGGTGCTGCCCGCGCTGCCTCTGCTCATCGTGATCTTCGGCTTCCTGCCCTCGGCGGGCGGCGGCAACGACCTGCTGATCGGGCTGATCATCGCGGTGACCGGCTGGGCGTTCGGCGCCCGGGTGCTCCGGGCGCAGACCTTGTCCCTGCGCAACCGGGACTACGTGGAATCGGCCCGGATCGCCGGTGAGCGCACCTGGCGCATCATCGGCTTCGAGATCCTGCCCAACCTCGTTCCGATCGTCGCCTCGTCGTTTCTGTTCACCGTGCTCTACGGCGTCGGCACCTACACCGCCATAGCGTTCCTGGGGCTGATCAACCCGAACCACTGGAGCTGGGGCGGCATGCTGTTCCTGGCGCAGCAACAGCAGGCCGAGGTCAGCGGCTGGTGGTGGTGGTACCTGCCGCCAGGCCTCGCGGTGGCCTTCCTCGGCACGTCGCTGGCGCTACTGAACTTCGGCATCGACGAGTTCATCAACCCCAGGCTCCGGGCGGCGGGCCTGACCCGGCGGCGGGCCAAGCGGGCGGGCACGGCCTCGATGCCCCGCCGGTACACCCTGGGGGTCACCCCGGTCGTGCGCGCGCAGGAAGGAGGCCAGCGATGACTCCCCTGCTCGAGATCGACGGACTCTGTGTGGACTACGGGGTCGGCCCGGACGCCGTGCACGCGGTGGTCGGCGCCAAGCTGACGCTGCACGCCGGTGAGGTGCTCGGGCTGGCAGGTGAGAGCGGCAGCGGCAAGTCCACGCTGGCCTACGCGGCGATCCGGCTGCTGCGGGCCCCCGGTGTGATCACCGGGGGCGAGGTGCACTACCACCCGGCGCCGGGGCAGACCATCGACCTGCTCACCGCCGATGAGGAACAACTGCGGAAGCTGCGCTGGTCCCACGTGGCGGTGGTGCTGCAGAGCGCGATGACCGCGCTGAACCCGGTATACACGATCGGGAGGCAGCTCATCGACGTACTCCAGGCACACCGGCCGGGCATGGGCAAGGCGGCCCAGCGGGCCCGGGCCGCCGAACTGGTCACGATGGTCGGCATCCCCGCCGACCGGCTGAGCGGCTACCCGCACGAGTTGTCCGGCGGGATGCGGCAGCGGGTGATGATCGCCATGGCGCTGGCCCTCGAGCCGCGCGTGATCATCCTGGACGAGCCCACCACCGCCCTGGACGTCGTCACCCAGCGGGAGATCCTCGAAGAGCTGATGGCGCTGCGGGAGCGGCTTGACTTCGCCGTCCTGTTCATCACCCACGACCTGTCGCTGCTGGTGGAGGTGGCCGACTCGATCGCGGTCATGTATGCGGGCCGGCTGGTGGAGCGGGCCAGCGCGCGCGGCCTGTTCAGCGCCCCCCGTCACCCCTACAGCCTGGGGCTGCTCAGCTCCTTCCCGCCGCTGCACGGTGAGCACCGGCACATGACCGGGATCCCCGGCTCACCACCGGACCTGCGGGCGCTGCCGGCCGGTTGCGTGTTCCACCCGCGGTGCACGTACGTGATGGACCGATGCCGGACCGAATCCCCGCCACTGCTGCGGCTGGACGGCGCGGGCGGGCGGCTGGCCGCCTGCTGGCTGCAGGACGGGGCCGCGTCACCACCACCCGAACTCGCCGCGGCGGAGCCAGGTTATGGCGACTCCGGCAGCGCAGACCGCCGGGAGCCAGCTATGACCGAATCCGCCGCCCCGAACGGCACGGCCACCTCCCGAGACGGCACGGCCACCTCCCGAGACGGCACGGCCACCTCTCCGGACGGCATGGCCACCGTGCCGGCCCGCCCTCCGCTGTTGGAAGCGCGCGAGCTCACCAAGTACTTCGTGGTGCACCGGAAGAGACACACGCGAAGGACCGAGCGCGCGCCGGGCGCGGCGCGCGCCCAGCGACCATCACGCCGGCGAGGAGACTCCCGCCGAGCCGAGCCCGAGCCCGGGCCCGAGCCCGGACCCGGGCCGGGCGGACCCGGGCGCCGGCGCGAGCGGGCGGCCGTGCACGCGGTCGAGCAGGTCTCGCTGTCGCTGCCCGCGGGCGGCATCACGGCCGTGGTGGGCGAGAGCGGCTCGGGCAAGTCCACCCTCGCCCGGATGCTCGCCAGGCTCATCGTGCCCACGTCCGGCCAAGATCCTCCTCGACGGGCACGTGGTGCCGGTCTTCCGCCAAGGGCAGGCGGGAATACGCCCGCGACGTGCAAATGGTCCTGCAGGACCCGTTTTCCTCGCTGAACCCGATCCACGACGTCTACTACCACCTGTCCCGGCCGCTGCTCGTGCACCACATGGCACGCCGTGGCCCGGAACTGGACCAGGCGATCAGAGCGCTGCTCCAGCGGGTCGCGCTGACCCCGCCGGACCAGTTCCTGCACAAGTACCCGCACGAGCTGTCCGGGGGGCAGCGGCAGCGGGTCGCGATCGCGCGGGCGCTGGCGGTGCGGCCCAAGGTCCTGCTCGCCGACGAGCCGGTCTCCATGCTCGACGTCTCGATCCGGCTCGGGGTGCTCAACCTCCTGGCGGGGCTGCGCACCGACGATCAGCTCTCGATCCTGTACATCACGCACGACATCGCGTCGGCCCGCTACCTGGCCGATTCGATCATGGTGATGTACGCCGGCCAGGTGGTCGAGACCGGCCCGGCGGCCACGGTCACCGACGAGCCTGCCCACCCGTACACCACGCTGCTGCTGTCGGCGGCACCCGACCCTGACCGGGCCGTGCCGCCGGCCCTGGCGGGGGGCGGCGCGCCGCCAAGCCTGGTGACGCCGCCGAGCGGATGCCGCTTCCACCCACGCTGTCCGCACGCGATGGCGGTCTGCGCCCAGCGCACGCCGCCGGCATTCGAGGTCGCCGCAGGCCACCGTAGTGCCTGCTGGCTGCATGCTGCCGGCCTCTCCTCGGCCGAGTCTGACCCGCTGGCCGGGCGGGCTGACGGCCTGGTCCCGTCTCCGTCCGCCCCTGCCCACGGAAAGGAGCCATGATGCACCGGGATACCGGCTAGCCGGCGCCCATCCATGGCGCCCCCGCAGCACCCAGGCGAACGGACGCCGGCCGCAAGTCAGGCGCCCGGCCAACCCGTCCGCCCCCACTGATAACTGACCCCGACACGGTCGCCACAACAAGGCCGGCAAGAGCCGGCCGGGCACAACGGAGTTTAAACAATGATGCGAACCGTCCTGAAGAGCGTGGCCGCGTTGAGCGCCCTCGCCCTCGGCGTCGCGGCCTGCAGCAGCTCGACCTCTTCCGGTTCGGGCAACAGCGACAAGGCCGCGGCCACCACCGGCAAGACCCTGGTGATCGAGAGCACGCCGCTCTCGCCCATGACCGACAACTTCAACCCGCTATCGTCCACGTCCACCGGGTACGTCACCAACTCCTCCGCGCTTTACAACGAACCGCTTTACATCTTCAACAACGTCAGGCCGACCCAGGCACCCATCCCGATCCTCGCCTCAGGGGCCCCGACCTGGTCGAACGGTGGCAAGACCGTCACCATCCCGGTCCGCGCCGGGGTGAAGTGGAACGACGGCAAGCCGTTCAGCGCCAGCGACGTCGCGTTCACGTTCAACATGATCAAGGCGCACCCGGCGCTGTACACCTCGGGCGCACCGACCGTGACCAGCGCCACGGCAACCAGCGCCACCTCGGTGACGCTGAACTTCGCCAAGCCCGAGTACGCGAACCTGTTCCTGATCGGTCAGGTGTACATCGAGCCGCAGCACATCTGGTCCACGGTGAGCAACCCGGTCACCTACACCGACCCCACCCCCGTCGGTACAGGCCCCTACATGCTCGACAAGTTCTCTCCGCAGGGCTACACGCTCAAGATCAACCCGCAGTACCGGGCCAAGAGCACGCTGCACGTGCCGGAGATCGACTTCCCCTCCTACAACACCAACGCCAACCTGGTCCCGCCCATCCAGAGCGGCCAGATCGACTGGGCGGGCAACTACGTCACCGACATCGAGGGCAACTACCTGTCCAAGAGCACCGCCAACCACACCTGGGAGCCCAGCGCGCCGTACTTCAGCGACAACAACGTGGTGTCCCTGTTCGTGAACACCCACAAGGCCCCGCTGAACGACGCCGCGGTGCGGCAGGCGATCAGCTACGGAATCAACCGCCAGCAGCTGTCGGTCCAGGGCGAGACCGGCTACGAGCCACCGATCACGACCACCAGCGGCCTGATGCTCCCGGTGGACCAGACCTTCCTCGACCCCTCCCTCGCCAACAACCTGCCAGAAGCCGGCTCCGCGTCGAAGGTCAGCTCGATCCTCACGGCCGACGGCTACAAGAAGGTCAGCGGCAAGTGGACCAAGAACGGGAAGACCATCAGCTTCTCGATCTCCGACCCGGTGCCCTACAGCGACTACTACACCGACGACCAGCTGATCGCCCGCCAGCTCAACGCAGAGGGCTTCGACGTCAAGGTCGACGGCATCGGCAACCCGACCGTGTGGGCCACCGATGTCGCCAACGGCACGTTCGACACCACGATCCACTGGTCCAACCAGGGGCCGAGCCCGTTCGAGTACCTCGACGAGTTCATGGACAGCTCGCTGACCGCCCCGATCGGCAAGCCCGCCGGCGGTGACTTCGGCCGGTTCAGCGACGCGGCCGCGCAGGCGGCGATCGACCAGTTCTCCAGCTCGTCGAGCCCCGCGGTCCAGAACTCGGCGATCACCAAGATGGAGCAGATCATGACCACGCAGGTGCCGGTGATTCCGCTGCTCAACGGCGGTGCGTGGAGCGAGTTCTCGACCCGCAACTACACCGGTTGGCCGAGCGGCAAGCAACCCCTACATGGTGCCGGTGCCGAACACTCCCTACCTGGAGTACACGGTGCACTCAGCTGAAGCCGGCGTCCTGACCACATGACAACAGAACTGACCGGGGAGCGCAGCCAGCTGGCTGCGCTCCCCCTTGACGACAAGGTTCGGCTGCTGACCGGTACGGACAGCTGGCGGATCCCAGGTTGCGACGCCCTAGGGCTGCGCCCGATGGTCACCTCGGACGGCCCGTCCGGGGTGCGTGGCACGACCCTGGACGAAAGCAACCCCTCCAGCTGCCTGCCTTGCCCGTCCGCGCTCGGCGCTACCTGGGACCCGGTGCTCGTCCGCGAGCTCGCCGCGGCCCTCGGCGCCGAGGCGCGGAGCAAGGGCGTGGACATCCTCCTGGCCCCGACGATCAATCTCATGCGCACCCCGCTGGCCGGGCGGGGCTTCGAGTGCTTCTCCGAGGATCCGGAACTGACCGCCCGGATCGCGGTCGGCTACGTGACCGGCGTCCAGTCGGCTGGGGTCGTGACCACGGTGAAGCACTACGTCGGCAACGACTCAGAAACGGAGCGGTGGACCTACGACGCACGCATCGCCGAGCAGGTACTGCGCGAGCTGTACCTGGTCCCGTTCGAGGCCTGCGTCCGGGAAGCCGGCACCGCCGCGGTCATGGCCGCCTACAACCTGGTCAACGGCAGCCGGATGACCGAGCACGCCCGGCTGCTCGGTGAGGTACTCAAGCGCGAGTGGGGTTTCACCGGCCTGGTCACCTCCGACTGGGACGCCACCCGCAGCACGGTGCCGACCGCGGTCGGCGGGCTCGACCTGGCCATGCCCGGGCCCAACCGGTTCTGGGGCCCGGCCCTGGCCGAGGCGGTCCGGGCCGGGCTGGTGCCCGAGCACATGATCGACGACAAGGTGGCCAGGGTGCTCTACGTCGCCCGCCGGGTCGGGGCCCTGGCCGGGCCGAACGGCGAAGACTCCCGCACCGGCTCAGGTACCGGTTCCGCCGCTGACACCGACGCGCTCCCTGCGTCAGTGCTGGTCCGGGGCGACAACCCCCCGGAACCCCCCGCCGGCGGGCCGGTCCTGGTTGCCCCGGCGCTGCTGCGCCGGGCCGTGGCCGCCTCGCTCGTGCTGCTGCACAACGACGGCGCGGCGCTTCCGCTCGATCCGGCCGCCATTCGCCGCGTCGCCCTGATCGGGCCCAACGCGGTCCACCCGGTGATCCAGGGCGGGGGCAGCGCGCGGGTGATCCCGGCCGCTGCCCCGGCACCGGCCCGGGCCCTGCAGGACGCGCTCGGGGCCAGCGCCACCGTCGCCACGGCTCCGGGCTGCTGGACCTGGCAGAGTGTGCCGGAACCGCCGCGGGACTCGGTCGCCGACCCGCTCACCGGCGAACCCGGCGTGCGGCTCGAGTTCCGCACCGCCGACGGTGAGCTGTCCGAGCACCGCAACGCGACGGCGCTTGCCTGGTGGGACGGCCTCCCGCCGGGCGTGGGCTGGGGCGAGAGCGGCGTCATCGTGCTGCACACCGTCTTCCGCCCGCCGACAACAGGCCCCTACCTCCTCGGCGCGTCCGGGGTAGGCAAGCTGACGATCATCGTGAACGGCACCGTCGCGGGCCAGGGTGAGACCCCGGTCCCGGCCGACCCGGTGGAGACCATGACCCGGCCCGGCGAGGTCCGGGGCCAGGCCACGCTCACCGCCGGACAGGACGCGGACGTCGTGGTGGAGTTCCACCCAGCCGCGCACTGCCGGGGGCCGCTGGCGCTGCGGCTGGGCATCACCCCGTCGGCGGACGCCGAAACCTTGATGGCGGAGGCGGTGGCCGCGGCCGCGGAGGCCGATGTCGCCGTCGTCGTCGTCGGCTCGGCCGAGTCGTCGGAGAGCGAGGGCTACGACCGGGACACCCTTGCCCTGCCTGGCCGCCAGGACGAACTCGTCACCCGGGTCGCCGCCGCCAACCCGCGCACGATCGCCGTCGTGAACGCCGGCATGCCGGTGCTCATGCCCTGGGCCGGGCAGGTCGCGGCGGTGCTCTACGCCTGGCTGCCCGGCCAGGCGATGGGCGAGGCGCTCGCCGACGTGCTGCTCGGCCACCGCGAGCCGGGCGGCAGGCTGCCGGTCACCCTGCCGGTGGCGGAGGCGGACTGCCCGGTACTCCATGCGCAGCCGCATGGTGACCGCCTCGACTACGCCGAGGGGCTGCTCATCGGGTACCGCGGCTACGATGCGGCGGGGACTGCCCCGAGGTTCCCGTTCGGCCATGGCCTCGGCTACACCAGCTGGGACTATGAGTCGCTGGCTGGCACGGACGCGCACCTGGCGCCCGGCGACGACCTCGTGCTGCGGGTCAGCGTCCGCAACACCGGGCCACGGCCGGGACGCGAGGTGGTCCAGGCCTACGTGAGCGGCGCGCCGGGCAGCAGCGGGCGCCCGGTACGGGTGCTCGGCGGCTTCGGCGGCGTGGTGGCGGCACCGGGCGAGGCAGCCGAGGTCGCCGTGCGGGTGCCCGCCCGGGTGTTCGCCGTGTTCGACGAGGCGGCCGGGCGAGTGGGCCTGGCCGGCCGCTGAGTTCACGGTGCAGGTGGGGCGCTCCTCGCGGGACCTGCGGCTGTCGGCCACGGTGCAGTCCGGCTGACCGCTACGGTTCTGGTTCCTGGGCGGGCCTATAAAGCGGACGGCGCGACAAGCTCGATCTCGTAGCCGTCCCGGTCCTCCAGGTAGGCCGCGTAATGATCAAGGCCGCCCGCGTGCGGGTGGCGGTCTGGAAAAGCAGCCGCCACCCGTGCTGCGGCGCCTGGTCCACGAGCTTGTCGACCTCTTCCCGCGAGCCCACGTGAAACGCCAGATGGTTCATGCCAGGCCGGCACCGGTCGTGACGGCCGGCGACCCGGTCAGGCGATTGCTCAAGGACGATGTACGCGGTACCCATCTGCCAGCTCTGGCCCTCAGGCCACTGCACGAAAGGCTGGTAACCCAGTTCGCTCAGCAGCCATCCCCAGCTGGCCTCGGCCCTGTTCAGGTTGGGGACCCAGAGCTCGATGTGGTGGATCATCCCCGTGCCAGCATGCTCCATCCAGCCAGAATGCCAGGTTGTGGCCCCGATCGGCCGGATTCATGGGACAAGCGGGGCAATTAGCCTTGGTAACCGATAGCGAAGAGCACCCGGCAACAGGACTGCTGGGCTCGCGGCGCCCGGGCTGCCCCTGGCGGCGTTGTCGTCGGTCGCCAGCCAACCGGGCTGGCTCCCTCCTCCGCCTTGCCAGGGATTGCCCGGATCGCCGCTCCCTGATCCAGGGCGCTATTACCGGGCACTCTAGAGCCACTTCAGCCAGCCAGTTCGGCGACCGAGGCGAGCAGCCGGTCCACGTCGGAGCGGTCGTTGTAGTGGACGAGCCCGGCGCGCACCGCGCTGCCGCCTGCCCGGATACCGAGCACGCCGGTCAGCTCCCAGGCGTAGTTGTGGCCGTTCCAGACGTTCACCCTCGCCTCCGCCAGGTGCGCGGCGACCTGGGCGGGCGACCGGCCCTCGACGGTGAAGTACGCGGTGGCGGTGCGGCGGTGCGCCTTACCGTAGAGCGTGACACCGCGTATGGCGGCCAGCCCGTCCAGCAGACGTGCGAAAAGCCGCTGCTCATGCGCCTGTGCGGCGGCCATCGACGCAAGCACCCGCTCCCGCCTGGTCCCCGTCGCCGTGGGGTCCAGCCCAGCCAGGTGCTCCACGGCCGCGGTGACCCCGGCCAGGTCAGCGAAGGCCGGGGTGCCCTGCTCGAATCGCTCGGGCACCGTGTCGGGGGACGGAACCAGCTTGTCCGGCTGGAGCGTCTCGAGCAGCGCGGGGTCGGCGACGACCGCGCCGATGTGCGGGCCCGACCACTTGTACGCGCTGGTGGCGTAGAAGTCGGCGCCGAGCGCGGCAACGTCGGTGGGCCCGTGCGGGGTGGCGTGCACCCCGTCCACGTAGCTGAACGCCCCGGCGGCGCGGGCCTTTGCCGTGATCGCGGCCACGTCGGGGCGGGTGCCGATCACGTTGCTGGCGGCGGTCACCGCGACCACCCGGGTCCGCCCGGTCAGCAACGCGTCGTACTGCCCGGCGTCCAGTTCCCCGGAGGGCAGGTCAACCTCGGCCCACCGGATGGTCGCGCCGGCGTGCTGCGCGGCCTGGACCCAGGGCCGGACGTTCGCGTCATGATCGAGCCTGGACACGATCACCTCGTCGCCCGGCTGCCAGGACTTGGCCAGCGCGGCGGCGAGCCGGTAGGTCAGCGTGGTCATGTTCGGCCCGAGTATCACGCCGTCGGCCGTCCCCCCGACCAGGTCCGCGACCGCCTGCCGGCACTCAGCGGTGATCGCGTCGGAGCGCTTGCTGGCCGGGAACGCCCCGCCCGCGTTGCCCAGGCCCGACCGGTAGGCGGCGCTGATCGCGTCGATCACGGATCACGGGAACCTGGGTGCCCGCCGCGCCGTCGAGGTAGGCATATCCGTCGGCCAGAGCCGGGTACCCGGCCCGCACCGCACTTACGTCCAGCGCCATCGCATGCTCCTTCCACGGGGCCCAAGCACCATGATCCCGGAAGGATCAGTGCGGTACGCGGCCCGAGGCGCGCAGCAGGGCTTGCCAGGCGCCGTCGTCCGCGGCCGCGCCGGAACCGGAACCGGGCGGGTTTCCCGTGCCGCCGACGGCCGCGCCGCAGGGGGCCAGGGCGACGCTGGCGTTCAGGGGAAGGTGCGGCATGCCCGCCCGCCAGCCGGCCACCAGAACCTCGGGGCTGGCCGGCTGGTAGTCCTTGCCGAGCGCGGCGGCCAGGTCCCAGGCGTGCAGGTGCCATTCGGCACAGGCGGCACCAACCATGCCGCCCACGCTCACCACGGTGTCCCCGAAGCGGTGGTGCGGGAGATCCCAGACCGGCAGCACCCGGTCGGCGTAGGCCCGCGCGGAGGCCATGAACGCGGCGATGTGCTCGGGCCCGGTCGCGTCCGCCAGCGCCGCAAGCTCGGCCGTGTTCTGCCTGGCCAGCTTGCGGGTCAGGCTCTCCGGGCTGGCACCTCGTGCCATCAGCCGGGCCAGCCGGCTGACCGGCGCATCGTCGAGGTACTCGTGGTAGTCATCGGCCACGCAGCGGAGGTGGCCGGCCAGGTCGGCGGCCCGCCACTCCACGCATGTCGTCGGGCCCGCCCACGCCTGTTCGGTGAACTGGGCGGCCAGCTCGCCAATGACCATCACACCAGCGTGATACGCCGCGAGCGCGGGCCCCGGTGCCCACTCACTCATGCACTGCCCCCTGAATCCGTGCGTTTCCGGCCCTGGCCGCCGCTCCACAAGGGGCCGGGCTAGCCAGCGTGCCAGAGTCGCCGTCGCTCCGCCACCCCGTCGCGGAGGACGGTTTTGCCCCGAATACCGGGGCAGCGATCCGTCATGAACCGGGCGGTCCCGGCAGGCCGGGCAAAAACCAGATGACACCCGCGCGAGACGCCTTTAGCGTCAGTACAATGCCCCCCCAACCCGTCTGCCTTGGCGCGCGCGCGCATGCCCAGGACACGCCGCTGGCCGCCCTGTGGCGGCTTCGCAGCTACCTGCGGCCCTACCGGGCGCAACTGGCGATCATGCTGGCCGCCGCCTGCGCCTCGGTCGCTACCGAGATCGTGATCCCGCTGCTGACCAAGGACCTCATCGACAGCGCCATCAGCCAGGGCGACAAGTCCCTGCTGCTGCCGATCGGGCTGGCCGCGATCGGGCTCGGTGCCACGCAGGCCGCGCTGAACTTCATCAGGCGCTGGGTCCAGGCGGGCGCCGTCACCGGCATGGAGCAGGCCATGCGCGACGACCTGTACGCCCACCTGCAGCGGCTGCACACCGGGTTCCACGACGAGTGGCAGTCCGGGCAGCTGCTGTCGCGGGCAACCACGGACCTGTCGGCCATCCGCCGCTTCGCCGGTTTCGGCACGATCTTCCTGGTCACCAACACGGTGACGTTCGTGGCTGTGGTCGCGCTGCTGATCCACCTGAACTGGTGGCTGGGGCTGATCACCGGCTGCGTCTTCCTCCCGGTGGCCGCTGCCAGCACCAGGTTCGAGCGGCGCTACCGCGTGCTGTCGCGGCGGTCCCAGGACCAGCAGGGCGACCTGGCGACCTACGTCGAGGAGGCGGCCACCGGGATCGCGGTGCTCAAGGCGCTCGGCCGCCGCGGCGAGGCGGCCGGCCAGCACGGCGCGCAGGCGTCGGAGGTGTACACGACGCAGGTGAGCAAGGCCCGGATGCGCGGCACCTTCTGGGCCGGGCTCGACCTCATCCCGAACGTCGTCATCGGGATCATCGTCCTGCTCGGCGCGAACGCGGTCGCGCACCACTCGCTGACGCTGGGCGGGCTCGTCGCGTTCATCACGCTCACCCTCCAGCTGGTCTGGCCGATCGAGGCGATGGGCTACATCCTGGCCAGCGGCCAGGAAGCGGGCACCGCGGCGCAGCGCGTGTACGAGATCCTCGACATCGAACCGGCCATCACCTCCAGCCCCGCGGCCACTTCCAGCCCCGCGGCCACTTCCAGCCCCGCGGCCGCGCCAGCCCTACCGGCCCGCCTGGCACCAGCCCGGCTGCGCTTCGACCGGGTGAAGTTCCAGTACCCGGGGACGCAGCGTGCCGTGCTGCGTGGCCTGTCGCTGGACCTGGAACCAGGACAGACCCTCGCCCTCACCGGGGCCACCGGCTCCGGCAAAACAACGCTGCTGCACCTGGTCCCGCGGCTGGCCGACCCGGTGTCCGGGTCGGTCACGATCGACGGCACCGACGTCCGTGACCTGCCGCTGCCGGTACTGCGGTCACTGGTCGGCTGCGCGTTCGAGGACCCGACGCTGTTCTCGGTGAGCGTGCGCGAGAACGTGACGTTCGGGGCACCGGCCGCCGCCGACGCCGAGATCGAGCAGGCCCTGGCGATCGCGCACGCCGGCTTCGTCGCCGAACTGCCCTGGGGCCTGGACACCAGGATCGGCGAGCAGGGCATGTCACTGTCCGGCGGGCAGCGGCAGCGGCTCGCGCTGGCCCGGGCGATCCTGGCCCGGCCGCCGGTGCTGATCCTCGACGACCCGCTGTCCGCGCTGGACGTGCGCACCGAGGAGAAGGTGACCCGGGCCCTGCGTGACGTGCTCGCCGGGACGACCGCGCTGGTGGTCGCGCACCGTCCGTCCACGGTGCTGCTCGCCGACCGGGTGGCGCTGCTCGCGGACGGGATCATCGCCGCCCAGGGAAGCCACGCCGAACTGCTTGCCACCGAACCCCGGTACGCCGAGCTGATGAGCGGCGCGGAGCAGGATGAGGAGACGAACATGCAGGCGGCAGCCCGATGACGGCCGCAACGTGGCAGGGTATCGCCGCCGAGAATGTCGACGAGGTCACCTCGGGGCTGTCCGCCCTGCTGCGCAGAAGGGCCAGGAGGCTGCTCACCGGGCTGCTGCGCCCGTACCGCCGCCAGGTCGCCTGGACGCTGGCGCTGATCGTGCTCGCGAACGTGGCGGCGCTGGCCGGGCCGTGGCTGGTCGGGCTTGGCATCGACGAGGGCATCCCGCCGCTGGTCCACGGCGGCGACATGGTACCGCTGGCCACCATCACGGCCGCCTTCTTCGCCTCGGTCGCCGTACAGGCGGTCACCACCAGGGCATTCATCGTGGCGATCGGGTGGTTCGGCGAGGGTGTGGTCCGGGAACTGCGCAGCCGCCTGTTCGCTCACTTCCAGCGGCTCCCGGTGGCCTTCCACGAGCGCTACACCTCGGGCCGGGTCATCTCCCGGCAGACCTCCGACATCGACTCGCTGTCGGACCTGTTCGAGGAGGGGCTCGACTCGCTGGTGTCCGCGGTCTTCTCGCTGCTGCTGGTCGGCGCCGGCATGCTGCTGCTCGACTGGCCGCTGGCCCTGGTGGTGCTGGCCGGCTTCGGCCCGCTCGTGGTGCTCACCTTGTGGTTCCGGCGGGAGTCGGCCACGGCTTACCGGCGCAGCCGGGATGCGATCGCCAGCGTCATCATCCACTTCGTGGAGACCTTCGGCGGTATCCGCGCGGTACAGGCATTCCGCCGCGAGCACCGTAACGAGGAGATTTTTTCTAGCCTGAACGCACGGTACGCCGCCGCCTCGCTGCGTTCGATGCGCCTGGTCGCGGTGTACTCACCGGGGATCACCCTGATCGGGAACCTGGCCACGGGAGCGGTGTTGCTGTACGGGGGGCTGCGGGTGGCCGATGGCGACATCAAGGTGGGCGTGCTCGCCACGTTCCTGCTCTATCTGGGCCGCTTCTTCGATCCGCTGCAGGACCTGTCGCAGTTCTACAACACGTTCCAGTCGGCCGGGGCGGCCCTGGAGAAGATCTCCGGTGTGCTCGACGAGCCACCAGCGGTCCCCGAGCCCGAGGTCCCCGCGCAACTGCCTGCCCGCCAGGGGGCTGGCCGCGAAGTACGGCTGCGCTCGGTGCGCTTCGGGTACACCGGGACAATCGTTCTGCCTGACATGGATCTGGTGATCCCGGCCGGCCAGACAGTGGCGCTTGTGGGCGAGACCGGCGCTGGAAAGACCACCGTGGCGCGGCTCGTGGCCCGCTTCTACGACCCGGGCGAGGGCGGTGTCCTGCTCGACGGGACCGACCTGCGTGACCTGCCCGACGCGGTCCTGCGGTCCGAGGTGGTCCTGGTCACCCAGGAGAACTTCCTGTTCACCGGCTCGGTCGCGGACAACATCGGGCTTGGCAAGCCTGGGGCCAGCGGGGCGGAGATCGAGGCGGCCGCGGCCGCCATCGGCGCCCACGACTTCATCGCCGAGCTGCCCGGCGGGTACGACGCGCAGGTGGGCAAGCGCGGCGGGCGGCTGTCGGCCGGGCAGCGCCAGCTCGTGTCGTTTGCCCGGGTCTTCCTGGCGGCGCCCGCGGTGCTGGTGCTGGACGAGGCCACCTCGCTGCTCGACATCCCCAGCGAGCGCGCGGTCCAGGCGGCGCTGCGGTCGATCCTGGCCGGGCGCACCGCGCTCATCATCGCCCACCGGCTGTCGACCGTGGCGATAGCCGACCGGGTGCTGGTGATGAGTGCCGGGCGGATCGTGGAGGACGGCCCGCCGGACCTGCTGCTGGCCGGCGAGGGCCGGTACTCCGCGCTGCATGCCAGCTGGCAGTCGAGCCTTGCCTGACGTGGCTGTCAGCGATCGGGCCCTGTTAAATTGCCGCGCCGGAAGGGGCGATGAAACCATGGAGCAGGAGATGGTATGGCCAGAGACGGTACCCCTGCCCCGCGCGACCGCCCCAGTTCCTGGCCCAGTCGCCTAACCTGGCCGCGCCGCAGGCTCACCCGGTGCTTGCCGCGGCGATCGGCGCCGGGCTGGCGGCGTACGCATGGGTGGCCGGGTCCGCGGCACCGTTCAGCCGCGGCGCTTTCCTGGCGGTGCTCATCCCGGCCGCGGTCCTTGCCCTGATCGCTTATGGCCGGCCGCCGGAGCGCATCCCGCCGCCCGAGCATCTGGACATCCTTGGCACGTCCTACTGGCTGATCGTCCTCACCGCGTTCTTCGAGTGGGAGGCGTCCGCCTACAAGGACAACTCGTGGCCGTGGCACCCGTCCTTCACCGATCTGATCAATCCGCTGATGGGCCCGCACGTGGTCAAGAGCGCGGCGATCCTGGTGTGGATGCTGGCCGGCTGGGCCCTGGTGAGGCGGTAAGGCATGCCCCCGATCCCCACCCGCGCCATCACGATCATCGGGTTCGTGGTGCTGGTCGCGGCCATGGTCGTGCTGGAGATCCTCGCCCGGCGCCCGGGTTCGCGTATCCCGACCGTCGGCCAGTGGCTTGGCTACCTCATGCGGCCCAAGCTCGGCCGGTTCCTGGTCCTGCTCGGCTGGTGGTGGCTCGGCTGGCACTACTTCGCCAGATGAGGCGCCGGGAACGGCTCAGGCAGCACCCAACAGTGCACGCAGGACTCATTTGATGGCGCCGGCGCCGGGCGGCGGTAGCCAGCCGGTAACCCGTAGCGCCGGGTGCTCTAAGCTATCCGCGTGATGGCAAAGCGCACGGCGGTGAGCGAGGAGGCGACAGCCAGGTACGAGGCCGACACCGCCCTCGCGGCGCGGTTCGACGACCTGTTCAGCCAGGCGCAGAAGGCCGAGCAGGCGCTGCGGGACGCGCAGGCCAAACGCGCCCCTGACGAAGAACAGCACCGGCTCGGCATGGACCTGGACGGTGCCCTGACCGACGTCATGCGGGCCGCCTTCGCCGCGCAGCGGGCCGAGATCGGGCCCAGCGGCTATGACGACCGCATCTACCGGCGCAAGGCCATGGCTACGACCCAGGTCCGGGCCTGGACCATGGAGGCGGAGCGGCTGCTCACCTTGCGGGAAAGCCACCGGCTGACCGGCATCGTCCCGCTCGCGCACCGGCCGACGCCCGAACACACCGACTCCCTGACCTCCGACGGCGAGGTAGCGCCGTCACGCACCGCCACCGTCGCCTGATCCGGCGCGCCGCCGGCCTCAGCCGGTTCCGGCCAGCAGCCCGGCCAGCCACTCCTGGACGGTGCCCTGGATCTCGCTGTCCTGGCGCGCCAGCGCGTGCGTGGCCCCCGGCAGGACAACGACCCGGATCGCACCGGCGGGCTCGGGCACCCCGAACGGGTCGGAAGATCCGTTGATCACGAGCACGTCCGTGCCCGCCTCGTGCAGCTCGGCTGCCCGGGACCGGTCCAGGCGGCCGGGCGGGTGCAGCGGGAAGGCCAGCGCCAGCACCGCCCGCGCCCCCGCGGCCTGCGCGGTGCGGCAGGCGACCCGGGCCCCGTTGCTCCGGCCGCCCTGGACCAGGGGCACACCGGGAAACCGCCGCCGCAGCGCGGCCACGATCTCCAGCCACGCCGCGTCCTGCCGGACGACGGAGCCGGGCGCCCGGGCGCCGCGCACCTGATACGGCTGCACGACCCGGGCCACGCAGGCGCCGAGGTTCAGCCCCGCCTGCCGCGCCGCCATCAGGTCGGCGCTGGCCACTCCCCCGCCCGACCCGTGCGTCAGCATCAGCAGGACCGGCGGGCTGGCCGCCTTGTCCAGTTCCACCCGGGCGGGGCCGGCCTCGGTAGAGATCTCCACCCGGCGCAGCGTAACCCCAGTCGCCCGGTAGCGAGCAGCCGCGCCGCGATCAGTACCTCGGCCGCCAGCGGCAGCGTGACCGCGACCCGCTGCACGACCGCGTTCTGCGGCTGCACCGCCCCGGACGCGAACAGCGCCAGGGCCGCCGCGCTGGCCAGCGCCAGCGCCTGGAGCGGGCGGCGCACGGCGGCCCAGTCCGGGTCGGCGCGGAAGCTGTGTGCCAGCACCAGCGGTGCCGCGATCATCGCTCCGTAGGCGATCCCGCTCACCACGTCGTGCACCTGGTTGTGCCACGATTCCCCGGTGAAGCCAGGACCGGTCAGCAGCAGGTGATCGCGGCGGAACAGCCCGGCGGCGACCGTCGCCGCCCCCGCGAGCGTGACCAGCCACGGCCCGGCTGACCCGGCCGGCCGAAGGCGGCGGAGGGCCCTGCCAAACGCGACCGAGCAGGCGCCTAGCCCGACGAAACCGGCCATCATGATCCCCGGCTCCCGCGCGTCCATCGCAGCCAGCCCGCTCAGCTGCACCGATCCAGCCGAGTGGCCGGTTTGCAGCAGCGAACTGGCCACCCACGCGGCGGTGAACAGCACCGGCCCAGCGATCCCACAGGACGCCAGCAGCCGGCCGGAGCCCCTCTCGCCGGACGCCACATACCGCAGTATCGCGCAGCGGCGCGACCTGTGGGCAGCTCGACGGCTTCGCTAGCCCGCGGTCGCGGCGGCTCCGGTGGCGAGCTTGCGTTCTATGCAGCCAAGCAGCTGATGGTAGGAGTCGCAGAACGAGCTGACGCCGGCACGTTCGAGCTGCGCGGTGAGGGCGGCCAGGTCGATCTCCTTGGCCGCGGCGGCGAGGGTCCGCTCCGCGTCCTCGGGGTCGGCGTCGAGCGTGCGGGCGACCGTGCCGTGGTCGCCGAACGCGCGCAGCGTGTGGTCGGGCATGGTGTTGATGACGCCTGGCCCGATCAGTTCGGAGACGTAACGTACGTCGGAGTACTCCGGGTTCTTGGTTCCCGTGCTGGCCCACAGCAGCCGTTGCGCACTGGCGCCGAGGTGCTGAAGGCGCTCCCACTCCGCGCCCCGGAACGCGGCCAGATAGCGCTGGTAGGCGACGCGAGCGCTGGCAATCGCGATCCGGCCGCGCAGCGGCGAGTCCGCGGCGAGCATTGGGTCGGCCTTGGCGTCGATCCGGGACAGGAAGAACGACGCGACCGAGGCGATCGTGTCCACCGGCTCGCCCGCGCCGGCGCGTGCCGACAGACCGCGCAGGTAGGCGTCGATCACCTGCTGGTAGCGCTCGACCGAGAACAGCAGCGTGATGTTGACGTTCACGCCGCGGCGGGTCAGCTCTTCGATCGCGGGCAATCCGGCGGCCGTACCGGGAACCTTGATCATCACGTTCGGCTGGCTGAGCCGCTGCCACAGCATGGTCGCCTGAGCGATGGTGGCCTCGGTGTCGTCGGCGAGATCGGGGGTGCACTCGAACGAGATGAACCCGTCACCGCCCTGGGTCTGGTCGTATACCGGGCGGAGCAGGCGGGCCGCCGCACGGACGTCATCGAGCGCCAGCGCGAAGAATAGCTCCTGCGGATCACGCTCCCCGCCCGCGACCAGCTCGCGCAGCTGGTGGTCGTAGCAGTCAGAGCCGGTGATCGCCTTGGCGAAGATCGTGGGATTGGACGTCGCGCCGGTGATGCTCCAGTCGTGGATCAGCTCGGCGAACCCGCCGCTGTCGAGCAGGTCGCGGGACAGCGTATCCAGCCAGATGGAGACGCCTGCGTCATGCAGCCGGTGCAGGCTGGGGTTTGGTGCCACGGCATTTCTCCTGGTCAGCTACCCGGTGCCAGCTCTCCCGCGAGGCGGTCAAGCGGGGTACCAGGATCCGTCAGCGCGGCCACGCCGACCGGCTGATGGGCGCGGATCAGCGCCTGGACGTGCTCGTTCACGTCCCAGACGTTGACGTTCATTCCAGCTACTACCCGCCCATCGCGGAGCCAGAACGCGACGAACTCGCCGTCGGCCGGGTCGCCGCGGAATACGACCTCGTCCCAGTCCGGTGCGTACCCGGAGTACTCCATCCCGACGTCGTACTGGTCGGAGAAGAAGTAGGGGATGTGGTCGTAGCTGACCGGCTGGCCGAGCATCGCCCGCGCCGCGGCGGGCCCCTGGTGGAGCGCGTTCGCCCAGTGCTCGACGCGGACATGCCGCTGGTAGAAGGGATGCCAGGCGTTCGCCACGTCGCCCGCCGCGAAGATGCCCGGCGCGGAGGCCTGGAGCTGGTCGTCAACCACGATGCCGTTCGCGACCTTCAGGCCGGCTTCGGTGGCCAGCCCGGCCCGCGGCACGACGCCGATGCCGACGACCGCGAAGTCGCACTCGATCCTTCTGCCGCCGGTGGTCCATACCTGGGCGACCGCGCCGTTGCCCTCGAACGAATCGATTCCCTCGCCCAGCAGCAGGTCGACGCCATGCTGGGTGTGCACGTCCCGGTAGAAGGTGCCGATCTCGCGGCCGAAGATCCGCTCGTTCGGCAGCGGCTGCGGATCGAGGACGGTGACATCGAGCCCGCGCTGCCGGGCCGAGGCGGCGAACTCACTGCCGATCCAGCCCGCGCCGACGACCACCACCCGGCCGCCCGCGCCGAGCCTGGCCCGGAGGAGGTCACAGTCCGCGAGCGTGCGCAGGTAGTAAACCCCGTCGAGGCCCGCGCCGGGCACTGAGAGCCGGCGCGGCTCGGCGCCGGTCGCGAGCAGCAGCCGGTCGTAGCCGACCGTGCGGGCATCATCCAGCGTCACCCGGGACTCCCCGGGCTCGATCGCGGTCACCGTCACGCCGGTGACCAGCTCGATCTCCTGCTGCTCGTAGAAGCCGCCCGGGTGGACGTAGGCTCTTGCGCGCTCAGACTCGCCGCGCAGGTAGTCCTTGGTCAGCGGCGGGCGCTCATAGGGGTGCTCCCGCTCGGCGCCGATCAGTATCACGCGGCCGTCGAAGCCGGCTGTGCGCAGCTCCTCCGCGGCCTTGGCACCGGTCAGGCTTGCGCCAACGATCAGGAACGTCGGCTTGGTCATCGGATCCCCCATCGGGCCAGGGCTCTCCGCCGCTTCTAAAGAAGACAGAACTGAACGATAGAAGCGGTCTGGTAATTTAGTCAATAGATTTCTCCGATAGAAAGAGTCAGCGACCGATGCGATTCGGATCGTGCGGGCCGGGCGGGGGCCCGTGATGAGCCAGGCCCCGTTCGACGAGGGTGTGGCCGGGCTGGCCAGCCTGGCCGAGCCGACCAGGCGCGCCCTGTACCTGTATGTGCGCTCCCAGAAGTCGGCGGTCAGCCGGGACGAGGCCGCCGCCGGGGTCGGCGTGCCCCGGCACAAGGCCAAGTTCCATCTCGACAAGCTTGCCGACGACGGCCTGCTCGAGGTGGAGTTCGCGCGGCGCACCGGGCGCCAGGGGCCGGGCGCCGGGCGGCCCGCCAAGCTCTACCGCCGGGCCACGCGAGAGCTTTCCGTCACGCTCCCAGAGCGCCGCTACGAGCTGGCCGGCCAGCTCATGGCCCGCGGCATCACCGATGCGCGCAACGAAAGGCTCCCCGTGTCCGAGACACTGGGCCGCGTCGCCCGGGAGCACGGCCACGCGCTGGCCGGGGCAGCACTGCGGCGGGCCGGGGACAGCCCGTCCGACGCGGTGCTGCTGGGCGCCGCCCGCAAGGTTCTGGACGACGAGGGGTATGAGACGCAGCTGGCCGGCGCGGACGCCGGCCAGCCCGGCCTGACCCTGACGAACTGCCCGTTCCACGCCCTTGCGGTGGAGCACACCACCGTGGTCTGCGGAATGAACCTGGCCATCATGGAGGGCCTGGTGGCCGGGCTGCCCCGGCTACACCTGACCGCCGTCCTTGAACCGGCCGAAGGACGATGCTGTGTTCGCCTTCCGGCGCAGGACAACAGCGGCCCCTGACCGGTGCGGGTCACCGCCGCCCAGGGGATGTCCCTGATCAGGGATAATTGGCTGTCCGCCGGGTAGAGTCGGGTGGTTGTGACGCACACCAGTCTCATGATTGCGGGCCGTTACCGTCTGGACGACCGGATCGCCGTCGGCGGGGTGGGCGAGGTTTGGCGGGCAACCGACCTTGTCCTGGGCCGGCCGGTCGCCGTCAAGCTGCTGCGGCCCGAGTATGCGCAGCACCCGGAGACGCTGGCCAGGTTCGACGCCGAGGCCCGGCACGCCGCCTCGGTGACCCATCCGGGCATCGCGCAGGTCTATGACTACGGCGAGGCCGGGGCGGCGGAGTCGCCATATCTGGTGATGGAACTGGTCGATGGGCCCTCACTGGCCTGGGTGCTGGCGTCGGGGCCGCTGGAACCGGCCTACGCGATGGATGTGCTCGCCCAGGCCGCCGCCGCCCTGCAGGCCGCGCACTCAGCGGGCCTGGTGCACCGCGACGTCAAGCCAGCGAACCTGCTGGTCGGCCCGGGCAACCAAGTCAAGGTCACCGACTTCGGGCTGGCCTACGCCGCCGGGTCCGCGCCGATTACGCGGACCGGGATCCTCGTCGGCACACCCGCCTACCTGGCCCCGGAACGGGCCGCGGGCCAACCGGCCACCCCCGCCAGCGACCTGTACTCGCTGGGCGTGGTCGGCTACCACTGCCTGACCGGCAGGCCGCCGTTCAGCGGGATGCCGATCGAGGTGGCGGTCGCGCATCAGCAGCGGGCGCTGCCACCGCTGCCCGCGGACGTCGCTGCCGGGGTGGCTTGCCTGGTCGATGAGCTCACCGCCAAGGATCCGGCGGCCCGTCCCGCCAGCGCTGGTGAGGTTGCCCAGCGGGCCGGGCGGCTGCGGGATGCCCTGGCCGCGGACACGACCGCCGTACTGGCCAGCGAACCGGGCGGCCCGCCCGGCACCACCAGCATGGAGCCGCCGCCGGTAACGCTGATCGGCCCACCGTCGCCCGATGGGATACCGGCCCGCCCGGGTTCGCAACGGGACCGGCGGCGGCCCAGGTATGGCGTGCTGCTCGGCGCGGCCGGCGCCATTCTGGTCGCGGGCCTGGCCAGCTGGCTGCTGGCCGGTGTCCTCACCGCCGGGCCAGCACAGCACCAGCCGGGGACTCCCCATGCTGCCGCGCGAACGCCCGGCCCCCCGGCCGTCCGGACCGTCGCGGTGAACGCCGGTGCCCTGGTCGGCCAGCGGGCCGGCCTGGTGGTCCAGCGGCTGCGTCAGCTCGGCCTGCGCCCGCACGTGGTCTGGGCGGTCAACGGTGACCGGGAGCAAGGCACGGTGATCTCCGTACAGCCCAGCGGCCAGCTAGCGGCCGGCAGCACCGTCACGGTGACGGCCGCGCTCAGTCCACCCGGCCACCACCACGGGCATGGAAACGGTCACGGACACGGCGGTGATCAAGGCGGCGGCAACGGGCAGGGCGACGGCAACGGCGGCGACTGACCCACCGCTCATGTGTGAGTGGGCGACGATCGCGAGGGCTCACCTGCTGTACGGCAAGCCGCTGGGGATCAGCCTGCGGCAGGTCGCCTCCGCCCTGAGGACCTGGCGCGAATGCGTATCGAGGCCGGGCGGGGGCGGCGGGAGGTGGACCCCACCGTTGGCGAATACCGGATCGGGGAAATCCGGCACCCCGTGAGTTCTCATGCACTGCGCCGCCTTCAGGTAGTCAACCTGGTCTTCAGCGGTGATCGGCTGGGCCCCGGCCGGGTTGGGCAGGAGCGACCTGCACGTCTGCGCCGCCCTGCGGTACTGGGGTGAGTTCCGGTTCACCGTGCTGCCGCTGGGCGCGGCAGGGGCGGTTCCGCCGGTGCGCGCGGCAGACGGCTCAGGGAAGCCGGGTACCCCATGAGTGCGCATGCAACCGGCGTAGTTGATGAGGTAGGCAATTTTCCCGCCAGCGCCGCCAGCACCGGCACCGGCTGGGGTCAAGGCAACTGGCGTCCTGGGGTGCCCGCTGGAGCATCCGGCGGCAAGCAGCCCGGCAACGGCGAGCGCTCCGGCGGCCAACCATGTTCGCATCGTCCATCCTCCCGGCTTACTGGTGAGGGGTTCGGCATATACCCGTAGTATACTCAGTATTATACGAGTGGACTGGGACAGCCATGAGCGTTCGGCATACCCTTCTCACGCAGCGAAGGTGGCCTGGGGGGGCACCGACTCAGGACAGTCGTGCGGCGTTTCATCATGACCGGGGCTCCCGGTTCCGGTAAGACGTCGATCCTGCGGGCCCTGGCGGGCCTGGGATACGCGGTGGTGGACGAGGCCGCGACCGACGTGATCGCGGTAGAGCAGGCGGCGGGGAACGCCGAGCCGTGGCGTGACCCGCTGTTCACCGAGAAGATCGCGAGCCTGCAACGGGCCCGGTGGGAGGCGCCGGTCCCCCCGGGCACCCCGGGCACCCCGGCCCAGGTTCATGACCGGTCAGCGCTCTGCACGCTCGCGCTGGCCCGCTTCCTCGGCCACCCGGTCGGTACCGGGCTGGCCGGAGAGGTCTCCCGGATCACGGGCGCAGGGGCCGCTGATCGCCGGGTGTTCTTTGTCCGCCCGATCGGGTTCTGCGAACCGACACCGGCCCGCAGGATCAGCTACCAGGACTCGCTGGCGTTCGAGCGGGTGCACGAGGACGAGTACGTGGGCCTGGGCTTCGAGATCGTCGACGTTCCACCGGGCCCGGTCTACGAGCGGGCAGCGCTGATCGACGCGCACATCCGGTCCTGGCTCGGCCGGTGAGCAGGCCCAGCCGGGCGCACCCCGCGGCCGGGCGCACCCGGTGAATGATCAGCCGATGTGCCGGTGCACGTTCTCAACCTTGGAGGGGCCGGGCTCGGCCGCGCCGATCCACGGCCCCGGGACCGACGGGTCGATGATGCCTTCCTCCAGCCACGTGTAGCGGCCAGCCAGCACCCGCCGCGCCGCCGCGGAGTCGGCGGAGTCGGTGTTGCTCCACAGCTGGCTGAACATCTCCTCGGCCCGCTGCCGGGCCTGCTTGCAGAACAGGTCGGCGAGCTCGAATGCCACCGCGCCCCGGTCGGTCCCCGCGCCGTCGGCCCGGTCCATCTGCGCCCGGACGCATGCGGCGCTCATCGCGTACAGTTCCGCGCCGATGTCCACGATCCGGCCGAGGAAGCCCTGCTTGCGCTCCAGCTTGCCCTGCCAGCGGGCCATCCCGTAGAAGGTGGACCTGGCCAGCTTCCGGCTCGCCCGCTCCACATAGCGCAGGTGCGCCGCCAGCGGGCCGAACTCGCTGTACGCCCCCGGCCGCTGCCCCTCGCCGGCCATCAGCGTGGGCAGCCACTTGGCGTAGAAGCCGCCGGCCTTGGCCGCCGCGCGGGCCCGCTGGGCGGCCGGCAGCTTGGGCTCGATGAGCTCACCGGCCGCGGACAGGTGCGCGTCCACCGCCTCGCGCGCGATGAACAGCCGCATGATCTCTGAGGATCCCTCGAAGATCCGGTTGATACGCATGTCCCGCACCATCTGCTCGGCCGGCACACCCCGCTCGCCGCGGGCGGCCAGCGAGGCCGCGGTCTCGTAGCCCCGGCCGCCGCGGATCTGCACCAGCTCGTCCACGATCACCGAGCCCATTTCCGAGCAGTACAGCTTGGCCAGCGCGGCCTCGATGCGGATGTCGTTGCGCTTGTCGTCGGCAAGCTGACTGGACAGCTCGACGACGGCCTCGAGCGCATAGGTGGTCGCGGCGATGAACGCGATCTTCTTGGAGACGGCCTCGTGCTCGCCGATCGGGCGGCCCCACTGGACTCGCTCCTTCGACCACTCCCTGGAGATCTTCAGCGCGAGCTTCCCGGCGGCGGCGCAGCTGGCGGGCAGCGACAGCCGGCCGGTGTTCAGCGTCGTCAGGGCGATCTTCAGTCCCTGGCCCTCCTTGCCGATGCGGCTGGTCGCGGGGACGACGACCTCGTGGAACCGGGTCAGCCCGTTCTCCAGGCCGCGCAGGCCCATGAACGCGTTCCGCCGCTCCACGGTGATTCCCGGCGCGTTACCCTCCACCACGAACGCGGTGATCCCGCCGCGGTGCCCCTCACTCTTCGGTACCCGGGCCATCACCACCAGCAGGTCGGCGACGACCCCGTTGGTGGTCCAGAGCTTGACCCCGTTCAGCACGTAGTGCGACCCGTCTTCCGACGGCGTCGCCGTGGTGTTCAGCCTGGCCGGGTCGGAGCCGACGTCGGGCTCGGTGAGCAGGAATGCGCTGATCTCACCGCTCGCGCACCGCGGCAGGTAACGCTGCTTCTGGTCATCGGTGCCGAACAGCGCCAGCGGCTGCGGCACGCCGATCGACTGGTGCGCGGACAGCAGCGCGGCGATGGCCGGTGAAGCCGACCCGGCGATGATCAGCGCCCGGTTGTAGTACAGGTTGGACAGGCCAAGCCCGCCGTACTCCGGCGCGATCTTCATGCCGAACGCGCCCAGCGCGGCCAGTCCCTTGATCACCTCATCGGGAATCTGGGCATCGCGCTCGATGACGGCGCCGTCGACCGACGACTCACAGAACTCCCGCAGCCGGGCGCAGAACTCCTCGCCGCGGCGGACGGCTTCCTCGCTGGGACGGGGATGCGGGTGGATCAGGTCAAGCTGGAAGTCACCGAGGTACAACTGCTTGCCGAAGCTTGGCTTCTGCCAGCCGGCCTCCCTGGCTTCCTCCGCTACCTGGCGTGCCTCTCGCTCGCCGACATCCCGGACACGTCCTGCCTGGTCCGCACTCATTGGCCATCCCGTTCGCTCGATGCTCATCCCCCGGATCCTGCCCGGATCCTACCCGCCAGTAACACGATACTTCCCCGGGCCCCTCCGTGGCGACGGCCCTAGCCGCCCCAGGTCAAGCCGAAAGGCCCCGGCCGGGACGGCCGGGGCCCTTCTGACTAACGTGCGATCAGCCTGACGCGGGGCAAGGGTTCGCCATGTCCTTGCTCCGGAAGACGTTGAACCGCTTGGTGACGGTGCCGAGCGGCGCCGTCGGGTAGTCGACAACCCGGAGCGGCCCGTACTCGGAGTGGGCACTCCCGCCGAAGTCGTTCTTCGTGCCGGGGATGTACGCCCCGCCTTCCTGCCACCAGCACTCGCCGCCGACCATGCGGGTGCTGTAGAAGGGGTAGAAGATCGAGCCCGGCGGCGGGTCCACACAACCGTGGCCCGGGTTCGGGTCGCTTGGGTTGGCGAGGTGCCGCTGGCAGAACTGCTGCACCCCGAAGGCCGTGTCGTCCGACTCGTTCCGCGACTGGTCACCCTCGAACGCCATCGAGCTGAAGTTCTGCCCGTTGGTGGTGGGGCTGGTGAACAGCTCGGACGTCGGGTGCAGCAGCCGGTCGGCGGTCACGTTGGTGATCGTGCCCGGCCAGCTGTCGGTGTAGGACACGCCGTCGAAGTCGCCGTCGATATCGGTGCAGCCCCCGATCATCACCTTGGTCGAGGCCGACGCGGGCAGGCAGAAGTCGTCATCGCCCGCGGGGTCCGGTCCCACCTCGCGATCGTTGGTGTCCGGGCCGAGCGGCTGGGCGCAGAGAGCGATCGGGCTGTGGCGCTCGACCTTGCCGCAGTACTCGAAGTGCCCGATCTCGTCGGAGAAGGCGACGTTGTAGGTGTGCGCCGCGTTCACATTGCGGGTCAGCGGCGAGGAGGTGCTGAACTCGGGGTGGAAGGCGTTCGGGGTGACCGTGCAGGTCGTCGCGCTCGGGTCGAACACGACGCTGCCGAAGCCGTTGCCCGTGCTGGCCGTCATCGAGCCGGTGGTCCCGGTGGTGTGGTCGGCAACGGTCGTCTCCAGCCCGTTCGGGGTGTCGAACAGGTGCACCGTGAGGTCGTCCCCGGGGTTCATCAGGAGGTCCTTGGTGAGGTTCGGGATGAAGTGCTCGGGGTGCAGCGCGTTCGCCGGGGCCGTTGACTTCCCGTTCTTGGTGAGGAACGCGAAGTTCACCGGCTCCGGGCCGGCGGTGTTGAGGCACGCAGTGTTGTTGAACTGGCCGGTGTTCTGGTTCTCGGAGAACGTGTCGATGGTCAGCGCGGCGCACCACTGTGTCCCGTTGCAGCCGACGCCCATCGGTTGTGCCACCCAGCCCGGCGGGTAGAACTGCAGCTCCTCGTAGGCCTGGCCGGGGCCGAAGCCGAAGTATCTGGGGTTGTTGACGTTCGTCTTCTCGTAGATGTTGCTGTTGCTGTCCGGCTTGCACGGCACGGTGGCGTGGCCGGTGAGCGCCGTCCCGTCAGGGTTGGGCGATCCGTTCGGGTCGCACATCACCATGCCGAGCCAGAACGTCGGGTGCAGCTGGAAGCTGTCGGTCCCACCGCTGCCGGTCTGCGTGGGCGTGGTGGGCGGTTCCTTCGGCAGCGTCAGCTGGTAGGTGACGTTGTTGCCCGAACCGGGCTGGTTCGAGTAGAACAGCTCGGCCGGCTCGTCGTGGCCGATGTAGCCGTTGAAGTTCGCGCCTGCCTTGATGGCGCTCTTGAAGCCGGCGAACTCACTCCAGGTTTCGGCCGGCTCGGTACACATGAAGCCGTTGGTGCCGCACCAGTGCTGCGGCCCGGCGATCTTGATCGTCGGGTTTGACGGGTAATGCTCTTTCGGCGCCGATGCGGCCACCGACGAGCCAGCCTGGCTCGCTACCAGCACCAGGGGTATGGCGATGGCGGCGGCCGAGATGCCGACTAGAAGCGAACGTCTCATCTCGAATCCCCTCGGACGGGCCGGTCCCAAACCTCACCGTCATACCGCCGCTGGCAGTGGTTCGCAAGACCCAACTATGAACTGCTCTTTGCCGGGGTCATAACTTACGCTTGTGACGCTCCCGCATCATCGCGGCCGAAGGCGCACACGCGGATGAAGCTCATCAGCCGGGCGTGCTGGTCCAGCAACCTGGCCGACAGCTCCGGATCCGTCTCGCCCAGCTCGGCCAGGTCGGCCCGCACGTCCGCGACCACGGCGGTCATCCCGGTCACCACGGCCCGGGCATCGCCGGCGCCTTCCAGGTCGCGATCGGGGCGGTCGATGACCTGGGCCCGGACCAGCTGGTCGGCAAGGTCCTGGGAGCAGCCGAGGCCCGCCTCGAGAAGGTCGCTCCAGCGGCGGCCCATTCTGCGCAGCCCGGTCCAGGACCGGTAGCCGGCGAAGATCGACTCCCACTGGCGGGCGATGAACTCTTCCCAGCCGAGGCTCTCCACCTCTTCAGGATCGTGGTCGTACACAGGCCCAACAGTAAAGGGCGGTGGGCGCGGCCGGCGACGGCACGCGGAGCAGGCCGGTGACCGTCACTCGAACCGGGCCGACTCGACCGCGGTAAGCCGGTGCAGCAATGGCAGTGTGGCGGTGGCGATATCAGTATGGCGAGCACAAGCCCGGCGGGCAGGGCCGCTCTGGGCCGCGCCGCCGGGCAGGCCAAACCGGGTGGCGCCGGGAGCGCGGCGGGCAGCAGGCTTGCGCCATGGCGCGCACGGCCGCCTTCGTGGTGAACCGGACTAGGGTCCGCGCCTGGCAGCGGGTCGGCGAGCGCTGCCGGGCGGCAGCGGCGGCCGGCGGCTGGGATCCGCTGCTGCTGGAGACCACCGCGGACGACGCCGGCACCGGGCTCACCCGCCGGGCGGTCGCCGCCGGTGCCGGCCTGGTCTTTGCCATGGGCGGCGATGGCACGGTCCGGGCCTGCGCCCAGGCCCTGGCCGGCACACCGATCCCGCTGGCGATCGTGCCGCGGGGCACGGCCAACCTGACGGCACGGGCGCTGGGCGTTCCGTCCGGCCTCGGGGATGCGCTCGGTGTGGGCTTCGGCAACCACGAGCGCTGGATCGACCTCGCGGCCGCTGACGGGATCACCTACGTCGCGATGGCGGGCATCGGTGTCGACGCGGCCGTGGTCGGCGCGACGCCCGGAGGGCTGAAGGCGCGAGCCGGGTGGCTCGCGTACGCGGCGGCGGGAACCCGGCACGCCCTGGGCCGGCGCACGGCGTTCGAGCTGCGGCTCGACGGCACGGCGCCGCTGACCCGGCGGGCCCGGTCGGTCGTGGTGGGCAACGCCGGTCTGCTGCCCGGGGGGTTCGCTCTGCTGCCCGGCGCCCGGCTGGACGACGGCCTGCTCGACGTGGGGATCCTGGCGCCGTCGTCGCCCCTGGGCTGGGCGCGGGTGGCCTACCGGATCATGGCACGCAGCGGGCGTGAGGACGTGCGGCTGGAACGGCACCAGGCGCGCCGCGTCGAGATCCGCGCGGCCAGCGAGCTGCCCCGCCAGGCCGATGGTGAGGTGATCCCGCCCGGGCGGTCGCTGACGGTCACGGTCACGCCTGCGGCCCTGCTCGTCCGGGTTCCCGGCCCGCTGGGAGCGGTTGCCCGCGCTGCGCTTCCGGATGCCAGCGGTGGGTAGATAAGCTGCCAGCACGCCCACGGCGCCGACCGCTCTTCCCGGATGTGGTCACCTTGCTTGGTTACGCCACGCTCATCGCTTGGCTCATCGCCGGCGCCGCAGGCCTGTACATGTTCCGGACCTGGCTGTCCCGCGGCGGCCCTAGCCACCAGCAGTCCCGCAGCGACGGCCTGCCCCCGGTGGTGATCTTCACGCATCTCGCCCTCGGCGCCGTCGGGCTGTGCGCGTGGGCCGGCTACCTGGTGACCGGCTTGGGCGCCCTGGCCTGGACGGCAGTTGGCCTGCTTATGCCCGGGATCGGGCTCGGCATCTGCACGGTGACCCTGTGGACGCCCTACCCGACGCTTCCGCCGCCCCGCCCGGCGGGTGACATCGGCCCAGGAGGCGCCGGACCGGCCACCGGCATGCTCGCCACTCCCGCCGAGGACGCCCTCGCGGGCCAGTTCAGCAACGACGCACTCGCCAAAGCGCTGGCCAGCGAGGCGCTCACCGGCAGGCTCATCAACGAAGCGCTGTCCAGCCTGCCGCAGCAGCCGCGGCCGGAACGGAAATCGCGGGGGCACCTCGCGCCGCTCATCCCGGCGGGCCATGGCCTGGCCGCATTCGTCACCTTCGTGCTCGCGGTGGTCACCGCGATCAGCGCACGGTGAGCCGCGGACTGATACCTAATAGGGCGTGGACATTCGCGCGAGCCTGGCCGCGGAGCGGGCCAGTGCCTTCCCGCGGCTGCGGTACATGGGCTCCAAGTACCGGCTCATGCCGCACCTGGCCGCGGCATTCGCCGACCTGGGCGGCCGGACGGCGCTGGACGCGTTCTCCGGCAGCGGTGTCGTGTCCTACCTGCTCAAGGCCCTCGGCTACCAGGTCACCGCGAACGATTTCCTGACCTTCCCCTCGGTCATCGCACGTGCCACGGTGGCCAACCAGCACGCCACGCTGGGCCAGGACGACATCGAGCGAATCCGCGGGCCCGCCGCCGATGACCGCGACTTCATCCAGCGCACCTTCGGCGGCAGGTTCTTCACCGGCGCCGACCTGGCCTTCCTCGACTCCGCCTGGTCCCACATCGACGGCATGACCGGCCCGAAGCGGGACCTGGCCATCTCCGCCCTGATCCTGTCCGCGGCCCGCAGGCAGCCCCGCGGGGTGTTCACCGTCTGCGGCCCGCGCTACGACGACGGCCGGCGTGACCTGCGCCTGTCGCTTCGGGAGCACTTTGCCGAGCGGGCCGCCGAGTACAACAGCGTGGTGTTCGACAGCGGGCAGCCCTGCGCTGCGCTGTGCGGCGATGTCTTCGGGCTGCCTGCAGGTCACGATGTCGTCTACCTGGATCCGCCGTACGCGCCGCCCCGGGACGACAACTGCTACATCAAGCGCTACCACTTCCTCGAAGGCCTGTCGGTCTACTGGCGCGGCCAGCAGATCCTGGAGCACACCCGGACCAGGAAGCTGGCCAAGCGCTACACGCCGTTCTCCTACACCCGCACGGTGACCGGCGCGCTGCGGCGTACCGTCAGCCAGTTCCAGGACTCGGCCATCGTCTTGTCGTACTCGTCCAACGCGGTGCCGGACGCCGCGGCCATCGAGGCGCTCCTGCTTGAGGTCAAGGAGGAGGTCGAAGTCCGGCCGGTGGACCACACCTACACCTTCGGCACCCATCGGGCGGCCCGCCGCCGGGCCGCGTCGGAGTACCTGTTCATCGCGCGGTAGCGGCGCCATGGGGCCGGCCGGCTATCGTGCGCCCGTGGAGCGGGTCGAGGTGGTGGTCGTCGGGGCTGGCCTGCTCGGGTCGGCGACCGCGTGGGCCCTGGGCGAGCGCGGCGTCCCGGCGCTGCTGCTCGAGCAGTTCGGCCTGGGCCATGCCCGCGGCTCGTCGCACGGTGCCACCCGTATCTTCCGGTTGTCCCACCCCGAGCCCGGCTACGTCCGGATGGCGGTTCTGGCGGGCGAGGCCTGGGCGCGGCTGGCCGGCCAGGCGGGCGAAGAATTGGTGATCACCACCGGCGGGCTCGACACCGGCCCGGCGGCGCAGCAGTGCGCGGCGGCCTTGCGAGAGTGCGGGGTGGAGCACACCTGGCTCAGCGCCAGCGAGGTCCGCGGCCGGTTCCCGGGGATCGCGGTGCGCCCCGGCGGGAGCATGCTGTTTCAGCCGGACTCCGGCGTGTGCCTGGCGGACCGCGCGGTCGCGGCGCTGCAGCGGCTGGCGCAGCGGGCCGGTGTCCCGGTCCGGCCGCAGGCCCCGGTGCTCGGCATCGAGCCGCGGGGCGACCGGGTGGTGCTGCGCACCCAGGCGGGCGAGATCTCCGCGCGGGCGGCCGTCGTCACGGCCGGCGCCTGGGCGGAGGGCCTGCTGGCCGGGGCCGTGGCCCACGTCCCCCGGCTGACCGCCACCCTGCAGCAGGTGCGCTATTTCACGCCGCGCGGCGGCAGCGGCCCGTGGCCGACCCTGATCGAGTGGCTGGACGCGCGGCCGTGCTGGTACGTCGTGCCCGCGGTGGGTGGTGCGCCGGGGGTGAAGGTGGCGGCGCACGTCCCAGGGCCGGAGATCGACCCGCGCGACGGCCCGTTTACCGCCATCGACCCCGTCCTGGAAGACGAGGCCGCGGGCTACGTCCGCGACCGCCTGCCCGGCCTGGAGCCGGCCGGGCTCGGGCCGGAGACCTGCCTGTACACGATGACCGCCGACGAAGACTTCGTGCTGGACCGGGACGGCCCGGTCGTGGTGGGCGGCGGCTGCAGCGGGCACGCGTTCAAGTTCGGGCCGCTGCTCGGTGAGATGCTGGCCGACCTGGCGCTCGGCGCGGAACCGGCGATCGCCCGCGAGCGATTCTCGCTGCACCGCCCGGCCCTGGCTGCGGCTCCCCGGGGCTAAGCGCCAGCGCCCGCGACGGAGCCGCGGGCGCTGGCGCCGTTACTCAGGACTTGGTGAAGACGTCCGAACCGAACGACTTGACCTGGGGCATCGCGGCGTCGCCCAGGTGGGACAGGCCGAAGACGTCCTCGATGGTGCGCAGCATCGAGTAGTGGTTGTAGTCCACGGTGCTGACCGTGCCCGGGTTGATGAACGGGGACAGGGCGACCAGCCCGACCCGGCCGCCGCCGGGTCCCGGCATGCCCGGGTCGGCCACGTTCGGGTGGGACGGGGACTTGCCCAGGGTCTCGCCGCAGCAGGCCGCGGAGTTGCTGCCCTCGTCGAAGGTGATCAGGATCAGGCCGCCGGCCTTGTAGGCGGGCGAGTTCAGGATCTGCGGGACCCAGATCTGCAGGAACCCGTTGATCTGCGCGAGGCCGCCCGGGTCGCCGTCGGCGCAGGGCGCGTCATGGCCGTCGTTGCACAGGTTCGGCGACAGCCAGGAGAAGTTCGGCGTGGTGCTCACCTTGGACAGGTCCGACAGCAGCGGCTGGAACGACTGGACGTGCGCGTCGCAGTAGGCCTGGTTCCCGATCACCGACTCGAAGTACATGAACCCCTCGTGCCGGGTGGCGTACTGGTCGGCCGCCGTGGCGCCCTCGGTGTCGTCCGGCTTGCCGATGACCGCGTGCCCGCACGCGGGACCGACGCCTCCACCGACACCAGCCCCCTTGACGTTTGTGGTGTGGTCCCGGCTCGGCGTGTTGCCCATGTCCTGGAGATAGGCCTTCCAGGTGAGATGGGCGGCGGTCATCTGGTTGCCGATGGTCGGGATCGACTTGGGGTAGACGCAGCCGTTGCCGACCAGCTGGTTGAAGGGCTTTTCGATCTTGTTGGCCGGCTTGAACCTGGTCCACACGCCGCAGTCGTTCTGGGTAGCGGTGTCCGGTGCCTGCCCGGTGACCTGGGCGATGTAGTTGTCAAGGCTGTCGTGCCCGATCGCGAAGTAGTTCTTGACCTCGGCGCCCATCTTCGGCAGCGTGACGGCCAGGTACGGGTCGATCTTGGGGTTGCCGAAGCTCTGGCCGAAGCCCTCATTCTCCAGTTCGATGACCCAGACGTGCTTGATCGCGGGCAGCGCGGGCTTGGCTGTGGCGCTGGCGGGGCCGGCCAGGCCGGCCCCGAGCAGCGCCAGCGGCAGCGCGGCCGCGGCGGCGGTGACCACCAGCCGCCGCCGGTTCCTCAGGATGTGCACTCGTCTCCTCCTTGCGGAGCGTCGTCGCGCCCACGCGAAGCAGGAGCCCGCTAGCGGGACGGCGTGGGCTGATGTGGACAGATTCGCAGGAGAGACTGAACACGCCATGACACCCGCGTGGCGCCCACCGCACACCAGGCCGAACGATTACCGTCAGAATCCGCCAGGCCAGCGCGATGGCGCCGCCGCTGAGGAGGGCCTCCCTTATGCCGCCCCGCGGCGGACCAGCCAGATGGTCGCCGCGATGAGGATCACAGACAGCGCCAGCAGCCAGCCGCCCTCGATGAGCTGGAAGTGCCAGTACCTGCTCACCGGCTGGTAGGCCCACAACTGCGTGTAGTGGCGGGCGGAGAGGTAGGCCGTCGCTACGTTCGGGTTCCTCGAGTTCTGCACCGATGCGGGTGCATACGCCATCACGTGGCGGATCGTCTCCTGGCTCACCGGCGTGCCGTTCGGGCCGGTGTACCACTGGGCCCACGTCCAGTCGTTGACGAAGCTGCGGGTATTGGCCGTGGTGCCCGAGGCGACCAGCGGCGCCTGGTAGTGCTTGCGCGCAAACATGAACGTCGCGAAGAAGAGCCCGGTCCAGGCGGCCAGCGCGGCGGCCATGGCGGGCACCGTGCGCCTGATCAGCGCCCCGGCGGCCACGCCGAGCGCGAAGGCCAGCAGGGTCCACGCCGCGAAGTCGATCCCGCGCAGGTCGAACAGCTGCGGCGCGAGCACGCCGTCCAGGCCCTTGGCCAGCCACGGCTGGAAGTACCAGGAGAACAGCAGGCTGAATGCCTCCGCCGCCGCGGTCACCGCGATGGCGAGCAGCGCCAGCTTGGTCACCGTCCAGCGCAGCCGGCCGCACCCTTGCGTCCAGGCGAACCGGAAGGTCCCGGTCTCCAGCTCCCGGGCCAGTACCGGCCCGCCGACGAACACCCCGATGAGTACAGGGACCACCTGCAAGAAGCCGGTCATGGTCTCCGCGAAGGGATAGTAGTCGTTGGTGAACAGGTTGTTGGCCAGCCCGCAGGCCGCGGACCTGGCCGGGCGGCAGGACGTCACGCTGGCGTAGCCGCTGTGGATCTTCAGGCCCATGATCAGCAGGTACAGGCCAAGCCCGCCAAGCAGTACGGCTACCCCGGCCAGCGCCACCCGGTGCTGCCGCCAGGTGACCCAGGCGAGCTTGCTCCATGGCACCGGGCGGGGCCTGCTGGCCGGCGGCGCGGATGCGGCAACGGCGGTCATGACGTGACCCTGCTGCTGTGCGCCGTCCGCGTTACCGGACCCGGCAGCGCGGCGGCACCCGGCTCGCGCAGATAGCCCAGGACGAGTTCCTCCAGGCCAACCGAGTAGGCCTCCCAGCCGCACGGCACCGGCTCCGCCGTCTTGATCCTGACCAGCAGGTGCGCCACGGCTCCGGCACGGCTGGCGTTGACCACCGCCAGCCGTTCTGCCACGTCGTCGGCTGCCGCCGCCGGGCCGGTCAGCGTGCTGTGCCCGGCCAGCACCCCCTCTACCTCTCCAGCCACCTGTACCTTGCCGTGGGACAGCACGATCAGGTAGTCGGCGACCCGCTCCAGGTCGGCGATCACATGCGAGGACAGCACCACCGACAGCCCGTCCTCGGCCACCGCCGCCATGAGCTGGGCCATGAAGTCGTGCCGGGCCAGCGGGTCGAGGCTGGCCAGCGGCTCGTCGAGGACCAGCAGCTGGGGCCGCCTGGCCAGGGCGAGGGTGAGCGCGAGCTGCGCCTGCTGGCCGCCGGACAGCTTGCCGACCTTGCGGTTCAGCGGGATCTGCAGTTCCTTGAGCCGGGCCTCAGCGCGCTGCTGGTCCCAGGTCCGGTTCAGGTTCCGGGTCAGGTGCAGCATGTCGGCCGTGGACAGGTTCTTGTACAGCGGCGCGTCCTGGGCCACGAACGCGATCTGGTCCAGCGCGGCCGGCGACCCGGCTGGCTCACTGCCAAGGACCGTGACCTGGCCGGTTGTTGGCCTGGTCAGGCCGACCGAGATGTGCAGCAGCGTGGTCTTGCCCGCGCCGTTCGGGCCGACGAGCGCCACCACGTAGCCGGCCGGGATCGCGAGCGCGGCGTCCTTCAGCGCCCAGGTCCGCCCGTACCGCTTGCCGAGGCCATGGGTTTCGATGACGTTCATGCCACCCCCTCTGCGGTGGGCTTGCCTGCCTGGCCGCGGTCGCCGTCACGGGCGCCAGGCACGGGGGTTTCGCCGCGACCGTCATGGAAATCCCGCAGCGCGCTGGTGAACAGCGCGACCTTCCCGGCCTCGTCGAGCCCGGCGGCATCGGCGCTGCGCAGCCACGCCAGCAGGGTCTTACGCAATGCGGTCAGCTCGGGCAGCCCGACCGGGCCCGGGGTGCCCTGCACGAACGTGCCCTGTCCCGGCCGGCCCGCCGCGAGGCCCTTGTGCTCAAGCTCGCGGTAGGCCTTCAGCACCGTGTTCGGGTTGATGGCCAGGGAGCCGACTACCTCTTTCACGGTCGGCAGCCGATCGCCCTGGCCCAGGTACCCAAGCCTGATCGCGTGCTCGACCTGGTGTACGAGCTGCAGGTACGTCGGCACACCCGAGCCGGGATCGAGCCGGAACACCATGGCCGAAGGCTGCCCTCGCTCCGCCGCGTCGCCGGTCTCAGCCAGGATCAGTCCCTTTACCTATAGTCATAGCTAAAGGATATAAACGAGGCCATCCTTGTCAACCGCGCACCGCCTGCGCACCGGCGCCGCCGGGCCGTGGACCGGCCGGCGCGGTAAACCGGAGGAATGCGATCGTTTGCGGTTATCGCTGGCCCGGGTCGCCTGGCAACGCATAGTGTCGGCACATGAGCGAAACGCTGCCGTTGTTCCCGCTCGGCACGGTGCTCTATCCAGGCTTGCTGCTGCCGCTGCACGTGTTCGAAGAGCGGTACCGCCAGCTCGTCCGCGATCTGCTAGCGGGGCCGGAACCGCGGACTTTCGGGGTGATCGCGATCCGCGAGGGACGCGAGACGGGGCCGGACGGCATCCTGACCCTGTACGAGGTCGGGTGCACCGCGACCGTCCGCCAGGTCACCGAGCTCGACGACGGCCGGTACGACCTGGTCACCGTCGGTACCCAGCGGTTCCTGCTGGCCAGCACGGATGACACCGAGCCCTACCTGCAGGGCGAGGTGGAGCTGCTGGCTGAGGAGACCGGCGACGAGACCGGGGCGGCGATGGCGGCCCGGTCGGTGCAGGACGCGTTCCGCATCTACCTGGGCGCGCTCGCCGAACGCGGCGTCACCCAGGTCAGCGTGCCCGAGCTGCCCGACGACCCGATCCTGCTCTCCTACCTGGTGGCCGCGTCGATGATCATCGACCTCCCCGACAAGCAGGTCCTGCTGGCCGAACCCGACGCGCTGCACCGGCTGGTCACCGAGCGAATGCTGCTGTCCAGGGAAACCACCATGCTGCGCACGCTCACCGCCACCCCAGCGCCCGACCTGCGGAACTCGCCGTACAGCTCGAACTGAGACGGCGGCACCGTATCTTCTGCCTTAGTGTCGCGGGTGAGCGCTGCGGCACGATGGTGCCCCCGTGACTGGACAAGGAGCCTCATGATCTTCATCACTGCCAAGTTCCGGGTCCTGCCTGAGTACGCCGACGCCTGGCCTGAGATCTCGCGGGAGTTCACCGAGGCATGCCGCGCTGAGCCGGGCTGCCTGTGGTTCGACTGGTCCAGAAGCGTGGACGATCCCGCGGAGTACGTGCTGGTCGAAGCCTTCGCCGATGGCGACGCCGGGGCCGCGCACGTGCAGTCCGCGCACTTCAAGGCCGCTCAGCAGTGGCTGCCCCCGCACCTCGCGACGACGCCACGGATCGTCAACCTCACCGTTCCGCAGGACGACTGGTCCGAACTCGGCGAGATGGCGGTCCCCGCCAACCGGTAACCCCAGCTCTCCCCGTTCACGGGGTTTGCTGCCCGCGATGTCCGCGATGACCAGCCTGGCGAGGCGAAGGTGGCGGCGGGTGGCCGGCGCTTGCGGGTAGTGGCGCACGGACCAGTCCACCTGGCGCAGCACGATGTGCGCGAGGTAGGCACGGGCCGCCTCGTGGCCTGCCAGTTCGAGCAGGCGGGCACCGAGCCCGGCCCGGATCCCGTCGTGGTCGTAGGCGTAGAACAGCAGCGTGGCGAGGTCGAACGCACGATCACCGGCCAGCACGGGCGCGTTCATGTCGATCACCCCGGTGATCGCCGCACCGTCGGCGAGCAGGTTGGCGGGGGTGAAATCGTAATGCATGTAATCGGTGCCGGGCGGGATGGCCGGGCCGCTGCTCGTGCCGATCTCGCGTATCACCCGCAGCATGTCCCTGGTGTCCGGCCTGGCCGCCAGGGTGGCGTGCACGCAGTATCCGTCCTCGCCGTCGGTCAGCGTTCTGATGAGCAGCGCTGGCCAGTTGCTGGCGCCGGTGCCGAGGCCGGCCTGCGCGTCGTTCAGCCTGATGATCTCGGGCAGCAGCGCGGCCAGGCGCGCCAGGTCGGGGAACCCCGGGCGGAGGTCCAGCGGCCGGCCGGGCAGGCGCTGCTGGATCCAGAACGCGAAGCCGGCCGTGCGCCCGAGGGCGGTGATCCGCGGCGCCGGGTAGTCACGAGCGCGGAGCCGGGTCGTCATGGCCTCGAGCGCGTGCAACTGCGTGACCAGGCCGCCCGCCGATCCCGGCATGATCTTGAGCAGGCTCACCGTGCCGCTCCGGTCGGTGACCCAGAACGCGGCGCGGGACTCCCCCACGCTGGTCGGGGCCAGCGTGGCCAGGTCCAGGCCCGCCTCCTCCCGCAGGATTCGCAGCAGTACGCCCGGTGCGCGCCAGTCTTCGCCGGTCACCCATCACAGTGTGCCCGCAGCGCCCGGGAGTGGTTATCTGGTCCTGGCGGCGAAGCGAAAGGGGCTTACCTCATGACCGGCACGACACGCTCGGCTCCGGTGCTGATAACCGGCTGCTCGTCGGGGATCGGCCGGGCGGCCGCGATCAGCCTGCATGACGCGGGGCTCACCGTGTACGCGACGGCCCGCCGGGTCGACAGCATGGCCGACCTGGCCAGCCGGGGCATCCACACGCTGGCGCTCGACGTGACGAATGAGGCCTCGATGACCGAGGCGGTGGCCGCGGTCGAAGCGGCGGCGGGCGCGGTCGCCGTGCTGGTCAACAACGCGGGTTACGGCCTGTACGGCCCGGTCGAGCAACTGCCCATGGACGAGATACGCCGCCAGTTCGAGACCAACTTCTTCGGCCTGGTCCGGCTCACCCAGCTGGTGCTGCCCGGCATGCGCGGCCGCGGCAGGGGCCGCATCCTCAACGTGTCCTCGATGGGCGGGCGGATCACGCTGCCCGGCGGCGCCTTCTACCACGCCTCCAAATACGCGGTCGAAGCGTTCAGCGACGCACTGCGGATGGAGGTCGCCCAGTTCGGCATCGACGTGGTGCTGATCGAGCCGGGGCCGGTCAAAACTCCCTGGAATGACATCGCCGCCGCGTCGCTGTCATCGGCCGCGCCCGGCACCGCCGAAAGCCCGGGCGGCGGCGGTGCTGACGGCGGGAACGGGAGCGCGGCCGCTGCTGACGGTGACCCGTACGCGGCCTACAAGACGGCGGTCGGCGCCTCGTTCGGCCGGACCCAGGCCGGCCTGCTCGGCCGTTTCGGCTCCACGTCCGAAGACGTCGCCAAGGTCATCACCCAGGCGGTCACCGCCCGGCGGCCGCGGGCCCGCTACCTCATCAACCCCGTGGCCAAGAGCCTCGTCGCGATGAACCGCGTGCTCCCGGCCCGCGCCTACGACTCGGTGGTGCGCCGCCAGTACGGGCTGCCCGGCTAGCGCGGCCGGGACCCGGCGGCCGATTATCTGCGGGGTTGGCATCCGGCCCGGACGCGGCCAGGATCGGTGGTGTGACGATGTATGTCCGGCAGGCGGGCAACGTGACCGAGCGGGCCATCGTCTTGCTGCACGGCTCGGGCCGGGCCAGCCGCATGTGGCAGCCCGCCATGCGGGACCTGTCGGACAGCTGGCACGTCCTTGCCCCCGACCTGCCGGGTTTCGGCCGGTCAACGGGCCCGTTCACGGTCTTTGGCGCGGCCCAGACCGTGGCCGAGATGGCCGCCGTGCAGACCGCGCCGGTACACCTGTGCGGCCTGTCGCTGGGCGGGGTGATCGCCATCCGGGTGGCCGCACTGCTCGGCACCCAGGTGGCCAGCCTGACCGTCACCGGAACGCCGGTCGTGCCACGGCGCGACTTCCCGGCCACCTTGCACAGGTACCGGAGGCTGCCCCGACCGCTGCTGCCGATGTTCTCTGACGTCGCCGGGCGGCGGGAATGGCTGCGGGTCATGGATGAGCTCGAAGCGAGCGACGTGCGTGACTACCTGCCGCTGATCACCGCCCCGGCGCTGGTCATCTGCGGCTCCCGCGACTGGCGTGCCGTGCCAGCTGCCTGCGAGCTGGCCAAAGGGATCCCGGCCGGGCGGGTGTGGGTCGCGCCGCACCAGGGCCACAACTGGCCGGTGACCTCACCGGAACTGTTCAGCAGGGTCGTCACCGGGTTCATCGCAGACACCGGCGACCCAGTGCTCACCTGACCGGAAGGCGGTGTCATGGGCGGACTCAAGGCTGAGGTCGATCCCGCGGAGGTGGGCCTGGACCCGCAGCGGCTGGCGCGGGTCGACCGCCACTTCGCCCGCTACGTCGATGACGGCCGGCTGCCCGGCTGGCTGATCGCCGTGAGCAGGCACGGCCGCCTGGCGCACGTGTCCTGCTACGGGTCGCGCGACCTGGAAGCCGGCCTGCCGGTGGAGCCGGACACCCTGTGGCGGATCTACTCGATGACCAAACCGGTCACCTCGGTCGCCGCGATGATGCTTTACGAGGAGGGCGCGTTCGAGCTCACCGACCGGGTGAGCACCTTCATCCCGTCGTTCGCCGACGTCCGGGTCTACGCAGGCGGGTCGGACCTGCGGCAGGTCACGGTCCCGGCCATCGAGCCGGTGCGGATCTGGCACCTGCTCACCCACACCTCGGGGCTGACCTACGGGTTCCACCGGGTACATCCGGTGGATGCCCTGTACCGGGCGGCGGGGTTCGAGTGGGCCTATCCTCGCGGCACGGACCTGGCCGCGGCCTGTGACATCTGGGCGGGCCTCCCGCTGCTGTTCCAGCCCGGGACGGAGTGGAACTACTCGGTGGCGACCGACGTGCTCGGCCGGGTGATCGAGGTCGTCTCCGGGCAGCGCCTGGACGAGTTCTTCGCCGCGAGGATCCTCGGCCCGCTCGGCATGACCGATAGCGCCTTCTACGCGGATGACACCGCCCGGCTGGCCGCGCTCTATACCCCCGGCAAGGACGGGAAGGCGGCCAGGCTCGACGCCCTCGGCGGTGCCGCCCGCAAGCCGCCGGTCATGCTCATGGGGGGTGCCGGTCTCGTCGCGACGGCGGCCGACTATCACCGCTTCACCCACATGCTGCTGGACCGCGCGGACAGCCCGGCCGGGGAACTGGATGGCACCCGGCTGCTCGGCCCGCGCACCGCCCGTTACATGATGCGCAACCACCTGCCCGGCGGCGTGGATCTGGAGACCTTCGGCAGGCCGCTGTACCCGGAGTTCCCGTTCCGTGGGATCGGCTTCGGGCTGGGGCTTGCCGTCGTCATCGACCCGGCGGCGGGCAAGGTGGTCTGCTCCGAGGGGGAGCTTGCCTGGGGCGGTGCGGCGAGCACCACATTCTGGATCGACCAGGACGCGGAGCTGACCGTCTCGTTCTTCACCCAGCTGCTTCCCTCCAGCGCGTACCGGCTGCGCCGCAATTGCGCCAGCTCGTCTACCAGGCGCTGACCGACTAGAGCGTGTCCGCAAGCCCTGGCCTCTGATCGCACGCCGGAGGCGGCGGTAACCTTCGCACGGTGAAGACCGCGTTCGTGCTCGGTGGCGGCGGGGTGCTCGGCGCTTACGAGGTCGGCATGCTCCAGGCTCTTGCCGAGGCCGGTATCCGGCCCGATCTCGTCGTGGGCACGTCGGTGGGCGCCATCAACGGCGCGTTCGTGGCCGCCGACCCGGACGGCGCGGCGGCATGGCTGGGCCAGGCATGGCAGGGCGATGCGCTGCAGCAGGCGTTCAGCCAGACGATCCTGGGCCAGGTGGCCCGGCTGGCCCGGTCCGGCACCCACCTGCACTCGATCGAGCCGCTGCGCCAGATGCTGGAACAGTCGCTGCCCGGCAGCGACTTCGCCGATCTCCAGCTGCCGTTTCACTGCGTCGCGGCCAGCATCGAAACCGCGCACGCGCACTGGTTCAGCAGTGGGCCGGTCGTGCCCGCGGTGCTCGCCTCATGCGCGGTGCCGGGGCTGCTGCCCCCGGTCGAGGTCAATGACGAGCATTACTTCGACGGCGGCCTCGTCGACTCCATTCCGGTGGGGCACGCCGTCTCGCTGGGCGCCGACGTCATCTATGTGCTGCACGTGGGCCGGGTCGAGCGGCCGCTGACCGTGCCCCGCCGGCCGTGGGAGGTGGGCCTGGTCGCCTTCGAGATCGCCCGGCGGCACCGGTTCCACGAGGAGATGGCGGCGCTGCCCAACGACGTGCAAGTACACGTGCTGCCGTCCGGGACAGATCAGCGGCCACCAGATCTGGCCCAGTTGCGTTATCGCAACAAGACCAAGGTCGGAGCGAGTATCGAGCGCGCGTACGCGGCGTCGGCGGGCTATCTCGCCGAGCTGGCCTGACGCTCGCGAGCACCCCCCGGCAGTACGGCACTCGCAAGCACTGTCCCGGCGGTCCGGCACCGGACGTGGATCTGCCAGAACCGTCCCGGGATCACGGCGCCGGAGCCGTCGCCACCAGCTGGCGCTTCCCCGCTTCCCCATGGATGAGGGCACGCTGGCGCTGCGCCCCGAACGGGCGCCACCGCGCGGTCAGCCGGACGACCGGACCGGCATCCGGGTGCACGGTCAGCCGGGCCAGCACCCAGCCGGACGACCGGTCCCACCGGGCGGTGCCGTCGATCCGGGCATCGGTGACCCAGCGGACCCGGCGCAGCGAGATCAGCAGCTCGCGGCCGGGGGTGAACGTCACCGTGCCGCCCCGCAGGCCCCGGTCGTGGCCGTCGTCCAGCAAGGGGTACCGGCTGATCTCGTCTCCGGCCGCGGCGAGGGCCACCGAGGCGGCTTGCCGTGCCGCCCGGCCAGCCGTGTTGCCTGGCAGCGGCCTCACCGGCACCGCGCCCGCGAGCCGCCGGGGATAGGTGCCCACGGTGTGTACCGGGGTGACCCGGCCCGCGCAGGAGACGTTCTCGTGCTGCAAGTTCCGCCGGATCGAGGATGAAGCGCTGATAGACCGAGGCGGGGCAGGCGTCGTTGGCGTCCTGGAGCATGACGTGGGTCAGGTTGGCGAACGTCACCAGGCGTGCCGAGCGGCCCATCTGCCGGGCTACCAGCGTCGCGCCGCGCAGCCGCGGCGTCAGCGAGTCCAGGGTTCCTGACATGATCAGCACCGGCAGCCGCGCGCGGCACCAGCGGCGGCTTGCGCACGATCGGCGGAAACAGCCGGGCCGGGGACGGCCAGCGCAGGCACGCGCTGTAGGCCTCGGTGTACTGGTCCAGCGACGTCCACTGGGCCAGGCTGAACGGCGCGAAGGTGTCCCTGGGCTCGCGGCGCAGCGCGGCGCGGTACTGCCGGGCCCGGACCGCGGGCGGTGCGGTCCGGCTGAACAGCTGCACGTAGTCGGTGCAGCCGACGGCGAAGTAAAGCCCGTCGCTGTACTCGGGCAGCGAGTAGTTGGTGTCGTCGAAGCCCAGCGAGAGCGCCGCGATCCGCAGCAACGGCGCCGCGTCGTGGTCGTACAGCAGGGCCCGCCCGGCCGCGTCCAGGTCCCGGTAGACGACCGGGTCGAAGCCCGCGTTGTTGATCAGGTTGACCAGGGTCAGCACGGTCACGGTCAGCGTGCCCCGCCTGCCGCTGGGCAGGGTCGTCTCACCGGTGACCGGCGCGCGGGCGAGCCGCGCGGCCAGCGCCGAGATCCGGGCCCAGGCACGGCCGCCCCTGGTGGCCGCGGCGCAGGCCACCGACCGGGTGCACGCCTGGGCGAACGCGCGCCGGGCGGTGACCACGGTGGTTGTGTACCAGGGGTCCAGGTCGAGCACCTGGTAGGTCGAGTCCAGCGTCACCGACCGCAGTTGGCGCCGGGTAACGCGACGCGAAGGTCTGGGCGAACCAGCTTCCGTACGAATCGCCGTAAAGGTCGGCCTTGCCCACGTTCAGTGCCTGCATGACGCGCAGCGACGTCACGGGCCGAGTAGGCGGTGTTGAACAGATCGGAGGCGTGCACCCAGCCGCCGCCCCGGTAACGCCAGGTGTGGTTCAGTTGCCGCCCGCAGGCGGCGACCAGGGCGTTGAAGTGGCCGCCGGACTGCCTGCGCCCGCCGTGCTCGAGGCCGGGACAGTTCACCGGGGTCGAGTTGCCGGTACCGCGCAGGTTGACCAGCAGCAGGTTGCGGGTCCGGCGCAGCGGCCCCAGCATCGCCAGGTACTGCGGCTCGGTGCCGGTCGTCGCGAACCCGGGCCCGCCCTCCACGGCCAGGACCGTGCCGGCCGCATGCCTGGTGGCCGGTATCCAGCGGAAGCCGATGCTGATCTCCGGGCTGGCCGGCGAGGAGTAGTCCAGCGGAACGGGCATCCGGCCGCAGAAGGTCAGCGGCCGCTGCGCGCACTGGCGCACGCGGAGCCGCCCCACCCGCAGCGACCCGCTCCGCCCCGCGGCCGCGGGGCCCGCGGCCGTGGGACCCGCCGCTCCCCCGCCATGTCGGCCGTCGGTGGCCCCGGCCGCGGCTGTCGAGCTTACGGTGGCCGCGGCCAGCGCCACCGCGCCGAGAACGCGTACAACGGTCCGGTTCAGCACAACGAGATAGTAAGGCCGCGAAACCGTCCGGAACCAGGATCTTGCGCGGCCTGGTGCCGGGCCATGGACGGTGAGCCGGCCAGGTTCCTCGCCGTGCCAGCGGATCAGTTGCTCGCCGACCTGGAAGACTCCTTCCGGGCCCGGCTCGCCGGAGCGCAGCATGAGCTTGCCCGCACCACGGACGGCGCCGGCCAGGACGGCTACCGGGTACTGCGCGCGATTCCGGCCCGGGCCGGGATCGAGGAACGCGCCGTGCAGGCGATCGACGGCTCCCAGCGGCACGTGTACGTGTCGGTCAACTGCCTGGACCCCCAGTGGCATCGCGGCCGTGCTGCGCCGGGCCGACGAGCGGGGCGTGCCCTGCGACGTACTGCATTTTGGCGAGCCGATCGTGGACCTGCGCCACGGGCGCATGGTCGGGCACGACAGCATCCCGGGGGTGGTCTACCCCCGGCACCAGGCCCGCCATCTGGCCGTGGTCTCCGACGGCATGGACGTGGTGTGGGCCGTCGCGGAGGACGGCTCGAACTGGCAGTCCCTGTCCGTCCCGATCACTTGCTCGCCGCCCTGGCCAAAGGCTTCATCCGGCACGACATCTACGTCCAGCAGATCTGGAACGACTTCCATGACGTGCTCATCGAGCGTTATGGCCCAGGGATGCAGCAACTGGCCGGCGAACTGTCGGCCCGGTCCCGCGGCGGCACGCACCCCGAAGCCGAGCCAGCTGAGCCCAGGCGCCTGGCCTAACCTCACCTCATCCCGGCCCGGGATTGTCGTGTTTGCGGCAACGATCACTATCTGTGGGTACCAGATTCACACGACCAGGCGGTGCCGTCGTTTGACGCGGGCCGGGCCAGCGTCATACTGTCTTAGACATCTAAGACACTGGAGCATCGACATGATCAGATTCCGGGTGGACGGGCGGTCCGGGGTGCCGCCGTACCTGCAGATCGTGCAGCAGGTGCGGCAGGCGCTGCGGATGGGGGTGCTCTCCGTGGGCGACCAGCTCCCGAGCGTGCGGGAGGTGGTCGCGGCGACGGCGATCAACCCCAACACGGTGCTGAAGGCCTACCGCGACCTGGAGCGCGAGGGCCTGGTCGAGGCGCGGGCCGGGCACGGCACGTTCGTGCGGGCCCGGCCGCCGGGTCCCCCGCCGGGCACGCACTCGCGGCTGGGCCGCGCGCTGGCGGCGTGGGTGCGCGAGGCGCGCGCCGCCGGGCTGGACGACGAGGCGATCGAGTCGCTGCTGCGGGTCACGCTGCAGGCGGCCGCCGAGGAGGACATCGCATGACCGCCGTGATCGAGACCAGCGGGCTGACCAAGCGGTACCGCCGGGTCACCGCGCTGAGCGACTGCACGATCAGCGTTCCCGAGGGCCGGATATCCGCGCTGGTCGGGCCGAACGGCGCGGGCAAGACCACGCTGCTGCGGCTGCTGGCCGGGCTCGCCGCGCCGACCGCGGGGCCGTGCCGTCGTGCTCGGCGGCTCGCCGCGCCAGGATCCCGGCGTACCTGGCGGAGATCGGCTTCCTGGCCCAGGAGATCCCGCTGTACCGGCGGCTGACCGCCCAGGACCACATCGGCATCGGCGCACACCTCAACCCGCGCTGGGACGGCGAGTCGGTGCGGGCCCGGCTCGGCGGCCTGAAGATACCGCTGGACCGGCCGGTGGGCACGCTGTCCGGGGGCCAGCGCGCCCAGGTCGCGCTCGCGCTCACGCTGGCCAAGCGGCCGAGGCTGCTGCTGCTCGACGAGCCGCTCGCCGCGCTCGACCCGCTGGCCCGGCGGAACTTCCTCGCGGCGCTGGCCGAGGCGGCGGCAGTGAAGGGGGATGCGGAGGCAGTGAAGGGGGATGGGAGGTGGGTGGGCTGACCATCGTGCTGTCCTCGCACCTGATCGCGGACATCGAGCGGGTCTGCGACCACCTGATCCTGCTGGCCGAATCCCGGGTGCAGCTGTGCGGCGACATCGAGACCGCTGCTCGCGGAGCACCGGATCCTGATCGGCCCGCGCAAGGACACGACGGCGATCGCGCGGACGCACGCCATCGTGCGGGAGGACACCACCGCGCGGCAGACCACGCTGCTGGTCAAGCTGAACGGCCCGGTGATCGATCCTGCCTGGGCCGTCGAAGAACCGAACCTGGAGGAGATAGTGCTCGGCTACATGAGCCAGGACGACCCCGCCTACGGCACCGGTCCCGAGGCCACCCGCCTGTCAGCGATCGGAGGAGACCGATGACCTGGGTCACCTGGCGGCAGTACCGCTACCAGGGCGCGCTCGCCGCCGCGCTGTTCGCCGCGCTGGCTGTCGTGCTGCTGATCACCGGGCTGCACGCGGCGCAGGTGTGGCACTCCGCCCTGGCCCGGTGCGCGAAGGACGGTTCCTGCGGCAGCCTGGTCGGCTCGAATCTTTCTCTCAGCAGCCCCATCATCGCGACCCTTGTCGTCACGACGTCCGCGGTGCCGCTGCTGCCCGGACTGTTCTGGGGCGCCCCGATGGTGGCGCACGAGCTGGAGACCGGAACGAACCAGTTCGCCTGGACCCAGAGCATCACCAGACGGCGCTGGCTGGCGGTCAAGGCCGGATGGCTGCTGCTCGCCGCAGCCGTCCTCGCCGCGGCGGTCTCGGCCCTGGTCACCTGGTGGTCGGGCCCGGACAACGCGCTAACCGCTGACGCCTTCCAGGCGAACAGGTTCGACGTCACCGACATCGTGCCGGTCGGCTACGCGATCTTCGCTATGGCTCTCGGCATCTGTACCGGCGCGCTGCTGCGGCGCACCGTGCCCGCGCTGGCCGTCACGCTGGCCGGCTTCGTCGCGCTCCGGGTACTGATCGCGCAGTGGCTCCGGCTGCACTACATGATCCCGGTCACCGAGTACTACAAGCTCACGGGGTTCAACGCGCCCAAGGGTTCCTACCTTGGTGTCAGCCAGGGCATCGTCGGCGCGAACGGCAATCCCCCGGCAGGCCTCAGCAACTACATATTCAACGGCGCACCGGTCCCGGCCGTATGCCAGAAGGCCGCCCAGCTCGCACCCTGCATGGCGGCGCACGGTTACCGGGGGTACCTGACCTACCAGCCGGCCAGCAGGTTCTGGGCCTTCCAGGCCGTCGAGACCGGCATCTTCGTGGTACTCGCCGCCGTCCTGCTCGGCGTCACGTTCTGGGTGCTCAAGCGGCGAGACGCATAGCGTGACGGAATGCCGGCACCCAGGGGTGGGTGTAACGCCGCTGGAGCGAAGGGCCAACTAGAGGTGTGAGCCAGAGAACGTCGCCGTCGCTGAACTCACCGCCGTCACGCCAAGCGCCGCCGGAAAGCGGGCCGGCTGATGCCGCGGTTGCTGAGTTCGAGGCGCTGTGCCGGGCGAACGTCGCGGCGGTGACCGCTTATTTCGCGCGGCGCAGTGCGGAGCCGCAGATCGTGGCCGACCTGACCGCGGACACCTTCGTCCAGGCCATCATGTCGTTTGCCACCTTCGATCCGCGTAAAGGCACGCCACGTGCCTGGGTGTTCGGCATCGCCCGGCGGATCTACGCCGCGCACTGCCAGGCACACAGCCAGCAGCGGAGCAGGGTGGAGCGCCTGGCGGGCCGCCGGGAACTTGCCCCCGACGAGGCCGGGGAGCTGATCGACCGGATCGATGCCGAACGCGCTGGCCGGGCACTGGTCACCAAGCTGACCACGCTGCCCGCCACGGACCGGGCGGTGGTCGAGCTGGTGGACCTGGCGGGCCTGCAGGCCAAAGAAGCGGCCCAGGTGCTCGGCATCGCGCCGGGCACGCTGCGGATCCGGCTGATGCGAGCCCGGGCCCGGCTGCGGAAAGCGGCCAACCCGGATCTGGCGCACGGCATTGACCCTGCGAGTGAGCCAGAGGTGAAGACATGACGAATTTCGAGGACCGGCTGTTCGGGCAGCTGGTGGCCGAGCACGGGCACCACCTGCCTGCCGCGCAGCGGCCAGCGCCGGCCCGGCGCCGGGCCCGGCGGCCGGTGTGGCTGGCCACCGGTGCGGCCGGCACGGTGGCCGCGGCCACCGCTGTGGTGATGGCGCTGGGCAGCGCACCCGCCTCTGCCGCGTACTCGGTGATCCAGCACGACGGCACCGTATCGGTATCGGTATACAACGCGTCCGGTGTAGCCGGCGCCAATGCGGCCCTGCATAGGCTGCGCGCCCGGGTCGTGGTCGTCCCGGTGCGGCTAGGCTGCCCGCCGATCGGGTCGCTGCCGCGTCCCCAGCCGGCCCCGCACCCAGCGGTGTGGGTCGGGTCCGGGGCGGGCAAGAACGGGCATCGCTCTGTCTCGGTCAAGATCAAGGGCGGCATCCCCCAAGGGGACACGATGATACTGGCGTTCAGCGGCAGCCCGCGCGGCGGCGGCGCGGTGGGAGCGGGGGGGATCATCACCGGGCGCGCGCCCCGCTGCGTGAGCCTCCCGCCCCCGCCGCACGGTGGCAGCGGCACCAGCTCAACCGGTACCGGCTGAGCGGGTCAGCATCGATCCGTGCCCGGCCCGCCTGGATAGTTCTCGTTTCCGGCAGGAGCGTTATCCTGCCGGAAATGAGCGCTGCCTGCCAAACGCGGGAATTCGAATATGTTATCGTCTGCCAGGTGAGGGACGGAGAGCCTGGGTTCGGCGGGTACCCTCCACCGGTGACCGGGACCTGGCCGATGCTGGCCAGGGTGCCGGCCGGGGACCTGATCGACCGCATGCGGCACGAGCCAAAGCTGAGAACGGCTGAGGTGCTCCACAGCGACACCACCTGGCGCCCCTGCACCGTCCTGGCGTGGGCCAGGCACCGGGGCGGATGGGCAGTACTCATTCGGTGGCGCGACGGCCACGAGGACTGGCGCGAGTACGACCCGCGACATATCCGCCCGGGCGACGGCTCGTCCTTAAGACCGCCTCATGGCCCAACGCCCGGTGAACTCCCCGCGCCGGCGTATCACGGGTGAGCGCCTCGCGCTCCTAAGGAGTGGCGGCGCGGAATTGGGAGGAAGATCATGCTCACCAGAACCTTCGCCGTGACGGCACTGGCAGCATCACTAATGGCCGTCGGTGCTTCGCAAAGCCTGGCAGGCGCTAAGAGCAGTTCCCGCTTCCCTGGCTGGTACGACACGAACGCCACCGCGGCACAAAGCCGGGCCAACCTATTGGAAAACAAACTCACTCCCGCAGCGGTGACCAAGGTCAAGCAACTGCGGAGCATCACCACAGCAACGGAAAGCTTGTCTGGTCTGGCGGCGAGTGTTACGACCACGGCGCCGTGCTCCCCCTGGTGGTCGGCCTGCAGGTTATCTCCTACGGCTGCGATAGCCAGAGCAACGCGGCCATGCAGGCGTTCAGCCTGGCCGCTGGCAAGATGGCATGGAGCCTGTCTGGATGGACGTTCCAGAGCGGCGACCTCAGCGGCGCTGCCGGCAAGCACCTCTACGCCACGAGCCCCACGGGCACCGTCGATAGCCTGAACCCTCTGACGGGGAAGGTGGAATACTCCCTCAGCCAGGCCGTTACCGTGCTGGCCGTTGACCTATCCCGGGTTTACGCCACGTGCGGCAGCGGCGGCAAATTCGTGTGCGCCTACAACGTCAACACGGGAGCACGGGAGTGGCAGGACACCACGCTTGGGTCCAAGCCAGCTCTCGCCGCTGAGGCGGATGGCGTCCTTTACCTGGACTTCGGTGCCGCGCTCAACGCGAAAACCGGCAAAGTCATCAAGACGCTCTGGACAAAGTTCAACGGCGCCCCGGCAACGGCGATTGCGGTGGGTCAAGGACGGATAGCGGTCGTCACCAACCCCGCGTTCTCGTTCTCTACGGGCTGCCCGGCTCCTGACATCCGAGAGTAGGCCCAGGCCCACCGCGAATGTGGGCACCGGCCTATAGCGTGCTGCCCCGGCCGCGGGCAGTCTGGCTAATCGTGAGCGGCACTGTCTCGGCAAGTGCGGCAGCAGGTCAGCAGGCAGCCCGCCGGCCTGGGCCTTCGGTGGGCTGCCTGCTCCGAACGGAGATCTTCCTCGCCCTGGCGGCCTTCGCCGTGTTGTGTGTCGCGGTGCTGGCGTCCGCACCGCAGTTGGTGGAGCCCGACGACTACGCGTATCGCGCCTCGATCGTGGCGCTGACCGACGGGTACCCGCTGACGCTGTCCACCGCCCAGGTCAGCGCGCTGGCCACGCAACTGGCCCACGCCGCGGGCCCGGGCCGCGCCGTGCTGACCGGCCCGGGACCGCTAGCAGGCAGCATCGAGCAGTGGGTACAACTGCCGGACGGGCGGTGGATCAGCGAGAAGAATCCCGGTTACCCGTTCCTCGCCGCGCCGTTCCAGTGGCTCGGCATCATCCGGCTGGCGCCCTTGTTCTACGGCGCCCTGGGCTGCCTCGGATTGTTCTTCGGTGCCCGGCGCTGGCTCGGGCGTTACGGCGGCACCGCGGCGGTCGGGCTGTTTTGCTCATCCGGTGCAGCGCTGCTCTTCGCCTGGCGTGACTACATGCCGACCTTCACCGATGCGGCACTGATCGCGGCGGGCACCGGTGCATTGCTGTGGGCCCTGCTGGCCGGGGAGGCTGCCGCGCGGCGGCGAACCTTGATCGGGCTGCTCGGCTTCCTGGCCATCGAGGCCGCAGTGTTCGCCCGGTACACGAACATCGTCGTGCTCGGCTGCGCCGTCGTGGCCGTGCTGGCCGTCCGGTGGCGGCGGGCGGCGAGCGTGCCGCCGGGAGCCCTTGCCTGGTGGCTCGGCTCGGTCGCGTTCTTCGGGGTGGGCGTGGCCTCGTTCGACGACCTGGTGTACGGCGGCCCGGCCAGGTCCGGGTACCGGCCCGGCGAGATCACCTTCAGCCTCGGCGCGGTCGGGCCCAACCTCAGGTACATGCCCGCGCACCTGATCGAGGCCATGCCGATGCTGGTGCTCGGGCTCACGGCGCTGGCCTGGATCGCCGGGAGGTGGGCCGTCCTGCGCCGGGCCGGCGGGGAGCGGGCCAGCAGCGCCAGCCGCGACCTCGCCGTGGGCGCTGCCCTGGCCGCGTCCTGGTTCGGCGTGTGGGGGCTGTACGCCACCTACACCTGGACGGCCGGGCCGGGCCTCAGCACGCTGCAGGCCGTCCGGTTCTACCTCCCCGCGATCGGTGCCATCTCGCTGCTCGGCGCTTGGCTGGTGGTCCGGCTGGTGACCAGCCTGCCGGGCCGGGCACCGCTGGCCGCGGTGACCGCGACCGCCGTCGTGGCGGCCATGTTCGCGCTGGGCATCTGGTCGTTCGCCGGCACGCGGACCTTCCGGCTCGGCCAGCCGGCGCCGATGCGATGCAACATCGGTCAGCCGCACTGCCCGGCACGCATGGCGAGGGAGGGCCGCATCAGGCCCCGGCGGCAAGGGCGGAACGCCCGCTATCCAGGCCCCGGGCGGCTAACCGCGGGCCAGGGCCCGGCCGCCGGAGCATTGGCCTGGCCGGGATTGCTCGTTAGCACTCCGCTATTCCGCGTTTGGATTCTTCCGCTCCGGTTAGGGGAAGGCCGCAGGCTGCGGGACACGCGGCCAGCCTGACGGAAGGCTCGTGAGCACGATGACATCTCCCACCCAGCCTCTTCCCCCGGAGCGGGGCCGCTACCCACAGGAACAGGGAGGCTACTACCCGCAGGAGCAGGCGCGCTACCCACAGCAGCAGGGACGTTACCCACCGGATCAGGGCCGCTATCCTCCGCCGCAGCGTTCCAGGCCCAGGGTGGACGCTGGCACGCTGTGGGCCGGCGGGGCGGCGACCGCGGTCGTGGCCGGCCTCGTCGCACTGGTGGGCGTGCTGGTATGCCGCTGGCTGCTCGACGTCCCGATCCTCGCACCACGCCATGACGGCGCCTACGGCGACGCACACACCACGACGCTGGTGCTCGCCGCCGCTGGCGGGGCACTGGTCGCGACCGTACTTCTGCACCTGCTCCTGCTCGGCGTACCGCGGCCGATGGTCTTCTTCGGCTGGATCGTGGCCCTGGTCACGCTCGTCTTTGTGATCTTCCCGTTCCAGACCGGCGCACCGCAGGAACAGAAGATCGCGACGGCAGCCGTCTACCTGGTGATCGGCGCTGCCATCGGCATACTGCTGGGCAGCGTGGGTGGCCGGGCGGTCCGGGTGCGGCGGGTTGCCCCGCCCCCGCCGCCGGCCGGCCCGGATTACCGAGGCGATTACCGGGACCTGGGCTGATCGGCCGGGATCACCGGCCGGTCTCGACAGCGACAGGCACCGGCCGCCCGGGCCGGTGCCTGTCGCTGCTGGGCGTGGTGCCGCGGCGCGGCACCGGGAGTCAGCGGCGCCTGATCGACCAGCCCGTGCCCCAGCCGGCCAGGTGCAGCGCCAGGCAGATCAGGCCGATGAGCAGCAGGCTGAGCGGGGCCAGGGCCGCGCCGGTGGCGGTGCTGGTCACGCGGAGGATGAAGGCCACGAAGAAGATGATGGCCGCGATGACAGCGAGCATCGAACGGTTCCTTCCGGGAGGGCTGGACACTGGTTGGCTGGGTGGCGTAGCTCGGTGTGCCAGCTCACGTGCATGGATCTCACCTGCCTGGCCGCGCTACGTGCGTGGCCCTACTTACTGGGCTGGGGCACGGTGCAGTGGACCTTCGGGTTGACCCCGACGTAGTTGAGCGGGCCCGCGAGCACCGTGACTGCGATGGTCCCGCCGTGGGCGCAGCCATCACGCGAACTGTCGTAGTAGCCACGTTGCCCAGCGGCGAGGGCGCCAATGACCAGCCACACCACAAGGACAATCGCTCCGATACGCATTGTTACCTCCGGTCAGGAGCACCAGGCGGATGGAATTCTGGCGTGCCTCCTTGCTGGTCCCTCAGCTACCCGCACGGCGCCGTTCAAACTGGGTGCCTCGCCGAAAAAACTTGCGAACTATTTGACACCGCAAAATGGCTGTTCAACGGCCTGAATGACGGCCGGGCACGCCGCATTGCGACCGGCGCATGTTTAGCCGCCACACCACGGGCACCATGTCACCGTGCTGACCAAAATCGCCGCATCAGGCCACCCTCAGACGACCGAAGGCATCGCGACCGCCCAGGACCCCGTCACGTTGAGTGACCAAGAACTGGTGCAGCTGGTGCAGTCGCTGCCGCGGGGCAGCCAAGAGCGAAACCTAGCTTGCGAGAAGCTCGTCACCCGTTACGAGTCACTGGTCCGGTCCTGTGCCCAGCGGTACCGGCACAGCCCGGAGTCATCCGAAGAGCTGATGCAGGTCGGCTACGTCGGCCTGCTCAAGGCCATCAACAACTTCGACCCGGGCCTGGGCAGCAACCTGGCGTCCTACGCCCAGCCGTGCATCACCGGCGAGATCAAGCGGCATTTCCGGGACAAGCGCTGGGGTGTGCACGTCAAGCGCTCGACCCAGGAGCTGCGGCTCGAGCTGTGCCGGGTGCGCGCCGAGCTGACCCAGCAGCTGTCCCGGGCGCCCAAGGACGCCGAGCTGGCCGAGCAGCTGGGCATCAGCGACGACGACCTGCGCGACGCTCAGCGCGCCGACCTGGCCTTCCACGCCTCCTCTCTGGATGCGCCGCGCTCGGCCGGGGCAGAGCCGGGGAACCTGGCCGACCTGCTCGGCGAGGATGACCCGCAGCTTGAGCACACGCTCGACATGGAGTCGGTGTGGGCGCACTGGGGCGAGCTGCCCGAGCGCGAGCAGCGCCTGCTGCATGATGCGCTTCTACGGCAACATGACCCAGGCCGAGATCGGGGACCGGCTCGGCATCTCCCAGATGCACGTGTCCCGCCTGCTCGCCGGCGCGCTCAGCTACCTGCGTGGCTGCATGCTCGGCCCGGAACCAGGCGAATAGACCGGCGCCGCATAGGCGACCGGTACCGTCCAAGGAAAAGGACAGCCATGAAGACCGCGACCGGGCTGACGCTGGTGGCGATCGGCGCGATTCTTGCTTTCGCCGTCCGCGGGCACCCCTCGTTCCTGAACATCCAGGTCGTCGGCTGGGTGATCATACTGACCGGGATAGCAGGCATGGTCATCCCGCGGCGGGGATACGGCTGGCTGCGCCGCCGGATGGTGCTGCGGCGCGGCCCGGCCGGCCGGCCGGTGGTCCACCATGTCGAGGAGAAGCAGTATCCCCCGTACATAGCCCTCAACTCGGGGAGCGTCATGCCCGGTACCACGGTGACCAGCGATGTCACCGAGCCCGCACCGGCGCCGGCCGACCGGTGCTGCCGACCATCGTGGAACCTGCCGGCCGATCCGGCCAGGGTCATGCACCCCGATGCCGAGCAGCGGGCCGCGGAACAGGCGGCGGCCAACAGGGAGGCCGCGGAGCGGGCGGTGGCCGACTGGGAGACCGCGGAACGGGCCACCTCAGCCGGCCAGCCGCGGCCGACCGAGCAGGTCATCGAGGAGTACGTCGAAGAGTAACGGCCCGTCCGTCAGCTCACGGTGAGCCACCGGCCCGCGCGGCCGGTGGCTCACCGGCCCGCACAGCAAGCATGGTCATGTCGTCCCGCAGCTCGCCCCGGCAGAACTCGAGCGCCAGCTCCCTGACCCGCGCGACCAGGGCGGCGGGCGGCTGGCCGGCCAGCGCGGCCAGCTCGTCGGTGAGCCGGTCCTCGAAGTAGACCATGTTCGGGCCGCACGCGCCGGTCAGCCCGTCGGTGTAGAAGAACAGCACGTCGCCGGGCTCCAGGGTGAACTCCTGGATGGCCGGCATCGCATCGGGGAAGATCCCCAGCGGGAGCCCCCCGCCCTGGAGCCGCTGGGTCCGCCCGTCCGGCCGGACCAGCACCGGGCCTGGATGGCCGGCGCTGCCGAGCACCACATGCAGACGGCGCCGCCGCCACCGGACGGTGGCCGACCAGGGCGGTCACGAACCGGCCGCCGAACTCCTCCGCCAGCATGACGCCGTTGGCGCTGCGCAGAACGGCGGCCGGATCGGGGTCCGAATGCGCGAACGCCCGGATCGCGTGCCGCGCCGCGGCGGTCACCGCCGCCGCGTCTTCGCCCTTGCCGCAGACGTCGCCGATCGCGGTTCCCCAGCCTTCCCCGGCGGAGTAGACGTCATAGAAGTCGCCGCCGACCTCCCGCTCGTTGCTGGCAGGCACGTGCGCGGCCGCGACCTCGGTGCCGGGGATCTGCCGCAGCTGACGTGGCAGCAGGCTCGCCTGCAGCGCGTCGGCGACCTCGCTGCGCCGCCGGAACAGCCGGTCCGCCCTGATCGCCAGCGCGAGCTGTTCTCCCAGTTCCTCCACCAGGCCCGCGTCGGCCATGCCGAAGCGTCCCTGACCCGCCTGGCCTGCCAGCGTCAGCACGCCGTAGCTGTGCTCACCGTCGGACAGCGGGACGCAGAGCACCGAGCTGGCGCCAAAGGCCATGAGCAGCGGAACGCCGTCCGGGCCGTCACCAAGTGCGCCCAGGTCCTCCGCGTGCGCCAGGAGCAGGGTGCTGCCCGACTCATGGACCAGGCCGGGCGCCGAATCCGGCGGCGGATCGAGGCCGGCCGCTGCCTGGGCCAGCTCGGCCGACTTGCGGTCTTCAGGTCCCGCCACGGCCTGGCGCCGGAGCCTGCCCTCGTGCTCCACGTCGACGATGACCCAGGCAGCCAGCTCGCGGGCCAGCAGGCGGGCGCACTGCTGCACCGCCACCGGCTCGCTGTAGGTGACGTTCTCCAGCAGGATGCGGGTGGCCGCGGTCACCAGGTCCAAGCGGCGGGTCATCGCCGCCACGACGCCAGCGTCCGGCTCGGCCTGCTCCGCGCGCCGGGCGCCAGCGCGGGCGGGCGGGACTTGCCAGCGGCGGGTCCGGTGTCGGGCACCCCGGCCGCCACGACCAGCTGGTCCAGGTCCCCCCGGATGCTGATCTGCCGCACCGCGAGCACACGGTCAGCGGCGCCCTGGCTGGTGAGCACGCTGCAGCGCAGCTGGCGTGACTCACCGGTGCGGACCGCCGCGGCGAGCAGCGTCTGCACGGCCGCCCGGGACGCCGGGTCGATGAAGGCGGCGAACAGCTTTCCGGTGGCATAGCCAGGACCCGAGCCGAGCAGCTCGCCCGCCGCCGCGTTCACCCGCCGCACCGTGCCGTCACCGGCCAGCAGGAACAACGGGACCGGGGCCTGCTGGAACACCGTGTGCAGCAGCCGCCGTTCGGCATGCACCGCCTCCCCCGCGCCGCCGCCGGAACTGACTCGTCCGCCGCGCCCGCCGCCGCCTTCAGCGCGTCGATCGCCGCGTCAAGCTCGGCCAGTGCCGCGTCGAGCAGCGAGCCGAGGTCGGCGCCCGGCAGCGTCGCGGCCTGGCGGAGCGCGCCAGACCGGGACGTCAGCCCGGCGATCTCGGTCGACTGGCCCTGCTCCACCATCACGCCTTGCCCGCGGCCTTGGTACGGGCCGGGCGGGTGCCGCCGCGGCCGGACTGGCCTGGCCGGCCGGTCCCGCGGGAGTCGATGATCCGCTGGGCGACGTCGGTGACCCGCAGGTTCTGCTCCTGGGAAATCTGCCGCATCCGGGCCAGCGCGTCCTCGGCGTTACAGCCGAGCGCCTGCATCAGCATGCCCTTGGCCTGGTCCACCAGCGCGCGGGACTCGGCCGCGGCCTGCCACTCGCAGTGCGGCCCGCTGGGCGTCGCCGTACTCGGCAGCGTTGCCCATCACCGCGCCGCCAAAGGCGGTGAGCAGCTCGGCGAGGGCGAGCTGTCCCGATTCCAGCGAGCGCGGGCCGCGCGCCGAACAAGGACAGCGTGACGGCGTCGCCGTCCGGCCGGTAGGCGAGGGTGACGCAGCAGCGCACGCCACAGCGCAGGGCAGCGCCGGCGTACTCCGGCCACCGGGTCTCCTCCAGCATGTCCGGGCAGCTCACCGGGCCGCCGCCGGCAAGCGCGTCGATCGCGGGGCCGCGCCCGCAGCTGAGCTCCACGTCGGCAAGCCCGGGGAGATCGGGGTGGCTGGCGGCGTAGACCGGCGTCTCCTCGCTGCGCCACAGCACGGCGGTGGCGCCCGTGCAGGCGGCCACCTGGCGTGCGGCCAGGACCACGAGCTGATTCAGCGAGCGGGCGCCGGAGGTGTTCGCGATGCTCAGCAGTTCGGCCGCCTCTTGTGCGAGGTCAGAGCCGGGCATGGCTACCTCCGTTCATACCTGCGAGACGTGGCCGGGAACAGTAGCAGCCTCCACGTAGCGTGTCACGATCCGGACCCTCCGGGTACCGGCTCCGGCCGTCCTGGAGGGCGGCGGCAGGCCTGGCACCGGCCGGGGTGCTCAGCCTACCTGCCAGCGCCGAGCCAGCGCTCCATGCAGGTCAGCAGCTCTTCGGTGTCGACGGGCTTGGTGACGTAGTCGCTGGCACCCGCGGTGATGCTCTTGTCCCTGTCGCCCTGCATCGCCCGCGCCGTCACCGCGATCACCGGCAGGTCGGCAAGGCCAGGGATATCGCGGATCGCAGCGGCCGTGGCGTACCCGTCCAGCTCAGGCATCATCACGTCCATCAGCACGATGTCGATGTCACCGGTTGCCTGCAGGGTTTCGATGCCTTTCCGGCCGTCGGAGGCGTGGATGACGGTCAGCCCGTACAGCTCCAGGATGCTGGTGATCGCGAAGGCGTTGCGCAGGTCGTCGTCGACGATCAGCACCTTCCTGCCGTACAGGCCGTCATGGGTCCCGGCAGCGGCTACCGGCCTCGTGGTGACCTCGGCGAACCCCGGCACGTCAGGTACGGTGCCGTTCGCCGCCGCCCCGTCGCTGGCGGCTCGCTGCCCGGCCGGCCCGGGGGTCTCCGCCCCATCCGCGTCCGGATAGGCCAGCGGCAGGCGCAGCGTGAAGGTGCTGCCCTTGCCGGGCGCGCTGCGCGCAGTGATCAGCCCGCCGAGCTGTGCCGCAAGTTCCCGGCAGATCGCCAGGCCAAGCCCGGTGCCGCCGTAGCGGCGGCTGGTGGTGCCGTCCCCCTGCTGGAAGGCCCCGAAGATGGTCTCCAGATTGTCGGCGCTGATCCCGATCCCGGTGTCGGTCACCGAGAACGCCAGTCCTGGCTCCTGCTCCGCTAGCCCGATGTGCAGCTCAACGCCACCGACGTCGGTGAACTTGACCGCGTTCGACAGCAGGTTGTGCAGGATCTGCCGGAGCCGCTGATTGTCGGTGAACAGCTCGGCTGGGGCGCCGGGCGCGACGTCGATCGCGAAGTCCAGGCCCTTGTCGGTCGTCAGCGGGCCGAACACCGCCCGGAGGTCGTCGATGAGCGCGCCCAGCGCGAACCGCTCCGGGTGGATCTCCAGCCTGCCCGCCTCCACCCGGGACAGATCGAGGATGTCGTTGATGAGCTGCAGCAGGTCCGTCCCGGACGAGTGGATGACGTTGGCGTACTCGACCTGCTTGGCCGTCAGGTTCCCCTCGCCGTTCTGCGCGAGCAGGCGGGCGAGGATGAGCAGGCTGTTCAGCGGCGTCCGCAGCTCGTGTGACATGTTCGCCAGGAACTGTGACTTGTACTTGGACGCCAGGTCGATCTGCTTGGCCCGTTCCTCGATCTCCTGCCTGGCCTGCTCGATCTCGGCGTTCTTGTTCTCGATGTCCCGGTTCTGCCGGGCAAGCTGCGCGGCCTGCTCGGCAAGCTCGGCGTTGGAGCGCTGCAGCTCCTCCTGCCTGGCCTGCAGCTCACCGGACCGGGCCTGCAACTCGGCGGCAAGCCGCTGCGACTCGCTGAGCAGCGCGTCGGTCCTGGAGTTGGCGATGATCGTGTTGAGGCTGACGCCGATGGTCTCCATCAGCTGTGCCAGGAAGTCCTGGTGGACCTGGGTGAACCGGGAGAACGAGCCCGCCTCGATGACGCCGAGGACCTGGTCTTCGAAGACGATCGGCAGCACGATGAGGTTCACCGGCGGGGCTTCGCCGATCCCGGAGGAGATCCGCACGTAGCCGGCTGGTACGTCGGTGACCACGATCGGCCGCTTCGTCTTGGCCACCTGGCCGATCAGCGACTGGCCGAGCCGGAACTGGCTGGGCACCTCCGGATCGCCACGCAGGCCATAGCCCGCCATAAGGCGCAGGCTGGTCTCACCGCGATCGGTCTCGGCCAGGAAGAACGTCCCGTGCTGCGCCCCGACCATCGGGATGAGCTCGGCCATGATCAGCTCGGCGACGTTGGCCAGATCGCGGTGGCCCTGGATCAGGCCGGCGATCCTGGCCAGGTTGGTCTGCAGCCAGTCCTGCTCCTGGTTCGCCTTGGTGGTCTCGCGCAGCGACAGCACCATGGCGTTGATGTTGTCCTTCAGCTCGGCGACCTCGCCCTGCGCCTCGACCGAGATGGACCGGGTGAGGTCGCCGGTGGCGACCGCGCTGGTGACCTCGGCGATCGCCCGCACCTGCCGGGTGAGGTTGCCGGCCAGCTCGTTGACGTTCTCGGTCAGCCGCTTCCAGGTGCCCGAAACGCCCTCGACCTCGGCCTGGCCGCCGAGCCTGCCCTCCCGGCCCACTTCCCTGGCGACCCTGGTGACCTCCGCGGCGAAGGAGGAGAGCTGGTCGACCATCGTGTTGATCGTCGTCTTCAGCTCCAGGATCTCGCCGCGGGCGTCCACATCGATCTTCTTCGACAGGTCGCCCTGGGCCACCGCCGTGGTGACCTGCGCGATGTTGCGGACCTGACTGGTCAGGTTGTTCGCCATCGAGTCGACGTTGTCGGTCAGGTCCTTCCAGGTGCCTGCCACGTGGGGCACCCGGGCCTGCCCGCCCAGACGGCCCTCGGTGCCCACCTCCCTGGCTACCCGGGTGACCTCGTCGGCGAACGCCGACAGCTCGTCGACCATCGTGTTGATGGTCTCCTTCAGCTGGACCATCTCGCCCTTGACGTCCACGGTGATCTTCTGGCTCAGGTCACCCCTGGCCACCGCGGTCGCCACCCGCGCTACGTCGCGGACCTGGCCGGTCAGGTTGCCCGCCATGGAGTTCACCGAATCGGTGAGGTCGCTCCAGGTCCCGGCCAGCCCCGGCACCTCGGCCTGGCCCGCCGAGCTTGCCCTCGGTACCCACCTCCCGCGCGACCCGGGTCACTTCGGAGGTGACCAGCGCCAGCTGATCGGTCATGGCGTTGAACACGGTGGCGATCTCGTCTACGAGCGGATCCGGCGACGGCGGCAGGCGCGTGCTGAAGTCTCCGCCACGGACCGCCGTGAGCCCGGCCAGCAATTGCTGCAGCCGCGGATCGGCGGGCGCTACCGCATCCCCGGAGATTCCTGCCTCCCTGGACATTCCTGCCATCCGCAATCCTTGTCCGTCCGGCAGCGCCGCAGGCACCGCCGGTAACCGTACCGTTTCTTTTCAGACCGATCCTGTCATCGCCGGTATTGACGGGAGACTAGCTTGCCGGGACTGCTCAGGCGGTAGCGTGTTTATGACTCCGCGTGAATTTGGGCGTGTGCATTGAGGACAGGAGTACGGCTGGGGACGGTGAGGTGAATCCACCCAGGGACGCCGAGGTCGCCCGGCTAAGTGCCCTGATCGCCCGGCAGCGGCGTGAGCTGGACTTGCTGCGTGCCCAGATCCGGGCGCGTGCCGTCGTGGATCTGGCCCGGGGCATGCTGATGGAACGGTTCGGCTGCTCACCGGCGGACGCTCAGCGGCAACTGGCCACGCTGGCCACCGAATCGCGCACAAGCATCACCGAACTGGCCGCCCAGATCACCCACCAGCAGGCCCCGGACGCCCTGCCCGAGCACAGCCTGCACCGGCTCAGCCTGGCCGGGGCTGCCATCGAGGCGGCGCCGGACGGCGACCGCGATCACGGCCGCCATGCTGGACGAGGTACTCGGCCCGGCCGGCGCGACGGCGGTGGCGCTCTGGCTGACCGAGCCGGACGGCGGTCTGGAGCTTGCCGGGCAGGCCGGCTTCGGCGAGCGCGAGACCAGCCGCTGGCGGCGGATACACCCGGACATGAGCGTCCTGCAGCATCAGGCGGCGCGGGGAGGCACGGAGGTCTGGTGGCCGGCCGGGCCGCCGGCCGGCGACGGCAGGCCGCTGATGGGCAGCTGGCCGGGCGGCGCCCGGGCCGCGCTCCCGCTCCAGGACGGGGGTGTGACGCTGGGCGTCCTGCTGATCTGCTGGCCCAGCCCGCTCGACGACTTCCCCCGCCCACTGCGGCGCCAGCTCACCGCGCTCGCGGATCTGTCCGCCCAGACGCTGGGTGCCCGCCTAACGGGCGGTCGCCTTGCCGCGGATCACCGGGCCTCCTGGGTGCTCGGGCTGCTCGACGGCCTCATCGGCTCGGTCCTTTTCGGGCAGGCGGTCCGGGACGACCATGGCCGGGTAACGGACTTTCGCATCGGTCATGTCAGCGCCGGTTTCCGCGATCTGTCCGGGCGCGGCGCGGCCGAGCTGACCGGGCGCCAGCTGCTTGAGATGTACCCGGCCGCAGCGGCCAGCGGCGGCCTGTTCGACCGCTGCCTCCAGGCCCTGGTCAGCGGGGCCGCGCAGCAGGTCCCGGGCGAGACCATGGCCGTGCCCGCGGGTGGCGAGGACCCGGTGGCCGTGCCGGAGATCCGGATCGCGCCGCTCTACGACGGGGTGGCGATCGCCTGGCGGGAGTGGGACGAACGGGAGCGCTTTGCCGCGCTGCTGCAGCACGCCCAGCGGCTCGGCCGGATCGGCGGCTGGGAGGAGAACCTGCGCTCCGGTGATGTGCACTGGACCGAGTCGACGTTCGGGCTGTTCGGCCTGGCCGACGGCAGCCCGGTGCGGATCGCGGACCTGCACGCGCACGTGCCCCCCGACGACATGCCGGCGCTTGAGGTCTTCCGCGTTGGGCTGCTGCGCGAGAAACGGGTCAGCGTGGCGGCCTTCCGGATCATCCGGGCCGACGACGGGAGCGTCCGCCAGTTGCGCGCCTACGCCGAGCCGCTGACCGACCCGGCCGGCACCGTCATGGCGGTACGCGGCGCCTACCAGGACGTGTCGGCGGACTACCACACCAGGCTGGCCTTCGAGGCCGCTCGCGAGCAGCTGGCCGACACCGAGGAGTGGGCTCAGGAGGAGCACCGGCTGGCCATGCGGCTGCAGGAGGCCATCACCCCCCGCTCGGCGAAGCCGGTCAACGTGGCCGGGCTTGACGTCACCGCACGGTACCGGCCATCCGGAGCGGCGAGCCTGGTCAGCGGCGACTGGTACGACACCGTGCTGCTCCCGAGCGGGGAGATGCTCCTGGTGGTCGGCGACATCGCCGGGCACGGGATCGAAGCGGTCACCGGCATGGTCGCCGCCCGCAACAGCCTGCGCGGCCTGGCGATCACCGGCGCCGGGCCCGGGGCACTGCTTGGCTGGCTGAACAGCTGCGCCTGTCACCTCACCGACGGGCTGATCGGCACCGCGATCTGCGGCCTCTATGCGCCGGCCAGCCGGTCGCTGCGCTGGGCGCGGGCCGGCCATCTGCCGCCGGTCCTGGTCCGGGCCGGCACGGCCGGGGAGTTGCCGCTGCCCGATGGGCTGCTGCTGGGCGCGGTCCCCGATGCCGAGTACGCCGAGCTGACGACCCAGCTACGGCCCGGTGACACCCTGCTGCTGTTCACCGACGGGCTGGTGGAACGGCGCGACGAGTCCATCGACGAGGCCCTGGGCGCACTGATCCGGCTGGCCAGCAGGCCCGTCTACCGACGTGGAGCGGCGTTCGCCGACCAGCTGCTGGCTAGTATCACGTCTGACACCGGCGACGATGCCTGCCTCGTCGCCGTCCACCTTCGCTGACAGCTCCTCGCGGCCTGGCCGCATGGTCGGGCCGGAACGGGGAAGCGGCCTAGGAACAGGCCGGTCAGAATAAGGCCAAGGAGGGAGGACTCCGTGGCCGACGAGGCGGTAGCGCACGGCGGCCTCACTCACCTGGCGTTTTTCTACCGCGGTCAGGCCGAGTACCTGGCGCGCATCCAGACGTTCGCCCACGACGGCCGGCGATCACGCCGAGCCGTTGTTCGTGGCCGTGCCCGGGGACAAGACCCGGCTGGTGCGCACCCAGCTGGGCGCAGATTACGGCGAGGTCTCCTACGGCGACATGGCCGAACTTGGCCGCAATCCGGGACGGATCATCCCGGCGGTGCGGGCCTTTGCCGAGTCCAATCCGGGGCGGCGGGTCCGCTATATCTGCGAGCCGGTCTGGCCCGGCCGGTCGGCGGCCGAGACGTGCGAGGCCACCAGGCACGAGGCGCTGATCAACCTCGCCTTCTCCGGCACGCCGGTCAGCATCATGTGCCCCTACGACCGGCCGGCCTCGCGCCAGCGGCGCTGCTGGAGGCCAAGTTCACCCATCCCGGCCGTGCTCCAGGACGGCCAGCCGCTGAGCTCAGCGGACTTCGCCGGCCCCGGCCTGCTGCCGCCGGAGTGTGACCGGCCGCTGCCCGCGGCGCCCAGCTACGCGCAGACCCTCGGCTACGGCAGTGACCTGCGGCCGGTACGCCGCCTGGTGACGGCGCATGCCAGCTCCGCGGGCCTGCCCCCGGATCGCGCCGCCGACCTGGTGCTCGCGGTCAGCGAGATCGCCGCGAACACCCTGCGCCACGCCTCGGGGGACGGCCTGCTGCGGGTCTGGCACACCGAGCAGGAGATCCTCTGCCAGGTACAGGACCACGGATGGATCACCGACCCGCTGGCAGGCCAGCGGCGCCGGCCTGCCGACGAGCCCGGGCACGGGCTATGGGTGGTACACCAGGTGTGCGACCTGGTCGAGGTGCGCACCGGCGAGGCCGGGACCACGATCCGCCTGCACATGCGGCTCGACGACGTCAGGACGTGGCATGCACGAGGGCCGTCGCAGTCGGCTGCAGGCACCGCTCGTACACCGCCAGGGTCTCCCGGCTGATGCGGTCCCAGGAGTACCGCGCCGTGGCGCGGTCGGCGGCAGCGATCCCGAAGGCCTCCAGCCGCAACGGGCTGGCCAGCAGCATGCGCACCCGGCGGGCGAGCACGTCCGGGCGGTCCGGCGGGACCAGTACCCCGGTGGTTCCGTCCAGGACGGCATCACTGAGGCCACCCACCGCGCCCGCCGCGACCGGGGTACCGCAGGCCATCGAGGCGATGGCAACGGCGCCGGATGGGTCGTCCGGGACGGCGCTCACCAGCAGGTCGGCCGAGCGGAGCAGCGCGGGAAGGCTGCCCGCCGCGACCTTTCCGGTGAAGGTCACCCGGTCCGCGACGCCGAAGCGTTCCGCCTCACCGGTCAGGTACCGATAGACCTCGTCCTTGCTTGAGCTGGGCCCGGGTAGGACCACCAGCGATCACCAGTTCGGCATCGGGGACCCGGCCAGCACGCGCACCAGGATGTCGAGGCCCTGGCGCTTTGGCAGCGCTGGCTCGACCCCGCCGCCTCGCCAGGCGCCACGGCGAGCAGCCGGGGCCGCCCGTTTCGCTTGGCCACCGGCCCTTCGGGGGTGAACTCATCGGTGTCCACCCCGTACGGCACCACGGTGACCGCTGTCCTGGGCACGCCCATCCGCGCGAGCTCGGCCGCTTCCGCGGAGGTACCGGCCAGGATGGCGCGGGCGCTGCGCGCGATGCAGGTCTCCAGCCGGATTCGCCCGTCAGCGTACGGGTACGGGTGAGCCGTGCCGCTGCTGCGCGACACCGAGGGTGCCGAACGTCTGCACCAGCGGAATGTCGAGGCCACGAAGGGCCGCCAGGGCGGCCAGCCCGCTCGTCCAGAAGTACGCGTGCACCAGATCGGGCTGGTTTCGGTGCCAGCGCTGCGCGAGGTAGTCGCCGAACGGTGCGACGTGCTCGGCCAGCTCGCCGGGGGCCAGCGGCGCCGGCGGGCCGGCGGCCACGTGCTCGACGGTCACCCGGGGCGAGATAATCGCGCTGCCGGGCAGCCCGCGCGAGTCCCGGCGGGCATAGATGGTGACCCGGTGCCCGAGCTTGGCCAGCACCTGCGCATGCGCGGCGACGCCAGCTGCCTGGGGGAAGGATTCCTGGCCGGTGGCCTGGGTGAGCGGGCTGCCATGGTGAGCGACGAGGGCGATCCTCATCACGATGCCTCCTGGGGTTACTGCGCCCCGGCGAGCGAGGGAGCCCCTACGGCGAACCATCAAAAAAGGCACACCCCTCGTCACGCCAGGACGGCGTGAGGGTGTGCCTGCGTCGTAAGCACCGTTCGCCTGACAGTATGCCCCGATGGCAGCGGCCCGTCAAACATCCGCCGGCCCGGACGGGCGTGACCGGTCGGCGGGCCCACGCGACGGACGGGGCGGCGCGCGGGCCCCAGGGCAAGCAGACGGCGTCGTCAGTAGCTGTTCTGCCAGGTGGTGCTGAAACTGCTGTTCTTGCTGGTCAGGTTCGACACGGCGTTGAGGTTGTAGGCCTGCGTGGCGTCGATCATCGTGACCTCGTTGACGGTGGTGAAGCTCCCGATCGTCCCGGCCTTGCCGCCAGAGATCTGCTTGCCGTTGGTGATGGTGAACGCGTTGTAGTGGGCCAGCGGCGCGATGCCGATCCCGAAGGAGGGGCGCTCGGCGATCCACTCCGCGCTCGTATCCGGCAGGTCGTGGTCGGGCAGGCCTGCTTGATCGTGAAGCCGTTGCGGGGCGTCGTGGCGTCGGTGAGCTTGAGCGTGTAGTTCGTCCCGCTCCGGGTCACCGAGGCAGTGATCTTGTCACCAGGCTTCAGGGTGGTGCCGACCCTGATCAGGCCCGTGTTGGTGGGCGGGAAGAACATCTCCCACCAGGTGAAGTAGAGGGCCGCTCCGCGGTAGCACCACGACATCGTGCCGAGTTGCTCCAGCGAGCCGCTGGTCCAGCCGTCCAGGCCGACCCATTCGGAGGTGAGCTCGTCCTCCGCGCCACATTTCACGCTCGGCGTGGTCCACGAGCCGCTCACCTGGGTGAAGGTGCCGGCCTTGGTGGTCTTACTGCCGTCGGCGTAGCCGGACCAGTTGAAGCTGTCGACCGCCGTCGGCCCGTTCACGCGCGCGTGCGGACGGCCGGCGAGCATGAGCTGCGGACGGTAGTGACGCAGGTAACGGGCCAGCGCGTTCCTGGCCGCGGAAACGAACCTGGCCTCTTGCGCCACGTGGCTCGTTCCCGCTGGAGCGGCCACGGTGGTGGTGAGCGTCAAGCGTGCCGACCATCAGTGCGGCTGAGCCGGACGACAAGCAGATAACGCGGCAGGCGCATACAAACTCCCCGATAATTTCGCAAGGCGGGCATTGCCGCGCAAACCCTAACCGGCACCATGACCGCCCGCAAGGCGGTGCCCCGGCCGCAGAGCCACTCCGTGGAAGCTGATCAGCTGGCTAAACAGGCGAAGGCGTGGGCCCCGGGGCCCACGCCTTCGCTGTCCCCCCTCGGATGCCCCCTCCCCTCACTCGCCGTAAACTGTCCGGCGAGGCAAGGGACGGCAGTAGACAGCAACGAACTGCACACCTGGCAGCTAGCTTTGTCTTACCTTCCGGCCAGTTGCGCTGGGTTATTTTGCCGTCCCTGCCTTCCCCTCCCACGAGGTAGGGGCGGCAACCCGTCAACTTTCGGTCCAGACCGTCACATCAACGTCACACGGCCGGTAGTTTCGGCGGATACCACTCTTAAACTCCTGGCAGGCCATCGACCGCCGAAACGGGACGGCAAGGCCGAGAGGGGCTGTGCATTGGGCCGGTCTGCCGCCACACCACGTCCGCCGTCCGCGGCTGACCTCGCCATGCATGGAGGCGAGGCGTTGTCGTGGTCGAGGCCGCGGCCGGCTACGGCAAGACCGTGCTCGGCGCGGAACTGGCCGATGCCTGGCGCTCGGTCGCGGTCGAGGTCACGTTGCACGAAGGCGGCGTGTCCGCCCAGTTGTTCGCCGCGCGGTTGCGCGCCGCCGCGGCCAGCGCCGGTTTCTCCGAAGCCGCCGGCACGATGGCCGAGGCCGGTGAGGACGCCCCGAGCGCGGTCGAGGCGCTGCTTGGCGCGCTGGCGGCCGAACGGTGCGCCTTCGTCATCGACGATGCCCACCACGCCCAGCGCGACGCGGGCCTGCTGATCGCGCGGCTGGCCGAGCAGTTGCAGCCGCACCAGCATCTGGTCGTCCTGGCCCGCCGGCTGCCGCCGGGGACGGCGCGGTTGCGGCGGGCCGATTGCGTGCAGCTCACCGCGACGGACCTGGCGCTGCGCTCGGACGAGACGCTGGCAGTTGTGCCGGGCCGGGTTCGGGCTCGACGTCGGTCCCGCCGAGGTGGCCGCGCTGGAGCGGGCGACCGGAGGGTGGACCGCCGCGGCCGCCCTGGCCGGGGCGCGGGCCAAGCGCACCGGCGAGGACGTGGGCGCGCTCGCCGCGGTGGCCGGGGATCCGGGCCGCCCGGCCAGCGCCGTGGGCGCGATCCTCGCCGAGGCTCTAGACACGCTCGCCGCCGGCGAGCGCCTGCTGCTGGCCCAGGTGGGCCGGCTGCCGCTGCTCGACGCGCCGCTGGTCGATGCGGCGACCGGGATCGAGGGCTACTTCGCCCGGGCCCTGGCCGCCGGCATCCCGTTCACCCCGGGCCAGAGCCAGTGGTGGGATCTGCCCGGCCCCGTGCGCGACTACCTGGTCGCGTTCGCCGCGCCGGACCCGGCGGTGCTGCGGCGGGCAGCGGCGGACTACTCGCGCCGCGGGCAGCTGGGCGCCGCCATCCAGCTCCTGCTGGCCTCGGGGGAGGCGTTCGCGGCGGCCGAGCTGCTGGCCGACGGCGACCTCGCCGCGATCGAGGCCCTGGACGTGCTGGAGTTCCAGGCGGCCGTGGACCGGCTGCCCGCAGAGGCGGCCGAAGCGCACCCCACCCTGCTGCTGAACTTCGCGATGACCCTTGAAACCGCCCAGATGGACGGCCAGCGCACCGAGGTTCTCGACCGGCTCACCGCGATCTCGTGGGACACCGGCGCGCCCTGCCTGATCCGGGCGATCGAGATCGAGCGGGCCAGCGACATGGTCAGGGACATGCAGTACTCGCTCGCCGAGGCCTCGGCCGGCCGGGTCCTGGCCGCGTCCGGGCCTGGCGAGCTGCTGACCAGAGCCCGTGCCTACTCGGTCCTGGGGCGGGCGAAATGCTGGCGGCTCGAGCCGGACGGCCGCCGCGACCTGGCCGCGCTGCAGGAGGCGGAGCAGCACCTGGACCGGGCGGACCGGATGTATGACCAGCTCGGCATGCGAGTGGCCCGCGCCGGGCTGATCCCCTTCATCGCGATGTGGATCAAGTACGTCCGCGGTGAGGCCGCCGCTGCCGTGGAGGTGATGGAAACCGGGCTCGCCCTGGTGGCGGACCGGCCCCGCAGGTGGGCGTACCTGCTGATCTGGCGCGCCGAGATATCCATCGAGCTGGGCAGGCACGACCGGTGCGAGGCGGATGTCCGGGAGATCCTCCGGGTGGCCGACAACCTCCCGCACGCCGAGATCCTGCGCGCCTACAGCCACTGGCTGCTGGCAATCGCCGCATCGCACCGCCGCGACGCCGAGGAGACGCTGGAGCAGCTGCGGCTGACCGAGGCGCACCGGACCAGCTACTGGTGGGCGCGGGCCGGCGCCGAGTTCCTGGCCGAGGCGGCCGACTGCCTCGACCGGGCCGGGCACAGCGGCCTGGCCATCGACTATCTGCACCGGGCGCAGGCCGATCCGCAGGACGCGGAGCCACTGATCGCCATGTCCGAGGCCGCGCTGCTGGCCCGGCACGGGGACCCGTCGCTGGCCGAGGAGAAGCTGCTCGCCGCGACATGCCACCAGGTCCCGCCGCGGGAGTTCTGGCGGATCACGCTGCTGCGCGCCTACGCCGCGTTCCGCCGGGGCGACAAGGACGCGGGCGCGCTGGCGGCGCGCGCCTTCGAGGAGGCCGCCCGGCTGGGCCTGGCCCACCTGCCGTTCACCAAGGAAGGCATGGTCACCGGCGAACTGCTTGGCCTGGCCGTGGAGACCGGCCAGCCCGCTGCCCTGGCGCTGGAGGCGGCCGCGCTTCCGGTGTACCTGTGTGTCCTCGGCCGGTTCGCGCTGACCCGGGGCGGCAGGCCCATCACCCTGACGCCGGGCCAGGGCACGCAGCTGCTGAAGATGGTGGCCACCTCCGGCGGGCGGGTTCCCGCCGACGTGGCCATCGAAGCGCTGTGGCCGGACGCCGACCGGGAAGCGGGCCGGAACCGGCTGCGGACCGTGCTCAACCGGCAGCGCGCCGAGGCAGGCGAGGTGATCATCCGGGAAGGTGACTCGCTGCTGCTGGCCCCCGAGGTCCGGGTGGACCTCGCGCTGTTCCACGCCGAAGCCAGCCGGGCCCTGGCGTTCGGGCTCGCCGAACCGGCCCTGGCCGTGGCCGTGGCCCGCGGCGCCATCGCCCGCTACCGCGGCGACGTGCTGCCCGACGACCCGTACGAGGACTGGGCGCAGGCCCCCCGTGAGCAGGCCCGGCGCAGGATGCTCGAACTCCTCGACCTGTGCGCCGACGCGGCCGCCGCCCGCGGCGACCTGGACGAGACCAGGCGGGTCATCGAGCTGACCATCGACCTGGCGCCCTACGACGACGCGCGGTACCTCAAAGCGGCCACCGCCCTGCTCGAACAGGGCCGCCGCGGCGCCGCGCTGACCGTGGTGCGCCGGGCCCGGGCCGCCCTCGCCGAGCTGGGCCTCAAACCGCCGCCCAACCTCATCAGCCTGGAAGAGACCATCGTCGCCTGAGGCGCCGGGGACGGCACAGGCAGCACCGAAAACTCAAGCACCGGCTCATTTGATGGCACCGGCGCTAGGCCGCGTGACGGCGGTCAGGACCCTACGTAACGCAGCACGGCGAGCACCCGGCGGTTGTCGGCCTCGGACGGCGGCAGGCCAAGCTTGCCGAAGATGCTGGCCACGTGCTTCTCCACCACGGAGGCCGAGACGACGAGCGCGGCCGCGATTCCCGCGTTCGACCGCCCCTCGGCCATGAGCGCGAGCACCTCACGTTCCCGCGCGGTCAGCGCCGCCAGGCCACCGGCGTGGCTGGAGCGCACGAGCTGGCTGACCACCTCGGGATCGAGCGCGGTGCCGCCACCGGCCACCCGGGCCACCGCCTCGGCGAACTCGGCCACGTCGGCGACGCGGTCCTTCAGCAGATAGCCAACCCCGGCCGCGTCGCCGGCCAGCAGCCGGGTCGCGTACCTGGTCTCGACGTACTGCGAGAGCACGAGCACCCCCGTCCCCGGATGATCCAGGCGGAGCGTGATGGCGGCCCGCAGCCCCTCGTCGGTGTGCGTGGGCGGCATCCGGATGTCCACCACCGCCACGTCCGGGTGATGCCGCGCCACCGCGTCAAGCAGCCCATCGCCGTCGGCAACCTCCGCGCATACCTGGTGGCCGCGGTCTTCGAGCAGCCGGACCAGCCCCGCCCGGAACAGGGCTGCGTCCTCGGCGACCACGATCCGCAGCATGGTGGCCGTCACGCCCGCAGCGGCAGCTCGAGGGTGACCTGGGTCGGGCCGCCCGGCGGGCTGGTGATGTCCAGCCGGCCGTCCACCACGGCGACCCGCTGCGCGAGGCCGGACAGGCCACTCCCCCGGGCCGGGTCGGCCCCGCCGGTGCCATCGTCACTGACGCAGAGCGACAGCGCATCCTCTCGCTCCGCAGCCCGGATCTTGATCTTGCTGGCGGAACTGTGCTTGGCGGCGTTAGCCAGCAGTTCGGCCGCGCAAAAGTAGGCGATCGTCTCCACCGCCGGCCGGGGGCGGACCGGTACGTCCACGTCGAGTTCCACGGGAATGACGCTGCCGGCGGCGAGCGTGGCCAGCGCGTCGGGCAGGCCGTTGTCGAGCGAGGGCGGGTGGATGCCCCGGGCCAGGCTGCGCAGCTCGCTGAGCGCATCCTTGGCTCCCCGGTGCGCGGCGTCGACAAGCTCACGGACCGCCGGGACGTCCAGTACCTCGCCGTCGCTGCCCAGCTTCTCCTTGGCCATGCCCAGGTTCATGGCGAGCGTGGCCAGGCTGATCTGCGCACCGTCGTGCAGGTTGCGCTCCAGGCTGCGCAGCATCGCCGCCGAGTCATCCACCGCCAGCGCCCTGGTGTGCTCCAGGTCGGCGACCCGCTGCGCGAGCCGGCCGGGGCCGAGCAGGCCGCGCATGAGCCAGCGATCGGCCGAACTGACCCCCCGGGCCAGCCACGGAGCGGCGAGCACCATCGCCGCGCCCGCCGCAAAGGCGGCAAACGTGCCGGGGAAGGTGGCGATCTGCAGCGACCCGAACGGCGTGACCGCGACAACGGGCGACAGGCGCACGTTCGGGGGATGATTGCGGAACAAATGCCACCAGAACGGGTAGGTCAGGTTGGCCAGCCCGAAGACCGCGAAGATGGCAGCGCAGGCCTCACCCACCGTTACCGGGAGCTTCACCAGCAGGTACGCCGCGGCCCGCCAGCCGGGGCCGTCGCGCAGCGTGGCGGTCAGCCAGCGGCCGGCTCCGCCGCCGCGGCGGATGGGCGGCGGCCCGGCGATGTGCTCACCCAGCAGCCGCGCCGCCAGGCCGCGGTGAACCGCGCCGAGCCTGCGGGCGATGCGGGGGGCCAGAAATAGCAGGGCCAGCAGCACGACGATGACCGCGACACCGAAAGCCGTGACGACTCCCCCTGGTTGAGCGTGCGCCGGCTGGGGCGGATGACTGCCGTGCACCAGCACTGTCAGCCCCAGCGACAATATCCCCAGCCCGGCGGGGATGAGGAGAATGCAGAGTCCGAGTGGCACCTCGATGAGGCAGAACAGCAACTCCCGCACGGCCCGGGTGGTGAACGCGGCCAGCCGGCCGGGCACCCGGTCCCCGGCCGGCCTGGTCACCGGGCTCGCGCTGCCCATGTGCCCATTGTCCTCCGCCCCGGGTATCCCCGGTATCTCACGCATCCCGGCGGGCGAGCAGCCACCCGCCGATGACCAGCGCGACCGCCGCGTACAGGCACAGCATGCCGAGCCCGGCCCAGGCGGGCAGCGTCTGCGGGCACGAGCCGGCCTGCCCCCGCAGGTCAGCGGCTTGGTCACGCTCAGCGAGTTCGCGACGATGCCCACCGGCATGTACCTCAACGCCCCGTGCCACACCGCGCCGACAAAGATGGACAGCACGAACACGCTGCCGACCACCACCGCAATGGCGGCGGCGGTGTGCCGGATGATCGCGCCCAGGCCAAGGCCGAGCAGCCCGATCAGGCAGAAGCCTGCCCCGGACAGCAGCACCGCGCGGAGCACCCCCGGCTGACCCAGCGCCGGCGCCGGGATGCCGTGCCGGAGGGTGGCTCCGCCCGCGAAGAACGACAGGAAGGCGGCGGCCTCCCCGAGCAGCAGCGCCACCGCGCCGAACACGGCGGTCTTGGCGGCCAGGACCAGTGCCCGGTTAGGTATGGCAGCGAACGTGGCCCGGATCATCCCGGAGCTGTACTCGCTGGTCATTACCAGGGCGCCAAGCACACCGGCGAACAGCAAGCCGGGAGCGATGCCGGCCAGCGCGTTGTTGGTCAGGTCGTCGTGGGCGTTGCGGGTATTGATGCCCACCGCGACGGCAATGCCGATGGCAGCTGCCGCGGTGAGCACCAGCGTCCACCAGGTGGAGCGCAGGCTGCGCAGCTTGATCCACTCCATCCGTGCCACGTCCGTGAACCGGTAGCGCCCGGCCGGTATTTTCTCCGCCAGCACAGTGCTAGTTCTGACCCCACCACCCCGCCCAGTGCTAGTTCTGACCCCACCACCCCGCCCAGTGCTAGTTCTGACCCCACCACCCCGCCCAGTGCTAGTTCTGACCCCACCACCCCGCCCAGTCATGATCGGCCTTCTTTCGCTGAGTAGTACCGCGAGGCGTTCTGCATGAAAGGTTGTTCCGGGCCCCCGGCCGCACCGGTCAGTTCGAGGAACGCTGCTTCCAGGGACGGCGCGCCGGCAGCCAGGTCGGCGACCGGCGCGTCGGCGAGCAGCCGGCCCTGGCCGATCACCACGACGTGCTCGGCCATCAGTGCCATTTCGCTGATCAGGTGGCTGGACACGAACACCACCCGGCCCTGCGCGGCCAGCGACTTGAGCAGATCGCGGATCCAGTGGATCCCGGCCGGGTCCAGGCCGTTGACCGGCTCGTCCAGCAACAGCACCGGCGGGTCGCCGAGCAGCGCGGCGGCGATGCCGAGCCGCTGCGCCATGCCCAGCGAGTACGTGCCGGCCCGCTTGCCAGCGGCGCTGGCCAGGCCGACCATGCCGAGCACCTCGTCCACCCGGCGGCCGGCGATGCCGTTGCTGGCGGCCAGCGCGGTCAGGTGCGCGCGCGCAGTGCGGCCGGGATGGAATGCCTTGGCCTCGAGCAGCGCGCCCACCTGCCGCAGCGGCCAGCGCAGGTCGCGGTACCGGTGCCCGCCGATCCGCACCCGCCCGGCATCCGGCCGGTCCAGGTCCAGGATCAGCCGCATCGTGGTGGACTTCCCGGATCCGTTCGGGCCGAGGAAGCCCGTCACGGTGCCAGGCCGCACGTCAAAGCTGAGCGCATCGACCGCGGGCACGCCGCCGTAGCGTTTGGTTAGATCGCGAACCTCGATCATGGATGACCTCCCTTGGGTACCCCTTCACTGTCGCGAACCAGGCCGCCGGCCGGAACGTGGCTATCAACCGTCTTGGCGGTGGGGAAATCCCCCAGACACCGCCCGGACCGTTGGCCGATCATGGATATGGATGAAGCCGCCCACATCGGGGCAGGGGTTGCCTGGAGCATCGAGTTATCGGTCAGGAGGGACCTGCATGATCGCGGTACCTGACGTCACCCTGAACAACGGCCGGACGATCCCCCAGTTCGGCTTCGGCGTTTTCCAGGTCAGGCCGGCGGACACCGCGGCGGCCGTGACCACGGCCCTGGAGGCGGGCTACCGGCACATCGACACCGCCGAGATGTACGGCAACGAGAAAGAGGTCGGTACGGCCATCGCCAAGTCCGGTCTTGACCGGGCGGAGGTGTTCGTGACCAGCAAGCTGAACAACGGCTTTCACCGGCCCGATGACGCCCGCCGGGCCTTCGCCGAATCGCTGGACGCGCTCGGTTTCGACTATCTCGACCTGTTCCTGATCCACTGGCCGCTGCCCACCAGGTACGGCGGCGACTACGTGTCGACGTGGCAGACCCTGGAGGAGTTCTACCGCGACGGGCGGGCCCGCTCGATCGGCGTGTCGAACTTCCAGCCGCACCATCTGCGCCGCCTGCACGGGGAGAGCGAGATAACCCCGGCGGTCAACCAGATCGAGATCCACCCTTACCTGACCCAGAACGACGTGCGGGCGTTCTGCGCGGACTATCAGATCGCGGTCGAGGCGTGGTCGCCGCTGGCCCAGGGCCTGGTCCTGGACGACCCGACGATTGTGTCGATCGCCAAGGCGGTGGACAAGACCCCGGCCCAGGTGGTCTTGCGCTGGCACATCGAGCGCGGCGACATCGTCTTCCCCAAGTCGGTCACCCCGGCCCGCATCAGGGAGAACCTCGACATCTTCGACTTCGAGCTGTCCGGCGAAGACGTCGAAGCGATCACCGCGCTGAACAGGAACCAGCGCACCGGGCCCGACCCGGACAAGTTCGACTGGATCCCGGGCTGAGGGGCGGCCGGAATGAGCGGCGCGCAGCCGGACTGGGTGGAGCCCGAACTGGCAACCCTGACGCGTGACCGGTTCTCTGACTCTGAGTGGCTCTACGAGCGCAAGTTCGACGGTGAGCGGTGCCTGGCGTACCGGGATGGCAGCCAGGTACGGCTCATGACCCGCAACCGCCAGCAGGTCAACAGCACATACCCGGAACTCGACGAGGCACTCGGCGCTCAGGCCGCGGCTGACTTCATCGTGGACGGCGAGGTGGTCGCGTTCGCCGGGCGGACCACCAGCTTCGCCCGGCTGCAGCAGCGGCTCGGGCAGCGCCATCCGGACCCCGAACTGCGCCGCCAGGTGCCGGTCTACTACTACCTGTTCGACGTCATGTACGCCGACGGCCGTGACGTACGGGACCTGCCGTTGCGCGAGCGCAAGCGGATCCTGCGCGACCTGATCACGTTCGCCGGGCCGCTGCGTTTCGCCACGCACCGCAACCGCGACGGCGAGGCCTACTACGCGCAGGCGTGCCGGTGGGGCTGGGAAGGCCTGATCGCCAAGCGGGCGGATGCACCCTACCGGGCCGGGCGCGGCCACGACTGGCTCAAGTTCAAGTGCTTGAACGGCCAGGAGTTCGTCATCGGCGGCTACACCGACCCGCAGGGCTCCCGGCACGGGTTCGGTGCCCTGCTGCTCGGCTACTACGACAGCAAGGGCCAGCTGGTCTACGCGGGCAAGGTGGGCACCGGGTTCACTGAGGCGACGCTGGCCAGCCTGTATCACACGCTCGCCGGGCTGGAGCGGGACGAGCCCGCGTTCGCGCGCCGCGCCCTGCCGAAGTCGGGGGTGCACTGGGTCGAGCCGAAACTCGTCGCCGAGGTCGGTTTCAGCGAGTGGACCACCGCCGGTGAGCTGCGCCATCCGCGATACCAGGGCCTGCGGCGGGACAAGGATCCGGCGTCGGTGACCCGGGAGAGGCCGCAGCCGGGAGTGAAGCCATGACCGCGGACACGGTGCGGGTCGGCCGCATCACTGTCGAACTGTCGCACACAGGGAAGGTGCTGTTCCCCGGCGACGACATCACCAAGGGCGACCTGGTGACGTACTACCAGCAGGCCGCCGAGGTGATGCTGCCGCCGCTGCGGGACCGGCCGGTCGCCATGCGGCGCTACCCGGACGGCATCACGGGCCAGGGGATCATGCAGAAGAACGTCCCCGGCTACTTCCCGGACTGGATCACCCGGGCCGAGGTCCGCAAGCAGGGCGGCTCGCTGCAGCAGGTGATCTGCGACAAGCCGGCCACGATCGTTTACCTCGCCAACCAGGCCTGCATCGAATTTCACAGCTTCCTGAGCAGGCTGGACCGGATCGACGACCCGGACCAGCTGATCTTCGACCTGGACCCGCCGGCCGCGGACCGGTTCGGCGACGTGCGGACCATCGCGCTGCGGCTGCGGCAGCTGCTCGAGGACGAACTCGGCCTGGCGACCTTCGTGAAGACGACCGGCGGGAAGGGCCTGCACGTGCAGGTGCCGCTGGACGCCACGGCGGACTTCGATACCGCACGCCAGTTCGCCCTGGATGTGGCGGCGCTGCTGGCGGCCAGAAACCCGGACCTGGCCACCACCGAGCAACGCAAGGACAAGCGCGGCGATCTGCTCTACCTCGACGTCATGCGCAACGCCTACGCCCAGCTGGCCGTCGCGCCCTACTCTGTGCGGGCCCGTCCCGGCGCCCCGGTCGCCACGCCGCTGAGCTGGGACGAGCTGGACGACGCCACGCTCACCCCGGGGCGGTTCACGATCAGGACAGTGCCGGACCGGATCAGCGGCCTGTCCGGCGGCGGTCCCTGGGCGGGGCTGGGCAGGCGGGCATCCGGGCTCGCCCGCGCCCAGGAACGCCTGCGGCGGCTCGCCGCCTGACGGCAGCGGACACGGCGCTAGTCATCAGGGGCAACCCGCTGGGAGAAATTGCCGGCAGGCTGACTGCGCGAACTGGAACCGATTGGCAGGATGACGGCGGCTTCATCTGCCCGGCGGCGGTCCCGAGGGCTGTGCTGGCGGCGCGACCTGCCGGAAGCCCGGCGGGACCGGCAGGCGTAGCTCGGCCAGGCGGGCCTGGGTCGGGGTAAACCAGCCGAAGTCGGTCTGGAGCTGTGGCCCCCCTGGGGCGCTGAATACCGTGCGCACCGGCAGGTAGGTCCTGGGGTTCACCCAGATGGTCTCCCGGCCGCCGTTCCCGGTGAGCTGGATGGCCTCGATCCCGCCGATGCGCTGCTGGCCGCCTCTGGTGAACTCACCGCAGCTCAGCTCGTAGCGGATGAAGGTGGGCCAGCCGCCCGTGCCGAGCCGGATGCCGGGGCCGCATTGCGTGGGCGGCCGGCCACCCTGGACCGGGGCCGGCCCGATCGCCCCCCGCCACCAGGTGCGGCTGTGGTAGATCACGCCGGTGGAGGTCAGCGTCCCGTGCACCGGCGCGAACATGAGGTCGAAGACCCGGTACCCGGAGGCGCTGAACGCAGACTCCTTGGAGACGCGCTGGTAAGCCCACACCACCAGGTAGCGCACATTCCAGGGCGAGCCGACACCGGTGCTGGGAGACACCCGCAGCCCGCCGGGGGATACCGGCTCGGCGCTGTAGCCGGGCGGATACACCGAGCGGGCGTACCCGATGAGGTTGCGATGGCCCAATTCCGACAGAGCATGCTCGACATGGGTCACGAACGCGGTCGTCTCGACCTGCCCGCCGGTCCCCCGGGACGCCAGCGAGCCAGGCAGCAGGACGGCGAGCAGCCCGGCCGCGGCGGCCGCCGCGCCCACGGTAACCATCCAGAGCACCCGGCGCCGGCCGGTTTCCGGCCCGGCGAACGGCGGCCCGGCGAACGGCGGCCCGGCTCGCGCCCGGCCGGAGCCTCGTGCGCCTGGGCGGCCACGATCGCCGCCCGGGCGCGGGTCCAGGCACCGGTGGACGGTCCGGGCATCTCGTCGCGGAAGTGCCGCAGGGCGTCGAGTTCGTCAGGCATGGTCCAGCCCTCCCGGTGCCGAGCCGAGTCCTGGCCCGTCGAACGTCCAGAGGTCGAAGTTGAAGTCACCGAGGTGTTCCCGCAGCGCCGCGCGGGCCCGCGACAGCCGGGACCGCACCGTGCCCGGCGCTATGTCGAGCACCGCGGCGATCTCCTCGTGGCTTAGCTCGGCCCAGGCGGAGAGCAGCAGCACGTCCCGCTGGTCGCGGGTGAGCTGGGCGAGCCCGGCGGCAAGCCGCGGCGCCAGCATCGCCGCGGTGATCCGTTCGTCGACCGTCCCTGCGCCGCCGGACAGATCAACCTCCGGCACCAGCCGCGCGTCGAGCGCGAGCAGATGCTGTTCGGCGCGCCAGTGGTTGCGGACCAGGTTCATCGCGATCCCGTACAGCCACGAGCGCAGCGAGGCCCGCCCCGGGTCGAAGGCGCCGCGGCGGCGGTATGCCGTGGCGAAAGTCTCGGCCGCCAGATCCTCGGCCAGTGCCGGGCCCACCCGCCGGGCGATGAACCGGTAAACGGGCGGAAAGTGCTGCTGGAAGGCGGCCTCGAAGTCCGCTGAGCTGACGATGCGGCCGTCGCCTGCCGCCGGCTGTGCGCCCTCCATGCCTATGTATTGTCCGGCCGCCCCAGTCCGTTCCCGGGCACGGTCTGCCGGCCGCGCCCGGGCTCAGCGCCGGTTGTGGTCGCTGGCCAGATCGGGTTCCCGGCTGTCGTCCTTGGCGTGGTCCCGGCCGTCGTCCTGGGCGTGGTCCCGGATGCGCCGTCGCACCAGCAGGCCAATGCCGATGACAACGAGCAGGACGATGACGGCTATGAGAGCGTAGGTGACGCCGTGGAACGCGCTGACGACATGCTGCCAGTTCGCGCCGACCGCGTAACCGGCCCAGGCCAGGGCCGCGGTCCAGGGGATGCACCCGGCCAGGGTGTAGATGCCGAATCGGGCCGGCGACATCCTGGCGATGCCGGCGGGCAGCGAGATGAAGGTGCGGACGACGGGCAGCAGCCGGCCGAAGAACACGGCCTTGGTGCCGTGCCGGCCGAACCACCGGTCGGCGCGGTCGATGTCGCCGGGCCGCAGCAGGACATAGCGCCCCCAGCGGCGCCAGGCGGCCCTGCCCCCGTAGGCGCCCACGCCCCAGGCAATGTAGCTGCCCGCCACGTTGCCCGCCACGCCCGCGGCGATGACCAGTGCCAGGTTCAGCTGCGTACCCGCGACCGCCCCGGCGGCCAGGGCGCCACCGAACACCATCGTTACCTCCGACGGCACCGGAATACATGCCGACTCGGCGACCATCAAAACGAAGATCGCCAAGTACCCGTAACTGGCGATGAACTGCTGCACCTGCGCGCCGCCCTCCTCGGTAGCTGCTGGAACGTCGCCAGCTACCCGCGCCGCGGCGGGCCAAACAAACCGCGCGCTCGCCCGGCCCGTTTAGCGGCGGTCGTGGGGGTAGTGAGGGCGGCGATGGCCGGCTGAACTCTCAGTCGCCCCGCCCGGACAGGAGTTCTCATGATCATTCTCGGCCTGATCCTGCTGATCATCGGCTTCCTAGCCAAGATCGCAATCGTATGGACGATCGGCATCGTGGTGCTGGCCGTCGGCCTGATCTTCCTCGTCCTCGGTACCATCGGCCGGGGTGTGGGTGGCCGACGACATTACTGGTGACGCCCGGGCCGGGCCCGGCAGCCGACGGCATGCCGGGCCCGCGCCGCGAGGCGGAAAGCTAGAGGCCCGCGAAAGCGTATGTTGTCGCGCAATTCCTGCGGTCCCGCCCCGGCTAGCCGCCCGTCCGGCCACGGAGGGCCGCGATGGACTTCTCCCTCAGCGCCCGTTCGCGGATTGCGGCGCAGCAGCAGGACTATCCGCCGCTCCTCGAGCTGCTGGGTGTGGTAGCTCAGCCAGACGCATACCGCCGCCAGCGGCAGCTCGATCAGTACCGCCAGGGTGAGCGCCTGAGGGAGCTGGCGTCGTGGCGAGGTAATGACGTCGAACCACACATCCACGAGCAGTACGGTGGCCGTCGCTGCCGCGGCGGTCGCCAGGTACCGGGACCGCCGCAGCGCGAAGTAACCCGTGCTGGCCAGCACTACCAGAAGCAGGACATCGAATCCGGCCCAGGCGATGTCGTAGTGCGGGGAGAGCTGCCGCGATGGCAGCGAGGACCCCAGGTAGATCGTCCAGGGCAGCAAGATCACTGAGAACAGCACGAATGCCGGGCCGGCCCAGCGCACCACCCGGGCGTCGTCGGTCAGTACCGCGTTCTCCGGCTCGGGAGCCGGAGGGACTAGACCTTGCGCCACCGGGCTTCGCACAGGCCGTAGATGCCGAAGACGATCAGGCCGAGCGCCGCGAGGATCAGCAGCACCTCGCCGAACGGCTGGTTGCGCAGGGTGAGCAGCGCCTTGTCGATGCCGCCGGCCTTGGCCGGCTTGTAGGTGACGGCCGCCTCGATCACCAGGATGCCGGCCAGGGCGAACACCACGCCGCGGGCCGTGGTCCCGACCATGCCGAGCCACTCGACGATGCGGCGCGTCCGCGGGCTCATCTGCGAGGTCTGCAGGTGCTTGAGGAACTTGCGGCGCAAGCCCTCGACCACCAGGGCCGCCCCGGCGATCACGATCACCGCACCGACGATGCCGACCAGCACCTGCCCACCGGGGTGATGCATGACCGTGCCGGTCAGGTCCTGCTGCTTCTTGGCCTCGTTGCCGGCCGTACCGGCGATGATCTTGAAGGTCAGGTAGGCGAATCCGGCGTAGATGAGCCCCCGGACCAGTGACTTCAGCCGGGGGCCTGCGCCGTTTCCCTCCCCGGTGACGCCGAAGGCGGCTTCGCTGAGGCGCCATAGTGCGTATCCCGCGAAGCCGATGCCAAGCAACCACAGCGAGACCAGTCCGTAGGGCTGCCCGGCGAGCAACTGCAGGGCACCCTGCTGGTTAGCCTGGCTCCCCGAAGCCTGGCCAAATGCGACGAGGATCGCGACCCAGCCGATGAGGATGTAAAGGACACCGCGTGCGGCAAGGCCCGCCCGGGCAAGGGCCCGGGCTGCCGGGCTGTCAGATGCGCGCCGAGCCGTAGTGGACGCTCGGGTGGTAGCCGTATATCGCATACCCGTCTCTTCCGCGCATTTCCTTGCTCAAACCCGCGTTTCCCGCAGCGGTGAGAGGCGAGGGCCCGGGCGCGCCGGTGCCCGTACCGGCGCGCCCGCCCGCGAGCTACGACTTGAAAGCGTCCTTAACCTTCTCACCTGCGTTCTTGAGGTTGCCTTTGGCCTGATCGGCCTGGCCCTCAGCCTCCAGGTGCTCGTCGCCGGTGGCCTGGCCGGTCTTCTTCTTAGCCTGGCCCTTGATTTCCTGGACCTTGTTCTTCGCCTTGTCTTTGGCGCTCATCGAGACTCCCCTCGTCGTGACTTGCCGTGCCCAGTTCCCCTACCGGGTTTCGGCCGGGCCTAACATGGCGGGCGCCATCGGGCATCTGATGCCGACAGTGGGCAATCTAGGTGCCTGGTGGTTAGGTCCGTTTCTCAAGGCCGGAGGTCAGCATGTGGCACGCGATGTTCGCCGAGCAGATCCCGCTGGCAGAGAAGATCCTCCGCACCGTCATCGTCTACGCGCTGATCGCTGTGCTGTGGGGACGATGTGAGCGAGGTCGGTCTCGGCAGCCTCGAACCAGGCGGCCAGCTGGTGCTGACGCTCAAGGCCGCGGAGCAGGGTGCCACCAAGGCCGACATTGCCGACCTCACCAGCCGGCTTGGCCAGATCGAGCGTCTGCTCAGCGCCACCAGATGAGCAGCCAGGGCAGCCGACCGCGGCTCGCTGGCCGGTTACAGGATCGCGATGGGGTTGACCGGGGAGCCGGTCCCGCCGGGAAGCCGCAGCGGGGCGATCACGGCCAGAAATGACCACCGGCCGGCCGCTTCGCAGAGCGGCAGCAGGTCATCGAACTGGAGGTAGTCGAGCAGGTGCATGCCCAGCGCGGTGATCGCGAGCACGTGCACCGGAAACGCGACCCCCTCGACGGTGCTGGGCGCGGTGTCGCTGTTGCTGTCGCAGCCGAGCACGGCCACCTGCCGCTCGGCCAGGTACTCCATGGCCTCCGGGTGCAGGCCCGCACGCGACCGCGCAACATCCCACGGGCCGAGCCGGTTCCGCCGCATCCGGTGCCCGACCCGGACGAACAGCAGGTCTCCGGGGCCCACGCGGACCTGCTGCGCCGCCTCGGCCGCGACCAGGTCGGCCGCGGTGACGTGATCACCCGGCTCGAGCCACTGGACACCCCTGACCCGCGGAATATCTAGCAGTACGCCACGGCCGACAATGCCGTCGTGCGCATCCTCGATCGACAGCTCGGTGGCGCCCTGCGAGGTGACAGCGCCCGGAGCGACGCCGTTGTACAGCGTCCCGTCGTAGCTGACATGACACAGTGCGTCGATGTGACTGTCTACGTCGCCGTGAATGTTCATGACCAGCTGGTCGGCGGCGAAGGAGACCCCCGCCACATCGGAAGGCTCACTGGGCAGGTGCATCATGTGCCGGGCGCCCGGCTCGGGGTTGTCTGGTCCGCTGCTGGCCAGCGGGGCGGCCAGGCCCACCGTCCGGCCGAGCCGGACCTCGCTTGCCGCCGCAGCCCGCCGGCCTGGGGTGATGTGGTTCAACGCGCCGCGCCGGGCAGCGGCACCCCACCGCGCCTGGCTGCGCAGCCGCTGGTACAGCGCGTCGAAGTCAGCACCGGACAAATCAGGCACCAGAACGCTCCCCGGACGACCGAGTTCTGGCGCGACACGGTACTCGTTTTCCTGCTCCGTGCCTACCCGGCGCGCGCCGTCGCAGGTACGCAGCCTGGGCATTGCCGTGGACGGCTGGTCGTGAGCGTGCCAGACTGCCGGGAACAGGGGAGGTGAACTGGTCATGGAGGATCAAGAGCGGCTGATCCCCGCCCAAGCAGCGCCGACCGTGATCAGGTCCTGCTGGATCTGCGGCATTCACTTGCCGGTGGAGCGCATGGTGGCCGACGGTGGCAGCGCCTGCACTGACATCCGCTGGTACTGCCGGGACCTGCGCGCATGCACCGAGCGGTGGACGAAACACCCAGCGGGGGCGATTGACGTTCAGTACGGCGCCGCAGGCCCACGGGGGACACAACTAGCAGGCTTAACGCCCCGTCGCTGACGTCTGCTGCGGCAGCAACTCAGACCCCGGGGCTAGCGCATCCAGCGCCGGTAACGCGGACGGGATGCTCGCTTCCAGGCACGCTGGGCCTGGACCTGAAGCCGCTGGCCGTGGCAGACGTCGCGCTCATATAGCAGGCCATAACTGAACGCGTTCTCGCCGGCCAGGTGCGCGCGGATGCCTAGCTCCCGCGCAACCTGCCGGGCGATGACCGTGTCCTGGTACTCGCCGAGTGCCGACTGGACCTTCTTCATCTGCTTCGTGAACCGGCGGGCCTTCCGGCCGGCCGCCGGGGCCATCGCTTCGCTCGCGTACCGGGCCCGCCTGGCCGACTTGCGCGCCTGATGTAGCGCCTCGTTCCTGAGCTGCCCAGCGGGCACGCCCGTGGCCCGGTGCATCTGGCGGCCCGCCTGCCGAAGGGCGCGCCGTGCCGCCGCAGGGAGCACCTCAGCGGCCGGCATCGCCGCCTGCGCGGTGAACGGAGGGTCGTTCAGCAGCCAGTCCAGGTCGTCGAGCAGCGAGAAGTAGCGGTCCGAGTCGAGCGCGGCCAGCAGCTGGGTACGCGCGGCAGCGCGCACCGACGCACAATGACCCTGCACCCGTGCCTGGACCGGGCCGATGACCTGTTCGGGCGGAGTCCGCCTCAGCTCCCTTTGCAGGTGCCCGGCGAGCACCTCAGCGTCGCGGGCCTCGCCCAGCACGATGCCGAGCCACGTGAGTTCGGCGGCCAGCCGCCGGGTGCCCTCGCGGTGGATGATGTGCCGGAACGACCGAAGCGTGCTGCGCAGCCGCCGGGTTGTCACCCGCATCTGGTGCACGGCATCGGGCTCGTCCCGGCGCACCATCGGGTCGAGCGACTTCATCCGCTCGGTATGCGTACGCAGGTACGCCAGTATCACCAGCCCGGCGGCTGCGGAAGGCTTTACCGGCGGCTGGCTGGCCGGCCAGGGCACCTGGCGCTTCTTGGCCTGGTCCAGCACGAGCGCCGCAGCTGCGGGCGCGCCGTAGCCGATCTTTGTTCCGTTCACGTTCACTGCCATGCCCGCCCGCTACCCCATGAAGCCCGATGAATTCCCCACTGCACTTCCTAGATAGTGCGTGACGGGTACGACGTCAGGATCGGTACCGGTGGTGGCGGGCCATCGGCAGCGCGAACCAGAGCCCGGCGAAAAGGCAGACGACGAAGACCGTGATGATCACGGCCGGCAGCCCCTTCGCCACGTAGCTGACCACCAGCACCACGGAGGCCGAGATGGCCAGGCCCACCGCGGCGAGGCCGAGGATCGCCATGATGTTTGCGTCGTTGACCAGCTGCTCCTTCTGGTGCTGGCGGAACACCAGCCGGTGGTAGGCAACCGGTCCGAGCAGCAGCGCGGTGGAGGTCGCGGCCAGCAGCAGGCTGGCCACGTACAACCCGCGCTGTGGGTGGCTGAGCTGGACGAACCGGCTGGTGAACGGCAGGGCGAGCAGGAAGCCGAACAGGACCTGGACGCCAAGGCCGGCCACCCGCAGTTCCTGGAGCAGTTCGATAAGGTTCCGGTCGTCCCGCTCCGCCTCGGTTTCATCTGGCCGGGCGGGTTCTGGCCGGCCCGCGCCCCGGGGTCCTGCGGCGCTGACCGGTGCCGGCGCGTCTCCAGCCATGCGGCCTCCCAGCGATCTAGGTCACACCCTGCGGTGCCAGTACCCGGCCGGTGGCCTGTTCCTGGGCGAGGTGTGCCCGTGCCCTGCGCCCACGCTGCTTGAGCATCCGGCGCTCACGTTCGGTCGTACCACCCCATACCCCCTGGACGGGGCCGGCATCGATGGCGTAATCGAGACATGCCTGCCGGATCTCGCACCGGGCGCAGATCGCCTTGGCGCGCTTCGCCTGGTGTACGGCAGGGCCCGACGAGGAAATCGGAAAGAAGAGGTCGGGGTCGGCCGTCGAGCAGGCGGCGCGTGACCACCGTTCCGCCCGGTTGTCGAGAGCAGTCATGGGGACCTCGGCTTCCTCGTGCTCCAGTGGACCCATCCCGCGGCCGGCATCACCGGCCGCAACCGCTCCGGCTGCCCGGATGAGGGCAAACTAATCACGCTTGGCGAAGCATTCCTGCCGCGCAGGCGCCAGTTATCAGCCCGCGTGGACGGGGCCGCCGCGGCTGGCGGAGTCGAACTCCCCCGTCCCATCTGGCGTTCCGCCGCCGGGACGCTGCGGGTACGCCTTCCGGCCCGCGGCCGGCACGACCTCCGGATGACCGCGTCCGAGGTCCAGCCGCTTGATCTTCAGGAACCGGATGATGTCGTTCCACCCGCCGACGACGAGCAGCGTCAGGACCACGGGAATCAGGACACCCAAGGCTTTCCTGGCCATGCCTGCCCCCTCTCGGCAATCGCTGATGACTGGCGAGATTGCTTTCCCGGCGGGCGGGCATCAAACGCGATCACGGCCGGCGATGTTTGCGCGCCGCGGCAGGGGCAGGAACCCGGGGTCAGCGGAAAGCCAGAGAGAGGTGACATGGCGGAAGACTCACCGACCCGCCGCACCGTGCTCATCGCCGGGGCGGCCAACTTGTTCGTCGGGGTGATCAAGCTCGCCGCTGGGATCCTGGTCGGCTCCAGCGCCATGCTCGCCGAAGCCGCTCATTCCGCCGCGGACACACTCAACCAGGCCTTTCTGCTGGCATCGCTGCACCGGGGCGAGCGGCCCGCGGACAGCCGGCACCCGTTCGGCTACGGGCAGGAGCGGTACTTCTGGTCGCTGCTCGCCGCGTTCGGGATCTTCATCGCGGGCGCGGGGTTCTCCTTCTTCGAGGGCCTGCTCGCGCTCACCCGGGAGCATAGCGAGAGCCCGCTGATCGCCTACCTGGCCCTGGCCGCCGCCGGCCTGGCCGAGGGGACATCCCTGGTCCGGGTGCTGACCCAATACCGGAGCGAGGCTCGCCGCAGCCACACCGAAATCCTTGACCAGGTGCGGTCCAGTCCCGACCTGACGGTCAGGACCGCGCTGTTCGAGGATTCCGCGGCGATGGTCGGCCTCGTGCTCGCCGCGCTCGGCCTGGCGCTGCGACAGGTGACCGGATCCCCGGTCTGGGACGGCGCAGCCTCCATGGCCATCGGGGTCCTGCTCATCGCCGTGGCTGTCAGGCTGGGCATGGACAGCAGGGACTACCTCATCGGCCGGGCGGCCGACCCCCGGGAACTCGGCACGATCCGGGCCGAGATCGAGCAGACGCCGGGTGTGGACAAGCTTTTCGACCTGAGCACCATGTACCTCGGGCCGGAACACCTCATCGTGGGCGCCAAAGTGGCCTTCAGCGACGAGATCAGCGCTGACCGGGCCGAGGACATCGCCGACGAGATCGACAAACGGCTCTCCGACCGGCTTCCGGTGGTGCCGCACGTGTTCCTGGATCCGACCCAGGCAGCTCTGAGCGCACAGTAATCCCATTGGCCGTGGACTCAGGCAGGTCCCGCGTTACCGGTAGGCAGGTTCGGGACGTCTAACGCAGTACTTCGATGGCGCAGGTTGGGCCCGTGGCCTTCGCCATCCTGGCGTCTCCGGTGAGCAGGAGCACCCCCAGTGCCTCAGCGAGCGCTACGTAGGCGGCGGCGTAGATGGTCATGTTGTCGCGCAGTTCCCAGCAGCGGGCCAGCAGGGGACGGTGCGGTGTTCGCCTCAGCGCCACAGCGCTCAGATCAGCCAGGGCCAGCGCCGCCCGCCGGGCATCCATGGCACCTGCCTTGACCTGCCGCCGCCAGACCGACCCAACCTCAAGGTCCACCAGCTCCGGCGCGGTCAGCCGCTCACCGCGCAGCCGGGCACGTACCCGGTCACCGTCTGGGCCGTCATCACCAAGACAGGTGGCCAGGACACTGGCATCAACGACGATCACGATCGGCCCGCACCGCCCGCACCGCTGCCTTCAGGGGCACAGAACCACCAGAACGGCCTCCCGCGCGGTCGAGAACCTCGTCAAGGGTGGGCTCGCTGGCCTCCTCGATCAGCCGGGCACGCAAATACTCCTGCAGCGACTGATGCGCGGCCGCTGCGCGCTGGCGCAGGATCGCGTGGGTCTGCTCCGGTACATCCTTGATCTGCACACTAGGCATGGCGCCATTATGGCGCTAGAAGCGCCAATCCACAACTACACCATCCTCGGCTACAGGTGGGTGGCACAGACGCTCACGTGGATATCTGCGCTTCACGAGTACCACCGGAGCCGCGGCATCGGCTCCGGCCGGTAACGGAGCGTCCGCCGGGGCCGCAGGCGCCGGACGCGGCACTTGAGAGTAGAGATGAGTGACCACAGCATCATGCCCTCCGCTTGGTTTGATCCTGAGACGCTACTTCCTAGAAGATTACGTCCTAGGAAGTAAGATTGCAAGATGTTTCGTCCCTGGACGCGGAGAGGGCTGGGCACGCTACATTGCAGCTCATGGCAGACACCGACGGCGTCGACGCGATCCTCGACCAGTGGCGGCGCGAGCGGCCTGACCTCGACACCTCACCCATCGGCGTGATCGGCCGGATTTCCCGCCTGTCCCGTGAGATCGAGCGCCGGCTCGAACCCGTCTACACCGCCAGCGGCCTGGAACCCGGCTGGTACGACGTCCTCGCGACGCTGCGCCGCGCCGGGCCCCCTTACCGGCTGCGCCCGACCGACTTCACCGCCACCCTGATGCTGACCTCGTCCGGCACCACAAAACGACTCGACCGGCTCGAAGCGGCCGGCTACATCACCCGCGAACCCGACCCCACCGACCGCCGCGGCGTCCTGATCACGCTAACCCCTGAGGGCCACACCCTCGTTGACAACGCCGCCGTCAACCACATGGCCAATGAGCGGCGCATCCTTAGCGGCCTGACCGCCGCAGAGCAACGCCAGCTCGCCAACCTGCTGCGCAAGCTCAACCTCGCTCTGCCACCGGACTAGGGTCGGGTGGTGCTTGCGCTAGCTCAGAAGTCCATCCGGCCAGTTCGCCCCGGCCGCGCATACCGGAGGGAGATGCCACCCAGATGGCTGGAACATCGGGCGAGGCAAGGTTCGCCGATCGCACCGTGGTCTATCTCGTCCGGCATGGCCAAACGCCGCTCAACGAGGCCGGTGTCCTGCGGGGGCTACTCGACCCGCCGCTCACTGAGGCCGGGCACCAGCAGGCCAGCCGGCTCGCAGCCGCGCTAGGACCCCAGATGCCCTCCGTCGTCGTCGCCAGCCCGCTGCTGCGGGCCGTGCAGACCGCACAGCCTGTCGCCGACCGGGCCGGCCTGGCAATAGTAACTGACGAGCGCCTGCTCGACCGAGACTACGGACGGTGGGCAGGCACCGGCCCGGATGAAGTAGCCGCCCAGTGGGGCTCAGTCGATAACGCGCCGGGCGTCGAGCCACTGGCCGCCGTCCGCGACCGGGCGGTGCGCGGCGTGACCGACATCGGCCGGCGCAGCCACGGCGGCACAGCGGTGGTCGTCAGCCACGACGCGGTCAACCGCCAGGTGCTGGTGGCGTTCGATCCCGGGCTGGGGGATCCCGACGCACTCCCGCAAGACAATGGGTGCTTCAACACCCTGGAGCTGCGAAACGGCAGCTGGACCGTCCTCACCGTTAATGAACTGCCTGCCCAGCCATAGGCCCCAACTTGAGATAGACCAGGGCGCCGTCACGGCGATGGGTGGCGGTGGGCCTGCTCCCCCGCGGGGTCCAGGATGCAGAGGGCCTCGACAGGACCCTCATGGGCGCTGAAGGCATGCGGGATCATGGTGGAGAACTCCGCCGCCTGGCCGGCCTCGACCAGGATGGTCCGCTCCCCCAGCTGCAAGCGGGCGGTTCCGGACAGCACGGTGAACCAGTCCCGCCCGGGATGGACCCGCAACTCTTCGGTGCGGACAGGCCCGGGCTTGGCGATGCGCACCTTGGCGACCGTGACCCCATGCGGAGCCCGTTCCCGCGGCGTCAGCAGCCAGGTGGTCACCCCCCGCGCCTCGTCGCGCTGTGGCCGGATCACCACATCACCGTCGTCGGCTGACTCCACCAGCTGGTCGAGGGTGGTTCCCAGGGCCCGGGCGATCGGGATGAGCTGATCAAGCGCGACGCGCCGGTGGCCGGTCTCGATGCGGCTCAGGTTGGACGGGCTCAAGTGGCAGCGGCGGGCCAGGTCGTCGAGCGACCAGCCCCGGGCCACCCGCAGTCCCCTGATCCGCTGGCGGACCAGGGTGTCCACATCGGTGTCTTGCTTCATAGGCAAGAGATTATGTCATAGACGCATGGCAGTCATAAGGTCGAGGGCATGGACCACCATCACCACTCCGGCGCACACCATCCCGGCGCGGACGCTGACTCGGCGGACACCCTGGCCGAGCTCGCGGAGCTTGACGCCGAGGTACTGCACGGCTACCTGTCCGGCGCGATCGCGTGGGTCCGCAGCCACGCCGCGGACCGGCCCCGGTACCGGATCGTGGATCTGGGCAGCGGAACCGGGACCGCCGCCGTCGCCCTGGCTCAGCGGTTCCCCGGCGCCGAGGTACTCGCCGTGGACCTATCCGCCGAGATGCTCGCCCGGGTCCAGGCCAAGGCCGCGGACCTCGGCCTGGACGGCCGGATCAGCATCCTCCAGGCCGACCTGGACGGCCCGTGGCCGGCCATCGGCCCGGCCGACGTGGTCTGGGCGTCCAAGTCCCTGCACCACCTGGCCGACCCGGACCGGGCCCTGCGGGAGGTCTACGCCAGCATCCGCCCCGGCGGGCTGGTCGCCGTCGCCGAGATGAACTCGCTGCCGCGCTTCCTGCCCGATGACATCGGCCTCGGCCGGCCCGGGCTGGAAGCACGCTGTCACGCCGCGGCGGCCGAACTGAACGCCCACCGGCTGCCCCACCTCGGCGCGGACTGGGGCCAGCTGCTGGCCCAGGCCGGGTTCACCGCCATCGCCGAGCAGGCCTTCAGCATTGACCTGGACCCGCCGCTGCCGCCGGCCACCGGCCGTTACGCCCGGCTGGTCCTCCAGCGCACCCGGGCCCAGCTCGACGGGACGCTCGACGCCGAGGACCTGGCCACGCTCGACGCCCTCGTCGACGGCGACGGGCCCGCCAGCGTCCTGCACCGCCACGACCTGGCCGTCCGCGGCACGAGAACCATCTGGGCCGGGCGACGACCGTAGCGCGGGTCAGGTTCCCGCGGACAGCGCCGCGGCGCACTCGAGCAGCCCGGCGTGCACGAATGCCTGGGGCAGGTTGCCCCGCAGCTGGCGCTGGTGCACGTCGTACTCCTCGGTGTACAGGCCGGCCGGGCCGCAGGCCGCGCGGCTGCGCTCGAACCAGTGCGCTGCCATGGCGCCGTCCCCGCACACGTGCGCCACCTGGGCCAGCCAGAACCCACACAGCAGGAACGCGCCCTCGGCCTTGTGCAGCGGCCGGGCGTCGTGGCGGAACCGGTACACATAACCGTCTTCGGCAAGTTCCTCCATGACCGCGCGGATGGTCGCCTGACTCCGCGGGTCCTCCGGTGGCAGCGCACCCCGGATCACCGGCACCAGCAACGCGGCATCGACGCGCTCGTCGGTGGGTGAGCGCTGCCACCGGCCGGTCGGGTGCACGCAGTCGCCGAGGCTGGCCAGCATCGTGTCCGCGAGGGCACTCCACTGGGCCGCCTGCCGGTGGCCGTGCCCGCCCGGCGGCCCCTGTGCGGCGGCGGCCAGCGAGCGCAGCCCGGACACGCAGGCGAGCCGGGAATGCGCCCACCGCTCGTTGCCGAGTTCCCAGATGCCCGCGTCCGGCTCCGGCCAGCGCTTCTCGATCGCCTCCACCGCCGTAGCCGCCGCCCGCCAGTTCTCCTCGGCCAGCAGGTCGAGCCGGGCAGCCGCTGCGAACAGCTCCAGCGCCTCACCCAGCCCGTCCAGCTGGAACTGGCCAACGACCTGATTTCCCGATCTGGCAGTACCGCCCGGGTACCCGCGCAGCCGCAGTCGCCGTTCCCCGGGAATGGGCTCGCCCGCGACCGTGTAAGCGGGCATGAGATCGGGGCCATCGGCCAGGATCCGCTCGGTGAGGAACCGGACCGTCCCCTCCAGCAGCGGATGCGGGCCGTGGGCGGCGACCGCCAGGCCCGCGTAACACTGGTCCCGGATCCAGGCGTAGCGGTAGTCGTAGTTCCGCCCGCCCTTCATCCGCTCCGGCAAAGAGGTGGTGACGGCGGCGACCATCGCGCCGCTGCCCGAGGTCAGCCCGCGCAGGACGGCGTAGGCGTGCCGGGCGTCCCGGTCCGCGATCAGGTCCGCGCAGTCTGGCACCACAGCCGACCAAGTCTCCCCCGTGGCTGCCCAGGCCTGGTCCGCATCCGGCGGGGCGGCCTCCAGCGGGCGATCGGACAGTTCCAGGACCAGATCGTGGTGCCCGCCCTCGGGGAGTGACAGAGTCAGCGCAAGCCCGTCGGCGCTGTGCCGCGCCCGCGCCGCACCCGACCACCGGAACCTGATTACGCCGCTGCGGCCGGTCCACACCCCGCCGGTCCGCGACAGATCGGTCATCCGGTTGCGGCCGAACCCCGCCCGGACGTCGAGCACCACGTCAACGCGGGCCGGGCCGTCGAGTGCCTCGATGCGGCGCAGGATGACGGCGCGGTGCGGATCGGCCGGCATGGCCAGGGCCTCCCGGCACTCCGTCCGGGACCTGCCCACCCAGCGGCTGCGCCAGATGAGCGTTCCGCTCTCGTAGTAGCCGCCCCAGACGTACCACGGATCCGCGGGCGTGACCGCGTAGCGGCCCTGGCCGCCGAGCAGCCCACCGAAAACGGCCGGGCTGTCCCAGCGTGGCGCGCACAGCCACGAGATCGCCCCGTCCGGGCCGATCAGCGCACCGCGCTCCCCGTCGGCGATCAGGGAGTACTCCCGCAGGACATGCGGTCGCGGCTTCTGAATCACGGGGGTCCTTCTGTCCCGCAGATGCCATCGCAAACCCGGGCGTGCCTTCGGCCTGCGAGTTTGACCCTGCCCACGCCGGGCAGTCGAGGGCGTTACGAAGATCCGACGGGCGTAAATCCCAGGATGGAGGCGCAGCGTGAGTGACGTTCAAACCGGAACGGTGACCACCAAGGTTCCCGCGCCGGCCTGCTGCTGTTCGGGACCGCGGCCCTGTTCGACGCCGGCGCCCTGAACGCCACCACGATGACTGCCTGCTTGGTGGCGGTGCTGTTCTTCGCCTCGGCTGGCGCCAGCGCCGCCTACCTAACGGTGAGCGAGGTCTTCCCCATGGAGACCCGGGCGTTGGCCATCGCGTTCTTCTACGCGATCGGGACCGCCGCTGGCGGCATCACCGGGCCGCTGCTGTTCTCGAAGCTGGTCAGCACCGGCAAGGTCTCGGACACGGTCCTTGCGTTCTCGATCGGCGCGACCCTGATGGTCGTCGCGGGCATCGTTGAGATCTTCCTCGGCGTCAAGGCAGAGCGGCGGAGCCTGGAGGACATAGCCCAGCCACTGACCGCGGCCGACGCCGCCACGCAGCAACCTCGCCAAGCACGTGCCGCCACCTGACCCAGGGGCCGGCGCCGTCACTGAGCGCTAAAGCCTGAGGAGAGGATTCATGACGAACGCGCCACAGCAGAAGACCGTCGTGGTGGGGGTCGAAGGATCGGCAAGCTCCCGGTCCGCCATCAGGCTCGCCGCGGAGGAAGCGAGTTACCGGGGAGCGGAGCTCATCGCGGTCATGCCCTACAGCGGTGAACGGGTCCTGGGGGCTCCCGCGGTTCGCCCGGTAGCTACTCTGCGCACCGTCGACGATGAGCGGATGGTGGCAGAAGCGGCCCTCCGTGACGCGGTATTTGACGCGCTGGGCGACCGGGCAGAGAAAGTGGAGCTGCGCACCGTTCTCGGGCTGGCCGGGCGAAAGCTCGTCGAGACCGCGCAGAAGGTCAACGCGCAGCTTCTCGTCCTGGCCGGCCGCGGCAGCGCCTCCATGCTGCTCGGCACCGTGAGCCAGTACGTGCTGCGCAAGGCGCCCTGCCCGGTCCTTGTCGTGCCAGAGGCCGACCACAGTGCGTGACAAGGAGGTGCGCCCCCGGGACGTCCACCCCAGGGACACCCGGGACTAATGCGGTTGAGACCCAAGCACCTGCGGGCTGGTAGGCGACGGCGGGCTGGTAGCGGTGGCGGGCGTTTGTGGCAGGGCCTGTTCCAGGCCGGGGAAGCTGGGGATCAGGCGGGCAATGCCGGTGACCGCGAAAATGCGGTAGACGTGAGCGTCGCGGATGGCCAGGCGCACCTCGCCGCCCTCGGCCTGAGCCCGCTGGTGCGCGCGGACCAGCACGTGAAGCCCGGCTGAATCACAGAACTGTGTCTGGGACATGTCGACCACCAGCGTCCTGGTCCCGCGGGCGGCTGCGTCGAGTAGAGCCGCCCGCAGCGCGGCGGCGTTGGTGATATCGATCTCTTCGGGGGCCGCGACAACGGGCACACCGCTGACCATAATCACCGGGAAACCGGCCTCGGGCATCTGCGCCACCCCCTTGTGACCGTGAGCGCGGGGCTGCCGCGCCCAATGATGTGACCAGGGCATTACCAGGATCGCGGGACAGACCGAGACCTGTCAATAGTCACATGACAAATATCTCATGTGTTGTCTCTCGCGAGGATTCTCTCCCGAGGTTATGATCTGAAGGTATGAGTGCTCCTGAGGGGGGTGGCGGCAGCTGGACGCTGCTGACCGGGCACGGGCACGTGCTCGTGGAGATCGCACGCAACCCCAAGGCCCGGATCCGGGATATCGCCGCTGCCGCTGGTATCACCGAACGCACCGCCCAGGCCATCGTGACCGACCTGGAGGCAGCCGGTTACCTCACCCGCACCCGGATCGGGCGGCGTACCCGGTACACGGTGAACCCCGACAGCCTGTTCCGGCACTCCGCCCAGGAAGGACAGCGGGTCGGCCCATTCCTGGACCTGCTCGCCAGGGAAGGGGAAGACACCACACCCGGGCTCCACCACCGCCACCGGAGGGCATAGAACCGCCTCCCCGCCACCCGCCACGACGCGCACACCGTCACCACCAGCACGGCCAAGACCACCAAGACCAGCAACCCTCGTCCCCGTCGCACAGGTTAAGAATCAAGCTAGGCGATCGTTTGGGAAAGGCTTTGCGGGGCAGCGCAGCGTCAACGAAGCCGACCGGGGGTCGCCGCAATGAATCCGGTGGAGCGGGTGGTCCGCCGCATCGACGCCGCACAGCAGCGACACCGGGCGACCGCATTCGTCTTCGGCGTCATCAAGAAGTACGGCGACGACAACGGGGGCGTGCTTGCCTCGAACCTGGCGCACTCCGCGTTCGTCACCGTCTTCCCGCTGCTGCTCATCCTGGTGACCGTGCTGGTCAAGGTCGCGTCCGGCGCGGCGTCCCTGCGCCACGAGGTGGAGAAGGCTGTCGCCAAACAGTTCCCGTTGGTCGGCGACAAGCTCACCGGAAACATCCACGCGCTGAACCGGTCCAGCGTAGCCAGCCTGATCGTCGGCCTCTGTGTGCTGGTCTGGGGGGCGGCGGGCCTCGCGCAGGCCGGCCTGTTCACCATGTCCCAGGTGTGGAACCTGCCTGGGCCGGCCAGGCCCGGCTACCTGCCGAGACTGGGCCGGGCCACGCTCTTCCTCGGCGTGCTCGCGGTCGGTGTGATCGCCAGCACGCTGCTCACCGGCCTTGTCGCCTACGGCCACAACGTCCTGATCACCGTGGTGCTCGCCCAGGCGCTCGCCGCAGTGGCCAACGTGGGCCTGTACCTGATCAGCTTCCGGGTACTCACCCCCAAGGGAGTGACTACCCGGAATCTCATCGCTGGCGCCGTGGCCGGTGGCATCGCCTGGACGGTACTGCAGGCACTCGCCGCCCCCGTTATCCGCCACTTCACCCACAGCGACTCGGTCTACGGCCTGTTCGCCACCGTGCTCGTCCTGCTTGCGTGGATCTACATCGGGGTGCAGATCACCGTCTACGCCGCAGAAGTTAACGTGGTGCTCACCCGGCGACTCTGGCCGCGGACGATAGTCCAGCCACCGCTGGCCGAGGCGGACCGGGCATCGATGGCGATGCAGGCACTGCAGAACCAGCGGCGGGAGGAACAGAGCGTCAAGGTAACCTTCAGCGACCGGCCATCAGGCGCGGCGGGACCCACGCTGGTGCCGCGGACGCCGGAGGAGATGATTCCTCCTGGGCCGGCCGAGGATCACCGGAGGAGCTCCGGCTAGGCAGGCGCGCGCAGGGACGGACGGAGGGGAATGGCGGAGCAAGCCGTGTGGCCGGGCAGCAGCTACCCGCTGGGGGCCACCTACGACGGCGCCGGGACCAACTTCGCGCTGTACTCGCAGGTAGCCGACCAGGTTGAGCTGTGCCTGTTCAGCGACGACGGCACCGAGACCCGTCTGCCGCTGCACGAGGTGGACGGGTTCGTCTGGCACGGTTACCTGCCCGGCGTGGGACCGGGCCAGCGCTACGGCTACCGGGTGCACGGGCCCTACGATCCAGCCGCCGGGCACCGCTGCAACCCGGCGAAGCTGCTGCTCGACCCCTACGCGAAGGCGGTCGAGGGCGACATCGACTGGGACCCGGCGGTGTTCTCCTACTCCTTCGATGACCCCGACGAGCGCAACGACGCAGACTCCGCGCCACACGTGCCGCGCTCGGTCGTGGTGAATCCCTACTTCGACTGGCGCGGCGACCGCCCGCCGCGGCGTCAGTACCACGAGACGGTGATCTACGAGTCGCACGCGCGCGGCCTCACCAAGCTGCATCCCGGCGTGCCGGAGGCGCAGCGGGGCACCTACGCCGGGCTTGCGCATCCCGCGGTCATCGAGTACCTGCAGGAACTCGGCGTCACCGCGGTGGAGCTTATGCCCGTGCACCAGTTCGTCACTGACAGCCTCCTGTCCGAACGCGGGCTGGCGAACTACTGGGGTTACAACACCATCGGCTTCTTCGCGCCACACAACGCCTACTCCTCCAGCGGAACCCGCGGCGAGCAGGTGCCCGAGTTCAAGTCGATGGTCCACGCGCTGCACGAGGCGGGCATCGAGGTGATCCTCGACGTGGTCTACAACCACACCGCCGAGGGCAATCACCTCGGGCCAACGCTGTCGTTCCGCGGCATCGACAACACCGCCTACTACCGGCTCGTCGACGACGACCCGCGATACTACTTCGACACCACGGGAACCGGGAACAGCCTGCTCATGCGGCATCCGCAGGTGCTGCAGCTCATCATGGACTCGCTGCGCTACTGGGTCACCGAGATGCACGTCGACGGGTTCAGGTTCGACCTGGCCGCGGCGCTCGCCCGCCAGTTCCACGAGGTGGACCGGCTGTCGGCGTTCTTCGATCTGGTCCAGCAGGATCCCGTGGTGTCCCAGGTCAAGCTCATCGCCGAGCCGTGGGACGTGGGCGAGGGCGGTTACCAGGTCGGGAAATTCCCGCCGCTGTGGAGCGAGTGGAACGGCAAGTACCGGGATACGATCCGCGACTTCTGGCGCGGCCAGGCGGCCACCCTGCCCGAGTTCGCCTCCCGGTTCACCGGCTCCGGCGACCTGTACGCCAGCGACGGCAGGCACCCGGTGGCCTCGGTCAACTTCGTCACCGCGCACGACGGCTTCACCCTGGCCGACCTCGTCTCCTACAACAGCAAGCACAACGAGGCCAACGGGGAAGAAAACCGGGACGGCACCGACGACAACCGGTCCTGGAACTGCGGCACCGAGGGCCCCACCAGAAACCGCGCCATCCTGGCGCTCCGGCAGCGCCAGATACGCAACTTCCTGACCACGCTGCTGCTGTCGCAGGGGATCCCGATGCTGCTGGCCGGCGACGAGATGAACCGCACCCAGCAGGGCAACAACAACGCCTACTGCCAGGACAACGAGATCTCCTGGGTGCGCTGGCCGGACGTGCCGGAAGGCCAGGACGAGGGGCTTACCCGGTTCACCCGGCAGCTCATCCGGCTGCGCCGCGACCACCCGGTGTTCCGGCGCCGCCAGTACCCCCGGGGCGGGCCGGTCCACGACGGGGACGACGCGCTGGGTGACATCGCCTGGTTCACCCCGGCCGGGCAGGAGATGACCGAGGACGACTGGGAAGCGGGCTTCGCCAAGTCGCTCACGGTCTTCCTGAACGGCGAGGCGATCACCGAGCCGGACCAGCGCGGCGAGCGGGTCCGTGACGACTCCTTCCTGCTGCTGTTCAATGCGAGCGAACAGGACCTTGAGTTCGCCGTGCCCGCGGCCCGCTACGGCCAGGCGTGGGAAAAGGAACTGGACACGGCTGCGCGGAGGGAGGATCCCGCGAACGTGGCCGCGGTCAAGCCCGGCGACCTGCTCGAGGTACGCAACCGCTCCGTGCAGGTCCTGCGGCGGGCCGCTCCCGCGGGCAGCTCACAGCCGTGATGGCCAGCGCCGGCCGCGCCCGGCCCGCTCCGGTCTCGACGTACCGGCTCCAGCTTCAGCCCGGCTTCGGGTTCGCCCACGCGGCAGGCATCGCCGGGTATCTCGCCTCCCTCGGCGTCAGCCACGTGTACCTCTCCCCGATCCTCCAGGCCGTACCGGGATCCAGGCACGGCTACGACGTCGTGGACCACTCCCGTATCTCCGCCGACCTGGGCGGCGAGCCCGCGTTTCGCACCATGGTGGCGCGCTTCCGGGAGCACGGCCTCGGCGTGATCGCCGACATTGTGCCCAACCACATGGCCATCCCGGCGCCCGAGTCGCTCAACCGCCAGCTCTGGTCGGTGCTCCGCGACGGCACCGGCTCGCCGTACGCGCACTGGTTCGACGTCGACTGGGCCGCCGAGGACGGGCGGCTGCTGCTGCCAGTGCTGGCCGGGCCGCTCAGGGACTGCGTCGGCGAGATCACCCTGAACCGTTCCGCCGATGGCGACCCTGTGCTGCGCTACCAGAGCCATGAACTGCCGGTCCGCCGGGGCACCGACGGCCTGGCGCTGCCCGCCCTGCTGACGGCCCAGCACTACCGGCTCGCGGACTGGCGTGCCGCCGCCACGCAGCTGAACTGGCGCCGGTTCTTCGACGTCACCTCCCTCATCGCGGTCCGGGTGGAAGACGAGGACGTATTCGCTGCGACGCACGGCCTGCTGTTGCGCCTGGTTGCCGAGGGGCTCATCGACGGCCTGCGGGTCGACCACCCGGACGGGCTGGCCGATCCGCGCGGCTACCTGGACCGGCTGGCCGCGGCCACCGGTGATGCCTGGGTGGTCACCGAGAAGATCCTCACCGGCGCCGAGGAGCTGCCGCGGAACTGGCAGTGCGCGGGCACGACCGGCTACGACGCGCTCGGCGCGGTCGGCGGCCTGTTCCTCGACCCGGCCGGGGCCGGCCCGCTGACCACCACGTACACGAGGTTCACCGAGGGAACGCCGCGCTTCGCCGACGTGGCCGAGATCGCCAAGCGGGAGGTGGCCCGGGGCAGCCTCGCGGCCGAGGGGTACCGCATGGCCCGGCTGCTCGCTCACTCCCCCGACCCGGTGCTTGGCGAGCTGAGCTTCACCGACCTGCACGCGGTGCTGACCGAACTGCTCACCGCGGTCCCCGTATACCGGGCATACGTGATGCCCGGGGAGCCGCCGCCGGCCGCGTCCGCGGGCATCGTGACCGACGCCGCGGCCAGCGCGAGCCACCGGCTTCCGCCCCGGCTGCGCCGCGCGCTCGCCGAGGTGTCCTTGCTGGCACTCGGCCGCGCGGGCGAGGGTGCCTGGGCCGGCGAGTTCATCGTGCGGTTCCAGCAGACCTGCGGCCCGGTGATGGCCAAGGGCGTGGAGGACACCGCGTTCTATCGCTGGTCCCGGCTGACCGCGCTGAACGAGGTCGGCGGCGACCCGTCAAGCCTTGGCCTGGCCCCGGACGGGTTCCACGCGTTCGCGGCCCGGCTGGCCAGGAACTGGCCGGCCACGATGACGACCCTGTCCACGCACGACACCAAACGGCAGGAGGACGTCCGGGCCAGGCTGGCCGTGCTTGCCGAGATCCCGCGGCAGTGGGCGGCGCAGGCCGCCCGCTGGCATGACCGGGCCGTCGCGCTGGCCCCCGGCCCGGAGCCGGAGACCGAGTACCTGCTGTGGCAGACGCTGCTCGGCGCCTGGCCGCTGTCCCGCGACCGCGCGGCGCAGTACCTGGTCAAGGCGATGCGGGAGGAGAAGACCCGGACGTCCTGGACGGACCCGGATACCGGCTACGAGGCGGCCGCCCTGGCCTTCACCGAGGCGGTGCTCGGCGACGCCGAGCTCACCGCGAGCATCGCGGGCTTCGCCAGCGACATCGCGCCGGAGGCCAGGGTGAACTCGCTCGGAGCGAAGCTGGTGCAGCTGACCATGCCCGGGGTACCCGACGTCTACCAGGGCTGCGAGCTGGCCGGGTTCGCGCTGGTGGATCCCGACAACCGGCGGCTTGTGGACTACTCGCGACGCCGCGACCTGCTCAACGCGCTGGACGAGGGCGGGCGCTGGACGGGGGCGGGCGCTGGACGGGGACGAGCGCTGGACGGGGGCGGGCGCGAAGCGCGGGGGCGGGAAAAGCACGGGGACGGGCGCGAAGCGCGGGGGCGGGAAAAGCACGGGGACGGGCGCGAAGCGCGGGGGCGGGAAAAGCAGAGCGCGGGATCCCCCGCCACCGACCTGGACGCGGAGAAGCTGCTGGTGACCGCCCGGACGCTGCGGCTGCGCCGCGATCACCCGGACTGGTTCGCCGGCGATTACACGCCGCTGTCAGCGGCCGGCCCGGCGGCAACACACGCCGTTGCCTTCCGCCGCGGCCCGGCGATCACGGTCGCGACGCGCCTGCCCGCGGGCCTGCGGCAACGTGGCGGCTGGGCGGACACCGTTCTGGACGTGCCGGAAACACGCTGGCGCGACGTGCTGACCGGCGCCACCCATGCGGGCCCGCACCTCCTGCTGTCACAGTTGGCAGAACGGCTTCCAGTGGCTCTCCTGGTTCCCGACGGTGCATAGGGGTGCGTAGTGACTGAGTTCCGGGTCTGGGCGCCGGATGCATCGTGTGCCGAAGTGGACACCGGTGGCCAGCGGCACCCGATGGTGGCGGCCGGGGAGCCCGGCTGGTGGACGGCCGACCTGCCGGACGGCGGGGATGGCGTCGACTACGCGTTCCGGCTCGACGGTGGCGACCCGCTTCCGGATCCACGGTCGCCGCGACAGCCGTTCGGCATCAATGGCGTTAGCCGTACGTACGACCATTCCTCCTTTCGCTGGACGGACCGCGGCTGGCGGGGCGGGCCCCTGCACGGCTCGCTGATCTACGAACTGCACGTCGGCACGTTCACCCCGGAAGGGACGTTCGACGCCGCGATCGGGCGGCTTGACCATCTGCGCGACCTCGGCGTGGACACGGTCGAACTGATGCCGGTCGCGTCGTTCCCCGGCCACCACGGCTGGGGCTACGACGGGATCAACCTGTGGGCGGTGCACGAGGCGTACGGCGGGCCGGACGGGCTGAAGCGGTTCGTGGACGCATGCCACGCCCGGCGGTTGGCGGTGCTGCTCGACGTGGTGTACAACCACGTCGGCATCGGCAACAGGCTGGGCGATTTCGGGCCGTACTTCACCGAGGCGCACGTGACTCCGTGGGGCCCGGCGGTGAACCTGGACCAGCCGGGGTCCGACGAGGTCCGCGCGTTCCTGATCGGCAACGCACTGATGTGGCTGCGCGACTACCACCTGGACGGGCTGCGCCTCGACGCGGTGCACGCGCTCGAAGATCACCGGGCGCTGCATTTCCTGGAACAGCTCGCGGGCGAGGTGCTGGCGCTGGCCGCGCGGCTCAACCGCGACCTGGTGCTGATCGCCGAATCCGACACCAACGATCCCCGGCTGGTCACCTCCCGGGAGGCCGGCGGTTACGGGCTGGCCTCGCAGTGGAGCGACGACTTCCACCACGCGGTGCACGCCGCGATCACCGGGGAACGGCAGGGCTACTACTGCGACTTCGGCTCGATGGCGGCGCTGGCCCAGACGCTGACCAGGGTGTTCTTCCACGACGGCAGCTGGTCGGCGTTCCGCGGGCGCAGCCACGGGCGGCAGGTGGACATCTTCCGCGTGCCCGCCCACCGCTTCCTCGGCTACCTGCAGAACCACGACCAGATCGGCAACCGGGCCCTCGGCGACCGGATCGCCGCCGACCTGCCCACCGCACTGGTCAAGGTCGGGGCCGGCCTGGTGCTGACCGCCCCGTACACACCGATGCTGTTCATGGGCGAGGAGTGGGGCGCGGACACGCCGTGGCAGTACTTCACCGACCACACCGACCCGTTGCTGGCCGACACGGTGGCCGACGGGCGGCGCGCGGAGTTCGCCAGGTTCGGCTGGCCGCCCGGCGACATCCCGGACCCGCAGGACAAGGCGACGTTCCTGCGCTCGAAGCTGGACTGGTCGCAGCCGGAGACCGGCGCGCACCTGGAGGTGCTGGCCTGGTACCGGGAGCTGATCGCACTGCGCCGGGCCCGGCCCGAGCTGACCGACCCCCGCCTGGACCGGGTCAGGGCCGACTACAGCGAGGACGGGCGGTGGCTGGTCCTGCACCGCGGCCGGCTGCGGATCGCGGCCAGCCTGGGCCCGTCCCCCCAGCGGCTGCCGCTGGCCGGGCAGGGCGCCGCGATCCTGGCCGCGTCGTGCCCGGGCATCACGCTGGACGGCGGCGCCGTGGCGATGCCGCCGACCTCCTTCGCCGTTATCGAGGTCTGACCTCGCCGCTGCCGGCGCCATATCCGGCGTGACGCATACCCGGCGCTGAGAGGGTAGTGCACACGCCATGAGCTTGCCCGCTTGCCAGCAGCGCGTTCTCGACCGGATCGAGACCGCGCTGCAACGTCGCGAACCGCGACTGACCGCGATGTTCGCTATGTTCACCCGGCTCAATACCAACGAGAGAATTCCGCGGATCGAACACCTTGAGATACCGCCGTGGTGGGCGTGGCGCCGCCGGGGACATTTGTCTCGTCTACACCGGCCCGTGGCACTGCGCGCGATGCTCCTTGTCCCGCTTGCGGCGATGGTGGCTGTCGTCGCCATGTTCGCCAGCATGAGCACGTCGCGGGCATCCTGCGTGCCAGCCGACGGCCTCACCGGCCCGGTGGCCGCCCCCAGCCACCCGAAGAACTGCCCGCCGGTCTACGGGTTTCGCGGCTTCGGGCACGGCCCGTAACCGCCCCTGCGCGGTCACGGCGATCGTGCGCTCGATCGGGGTGGCGTTGCGGAACAGGTCGAGTACCGGGCAATGCGCGTCAACAGCGTCGGCGAGCTGCTGGTAGCGCTCGATGGGCTCAGGGCCGATCGGGGTGACCGTCAGCCGGACCGCGGTGAACCCGGGCCGGACCTCGCCGTCGAAGCCGAAGAAGCCGCGCACGTCGAGGTCGCCCGCGGCGACCACCGCGACGCTGTCGAGCTCGATGCCCAGTTTCGCCGCCCAGAAGCGGTAGGTGATCGCCTGGCACGAGGCGAGCGCGATGAGCGCGTGCTCGACCGGGTTCGCGCCCAGGTCGGTGCCACCGAGTGCGGGCGGCTCGTCGACTGTGAGCGTGTGGCCGCGCGCGTTGACCGCGACCTCGGTCGTCCCGACGAGCTGTCCGGTGACGGTGAAGCCCGCGGCCGCCTTTGCCGGGTTAGCGTCGATCGCGCTGCGGCTGTCTTCGATGAGCGTTGTCAGCGACATGCTTCCTCCTCACCATCATGGTTTCCCCAAAGCAGCGGGCAGGCAAGACCTCTAGCTAAGCGATAGAAATTATCGAGAACTTGCCTCCGTTCTGCGGCCCTGGGGCGCCGACGGCCAGTCGAGCTGGCCGAGGGTGTTCGCCGTGTTTGCGCCGGGAGGGGCGGGTAGCGGAGACGGTTTACCCCAGACCCATGGAGGCAGAAGCTTATGGAACGCCAGACCGTCGTCGTTACCGGGGCGAGCGCGGGAATCGGGCGCGCCACCGCGCGCCTGTTCGGCGAGCGCGGCGCCAGCGTCGGGCTGATCGCCCGCGGCCAGGAGGGCCTGCAGGGGGCGGTCCGCGACGTCGAGGAGGCAGGCGGCAAGGCGCTGGCCGTCAGCGCCGACATGGCCGACTCCGAGCAGGTCGCCGCCGCTGCCCGGCAGATCGAGGAGACCCTCGGCCCGATCGACGTGTGGGTCAATGTCGCGTTCACCTCGGTGTTCTCGCCGTTCGCGGAGATCACGGCGGAGGAGTTCCGCCGGGTCACCGAGGTCAGCTACCTCGGGTTCGTCTACGGGACGATGGCTGCGCTGGACCGGATGCGGCCCCGGGGGCAGGGCACGATCGTGCAGGTCGGCTCCGCGCTCGGGTCTCGCAGCATCCCATTGCAGTCGGCGTACTGCGGGGCCAAGCACGCGATCAACGGCTTCACCGAGTCGCTGCGCTGCGAACTGCTGCACGAGAAATCGGGCGTGCACGTGACCGTGGTGCAGATGCCGGCCGTCAACACCCCGCAGTTCTCCTGGGTGCGGTCCAGGCTGCCGAACCACCCTCAGCCGGTGCCGCCGATCTACCAGCCCGAGGTCGCCGCGCGCGGCGTCGTGTTCGCCGCGGATCATCCGCGCCGCAAGCAGTACTGGGTCGGCGCAAGCACCGCGGCCACGATCCTCGCCAACCGGGTGGCCCCGGCGCTGCTGGACCGGTACCTGGCCCGGACCGGCTATAGCTCTCAGCAGACCGAACAGCCTGCCGACCCCGGCCAGCCCGCCAACCTGCTCCAGCCGGTCGACGGCGTCAACGGGCACGATTTCGGCGCACAAGGCGTCTTCGGCGACAGGTCCCATGACCGCAGCGTGCAACTGTGGCTGTCGCAGCACGCCAGGGCGGCCTCCGGGCTACTCGCCGGGACTGCGGTCGTCGGGACGGCGGTCGCCGGGGCTGTCCTCGCCGGAAGGCTCGGGCGTCGCCGGTGACGACTCCCGTCCGGTGGTAACACCTGCCGATGCCCGGCGACCGGCCGCGGGTCCGGGAATTGCCCCCGCCGCCCGGCGGCTTCAGCTGACCCGCGCCAGCTACGGGGTGGCACTGGTCATGGCGCCAGGCCTGGTGAGCTACCTGGCCACCGGCCGTTTCCCCAGCCGCCGGGCACGGCGGGTCGCGCAGTTGCTCGGCGCCCGGCACCTGGCCCAGGCGGCGGTCACCGCCGCCTGCCCGGCGCCCGACGTGTTCACGCTGGGCGCGGCGGTCGACACCGCGCACGCCGCGTCGATGCTCATGCTCGCCCCAGCCGGCCGCACCGCCTGGCGGGCCGCCCTGCTGGACGCGCTGGCCGAAGCGGTCTTCGCGGCGGCCGGGTTCAGCTGCGGTCGAGCCGCCGGAACGTGACCTCCTGGAGCAGCAGCCGGAGTGCCGCGGCCACCGGGATCGCCACCAGGGCACCCACGATGCCCAGCAACGCGCCGCCCACCAGAATCGCCACGAGCGACACCACGGCGGGCACCTTGACCGTGCTGCCCATGATCCTCGGTACCAGCAGGTAGTCCTCGGCCAGCCGGTAGGCGACATAGAAGGCCAGCGTCGCTATTGCCACGGGCAGCGATACCGTCAGCGCGACGAGGGTGACCACGGCACCACCGATCGTGGACCCGATGACGGGAATCAGGTCCATGAGGGCAACGAACAACCCCAGCAGGATCGGGTACGGAATGCCGAACGCAAGCATCCACAGGTAGGTGCCTAGGCCGGCGATGACCGAGGTGACCACGTTGCCGAGGACGAACCCGCCCACCTTGGTGAAGATCTCGTCGCCGAGCAGGATCACCCGGGCCCGCCGGGAGTGCGGGGCCAGCCGGTAGGCGAACAGCTTGATCCGCGGCATGCCGGCCAGGAAGTACACCACCAGGACGATCACGGCCAGCGTCGACGCGAGGGCGCCGAGCACCACCACCCCGGCGCCCAGCACTCCGCCGACCAGTGAGCTGCCGCGGGTGGCGAGCAGGTGGGACAGACGCTGTTCGATGTGGTACTTGACGTTGAGCCGCCCGAGCTCTGAGTTGTGATTCTGCAGGGCATGCGCGTAGTGCGGCAGTTCGGATATCAGGTTGGCGGTCTGCGCGGCCAGCGGCGGGATCGCAGCGGCCAGGAACCCGGCGACTATCCCGACCACGCCGAGCAGCACGATGATCACGGCCGCCGACCTCGGCACCCGCCGCCGGGTCAGCCAGCTGACCACAGGGTCCAGGCCCGCCGCGATGAACAGCGCCAGGCCGATGAGCACGAGCACCCCACGCGCCTTGATGGCCAACTCCACCAGCCCGATGGTCACCGCGACCCCGGCCGCGCCGGCCATCCCGATGAAGAACGGCGAGCGCCGGTCCATCGGCCGGCCAAGCCGTCCCAGGCCGCCGGTTTCCTCGGCCTGCCTGGCAGCCACCTTGGCCGCCTGCTCTACCGGGTGTGTGCCGCCTTCAGCCACCTCGCTCCCGCCAGGGTCCGGCGGCAGCGTGCCGGTCGTACCGTGCGCGTTGGCGCCGGCCACCATCTCGGTCGTGTCACGGGGACCATTCACCCACGCAACGCTTCCCCGGGCCCGGGAATCAAACATGGGCCCGTTACGCCCGCTTTACCCTTCTCGCTGCACCTAACCGTCGTCCCGCTCACCGTCGTCGCGGCGCCGGGCACGGCGCGACGGTACCGGAGCCTCGCCGCTCTCACGTCCCGAGGTTTCAGCCAGCGGTCACGGGTAGCCGAACGGGGACCGAGACGACAATGACAGAGAGGGGCAATCTGACATGGCATCGTGGGAATCCGCATCCATCGCCTTCCTGGCCGCGGCAGAAGGCACCGAGCAGGTCGAACTGACCGAGGCGTGGCAGGCTGTCCTCGCCGAGGACGGCCGGCCGGTGCTGGTCTCCCCGGCACAGGACAAGATCCAGATGTTCAACCACCTCGACCGGGGCGGCACGCTGGCCGTCGATGTGCCGGTGGACCAGGCCGTGGAGAGTGACTACGCGGGCCTGGTGCTGCCCGGCGGGGTGGCGAACCCCGACCAGCTGCGCACGATCCGGGCGGCCGTCGCCTTCGCGCGCAGCTTCTTCACCGCCGGCAAGCCGGTGGCGGCGATCTGCCACGCGCCCTGGACCCTGATCGAGGCGGACGTGGTCTACGGCCGGACCCTGACGTCGTGGCCGAGCCTGCACACCGACCTGGTCAACGCGGGTGCCACCTGGGTCGACGAGGAGGTCGTCCAGTGTGAGAACGGCCCGAACGTCCTGGTGACCAGCCGCAAACCCGATGACCTGCCGGCCTTCTGCAAGGCCTTCACCGGGGTGTTCAGCAGCTATCTGTGATCAGGCAAGGAACTCGATGGCCCCGGTCGGCGGACCGGGGCCATCGTTACGCACGGGGTATCCGATCCGAAGCCGGCCGGCGGCCCTTCGGGCGTTATGTATTGTCCCCAAAATGTCGGTACCCGTCGATAGGATCGAACTAGATTTCGATCATTGATCGCCGCCTGGCCGAGGGCCGAGCATGGACAGGGGAGGTGACCGGCATGTGCGCTGGCCAGTACCAGCCGTCGGGCGTCACCGACGCGTTGCGCATACTCGACCGCACCCTTGACTATCTCAACGCCGCCGACGCCGCTTCCCTGCCGTCCAGCGTTCAGGCGGAGGCATTACGCGCGCTGGAACGGGCCAGCGCCAAGCACACCGCCGCACGGGCGGCAGTGCTTGCCGCATTCGCCGGCCAGGCCGCCTACGAAGACGATGGGCAGGGCAGCGCGGGCGCCTGGTTGAAGTGGCAGACCCGCGTCACCACGGGTGCCGCCGCTGGCGCAGTCGGCTGGGTCCGGCGACTGGCCGCGCACCCAGCAATCGCCGACGCTCTGGCCGCCGGGGACCTGTCCGAATCATGGGCCCGGCAAGTCTGCGCGTGGACCGACCGGCTGCCCCCGGCAAGCAGGGCGATACCGACGAGATCCTGGCTGCAGCCGCCCGCGAGGGGGTGGACCTGGCCGGGCTGGCAGGCCTGGCGCAGGAAATGTACGAACGCGCCCACCGCGACCGCGATGGCGTCCCGGACGGGTTCGGCGACCGGGCCCTGTGGCTGGATACCACCCTGGGTGGCGCCGGCGGCTGACCGGCGACCTGACCGCCGGGTGCTCGGCCGCGCTGTCCGCCGTGCTGGAGTCATTAGGCAAACGAGCAGGTCAGGAGGATGTCCGCACCGCCGCCCAGCGCCGTCATGACGCCCTGGCGGAGGCCTGCCGGAGGCTGATCGCGGCCGGGATGCTGCCCGATCGTGCCGGGCAGCCGACCCAGGTACAGGTGCACGTGACCTTGTCCCAGCTGCGCGACCTGCCCGGTGCCTCGGCGGCCGAAGCTGCCTGGGCGCAAGCGCGGGCGTCCCAGCCCGGATGGCTGGCAGGCCCCGAGGCCGACGCCGCCGGGTGCGATTCGACCGTGGTGCCGATCGTGACCGGGCACGTGGACTGGACCGCCCTGGATCACCTCACCGGCGTCTACCTAGCCAGCAAGGGCCTGCGCCCCGACGGGTCATCGGGATGCGGGTGCACCTGCGGGGGATGTTCGTGTCCGGAGCGCGCCCCGCTCCCTCCGGCCACGGTGGCACGGCTGCGGCAGACGATGCTCCGCCTCGCCGCCGACGCCATGTCCGGCCCCGGAGGCCTGGCCTCCTGGCTGCGCACCTCCCAGCTCACCGGCGGACCCGGCGCCTCCCCCGGCCTCCCCCTCGCCGTCCCGCTGCCGCTGGATACCGGCGAAGCCGAGCCCACCGTCCCGCCCCACCTGCGCCGGGCCGTGCTTACCCGCCACCGACGATGTTGCTTCCCCGGCTGCGAGGTTCCGGCGGTGGCCTGCCAGATCCATCACTTCATGCCGAGATCCCGGGGTGGCCCAACCTCGCTGCGCAACCTCGGCCCGGCGTGCGCGTTCCACCACCTCATTGCCATCCACAGGTGGGGCTGGACGCTGGCGCTCAGCGCCGACGGAACGATCACTGCCACCAGCCCCGGCGGGCGCATCCTGCCCGGCCACGGCCCACCACGCCGGGCCGCGTAGCCAGGCGCCGTACTCATGACGAGACTTTCCAGCCACGCGTGGGCAGGCCCGGCGTGCCCTTCCCCGCCCAGGCAGATTCCGGAAAAGATGAAGTGAGTCGTCCCGTGCGGGGTACGCACGGGACAACTACATAGCTGTGCTGGCCTGGTACCGTGCGGTGCCAGGCCAGCGATCTGTGAGGAGGTTGCCGATGCGGCTTGACTCGCTGCGCCGCGTGTATGAGGGAACGGGGTACTACGCGTCGGTCTACCTCGATGTATCCCGGGCCGGCGAGGACGCCGCGGAGGCCGTGGCGCTGCGCTGGCCCGCGGCCGCGCAGCGGCTGTCCGAGGCCGGCGCCGACCAGGAAGCGATAGGTGCGCTGGGGCAACTGGTGACCGACCCAGCCCGGTCGGCGCCTGGCGTGGCGGCGTTCGCCAGAGCAGACGGCGCCATCGCTTTCGCCGCGTCGCTGCCGAACCCGCCCCTGGGCGAGATCAGCAGGTACGCGCCGCTCCCCCACCTGATGCCGCTGCTAGCGCAGCGGCCGCCGCAGCTCCCGCACGTGCAGGTGCGCGCCGACCGGGCCGGCGGTGAAGTGGTAGCCGTGCGCACACTGGACGACGTCACCAAGGAAGAGGTCGCGGGCAGCAACTGGCCGGTGCACAAGACCTCCGTGGGCGGCTGGTCCCAGGCCCGCTACCAGCGCTCAACGGAGGAGGCCTGGGCCGAGAACGCCAAGCAGCTGGCCGAGGCGGTCACGACCGCGGCCGCGCAGATCCGGGCCGAGCTGATCGTGGTGGGCGGGGACGTCCGGGCCAGGTCGCTGTTGCTGGAGCATCTGGGCACCCCGCTGCGCGACTCGGCCGTGATCGTGGACCGGGAGGTGGGCGCGGATTCCGCACTGATGACCGAGGCGGCCGATGAAGCGGTCCAGGCCCGGGCCGACGAGGAGACCCGGCGGCGGCTGGGGCACTTCCGTGCCCAGCTGAGGACCGGCCGGGCAGCCGAGGGACTGGCCGAAACGCTGGCGGCGCTGCGGGACGGGCAGGCGTCGGACGTGTTCATTGCCGACGACCCGTCCTCGACGGACCGCGCCTGGATCGGCCCTGCGCCAGCGGAGGTGGCGGCATCCGAGGCCGAACTGCGCGAGCGCGGGGTCACCCAGATCACCCACGACCGCGCCGACGCGGCGATCATCCGGGCCGTGGCCGGCACCGATGCCGAGCTGCACCTCATCCCCGACGGCGAGCAGCCGCCCCGCCACGGCATCGGCGCCCTGCTGCGCTACCCGGTGCCCGTCGTGTGACAGCGGCCCGACTGACAGCGGCCCTTGGCGCCCCTGAACCCCTGGCTTGTTAGGGGTGGAGGATGATCTTGGTGTATCCGCCCGGCCGGTTCACCCTCGCTCAGAACGGGTAGCTGGGTGGTGATCGCCAGGGAGGTGTGATGTCGCGGCCTATCTGGACTGGCTCGGTCGCGTTTGGCCTTGTCAGCGTTCCGGTTTCCCTGTACACCGCCACCGAGGACAAGACGGTCCACTTCAACCAGTTCCAGGCGGGCACGTCCGACCGGATCCGCTACAAGCGGGTCAACGAGCGCACCGGCCGCGAGGTGGACCTCGCTGACATCGTCCGCGGCTACGAGGTCAGCAAGGGTGACTACGTCCTGGTCACCGACGAGGAACTAGAGGCCATCGACCCGGGCAGGTCGCGGACGATCGACATCGCCGACTTCGTCGACCTCGCCGATATCGACCCGACCTACTTCCAGAAGGCCTACTACCTCGCCCCGCAGGGCGAGGCCGCCCTGCGCGCCTATGCGCTGCTGTACCGCGCGATGGCGGACACCGGTAAGGCCGGGATCGCGACCTTCGTGATGCACGGCAAGCAGCACCTGGCCGCGATGCGGGCCGACGAGGAGGGCGTGCTGGCGCTGGAGACCATGTTCTACGCCGACGAGGTACGTGATCCCCGCGATCAGATCGAGGACCTACCGGACACGGAAACGTTTCGCGGCCGGGAACTGGCGATCGCGAAACAGCTGATCGACTCGATGACCGTCAAGTGGAACCCGGCGAACTACCGGGATACCTACCGGGACCGAGTGGAAGATCTCATCGAGCGCAAACGGCGGGGAGAGGACGTCGTCACCGAGGCCGCCCCGCCCAAGGACTCAAGCGTGGTGGATCTGGCGGACGCCCTGCGCCGCAGCGTGGAGGCGCAAAGACAGCGGACGGGCGGGACCGCCCGGGCCCGGTCTTCGGGCAAAGCAGCGCCCAAGACGAAAAGCAGCCCCAAGCGCAAGGCAGGCTGACGGTGGTAACCATCGCCATGTCATCCTTTAGCGTTATTCGTTCTGCAGGGCGGACGCGGCGGCGCGCAGGTCACTGACAAGGCCTGCGTAGGCAGCTTCGCGGTCGTCGGCCCGCAGGACAGCCGAGGGGTGGATCGTGGGCACGACGGTGACCTCGCGCGTCTTCCCTTCGGACGGCCCGGGCGCGGACCAGGAAATCCTCGTGCCTCGGGCGCCGGTGATCCGGAACGAGCCGCCGAACAGCGCCTGGCCCGCCGTCGCGCCCAGGGTCACCACGACGCACGGCCTCAGCCGGGCGAGTTCCGCCGCAAGCCACGGCCAGCAGGCCCGCACCTGACGGTTCTCCGGCCGCTCGTGGATCCGGCGTCTGCCACCGCGCGGGTCCGGCGTCCAGCGGAAATGCTTCACCGCGTTCGTCGTGTAGGTCACCTTCGGCGAGATCCCGGCCTCGGCCAGCGCGCGGTCCAGCAGCTTGCCTGCCGGGCCGACGAACGGCTCACCGGCCTTGTCCTCCGCGTCGCCGGGCTGCTCTCCGATCAGCACGATCGCTGCCTCGGCGGAGCCCCGGCCGAACACCGCCTGCGTGGCCCGCTCATAGAGGTCACAGCCACGGCAGCCCTGGACCGCCTGCGCCAGTTGGGCCAGGCTCGCGTCCTCGCCCGGCACGAACTGGCCCGCCCCTGGATAGCTGTCCTTGTCCGGCACCGTAACCCCAATCTCTGCATCCGGCCGCTTCACTACCCGCCGGTGACGCGGCCAACCTGGCCAGCCCTGCACCACATTTACTGGTATCGCCCCGGCGGTGGTGTGCGAGTACACCGAACAGGCACCGGGCTGGGGGCGCCCAGACGGACCTGGACTCCCGGCGAGTACAGGACGCTGACCGGCCCGGACCGCGGCGGCGGCAGGCCGGCCGCCTGGATGAGGTTCTCCTCGAGGTGAACGAGCGTGGCCCGGTAGAGGGGCCAGCGCGGATGCTCGTTCGGCAAATAGATGGTCCGGCCGCCGTACCCGGCTGCGTGCAGTCCCCAGCGGGCGGTGAGGAACTGCTCCAGCGCCGACGGCTCGGCGATCGGCTCGCCGATGCGAACGCGGAGCCTGAGCCGGGGGCCCGGCTGCGGCCAGCGGCGCTTGCTGGCGTAGCTGATGACGTCGCCGCGCCGGCGGACCCGCATCAGGGACCACTGATAGGGCAGCCGGAAGCCTGCCCGGGCGGTCAGCACCGGCAGCAGCCTGGCCGCGTCCAGCGAGCGGAACACCACGCCCCGCCTGCCGTCGGGCCCGACCGAGTACAGCCGGACGTTGGTTTCCGGGAACGACCCCAGGTAGGGCAGCCCGGGCAGGCCCAGCCAGCCGATCCGGTACATGCGGAACGCGATCAGCCCGACGTAGCTGATCCCGCCGAAGAGATCGGGCCGGGTGGGCGGCGGTATCAGCGGCCGGACCGCCGCGGTGTCCACCGGCCAGTGCAGAAAGGTGAGGTCGTGCCAGCCCTGGGTTAGCAGGGGACGGCGGACCGGCCGGGCGGCGTCGGCGGTCACCGGCTCAGGCTGGGCCAGTTCGGTCTGCATGGGCATGAATACATCCTCTACATGCCGATCACTAGCCGACCCCACGGCCTGCTTTAGAAGTGTCCGTATCGGGGTAGGCGCAGCAAATGAGCAAGATGGTGTTCAAGATCCTGGGATTCTTCTCCGGCGCGTTTGCGGGGATGCTGGCCAGTGCGATCGTCAAGAAGCTGTGGCAGGTCACGCCTGGCGAGGACGAGGCGCCGGATGCCACTGATACCCGGCGGAGCTGGGGCGAGATCCTCACCGCCGCCGCGCTGCAAGGCGCGATCTTCGCGGTGATCCGGGCCGCGGTCGACCGCGCCACCGCGACCGGCGCCGAGAAGCTGACCGGCGAACAGCCAGGTGACGCGGTAAAACGCGAGCGGGGGGAGAAGGTCGCAAAGTAAAAGCTGCGATCCCGCCGACGGGCCAGCGGGACCGCAGCCGCTTATCTCCTGGGCCGCCGCCGCACGAGCAGCCAGCCGCCCAGCGCACCGGCCGGCACGGCCAGCCAGCGCACTGCGTAGCGCCCGTCGGGCGCACGTCTCACAGCCCCTGTCCGGCAAAGAATGCGGCAAACATGCGCGGCGGTTGGGGACAGTCACGGCGAAGCGGTTGCGCGCCGTCAGGCCTGGGTGGTAACTATGTCTGCCTGCGGCGATCCGTCCCGAATTGCCGCCTGAGGGTCCGGAGACGCGGCCCGCCTTTCTCCTTGGCGAACAGGCGGTGATGCCGTGCTCTCCGAACGCTACGCGGTGCTCTGGGTCGGTCAGGCAGCCGTCATTTCAGCGCCGGTAGAGGTCGACGTGACCAACGCCGACGACATCGTGAAGTGCCTGCTCTCCGCGATCAGCACCGGCGCGCGGGCGCTCGTGGTGGACATGACCGCGACGACGTTCTGCGACTGCGCCGGGGTATCCGCCATCGTGGCCTGCTGGAAGCAGGCGGTCGCCGAAGGTGTCTCGCTGCGGCTGGCGGCGACCACACCGGCGGTCGAACAGGTGCTGGCCATCACCGGCGCATCCCGGCTCATCGACACCCGCCCGACCGTAGCCGCTGCCCTCATCGATCCGGGCTAGCGTCAGCCGCACGTGCCGGCTGGCTAGCCTTTGCGATCCTTGCCGCCCTTGGCCAGGTCGCGCCAGCTGGCCTCGGAGACCTCTACGTCATAGCGTTTCGCGGCGGCGAGAATCCGCTTCCATGCCTGGTCCCGCTCGGCGTCGCTGACGCCTTCAACTTGATCAAAACGGGCGATCGCGTTGCGCACGTGCCGGGCGTCGGTCAGCGGCTCCTTGCGCTCCTTGGGGAAGGCGAACTCCGTGTCTGGCAGCCCGTCCTTCTCCGCGGTGCTCATGCCCTCGCTCTGCCGGGGAACGTTCGCACCACGCGCCCTCGCGTTTTGCGTCTGCCGGGCCTTGGCGATGTTGCGCCGGGCAGCTTCCTTTTGCTTGTTGGTAGCCATCACGCCTCCTCGAACGATGATGGGGGCTGCGGTGGTTCGCCGCTGACGCTGGTCACGATCGCGCTGGCGATGTCGCGGAGCTTGATGTTGCCGTTCTGGGACGCGGCCCGCAACATGGCGAACGCGCGGGCCTGGGTACACCGCTCCTGGGCCATGATGACGCCGACCGCCTGGTCGATCACCGCGCGCGAGGCCAGCGAGGACCGCATCTGGTCGGTGAGGGCGGCGTAGGAGGCCAGCCGCAGCGCGAGTGCGAGCGCGCCGGAGGCGTTCTCGGCGAAGTTCTCCGCGCGCCGGATCTCCGCCGTCCCGAACGCCGCGGCGGCCCGGGCGTACAGGTTGAGCGCGCCCACCGGCTTGCCGTCCGCGATCAGTGGCAGCGCCAGGCACGACCGGATCCCGTGCGTGGCGGCCTGCTCCTCGAACTTGGGCCATTGCGCCGCGTCGGCCGTGTCTTCGATCCGGACCAGGTGGCCGTGCCGCATCGCGTGCAGGCAGGGACCGTCATCCAGCTGGTACTGGATCTCGTCCACCTGCGACGCGAGCGGGTCGCTGCACGCCGCGGTCACCGGTCCCCCGGCCGAGCGCAGCGTCATGCCGCAGCACAGGCCGCCGGTCACCAGCCGGGCAGACAGCTCCGCCAGTTCCTGCAGGAACTGCTCGATGCCGTGGCTGCCCAGCAGCGCCTGCTGCAACTCGGTGAATCCAGGCCCGGTAGCTTCCTCAGCCATTGCACTTCCTGTCATGTGTCGGCTTCGGCGGATCCCACTGTCCGCTGCGGCGAGAGGCAAACATCGCTGCTCACGTTTGCGGCCGGGCTGATCAGGTAGCAGTGACCCGTACACGAGAGGGGACGCGGCAATGCGCGATGACGGGCCGACCGTGCGGGAGATCACCACCGCCGTCTATGTAATCCCCACCGATGCCCCCGAGGCGGACGGCACCCTCGCCTGGGACAAGACCACGATGGTGCTCACCTCGGTCCGGGCCGGGGGGGCCAAAGGCGTCGGCTGGACGTACGCGGCCGCGGCTGCGCAAAGCGTCATCACCGATGTGCTGGCAGGCGTGGTTATCGGGCGCAGCGCACTGGACGTGACCGGTGCGGCCGAAGCCATGGCACGGGCAGTACGCAACATCGGCCGGCCCGGGATCGCCGCGACCGCGATCTCCGCCGTGGACATCGCGCTATGGGATCTCAAGGCGCGGCTGCTCGGCTGCCCGCTGGCCCGGCTGCTGGGGCAGGCGCGTGACAGCGTGCCCATCTACGGGAGCGGCGGTTTCACCAGCTACGACGACGGCCAGACCCGGGACCAGCTGGCCGAGTGGGCCGAGAAGGACCACATCCCTCGAGTCAAGATCAAGATCGGCCAGGACTGGGGCAGCAACGTCCGCCGGGATATCCGGCGGGTGGCGCTCGCCCGCGAGGTCATCGGGCCGGACGCCGAACTCTATGTGGACGCCAACGGCGGCTACACGGCCGGGCAGGCGGTGCGGGCCGCCGACTGGATGGCCCAGTACGGGGTGAGCTGGTTCGAGGAGCCGGTGTCCTCCCAGGACCTGGCCGGGCTCGCCGCGGTCCGGCGCCAGGTCCTGCCCGACGTGGCCGCGGGCGAGTACAGCTGGTCGCTGGCCGACTCGGCCGCCCTCATCGCCGCGGACGCGGTGGACTGCCTGCAACTGGACGTAACCCGGTGCGGCGGCATCACAGAGTTCCTGCGTGGCTGCGCCCTGGCTGCCGCGCACAACCTTCAGGTCTCGGGGCATTGCGCCCCCAACCTGCACGCCCGGGCCGCCATCGCGGTGCCCAACCTGCGGCACGTCGAGTACTTCCACGACCACCAGCGGATCGAGCGGATGCTGTTCGACGGGGCGCTGGACCCCGACGGCGGGATCCTGACCCCGGATCCGGACCAGCCCGGACTCGGCCTGACGCTGCGGGAGTCCGACGCCGACCGCTACCGGCGCGGCTAAACGTTTGGGACCCGCCGTCAGGGAAGTGCAGCGGCATGCTGATCCGGCTGGCGGGCCTGTTCTGCTGGGCGTTCGGCGTGTGGGTGCTGCTGACCTGGACGCTGACCGCCGAGCAACTGCTCTTCGGGGCCGTGGTGGCGGCCGTGGTTGCCCTGGCACTCGCGCCGCTGGGGGCCGTGTCCGGCCCGTGGCGGCTGCTGCTGCCGCGCGCCTTTGCCGGTGGCATCCGGTTGCTGATCGCCGCCGCCGGCCAGGTCCTCCTGGCCAACCTGCGGCTGTCGCGACGGATCTGGGATCCACGCCGGCCGCTGTCCAGCGGCATGGTGATCACCCCCACCCGCGAGCGGCCAGACTGGGGGCTCACCGCGGTCGGCCTGATCTCCTCGCTGATCGTGGACAACCAGCTCGTGGACCTCGACCGGCCGGCCCACGAGCTTCAGTACCACGCCGTGGCGGTCCCCGAGGGCGGCCCGGAACAGGTGCGCGAGCAGGTCAACGGACCGGTCGAGGACCTGCTGACGCCCTTTCACCGGGCGGGCCGATGAGCCAGGTGTATCTGGCCGTCGCGATCGCCGAGGTCGCGGTCATGGCGGTGCTGCTCATCCGGCTGGCCGCCGGGCCGACGATTTCTGATCGGATCGTGGCGCTCAACGCGATGTCCACCCAGGCCGCGATCGCCGTGCTGTTCTTCGCCGCGTTCGCCGGCCGGACGGTCTACTGCGACGTCGCGCTCTGGCTCGCCTCGTTCAGTTATCTCGGCGCGATTGTCTGGTCCCGCTACCTGGAACGGGAGCTGCTGTGATCGAGATCATCGTGATCGTGCTGGCCGCCATCGGCTGGGCGTTCTCGCTGTCCGGAGCGGTGGGCATCGTGCGGATGCCCGATGTGTACTGCCGGATTCAGTGCTCCAGCAAGATGATCACCATGGGCGCGCTGCCGTTGCTGATCGCGCTCGTCGTAGGCGAGGGCCCCATCACCGCGTTCGGCAGCCGGGCGCTGCTGGTCGCGGTTCTGCTGCTTGTGATCAACCCGGTCGCCTCGCACGCGCTGGCCCGTGCCGCCTACAAGACGGGCGTGCCGATGTGGCCCGGCGCCGTGACCGACCAGGTCGCCGAGCGACAGCGGGACGAGTCATGACCACGTTCTGGGTACTCGACTACCTGCTGATCGCGCTGGCTCTCGCGTCGGCCGTGCTGGTGGTCCGGCTGCGGAACCTCAACGGCGCGGTCATGGCCCTGTCCGGGGTCGGCACGATGCTGTCGGTACTGTTCGTCGTCCTCGGTGCCCCCGACGTGGCGCACTCCGAGGTCGTGGTCGGCGCGATCGCGCTGCCGGTGCTGTACCTGGTCGCGATCGGCAAGGCGCGCACCGTCATCGACGAACCGGATCTCGGCGAGACCGAAGCCAAGGACCAGCCGTGACGGCAACAAAGAGCATCGACCATGGCCGCGCGCTCGATGAGGCCGCGGCCCGCGAGGCCACCGAACGCGAGCCGCTGCACCGGCCGTGGCTGGGCGCGCTGCTGGTAGCCGGTGTGGCCGTGGCCCTGGGCGTGGCAATGGCCGGTATCCCGCGCGAGCACGCCCCGCTCTCCCAGGTCGCCCGCTACGCGCTGGCGGTCGCGCTGCCCCGGTGGGGGCTGACCGAGCCGGTCAACGAGGTGGTGTACGGCACCCGCGGGTTCGATACCTTCGGCGAGACGTTCCTGCTGCTCGCCGCCGTGGTCAGCGTGATCCTGATCACCCGGTCGCGCGAGCCCCGGCGCGGCTACTTCGGCGAGGAGACCGCGGGCGCGCGCGAGCAGGCCGAGACCGACCCGGTGACCGGCTCCGACGCGGCCGAGGAGGAGGCCAGGTCGGCCGAGCGCAGGGAACAGGACGGTGACCTGGCGGCGCCGCAGACACCGGACGCCACCCCGCTCGGTACCCCGGCTCCGGAGACCGCTGAGACCATGACGGTCGTGGTCCGCACCGCGATCAGGATTGCGCTGCCGATCCTGGCCGTGGCCGGGCTGTACCTGGTCGTCTGGGGATACTCGCCGGGAGGCGGCTTCCCCGGCGGCGCGGTACTGCTCGGCGTGCTGCTGCTCGCCTACGCCGGCTATGGGCGGCGCAAGATCAGCCGCGTGGTCCGGCCCGGCCTGCTCGAGACCATCGAGCTGGCGGGCGCGGCGGCGATCATCATGACCGAGCTGCTCGGCCTCCTGCTGAAGGGCTCGTTCAGCGCGAACTGGCTGCCGCTGGCGGCGCAGCAGACGCCGCTGTCCGGCGGTATTGCCCAGCTGTTCTCCGGCAGCGAGCTGATCGAGGTCGGCACCGGCCTGACCATCGCCGTCTTCGCCCTGCTCGGCATGGGCCATGACTGGGCCAGAGATTCACGTGACGACGCCGGCTCTCGCAGCAGCGGCGAGGACGGGCAATGATCCTGGTCAATTACCTGGCCGCGGCGGCGCTGCTGTGCACCGGGCTGTACGTGCTGCTGACCCGGCGGAACCTGATCAAGATCGTGATGGGCCTGTCGCTGATGGAGGCGTCGACCTACCTGTTCATGGTGTCGCTGGCCTACCGGGCGGGCTCGACCGCGCCGGTCCTGCTCAGCCCGCCAGCCGGGAAGACAGCCAAGCAGTTGGCGCACGGAAACGTGGCCGACCCGGTGCTGCAGAACTTCTGCCTGACCGCCATCGTCATCGGCGTCGCCGTCACCGCCGTGTTCCTGGCCGTCGCGGTGCGGATCGCCCAGCACTACCGCACGCTGGACGCCGACCGGGTCCGGGCGATGCGCGGATGAGGGTACCCCGGTGACCGGGCCAGCGCTCGCCTCGCTGCTGCCACTCCCGGTGGCCCTGCCTATTGCCGGGGCGGTCGCGGCACCGCTGCTGGCCCGGTGGCACCGCCGGCTTGCCGTGGTCGCCGGGCTCATCGCGCTGACCGGGTCCACCGTGGTACTGCTCCTCCAGGCCCCCAGTGTGTTTTCGGGGCTGGTCCGCACCCATTACCTGGGCCTGTGGACCCCGGTACACGGTCACGTTCTGGGCATAGCGTTCGCCGCAGACCCGTTCGGCTTGATCTTCGCGTTGACCTCAGCCGTCATCGGCGCGGTACTTCTGCTGTACACGATGTCGGAGCTCGGCGGGCTGGGCGCCCGGGAACTGGGCGGCTACGCCTGCCTGTTCCAGCTGCTGCTCGCCGCGCTGATCGGGGCCGCGCTGACCGCCGACCTGTTCAACCTGTTCGTCTGGTTCGAGGTCGCCGCGCTGGCCAGCTACGGCCTGACCGCGTTCCTTCTCGAGCGCCCGATCGCGCTCGAGGCCGGCTTCAAGATCCTGGCGCTGACAACCCTGGCCAGCTTCGCCGTCTTCATCGGCGCCGGCCTGCTGTACGCCACCACCGGGGCACTCAACTACGCCCAGCTGCACTTCGCGCTTGTGCGACACCTGAGCACGCCGGAGCTGATCGCCCTGGGCCTGCTCGTCGCCGGCTTCGCGACCAAGGCCGGGCTCGTCCCGTTCCACGGCTGGCTGGCCGACGTGCACACCGCCACGTCGGGCCCGGTGTCCGCGCTGTTCTCCGGCTTGATGTACAACTTCGGCATCGTCGCCATCGGGCGGCTGGTCTTTCAGGTTTTCGGCCTGGGCAGTACCCACATCCTGGGTCTGCTGCTGGCGATCGGCATCCTCTCCGCGCTGCTCGGCGCGGTCATGGCGCTCGCCCAAGACGACCTGAAGCGGCTGCTGGCGTACGACACGATCTCGCAGATGGGCATCCTGGCCATCGGCCTAAGCACGGGCATCGCGCCCGGGGTCACGGGCGCCGTGTATCACCTGGTCAACCACGCCTTGTTCAAGTCGCTGCTGTTTCTGTGCGCCGGCGCCATCGTGCACCGCACCGGGCTGACCAAACTGTCGCAGATGGGCGGCCTTGCCCGGCGAATGCCCGCGGTGGCCGTCGCGTTCGTGATCGGCGCCGCGTCGATCGCCGGTATCCCGCCGCTGAACGGGTATGTGTCCCTGAGCTTGATCCACACCGGGCTGCTCGACGGCCACCAGTACCTGCCGTACGCGCTCATGCTGGCCGCCCAGGTGATCACGATCGCGGCGCTCGGCAAGGCCGCGTGGCTGGCCTTTTTCCGTCCTCGCGCGGACGGCTACGGGCGCCTGGAACCGCTGCGCCCCGGCATGGTGGCGGCCCTGGCGTGCCTGGCCGCGTGCTGCGTCGGGTTTGGCGTGTTGCCGCGGTTCTTCCTCGATACCGTCATGGCCCCGGGCGCCGCCAGCCTGCTGCATCCGGCCCGGTACGCCGCTGGCGTGCTGTCCGGCATGGCCCGCCTGCCCGTCCTGTACGTGCCGTTCGACTATCTCTCGCCCGGCGAGCTTGCGTCGGTCGGCGCCGGGGCGGTCGCTGCCGCCCTGATGGGCTGGGGGTACCTGCGGATCGAGGAGCCGGCGCCGGTGCGGGTGCTGCGGAGCGTCCACACCGGTTCGGTCAACGACTACGCGGCCTACGCGGTCGCCGGGCTCCTCGCGGTGATCGCCGCGCTCACCCTGATCTGATATCCCGCCGTGCCGCCGGGCGCCTTCACGCTGACCTGGCGTCCTCGGCCGCCGTGTTACCAGATGCCGTGTTACCAGAGGCCGTGCCACCAGAGGCCGCGCCGCCTGCCGCGACGGCGTCGTCGACGCTGTCGTAGAGCGGCAGCCGGTCCGCCAGTCCGGTGATCCACAGCGTCTTGGTGTACCGGTACCGGGCGCCCGCCAGTACCAGCGTTCCGCCAGCCGCGGTGAGCTGTTTCCAGTGACCGACGATCACGGCCAGCGACCCGGTGTCCATGAAGTCGACGGCGCTCAGATCGAGGATGACGCGGTCGCCCTCGCCGCACACCTGCGTCAGGTATTCATCGAACTGGCGGCTCGTCACCACGTCGAGCTCCCCGCCCACCGAGACGATCATGAAGCCGTCCCGGCGCTTGGAGGAGAGCCGGAGTTCGTCCACCTGTACTCCCCGGTATCGGCCCTAGCACGGCGATGATAATGCTTCATCGTATGCTGAATCGCGACGAAGAGGCAGGCTAAAGGGCTGCATAGTCGGCCCAGCTTCGGGAAGTGGCAGGCGTATGGTGACCGGGCAGGCGGCGCGAAGCGCGAGGGCGCCGGACGAGGCCGCCGTTGACGGTGGCCTGAGCCATCTGGCGTTCTTCTACCGGGACCAGCGTGACTACCTGGCCCAGATCGAGGCATTCGCCCGCGCCGGGCAGGAGAATGGCGAGCCCGTTTTCATCGCGGTACCCGGGGACAAGGGCAGCTTGCTGGCCGATCACCTGGACGGGCACGTTCGGTACGCCGATATGGCGGAGCTGGGCCGCAATCCGGCCCGGATCATCCCGCAGGTGCGGGAATTCATCGACACCCACCCCGGGCGGCGGGTCCGCTACGTGGGCGAGCCGGTCTGGCCGGGGCGTTCTGCCGCGGAAATGTGCGAGGCGGCCCGGCACGAGGCGCTGATCAACCTGGCCTTTGCCGGGATGCCCGTCACGATCCTGTGTCCCTACGACGCCGCCGGTCTGCCGCCGTCGGTGGTCAGCAGCGCTGAGCGCAGTCACCCGGCCGTGCTCGGGAACGGCCAGCCGGTAGCCGCGGGCCGCTATGCAGGCGCGGGGAATGTGCCGCCGGAATGTGACCGTCCGCTGTCGGATCCGCCTGCGGCAGCCGAGAGTCTTTCCTACGAAACCGACCTCCGGCCGTTGCGCCGCCTGGTGGCCGGGTACGCGCACCGGACCGGCCTGCCGGATGAGCGGGCGGCAAACCTGGTGCTCGCGGCCAGCGAGATCGCCGCGAACACCCTGCGGCACACCAGTGCCGGCGGCACCATGCACATCTGGCACACCGGCGAGGAGATCCTCTGCCAGATCAGGGACCAGGGCTGGATCACCGAACCGCTCGCCGGGCGCATCCGGCGGCCCCCTGACGAACGAGGCCACGGCCTGTGGGTGGTCAACCAGGTATGTGACCTGGTCGAACTGCGAACGGGCCAGGCGGGCACCACCGTCCGCATGCACATGAAGATCCGGGAGACCTAGTTCCCGAGCGCCAGTGGCTCGCGCCGGAAGATCAGCAGGGCAATGTCGTCGGGGACTGGCTCGGCGCCTACCAGCGCACCCATAACCGATGCACAGGCAGCATCGGGTGGCTCTGTGGTGACCGCCTGGCACAGCCGGGCCAGGCCCTCATCGAGAGCGAACTCCCGGCGCTCGACCAGGCCATCGGTGTAAAAGCACAGCAGCGCACCCGGCGGGACCTTCACGGTAGTCACCCGCCGCCGCACGGCCGGATCCACACCGATCATCAGGCCGCCCGCGATATCGGCCAAGGCCCCGGCGTGTCCCGCAGCGGCCATCACCGGGGGGAGATGGCCCGCCGATGCGATGTGCACCCGGTCCAGCGCCGGATCGAATACCGCGTACAACACCGTGGCCAGGGCGCCAGGCTCGAAGTGCTGCATCTTGCGGTCTAGCCGGCCGAGGACCTCAGCTGGATCCGGGGTTTCCAGGGCGTAGGCACGTAGCGCGCTGCGCATGCGTCCCATGATCACCGCGGCCGGCAGCCCGGAACCAGCCACATCACCGGTCACCACGCCTAGCTCCCCGGACGGGAGAACGAAAACGTCATACCAGTCACCCCCGACCACGCCCTGTCCAGGCACGTACCGGGCCGCTATCTCCGCTCCCGGAACGACCGGGAGCGCAGCGGGAAGCAGACTGCGCTGCAGCGCCGCCGCCGCGACCCGATCGTCCCGGGCCGCCTGCGACCGCACAGCCATGGCCGCCCGGCTCGCGGCAAGCTGCAGCAGCTCAGCATCCTGGCTGGTGAACTGGCGAGGCGTCAGCGAGCCGACATGCATGACCCCGATGACCCTGCCCCCTGCCACCATCGGCACACCCATCAAGGCGCGGATCCCCTTCGACAGCAGAATCGGGTTCAGCACCGTGGTGTGATCCACGTGGTCGAGGATCACCGGCCTGTGCTCGGCGGCGATACGCCCGGCGAAACCGCGGCCCACCGGGATGCGCACTCCCTGACGTACCTCCTCCTCCAGGCCGGCCGCTGCCGTGGCGATCAGTTGGCCGGACGAATGGTCCAGCAGCAGCACCGCTGCCGTGTCGGCCTGCAGAATTTCTTTCGCCCGTTCCAGCAGTTCGGTGAGAAAGTCATGATCGTCAAGGTGGGACAGCGCCGCATCCGTGATCGACTGAATGTCCCGCAGCCTGGCCTCAGCAGCGCCAAACGCAGCATCCGCCGCCATCTCGATGCCTCCCACTGAGGGGTGCCAGCCAGGCTAGCGGGACCCTTCGGACGCCAGCCAGACATGCCAAAGAACACGTCGGCTGGCCCGTCAACCGTTATTACGAGACTACCGGCTCGGGCTCGCCAGCGGGCCGGGCCCAATGGGGCTGAGCGGTGCGCAGGCTCTCCCGCCCACAACGGTGCTGACCTGCATCGACGAGCTCCCGTGTCACCTTACTTGCCTTGTGCAACGGCTGCTTGCGCCTGCGCATCTCGGCTAGGTGAGCGCGCGCTCGGCGATGAGGTACCCGCCGAGCGCGATAAGCGCGACCGCGGCGACTTGCTCAGCGCGCTCCCTGAAGCGCTCGCCCACGGCGGCACCCAGGGCGAGCCCGAGCTGGCTGGCCACGAGCGCGAGCACCGCGATGGCCACGATGACCGGTACGACCGGCAGCCGGGTCAAGCCCAGGCTGAAGCCGATAGCTAGCTCATCCATGCTGATGCTGACCCCAAGCGCGATCACCGCCAGGCCGTGCGCCCCGGCCATCCGCCCGGCAACGTCATCGTCATCGTCGCCGCTGGCCAGCATCCATACCCCAACACCGATCACCGCTGCCCCCGCCAGGTAATCGGCGGCGTTCCCGATGACCCTGGCCAGGCCACCGCCAGCGGCCAGGCCGAGCAGCGGCATCCCTGCCTCGAAGATCACGAAGATCAGCGATATTCGCAGCCTCATGGCGATGCCAGCCGGGCGCGCGGCTCCCAGCGCCGCCGCCACGGCGAACGAGTCCAGGCCCAGCGGCAGAACAAAGGCCAGCAGCCTGATCATGCTGCCGACCTTCTCACATCAACGCCAGACTCCAGCCACCGCGCTGTCCCCCGCCTTCCCCCTCCCCGCGCCGCCCGCTACCCCGCGAATGTTACAACTGGCTTCGGCGTTCTGCTAGCCCTGGCAATCGCAAGAATGTATTGAAGCGTCGTGAACCCCAGAAAGCTAAGGTGCTTTCCCAATATTTGCCCAGTCAGCCAACTCCTCTTGGAGCGGCCTCAACATTTGAATTACACGTGGGCGATCGACGTTTGCAACTTGGGTTCTAACCTCTTCAATCGGCTTCCAGCGTCCGCCACACTGAAGCCTGTCAAGTTTGACAACTGGGAGAATTGTATTCGCTGCTACAGCCGCCTCCCCCTTCACATCTCCATCAGGGTCGTTCCGAACTGCCTCGTCAAGCAAGGAAAGCGCCCATCCTGCCCTTCCCCCGCTACTCCACCAGGTAAGGGGCTTTGATGTCAATGTACATAGCACCGCACGGAACACATGGAGGCGAGTGTTAAGCTGCATATTCCATGGCCATTCGAATTCAATGGACATTGGCCAAGAGAATATTCCTGCCGCATCGGTACAGAGTTTCGAAGCGTTAATATCTAGCAATGTCGCAGCCTCTAGCTGGCTTTGCTTGCTGCCACGCTCAAAGACCTCATTGATGAGCCAGGCCGCACTAGCGCTGTCCACCACTCCGTCGCCCCATGCAGCGCCGAGTGTTCGCATGGCGATGACCGGGTGATCGAGGTGGACGAGTGCGGCGAGTGCGCCAGCGATCTTGGCGCTAGGGGCATACGTCCCCGTTGGCGCGACAAGGTCTAGGCCCTTGACGACTGTTTCCAGGACTAGTCGCCTCTCCGCTTCTTCTGCTGTAGCTGCCCTATTCTTTTCGCTCTCCGCTTGCAACGCGAGCGTACGTTGATTATGGGATCGCGTAAATAGCAATCCGACAAGGGTAAGAGAAGCCGTCACGCCAGACGCAACGAAAGCCCATAGAGCCTGCACATCCCCCGCCGAGAGAGACGTGTGATCGAAAGCGAAAACCCGCGACCTTATCACTAGCGCGGCGGCAATTGCGTAGAGCGGTAGTGCAATAAAAATTAGAACTGCCCACCAGGCTTTACCAAGGTCTGAGCTACTCTCGTTCCGCATACCTCTCACCTCCTACAGCATCGATCACATTACACCGCCGCGACGAGATGCGACGCTCATGACGTTGCTCAAAACGCCGCCGGGCGACGCAGCAGCCGCGTGGGCAGCGACCGCGGGATATAACTCCATCTGAGAGATGCCTAGCGCCGGGCAGCGGTCGGCGCACCGAAACGGCTGTTGTCGTCAGCCCGACGAATCGGCCGTCCATCTGTCCGCTATCGCAGGGTGGGCATCCGTATGCCTCATCGCTTGAATGCGTGGTCATCTTCAGATAGGCCAGCGTCTGTGCGGATCGGCAATGGCGACCGGGTGCTCGCGCCCAGCCCGGCCGGCTCGCGCTGGCTGCGGCACCGGGCGGCCGGAGCGCCGGCCTGCCTGGCCGTAACGGCCTTCGACGCCCTGGTGGTGTGTTACGTCGCGCAAGAAGGTAGTCGTGTTCCCGCTGGTTCTTGGTGAGCCGTGCAGCGGTATCGAACGAGCGGCGGGCCTCGGCCGTTCGGCCGAGGCGGGCGAGCAGGTCGCCGCGGATGGCGTGAAACAGGTAGTAGTTGCCGAGGTCCAGCCCGTCGAGGAGGCGCAGTGCCGCGGCCGGGCTGTCGGCCTCGGCTACCGCAACGGCGCGGTTGAGCGCAACGACCGGGCCTGGGTCGAGTTGAGCTAGCTGGTCGTAGAGCGCAAGTACCTGCGTCCAGTCGGTGACCGGGTCGGTGTGCACGGCGTTGATTGCGGCGAGGAGCTGGTAGCGCCCGGGGCGGTTGCGCCGCAGGCAGGCGCGGACGATGGCCCGGCCCTCCGCGACCAGGCCGGTGTCCCACCGTGAGCGGTCCTGCTCGGCGAGGCGGACGAGGGCACCGGCGGCGTCGGTGCGCGCGGGGCGCCGTGCCTCGGTCAGCAGCATGAGGGCGAGCAGTCCCGCTGCCTCGGGCTCGTCGGGCATCAGCTCGGCCAGCATCCGGGCAAGCCGGATCGCCTCAGCGCACAAGTCGGCGCGCGTGAGCTCGCTGCCTGACGTCGCGACGTAGCCCTCGTTGAAGATCAGAAACAGGACAGCGAACGCCGCGTCGAGGCGTTCGGGCAGGTCGGCCTCGCCGGGTATCCGGTAGGGGATGCGCGCGTCGCGGATCTTCGCCTTCGCCCGGACGATCCGCTGCGCCATCGTGGCCTCGGGGACGAGGAAGGCGCGGGCGATCTCCGGGGTGGTCAGCCCACCGAGCAGACGCAGGGTAAGCGCCACCTGGGCGGGGCGAGCGAGGGCCGGATGGCAGCAGGTGAACACGAGCCGCAGCCGGTCGTCGGGCACGGTGCCCTCCTCGGCGGTCTCGGCCGGGGCATACACGATCGCAGCCTCGGCGTGCTTGCGCGCCCGGGCCGTCTCGCGGCGCAGCTGGTCGATGGCCCGGTGGCGGGCTGTGGTGATGATCCAGCCGGCGGGACTGGGCGGCGCGCCCTCACCCGGCCAGCGCTGCAGGGCGGTCGTGAACGCGTCGGCGACGGCGTCCTCGGCCAGGCCGATGTCGCCCAGCACGCGGATCAGAACGGCAACGGCCCTGCCGTACTCGGCGCGGAAGACCGCTGCGATCTCCTCCGGCGTCATCGCGTCAGAAGGGCGGGACGTCCTGGAACGGGCGGACCTCGATCGGCAGCGCCGTCGCGGCCGCGACCTTGCGCCCCCATGCCAGCGCCGCGTCCAGATCGGGCGCGGTGATCACATAGATCCCGCCGATGTGTTCCTTGCCCTCCAGGTACGGGCCGTCGGTGATCATGCCGTCAGCCCGCACGACGGTGGCGCTGCTGGGGGCGTGCAGGCCGCCGGTGAACACCCACGAACCGCTCTGGCGCAGCTCCTCGTTGAGGCGATGCAGGCCGGTCGCGATCGTCGCCATCGCGCCGGCGCCGGGCATGCCGCCGTCCGGCTGGTAGATCGAGAGCAGATATTGAGGCATGTTCCCTTCCTCACCGGCGGGTGTACTGCGCGATGATCACGCCCATGGTGGTCGCAACGCTACCGGTGAGCTCGAACTCGGTCAGCGGGGCAGGGCCCTCAAACAGCCGCGCGCCGCGGCCCAGGGTCAGCGGGCAAATCACCAGCGTGTAGCGGTCGATCAGCCCCGCGGCGTGCAGGGCCCGGACCAGCGACGCGCTGCCGATGATCGCCAGGTCCCTGTCCGACTGGGTCTTCAGCTCGGCCACCATATCGGCCGCATCGCCGCGCAGCAGGATCGAGTTCTGCCAGGCATCCGTATCCTCCAGGGTCCTCGAGACGACGTATTTGGTGGCCGCGTTCATGTGCGTGGTGACCGGGTTGCCGTCGGTCCGCCGTCCCCAGGCGGTGATGAAGTCCTGCCAGGTGCGGCGGCCGAACAGCATGTCCCCCGGCTTGGCCATGGCCTTGGCCATCTCGCGGCCCAGCACCTCATCGTTGTACCGCTGGCCCCAGCCGCCGTGCGTGAAGCCGCCGCGGGTGTCCTCGCCGGGACGGCCGAGGCCCTGCACGACACCGTCGAGGGTGACCCACATCGTGACCATGATCGAACGCATGGAATGCTCCTCTGGTTTCACGGGCCGCCCTGCTGCGATCCCGTCACCCCTACACGAACGACCACCTGTGAAATCGACGCCACTACAAAGACAAATCCGCCGGACTAGCGGCGCCAGCCTGTAGGTGGCTCCACCACGGCGCACCTCGTGTGATGATCGGGCGAGGCAGAGAGAACAAGAACTGGTCAATTGGGCGCGCCGGCCATGCGTGGAAGTTGTCAGCGGACACGCGCCGGGTCGGGGTTCCGGCGCTGGCGACGAGCGAGAGGGCGGTCACGTCCTGTGGTCAGCGGCTGTCGCGGCCTTGGCGCCCATTCCCGCCGTAGTAATCTCGCGTATCCCCATCCACGTGATCGGGCCAGGTAAAGCAGGCGACCCGGTCCACGCGAAACACGCGGCCGCGAACGCGCAGATCAACCGAGAGGGGCATGGTTGTAGACGCGAGCCGCGCCGGGCCCCAGACTGTGACCGACGATCAAGGCGCCGTTGCGGGGGGTCCTGGGGTGGATCGGGCCAAGGTCGAGGCGCTTGCCGCCGCCGAGCGGGAATGGTTCAAGGACGACCGTCCTCGTTCGATGGAAGCGACCTCCCGCGCCGCCCGGACGATGCCGCGTGGCGTCCCGATGTCGTGGATGGACGAGCTGTACGACCATCCGCCACTGTGGGTGTCGCACGGGGCGGGGTCGCGGTTCTGGGACCTTGACGGCCACGAGTACGTGGACATGTACATCGCGGACATGAGCGCCTTCTGCGGGCACGCCCCCGCGCCGGTCGTGCGTGCCGTGTGCGAGCGGATGGCGGCCGGGAACCAGTTCCTCCTGCCCTCGCGAGGACGCGCTGGTCGTGGCCGAGGCGCTCGCGCGGCGGTACGGGATGGCCAAGTGGCAGTTCACGCTGTCCGCGACGCAAGCGAACACCGAGGTCGTGCGGATCGCGCGGGTCCGGACCGGCCGTGAGAAGGTCGCTCGTGTTCGACGGCAAGTACCACGGTCACCTCGAGCCCACGCTCGGCATCATCGAAGACGGCAGGGTCGTGCCGGAGTACACCGGCCTGCCGATCGAGGTCACGGCCAATCTTCGGATCGTGCCGTTCAACGATCTGGATGCCGTCGAGCGTGCGCTCGCACCCGGCGACGTGGCGCTGCTGCTGACAGAGCCAGCGATGACCAACGCCGGGTTCCTGCTGCCTGACCCCGGGTTCCACGACGGGTTGCGCGAGCTGACCCGCCGCCACGGGACGCTGCTGGCGATCGACGAGACTCACACGCTGGTCACCGCGCACGGCGGGCTCACTACCGAGTGGGGTCTCGAACCGGACTTCCTGACGGTCGGCAAGTCGATCGCCGGCGGGGTGCCGCTGGGGGCGTACGGGATGACCGACGACGTGGCCGCGGTGCTGCGTCCGCCCAGAGGCGGGGCAGCGGTGTCCGGGATCGCCTACGACGAGGTGGCCACCGGAGGCACGCTATTCGCCAACGCGCTGTCCATGGCCGCCGCCCGCGCCGCCCTCACCGAGGTGCTGACACCGGAGGCGTTCGTCACCACGGCGAGGCTGGGCGGACAAGCTCGCAGCGGGCCTGCGGGCACACATCGACCGGGCCGGGCTCCCCTGGTCGGTCAACGCCCACGGCTCACACGCCTTCTACTTCTTCACCCCACAACCTCCGCGCGATGCCCGCGGCTCCCGGGACACCGACGACCCCGGCCTGCGGGCGCTCATCCGCCTGTTCCTCGCCAACCGTGGCGTATGGGAGTCAGGCTGGTGGCTCGGGCCCACGGTCTCGGTCGCGCACACACCAGGCGACGTGCAGGCCTACCTGGACGCGATCGGGGAGTTCACCGAAGCCGTGGCGTGAGGTCATCGCACCCCCGCCATAACCGCAGACCCGTCGCCGCCGCGCCAACCCCGCTTCCCGCCGCCATGGCGTTCACCTCGCCACCGGCACTCTGGCTGCCCGCGCGGATGCTGGCTTGGGAGTGTGAGCAAGGCGCTGACTGCCCTAACGATTGATCTGGGTGCGGCGGCCGCCGATGGCCAGCGCAGTAATATGCGCGCGCGCTCGAGTGATCTGAGTGGCGCCTCTCGCGGCTGGCATGGCGGGCGACTTGAGCCGTTCTGGCGAGCTGGGATGAGTGTGGAGCCCTCGGGTGCGGGTCGGCCATTACCCAAGGTTGCTGGCCAGCGCCTGGTGTCGGCGATGACTCGTGCGCCCGTCTCCATCCCGCTTCCACCCTGTCTCCATCCCGCCTCCACCCTGTCTCCATCCCGCCTCCACATGGCGTGGCGTTCATTGCGATAGCTCTGGGGGAGGCGGTGAGGGTTGTGGTCGCTCCGGCCGCCGTCGGCGGGTTCGCGGGTCGGCTCAGGCTGGCCGACTTGACCGACTTCTTGTTCTCCCATGCGGGAAAGCGACCGGGAGGAGCAGGTGAATGAGTGGAATAAAATTCCGTCTAGCGCAGAGCTTCGCAAGCGGCGATGATGATTTCGCTCTCGATGTAAGCGATGACGGGCAGGCCTTTACTATTACATTTTCCGATATCCAAGCCGCCGCCGATCCAAGCGAATCACCAGCGCCGGTCGCAGGGCGCCTGTTCTCACTTGTCTTGCCTGTGGATGGTGGGAGCAACGGCTTGGGCATTTCCTTTGCAGTCAGCGGCTATGCTTTCACTACTGAAGGTGCGCGTGGTTATTCCGTACTGAGCGTAAACGGCCAGACTAGCGTCGAGCAGTTCCCGCCCGGAACCGATCGGGAGTTTGTTCAAGAACTTAAGTTCGAAGCAGGACCGACGTGTGAGTGCGGCTTGGCCGTCTCCGTTGTTGCCGAGCGCGACGCCGCCTACCCTGACGCGGTCGCAAATCTTACCATCAGCTCCGTCGACGCTCAGATCAATCGTCGCAGGATGGGTAAGTTCGTGCTTAAGCAGGGCTCGACTGGCAACTACCACTTCAACCTCGTGGCCTCCAATGGAGAGGTCATCGCGACCAGCGAGAGCTACGAAAGCAAGGCCAGCGCGCTCAAAGGCGTCGAGTCGGTGAAACGCAACGCCCCGGACGCCCCAGTTGACGACCAGGCTAGCGATTAGTGCGCTGACAGAAACGCTCACGCTGTCCCGGGGACAGGCCGCTGCGCCTGTGGTGGCTGGGGCAACCGGATCGGACCTACCTCAAGGGGGGCATTCATCATGATCCACCGGCTTACCAGGCGCCTGCTGGCCGCAGGAGCCACCATCACCATGACCGCCGCCGCGGCGGCGGGGGCGGCGCTGGGCGCTGCACCGGTGCGGGCCGCCGGTACCAGCGCGTTCGCTGGCGTGCCGGCGGATGTCGCCGGGCACGGCTACACCTTGCCAGCGGGAGCGCATCCGCAGCCGGCCTTCTTCCGGTCGCCCAGCTTTCTGCGGCGGGCCGGTGTGATCGACTCCAAGAGCAACCCGGCTCCTTCCTTCGTGTCGAAGCGAAAGGTTGTGTACCAGGGTGGGCCGATTCTGCCGGTGACGAATGTGCACCTGATTTTCTGGTATGGCCCTCCGGGCGGGACCGCGGCGCCGGTGGTCGATAGCTTCGTGCTGATCATGCAGCGGTACGTCACGCAGGGAAACGGCAAGAGTCTCTTCAAGATGCTTCACCAGTATTTCATGATCAACCCCGACAAAACGAAGACATACCCGTCGGCAACGATCAACCTCGCAGGCACATACATCGACTCCGTGACGCCGTTCCCGTCGCACTGCACGCACCCGATCACGGGGACCTATTGCATCACCGACGCAGACATCCAGGGCGAGATCCAGCAGGCGATCAAAAAAAATAGGTGGTCATACGGTATCGCCACCAACGACGTCTTCATCGTGTTTACCCTGACCGACGGGACACACACCATCGGCGCGTGCTATACCAGCGCCTGCGGCCCCGGCCAGGTATCTGGCCAGGACTGGTGCGCCTACCACAACTACTACCCCCTCAACCTGCATGGCACCGCCGATCCAGTCATCTACGCCTACCTGCCCTACCCACTGGGCGGGGCAGGGCGAAGCTGCTCCAATCTGCCCAGCACCCCGCACGGGGAGCCGGGAATATACGACTTCTTCCTCAATCTCATGAGCCACGAGCACATCGAGATGATCACCGACCCATTGACGGGCACCGGCACCCGCGCGTGGATCGACCGCCGAGAACAAAGCACGACCGGCGGCGAGGTCGCCGACAAGTGCAACTTCTACTTCAAGCCCACCTATCCCGCTCCCTCGGGGGTGCGGTACAACCAGAGGTGGGGCCCACTGAAGGCCCCCTGGCCCGGCAGCCTCTACATGCTGCAAGACGACTTCAGCAACAAAGCACTCAAAGCCACAGGATCTGGCTGCGTCCAACGCGCCTCGTGACCGCGCCACCCACCGACCAGGCCAGGTACGCGCGTACGCCAAGCCGTAGCACGACGAGCGATCGCCGCTCACGCCCGCACATTGGACATCCCCATAACCCACTAATCTGCGCGCCGCTGGACACGCGGTCAGCACAATTGCCTGTCGCGCCGAGTCGGCGATCTGGCTCGGGACGCCACCGCCATGGTCGCACGGCCGATCCGAAGCGGCTTTTAGCGCTGGGCTCATCGGGCCCGGAGCGCAAGGATGAAAGCCGTAGTGCCGGCTAGCGCCGTGATGGTGCGCACGTGGTTCCACGCTGTCCAGGGCTGGAGGTATTGCGCCCAGGCGTGCGCGACGCCAGGACTCCTGGGGTCGACGAGGGCGAGGGCATCGTTGCGGGGCACGTGGTAGACGATCGTCAGCACGACGCAAGCCAGGTATAGCGTGCTTCCGGCCAGCAGGTAGACGGCCCAGTGCTGATCTAGGTGACGCAGCGCCACGACGGACAGGGCGATGCAGACAGCTGCGGTCCCGAACAGCGCGAGCATGAACAGCGGCGTCGGTGCTGCCTTGTTGATGGCCTTCATGGCGGAGATGGCCTGGGCGGTGGGGAGGCGGCCGAGCGCCTTCATCACGAAGGTGGAGAAGGCGAAGAACACGCCAGCGGATACGCCCGCGCCGACCGCCGCGATCATGGTGAGGGCCCGGGGGTAGCCGTCGATCATCGGTCTGCCCCGTTCGCGGCTGGGACGTCCCACACGCCGCTGGCTCCGGCGTCGCGAGCGTAGACGGCGAAGTCGCGTGGCTCGCGTCCAAGGGCGCGCCGGACACCGTCAGAGACCCGGGCGTTGCGGCCGTCGAGGACTTCGCTGAACAGGTAGGTGAGCAGCACCACTGCTTCGGCTGGAACTCCCTGCCCGGCGGCGGTGGCCGCGTACTCATCAAGCGAGACCGGCAGGTAGCGGACCTGCCGGCCGGTTGCCTTGGCGATCTCGCCGACGGCCTCGGCGAAGGTCAGCAGCCGCGGGCCGGTCGGCTCGTAGAGCTGGCCCGCATGCCCGTCCTGCGTCAGCGCGGCGACCGCGACGTCAGCGATGTCGTCGGCATCGACGAACGGTTCGGGTGTGTCGCCCGCCGGGAGGGCCACCTCGCCGGCGAGCACGGGCCCGAGCAGGTAGTCCTCGCTGAAGTTCTGGCTGAACCACGCCGCCCGCACGATTGTCAGCTCGGCACCATAGTCGCGCACTGCCTGCTCGGCGAGCTCGGCCTCGGGTTCGCCGCGGCCTGCCAGCAAGACCAGGCGGGAAACGCCGCTGCCCACCGCCAGGCGGGTAAAGGCGTCAACCGCCTCGACGGCGCCGGGGGCGGCCAGGTCCGGGTAGTACGAAACGTACGCCGCTCCGGCACCGTCCAGCGCGGGGGCCCAGGTGGCCCGGTCCTCCCAGTCGAACGGCGGCCGGCCAGACCGTGAGCCGACCCGTACCGGACGGCCAAGGGCGGACAGGCGCTGCGCCACCCGCCGGCCGGTCTTGCCAGTTCCGCCGAGCACCAGCGTGGCCTGTGTCTTCGTGTCAGTCATGCGGACCAGTCAACGCCCAATGAGTGAGACTAGCCATAGTCCACAAGCGCAGATTCATACGCTTCCGTCTACACTTCGTCTGTGGATGTATTTGGCGGCCTTCTTGACGGCCCGAGGGCACGGGGAGCGTTCGCGCTGCGGGTGATCATGGACCCGCCGTGGTCGGTGCGGATCGAGGATCAGGCACCTCTGTCTGTGGTGTCGGTCGTGAGGGGGCAGGCCTGGGTGATCCCCGATGACGATCCGCCTGTCCAGCTCGGCGCGGGGAGCGTCGCGGTCATGCGCGGTCCCGACCCGTACAGCTTCGCCGATGACCCCACGACCGCCGCGCAGGTGATAATCCACCCCGGGCAGCACTGCACCACGCCAGACGGCCAGGACCTGGCCCAGCCGATGGACCTCGGCGTGCGCAGCTGGGGGAACAGCCCCGCCGGCTCGACCTTGATGCTGATCGGGACCTACGAACGACACAGCGAGATCGGCCAGCACCTGCTCCCCGTCCTCCCCCAGCTCCTCGTCATGCCAGCGGACGCGTGGGACTCGCCTCTTCTTCCGGTGCTCGCCGAGGAGATCGTCAAGGACGAGCCAGGACAAGCGGCGATACTCGACCGGCTGCTTGACCTGCTACTCGTCACCGTCCTGCGGGCATGGTTCTCCCAACATCAAGCACAGGCACCGGGGTGGTATCGGGCTCAGGGTGACCCGGTGGTGGGCAGGGCGCTACGGATGTTGCAGAACAACCCCGCGCAGCCGTGGACCGTCGCGACGCTGGCGGGCGAGGTCGGCGTATCGCGCGCGGCTTTCGCCCGAAGATTCGCCGAACTGGTCGGCGAGCCGCCCATGACATTCCTCACCGCTTGGCGGCTTACGCTGGCTGCTGATCTGCTGGGGGAGCCCGGCGCGACCATCGGTGCGGTCGCGCGGCAGGTCGGTTACAGCAGCCCGTTCGCGCTCAGCACCGCGTTCAAGCGCGTCCGGGGAGTAAGCCCTAAGGAGCACCGCGCCGCCGCCGCCCAGTGACGTGCCGGGCCCCGCGGACAGCGACGCGACTGATCCCGCCGGGCCGAGCCACTCACAGAGGCAGCCAGTTAGCCGGCCCGGTGCCGACAACCCCGGCGACAGCCGGGCCGAGGTGCACACCACAAGCCAACCCGGATCACCGGCACCGATGGGCGCCTTTGCAGGCCACGTGACGGGCCGACCCGGCCCGCGTCGAACCGGAACCGTGCTGGGTTTCAGTCAGTCCATTCATCGAGGCTGGGCGGCCAGGACATCGAGGTCACGGTTGGCGTACCTGTTGTGCTCCCACTCCTCGTCGAGGATCACGTGCAGGCACTCGAGCACCGTGTGCGGCTCGGCCGGGTGGCCTGGAGCAGGCGGGGGGAGGCAGACCCGCTGTCTCTGGATGCCCGCCTGTCCCTCGTCGAGCGCGATCGGCCTACCCCATCGGGTGCCGTGACCAGCTCAAGCGCCGCGTGCGCGCTTGAAGAGGCGGCAGCGGGGAAGGGCATTGTGATTGAAGTCGGTAAGCCAAGCCCACAGGTGCCGCCCATGCCAGGTGCTCCAGTCCTGCTGGTCGTCGATGACGACCCGCAGGCGCGAGGCGTCGTGGAGCGGGAGCTGCGCAAGCGGTACGGGGCCGACTACCAGGTCATCTGCGTTGGATCCGCCGACGATCCGCCCGGTCTGCTCGCCAGGCTTCGCGACGACCAGCGCCTGGTCAGCATCGTGCTGGCAGGCGAATCGGTGTCGCAGCTGACCGGGATAGAGCTGCTGGCGCGGGTCCGTGAGTTCCATGGCGCGGCCAAGCGTCTCCTGCTGATCGGTTGGGAATACGGACCGCCTCCGGAGCCGATCCTGCAGGCCATCGCGCTCGGCCACATCGATGCTTATGCCGGCAGGCCCGCGACGGTGCCGGACGAGGCGTTCCACCTGACGGTCACCGAATTGCTGGAGAAATGGGCCAGGTCGAACCTTCCCAGGCCCGAAGTCATGCGGGTGGTGGGCGAGGAGTGGTCCGCCCGCTCGCACAAGATCCGGGACCTGCTGAGCCGTAACGTGGTTCCGTTCGGCTTCTACCCTGAGGATGCCGGGCCGGGAAGGGCACTGCTGGAACAGGCCGGCGCCGCCGCGGCGACGCTGCCGGTGATCATCATGTTCGATGGGCGGGTGCTGGAGAATCCGTCGAACACTCAGATCGCCCAGGCCATCGGGGTCCAGACCAGCCCGGGCGCTGACCTGTACGACGTGGCGGTGATCGGCGCCGGCGGCCGGCCTGGCGGCCGCGGTCTATGGGGCGTCCGAGGGCCTGTCCACGGTGGTGCTGGAGCCAGTAGCCATCGGCGGCCAGGCCGGCACGAGCTCGGACATCCGCAACTACCTGGGTTTCCCGACCGGGGTGAGCGGCGAGGATCTCGCGGTGCGGGCCTACACGCAGGCCTGGAACTTCGGCGCCGAATACGTCTATGGGAACCCGGCGACCGGCCTGCGCGGCCAGGGGCGGGAACGCGTGGTGACGGTCGCTGGTGGGGACGAGGTTCGCAGCCGGGCCGTCATCATCGCCACCGGCGTTTCGTACCGGCGGCTCGGCATCCCCTCGCTCGACGGGCTGACCGGCACTGGCGTGTTCTACGGCGCCGCCACCTCCGAGGCCAAGGCGATGAAGGACCGGGAGGTGTTCGTGGTAGGCGGCGCGAATTCAGCGGGCCAGGCTGCAGTTCACCTCGCCAGGTACGCCGCCACGGTGACAATGCTGGTCCGGGGCCAATCGCTGGCCGAGAGCATGTCCGAGTACCTGATCAAAGAGATCACCAGCACACCCAACATCGCCGTACGGCACAACGCCGTCGTGACGGGCGGCACCGGGACATGTTCCCTGGAGAGCCTGACTATCCAGGACCAGGCCTCCGGGGTGACCCAGACCGTTCCGGCCGCGGCACTGTTCGTGCTGATCGGGGCCGAGCCCCGCACCCAGTGGCTGCCGGACGATATCAAGCGTGACCGATGGAGGTTCGTGGTCACCGGGACCGACCTCATGGCGGGCGGGCACCCTCCGCAGAGCTGGCCGCTCCAGCGTCCGCCCATGTTTCTAGAGTCAAGCCTGCCCGGGGTCTTCGCGGCCGGCGACGTCCGCTCCGGATCGGTAAAGCGGGTAGCGTCGGCGGTCGGCGAGGGCTCAGTCGCAATCCGCCTAATCCACGACTACCTCCGTGGCAACCGCAACTGACCCGATGTGGTCGCTGCCATGCCGTTGACCCTGATCGCCCTGTCCAAGGTTGATGACAAGGACGCCGGCGCAGATCAAGGCGGCGCAGGCCGTGCTGGACGGCATTGTGCGCATTCCGCCCGAGCTGGCATACGGCCGTCGTCATCCCCGCAGCCGGCACCTACCCCGACATCACCTTCACCTCCGAACGCGTGGACCAGGCCGACGGGCACTGGCCGGTGGGCGGGCGCTATCGGTACGCCGGGCGGACCGGCCGGGTTGAGCTGGCGGGGCAGAGCCCTCAGCTGGTAGCTGGCAGCTGGCTGTGCGCACGTGGACTGTTCTCGACGGGGGTGGCAGGCGTTGAGCCACGATGTCGAGCGCGTGGCCGCCCGGGACGGCGCGGCCAGCTTGCCACCTGACTCCGCCGCCTACAGGGTCGGCCGTCAGCGCCGCCCGACCGGCGCGCCACCGCCGCTGCCGCACCCGGTCACATCAGCACGACAGCGTGGCTGGTCGGAGTGGTGATGGGCCTGGCTGGTGCGTTCGTGGCCTCGCAGCACACGCCGTGGCTCCGGATGGATGACCGGGTCGGCACGTGGGTGCTGCGGCCCATGGCCGGGATACGCACGCCGTGGCTGACCGATGTGGCCAACGGGATCAATGCGGCGGGCTCAGGCTGGGGGGTCTCCGTGCTCGGCGTGTCGGTGGCCCAGGATGACTTTCACCGGGGGGTGAAGCGCTGGGGCCGACGGGGTTGCGACCCGGGTCAGAAGGCTGCCGGGCGCGGTTCGCGTTCTGGCGGATCTGCGCTGGGTGGCGCACCGGTGGCGTTGGGTCCCAAGACATCGCTTCCGCGAGCGTTGACGGTGGCGGCCGTCATCTGGCCGGGTGGGCGGCCGGGGCGGCGGTTAGCTGTCTGGTGGTCTGCCAGCGCGGTGGTGCTGCGGCTGTCGCCGAGCAGGACGGTCAGGATTTCGCTGAGGGCGGGTTCGCGGGTCCAGGGTTCGGGCAGTGGCAGGTGGGCCTGGATCTGGTAGCGGTTGCGGCGGCCGTCTTTGTGCTTGACGACGTAGCCTGCGGTGGCCAGGTCGGTGATGATGCCGTGGGCGCTGCGTTCGGTGATGCCCAGCGTGGCGGCGATGTCGCGTAGCCGCAGTCCCGGGTCGTGGGCGATGCACAGCAGGACCCGGGCGTGGTTGGTCAGGAAGCTCCAGGCTGGCATGCTGGCACTTTACCACTCCTTGAAGGTCATTTCCAGAAAAAGATTGCTAGTTTCTGATTGCCAGCGTAGCGTGAGGCACGGGTACCGGGGCTGATTTCGCTGGTGCCGGCCCCGGCCGGGGCAGCACGCCGGGCACATGCCTGCCACGCGGCATCAGCCCGCCGCGGCGACCGGTCGCTGGCCGTCTGGAGAGGTCCATGGATAACGCGGCACGGGCACGTCAGCGGGTGCTCGCCCTTTTCCTCCCCGCCACCGCCGTGCTGTACGTCAGCGCCGGGGCACTCAACCCCCCAAGGCACCGACCGGCTGCTCACCAGCATGGCCGCCGCATTCACGGCGCTGCCCATCGCGGCCCGGCACCCGAGTTGGCCGCGTGCGCAGGGCTGACATCGATGGGAGGTGCGGAGCAGTGACCGAGAAAGCGGAGGTGGTGACCTCGCGGAACCCCCTCCGGCCGGCCCGGCACGCGCCTGTTCGAGCCTCGGGCGGGCCCGGTCCGGCAGCACTCCGGTCTTCGCGGCTACATCTTCCCCGCGGCTTCGCGACCTACCAGTTTGCGCCCGGCGTATCCCCGGTCCTGGCCGCCGCCGCCGACGGCGCGCTGGGGTTTGCGCCCCGGTCGGCGCCGGTCGGCTATGTCCGCCGCAGCGCGGGCCTTGCCTTGTGCGCGCGGGGTGCCGCATGCCCCGGGTGACCTGGCCGGCCACAGCCCCCGAGGAGGACGCGCTTCTTGCCAGCCCCCGCCGGACCGCCCTCCTGACGGCGGGGGTGGTGGCGCTGACGGCTGTGGTGTTTGTCCTGGTCGCCGGCCACGGCATGCTGGCCCGCATCCAGCGGCTTGACGACGCGTGGCTGCGGCTGATGATCTCGGGCCGGGCGCCGGCCCTCACCGTGATCGCCAAGGTCTTCAACGTCCTCGGGCTTGTGTACGTCACGCTGCCGGTGCGGATCGCCGTGGCCGGGTTTCTTGCCCTGCGGCGCCGGTGGTGGCATTTGGCCGCCTTCACCGCAGCCGTGGTGGTATCGGAGGTCCTGATCGGCTCGCTGAAAGGGATCTACGACCGGGCCAGGCCGCCCGGGTCGCTGGTCGCCACGAGCGGCGCATCGTTCCCGTCCGGGCACGCCGTCGCCGCGTCGGTCACTGCCGTCGCGGCGGTAATCGCCCTGGTTCCCGCTGGGCGACGACGCACCTGGTGGGGCGCGGTCGCGGTGGCGTTCTCGATCCTGATGGGGCTCTCTCGCGCCTACCTGGGCGCCCACTGGCTGTCCGACGCCACGGCCGGGATCCTGCTCGGCACATCCTGTGCCCTGCTGACGGCCCTGGTCGCCGACCTGCTCCAGCGGCAGCGCCAGCGCGGGCGACCGTCTCCCGGGGCGCAACGCCTGGCTGCTGTCGCTCCACCAGCCCACGCAGGCAGGGGACGGAGACGGACATGAACCGGAACCGCCCAGCCGGTGTGGCCAACCGGGGAAACGAGTTGAAGGCCCCTGGTGAGCCGCGGATCGGCGTTGCGGCACCGAGCACGAAGGACGTGCGGCAATGGCTGCCGTCCTCTCGTTATCGTCATCCGGGCGATGTGATCCGCCTGGTCGCCGCGGCCTGGGTGCTGGTCGTGGCGGCCGTGCTCGCTGCGTTGCTGCCTGCCCTGCTACGGCCCGCTGCGGCCGCGATCACCGAGGTAGGGACCGCGACCGCGGCCGGGCGGGTGCTGACTGGCCTGGTCCAGGTGTCGATCGCGGCGGCGGCCCTGGTGCTATTGGTAGCCGCGCTGCGGTACCGCCGGTTCCGGGTGCTGGCCACCGTGGCGGGCGGGTTCGCGGCAGCGGCGGCGCTGATGGCTGGCATCTCTTATCTGGCCGGGCCGGGCGGCTCCGCCGCGCTGCCCGCCGGGCTGCGCCAAGGTTCGTGGCTGACCGGCGCAGGGTTCCCCGATCCAGCTGTTCTGGCGGGATTGGCGGCTGTCGTGGTGGCCGCGGCGCCGTGGCTGAGCCGGGCCTGGCGCCGGGCGGCCTGGGTGCTGCTGCTGCTGATCGGCGTGGCTCGGCTGATCACCGGCGGGCTGCTGCCAATGCAGCTGGTGCTGGCGCTGGCTGCCGGGGTCACAGTGGGGGCGGGCCTGCTGGTGGTGTTCGGAGTGCCGGACCGGCGGATGGGGCCCGCCGGGGTGGCTGCGGCGCTGCGTGCGGCCGGCGTGCGTGTCAGCCAGGTGACCGGGCCGGTGCGCCACGCGAAGGGATCGCGGCCGTTCCAGGCGGTGACCGGCGACGGGCGTGCCCTGTTCGTCAAGGTTTACGGCTCCGACCAGCGGGATGCCGACCTGCTATACCGGGCCTGGCGCGGCATCCGGTTGCGCGGCGTCGGCGACACCAGGCCCGCGGCCTCGCTTTTCAAGGCCGTCGAGCATGAGGCGCTGCTGGCAGTGATGGCCGAGCGGGCCGGCGTCATGGTGCCGCACATCGGCCAGGTCATCAAGGCCGGCGACGGGTCGGTACTGCTGACCATGGAGCTAGTACCGGGCCAGTCGCTGGACGAGGTCCCGGCCGATCGCATCAGCGATCAGCTCGCCGGTGGCCTGTGGCGCGAGGTCGGCCGGCTGCACCAGGCCCAGATCGCGCACCGGTCCCTGCATGGCACCAACATCATGATCAGCCAGAACGGCTGCCCATGGCTGGTCGACTTCAGCTTCGCCGAGCTTGCCGCGACCAGCCGCCAGCGGGCCATCGACGTGGCCGAGCTGCTCACCTCGCTGGCCGGCCGGATCGGCCCGGACCGTGCCGTGGCCACCGCGGCGGCCACGATCGGCGCCGACGGCGTCGCCGCCGCGGTGCCGCTGCTGCAGCCGCTCGCCTTGTCGGCCGGCACCCGGCGCGAGATCAAGGGCCAGGACGGGCTGCTGAAGAACACGCGCGCGGCCGCGATCGCGGCCTCCGGCGGCGAGGGGGACCAGGATCTTGCCCGGCTGCAGCGGGTGCGGCCGCGCACCCTGCTGGCGATTGCGGCGCTGGCCGGCGCCTTTTACTTCTTGCTGCCGCAGATCGCCCAGGTGAGCAGCAGCTGGCACGCGCTGCAAAGCGCGAACTGGGCCTGGCTGCCCGTGATCATCGGCCTGTCCGCGCTGACCTACGTGGCCAGCGCGATAGCGCTGATCGGCTCGGTACCCGGCCCTGTCCCGTTCGGCCCGGCCGTGCTGGCGCAGGGCGCGTCGTCGTTCATCAACCGGGTGTCGCCAGCCAACGTCGGCGGGATGGCGCTGAACGCCCGGTTCCTGCAAAAGAGCGGAACTCGCGCCCCGGCCAGCGTCGCCGCGGTCGGCGTGAACAGCCCTCGCGGGCGCCGTCATGCACGTCCTGCTGATCGTGGTGTTCTTCGCGCTGGCCGGCCACGACCTCACCAAGGCGTTCAAGCTGCCATCCGGCAGCAAGATCCTGCTCATCCTGGCGGTGATCACTTGCGGTCATCGGCGTGGTCCTGGCGACACGGCCCGGCCGCCGCTGGACCCGTAAGCAGCTGATCCCCGGCGCCCGTTCCGCGGCCGGCAGCCTGCGCCAGGCCGCCGCCAGCCCGGTCAAGCTGAGCCTGCTGTTCGGCGGCTCGGCCCTGATCACCCTCGCCTACATCGCCGGGCTGGCCGCCTCGGTCCAGGCGTTCGGCGCGGGCCCCGGCCTGATCGTGATCGGCGCGGTGTACCTGGCCGCCGCCGCGCTGGCCGCGGCAGCCCCCACCCCGGGCGGCCTCGGCGCGATCGAGGCCGCGCTGGTCGCCGGGCTGACCGGCGTCGGCATGGCGCCCGGGCCCGCGGTCTCGGCGGTGCTGCTGTACCGGCTGGCGACCTACTGGCTGCCGGTGCTGCCGGGCTGGCTGTGCTGGCGGTCCCTGCAGCACCGGGGGTATGTGTGAGCGCCAGCCCGCCGCGGGCGGCCCAGGGCGTACCAGCGCGGGTACCGGTCTTGCCGGCCGGCCGCCAGCGCCGCCCGTCGGGCGCACCGCCGCCGCTGCCGCGGCATATCGAGCGCAGCGGGCTGATCTGGCTGGCAGCCGCCATCGTGGCGACCGGCGCGGCCATCGCGGTGTTCGCCGGCGGCCTGAACCGCCGGGCGGTCGATGTCACGGTGATCGACGACACCCTGACCCGGTGGGTGGCCGGTGCACCGGTGCCGGGATTCACCGCGGTCGCCCGCGTGATCGCTGAGGCGGGCGCGGCGCCGGTGACGGTCATCGCGGGATACATGCTCCTGCTGGCGCTGATCGTGCTCCGCCGGTTCCGGCACCTGCTGGTGCTGGTCGTCAGCTACGAGGTGCTCATGCTGCTGACGACGGTCTTCCTGCTTGCCGTGCACCGGCCGCTGCCGTTCGGCGTGCCGGCCCAATTCCGCTGGGCTGGCTTTTCGATGCCGTCGGTCGAGATCGAGAAGGTGTGCGCTGTGCTGACCGGAGCGCTGTACACACTGGTGCCCGCCGGCCGGTGGCGGCGCCGCGGCGGCTGGGCCGCGGCCGTGATCGTCGTCGTGATCGGCCTGTCCCGGATGCGCCTGGGCGTGGATGCGCCGACCGATGTGCTGCTCGGCGCGATCCTCGGCGTCACCGTGCCGCTGCTGGGAATGCGGCTGTTCGCCCCGGAGGAGTCGTTCCCGGTGATCTACGGCGGCGCGCACGGTGCGCATCTTGACCTCGGCGGCGCACGCGGTGAGGCGATCAAACGCACGCTGAAGGACCAGATGGGCATCGAGGTGTCCAGCGTCGAGCCGTTCGGGCTGGCCGGTTCCGGTGGGTCCAGCCCGATGCGGCTGCTGCGGGCCGGCCAGCCGGGCGGATACGTGTTCGGCAAGCTGTATGCGCGTTCGCATGTGCGTGCGGACCGCTGGTACAAGCTCGGCCGGCAGCTGATGTACGGCCGGCTAGAGGATGAGCAGTCGTTCAAGGGCGTCCGCCGCCTCGTGCAGCAGGAGGACTATGCGCTGCGGCTCTGCCGGGACGCCGGATTGCCGAGCCCGCAGCCCTACGGCTTTGTGGAGCTCACACCGGACCGGGAGTACCTGCTGCTCACTGAGTTCTTTGCCGGTTCGACCGAGCTGGGCGACGCCGAGGTGGACGATGCGGTCATTGATGACGGGCTGCTGATCGTCCGCAGGATGTGGGACGCAGGGCTTGCCCACCGCGATGTCAAGCCGGCCAACCTGCTGGTCCGCGACGGCCGCCTGCTCCTGATCGACGTGGCGTTCGCGGAGGTGCGCCCGACACCGTGGCGGCAGGCGGTCGACCTGGCCAACATGATGCTGTGCCTGGCCCTGCGCAGCAGCACCGAGCGCGTCTACCAGTGCGCGCTGCAGTTCTTCACCGTGGCGGAAATCTCGGAGGCGTTCGCCGCAGCCCGCGGGCTCGCGCTGCCGTCCCAGCTTCGGCACGCGATCCGGGCCAGCGGCCGCGACCTGCACGAGGAGTTCCTCCAGCTGCTGCCGCGACGGCCTGCGGCCATCCGGGTCCAGCGCTGGAGCGCGCGCCGGGCCGGCTCCTGGACCGTCCTCGCTGTGGCGGTATCCCTGCTGGTCATCACTCTGGCGAATGTCCTGATCAATACCGCCTCCCAGCCAACGGCACTGCTTGTCTCCAATATGGACTGCCACGCCCTGGAACCGCTGCTGGCCGAGGCCCAGTCGGTGCCGACAGCCACCGAACTGGTGTGTATCCGGCCACTGCCTACCGGATGGACCCTGGGCAGGGTCCAGGCACTCCGCGGCACATCGGTCATCACGCTGGGCAACGACCGGGCAGGCAGCGGCGCGCTGCAGCTGACACTGACCAGGTACTGCGCCGTCGGCCGGGCCGCGGCGGTCCGGGCACCCGAGCCGGGAATCAGGCGGCTGCGCGCCCTGGGCGGTGGTGCCCGGTTCGCGGCCACCTGGTACGACGTCTTTCCCGGCGGCTGCGTCCGGATCGCACTGCGCCCAGTGACCCAGCAGGCAGCGGTAGACCAGGGCCTGGCCGGGCAGGTCCCGGCGATCATCGGGTACCTCTCGCGTACCACGTTGCGGCACGACCTGGCGCAGCGCTCCGGGGACCGGCTGCTGCTGAACTAGGGTCACCAGCAGCCGCCTGGCGAACTCTGCCGGTCAGTCGGGCCATAGTCGGATGATCTGCGTGCCCGGACTCGCGCCGCTGCTCGAGCTGGCCGGGGCGCCGACCTCACGGGTAGCTGGGCCGCACGACAACCCCGCCGCGGATCAGCATCTGCTCAATCCAAGCGTTCCGGCACCCGCCAATCAATGTCTTCCTTGTGGACCTTCCAGTATTCGATTGCGGGGGTGGGCAGCTGCCGTAGTTCTCCTCTAGCTCCCCTCGCCCAGTGGTTACCCGCATTGTCAGTGAAACTGATAATCACCATCACGCGGGACATGGCGGGTGATCCTCCCAGTTTGACATCCACCATTGCGCCACCGCTCTTAGGTACGCCGATGGTCCATCGCCCGGGTGCAAGCACACCGATCATGACCCAATACTCTGGTTCCTGATCCCACCAGCGCTGGACCTTGTACGACACCCGCGACAGGAAGACCAGGACGTCGGTCACCGGGTCTTCTGAGTTGTTGAGAAGCTCAACGTCGGCAGCCCGGCCACGCAGCTCCTCGGGAAGCCAGGCTTCGCGCGGCGAGTCTTCACCATGCGAGTCCTCATGTATGTCGACGAACCACGCCGATATCCTCACGGCCTGTCGCCTGAGTTCCCGGCGCAAACGCTCCTTCCGGTCCCCCCGGGCCTCCCACAGCGCGAAGGAGACCGCTGTGACGGTCCCGACCGAGGCCACCCATGTAGCGACGGACCCCCACTGCACGGCGCTCATATTGCCATCATGGGGGCGGTACGGACTGTCCGACAGGGCCCAACGGCGCCAAAGGCAGGCGGGTCACAGAGGCAATTTCAACTGGACAGCCGCAGAGAACCAGGCGGAAGGACCGCGTGGCTATGACCGGTACGGGTTCCAGGTGCGCGCCGTGATCGTGTCGCCGTATGCCCGGCCCGGCTACGTCTGCAGCGATGTGCCGGCCACACGTCCGTGCTCAAGCTCATCGAGGAAAAGCTGAACCGGCCCGCGCCAGGCCACACCCGCGCAAGCGGGGGCCGGAAGCACACATCCGCCCTGCCGGTTACGAGCGCGCAGTGAATTCGCTGGGCCCCGGGAGGGACCGGAGCCTGACGGTGAAGCCGTCGTCGGCGCGCCTGAGCGCGACATCGAGGTCGAGCTGGTGCGTGACCCACAGTCCCAGTCCAAGCCGGTGGTCCGGCGTGCGGCTTGGCGCGGGGACCAGGCCTGCCAGGCGATCGGCTGGGCCGTGGCCCGTGTCGTGAACGGTGACCACGATGCGGTCGCCCGCGGCCCAGATGCGTACGGTCGCCGGCGGCCGACCGTGGTGTTGTGCGTTGGCGACTGCCTCGGTGGCGCCGATCAGCAGATCTTGGAGCGTGGTGGCGGGGATGCGGCCGCGGCCGATCTGCGCGAGCGCGAGCCGGGCCTCGGCGTCGGGCCGGTTGACCAGCTCGGCGAGGGGCGGGGAGCCTTCGAGCGGATCTGGCACGTACGGGAGTCCCTCGAATGCCGGGGCATCTTGGTAGCGGGGGCTTGCCCGGCGCTGTCCCGACGGCCAGACGATGCGGGGGTGGGTCCGCTCGACGATGTCGAGCACCACCGCCGGCGTGGTGCGGGTGTCGTACAGGCACCGGCCCCATACGGGGAAGTCCTGCCAGGCGGTGTTGACGGCCGATTCGTAGCGGTCCCATCCCTCGAACCGTCCCCCGTTGCCCGGATGGGGCACGTCCCCGGCAATCCGGATCTGCCCGGCGCCCATCGCAACATGGCGTTCAAAGATCTGCCGGTAGGCCGCGATCGCCCGCGCCGGTGTGGCGTACAGGCTGCTGTCACTGATGAATTCCACCGCGGACGCGTCGGTGAGCCAGGACCGCAACAGGCCGCTCTTCCGGTCGTCGTAACCGATGATGACCGGCTCGCCTGCGGCGATGCCCTCTTCGGCGAACGGCACGATGAGGGCGGCGAACTCGGCATCGTAGCCGTAGAAGCCTGCTTCGTGGAAGTGGCCCACCTGGCCGCGCGCTGCGCCAGTCCTCATCACAAATTCCAGTATGCCCTGCATGCGGGCGGACAGCCGGTCACGAGCGGCAGCGCTGGTGGCCGGCTCACCAGCCTCACGATGAGTGGGCTTCCTGGCCGGCTCGGAGGTTCAAAGTCGCGAACAATGTTTGCCCGGCTGCGCGCGGGTAGTTGCCGACCGTAACTACGGAATCCAGCCGGCGCAGCGCGAGTGAGCGCTGGGCCCAGGCAGTTTGGGGCGAACAGATGTCAGCGTTCCGGGCGCGTCGTGCTGTCGGCGGCCGGGCGGTCCACGGGATCGACCGGATGATCCGCAACATCGAGACCGGACGTTTCGAGCGCAGCCTGTCTGCGCTGACGGCGGCTGGAGCGCTGGTCACCGCGGCGGAGATCTTTTTTGAGCACGACAGCGCGAGCTTTGGGAACAAGATGATGTGGGTCCCGGTGGCGCTCGGCCCGGTCGGCGCGGCCGCGGGTGTCGCCGGCGTTTGCAGTACGCGGATGGCGAAGACCGCTCTCCCGGTCGCCTCGGCCGCCATCGTGGCCAACGGGCTTCAGGGTTTTTTCCTGCACGCCCGGGGCATCGCCCAGAAGCCGGGCGGATGGTCCAACGCCCGATACAACATGGAGATGGGTCCGCCGCTGCTCGCGCCCCTGCTGGTCACGGTGGTCGGCGGAATGGGATTGCTCGCCGCGATTCTGCGGCGCGAGAGATGAGCCCGCGCCCTTCGGTGCCACCCGGCCCCCAGGGCCGGTTCCCTGGCTTCAGCGCACTGCGGCAGGCGCCGCACTGGGATGAGGTGACGGCGCAGGCCATCCGGTCACGAGCCGCAGCACCTCCGGCACCGCGGTTCTTCACGGCGTCCGAGCAGGCGACTGCGCAGGCACTGGTCGGCCAGCTTCTCGACCAGCCACATGACCTAGGAGTTCCGGTCATGGAAATGATCGACGCCAGGCTCGCGGACGGCCGGACCGACGGCTGGCGGTATGAGGACATGCCCGAAGACAGCAAGGCCTGGCGTGACACCCTGGCGTACCTCAACGAGGACGCCAAAGAACGGTTTGGCGCCGAGTTCGGCGCCTGCCAGCGCAACGAGCAGGCGTCCATCGTGCAGGCCGTCCAGGACCTTGGATCACTGCGCTGGCATGAGCTGCCGGCCAGCCGGGTGTGGAGCCTGTGGACCAGGTACGCGTGCACGGCGCTGTACGCGCATCCCTCGGCATGGGATGAGATCGGATTCCCCGGGCCGGCCTATCCCCGCGGCTACAAGAGCATCGGTGTCGATGCGCGTGAGCCCTTCGAGGTCAAGGACGCCAGGCCCGCGCAGGACCCGGTCCGGGAGCGGCCATGACGGCGGGCGTGCGCGCGCGGAACGAGTCCGCCTGGCTGCTGCCGAACGACGGGACACGGACCAACCACAGGCTCCGGCGCGACATGCGGCGATTCGCCGACGATGACGAGGTCGACCTGGTCATCGTCGGGTGCGGCGCGGGCGGGTCAGTGCTGGCGCAGCGGCTCGCCAGGGCGGGCTGGCGGGTGGTGGCCCTGGACGCGGGCCCGTTCTGGGACCCCGACACCGACTGGGTGAGCGACGAAGCCGGCTCGCACCATCTCTACTGGACCGATCCACGAGTGATCACCGGCACCGATCCGGTGCCGCTGGGTTCCAACAACTCAGGCCGCGGCGTGGGCGGCTCCATGGTCCACTACGCGGGCTACACGCCGCGCTTGCACCCGAGCGACTTTTCGACCTTCAGCAGCGACGGGGTCGGCGCCGACTGGCCTTTCGGATACCAGGAGCTACGCCCCTACTACTCCGCTCTGGAGCAGGAACTGCCCGTCGCCGGGGAGCACTGGCCATGGGGCGACCCGCATCGCTACCCGTATCGGCCGCATCCTGTCGGCGGCAATGGGGAACTGTTCCTGCGCGGGGCCAAAAAGCTGGGCATCACGGCGAAGGTCGGCCCGGTCGCCATCGCGAACGGCAGGTTCGGGAACCGCCCGCACTGCATCTACCGGGGTTTCTGCCTGCAGGGCTGCAAGGTAAATGCCAAGGCATCGCCGCTCATCACGCACATCCCAGACGCGCTGGCCCATGGAGCCGAGGTGCGGCCAGATGCGATGGTCACCCGCGTCGGGATCGACGAGCGCAGCGGCCGGGCCACCGGGGTGCACTACATCAGGGACGGCGGCAGCCGGTTCCAGCGGGCGGCAATGGTGGCCATCGCCGGCTACTCGATCGAGACACCCCGGCTGCTGCTGAACTCCACTTCGCGGCGCTTCCCGGCCGGCCTGTGTAACGAGTTCGACCAGGTCGGCCGCTACCTCATGGTGCAAGGCGCCCCGCAGACCGCCGGCCGTTTCGGCGCTGAAGTACGGATGTACAAGGCGCCGCCGCCCGAGGTGAGCACCGAGGAATTTTACGAGACCGACCCGGCCAGGGACTACAAGCGCGGGTACTCGGTGCAGACCGTGTCACCGCTGCCGATCACCTGGGCTGAGCACGTCGCCGCCGAGGGACACTGGGGCCGGGCGCTGCGCGACTACATGAGCGACTATGTGCACTGGGCCTGCCTGGGCGCGTTGTGCGAATTCCTCCCGCTGGCCGGGAACCGGGTGACCCTGGCCGACGAGACCGACTCCCACGGCATCCCGGTCGCGCGCTTCGCTTACTCGCAATGCGACAACGACAAGGCCCTGATGGATGCCGCGCGGCGCGTCATGGAGGACATCCTGAAGGCCGCCGGGGCCGATGAGGTCATCACGATCAATCGGTATGCCCACCTGGTGGGCGGTGCCCGGATGGCAAAAGACGCACGGCATGGGGTCGTGGACGGCACCTGCCGGAGCTTCGCCGTGCCCAACCTGTACATCACCGATGGCAGCGTGCTCCCCACTCAAGGCAGCGCCAACCCCGCTCTGACGATCATGGCTATCGCCGCGCGGGCCGCGGATCACCTGATCTCCGGCACGCGTGGCGGCACCGGCTGAGATCGCAGCTGGTAAATAAGCAAGGAAGGGAACGGTAATGGCCGCGACAGTTGCTGATTACCTGCTCGAGCGCCTGCGGGCCTGGGGCGTCGATCATGTGTTCGCCTACGCGGGCGATGGCATCAACGGCATCCTCGCCGCCTGGGGGCGCGCGGAGAACAAGCCGAAGTTCGTCCAGGCGCGGCACGAAGAGATGGCGGCTTTCGAGGCCGTCGGCTACGCGAAATTCACCGGACGGATCGGGGTGTGCATGGCAACGTCAGGCCCCGGCGCGATCCACCTGCTGAATGGCCTGTACGACGCAAAGCTGGATCACGTTCCGGTGGTGGCGATCGTCGGCCAGACAAGCCGCAGCGCGATGGGCGGCTCATACCAGCAGGAAGTGGACCTGCTCTCGCTCTTCAAGGACGTGGCCAGCGAATACGTCCAGATGGTGACCGTCCCGGAGCAACTGCCCAATGTTCTGGACCGGGCAATCCGCACCGCACAGGCCGAGCGCGCCCCGACGGCGATCATCATCCCGTCCGACGTGCAGGAACTGGAGTACTCACCTCCCGCCCACGCGTTCAAGATGGTGCCGTCCTCGATCGGGACCGAATGGCCGGTTACCTTGCCCGGCGATGACGCGATCCGGCGTGCAGCCGAGGTTCTCAACGCGGGGAGCAAGGTGGCCATCCTGGCCGGGCAGGGTGCCCGCGGAGCGCGGCGCGAACTCGAGCAGGTGGCCGACCTGCTGGGCGCCGGGGTCGCCAAGCCGCTGCTCGGCAAGGACGTGCTGTCTGACGAACTGGCCTACGTCACCGGCTCCATCGGCCTGCTGGGAACCCGGCCGAGCTACGAGCTGATGATGAACTGCGACACGCTGCTGACGGTGGGCTCGAGCTTTCCCTACACCCAGTTCCTGCCCGCGTTCGATCAGGCCAGGGCGGTGCAGGTCGATATCGACGGCAAATACATCGGTATGCGGTACCCGTATGAGGTCAACCTGGTCGGGGACGCGGCCGCTACCCTCCGGGCCTTGATCCCGCACCTGCGGCGAAACGAGGACCGCCGCTGGCGGGAGACCATCGAAGCTGGTGTCGCCCGCTGGTGGGAGACGATGGCGATGGAGGCCGACGTCGAAGCCGACCCGGTCAACCCCATGCTGCTGTTCCGCGAGCTCTCCGCCCGGCTGCCGCACAACGCGATCGTCACAGCCGACTCGGGGTCATCAGCGAACTGGTATGCCCGGCAGCTGAAGTTCCGCGGCGACATGCGGGGCTCGCTGTCAGGAAACCTGGCGACGATGGGCCCGGGCGTTCCCTACGGCATCGGCGCCAAGTTCGGCAACCCCGGCCGGCCGGTCATCGTCTTCGCCGGAGACGGCGCGATGCAGATGAACGGCCTCGCCGAGCTGATCACAGTCAAGCACTACTGGGATGAGTGGCCGGACCCGCGCCTGATCGTCGCCGTTCTGCACAACAACGACCTCAACCAGGTCACCTGGGAGATGCGGGCGATGGAGGGAGCACCCAAATTCACCGAATCCCAGCAGCTCCCCGACGTGTCCTATGAGGCCTTCGCCAATAGCCTGGGCCTGGAGGGCATCGCCGTGGACAAGCCCGAACAGGTCGGCGCCGCCTGGGACCGGGCGCTGGCAGCCGACCGGCCCGTCGTGATCGACGCGCGGACCGACCCAGACGTGCCGCCCATTCCGCCGCACGCCACCTTCGAGCAGATGAGGGACGCGGCCCGGGCACTGCTCAAGGGCGACCCGAGCCGGTGGGGCGTCCTCAAGGAGGGCGTCAAGACCAAGGTCCAGGAATTCCTGCCCCACCAGTCCGACTCCTGACCGGGCGGAGGAGAGGCTGTGCGGATGATCGCTGTGGTAGCACACGCGGGGAAGGGCCCCGAGGGTGGCCTGCGGGAGTTGCGGGAGGTGCTGGCGCGGGAGGGCGTGGCCGATCCGCTGTGGTACGAGGTGGCGAAAAGCCGTAAGGCCGCGAAGCGGGCCCGCCGCGCGCTGGCACAGGGCGCTGAGGTGGTGTTCGTCTGGGGAGGCGACGGGACGGTCCAGCGCTGCATCGACGCGGTGGCCGGGACGCAAGCGGTCCTGGCTATTCTTCCGGCCGGCACCGCGAACCTGCTCGCGGCGAACCTGGGGATTCCTGCCGATATCACCGAGGCGGTGCGGATCGGGCTGCACGGGGAGCGCCGCCCGCTGGACACCGGGTCGGTCAACGGCGAGCATTTCGCGGTGATGGCCGGCGCGGGGTTCGATGCCCGGATGATCAAGCAGGCCAGCAAGGGCATGAAGAGACGGATCGGCCGTGCGGCGTATGTCTATGCGGGGGCCAGGAATCTCGGCGCCCGCCGGGTGAAGGCGGCCATTGACGTGGACGGCAGGCGGTTTTTCGCCGGCCGGATCTCCTGTGTCCTGGTGGGGAACGTGGGCAAGGTTCTGGGCGGGGTCGAGGCCTTCAGCGGGGCGCGGCCCGACGACGGGCGCCTCGAGCTCGGCGTGGTCACAGCCAGGAACCCGGCTGATTGGGCCCGGGTGATGGGACGGCTGGCGTTGGGCAGCCCGGAGAAGTCGCCGTTCGTCAAGGTCTCCAGCGGCAAGAAGATCCAGATCCGGTTCCGCCGGGAGATGCCCTACGAGCTCGACGGCGGCGCGCGCCCGGCGGTCAGGAAGATGCGGGTCAGGGCCGAGCCCTCCTCGGTCACGATCTGCGTTCCCGCCGCGGCGGCGGATGGGACCCGCGCCGCCTAGCGGCCGCTGCTGGCAGGTCCGGCCGAGGACACCGGGGCTGGCTCGGCGCCGCGGGTGGCTGGGGCCGCCGGAGTTCGGCTATCCGCGTCAGGCCGGATCAGGGCGGTAGCAGCGATGAGCCAGAGGGCGGAGAACAGCAGGCTGCCGAGGATGTCGGTCGGGTGGTGCTCACCCCGGTACATGCGGGAGAGGCCGACGAGGACCGGCATGGCGACCGCCGGGATCAGGAACAGCCACCGCCACCAGCCGCGGGCGTGACCGACGACCAAGATCGCCAGCGCGAGGTAGAGGCAGCAGGTGGCGGCCTCGTGCCCGGAGGGGTAGGCCGAGGTCGGCAGGTGCTGGTCGAGGTGGGTGACGTCGGGCCGGGGCCGTCTGACGACCGCGGCGGCGGTGAGGAACGCGGCGAGTTCCCCGGCCATGACGACGGCGATGAAGACGACCGGCCGCCAGCGCCGGGTGACGGCGAGGAAGACCACACAGGTGACCAGGGAGACGATCAGGATCGCCTGGGTCGCGCCGAGCGTGGTGAAGATCAGGCTCCACCGGTCCCCAGTGGGTGTGCGGTGGGCGGCGAACCAGTGCGGGACCGTATGATCACCGAGCACGTTGCCGTTTCCGTCCTTGGTGACAAGTTCGCCGACGCCGATGACGATGCCCAGGATCAGTACCCAGGTGACCAGGATTCCGGCAGCGATCCGGCTGCCGTCGCGGATGCGCGGGTGAACCCCGGCTGGCTCGGGCTGGGCCGGCCTGAGGTCGGCCCGGGCCTCGGGCTCCAGCCCGTCGGCGACGGGGCCGGTCACTGGCAGGCCGGCCGCGCGCCGGGTCAGTTCGAAGGCGAGTGTGGTGAGGCCGAGCCAGGCGATCCCGACCGCCCACCCGCCTACCACGTCGGATAGGTAATGCACGCCGAGCAGGATCCGGCTGATCCCGATCAGGGCGACCAGCGCGACGACCACGGTGATGAACGTGGTGCGCCACCGGCCGCGGGCGGCAGGCAGGAAGACCAGCAGCACCGCTCCGTAGCAGACGATCGAGCCGAGTGAGTGCCCGCTGGGGAAGCTGTTCCCGGTGCCGTGGGCGATCGGGTGCGCCACCACCGGGCGCAGCCGGCCGACCAGCGACTTGAGGACCGGGTCCAGCACGAGGGCGCCGGCGCCGGTGACGAGCAGGTAGATCGCCAGCCGCCACCGTCGCCGCAGCGCCAAAACGATGGCCGCGGCCCCGATGACCGTCCACAGCACGCCATCGCTGCCCAGCCAGGTAACCGCCTTGACCACCGCCACAAGCGGGCCGTCACCGGCGATCAAGCCGTTGATACCGGCCGCGGCACCATGGTCAGCCGACTCCAGCGGCGGCCACCGCAGGCGCACCAGGACCAGCAGGACGGCGAAGGTCAGTGCGGCGGCGGCACACGCGGCCAGGGGTGACAGTCCACGCCGCCGATGGCCCATCCTACGAGATGACATGCACCCCAAGCTGCCCCGCCGGCAGGCGTTTACACCAAGGTGCCGAGCTTGGGGCTGGGCGCCCGCAGCGCGTACGACCTGCTCCGCGTGGTCCAGACCAACGACATCCAGCTCCCCATGGGCGATGTCCGTTGCGGCGGTGATTTAACCGTTTTGCGGCTATTTCGATGGCGCAGAGTTCGGCCCGGACCGGCGGCTTCCACCCATACCGCCGGTCCGGGGGTCTTTGGGCGTCAGGCTGGCTGCGGGAGTTGCGTCACGCTGGTCCAGAACGTGCGGTACTCCTGAAGCGCCATGCGCAGTTGCTCGGTGTCGGCGTCCTCGGCCCGCCACGACGCCGCTAGCGATGCCTGCCGTTCGCGAGCGGTGGCGATGAACGCATCGATCGCCTCATCCACCAACGCTGATGCCTCAGCGACGGAGCCACGCGGGTCGTCCACGAACAAGGCCAGCACCTCGCTCCACTGCTGACCGGCCACCGCGTCCACCGAAGATGCAGCAGTCGCTGGAGCTGGAGCTGGAGCTGGATTGCGGGCCACCATTTCGGCATCGGCCCGGGGCGCTTGGCCGGCCTGCACCGCTTCGTCAGCTTGCGCCAGCTTGTCAGTCTGCGCCGCGTTGTGAGCGTCAGGGGCTGGGAGCATCATTGTGGTTCATCCTCCGCGGCGGTCCGCGTCGGGGGAACCCGGATGGCAGGCCGCCACAGCTGCTCCTTAGACTCCGGAGTCCCGGCATCATCGGGCGCTGCATCATCACGTGCGGCACCATCAGGCGCCGCATTGTCGGGCGCGGCACGATCGCGCGCCGCGCCATTCGGTGCCGCGGCGGCGGGCACGCGGGCCGCACCGGCGGGCACCTCCGCCTCAAGCGCGCGAGACCCGCGAACCTGTTGGCCAGTCTCGAGTTCCCGCAGCCCCGCCCCGGGAGACTCCATGGGCTCGGCGCCGTCGGGCTTGCCAAGCAGTTCGCCGAAGACCGCACGCAGATGGATCAGAGCCTGCCGCAGGTCCTCGGTGGAACCATCGCCCCGCCCGGCGCCTGCGCTGATCGCCTGGGCCGCGCGGTAGTCGTTCAGCGCGCCCGGATGGGTTACGGACAGGTCCGCCGCGATCTGGTCCGGATCCTCGGCCGGGTAGCCCCGCTCCTTCATGACCGACGTCAGCAGATCCTGGCCCTCGGTGACCGCATGCTGCGGCTGATCAACGAAACCTTCTTGCACAGCCCGCCACTCAGCGGTGTACCCGGCCCGCGCGCTGGCGGTCAGCGGGCGGATGCGCAGCCGTTGCACACGCCGTTCCCGCCGGGCCAGTTCCGCGGCGCCCCTGAACTGGCTGTGCTTCTCCCCCACGACGCGGTCGTATTCCGGGCCGAAGCGCTGTTGCAGGCGGCGGCGCGTCATCGCCATCGCGGCGATCACCAGAACCACGACGGCGACAACCACGATGATCCCGATGGTTGCGGCTGACATCGGACCCTCCTGTTTGTTGGGTACCGGTCCCGACTGCCCCCGCAGGCTGACCTCAAACACGGGTCAACGCTGCCGCTGACCACGCGAGGTCATGCCTGGTGCGCTCCGGCGTCGATGCCGCGGCAGATGATCGTGGCGTCCACGACCCACTGCAGGCCGGTCACGCTCCCGTGCAGGCCACGGCCGATAGACGGCAGCGCCACGTTGGTCACGGTGGCGTCCAGGATGACCATGAAGTACCCGGCGCAGATGACGGCGAGCGCCAGCGCCGGGTTGTGCTTCTCCTCTCGCGCCCGCAGCACTTCGATCGTTTCCATGGGTCCAGCCTTCAACACCAATATTTAGGTGCAGAACGAACTGTCGTGCCGAACCCGCGGTCGCGGCGAAGCTGCCGTGCGGCGGCCAGGCCGGCTGCCGCCGGCCACGTGGCCCCAGGAATCAGTGCGGCAGTTTCACCACGGTGACGAAGAAGCTGTCGATCTGGCGGATCACGTCCATGAAGCGCTCGAAGTCCACCGGCTTGCTGACATAGGCGTTGGCGTGCAGCGAGTAGCTGCGCAGGATGTCCTCTTCGGCCTGGGACGTGGTCAGGACGACCACGGGGATGACCCGCAGTTGCGGATCCTCCTTTAGGTCGGCGAGTACCTCGTGGCCGGACCGGCGGGGCAGGTTGAGGTCGAGCAGGATCAGGCCGGGGCGCGGGACGCCGGCGTACTCGCCGGTCTGGTGCAGGAACTGGAGGGCCTGCTCACCGTCGGTGACCACATGCAGCTTGTTCTGGATCTTGTGGTGCTGGAACGCTTCCCTGGTCATCAGGATGTCGCCGGGGTCGTCCTCGACCAGCAGTACGTCCACGATTTCGTACCCCGCGCACTCAGTCATCGGCGTCCTCATCGGTTGGCAGCATGGGCAGGGTGAAGCGGAACCGGGCGCCGGAGGTGACCTCGGTATCCAGCCAGATCTGGCCGCCGTGATACTCGATGATCTTCTTGACCATGGCCAGGCCGATACCTGTGCCCGGGTAGGCCGCCCGGTCGTGCAAGCGCTGGAAGATCACGAAGATCCGGTCGGCGTATTCGGGCTCGATGCCGATGCCGTTGTCGCTGAATTCCAGCAGCCAGTGCTGACCGCCGCGGCGGGCCGATACCGAAACCCGGGGCGGCTGGTCGCCGCGGAATTTCAGCGCGTTGCTGAGCAGGTTCTGGAACACGGCGGTGAGCAGTGTGGCCTCGCCCAGCACGACCGGCAGCTCACCCTGCTCGATGGTCGCGTGCGTCCGCCTGACCTCGGTGGCGAGGTTGGCCCACGCCTGGGCCAGCAGGAGGGACAAGGCGACCGGCTCACGCTGCTGCGCGGTCCGGCCGACCCGGCTGAACGCGAGCAGGTCGTTGATCAGCGCCTGCATCCGCTTGGCGCCGTCCACGGCGTGCTCGATGTACTCATCGGCCTTCGCGTCCAGGCGGCCCGCGTACCGGCGCTGCAGCAACTGGCAGAAGCTGGCCACCTTCCGCAGCGGCTCCTGAAGGTCGTGCGATGCCACGTAGGCGAACTGCTCGAGTTCGGAGTTCGACCGCTGCAGGTCTTCGGTCCTGGCTTCCAGGCTCGCGTGCGCTGCGCGGACCGCCGACAGTTCGGCCAGGATCCGTTCCCGCATCAGGTCGACGTCCCTGCCCACAGCACGGACTTCCTCTGGACCGCCCGGGTTATCGACCCGGTGCTCGAAGTCACCGCCGGCCACCTGGCGGGCGTCGGCGGCCAGCCGGGACAGCGGCAGGATCGCGGATCGCCACAGCGCGAACGCGAACGTGGCCAGCACAAGCAGCAGCCCGACCGCGATGCCGATGCACACCGCGTCCAGCACCGAGGCCGAGTGATGGAGTGAGGCGACGGCCGACGCTCGCTGCCTGGCCAGGTCGCTCTGCAGCGTGGCCAGCGCGACCCGCAGGCTGTCAAACGCCGCCTTGCCTTGATAGATCGGGGAGCCGACCACGGGCCCGCCCTTGGCGCTCACCTGCTTGATGGTCGGCAGGGCATAGGTGACCCGCCACTCGGCGACCTTGTCCAGTATCCGGATGAGCTGGGCCTGGCCGCCGGGCACGCTGGCCAATAGCGGGCGCAGCGCGCTGACCTGCCTGCGCTGCTCAACCACGCCGGAGGTGTAGGGGGTCAGGAAACTCCGTTGCCCGCTGAGCGCGTAGCCGCGCACGCCGGTCTCCTGGTTGAGCAGTGCGACTTCCAGCTGGGAGGCGCGATACGCGGCGGGATCGAGCGTGTCCACCACCCGGCCGCGGGCGGAGTTCAGGCCGGTCAGGGCCGCGCCGCCGATCACGATCGCGAGCACCGAGAACAGCCCGGCGATCAGGACGCCGACCCCGATGATCCGGCTTAGCGGCCAGCCCCCGGTGAGCCGGAGTGCGACGGCGCGTGTGCGGTCAAGCCCGGTGATGGCGGGACCGGGCGGGCCCCCGGCCGCAGCAGGGCTGGTGACGGGCCGGGCCTCCGCCGCATCCGGTGAGGTCTCGCCGTCGTCCAGAACGGTGTCCCCGGCGGGACCGTCTCCGACGGCGCGCGGCGCTTCCGGCAACTCGGTCATCTGCCGGCCAGGTCAGGGAATCCCAGAACGAGCATGGCCATGTCGTCGTCCAGATCTCCCCCGTTGAGCTCGCGCACGTGATCGACGAGCCTGTCGAGCAGCCGCTCGTCACGTAGCCTGCGCTCCCACTTCCCCGTAGGACGCGTGGCATGCAGGTGTTTCTCGATGAGTTCGGTCAGCCCGTCGCTGCCCAGCCGCTCCGGGCCAACGCCGACCCGGCCCTCGATCAGCCCGTCGGTGTAGATGAGCAGCGACCAGTTGTCACCGAGAACCACGTCGCTGGCCGGCCAGTCCAGCGAGTGCGCGATCCCGGGCGGCGGGCAGACCGGTGCCCGGAGTTCCTTCACCCCGTCCGGGGTGATCAGCAACGGCGGCGGATGCCCGGCGAGGTGCAGCCGCGCGTGGGACCGGTCCGGCGCTACCGAGACCATGCAGAGCGTGGCGAACAGCCGGTCCTCCTGCCGTTCGTGCTCGAGCACCTGCTGAACCGCGGACAGGACCTCGGCCATGGGCCGTTCCGCCAGGATCATCGTGCGCCAGGCCACCCGCAGGCAGACGCCGAGCGCCGCCTCTTCGGGGCCGCGCCCGCACACGTCGCCGACCAGGGCGTGCACCCAGCCGTCGGACGTCTCCACCAGGTCGTAGAAGTCCCCGCCGAGCAGGGTCTGCCCGCCGCCGGCCCGGTACCGGCTGGCTACGGTCAGCCGGGAATCGGACAGCAGCGGTGACGGCAGCAGCCCGCGCTCAAGGCGCGCGTTCTCCCGCGCGACGATCTGGGCCTCACGGAGCTGGCGCTGGACCTCCTCGCTGCGGCGGCGCTCCACCGCGTACCGGATCACCCGGTTCAGCAGCGACCCGTCGACCTGGCCTTTGACCAGATAGTCCTGCGCCCCGGCGCGAACCGCCTTCTCCCCCAGGTGCTCGTCGGTACGCCCGGTCAGCACGACCACGGCAACCTGCGGCAGGTGCTCGTGCAGCCAGCGCACCCCCTGCAGCTCCCGGGTATCCGGCAGGCCGAGGTCGAGCAGGACGCAGGTCGCCCCGGGCAGCAACGGCCTCGCCTCGGCCATCGACCTGGCCCGGTGCAGCGTCACTGCGGCGTGGGCTTCCAGCAAAAGTTCTTGGACCAGCAGGGCGTCGCCGTCGTCGTCCTCGATCAGCAGCACCTGCATCCGGCCTGGCGCGGCAGCGGCGGCCGCGTTGGCCTGCGTGACATCCTGAGCCACTGTCCGACCCTGTTCATGGCGTGTGTAGATAATTGCAGCCCCCAGGACAACCTGTGCGGTCGAGTAAGCATAGTGCCCCGGTGTGCTGAGAACGCTGGGCCCTTCGGCGGCTATCGTGTGGCCATGGCGCAGCGACTGGTCACCGAACGCATTGCCCTGCGACCGTGGGACACCAGCGACGCCGAGGCGGCGCTGAAGATCTACGGCGCCAACGACGTGGCGCGGTGGCTCGCGCCGACCATGGATCAGGTTCCGGACCTGGCCGCCATGCGGCTGGTGCTGCAGCAGTGGGTGGCCGAGGATGCCCGGCTGACCACGCCGGCCGGCCGCTGGGCGATGGAGGATATCCAGGAGGGGCGGCTGATCGGCGGGGCGACCCTGCTGCCGCTGCCACCCGATGACGAGTTCGAGATCGGCTGGCAGCTGCATCCCGACGCCTGGGGCCGCGGCTACGCCACCGAGGCCGGGCTGGCCATGGCCGCGTGGGCCTTCAACCAGGGCATCGAACAGGTCATCGCGCTGGTACGGCCCGCCAACTCTCGGGCCACGGCGACGGTCCGCCGCATCGGCATGGAGTGGATCGGCGAGACGGAGAAGTACCATAACCTGCGCCTGCAGGTGTTCCGGCTGCGGCCGGGGGACCTGTCACGGGGCTGACTCCGGACCGGTTCCGGGCATCGTGGTGCCGCTGACCTGGCGGCCGGCCCGGCGCACGATCGTCGCGAAGCTGGCCGCATCGTGCGGCGCGGCGCCGCCCTGGTCGTTGTTGAAATAGGCGAACACGTCGGCGCCGTCCGGCCAGGTATCCGCGGTCCGCTTTGCCCAGCCGCGCAGCGCCTGGGCGCCGTAGCGCGGCCACGGCTGCGCCGCGCCCTCGTGGAAGCGCAGGTAACCCCAGTCAGCGGTGCGCCACAGGGGGGCGGTGGGGCGGTCGAGGCGGTCCGTCCAGCACAGCGCGGCACCGTGCCGTTCCAGCAGCAGCCTGATCTCCGGGACCCACCAGGACTGGTGCCGGAACTCCACCGCGACCCTGACGCCGTGGCCGCCCGGCCCCAGTCCCTGGGCGCGCCCAGCCCGCGCGAACTCGCGCAGGGTCTCGTCCAGCGCGCCCGCGTCGGCGGGCATATTCGGCGGCAGCTGGAGCAGCACCGGGCCAAGCCGGTCGCCCAGGCCCGCGGCCGCGCGCAGCAGCCGCTCGACGGGCTCGGCCGGATCCCGCAGCCGCCGGATGTGGGTGAGGTAGCGGCTCGCCTTCACGGCCATCACGAAGCCGTCCGGCGTCTTGGCCCGCCAGCCAGCGAAGGTCTCCTCGCTGGGCAGCCGGTAGAAGGAGGCGTTGTTCTCGACCGTGCGGAAGTGCCCGGCGTAGTACTCCAGCCACCCGCGCTGCGCGACGCCCGGCGGGTACAGCACGCCGCGCCAGTCCCGGTACTGCCAGCCTGAGGTACCCACGAGCACAGGCATCGCCGGGCTACGGCCTTCCCCTGGTCACCGGTCGCGGACCGCCACCCCGACACGTGCCGCGAGGTGGGCGTGGACCAGCGCGTCGGCGGGAACCTGAACTCCTCGACCCGGTCGACCGTGAACCCGGTGCTGGCGATCGAGCCGAGCGTGTCCCGGCCGGTGTGGCAGCCACCGATCAGGAACGGCCAGATCGTCGCGTCCAGCAGCCGCTGCGTCCGGCGCCAGCCCGGGGTTCCGGCCTGGACGTGCTCGAGGAAGCGCAGCTCGCCGCCCGGGCGCACAACCCGGTGGATCTCGCCGAGCACGGCTCGCTGATCAGCCACGGAGCACAGCACCATGGTGGCCACGGCCGCGTCGAACGCGCCGTCCGCGGCGGGCAGCCGCTCGGCGACGCCGTCGCGAACCTCCACCGGGACCGGTGCCTGGCGGGCCTGCTGCCCGGCGATCCGGCGCAGGTACGGGATCCGGCTCTACCGCCAGCACACCGGTGACCCCGGCCGGGTAGTGCGCGAAGTTCAGCCCGTTGCCGGCCCCGATCTCGATGACCGTGCCGGTCAGCCCGGCGAGCGCCTGCTGGCGGTACTCGGCCATCCCGCCGGTCTCCATCGCCTGGCTGACCCGTACGTAGTAGCGGGCGAAAACCGGATGACCCTTGTTGCGTCCCGGCATGGTGTCCTCCCAGTACCCGAGGATGCCATCCCGGCGGCGGTAACTCCTAGGCAAGCGCGCTCAGCTGGTAGTCCACCGGCGCCTGGGTCATCCGGTTGGCCAGGGTGGACATGGTGTAGGTGCCGACGCCGAGGACGACCTCCAGGGCGTGCCGGATCGTGTACCCGTGCGCCAGGAAGGCCTCCAGCGAGTCGTCCGGGACCGCGCCCGCCGTATCCAGGACGTCGAGGGTGAACGCCTGGACCGCGGCCAGCCGCTCGTCCGGCACCGGCTTGCCGTCCCGCAGCGCGGCGATGAGGTCGGGGCTGGCGCCCAGGGCGGTCAGTTTCGCGGTGTGCATGGCGATGCAGATGTGACAGGTGTTGCGGGTCGCGACCGTGAAGATGACGACCTCCCTGGCGATGGGCTCCAGGGTCGTCGTGTCGAACAGCGCGGTCATGCGCAGAAATCCGTTGAGCAGCTCCGGCGAGGATGCCAGCCGGGCGACCCCGGCGGGGAGGTAGCCCAGCTGTTTGGCCGTGGCTTCCATGGCCTTGCGGGACGCGGCCGGGGCGGACTCGATGGTGTGGTCGGGGAACGCAGTGCACGTGGTTTCCTTCCTGCCGCGGCACGGCGGCAGCTAAACTAGTCAACATGGTTGTCGATATAGTAAACCGGGTTGTCTAACTTGGCAACGCCGGAGCCGCCCGAGACCGCGGGGTTCGAGTTGCCGCTGCTGTTGTTCGCCGGGTTTCGCGCCCTGATCGACGCGCTGCACGCCGAGCTTGCCGCGCAGGGTCACCCGGACGTGCGCCCCGCCTATGGTTTTGCGATGCAGGCGATCGGCCCGCACGGCGCGACCGCGAGCGAACTGGGCCGCCGGCTCGGCATCTCCAAACAGGCCGCCGGGAAGACGGTCGACCGCCTGGTGAACCTTGGCTACGCCGAGCGCGCCGCCGATTCCACCGACGGCCGGCGCAAGCTGATCCGGCTCACCCCGCGCGGCGTCGACGCGCTGGTCAGGTCGGCCGCGATATTCGAGGAGCTGCGCGCGCAGTGGGCCAGCACCCTCGGTTCCGGGCGGCTCCGCGAGCTAGAGGGCAGCCTGCGCACCATGGCGCCGCACGGCACGTTTCCGCCTCGACGTCCCCGGCTGGTTTGGCGCATAAGCCAGCTCGATTCGGCATAGGCGGGTCCACTCGCGCCGGCGGGGGCGGCTGGTGGAGGATAGACGCGTGACGCCCGATGCCGACGCCACCGGCCCCGAGCCGCAGGCCGTGATCGCGGACGCTGACGGGTGCGGCGATCTTCCTGGTCGCGTCGTGCACCCGGACGACGAGAGCGCCGGACACGGTGCGCGCGCTGTGCGGGGACCTGGCCGGCCTGCTCCGCGCGGTCGGGTTCCGCGACCTGGACGGGCGGCTGAGCTGTGTGACCGGCTTCGGTGCCGAGGGCGTGGGACCGGCTGGCCGGGCCGGGCCAGGACCCGGGCCAGGCCGGCCGGGCTGCATCCGTTCAGCGAGATCAAGGCCGGCTCGCGGCATGCCGTCGCAACCCCGGGCGACGTGCTGTTCCACATCCGGGCCACCCGGATGGACCTGTGCTTCGAGCTGGCCACCCAGATCATGGGCCGGCTGGACGGCGCGGTGACCGTGGTGGACGAGGTGCACGGGTTCCGCTACTTCGACGAGCGGGACCTGCTCGGATTCGTGGACGGCACCGAGAACCCGGTCGGCGCGGCGGCCGCCCGCGCGGCGCTGATCGGCGCCGAGGACCCGGCAGTTCGCCGGCGGCAGCTACGTGATCGTGCAGAAGTACCTGCACGACCTGGCGGCCTGGAACGCGCTGCCGGTCGAGCAGCAGGAGAACATCATCGGGCGGGAGAAGCTGTCCGACGTCGAGCTGAGCGACGACGTGAAGCCTTCCTACGCGCACAACGCGCTGACCACCATCACGGTCGACGGCGAGGAAGTGCAGATCGTCCGGGACAACATGCCGTTCGGCTCGGTCGGCGACGGGCAGTACGGCACCTACTTCATCGGCTACGCGCGCTCCCCCGCCACGATCGAGCAGATGCTGGTGAACATGTTCGTCGGTTCCCCCGAGGGAAACTACGACCGGCTGCTTGACGTCAGCCGGGCGGTGACGGGGAACCTGTTTTTCGTGCCGTCGGCGCCGCTGCTGGAAAGCCTGGCTGACGGCCCGTCCGCCGGCGGCCGACGCGCGGCCGGCCAGCCCGGCCACATCGCCGGCCCAGCCCGGGCCGGCGGGATCGCTGAAGATCGGCAGCCTGAAAGGGGCACCCGGCGATGGATAACCTGCACCGCGAGCTTGCGCCCGTCTCCGATGCCGCCTGGGAGCAGATCGGGGAAGAGGCCACCCGCACGCTCAAGCGCCACCTGGCGGCGCGGCGAGTCGTGGACGTGGAGGGCCCGGCCGGCTATGACCTCTCCGCGGCGGGCACCGGGCACGTGCAGGACATCGACCCGCCCGCCGACGGCGTGCTGGCCCGCCAGCGCCGGGTCCTTCCGCTGGTCGAGCTGCGCGTGCCGTTCACGCTCGACCGGGAGCAGATCGACGACGTCGAGCGCGGCGCCGAGGATTCGGACTGGCAGCCGGTCAAGGACGCGGCCCGCCAGCTCGCCTTTGCCGAGGACCGCGCGATCGTCGACGGCTACGCCGCCGCCGGCATCGAGGGTATCCGGCCCGGCGCCACCAACCCGCAGCTGGACCTGCCCGACAGCGTGCGCGAGTACCCGGCCGCGTTCGCCCACGCGCTCGGCCAGTTGCGCGAGGCCGGCGTCGAAGGCCCGTACTCGGTGCTGCTCAGCGCCGAGGCCTACATCGCCGTCAGCGAGACCAGCGATCACGGGTACCCGGTCATGGAGCACATTCAGCGGATCGTCAGCGGCGACATCGTGTGGGCACCCGGCGATCTCCGGCGCCCTCGTGCTGACCACGCGGGGCGGCGACTTCAGCCTCCGGCTCGGCCAGGAGGCCTCGATCGGCTACCTGTCCCACACCGCCACCGAGGTCCAGCTCTACCTCCAGGAAACCCTGACGTTCCTGATGCTCACCGGCGAGGCCGCCGTCAGCCTGCGATGACGTACGCCGCGGACCCGCGCGTCGACGCCTACATCGAGGCCCTGCCCGGCTGGCAGCAGGCCATCTGCCGCGAGGTCCGCGACCTGGTGCACGCCGCCGACGACGAGGTGACCGAGACCATCAAGCGCACCCGCCAGCCGTACTTCGTGCTGCAGGGCAACATCTGCGCGCTGCTGGCCGCAAAGGACCACGTCAACGTCTTCCTCTACGACGGCGGCATCGTGCCCGATCCCGAGGGGATCATCACCGGCGGCCACGGCAACAAGACCGCCCGCACCGTGGCCGTCCGCCAGGGCGAGACGATCAACGCGCCCGCGCTCAGCGCGATGTTCCGGCAGATCATCGCCAACAACCGGGCCGGCGGCTGGCGCAAGCTGACAGCCGGCGGCTAGCCATCGGCCCGCTGCGGCCAGGCCCGGGCCCGTTGTGCTGGAACTAGATCCGGTTTCCGGCTTCTGCTGGGGATTTGTCTGGTTCCAGGCCTGAATCCCCAGCGCTAGGCCGGGAGCGGGCCATAGACCGGGGCGCCGCGCCCCGATAGACTTGACTGAACAGTCAAACAATCAATGAACGACTGTTGAACTCCGCAGATCGGCATGCACCGCCCGCTCCGGAGGCGCCCGATGACTCCTTTCCGCAACCCTCGTCTCGCCGCCCTGCTCACCGCGCTGATCTGCGGCATCGGAGCGCTGGCGGCCGGTGCTCCCGCGGCGGCGGGCCGGGTGGCTGCCCACCCGGTCGCCGGGCCGGGCGCCAACCTGCCGCTCAACCCGGGCGCGCAGGCCGGCGCGGTCTCCGCGCAGGGCTGGGACAGCATCACGATCCCGGGCTGGCAGGTGGCCGGCGGCCTGCCGACCGTGGTTCGGTACGGCACTCCAGGGTTTCCCCGTGCCACCGGGCGGTGGCCGGCCGTGCGCGGCGGTCATCTGTTCGCTGGCGGCGCCGGCGGTACCGCGCGGCTGCGGCAACTGGTCCGGCTGCGGTCGGCGGCCGGGTCGCCGCTGCCGGGCGGCACCCGCTACCGGCTGTCCGCCTGGCTCGGCGGCACGGCCCGGAGCCAGGCCGCGGTGACGGCTGTGTTCCTGTCGGCGGCCGGCCGGGTGCTCGCCCGCCGGACCATTGGCCCATCCGGCCAGGACCACGGACTGCGCCGCCGGGCCGCGTCGGGCGTGCTCCCGCCGGGGACCGCCAGCGCCCGCGTCACGCTAACTCTGGCCACCACGCTGACCAACATCGACGGCCCGGGCGCACCGCGCGTGGGCTACAACCGGGCGGTCGCCGACGGCCTGCGGTTCAGCGTCTCCGCCCGGGTCCGGAAGCCGCCGCCGCTGGCCCCGCCACCCGCGCACATCCCCCGTTACCAGCACGTGTTCCTGTTCTACTTCGAAAACGAGGACTTCGGCTCGGTCATCGGCAACACCAGGCAGGCCCCGTATCTGAACAGCCTGCTGCCGCGGGCCAGCCTGCTCGCTAATTTCTTCGCCGAGGAGCACCCGAGCGACGGTAACTATCTCGCGCTGGCCGGCGGCAGCACGTTCGGGATCCCGCTCACCGACCCGCTCGAGGAGAACCCCCGGTACACGATCCGGGCCCGCAACATCGGCGACCTTGCCGGCGCTGCGCACCAGACGTGGAAGGAATACCTGCAAAGCGCGAACGGCCCGTGCGACGACACGGTGCACGGGTACTTCTGGAACGACGATCTGCCGCTGGCGTACTTCGCCGACGTGCGCGACCGGCCCGCCTACTGCGCGGACCACCTGGTCCCGCTCCCGTCGCTGCGGGCCGACCTGGCCAGCGCGGCCAGCACGCCGAACTTCGCCTGGGTGGGACCGAACGACTGCACCGACATGGAGGGGTGCGGGATCCGGGCCGGCGATCGGTTCCTGGCCGCCGAACTCGGCGCGATCATGCGCTCGCCTGCCTGGCGGACCCAGCGTTCTCTGGCCATCATCACCTTCGACGAGGACGGGTTCGACCACGAGCACCCGGCCCAGCGGGTGGCGACGCTCATGCTCGGCTCGGCCGGGGTCCGCCATGGCTACGTGTCGCACGTCCGCTACACGCACTACAGCCTGCTCCGCACGATCGAGGCGGCGCTTGGCCTCGGCGGACTGACCAGCAACGATCGTTACGCACAGCCCGTCAACGACGTGTTCGCCACGAAGCCGGGCTCCGGCGCATCCGCCCGGGCCGCGTCGCTACCGTTCCGCGGCCCGGCACGGGCGCGGACCGTGGGGCAGGCGCCGGCGAGCGGGCGTGGGCCGAGAGCGGGCCAGGACCGGGGGCCACGCGCAGACCATCGGGCGGGCGCGAACTGGGCAACCCGGCCGGCGAACGGGCGCCGACCGCGTTCGTGGTGAACTCGGCGTCGGGCACGGTAACCCCGGTCGACCTGGCGACCCGGCAGGCCGGCCCGGCGATCAGGGTCGGCTCCAGCCCGCAGGCGATCGCCATCACCCCCGACGGCCGCACCGCCTACGTGGCCAACGCGCGGGTCGGGCACCGTCACCCCCATCAACACCGCCACCCACCGGCCCGGCCCCCCGATCAAGGTCGGCACCGGCCCGCAGGCCATCGCCATCACCCCCGACGGCCGCACCGCCTACGTGGCCAACGCCGGCTCGGGCACCGTCACCCCCATCAACACCGCCACCCACCGGCCCGGCCCGGCCATCAAGGTCGGCGCCGGCCCACGGGCCATCGCCATCACCCCGGACGGCCGCACCGCCTACGTCGCTCGACTGGGGCAGCGCGGCGGTGACGCCCGATCGACACCGCGCACCGGCCGCGCCCGCCCGGCCATTCCGGTCGGCAGCTACCCCTTCGCGATCGCGATCGCGCCCGGCGGCCGCACCGCCTACGTGGCCAGCTACGGCGCCAACACGGTCACGCCGATCACGGTGGCCACCGGGCGGCCGGGCCGTACCATCCCGGTCGGGCAGGCCCCGGACGCGCTCGCGGTAACCCCGGACGGCTCGACGGTCTACACGGTGGGCGGTGACTCCGGCACGCTCACCCCGATCGCCACCGCCACCGGGAGCGCCTGGCCGCCCCACCCGCCTGGGCTACTCGCCGGCGGCGATCGCGATCTCCCGCTCCGGCACGACGGCGTACGTGGTGAACACGATCTCGGGCACGGTGACCCCGGTCAGTACCAGGACCGGCCGGGCCGGCCCACCGATCGGGGTGGGCACCTACTCCTACCCGCTCGCCATCGCGCTCGCCCCGTCCGGTCACACCGCCGTTGTGGTGGGCACCTACGCGGGCCGGGTCGCGCTGCTCGACACCCGCACCCGGCGCACGATCGCCCGGATCAAGACCGGGCGCTACCCGGTCGCCGTCGCCATCGCCCGGTAGCCCCCGCGAGGCAGGCAGACAAATCCAGTGCCGCAACCGGCAACCTTGGCCCTGTTCCTCCCGGGCCCGATGCGGACGTCGACGGACGCCTGATCCGTCTTACGGAAATGCGGCTGCTACCGGGACGTCGGAGTTACTGGTCGTTCCGTTGCCGAGCTCACCGGCTTGGCCGTAGCCCCAGCAGTCCACCCGGCCGGAGGTGACGATGGCGCAGAAGTTAGCATCCGTCAGGCTTCCCCTCACGGTGACTACGCCCGCCAGGGTCCCTGACCCGCCGGCACCCTTGACCTTGACCGGGACGGTGGAGCCGCCGGAGGTGCCGCCGAACGACCCGTTCCCAAGCTGACCGTCAAGCCCCGTCCCCCAGCAGTCCGCGCCGCCGGACGTGAGCACGGCGCAGTAGGTGGCGGCGGGGAAGATGCCGCTAGTGCTGGCCAGGCTGGCCACACCGGCAAGGGTCCCTGACCCGCCGACACCCTTGACCTTCACCGGGACAGTGGAGTCGCCGCTGTGCGTCCCGCCGCCGCCCGATCCCCAGCAGTCCACATTTCCGGAGGTGAGCAGGGCGCAGTAACTCTCGGTCTGCTGGGTGGTCAGGCTGGACACGCCGGTCAGGGTGCCTGACCCGCCGGCACCCTTGACCTTCACCGGGACAGCAGTTTGGCCGCTCACGGACCCGTTGCCGAGCTGGCCGTGACCCTCGTCCCCCCAGCAGTCCACGCCGCCGGAAGTCAGGACGGCGCAGAAGGCGAGGAAACCGTCGGCCAGGCTGGACACGCCGGCCAGGGTGCCCGAGCCTCCGGCGCCCTTCACCGTCACCGGGACGGCGGAGCCTTGGTGGGCCGGGTAAAGCTTGCCGTTGCCGAGCTGGCCATAGGTCGCGTTCCCCCAGCAGTCCACCCCGCCGGTGGCAAGCACGGCGCAGTAGCTCGTGACGCCGCCGCTGCTCATGGTATCGACGCTGGACACGCCGGTCAGCGCCGCTGCGCCGCCGGTGCCCTTGACAGCCACCGGCACGTCGGATCCGTCGTTGCCCGTCGTGTAGAACACGCCGTTACCGAGCTGGCCATAAAGGCCAAAGCCCCAGCAGGCCACGTGGCCAGAGGCCAGCAAGGCGCAGTAGCTGGCCGAGCTGGGAGTCCCTCGGAAGCTCGCCAGGCCGGACACGCCGGTGAGGACCCCCGAGCCGCCGACGCCCTTGACCCTCACCGGGACGGCAGATCCGGCGAAGGACCCGTCGCCGAGCTCACCATCGCCCCCATACCCCCAGCAATCCACTCCACCGGAGGTCAGGCGGGCACACATTCCCTTACCGTCGCTGCTCAAGCTGGCCACGCCGGTGAGAGTTCCGGTCCCGCCCACGCCCGCCACGGCCACCGGGGTCGCGGACTCGCTGAACACCCCGTCGCCGAGCTCACCGTCGAGCCCATACCCCCAGCAATCCACCCGCCCGGAGGAGAAAAGAGCGCAGTAACCCTCGTCGTCACCGATCACCTGCTTCACCCCGGTGCTGGCGCCGACCCACGCCCCGGCCGGCGTGGAGTCCAATCCCGCGAGCCGAGTCGCACCTCCCGCGGCCCAAGCGCTGGGGGCGGCGGCCCCGCTAACTACCCCACCCAGCAGCAGCGGTACAGCGGCGAGCCGGACCAAACGCGTGATGTAACAGTGCACCAAAACCCCCCTGCGCCCGAGGCCCCGGCGGCCTCGCCTGGGACCACGGGCCCCCGTACTCTCCCCGGGATCGTTGGCTCTATCAGCCCGTTCTAGCCGATTCAGCCCTCGGCCCTGCTGCTGCCCACTATGGGCACAGCCGAAGACGGCGTGTCAAGAATGACCGCACCGCCAGCAGTAATCCCGGTACTAGTGCAGGTGGGCCGTCCAGTCCCGGGGGACGCGGCCCGCCGGGCCGGGTACCGGCTGATCGAGGGGGTGATGATCGGGCGGGGCCAGGTCCGGGCCGGAGCCGTACAGCCGGTTCTCCGCGTAGCTCCAGAACCAGTCTTCGCCCGGCTCGAAGCTCTGGATCAGCGGATGCCCGGTCGCGGCCGCGTGCGCGCTGGCGTGCTGTGACGGCGAAGAGTCGCAGCAGCCGACGTGGCCACACTGCGCGCAGCGGCGCAAGTGGAACCACCATCCCCCGCTGGCGTCGCACTCGATACACCCGGTCCCACTGGGCGGGGCCGAAACGTCGATCCCCTGCTCTGCTGTCATCTGCGGTTCTCCTAACGCAGGCCCTGCATCCAGGCGCGGTCCTCGAGCAGTTCGGCCGCGCCACGGACAACGCTGCGCAGCGGGTCGTCCACGACCATGGCGGGCAGACCCGCGGCTACCTCTATTCTGCTGGCCAGGCCGAGCAGCAGGGCCCCGCCGCCGGTAAGACAGACCTTGCCCTTGACGACGTCCTCGGCCAGATCGGGTGGAAGGCCGAGCAGGGTCACCCGCACCGCATCGGCGATGGTGGTGACGATGCGGTCGAGGGCACCGGCGACCAGGTCGCCCGGAATATGCGCCACCCGCGGAATCCCCTGCCCGAGGTCGACGCCGACGACCTCGGCAACCTCGGGGGTGTCTCCGGTGAGCCCGAGCGCCATCTTCAGCCGCCGCGCGGCGTTCCGGCCCAGCAGCAGGCCGAGTTCGGTCTTCACCGCCTGCACGATCGCGTCGTCCATGGCGTTGCCGCCCAGCCGCAGCGACTCGGCGCGGACCAGGCGGCCACCGATCACCACCGCGATCTCGGTGGTCCCACCCCCGATATCCACGACGAAGGCACCGCCGCTGCCGGCCAGCCCGAAGCCCGCGCCCACGGCGGCGGCGACCGGCTCATCGATGAGCCGCACGTTGCACCGGGGCCGGCCCGCCTCGACGGTGGCGGCCAGCGCCCGGCGCTCCACCCAGGTAGCGCCGGTCGGCACGCAGACCGCGGCGGTCGGCCGGACCAGGCCGCGGCGCAGGCGCGCCTGGCGCAGGAACGCATGCAGCATCGCGGTGGCCGCGTCCAGGTCCGCGACGACCCCGTCGCGAAGCGGGTGGATCACCTCGACGTCGCGGGGTTCCTTGCCGGTCAGCGCATCCGCCACGCGGCCTACCGCGGTCGTCTGGCCCGTTGCCCGGTCCACGGCAATCGCGGAGGGCTCCTCGACGACGAGTCCCCTGCCGCTGATCGAGATCAGCGTGTTCACCGTGCCGAGATCGATCGCCACGCCCGCCCGTAGCCGCATCACACCTGCCAGTCCTCAAGCCGCCCGTTCCGGGGAACTCCACCTGCAGTTCCCCCTCTGGCGGCCCGGAAACCGGCCCCGGGCCGGCCCGGTGGCTGGCCCGGGGCGATCGCCTGTCTGGCGCTACCGCTCGGCCGGGATGACAACGACCGGGGCGGCCGAGTGGTTCACCACCTGGTTGGCCGTCGAGCCCAGCCAGAGCCGCGCGAATCCGCCGCCGCCGCGAGAGCCGACGACCACCAGGTCGCTGTCGTTCGAGGCTTTGATCAGCTCCTGGGCGGCTATGCCGCTGACCGCGCGCACGGTGACCGACGGGGGCGCGGATCCGCTGGCCGCGCCGATTATCTTCTGCACGAGATCCTGTGCCGCCTGGCGCGCCTTCTCCGCCTCGGGCTGGTCTGCCGGGTAGATCTCCGGGTCGCCCGTCCAGTGGTTGCCCGCCACCTGATGAACGGCGAGCACGGTCAGCGGCGCATTCCGGATCGCCGCCTCCTTGATCGCCCACTCAAGTGCGCGCTGAGATTGCTGCGAGCCATCAATGCCAACCGTGATTCCAGGCATTACCTGCTCCTTCTGAGAGGGCCACCACCGTCCGGGTGGCACTGAAATGCCGTAGATCAAATTCTGGCCGGGACAGCCACCCAGCGCCAGGGCCCACCAGGGCACGGCTGCGGTGGGGCCCTTCCGGTCGCCCGGCGATCCTGATCCAATGGTGGGTACCCGGGACCGAGGAGGACACCCATGGAAGGAACGGAGCCGGTCACGATTGGGGCCCATGCCACCTGCACCGATGGACCAGCCGGCACGGTGATCCGGGTGGTGGTCGACCCGGTCGTGCCCGCGGTCACCCACATTGTGATCGAACCACACCACCGGCATATTCTTAGCCGGCTCGTCCCGGTCGGCCTTGTCGATGCCACGGCGGGCGAGGTCAAGCTCCGGTGCACGGTGGCCGAATTCGAGGCACTTGACCCCGCGCAGGATGCCAACTTCGTGCCGGGCACCACCACCTACGCCGCCTACGGCACGGAACAGGCGGTCTTCTGGCCGCATGTCGCCAAGGCCGGCCGATACGGCTCGCGGGGCGACCTGGTGAGCGAGGACTCAGTCCCGGTCGGCGAGGTGCAGGTCCGCCGTCACGACCGTGTCCACGCCACCGACGGCGAGGTCGGGGAGGTGCAGGGGCTGGTCATCGACCGCGACAGGTATCACGTGACGCACGTGCTCCTCAAGGAGGGGCACCTATGGGGCCACAAAGAGGTGGCCATCCCGATCAGCGCGGTCACCAACGCCAACTACGGCATCAAGGTCAGCCTCAGCAAGCAGCAGATCGGCGACCTGCCCCCGGTGGACATCGAGCACCCCGGAGGGTAGGACGCCCGGTCAGCGCAGGTCGCTGAGCAGGTTCCGGTTCCACACCAGCACCTTGTAGGGGCCGGCCTGGTAGGTCCGCGCGGGGTTGCCGAACGTCGCCGTCACCGCCTTGGCACTGTTGAAGCCGGGAAAACCCGGAATGCCGTGGAAGAGCACGACGAAGTTCGCGGTGGCGCGAGCCGGGTCGTACCAGGCCGCCTTCGACTCGTAGGAGGCTGCGGCAAGCCGGCCACGCACCGGCTGCACCATCCGGACCTGGACCCGGTCGCCGCTGGTCAGCGTGACGATGTTCGATTCCCAGTACCCGGACAGGCCGGTGTGCAGGTGGTGGGCCACCAGCCAGGACTCAAGCCGCTGGTTTTGCGCCGGTACCTGCGGCTGGCTGATCTGGTGTACCAGGCCGAACAGGTAGCCGACCCCCACCACGGCCAGGATGGGCACGAGCTTGGCGGACATCAGCCGGGTGCTGAGCAGACGGGCGGCCAGCACCGCACTGTACGGCAGCACCGCGGCGATCTCGCGGGTCCCGGTAATCACGTGTGGCTTGGTGCTGATCAGATAGGCGGCCAGGTTGATCCCGATGGCCGTGACGAGCACCTGGGCGAGCAGATCACGGTCCCGCAGGAAATGCCTGGCCGCCAGCCACGTACCCCAGGCGGCTAGGAACACGCCCACGACATGCAGCAGCGTGATGAGGGCGCTGGCCGTCAGGCGCAGCCCGACGAAGTCGGCGCCACCCAGCAGCAGCAGGCCCTCTACGGTGAACGACACGTTGCGGGGCAGCAAACTGCCGGTCTGGATGAACTTGTTCGGGGAGTGCGTGACGGCGAACCCACCGGCGGCGTGGATCAGATGCAGCGCCAGCGCGGCGGCGATCACCGCGAGGACGGCGGCCGCGATGAGGGCCAGGTCGTACCACTGCTCCGCCAGTGGCTGCCGCTCGATGGCCACCGCGTGGTAGGCGCGGATCGCGCAGACCAGGGCGAGCGGCAGCGTCCCGATATAAAGCACATATGGGTCCGCCACCTGCGCCCAGGCTAGGAGCGCCCCGGCGATGACGGGGATGTACCAGCGCCGGGGGCCCCGGTCCAGGATCAGCCACACCACCATCACCGGCACGGTCGTGCCGATGTGGTCGGGTGAGGACATGAGCACGTTGACCCCGGTGGCGAACTGCGGGACGAGCATGATCCCGACCGCGACGCCGACCCGCACCAGGGCCTCGCGCCCGGTGGAGGAACCCTTGGCCAGCAACGCCGCCAGCAGCACGACCAGCGTGTACGTCATCGCCGCGGCCACGTGCACATCGCCCTGGTTCAGCCCACGGACCAGTTCGACCAGCATGTACTGCGGCAGTTCGGTGGTGTAGAAGGAAACATCGGACAGCGACCAGCCATGCAGCAAAACGTTGCCGTGCAGCATGTCCCAGGCCTGCAGGGCGTTGCTCGCGGCGTCGGAGTCGGCCGGGAATGTCCCCGCCACGCGCAGGTAGACACCGAACGCGAGAACAACGCCAAGGACCCATGCCCCCGCAACCGGAATGCGCCGGACGACCCCCACCTGGTCCTCACTCCGCGAGCGGCCGGAACTGGCATTCGTGGACCGTTCTCCCAGCCTATACGCCATGCCCTAGCCCTCTCCCACCGGCCCCGCGCCAAACCATTGAGGACCAGTGGCCCTATACACAGGACGCCCCCGCCGGGTTCGATGTTGCCAAGAAGTTCTCGCGCCAGTATGGCCGCGGTGCTCAGCTGGCGACGACTTATTCCGGCATGAACACCGAAAGGCGGAACGCCGATGACCAGCGGACAGGAACTCGTGGTGGTGGGCGTCGACGGCTCGGAGGCGTCGGTGGCGGCCCTCGCCTGGGCGGCGCGCTACGCCTCCGCCAGCGGCGGTAAGGTGCGGGCGCTGCTGGCCTGGCACTATCCGGGCGTGATCGGTGCGCCTCCCATCGAAAAGGTACCGCAGAGCGTCCGGGATCAGACCGAGCAGGAGGAGCGGGCCAACCTTGACGAGGCGGTCGCCAAGGCGATCCCCGGGCAGCCGGCCGGGGTGGAGACCAGCCTCGGCTACGGGCCCGCCGCCGAGGTACTGATCGAGGCCTCCAAAGAAGCCGGCCTGCTGGTAGTCGGCAGCCACGGGCACCGCTCGTGGACGGGGATGCTCCTCGGCTCGGTAAGCCTGCACTGTGTCACCGGTGCGTTCTGCCCCGTTGTCGTGGTGCGCGGCGACCATGACCACGGCTGAGACCGGCCCGCTGACCGCTGACCACCTGCAGACCCTCGACAGCTACTGGCGCGCCGCCAACTATCTATCCGTGGGCCAGATCTACCTGATGGCCAACCCGCTGCTCACCGAGCCGCTGCGCCCGGAGCACATCAAGCCCCGGCTGCTCGGCCACTGGGGCACCTCGCCCGGCCTTAACTTCATCTGGGCACACCTGTCCCGCATCATCACCGTGCATGACGCGGAGATGATGATCGTCATCGGGCCCGGCCACGGCGGGCCGGCCGCGCTGGCCAATACCTGGCTCGAAGGTAGCTACACCGACATCTACCCGAGCGTTCCGCAGAACGCGGCGGGGATGCACGTGCTGTTCCGCCAGTTCTCGTTCCCCGGCGGTGTGCCCAGCCACGTGGCACCGGAGACCCCGGGGTCGATCCACGAGGGCGGCGAGCTAGGCTACTCGCTCAGCCACGCCTGCGGCGCGGCGTTCGACAACCCGGGCCTGGTCGTGGCCTGCGTTGTTGGCGACGGCGAGGCGGAGACCGGCCCGCTGGCCACGAGCTGGCACGGCTGCCGGTTCCTCGATCCGGCCAGGGACGGCGCCGTGCTCCCGATCCTCCACCTCAACGGCTACAAGATCGCCAACCCGGCGCTGCTGGCCCGCATCCCGGCCGGTGAACTCGACGCGCTGCTGCGGGGGTACGGCTATCAGCCGGTGTACGTGACCGGCCACGAGCCTTCCGTTATGCATCAAAAAATGGCGGCGGCGCTGGACGAGGCCCTCACGGCCATTCGCGGCATCCAGAAACAGGCCAGGAGCACCGGGCGGTGGCGGCACCCGCGGCGAGCGGCCCCGCTGGCCACTAATCGTGCTGCGCAGCCCCAAGGGCTGGACCGGACCGGTCGAGGTGGACGGCCTGCCCGTCGAGGGCACCTGGCGGGCGCACCAGGTGCCGCTGGCGCAGGTGCGGACCAACCCGGCGCACCTGCGGCAGCTTCAGGACTGGATGCGCTCCTACCGGCCCGCGGAGCTGTTCGACGAGCAGGGGCGGCCGAAGGAGGAACTGCTCGGCCTGGTGCCGCGCGGCGACCGCAGGCTCGGCGCGTCCCCGCACGCGAACGGCGGCGTGCTGCTGCGCGACCTGGTGATGCCCGACTTCCGCGACTACGCGGTGCCGGTCACCGCGCCCGGGGCGAGCATGTCGGAGGCGACACGGGTACTCGGCGGGATGCTGCGCGACGTGATGCGGCTCAACCGCGAGCATGGGGCGGGGCGGCGGGGTCCGGACCAGCAGAGCGCGGGGCGGCGGGGTCCGGACCAGCACTGCAACTTCCGGGTGTTCGGCCCGGACGAGACCGCATCGAACCGGCTGGACGCCCTGTACGAGGTGACGGGCAAGACCTGGGAGGAGGAGGTTCTGCCGGTCGATGAGCACCTGGCGCCGGATGGGCGGGTGATGGAGATCCTGTCCGAGCACACCTGTGAGGGCTGGCTCGAGGGGTACCTGCTGACCGGCAGGCACGGCTTCTTCTCCTGTTACGAAGCGTTCATCCACATCGTGGACTCGATGTTCAACCAGCACGCCAAGTGGCTGAAGGTCTCCCGCCACCTGCCGTGGCGCCGCCCGGTCGCCTCGCTCAACTACCTGCTCACCTCGCATGTGTGGCGCCAGGACCACAACGGGTTCTCGCATCAGGACCCCGGCTTCATCGATCACGTGGTGAACAAGAAGGCCGAGGTGATCCGGGTCTACCTGCCGCCGGACGCGAACACGCTGCTGTCGGTCGCCGACCACTGCCTGCGCAGCAGGGACTACGTCAACGTGATCGTCGCGGGCAAGCAGCCGTCCCCGGACTGGCTCGACATGGACGCCGCGATCCTGCACTGCACCAGGGGCGCGGGGATCTGGGAGTGGGCCAGCAGCGACGGCGACGGCGCCGAGCCGGACGTCGTGCTCGCCTGCGCTGGCGACGTGCCCACGCTGGAGGTGCTCGCGGCCACCGACATCCTGCGCACCCACCTGCCCGACCTGAAGGTACGGGTCGTCAACGTGGTCGACCTGATGCGGCTGGAGCCGGCCACCGAGCACCCGCACGGGATGAGCGACGCCGAGTTCGACGCGCTGTTCACCACCAGCAAGCCGGTGATCTTCGCCTATCACGGGTACCCGTCGCTGATCCACCGGCTTACCTACGCGCGGGCCGGGCACGCGAACATCCACGTCCGCGGGTACATCGAGGAAGGCACCACGACCACCCCGTTCGACATGGTGGTCATGAACAACATGGACCGGTTCCACCTGGTGATGGACGTGATCGACCGGGTTCCCGGGCTGAACCGCACGGCCGCGTGGCTGCGGCAGCAGATGACCGACACCCGGACCAGGCACTGGGCCTGGACCAGGGAGCACGGCGAGGACCTGCCCGAGGTGGCCAACTGGGCCTGGCCACACGGCAAGGCGGCCGCGCCGCGCTCCAGGGCCCGGAACCAGGGCGGCAAGGCCATCGCCGTTCCGCACCTGCCATGACCAGCGTGCTGGTCGTCAACGCCGGGTCGAGCAGCCTCAAGCTGCGCGTGCTAGGCCCGGATGACTCGGTCATCACCGCGCTCGACCTCTCCCCCTGGGACGGCTGCCCGGACGATCCTGCCCTGCACCGGTTCTTGGGCGGGGTGGCGGGGTCGGGGCTGGCAGAGCGCGGGCTGGCCGGTATCGGCGTGGTTGGGCACCGCGTCGTGCACGGCGGCCGCCGGTTCACCGGGCCTGTGATCATCGATGACGCCGTCGTGGCCGGGATCGGCGAGCTCACCGGCCTGGCGCCGCTGCACCAGCCCAGGGCGCTGGCCGGCATCGAGGCCGCCCGGTCCGCGCTGCCCGCAGTGCCGGCCGTCGCCTGCTTCGACACCGCGTTCCACGCGAGGCTGCCCCCGGCCGCGGCCAGCTACGCGCTGCCGCTCGACTGGACGCGCCGTTTTGGCCTGCGGCGGTTTGGCTTCCACGGGCTGTCGCACGCCTACGCCGCGGCCCGCGCCGCACAACTGCTGGATGACGCGGGCCCCGCCGCGCAGCTACCGGCTCGACCATGGTGCCGAACGGCTGCGCGTGGTGACCTGCCACCTCGGCGCCGGGTCGTCGCTCGCCGCGGTGAAGGGCGGCGTGTCCGTGGACACGACCATGGGCTTCACCCCGCTCGATGGGCTGGTGATGGCCACCCGTTCCGGGAGCGTGGATCCGGGCCTTGTGATCTGGCTGCAGCGGCATGGCGGGCTGGGCGTGGATGAGGTCTCGGATGGGCTGGAGTTCCGCGCGGGCCTGGCCGGGCTTGCCGGCCTGCCGGGTGGTTCCGGGGACATGCGCGACGTCAGGCTGGCCGCCGACCGGGGTGATCCCCAGGCCCGCCTGGCCGTCGACGTGCACGCGCACCGGCTGCGCCAGGAGATCGCGGCCATGGCCGCGGCGATGGACGGGCTCGACGCCCTGGTTTTCACCGGCGGCATCGGCGAGCACCAGCCGCAGGTCCGCGCCGAAGCCGCGGCGGGGCTTGGCTTTCTTGGTGTCGGGCTGGACTCCGGCCGCAACCTCACCGCTCAGCCGGACTGCGACATCGCCGGGCCAAGCGCGACGGTCCGCACACTGGTCATCGCCGCGCGGGAGGACATCGAGATAGCCCGCCAGTCCCGCGCGGTGCTGGCCGGGACCGCGGGTGCGCCAGCTAGCGCTGGCGGAGCCGGCGGCCGGTGATACGGCTGGGGGTGACCCGGATGGCGTGTTCCTTCTCGCCGCCTGGCCAGGGCTCGACCCCCGACTCCTCGACGCTCGCGAGCTCGTCATCGGTGGTCATCTGGTGCGCGGGGCCGTGGATGAGCACGCTCCACCCTTCGCGGCGCACCGGGTCGATCTCGTCGATCTGGAACGCCACGCTGTACTCGGCGTGGGCGATCCCGGTCCGCAGGTCCTCCCCGGTCGGGCTGTCCTGCGAGGTGCGGAACATGATCGCCCCGTCGTGCAGCACGTAGTTCACCGGGAGAACGGTCAGGCCGTACCGGCCCATGTAGACGATCCGCCCGATGCCACCGGACGAGATCAGCCGCAGGCATTCGGCCTCGTCCAGGTGCTCGAGGACGGGCCCGTCGGGCGCGTCGCTGGTGTGCACGGACATCGTTATCCCCTCATCCAGAAGCGTTTTGTCCACCGCGGCCCGACCAGGGCCCATGCCGCATCCCAGCTCGCGAGCCGGCGCCGGTCGAGGACCCACCGCCCCACGCCGGCCAGAAACCCGAGCACGATCGCCAGCACGACCGGAGCCAGGGTGGCCGCGAGGATGCTGCGGGCCACCACCGCGCGGTGGGTCAGCGGCGGCCCGGTCGGCAAGCCCGCCCGGTCGACCCAGATCGGCAACGTCTGGCCCTTGGCCATGCCGGTGGTCACGTCGATCTCGCCGGTCCGCGGCCGCCGGTCCGGTGCGGTCCACCTGGCCGGAACCCAGGTGCCGCCGTAGAGGCCGTTGGCGAAGGCGGCAGGCGCCGGCGCGCTGCGCAGGAGGACGGCGTCGACCCGGTGCCAGGTGCGCTGTGCCCGCTGTTCGGCCGTGCCGGCCCGCCCGGCCCAGTGAACCGTCGCCATCGTCAGCAACGGCGCGCCGGCCAGGAACGCGATAAGCAGCCCGGCCACGAGGCAGGCTGCGATTCTGTCGGTGCGGCGCCGCAGAGGATTGTTGTCCAGTCCGAGCCTTCGGACGACCCGCTCCGTCCTCCTCATCCCCGGCACCTCCTTCTCTGGATCGTCTCTTAGCTGGTCTGGCTCTGCGCCGTGTACCGCTGATCTCTTTATTTAGCGGAGCCTTCGCAGGAACGGATCCTGCGGCCGCGCAGGACTGGCCCGGATCCGCGCGGCCACGGCCCGCACGCCGTCGTGCGCGGCGATGACCGGGTTGAGGTCGAGCTCGGCGACCTCGGGGAGTTCGTCGGCGAGCCGGGAGACCCGCAGTAGCAGCCCGGCCAGCGCGGCGGTGTCCACAGCGGGCGCGTCCCCGTGGCCGAGCAGGAGCGGCGCGGCGTGCACGCCGTGGATCAGGTCGTCCGCGTCGGCGTCGGTGAGTGGAGTGAGCCTGGCCGCCTGGTCCCCGAGCACCTCGGTGGCCACTCCGCTCAGGCCAAACACCACCAGCGGGCCGAACACCGGTTCCTGCACGACCGCGACCTGCACCTCGACACCGTTGGCGGCTATGCCCGCCCGGCGCCAGCTGGATCCGGTAGCACGCGAGCAGGTCGCTGACCGCGGCCGTGGGCAGCCATCCGCCTTCCGGGCTGGCGGCGAGGAACGCGGCGATCTGCGCCCGGGCATCGGCGGCGCGCAACCCAGCCAGCTCGGGAACCTGGCCCCGCCGCCGGTCGCGCCAGGCGCGATACCTGACCGCGTGGCCCAGCGCCCGCGCCGCGCCCTCGGGATAGGCGTAGACGGGAACGGCCGCGGGCCGGTCCGCGCCCGGCGTTCCGGCGCAGACGGCGGGCCTCAGCAGCACCGCCTGCGGCTGGTCAAGGACCGCGGCCACCAGCGGTTTGCCGACTCTGGCCGTGGTCACGGCCTGGGCCAGGCCGGCGATGGCGGTCGGCACGGTGACCACGAGGACGGCATCGACACCGTCGTCGGCGGCCACCTCCTCCAGGCAGGCGCGGAACGCGTCCTGGCCGGCGGAGGGGGTGGTGTCGACCGGTCCGGCGACCGCCGCGCCGGACGGCAGCAGCGCGTCCAGCCGGCGCTGCGTCGCGGCGGACAGGACCGCCACCTGCAGCCCGTTGTCGTCGCACGCATCGGCGGCGAGCACGCTCGCCCCGCCCGCGTTCGACACGACCGCGATCCGGTCACCGGCCGGGAGCGGCTGGCTGGCCAGCAGGGCGGCGGCCTCGACCAGCTCGCCGAGGCCAGGGACCGCGATGATGCCGGCCTGCGCGAACAGCGCCCGCTGGGTGATCAGCGGCGTGGCGGGAGCCGCGGTGTGCCAAGCGGCAGCGCGCTGGCCAGCGGCGGACCTGCCGCCCAGCACGGTCAGCACCGGCATCCGCTGTCCGACCCGGCGCGCGGTCCTGGCGAACTTCCGCGGGCTGCCGAACGACTCCACGTACAGCATGGCGAGCTTGGTCCGCTGGTCGTGCTCCCACCACATCAGCAGGTCGTTGCTTGACACGTCGTACTTGTCACCGGCCGACACGAACGACGACGCCCCGATGCCCAGTTGCGACAGGTGCGCGAGCAGCGATACGCCGATGCCGCCGGACTGGACCACCAGCCCGGCGACGCCCGGCTTGGGGTGCTCGGTGCCGAACGTCGCATCCAGGCCGAGCGAGGGCACCGCGATACCGAAGCAGTTCGGTCCCACCAGGCGCATGCCGTACCTGCGGCAGATGGCCAGCAGGTCGGCGCCCTGGGCGCCGAGCGCGGCGGTGATGACCACGAGGGACCGGACGCCCCGCTGCCCGCATTGGTCCGCCACCTCGGTCAGTGCCGCCGGCGGCACCGCGATCACCGCCAGGTCCACATGTTCCGGGCAGGCCGGCCACGGACGGCAGGCACCGCAGGCCGTCCAGCGAACCGGCCCGCGGGTTGACCGGGTACACCGCACCAGCGAACCCCCCGGTCACGATGTTGTGCAGGATCTCCCGGCCGATCGTTCCCCGGCGGCGGCTGGCGCCCACCACCGCAACCGAGGCCGGCTGGAGCAGGTGCCGCAGGCTGACCACACCGGCCCGGCTCTCTCTGGCGGCCACGGTATCCAGGTAGCTGTCCAGGCTGTGGTCGCCGTCCCCGGCCGGCAACGGGAAGGTCAGTTCCACCACGCCTTCGGACAGCTGCCGCCGCATCGGCAGCCCGGCGTCGGCGAACACCCCGAGCATGGACCGGTTCTCGGCCAGTGCCGACGCCTTGAACGCGCGCAGTCCTCGTTCCCTGGCGACCGAGACCAGGTGCTCGAGCAGCAGCGTGGCGATGCCCCGGCCGTGCATGTCATCCGGTACGGCGAATGCGACCTCGGCGGTGTTCTGCCCCGGTACCTGCTCGTAGCTGGCCACGCCGACGAGCCGGTCCCCGAGCCAGGCGAGCAGCGCCGCGTGGCCGGGCCCGGGTTCCCTGGTGACCCGCGCCGCCTCGGCCCGCGGACTGTGCGGGCTCAGGCTGAAGAAGCGCAGGTACAGGTTTTCCGGCGACAGCGCCGCGTGCATTGCGCGCACCGCCTCGGTGTCCTCCGGCCGGGCGGGCCGTACCTCGGCCGTGCTGCCGTCGGTCAGCAGCGCGTACGTCCGGGGCATGACCTGACGGCTGGCCTGCGCCACATCCCCGGTCATCCGGCCGCCCCCGGCGTGCCGCCCACTGCCTCTGGCGTGCCGCCCACTGCCGCTGACTCCCCTGCCGCCTCCAGCTCCCCGGCCGCCTCCAGCTCCCCGGCCGCCACTGGTTCCCCTGCCGCCACTGGTTCCCCTGCCGCCACTGGCTCCCCCGCCGGAACGATGCGGGAGTACTGATCGGGCAGCACCATGGCGATGTGACCGTCTTTCTGCCACTTGACGATGTACGGAGGCGAGCCATCCGCGGCCGGCACTCCCACCACTATGCCAACCCGTTCCACGCTGATGACAAGCTGGTCACCCACATGAGCCCGCACGGTTACCCCTTAGTAGACGTGTGGTCTGTCCCGGGCGTGACAGTGCGGGCATCAGGATGGGCTCAGGAGCTCGGCCACCGCGCGCCGCGGCGTGGCCAGGCTGGTCCTGGCCAGGCCGAACTGCAAGAGCATCTGCGGCGCGCCGGGCAGTGCCAGCCTGGTCCGGATCAGGTCCCTGATCACGGGAAACACAAGCGGCTCCGTGTTCAGGCTGGCGAAGACCCACGCCGTGGCCGCATGGGCGAGGACGCGATGCAGCGCCTGCCCGGCCCGCAGCCAGTCGAGCCGGAGATCCCCCGCCGTGATCAGCACCGCGGTCGCGGCCGGGGGCGGGTCGTCCGGGCCCGGCGCGGGCAGCAGCCCGATCTGGCGGTCAAGGTCGAAATCGCGTTGCGCCAGCCGCTCTCGCGAAGCGGCACCGGCCGGAGCGAACGCCTCGGCCGGGCACGCCATCGCGGTGGGCGCTGCCGGGGGTCCGGCTCCAGCGCAGAATCTCCTCGCGGGCCGCCTGGTTCGTGGCCTGCTTTCGCGCGGCCTCGGCAACCAGGGCAGCGAGTTTCGGGTAGCCGTCCGGTCCCTCGATGAGGGCCAGTTCGGCGCCCTCGGTCAGGGCGTCGTGCTGCAGACTGGGCAGCAGCCCGACTGGCAGCGGCCCGGGGTCGAAGGCGCCACGGTGCGTATGCCGGTGCGGCAGCGCCGTCAGCATCCGCCGCTCCAGCTCGGTTGCGGGTGCCTCAGGGCCGAGCGCCACCCGGGCGAGCAGGGCGGGCTGCCCCGGGTCGGGCAGCAGTGTCACCGCGGGAACGCGGCCGAGTTCGCGCACCGCCAGCCGCAGCCCGAACAGCGCCGCACCGCAGCTGATCAGCATCTGCCTGCCGATGGCGTCCTGATGGATCTTCCGCCCGGGGTCGGCATACAGCTCGATCGCGTGCGGGGTGACGCTGAACCGCCACGGCTGGGTGTTGTGGACCGATGGCGCCCGGGCTGCGATCGCCAGCAGCCTGGCCACCCACTTCGCGGGGATAGGCGTCACCGGCGGCGGCCCCGCCGGCGTTTGCGCGGCCCTGCTGGCTGTCGTGGGATTGGCCTTGGTCATGGCCCTCACCTGCTTACGCCCTGGAGTCAGGGTTCCACCATGACGGTGCGACTCACGCAGCAGCCAGGGCCGTTGGTCCTTCCGTTACCGGGCCAACGCCTTACTGATCCCTGAGCATGCTGCGGTACACCGCCAGGAGGGCGGCTTTCTGCTCGTCATCCAGCCGCGAGTCCGCCCGGATCACCGACTCCACCAGCTGCGGCGAGCCGTCCGCTTCGGGGCCGGCTGGGTCCGGTCCGGGGTCGAACAGGCCCGCCTGGGCGAGCAGACTCTCAGCCGAGAGGTTGAGTGCGTCGGCAAGCAGCCGCAGGACCCGCACCGAGGGCTGGTGCAGGCCACGTTCGATCTGGCTCAGGTAAGGATTGGAGAGGCTGGTCAGCTCCGCGAGCTGGCGCAGCGACAGGTTCGCGAGCTTGCGCTGGCTCCGGATAAAGCTGCCCAGTGTCTTCATCTGGGTGTCCCAGGGATCTGTGTCCATCGTTCCCTCGCACTGCCAGCCATGGCCTGCCACCGGCATCCGCCGGCCCAGGCGCTAAACATACTAAGCAATCCCACAGCCGGTACTTCCATGATCAAGTTGACTTATCCTCAGAAGCGCACGGCCTCGCGCCCGGTTTATCCCGGTATGGGCGTGCGGAAGTGAGGATATGTGGGCATCGGCATCCCGTGGTGCGCGGAGACGGCGCGGAGACGGCGCGGGCCCGGCACCCCTGCAAGGGTACGGGCCCGGTGATGTCTGCCATGGCCTTACTTGGCCGAGGTGCCCGCCTTCTTGGTGCTGGGGGCCGGCTCGCTGGTGTACAGCGGCGCGATCGCGGCCAGCGTCTCCTCGGCGAACTTCCGCTGCGCCGCGAGCAGCTGCTCGGCGAAGTCGTAGGCACTCGCCATGACCTCCGCCGGCTGCGGCAGCTTGTCGGTGAACGGAATGTTCAGGTCGGGCAGCGAGGGCTTGACGGACTGGACGGCGTCGGCCCAGGTCTGGATGGCGTCGACGACGGCCTCCTGGCCCTTGCGAACGGTCTTCAGGATCTCGCCCTGCAGCTCCTGCGTAGTGGTTGTGACGGTCATAGCTCCTCCTCATGTCTGTGCAAACTATAGTAAGCAAAACTCGCTCTGGATGTCAAGCGGGCACTTGGTATATCTAGCACCATGACGGTGCGGCCGGGGGCATTGGCGGCGCGGCCGCCCCGTTGGCAGTGCTGCTGGGGTGCTTGGCGGGTACGGCCGGGATCGTCGGCGGCGCGGCCGGATGCGTCGGCGCGACCGGAGGCGTCGGCGGCGCGGCCGGGAGGCGTCGGCGGCGCGGCCGGGAGGCGTCGGCGGCGCGGCCGGGAGGCGTCGGCGGCGCGGCCAGGGGGTCGGCGGCGCGGCGGGGAGCGTCGGCGGTGCGGCCGGGGCATTGGCAGCAGTCGCCGGGCGGATGCCGAGCCCAGCGCGGACCGCGTCAGCCGTGGACGTAGGTACCGGGTGCGTCGCCGATGGCCGGGTACCGCTCGCTGCCCAGCGGCGGCGGCTCGGTGTGCGGGCCAGCCCGCGTGCCTGCCCACTCGGCCCAGTCCTGCCACCAGGACTCGCTGTGCCGGGTGGCGGCTTCCCGCCACTGCCCGGCCATGGCGGCTGGGGGCCGGGGGGGGTGGCCCCGGGCAGGGCGGAGGACTCGGCCGCGGCTGGGGCTCGTACCATGCCTTCGGGCCGGGCGGGTTGACGATCCCGGCGATGTGCCCACCGTTGGAGAGCACATAGCGGACGTCGCCGCCGAGCAGGCCGGTCGCCTTGTAGGACGCCTGCCAGGGCACGACGTGGTCGTTGATGGCGCCGACAACGTAGACGTCGTTCTTGACCGCGGACAGCGACAGTTGCTGCCCGGCCAGTTCCATCACCCCGCGGGCCAGCTCGTTGCGCTGGTACAGCGAGCGCAGGTAGAACGCGTGCATCGCGGCGGGCATGCGGGTGGAGTCGGCGTTCCAGGCCAGGATGTCGAAGGCGGGCGGGGCCTGGCCGAGCAGCCAGTTGGACACCACATAGTTGAAGATCAGGTCGTTCGGGCGCAACACGTCGAACGTGGTGGCCATCTGCCGGCCGTCGAGGTATCCCCGTTCCTGCATCTGGCGCTCCAGCCTGCGCACCGTCTGCTCATCGGTGAACGTGCCGAGCACGCCGGGCTCGCTGTAGTCGAGCAAGGTGTTGAGCAACGTGATCGAGCCGATCCGGTCATCGCCCGTCGCGGCCGCATACGCCGCCAGCATGGCCGTGAGCGCACCGCCGAGACACAGGCCGACGATGTCGGTCTTGGGCGCGCCGGTGATGTCCTCGATGACGTCGAGCGCGGTGCGCGGCCCGTGGATCAGGTAGTCGTCCAGGGTGACGCCGCGCATGCTCGCGTCGGGGTTGCGGTAGGAGATCGCGAAGACCGTCCGCTCATGGGTCACGGCCCACTCGAGGAAGCTGCGCCCGGGAGCCAGGTCCATGATGTAGTACTTGTTGATCCATGGCGGGCTGGCGAGCATGGGCACCGCATGGACCTGGCCGGTCTGCGGCTCGTACTGGATCAGCTCCATGAGATCGTTCCGGAACACGATCTTGCCGGGCGTAGCGGCCATGTTCCGGCCGAGCTCGAACGGGCTTGTGTCGACCTGCCGGGGCAGGCCGCCGTTGTTCATCACGTCGCCGGCGAAGTTACGGGCGCCGGCGAGCGTGCTCGCCCCGCCGGTGTCAAAGGCGCGCTTGAGCGCGGCCGGGTTCGTGAGGAAGTAGTTGGTGGGGGCGAGCCCAGCCAGCATCAGGTCGGCGGCGAGCCGCGCCTTCGCATCGGTCGCCGCGTCGCCGCGGCCGGCGGCCAGCAGGTCATCGGTGAACTGGACGGCCGCCAGATAAGCCAGGCCTAGCGCGAAGAAGGCCGGGTTGTCCTGCCAGGCCAGATCCGCGAACCTCCGGTCCGCCGCGAGCGCCCGCCCGGCGGCGCCACTCGTTTCCCGCGATGCCGGTTCCCGGCCTGACCAGCGTCCGGCAGCCTCGGGCGCGATCCGGGCCAGGGAAAGGCCGAACCGCCACCAGGCGTTGGCCGTCCCGACCGGGTTCTGCCACGCGCGCCGCCCGACGGTCAGCAGGGAACCGCCGAGGCTGACCGGGTCAAGCCTGGCGAACAGCCCGCCTTCGGGGGCCATGGCCGCCATGGCTTCTTCCCCCTCGGCCCACGCCATCCCTGATTCGCTCATGGCATTGCTATGCCCGCTCGATCCCGGTGGCAACGTCGCCGGCGGCCTTAAGACCATCCCGGGGACCCCGCGCAATACGGACCTTGGGCCCTGTACCCACGAGGTGGAAGTGCCTAGAGTTCCTGGTGTCGAGAGGGGACGGCCGATGTACGAGAAGATTCTGGTTGCCGTAGATCACTCCGAGATCACTCCTCGCGTGCTCGACGCCGCGCGCGGCCTCGCGTCCCTGTCCAACGGCGAGGTGTGGGTCATCCATCTGCGGGAGCGCGAGACGGTGGGCAAGACCGGCCTGCTGACCTCACGGGAGTCCGCCGGCGAGTCCGAGGCGGACGTCACGAGCTCGGTCGACACCCTCACCAAGGCCGGGATCACGGCACACGGCGTGGTCCGGGACGTCATGTTCGGGTATGCGGCCCGCGAGATCATGACCGAGGCGCAGGAGCGCGGCGCCGACGTGATCGTGATGGGCTCCCGGGGCCGCGGCGACCTGGCCGGCCTGGTGCTCGGCAGCACCGCGCACAAGGTCATCCACCTGGCGGACCGGCAGGTCATGGTAGTTCGCTGACCCACCCGGTAGTCCGCTGATCTCGTTGCGCACCCCGGCCGCTACAGGCCGCTGGGCCAGATGATGTGTTCCGGTGCGACCAGTGGGGTGCCCACTTCGAGCTGGATCTGGGCGTGCTTGGTGAGCGGGATGTCGCGCGGGTTGCCCTGGTACAGGTGGCCGTTGTAGATCGCGGTGACGTGGCCCTTGGCCGGGCCGGCCTGGCCGGGGCCGAGCGGCTGGCCCCACTCGTCGAAGAAGTTGCCCAGCGTGTACGTTCGCTGCACCGGCGACTCGGTGTGGATGATGCCGTCGGCGGCGTGGGTGTGCAGCCAGTAGAAGCACTTCCCGCTGCCGATGAACGGGCCCTGCGGGGTGTTCTGGGCCTTGGCCTCAGGGATGCCGATCCCGGCCGGGACCTGCCGCGGCGAGCCGTTCACGAAGATCGTCAGGTGTGCGTGGATGTGAAACAGCACCTGCTCGCTGGTGTCGCAGCCGATGCCATCCACCTTCTGCCCGGTGGCCTTGGTGGCGGTGCCGGTCAGCGGGGCCGCGTTCGGGATCGGGACCTGCTCGGGCCCCATCGAGCCGGGCGATGGCGCCGACTGAAGCGTGCCCAGCGTGCTCAGCGAGGCCAGCTTCAGCTTCGGCGTGCCGCCGCCGCCCGCGGCAGGTGAGCCGCCGCCGCTGACCGCCAGCGTGATGCCCACGGCCACGGCGGCCACGACCACCACCGCACCTGCCCCGATCAGCCAGCGCTGACGGCGCTTGCGGCGCGCCTCCGCGGCTCTGATCTCGGCGATCTTCGCGGCGGCCTTCGACCGGTTCCTGCTGCCCTTCGACACGGCATCAATCCTTATCTACTGTCTACGTACGTAGACAGTAGCATAAGGTAGACTGCCGGGCAGACCAGGGAGGTGGCGTGCGCGGTTTTGGTGACCTGGAGACGGTGATCATGCACATGGTGTGGGATCACGACGGCCCGGTGACCGTGCGGGACCTGTTCGACGAGCTTCGCCAGGAGCGGCCCATCGCGTACACGACCGTGATGAGCACGATGGACAACCTGCACCGGAAGGGCTGGCTGGACCGGGCCAAGGAAGGCAAGGCGTACCGCTACACGGCCACGGCCAGCCGGGAGGAGTACAGCGCGCGGCTGATGCGTGAGGCACTGGCCGGCGGCGGGGACACCGAGATGGTGCTGAGTCATTTCGTCGCCGAGATGGACGGTGCGGACTCCGAGGTGCTGCGCACGGTGGTGCGGCGGCTGGCTGGCAGGCGTTCCGAATGAGCGCCGCGCTGCTGGTGTTCGGGTACGGGCTGGTGGTGGCGTGGTGCCTGCCAGCGCTGCTGACCAGGCTGACCGCGGCCGGTTTCAGCGCCCGGCTGGGGCTGGCGGCGTGGCTGGCCGCGATGGTCAGCGTGCTGGCCGCGGTCCTGGCGGCGATCCAGTACCTGATCACCGCGGCCGTCGAGGGCTGGCCGCAGCTCGCCGAGGCCGTCTGCCGTTCGGTGGCGGGCGGAGCCTGTACCGCCGTGGTCTACCGCAGCGCGGTGTTCGAGCTGGGGCTGGGGCTGGCCGCGGCCGCCGCCGCACTGACCCTGGGCGTGCTGGCCTGGCGGTACGGGCTCAGCCTGCAGCGGGAAAAGCAGCGCACCCGGGCACACGCCGAAGCCGCGCGCATCACCGGGCGGCGGCTGCCCGGCGGCGGTGCCGCCGTTGTGCTCGACGCGGCGCAGCCGGCCGCGTACTGCGTGCCGGGCCGCCCCGCCGCCATCGTGCTCACCAGCGCCGCTCTCGCCGTGCTCGACCCCGGGCAGCTCACCGCCGTGCTCGCGCACGAGCGGGCGCACCTGGCCGGGCGCCATCACCTGCTGATCGCGCTGACCCGGGGCCTTGCGGCCACCTTCCCCGGGGTTCCGCTGTTCATCCGGGCACCCGCCGAAGTGGCACGGCTGGCCGAGATGTGCGCCGACGACGTCGCGGCCCGGCACAGCAGCCGGCCCGCGCTGATCACCGCCCTGCTGGCCATGGGCACCGGCACGGCCGTCCCGGCCGCCGCGCTCGCGGCAACCGGCGGCGCGGTCGCCGCCCGGGTGCAACGGCTGCTCGACCCCGTGCCACGGGCCAGGCACACGCGCAACCGCCTGGCGCTGGTCACCGTCATAGTCCTGCTGGCCCTGGTATCCGGGCTGGTCACCCGCTACGCCGGCCCGCTCGCCGCGCGCGGCTTCGCCCTAGGGTGACCGGGTTTGCAGCTGCGTGACCGGGCGGGGCACGCTGCGCCGCGGGGTTTGCGGCACGTCCTAGGCGCCGGACGGGGCCGGAAACTCCTCGCCACGCAGATAGGCCTCGGCGACCCGCTTGGGTACGCACATGCGCCACGCATCGACGACGAGCTCGCGCAGTTCCGCCTCGTCGATCTTGGCGAGCCTGGCCCGCACCCAGTTGTACCGTTCGTCCGAACGCGCCGGCATGAGGAACTTCTCCGGTTCGCTGGCCACCAGCGCCGCCCGCTCCTCCTTGGGAAAGCCGAAGCCCAGCAGCTCCTCGTCCGGGGAGATCGCCAGGAAGACGATCCTGCCGACGCGGAACTTGACCCGGTCCCGCACCAGTGCCTCGTAAGCACGGGGCAACCCCAGCGCGATCCGGCGCACGTCCTGGGCAGTCGCCATGCGTATCAGCTCCCCGGCCGGTATTCCTTGATCAGTTTGCGGCCATCACCGCTACCCTAAGCTGGCCTGCCGACAACCGGCCCGCCCGGCGCCTACCGGCCCGTTTGCCCGCCGTGGCCAGCTACGGCGAGCCCGGCCGCCTGATCGCCGCCCTCGCCCAGGCCGGCCAGGCAGGTGAGCAGCGTGCCCACCGAGCCGGTCCCGGCGGGCAGCAGGGGCAGCCGCACCTGGGGAGTGGGGATCCGGCCCAGTGCGTGCAGGGCACCCTTGATCACGGCCGGGTTGGGCTCCGCGAAGGCCGCGGCCGAGACCGGGGCCAGCGCATGTCCCCAGTACCGGGCCGTGGTCACTTCGCCCTGCGCCCAGGCCGCGGCAAGCTGGGCGAACCGCCGGGTGGCCAGGTGCGCCGAGGCGAGGATGCCCCCGGCCGCGCCGAGCGCCAGCAACGGTGACAGATACAGGTCGTCACCGGCCAGGACGGCGAAACCGGGCGGGCAGTCGCCAAGCAGTTCCACGGCCTCCTGGCCCAGGCCGCCGGTGGCGAGCTTGACCCCGGCGACGTTCGGCAGCCGGCCCAGTTCGCGCAGCGCGGCGGCGCTGAGCGGCTGAGCCGTGCGGTACGGAATGTGGTAGACGATCAGCGGCACCGGGCTCTCCGCGGCCAGCCGGGTAAAGTGCGCCAGCACGCCCGCCTCGCCCGGCCTGGTGTAGTACGGCACCGGCACCAGCGCACCGGTGACCTGCGGCCAGCGCGCCAGGCCGGCGAGGGCGGCCGCGCTGGCCCGGGTGTCGCTGGATCCGGCCCCGACGACCAGGACCGCGCCGCGCTGCCCGCAGACTTCGGCGCACACCTCGATCACCGCCCGCTTCTCGGCGGCGTCGAGGGTGGCGGCCTCGACCGGTGGTGCCGAGCGCGACGATCCCGGTCGCGCCCGCGTCCAGCACCTCACCGGCCAGTGTTTCGAGCGCGCCCACGGCGACCTGGCCGTCGGCGGCGAACGGCGTGATCAACGGGACAAGGACCCCGTGCAGAGAGCTTGGCTGTGTCATGGGCCCAGCCTGACCCAGCCAGATCATGCAGGTCTAGTTCGCATTTGTGCAGCAAAGTTTAAGCTGAACTGATGCTGGATGTCCGCCGTCTGCGCCTGCTGCGGGAACTGGCCCACCGGGGCACGATCGTCGCCGTCGCACAGGCCCTGGCCTTCACCCCCTCGGCGGTCTCGCAGCAGCTCAGCGCGCTGGAGCGGGAGGCAGGCCTGCCCCTGCTGGAACGGAGCGGACGGCGGGTCGTGCTCACTCCGGCCGGGCAGAACCTGGTCCGGCACGCCGAGACGGTGCTCGAACAACTGGAGCGGGCCGCCGCCGAACTCGCCAGCGCTCGCCGGGGGCTGACCGGCCCGCTGCGCATCGGCACCTTCCCCAGCGCCGGGCGCACGATGATCCCGGCCACGCTGACCACCCTGGCCCGGGAGCACCCCGGCCTGGAGCCGATGGTCGCGGAGATCGACCCGGCCGGGGTGGCCGACGCGATCCGGGCGGGCGAACTGGAGGTGGCGCTGATCCACGAGTACGACTTCGTGGCCAGCCGCCCCGAGCCCGGCCTGGCCACCGAGGGCCTGTGCACCGAGGCGATGTACCTGGCCTCCGCCGCGGCCCCGGCGCACGCACCACGCCCGGCGCTCGCGCCGTACCGGGCGGCCGCCGGTACCGGGCCTGCCGACCCGGCGGCGATCAGCCGCTGCCGCGACGCGCCGTGGATCACCGCGACCCCGGGGACGATGTGCCAGCAGATGACGATCCACGCCTGCCAGGCAGCGGGCTTCACGCCGCGCACCCGGCATCAGATCGACGACTTCACCACGACGCTCGCCCTGGTCGCCGCGGGCCAGGGCGTGGCCCTGGTTCCGCAGCTAGGCCTGGCCGACCTGCCGTCCGGCGTCGCGCTCACCCAGGTACCCCTGCACCGGCGAACCAACATCGCCTACCGGAGCGGGGCAGGCAGCCACCCAGCGGTGATCGCGGTCACCGCAGCCCTCCGCTCGGCCGTCCCCGATGAGCTCAGCACCGCGCACCCTTGACGCGCTCCGGGCATGACCCGAGTGTGCTTAGCGACGAGATGGGAGAAGCACCATGCGGTATTACTTCGGCCTCCTGGCGGCCGGACCGTTCTTCTTTGTCAGCGCCTGGCTGCTGATGCTGTTCGCCGGTGGTTTCGCGCGCGACGTCGGCATCAGGCCGTTTGGTTACCTCACCTCGATGGTCGTAACGATCGCGTTGTGGCTCACGCTGGCCCCGGCCATGGGCGCGCTGGCCCGCGCTTCCCGGGGCAAGCGCGAGAAGGGGTGAACCACTGATCAGCGCCGTCAGACGCGCCCGGTCACCTGCCACCATGCGGCCGCATCGGCCTGCCCGCTGCCGTGGGACCCGTGCTGGCCGAGCAATTCGCCGCGGCCGCGGCCGGGCAGCACCTGGTAGCGGATCGTGCCCGGCACGCACACAAGCTCGAGCACCCGCCACAGGCAGCGCGCGTAATATTCGGCCCGGTCCGGGCCATCCCACTCGTACAGGCCCCGGTAGACGCCGTGCTCATCGTGGGCGATCCACAGCTTGGAGATGAGCCCGGGGAAGCCGGCGAACAGTGGCGTATTGAACAGGCTCTCCCAGCGGAACATCGCGTGCCCCAGGCTGCCGCGAACGGCCCTCAGCCGGAACCCGACCACAAGGATGCACGGCCGCCGCGCCGGAGCGGTATCGACCACGGTCTCGCGGTATACCCTGGCCGACGTTCCGTCCGCGAACCGCAACCGCATGCCGGCGTGCCCGCGCGGCAGGTGGATGCGGCGCCGGGCGAGCAGGCGGGTGGTGCTGCCGATGCAGCGGACCACGGCCGGCCACGCGACCCGGCGGGCCAGCGGGCGTTGCCCGCCGGTCACGCCCGGCGGGCGGCCGATGGCGATCTCACCTTCGGTCCTGGTCATGGCACCAGCCCGCTCCGGGGCACCGAGCTCAGCTGGCGGGACGTTGTAGCTGACGGCACCCGGGGGAAAGCGGAAGATGGCGTAGCAGAACGGCCCTTCGGGCATGTGCCAGATCGCCGCACCACGGCTGGCCTGCCACCGGCCACTGACTTCCGTCCACCCGCCGGCCGGAGTCGACCACCTCATCCGGACCAGCCCGCCGGGCAGGTCAGCCCAGCGGTCCTCGGTGCTGAAGTTGACCGGCGCCCCGCGCTCGTCGAGGAACACCCGGGCGGTGACCCGATGACCGCTGTCGTCGAGGGTGACCTCGAACGACCGGTCGTCCACCGGTGCCCACCCGACCGCCGGGGACAAGCAGCATCGACGGCGCCCAGAACACCGCGTCGTTGAGGTAGGTGACAAGCTCGCCCAGATCGGTCTCCGGCCCCGCGCTGTCGGCCACGGTGACCCGGCCGGCCAGCTTGGCGAGCAGCGTCCCGCGGCCGCCGGCGTAGGCGTCCCGGCCGGTCATCGGCAGCACGCCAGCCGCGTCGATCCGCATGTGGAACAGCCGGGCGACGCTCGGGCCGCTGTTGTACTGCCATGCTTCGCAGCGCATCCAGGGCAGGCTGTGGCCGCATCCGGAACTTGCCGGTCACATGGGCCAGGAACGACCAGTCCGCTGGCCTGCCGACGGTCCCCATGAACCTCAGGTACCGCTGGGCCGCATCGGGCAGCCCGTCGAGCCGGGCCTCGGTCACCGGGCCCGGTTCCGCCGGACCCGCGGCCAGACCGAGCGTGCCGGCGTCGGCGGCCAGCCGCCGGTAGAGCGCTGCACTGCGCAACGACATCGCCGTCATCGTGCTCACGACCTCACTGAGAGCTGCTTCTTGCAGCCAACCGGCGGGCCGCGTGAGCAAGGCCGAACGTCACCCCTTTGTTGCTCCGGGATGCCGCCGGTCCAGTTTGGTTGCTCCGGGATGCCGCCGGTCCAGCGGGGGCGCCCCTCACCGGGGCGAGGGGCGGGTGCCCGCGGCCGCTCAGGTCAGGCGGTCACCCCGGCCGGGGTGGCCACCTTCGGGAAGACCTCGGCCTCGGGGGTGGTCCGGCGCAGGTGCCACAACCCCAGGCCGGACAGGATCAGGAACAGGGCCGCGGCGCCGAAGGCCACGATGGCCGAGATCAGCATGATCTGCCCCATCTGCCACCACCCGTAGGCGTTCAGCAGCATGCCGCGCAGCGTGGTGCCCTTGAAGATCGTCGCCACCTGGGTGGCCAGCGCGGTGTTCTTCGGCTGCGCCATCGCGGCCGCCGACAGCTGCGAGTAGGTCTTGCCGCCACCGATCTCGCGCAGGTGCACGCCGATGAAGTGGCTCAGCGTAGGTCTCGGCCTGCGCGCCGGTGGTCATCAGCTGGCCGGAGTAGGCCTTCATGGCCGTGGCGTCGCGGCCGGCAGGGCCTTGATCTCCGGGCTGCTGGCGGCCGGGAACACGATCTTCTGCGCGGCCAGCTGGCTGTGCACGTCGCTGCTCACCACCGAGTGCCCCCACAGCAGCAGCCCGCCGCCGATCGCCAGAACAACTGCGAGAACCAAGCCCGCCACGGTCGCCAGCGCATCAAATGTCTTCCTGCGCATCTCGGGCGCCTCCTTCATGTGCCAGGCCCGGTGGCCCGGCCGTTCGGTCCGTTGAGTTGTCTCTAGCCTCGCGCCCGGGCTGATCGGCATGGCAGGGCCGCAGATCCCTGGTCCGGGGGGACCTTGGTCCTGGATGCCGAACGAACCGTTGTCCAGGTCAGCGCGGGCGGTTCGCTGGCCAGGCGGCGGCGTACGATCGTGGCGTGACGCGGATCTTCTTCCGGGAGTAGCGGGATGGAGGACCACGATTCCGGCCCGTTGCTGCCGCAGCTGCGGCTCGATGAGCTGCTCGCGGAGCTGCAGGCCCGGCTGCAGGCGGTACTCGACACCAGGGACCGCTCCCACGCGCTGCATCGAGGCCGTGGTCGCCGTCGGCAGCCAGCTCGAACTGGAGATGGTGCTCCGGCAGATCGTCGAGGCGGCCGTGCGGCTGGTCTCCGCCCGCTACGGCGCGCTCGGCGTCATCGGGGAAGGCGGCAGGCTGGCCGAGTTCGTCCCGGTCGGGCTGGACGAGGCGCAGATCGCCGGCGATCGATCACTGGCCGGAAGGGCGCGGGCTGCTCGGCGAGCTGATCACCAATCCCCGCCCGCTGCGCCTGCACGACCTCGGCACGGACCCCCGGTCCAGCGGGTTCCCGGACGGCCATCCGCCGATGCGGTCGTTCCTCGGCGTTCCGGTGCGGATCCGCGACGAGGTGTACGGCAATCTCTACCTGACCGAGAAGCAGGGCGGCGGCGACTTCGACGACGAAGACGAGTCGCTGGTCGTGGCGCTGGCCGCCGCCGCCGGGGTGGCCATCGAAAACGCCCGGCTCTACGCCGAGGCGCGCAGGCAGCAGCAGTGGCTGCGGGCCAGCGCCGAGGTGACCGGGCGGCTGCTGTCGGGCGGCCGAGCCGGATGAGGTGCTCGAGCTGGTAGCCCAGCGGGCGCTGGAGATGTCCGGCGCGGACCTGGTGGTGCTCGCCCTTCCCGCCGGGAACCGGCGATCAGCTGGTGATCGAGCATGCCTGCGGGGACGGCGCGGCGCAGGCACGCGGCCTGGTCCTGCCGACCCAAGGCTCGGCGTCGGGCCTCGTGATGGCCAGCGGTAAGCCGCTCAGCGTCGGCGGACTTCAGCAACGACCCCCGGGTCGCAGCAGCGGCCCGCGAGCACATGCCGCTGGGGCCCGGCGGTCCTGGTTCCGCTGGGCCCGGCCGGGGAGGTGCGCGGGGTGCTGACCGCCGGCCGCCATCAGGGTGCGCTGCCGCTGGCGCCGGCCGCGGTGGAGATGCTGATCACGTTCGCGGCGCAGGCGGGCATCGGGCTCGAACTCGCCGAGCACCGCAAGGACTCCCAGCGTCTGGCGCTGTTCGAAGACCGCGACCGCATCGCCCGTGACCTGCACGATCTGGTGATCCAGCGGCTGTTCGCGACCGGGATGTCGCTGCAGGGCGCCACGGCCCTCATCGGCGACGCCGAGGCCACCCACCGGGTGGAGCAGGCGGTCGACGCCCTGGACGAGACGATCCGCGACATCCGCTCAGCGATCTTCTCACTGCAGTCGCGCGGCCAGACCGAGCGGCCCGGCGTGCGCGCCAGAATCCTCGCGGTGGCAGAGGAGATGACCGGCCCGCTGGGCTTCACCCCCGCGCTGCGGATGGCCGGGCCGATCGACACGACGGTGCCCGACCACATCGCCGCCCAGCTGCTGGCCGCGCTGCGCGAGGCGCTGGCCAACATGGCCAAGCACGCGCAGGCCAGCCGGGCCGACATCACCGTCGACGCCACCAGCACCGGCCTGGCCCTGACCGTCCGCGACAACGGCACAGGCCTGACCGGGACCGGCCGCCGCAGCGGCCTGGCCAACCTCGCCGAGCGCGCGGCCGAACTCGGCGGCACGCTGCGCACGGTCACCGCCGAAGGCGGCGGCACCGAGCTGGATTGGCGGGTCCCCCTGCGCACTCAGTGACCGGGGCGGCCTCGTTCTGCTTCATCTGGTTCGTCAAAGATCCTGGCGGCATACGCCGCGGCCTGCGTCCGGCGCTCCATCCCGAGCTTGGCAAACAGCGACGACACGTAGTTCTTGACGGTCTTCTCCGCCAGAAACATCCGCTCGCCGATCTGCCGGTTGGTCAGCCCCTCGCCGATCAGCTCCAGGATGCGCCGCTCCTGCTCGGTCAGCCCGGCCAGCGGATCATCGCGGCCGGCGCGGTCCCGCATCCTGGCCATCACCTTGCTGGCCGCCTGCGGATCCAGCAGCGACCCGCCAGCCGCGACCGTGCGGACCGCGCCAACCAGATCGGTGCCACGGATCTGCTTCAGCACATAACCGGCCGCGCCGGCCATGATCGCGTCGAACAGCGCCTCATCATCGCCGAACGAGGTCAGCATCAAGCACGCAACCTCCGGCATCTTCGACCGGATCTCCCGGCACACACTCACCCCGTCACCATCGGGCAGCCGGACATCCAGCACCGCCACGTCCGGGCGCAGCGCCGGGATCCGGGCCAGCGCGGACTCGGCGGTGCCCGCCTCCCCCACCACCGTGATGTCGCCCTCGGCCTCCAGCAGGTCGCGTACCCCCTTCCGGACGATCTCGTGATCGTCCAGCAGGAACACACCGATCTGCGCACGTCCGGCCATGTCATTCAGCCTAGACGCGGCGCGCCGGACAGGGCAGGGACCTAAGTCACTCTTCGCGGCCCGCGGTCACCCGCCGGGTGCCCCGGGCGGCGATGTCGGCGAGCTGCTGGGCCACCCAGCGGTGCACGTCGTGGCTGCGGACGCGGCGGGCCATCGTGGCAACGGCGGTGCGCCGGGTACTGGCCGACAGCGCCAGCGCGTGCTCGATGCGGTAGGACAGGCCCTCGACGTCGAACGGGTTGCACGGGACGGCCTCGCGAAGTTCCGCGGCGGCACCGGTGAACTCGGACAGGACCAGAGCGCCGCTGCCCCGGCGGGCTTGCTGCACCGTGACGTACTCCTTGGCGACCAGGTTCATCCCGTCGATGAGCGGGGTGACCAGCATCGTGGCGGCGACCGCGTAGTAGGCGGCGAGCTGATGCTGAGGCAGCCCACGGTGCAGGTAGTGGACCGGCACGTCGGAACCCGGCTCGGTGAACCGGCCGTTGATCCGGCCGATGTGGCGTTCCACCGCGGCGCGCAGGTTGCGGTACTCCAGCACATCGTCGCGGCTGGGGGCGGCGACCTGCAGAAACGCGATCTCGCTGCGCAGGTCCTCGCGCCGTTCGAGCAGCATTTCGACGGCCAGCAGCCGCTCGATGATGCCCTTGGTGTAGTCGAGCCGGTCGACGCCAAGCAGCAGGGTCCGGTCCGCGAACTGTTCCCGGAGCGCCTCGATGTCGTTGTCGGTCGCCGGGTCGGTGGCGAGGCGGCTGAGCTCGGCGGCGTCGATCGAGATGGGCGCGCTCGTCGTCCGGACCACCCGGCGGTCGGGCAGCGTGATCGTTGGCCCGTGGATCTGCACGCCGGTGCCGGCCAGCAGGCGGCCGCACGCGCGGAGGAAGTTGCGGCGGTAGAGCTCGGTGTGGAAGGACACGACGTCGGCGCCGAGCAGCCCGTTCAGGATTTCGGCCCGCCACGGCAGGCGGGCGAAGATGTCCGGCGGCGGCCAGGGCACGTGCAGGAAGAACCCGATCGGCTGGTCGGGCAGGCGCTCCCTGATCAGCTTGGGGACCAGCATGAGGTGGTAGTCGTGAACCCAGGCGAGCGAGCTCAGGGCGCTCGTCCAGGGCGGCCAGCGCGGTGGTGGCGAAGGTGGCGTTCACGTCCTGGTAGCTCCGCCACCAGGCCCGCTCGAACCGTGATGCTCTCGATCGCGTCGTGCAGCAGCGGCCACAGCGTCGCGTTGGCGAACCCGTGGTAGTACTGCCGGACCTGGGCCGCGGACAGGCTGACCGGCAGCAGCCGCACGCTGAGGTCGGGCAGTTCGGCGGGAATGCCCTTGGTGCCGCCGTCCCAGCCGACCCACGCGCCGCTGTACGTGGCCATGACCGGCCGCAGCGCGGTGACCAGGCCGCCCGGGGAAAGCTCCCAGCCGTCGTCGCCACGCCGGACCGGCAGCCGGTTGGCAATGGCCACGACGGTCATGCTGCTTCTCATTTGCCCCACTCTGACAGGTCAACCTTCTCTTCGTGGCTTCGGCCTGCGGACCGGTCACGCTCCGGGTCAGGGTGAAGCGGAGGCGCCCGCCGCAGTCGGCGACGTGCTCGGCGAGGCCGGCGGACTGGTGCTCACCGATGGCGACGGCGAGGACGTGGTCGGCGTCGCGGACACCGTGGGCGTGGGGCTCGGCGAGGGAGACGAAGTCGTCGGGGTGGGCGTCGGTGTGGCCGAGTGGTGCGCCGCGGGGGTGTGGTGCGCCGCCGGGGTGTTGCCTGTCGCCGGGCCGATCAGGTTCGGCGTTTGCACGGTGTGCGGGCTGCGCGTCAGCAACAGCACCAGCGCGGCGGCGGTCACCCCGAGCACGGCGACCACGCCGCCGGTGGCCGCCCCGGCCGCGAACGCACGCCGGTCGCGCCGGTACTCGGTACGCCTGCGCTCGCGCAGCCACTGCGGCAGCGAGGCCCGCTGCGCCGCCCAGCTGTTGAACGGTGCGGCCGCCATGCCGAGCGTGGGGAACACGAGCATGGCCGCGAGCAACGGCGCGGCCAGGCGGGTGATCTTGGTCAGCGCCAGCGCGATGCCCACCAGGCCCAGGATGGCGAGCGTCGACTCGGCCCAGTTGGCCCGCAGCGCCTCCCACCACTTGGCCCGCTCGCTGGTCTTGGGCGTGCGCAGGAAGGCCGCCTTGCGGGCGAACAGGCCGACCACCGAGGCGCGCGCCACCACCAGGGCGGTGGACTGCCAGATGAAGAACGCGCCGAGCGCGTCCCGCCAGGATGCCCCGGTGCCGCGGCGCAGCAGCGCCACCGCCCGGATCAGGCCGAGGCCCACCAGGACCGGCACCGTGGCCAGCAGGAACGGGGTGAGCTTGCGGAACAGCTCGCCGCCCCCGGTGGCCAGGTTCGCCGCGCCTGCCAGCAGGAACACGAAGAAGATCAGGCCGAGCAGGTCGCCGTACCACTGGATCCCGCCCGCCAGGTACGCCCAGCGCTGCCCGGCGGTCAGGTGATTCTCCCTGGTCTGGCGGCCCGGGCATCATTGACCGCCAGTGCATCCGCAGGATCTGGATCCCGCCGAAGCACCACCGGTACCGCTGGCCTTTGAGCGCCTCGAACGTCAGCGGCATGATGCCACGGCCCCAGGTCTGGTCCACGTGCAGCCCGTGCCAGCCGGCCCGCAGCAGCCGCAGCGAGATCTCCGCGTCCTCGGTGATGCACCACTCGTCCCAGCCGCCGAGCTCGTCCAGCGCGACCCGGCGGATCAGGCCCATCGTGCCGGCGAAGATCGCCCCGTCGTGCTCGTTGCGCGAGGGCTGGGAGACGGCGAAGAAGTACTTGTAGGAGTAGTAGAGGCGGCGGTAGTACCGGGCGGTCTCCCAGCCGCGGTAGTCCTGCGGCGACTGGACGAACCCGATCCAGGGATCGGCGAACGGCGGGGCGCACCGGCGCAGGAATCCCGGTTCGAGCTGGTAGTCGGAGTCCACCACGCCGATGACTTCGGCCCGTTCGTCGGTGAGGCGCCGCAGGGCGTAGTTCAGCGCCCCGGACTTGTAGCCCGGCCAGTCCTCCAGGTGGGCGAACTTGACGCCGTGCCGGGCGCACCATTGTTCGACCGGGCGCCACAACTGCTCGTCGTCGGTGTTGTCGTCGATCACCACGATCTCGTAGCGCGGGTAGTCCAGGCGCAGCAGCGACCGGAGCGTGTCCTTGACCATGTCCGGCGGCTCGTTGTGGGCCGGGACGTGCAGGCTGACCATGGGCAGGTCGCGGTCGGCGGCGGGCAGCGGCGTCTGCGGGGTGATCCGCCTGCGCCATTGCTCGGTTCCCAGCGCATCGCAGATCTCCCACAGGTAGGCGCAGGACATGAGCGCCGCGAATACCTCGAACAGCCACAGCAGAACGCCGCCGATGGTGCTGGCCGGGCCGAGGTCGCTGGCGAACGTCCAGTCAAGGGCGTAGGCCAGGTAGATGACGAACAGGAACACGCTCGACGCCCAGCACAGGTGGGCGCGGGCACTCCACCGCCGGGTCGCCGGAAGCCAGATCACGCTGGCGCAGAACACACCCACGACGCCGAGCACAAGGTTGTGCTGCGACACGCCGAGCAGCTTGAGCACCCCCGCGACCAGCGCAGCGAGCACGATGGTGCCGAGCACGGCCATGCCGAAGCGGCGGGTCGCCGGCCAGGATCCCGCGGGCGGCGTGCGCTGCCCCACGGGCAGGAGCAACCCGGCCGAACCAAGCGGAGCCGCGATGATCCCGGCCAGAAGGAGCGCGGCAAGCATTAACGGAGCCTCCTCGTCATGCCGGGCAACTACCCCACATCGGGGCGGACCAACGTTGATCATGACCGCTTATCGCGGCCATGACTAGCGTCGCCGCCCGGCCGTGGCAGTACGAGAGTGCAGGCATGCCAATACCGAGGTGGTGCCTGCACCCCTAGTGTGGAGCGGTTGTCACCGGCTAACTCGCTGCCGCCGGCCAGCCGCCGCCCGGCGCGGGCGCTTCGGCGGCGAGCACCTGGCCGGTACGCTCCTTCATCGTGGCGGCCGCCTGCTCCATGCCGCGCCACTCGGCCGCCACCACGAACAGCGTCCGCCCATCCGCGCCGCCGAGCATGCACGCGAAGCCGCCCCGGTCGAGGTCGATCGTCTGCAGTACCTCGCCGCCCTCGCGGACCCGGACGCAGCGCCTGTTGGGGACGTCCGCGTACCAGACGGCGCCGTCGGCGTCGATGCAGATGCCGTCGGGGACCCCGGTGCCGAGGCCGGCCCATACCCGTCGCCCGGACAGGCTGCCGTCGGCGGCGATGTCGAAGGCGGTGAGCCTGTTGCCGTGGGACTCGGCGACGATCAGCGTGGCGTTGTCCGGCGTCACGGCCATCCCGTTGCCGAACTCGAGGCCGTCGGCCACCTGCCGCGCCGAGCCGTCGGCGGTGACCAGGGCGATGATCCCGCCGTTCACGTAGGCGTTGCCGCGGCCGTCCACGACGATCTCGTTGAACATCGAGTCCAGGCTGGTCAGGTCGGCGTGGGTCACCAGCGACCCGTCCGGCTCCTGGCGCAGCAGCAGCGCCTCGGGCCCGGACACCGCCAGCAGCCGCCCGTCGGGCAGCCAGTCGATGGAGAACGGGATGGTGGTCGGGATATGGGCCACGACCTCGCTGCTGCCGTCCAGGCCGACCGTCATGACTTCGCCGAAGCCCCAGTTGCAGAACCACAGCCGTCCGGCGTGCCAGCGCGGGGACTCGCCGAACCCAAGGCCGGTCAGCAGGACGCGTGGTTGCGGCATGGTCATGCTCCCAACAGGTAGCCGGCCAGCTCGGCCGGGCGGGCCAGCGCGATCAGGTGGCCGCCGGGCAGCACGTCCGCCTCGATGCCGAGCCGGGCGGCCGCCAGCCTGCGCTGGAACTCTGCGGGGAAGAACCGGTCGTCCGCGCCGGCGACGGCCCGGATCGGGACCGGCGGCCAGGAGGCGAAGTCACAGACCGACCCGAACACCACGTCGGCCTCGGGCCGCTGGTACGCCGCCCCCGACTCCGCGACCTCCGGCGGCACGTCGTGCAGGAAGTAGACGGCCAGGTCGAGCTCGGTGCCGTAGCCGCCTCGCTCGGCCGCGGCCGTGCGGGCTTCGAGCCATCCGGTGTTGTCCCACCACGCGCCGGGCGTCTCACCGGGTGCCGGGATCATCGCGTTCACGAACACCAGGGAGCGCACCGGGACCTTCGCGGCGACCAGGGGTGCGGTGAACCCGCCGAGCGACTGCGCGACGAGCACCACGTCATCGTGGCCACCGATCGCGTCGATGACCAGGCGGGTGTACTCGGGCAGGCCCGCCGCCGGGTCGTCGCCGGGCAGGTCGACCGGGATCGCCTCGTGCCCCGCCTCGCGGAGCAACGGGGCCACGCGATGCCAGTACCAGGCGGTACCACCAGCGCCCGGGATCAGGACAAAAGTGCTCATGGATGACCTCCAGCGGGTCGCTCACCGGCCGGGTACCGCTCGGCAGCCCGTCATAGTCCTAATTTAGGACTAGAAGCTTCTAGAAAGCAACCGATTCGGCTACAGTACAGGCATGCCAGCCCCCCGCCGCTACGGAGATCCGTGCGGGATCGCCCGCGCGCTCGACGTCGTCGGCGACCGCTGGGCCCTGCTCGTGGTGCGCGAACTGATCTTCGGGCCGAAACGGTTCCGCCAGTTGCGCGACGGCCTGCACGGCATCAGCCCGAACGTCCTGTCGCAGCGGCTGCGCGACCTCGAAGACGCCGGCCTGGTGCGCCACGAGATGCTCGAACCGCCGGCCAGCGTCGCGGTCTACGAACTCACCGCGCGCGGCCGCGCGCTGGAGCCGGTGCTGCTCGAACTGGGCCGCTGGGGCAGCCAGGAGCCGGTGACCACGGCCCGTGAGCTGAGCGTGAGCGCGCTGCTCGTCGCGCTCAAGACGGTCTTCGACCCGGCAGGCGCGGCCGACGCCACCTACGCGCTGCGGGTGGACGGCCAGTGGTTCGGCCTGACGGTGGCCGGCCGGTCGGTCGACATCGCCGCGGGCCGGCCGCAGCAGCCCACGGTCACCTTCGACACCGACGTGGCGACGCTGCGTGCCGTCGCGTTCGGCCGCGAGCCGGTCGCCGAGGCCGAGCGCGACGGCCGCCTGACCGTGCACGGCGACCGTGCGGCGGCCGAGCGCTTCACGCAGATGTTTCGCGGCGCCCGCCCGGTGATTGCCCCGCCGGTGGGTACTGGCCTGTTATGACCGATGTGAGAGAGGGCCCGGGCGAGCCGCAGGCCGCGGACGACCCCATCGTGGCACAGGCCGCCGAACTGGCGACCGAGGTCACCGAGGCGCGGCGGCCGCAGGAGCGGCGCAGGCTGATGACCAGATTCACGGCCGCGGCACGCTCCAGCGCGCGGGCCGGCGGCCGCGGCTGGCGCGCCGCCAGGCGGAGAACGGTCCGTGGCACGGACTGGCTGGTCACGCACGTCGTGGCCATGGCTCCGCGGCTGCGGGTGCGGGACCAGGCGGCGTTGCGCGCGCAGTTTCCCGGGCTGACCGCCGACGAGATCGCCGACGCGCTGATCGTGGGCGCGGCCCGGGCGTCGGCGACGGTTGGCGGGGCCGTCGGGAGTGTGGGCGACGCTGCCGGCGCTGCCGGTCTTCCCCGCCGAGGTGCTGACGGAGACGCTGGCCCTGGTGGGGATCGAGATCAAGCTGGTCGCGGAGCTACACGAGGCGTACGGCATCGCACCGCCTGGCAACGTCGTGGACCGGGCATACGCCTACACCTCGGCCTGGGCGCACCGCCGCGGTGTCTTCATAGCCCCAGGTGGGGTGCTCCTGGCCGCGGGTTCCCCGGTGGCCCGGCGGCTGCAGCGGCGGCTGGCCGCCCGCGCGGGCAGAAGCGCCTTTTCCCTTGGGCCCCTGCTCACCGGCGTCGCGGCAGGTGCCCTGCTCAACAGCCGGGAGACCCGGCGGCTCGGCCAGGACGTCCACGCCGACCTGCGCCGCCGCCTGCACCCAGGAAGCCAGCCCCCAGCCCTGCCCGCGTCTTGACAATCAACGGGCTTGGCCGGCGGGGGGTTTGCTCCGTACACTCCGCACGATGACCGATTCCACCAAGGCTGCGGCCGGCCCTGGGTGGCTCCGGGCTGGGTTGTCCCGTGCCTGGCGGCCGGCGGCGCAATCCGGGCAGGCGCGACCGGGCTGGCTGCCGGTATGGTCGGTTCCCGCCTTCATACGGGCGGCCCGCGCGACGATCGTGCTGCCGTGCCTGTTCGCGCTGACCTTCGAGGTCATCGGCAATCCGCAGATGACGCTGTTCGCCGTGTTCGGCAGCTTTGCGACACTGGTCCTGGCGTCGTTCGGCGGCACCAGGCGGGACAAAGCCATCGCGCACCTGGGCCTGGCCGTGGTCGGCAGCGCCGCGCTGATCATCGGCACGCTGGTCAGCGGCATCGCCTGGCTGGCCACGCTGGTCACGATCCCGGTGGCCTTCGCGATCTTCTTCGCGGGCGTGGCCGGGTCCAATGCCGCCTCGGGCGTCACGGCGGCGCTGCTCCTCTACGTGCTGCCGGTTGCCGGGCTGGCCGAGCCAAGCACGATCCCGTCCCGGCTGGCCGGGTGGTGGCTGGCCTCGATCGCCGGAACGGCGGCAGTGCTGCTGACCTCGCCGCGCTCGCCCGGGAGACAAGCTGCGGGCGACCACGGCCGCCGCCGCGACGACCCTCGCCACACACATCAGGGCGGCCCTGGACGGTACGGCGACGCCAGCCAACCGGGAGGCGTCGCTTGCCGCCCGGCACCAGCTGAAGCTGACGTTCACCGCCGGGCCCTACCGGCCGACCGGGCTGGCCGCCCCGGACCAGGCGCTGGCCAATGTCGTCGAGCTACTCGAATGGTGCGCCGGGCTGATCACCGACACGATGGACGGCCACGTGGACCTGGCCCGGGCCGGGCCAGCCGATCTCGGCCTGCTCCGCAGCTCCGCCGGCCTGCTGGCCGATATCGCCGCCGTGCTCTCTGGCGCGGATGCCCAGCCGGACCTGGCCCAGCTGGAAGCCGCCATCGAGGCCGGCGCGACCAGTCAGCAGGAGCTGGCCGGCGACCCGGATGAGCTGCGGGCCCGCGCCGCCGTGGCCGCGCACGCGCAGGCGATCGCGGTCGCCGTCCGGGCCACCGCGGCGGACGCGCTGATCGCGGCGCGGAAAGCCGATCCCGAACTGGTCGACGCGGAACGGCGCCGCTGGTACGGGGTGCAGGAAGGATCGACGCTGAGCCATGCCCCCGCGCTGGCGGGCATCGCCAGGTTCCTGGCCAGGCAGGCCAGTACCCGGTCGGTGTGGTTCCGCAACAGCGCACGCGGCTCGATCGCGCTGGCTCTCGCGGTCGCGGTCGCCTACGCCACCGGCGTGCAGCACGGCTTCTGGGTGATCCTTGGCACGTTGTCGGTGCTGCGCACCACCGCGGCGTCCACCGGGTCCACGGCCTGGCGGGCGCTGGCGGGCACCGTGGCCGGGTTCGCCGTGGGCGCCGCCCTGCTGCTGGCCATCGGCACCGGGCCCACCGCCCTCTGGATAGCCCTGCCGTTCGCCGTCTTTGTCGCAGCCTACTCGCCCGGTACCATGCCCTTCCTGGTCGGCCAGGCCGCCTTCACCGTCGTCGTCGTGGTGATCTTCAACCTGCTTGTCCCGGCGGGCTGGAAGGTTGGCCTGCTGAGAATCGAGGACGTCGCGCTCGGCTGCTGCGGTCAGCGTGGTGATCGGCGTCCTGTTCTGGCCGCGCGGGGCCTCCGCGCTGGTCGGCGACGATCTCGCCGACGCGTTCCGGCGCGGTGCGGCATACCTGACCCAGGCGGTTGACTGGGCGCTTGGCGTGCGGCAGGCCCCGCCGGACTCCGCCGTGGCCGCCGTGACCGCCAGCAGCCGGGTCGACGAGGCGCTACGCGCCTTCCTGACCGAGCAGGGCACCAAGCGGCTGGCCAACGAGGACCTGTGGAGCCTGGTCATGGCCAGCACCCGGCTCCGGCTCACCGCGTACTCCGTGGCCAGCCTGCCAGCCAGCCAGCTGGCCCGCGCGGACCGCCCGCCCGGCTACAACGGGAACGGCGGCCTGGATCCGCACGCCCGGACGGGCAGTACGCAACGTAGCGAGGACGGCGACGGCGCGGCGCTGGCCGCGTTCCGGCACGAGACGGCCGAACTGGCGGCGTTTTACGAACGGGTCGCGGGCGAGGTCGGCCCGCCCGGCCACCAGCAGCCGGCCCCCTCACGGTCCCTGACCTCACCGGCCCTGGCTTCCCCCAGGGCGTGGCGTGCGCCGAGAACACCCCGCCGTACTACCGGCCGGACATGCTCTGGGTCGGCGAATACCTGTACCACCTCGCCGGCAACGCCGAGGCGATCACCGCCCCCGCCGAAAAGGTCGCGCGGGCGCGGCAGCGCCCCTGGTGGCGCTGAGCACCGCCGGGCGGCCGGGATGGCGCACACCGCCGCTGACCAGGTGCTACCTGTCCCGGCTGTAGCCATACGCGGATTAAGTGTTGGCGCCCGGATACCCGCCGGCGCAGGATGGTCCAGTGCTGACCTCCGGATGGACCAGGTGGTCAGGGCGCTGTCCCGGTGCCCGCGTGAGCCTGCGCGGTGCCCGCGTGAGCCTGCGTGGTGACGACGTGGACGAAGCGGTGCACGACCGGGTCGGTGTCGTCGGCGCGCCAGGCAAGGCACAGGGCGGTGGGCGGCACCCCCTCGGCGCGGACGAACGCCAGGCCGGGCCGGGCGTAATAGATCTCGGCGGAGGCGGGACACAGGCTGATCCCCCGGCCGGCCACCACGAGTTCACGCCACTCGTCGATGGTCCGGGCAACGCCGCCGATGACCGGCTGGTCCCCGCCGGGCCGGGGCTGCACCAGCCACTCATCACGCCAGCGGGACGGGTGGCTGCCGTCGGTGGCCTGCGCCGCGACGATCCAGGGCAGCCCGGCCACATCGGCCATCTTGAGGCTCTGCTGCCCGGCCAGCGGGTGGTCCGAGGGCAGCACGAACACCCGGGGCTCCTCCGCGAGCTGCCGGATCCTGATGCCTGGCGCGGCGACCGGGGGCCGGACGAAGGCGGCACCGGTGCTGTGGTCGAGCAGCCCGGCCGCTGGCTGGTCCAGCTCGAAGGTCCGCAGCCTGACCTCGACTCCCGGCTCCGCCCGCTCGAACGCGGCCAGCAGCGCGGTCGGCAGCGCACCGCCAGCGGCGACCGACAGGCCCACGGCCAGCTCGCCGCTCACCGCGCGCGCCGCGTTGTGCGCCGCGGCGACCGCGCGGTCCAGGCTGGCCAGCGTGTCCCGCGTGGTCTCCAGGAACGCGGCACCGGCCGGCGTCAGCGCCACGCCCCTGCCGGTCCGTTCAAAGAGCTGGACGCCCAGAATTTCTTCGAGCTGGCGAACCTGCGCGCTGAGCACCTGCTGGGTGACATGCATCCGGCGGGCCGCGCCGGTGAAGCTCGACTCTTCCGCGACGGCGGTGAAGTAACGCAGATGCCGCAGCTCGATGTTCATCGAGGCCGATGCTACCGGCCGGACCTCGCGAGCCCGGCGAATGTGATTCCCAGGAGGATCCATGACTGACCAGATAAATGCGGGCAGCAACGACGCCGGGGCCGGGCGTGGCCGGCTGGCACAGGTGATCGCGACCCGGGGCGGGCTGGCCGGCCCCGAGGCACCGTTCGTGATCGAGCACAGGGAAGCGCTCATCTACATGCTGTGCGAGGCCGCCGAACTCGAGCACGGCATCATGTGCCAGTACCTGTTCGCGTCGTTCTCGCTGAAACAGTCGGCCGACGAGGGCCTCACCGAGGCCGAGCTGGCCGCGGTGACCGGGTGGCGCAAGCAGATCTCACATGTGGCCACCCAGGAGATGCTGCACCTGGCCCTGGTGCACAACCTGCTGTCCGCGATCGGCGCGGCGCCGCACCTGGCCCGGCCGAACTTTCCCGCACCGGCCAGCCACTATCCGGCCGGGGTCCAGCTCACGCTGCTGCCGTTCGGCGAGGAGGCGCTGCAGCACTTCATGTTCCTGGAGCGCCCCGAGGGCATGGACATCGGCGACGCGGACGGCCTTCAGGCGGTCGGCCGGGCCGCCCCCGTGGTCAACGAGCGCGACATCGTCCCGCAGGGCCAGGACTTCGCCACCGTCGGGCACCTGTACCGGTCGATCGAGCACGGGATCGCCCACCTGACGGCCAAGTACGGCGAGCGCTGGCTGTTCACCGGGCCACCGCGGGCGCAGGCGACCGAGCCGCATTTCCGCTGGCCGGAGCTGATCGCGGTGACGGACCTGGCCAGCGCGTGCCGCGCGATCGACGAGATACTCGAGCAGGGCGAGGGCCCGCGCGGCGACTGGCGCGACGCGCACTTCGGCAGGTTCGTCAGCATTCTCGACGAGTACCAGCAGATGAGAGCCGACAACCCGGCGTTCGACCCGGTACGGCCGGTCGTCGCCGCCAACGTGCGCCCGTGCGAGCGCCCGGTCGAGGTCACGCTGATCACCGACCCGCTGACGGCCAGGGTCACCGACCTGTTCAACGTCGTGTACGAGATCCTGCTGCAGACCTTCGAGCGGTACTTCGCGCACACCGGGGAGAGCGACGCCCAGCTCACCGTGCTGGCGGACGTGACGCTCGGCCTGATGTTCCGCGGCATCAAGCCGCTGGGTGACCTGATCACCAGGCTCCCGGCCGGGCCGGAGTACCCCGGCCAGACGGCCGGCCCCAGCTTCGAGCTGTTCTACGAGAGCGATTACCTGATGCCGCACCAGGAAGCGGCCTGGACGCTGCTGACCGAGCGGGTGGACCAGGCCGCCTGGCTGTGCGAGGCGCTCCGGGCGGGCCGCGGCAGCCACATCGCGGGCGACCTGGCCCCGGTCGGCGCGGCGCTCGCCGAGATCGCCGGGACCCTGGCGGCACACCTGCCCGCCGGCAGCCCACAGGCGCGCAACGTCGCGCTGCACCAGCGACCCGACCCGGCGCAGCGGGCTGCCATGCTCGCCCAGGCCAGCGAGCTGGCCAGCGCCGTCGCCGCCGCGCCGCGCAGCCCGCCCGGGGTAGCCGAGCTTGCCAGCCTGTTCGGCACCGCGCACGCGGCGCTCCGGGCGGCGGTCAGCGAGGAACCGGGCCAGCGCGCGGACGACGCCAGGGAGCGAAATGATCTTGCCCCACAGCTCCTGGCCAGCGTCCTGCGCCCGCTGGCCACGGCCGTGCAGCGGCTGGCCCCGGGCAAGCCCGGCGACGCGGTCCCGGCCGCCGCTGACACACCCGGTCCGGCCCAGGGCGACCCGGGCGAGGCGATCTGGCAGGCGGCAACCTCCGCCACCACGCTGTTCGCTGCGCTGAGCCAGGCCGGCACCTGCCCGCCGGAGCTCGGCCAGGCGGCCGCCGGGCTCCAGGCGCTGGCCTGCGACCTGACCAGCGAGACCGGGGCCGCGGACCGGCTGGCCACGCTGCAAGAGCTGCAGCGGGAGTTGCCCACCGCGATCAAGATCATGCATAACGGCCCCTACCTCGCGACCAACGTCCCGAAGCTGGCCAGCTACCTCGGCGAGCGGGTGCCGACGCCACCCCAGCTGGCTCTGTGCCGCTGCGGCGGGTCGGCGCGGAAGCCGTTCTGCGACGGGGCCTGCGCCGAGAACGGGTTCACCGACGCCAAGGACCCCAAGCGGGTGCCCGACCGGCGCGACACCTACCCGGGCGAGCAGGTCACGGTCTTCGACAACCGCGGGCTCTGCCAGCACTCCGGCTTCTGCACCGACCGGCTGCCCACCGTGTTCCGCAGCGGCCAGGAGCCGTTCGTGGCGCCGAGTGGCGGCCGGATGGATGAGATCATCCGCGCGGTGCGCGACTGCCCGTCCGGCGCGCTCGGGTTCGCCATCGACGGCATCCAGGCCACTGAGCAGCGGGACTGGGGCAACACACGCGAGCCTGGCATCGAGGTCACCAAGGACGGCCCGTACCGGATCACCGGCGGGATTCCGCTGTCCGCCGCCGACGGCGGCCAGATCGCCCGCAACGAAGGCGCGTCGCGGGAGCATTACGCGCTCTGCCGGTGTGGTCACTCACAGAACAAGCCGTTCTGCAGCGGCATGCACTGGTACATCGGGTTCGCCGATCCGGCACCGTCCGCGGATCCCTCGCTGTTCGAGTGGGCGGGCGGGCGGCCCGCCCTGACCCGGATGACCCGGCTGCTGTATGAGAAGCACATCCCCGCCGACCCGCTGCTCGCGCCGGTGTTCGCCGCCATGCCACCGGACCAGCCGCGGCGGGCGGCCCTCGTCATGGCCGAGGCGTTCGGCGGGCCGCCGGCGGACGAGCCGCCGAACGGCGAACCGGCCGCGGCGGGCCCGCTACGGGCCGCCCCGCCGGACGGCCAGCAGCTCACCGAGGAACAGCGGGCCAGGTGGGTGACGCTGGCCACCGTGGCCGCGCGGGAAGCACAGCTGCCCGCGGACCCGCAGTTCCAGGCCGCCCTCGTTTCGTACCTGGACTGGGTGTCCCGGGCGGCCACCTCACCGGCGTCCCCGGCGGGGAAACAGCCCGCGCTACGGTGGGACTGGACCGCCGCAGGCCAGCCGGTCAGCCCGCCCCCGGCGACAGCCGCCGACCAGCCAGGAGAGCCAGTGACGCTACCAGGCGCCGATGAGCAGGTGAGTTTCGCCAGCCATATCAAGCCGCTGTTCCGGGACCGGGACCGGCAGTCGATGTTGTTCGCCTTCGACCTGTGGTCCGCCGACGATGTCCGGGCGCACGGCACCGACATCCTGGACCGGCTCACCAACGGCTCGATGCCGTGTGACGGCGCCTGGCCGGAGCAGCAGGTGACCGTGTTCCGCCGGTGGACCGAAACCGGCTGCCTGGCGTAAGGCCGCTAGCCCGTCGCCCGCGGGGTTGGAGACTGGGTCGCGGACGGCGAGGGCGACGGGCTCGGTCCATGTGCGCCCACCGTGGGCGTGGCGCTTGGGCTGGGACTGGGCGACGCCGCGCCCGGTGACCGGGTGGCCTCCGGCCGCTTGGTCGGCGTGGGCGTGGCATGCGGGTGGTGGGTCCGCACCGGGGCGTGCGGGGTGGGGCTGGGCGAGGAGGATGTGCTCGTCCCCGCCGAGTCCCCTGCCGCCGGCTTGCTGGGCGGGGCCACCAGCACGTAGAGCGCCAGCACGCCGAGGAACAGCACGGCGAGCACCACGGTCGAGGTACGCAGCCGTCCTATCCTGCTGGTCACGAGGCCGTCCCGGTGGCCTGGCTGGTGTCCAGCTCGGCGGAGACGTGGATGCCCGCGCGGAGGAATGCCGTGGCGACCCGGGCCCGGATGTCGCGCCCGACGTCGAACTGCTTGCCGGGCAGCGTCCGCGCCACCATGCGCACCGAGTATGTGTCTGCCTCGATTTTCTCGACGCCCATCACGGTCGGCGGGTCGAGCATCATCTTGCGCAGGCCGTCATCGTTGTAGGCTTCGTCGCCGACTTGCTTGAGTATCTCGGTGACCCGGCTGACGTCGATGCCGGCCGGCACCGGCACGTCGATCACCGCCCGGGCCCAGTCCCGGGACATGTTGGTGACCTGCACGATTTGGCCGTTCGGCGTGGTGATGACCTCGCCGCTGACCGAGCGGATCCGGGTGACCCGCAGCGTGACATCCTCGACCGTGCCGGTGACCTGCTCCGACACGCCGGCGACCCGGATGCGGACGACGTCGCCGAAGCCGTACTGGCGCTCTCCGGTGAGGAAGAACCCGGCGCCGATGTCCTGGACGAAGCGCTGCAGGCCGAAACCGATCGCGGCGGACAGCAGGGCCGCGGGCGCGATCAGCCCGGCCAGCGGCACGCCGAGGCGCTCCACGATCAGCACGGCGGTGACCATGTAGATGACCGCGAGCGTCGTCCACGTGATCACCTGGGTGAGCACCTGACGGTGTTTGGCGGCTTCGGAGCGGACCAGCTCATCGCTTTCGTGCGCGTGCGCGTCGATTCTGGCTGTGATCTTGCCGCGCAGCCATTCCGCCAGGCGGGTCAGCAGGACCGCGCCGAGAACCAGCATGATGATCTCGAGCAGGCTGGTGCGCGCCCACATACCGAAGTTGGTGAGTGGAGCGAAGTCAGCGAGTGGTGCGCTCGCGCCGGTCACTGTGTGGCCCTCCTGTCCGAAGCGCCCACCACAGTACCGCTGCTAACTGGCCGATCAGATCAGCATGACCCAGCCTTGGGGTCCTCGGCTTCGCCCTGCTCGCTGCGCCGGCGCGCCTGGCTCGCCAGGTCAATCTGCCTGTCGGTGGCCCAGGCGGCGATCTGGGCCCGCGTGTTGAAGCCCAGCTTGTTCATGATGTTTGCCACATGCCGGGCGGCGGTGGCCGGGCTGATGAACAGCTCCTCGGCGATTGCCTTGTTCGTGCTGCCGCGGGCGACCAGCGCCACGACCTGCCGCTCCCGCGGGGTCAGTATGCCGGGCAGCGCCGGTGGCACCTCGTCGGGCCCGAGCGCGGTCAGCGGGCCGGGCAGCGTCTCGGCCGGCTGCGGGGCGTCCATGGCCAGCGCGACCGCCGCATCGGCGCTCAGCGCCAGGCCCTGGGACCACAGCTGGGCGACCACCGGCTCGCCGAGACGGCGCGCCGACGCCAGGTACCGCTCCGCCCGCGCGCCGGACAGCGCGGCCAGGCCGGCCGCGTCGCGCAGCGCCGTGGCCGCCGCGGTCAGCTGCACCGCCAGCTCCGGCCGGTCCTCGCGCACGGCCAGCCCGGCGAAGGCCTCGAGCCCACGCGCCACGCCGATGCGCGACCCGGTGGAATGACTCAGCCGCAGGCTCTCGGTGAGGTGCTGCCTGGCCAGCTCCAGGTCGTCCAGCTCCATGGCCACCCGGCCCAGGCCGGCCAGGCAGCGGGCGATCTCCGGCCGGGCGTCGATCTCCCGCAAGATGGCCAGTGCCTCCAGGTACCGGCTGTGCGCGTCGTCGGGATCGTGGCGCACCCGGGCCAGATCACCCAGGCCCAGCAGCCCCCGGGCAACGCCCCACTGCTGATCGATGCGCCGCATGACGGCGATCGAGGCCTTCGCCAGCTGCTGCGCCTCACGCAGCCTGCCCTGCAGCCCCGCGATCGCCGCCCGGACGCCCAGGGCGTACCCCTCGTTCCACCCATCCCCCGCAGCCTGGGCGACCGACAGCGCCTCGTCGGCACACGACGCGGCCTCGTCGATCCGCCCGGTGTGCAGGGCGATCTCAGCCAGCAGGTTCAGCCCGGACGCCGTCCAGAAATCGTCCTTGGCGCCCCGGCACAGCTCAAGGCCCTCCTCGGCGGCTGGCTCGGCCGCGGTGCGATCGCTGGACAGGGCCAGCTGGGCCCGCCCGATCAGGGCGGCTCCCCGGATCTCAGGGGACACGTCGGGCACGTCGAGGGCCAGGAAGGAGTCCAGCCACTCGGTGCCCTCGGCGAACGTGCCCCGGACCAGCCAGCACGGGCGGACGGCGGTGCAGATGCGCAGCCCGGTCTCCACGTCGGTGTCGGCCAGGCAGTGGGTCAGCACCTGCCAGACGTTCCCCATCTCAACGTCGTAGCGGCGGAACACGTCCACCCGGGCCGACCACGGCGCCGGGGCGAGCGCCATCCCGACCGCCAGGCTGTCCTCCGCCACGGCCATCGTGTAGTCGCGGAGCCTGCCCCGGAAGACCGGGGACTCACCGGCCTCGACCAGGCACACCGCCGCGTACTCGCGGATGGTGTCGAGCAGCCGGTACCGCGCCTGGCCGAGCACCTCGGTCTCCCGGACCACCAGGGACTTGTCCACCAGCGCGGTGATCAGGTCAAGGATGTCGGCGGCCTGGATGTAGTTATCGGAGCAGACCTGTTCGGCCATTTCCAGCGACCAGCCGGCGAAGACCGAAAGCCGCCGCAACAGCACCTGCTCCGGGCCGGTGAGCAGCCCATAGCTCCAGTCGATCGCGGCCCGCAGCGTCTGCTGCCGCGGCGGGGCACCCCGGCTGCCGGTGGTGAGCAGGCTGAAGCGGTCCACCAGGCGGGCGAAGATCTGCTCCACCGACAGCGCCCGGACCCGGGCCGCCGCCAGCTCGATGGCCAGCGGAATGCCATCAAGGGCCCGGCACAGCGCCGCGACGACCGCCACGTTGGCCGGGGTGACCGCGAACCCGGACAACGATGCCGCGGCCCGCTCGGCGAACAGGCGGATCGCCTCATAGCGGTCCACGTCCTCGGGAGCCGACGCGCCCACGGGCGCCACCGACAGCGGCTGCACCTGCCACACGGTCTCTGCCGCCACCCGCAGCGGCTCACGGCTGGTAGCGATCAGGCGCAGCCCCGGCGCGCTGGCCAGCAGCCGCTGGCAGACCCGGGCGGACGACTCGATCAGGTGCTCGCAGTTGTCCAGCGCCAGCAGCATCTGGCGGGAGGCCAGCGCGTCCGCGAGCGTCTCGAGCAGCGGACGGCCCGGCTCCTCGCTGACCCCGATAACCGAGGCGATGCGGGACACCACGAGATCGGGCTGGCGCAGGTCACCCAGGTCGACGAACCACGCCCCATCAGGAAACTCGTCCGCCACCCCGGCCAGAACCCGCAGCGCGAGGCGCGTTTTCCCGATGCCCCCCGCGCCGCACAGCGTCAGCGCCCGGGTCGCCCCGACGAGCCGGCGCAACTCATCGAGCTCGCGCTCGCGGCCGACAAAACTATTCGGTTCCTGCGGGGCATTGGTGGGAATCTCGGGTACCTCACTCCGCTGTCGCTATGTAGCCTCTTTCGCCGCCAAGTCAGGCCGCCTACCTGTGAGTAAGAAGTTTCCTGCTAACAATAACGCCCGATTCCATCCAGCAACTGACCAGCGCGGAACCCCCCGGCTACACACATTGGAGGATACCGGCTGGGGTGTGTACATGCCGCCCGCCACCAAAGCCGCCTCGCGCGCCCGGGAGAGGGCCGGTGACCTGGGCAGAGAATACATATGCCCCTACATAGTTCTGACGATGCGGCGACAAGCCTCACCGGCATACCTTCCTGACATCAGCTAAGCACGGTGCCTCACCGAAGGCGTTGATGTTACCGCCGGACGTGCTGGCCGGGTAGGGACGATCGTTACCCGGGCGGCCGGTTACGCCCGGACCCTGGCTGGGGAGGGACCGCTGGCGCGAGTCAGCGTAGCCAGGACCGGGCGTGGCCGCTGCGGGCAACCGGCGCGGCTGATGGTTTGGCCCCCGATCGTCGGGGCCAAACCGCGCCTGGGGGGCGGGGCGGGTGGTGAGCTAGCTCACTACCCGCCCCGAATGGTGCAGCCGGGCCGCGCAGAACCCGGTGCCGCCAGACCCATGATTACGATGCGCTGCCGGCTAGGAGCTAAGCCGCTTGTGGTCACGCTCAAGGGATCCTCCGGGGTGGGTGGGCCAGATGACCGAGTGCTCACCACGCTCAGCGAGCGCGTAGAGCTGCGCCGGCCCGGTCGTGCCGTCCGTCGCCATGTCGCTGACGAAGATCACGGCCTGGGAACCAACTGGCGCGCGGTCGAGGTGCTCGGTCAGCACTTTCTCGGCGCGCTCCGCTTTGTCGGTGCGCCCGCACGGACACTGCAGGGTCCCCGAACCCCCGGGAAGCAGGACACCGTAGTCGTAGACAGCCGTGCTGGGAGACCCAGGCGGGAACAGGGCACTGGCGGGCATGCCGGCCCGGTATGCGCTCATCCCGCGCCTTCTTCGCTCGGTGTTGTCGTGCTCACACGTGCTACAGAAGTACGATGACGTACTTTAGTGTGACGCTATTTTAGGAGCGTGTCAGCAACGGAACAAGAGGGCCTCATAGAAAAGGGCCTGGGAGAAAAGGGCTTGCTGGCCCGCACCCACGAGGGTGAGCCAGGCCTTCCCCGCGGCCGTACCGGGCTGCCTGCAGAGGAGGTGCGCGCCGCGCAGCGGGACCGCCTGCTGCGGTCGGTCATCGCTGCGGTGGCCACGACGGGGTTCGGCGACCTCACCGTGGCCGACATCGTGCGCGGTGCCCGGGTGTCCCGGGCCGCCTTCTACGCCCACTTCACCGACAAGGAAGACTGCTTCCTCGCAGCCACCCGCCAGGGCGGCCAGCTGATGATCGACCGGGTCGCCGACGTGGCCAGGCGGCAGCCTCCGGGCACGAGCGCCGAAGACGTGCTGCGGGCCAGCATCACCGAGTTCCTTGAGTTCCTGGCGGCCGAGCCCGCGTTCACCCGGGCCTTCTACATCGACATGCCCGCTGCCGGGTCCCGCGCGGTCGGCCGGATCGAGACCGCGCAGCACAGCTTCGCCCGGCTGAACCGGGCCTGGCACGAGCGCGCCCGCCGCGATCACCCGGACTGGCCGGCCGTTCCGGATCAGGCCTACTTCGCGCTGGCCGGCGCGACCACCGAACTGGTCCGCGCCGAGGTCCGCCAGGGCAAGATCGACACCGTTCCCGCTCTGGCGGACACGGTCGTCGCGCTCCACCTGGCCGTCCTTGCCGCCCGGCCCTGGCAAAGCTCTGGCCCGGCCGGGTGAGGCCGGCCGGGCCAGGGTCTGCTCTAGCTGACGATGATCAGTGGCTGGTGAAGCCAGAGGTCGTCGTCAGCACCATGCCGGAGACCTGGGCCGTGTGCTTCCCGGCCTTCAGCCCCAGCATGGACGGATCGATCATGTAGGTGATGGCGCCGAGGGCGTCGGCGGTCAGGGTCGCGATCGTCTTGCCATCGATACTGAGCGTCACCGGGTGCAGCGGCAGGAAGCCGCTCCCCAGCAGGTACGACGTGCCGCCCTTGGGGATGTTGGTCACCGACAGCTGCGTGCTGTGCTCCAGCCCGGTCAGCTGGGCCTTGGCCTGCGCCCGGACGGCCGCATCCTCGTGGCTGGCCCGGGTGGCGGCAACCAGGGCAGGCACGAAGGTGGCCGCGTCGACCGTGCCCCATCCGGTGGCCACGTCGAAGCCCTTCGTGGCGGTGAACCCGGGCACCTTGACCTTCCCGTTCACGATCACCGAGTTGTTGCCCTTGATCACGTCTTCGATGCCGGCCTTGGCGCCCTTGGGCCCGAGCACCTTGTACAGCACCGGGTTGATCGGGCCGACGTTGCCGTGGTTGACCTGGGTGGCCAGGGCGAGAACGCCGTTGAACAGCGGTGCGGCCTGCGACGTCCCGTCCGAGGCATCCATGGTGATGTCCGGAACCGACCGCATCGGGCTGCCGGTGATGTTCGCGACGCCGTTCTGGTACGAGGGGCGCTTGAACACCGCGGTGTACCCCGCACCCTCGGCGAAGATGCCACCCACGTGCCAGACCGGGTCGGGGCCGACCTTCTGCCCCTTGCTGTTGATGTTCGGCACGCTGCCGCCGATCGCAGTGACCCAGGGCGAGTCGTCCCAGGCCGCCGTGTCCGGCCCCGATGAGGTGTTGCCGCACTGGTTGTTGGCGATGGCGAGGTTCTGCACCACGCCACAGTCGCCGGTGGCGACGAGCACCGGGATGCCCCCGGCCGCCGCGGTGAGCTCACCCGCGTCCTGGGAGGTGATCTCCACCGGGCCGTGCCGGTAGGTGACCTCGCCGGTCCCGTCGCTGATCGAGATCACGTTGGCCGAGTGGTGAGCGGTGATGTACTCCAGCGCGTGCATCATCTCCGGCGGCGCGACGTTGCTGGCCGCGTCGTCGGGCTCCTGGCTGTCCGCTGGCGTCGCGGAGATCACGATCTTCGCGTACGGCGCCATCAGGTGGAGCTGCCATGCACGTCCAGGGGCAGCTCACCATTCGCCCACGCGTCGCACGATCCGTAGCTACCGAGGATCACCATGCGGTGCGGGCACTTCTTCGGCAGCGGGCCCGACGGGAAGATCGTCTGGATCTGCGGGTTCGGCAGCCCGAGGGCCTTGTCGTACTGGGCCATGATGCTGCCGATATGCGGCTGGTCCCAGCCCTCGATGAGGGCGACCGTGGTCCCCGCTCCATCGATGCCCTTGGCCCACAGCGCGCCGACGTTGTAGTCGAAGACGTCGTTGGGACCTGGGTTGATCCCGCCCAGCTGCGCGTAGTCGCTGTGCATCCGCTTGAGCGCCGCTTTGAGCTTCTTGATCTGGTCCTTCTTCGACGGCAGGCCGGTCACCGGGGCAGGGGCCGCGGACCCGGACAGCGTGCCATAGAGCGTCTGGCCGGTGATCCGGGCCCGCAGCGGGCCACCCGCGTGGCCAGTGGTCCCGGCCAGGCCGGGCTGCCCGGACGACGCCAGGAACACCACCGTCAACGCCGCGGTCATCGTGGGAAGGGCTCGCATTAATAGCTTGCTGCGCAATGTCCGCTCCTTGAGCTCCGGGGCGCCCGCGATGCCGGGCTGCCCGCCGTCAGGTAGGCCGCCCGCCAGAGGCTATAGCCGCGAACCAGCAGGATCAACGCTATTCCGTCGCAAAACCGCATCTTTTGCCGCGCCGCAGCCGCTGTCCACGCGGCCGTCTGACGCCCTGCGCATCCTCGCCCGCGGACGTGACCGCCGCTGCGGCCCGTCACGTTCTTGCCGGGCCGGGGTAACCCCTACGGTGTCCCCATGGCGGTGAAGCTGGCCATGGTCGTGCGGACCGACCTCGACATGGGGCGCGGCAAGATCGCCGCCCAGGTGGCCCACGCGGCCGTGACCGCGGCGCTGCGCAACATCGGCTCGGCCGACTTCGACGGCTGGCTGCGGGACGGCCAGCCCAAGGTGGTCCTGAAGGTGGCCAGCGGGGAGCAGTTGCAGGACGTGGCCGAGCGGGCCGCGGCCGCCGGTCTGCCCGTCGAGCTGATCCAGGACGCCGGCCGCACCCAGGTAGCGCCGGGGACGCTGACCTGCTGCGCGGTAGGGCCGGCCGCGGATGACCGGATCGACGCGGTGACCGGCGAGCTGTCGCTGCTGTGAGGCGGCGGCCCGCGGCCGGCCGCCACGGGACCACGCCCGCGCGGCGGGTCAGGGTCGTACGGCTTGGCCCGTTATGCACAGAAATTACGGTTCGGCCCGGCCACCCAGGTGGTGGGCGAGGAACCGCTCGGCCGCGGCGTAGAACCGCAGCCGGTTCTCCGGTTTGGCCAGGCCGTGACCTTCGTCCGCGAACAGCAGGTATTCGTGCTCGATCCCGGCTTCGCGCAGCGCGGCCACGATCTGCTCCGACTCGTCCTGCTTCACCCGCGGGTCGTTGGCGCCCTGGGCGATCAGCAGCGGGATCCGGATGTCGCGCACCCGGGACAGCGGCGACCGGGACCACATGAACTCGGCGTCCTTGGCCGGGTCGCCGACCCGGCGGTGCAAGCGCGCCACGACCGGGGCCCAGTACGGCGGGATGGTCTCGATCAGCGTCTTCAGGTTGGACGGGCCGCAGAGGTCTATCGCGCAGCGGAACACCTCCGGGGTGAACGCCGCGCCGACCAGCGCCGCGTAGCCACCGTAGGAGCCGCCGAAGATCGCCACCCGGGCCGGGTCGGCCCAGCCTTCCCCGGTGACGTAGCCGACGGCGTCGACCAGGTCGTCGTGCATCTTGCCGCCCCACTCCCGGTCCCCGGCGTTGACGAACGCCTTCCCGTAGCCGGTCGAGCCGCGGTAGTTGACCTGGACGCAGAGGTAGCCCCGGTTGGCGAACCACTGGGCCCGGGGATCGAGCCCCCACTCGTCCCGGACCTGCGGGCCACCGTGCACGTTGAGCACCGCTGGCAGGCCCTGCCGGCGGTCACTCCCGGCGGGAACGTCAGGTAGCCGTGGATCACCAGGCCGTCGCGCGCGGTGAACTGGAACGGCTCCATCGGGGCCAGCTGGTAGCGGGACAGCTCCGGCTTGTGCTCGAACAGGAAGCGGCCGGTCTTGGTGGCCCGGTCGTAGGCGTAGTAGGACATCGGGCCCGTGTCGTTGGTGAACGCGACCAGCCAGGTGGCATCGGCGTCGTCGGCGCCGGGGAACCTCGGGTCGCCCGGGTGCAGCGCCCGGATCGCCGTCAGGTCGCCGGCGACGGCGGGATCGAGGGCAAGGTACTCCGACCGCGTCCTTGTCCAGTATCACGATCTGCGGTTCCCGGGTGTCTGGGTGCAGGCGGACGCCCGCGACGTCGGCCTCGGGGTCTTCGGCGAGCACCTCCATCGCGCCGGTAGCCACCCCGATGCGGACCAGCCGGGCCGTGTCCGCGCCCGCCGGACGTCGTGGCGAGCAGCGTGGTGCCGTCCTCGCTGAACGCGATCAGCTGGGTGCCGGGCGCGTCGTCGCCGTCGATGGTGAGCAGCGGCCGCCAGTCCGCCTGCGGGCCGTCCCTGACCATCAGGACGTAGCCCCCGTCCGGTCTGCGGCTTGACCGCAGCCCGGATCACCAGTTGCGCGTCGGCGACCCAGCCGATCAGGCCCGGGTTGGGCACCTCCAGCGTCAGCTCGCCGGTGATCAGGTCGAGCCGGTAGACGTCGTGCAGCTTGGGGTCATCCCGGTTGAGCCCGACCAGGATCTCGTCGGGGAACTTCCGGTCCGCGGCGACGATCCGGGCCTGCACCCCGTCGAACGGGGTGAGGTCGCGCCGCTGCATCGTGTCCAGGTCGACGTCGTACAGCCGCCAGTTCTCGTCGCCGCCGGTGTCCTGCAGGTAGAGCAGGTGCCGGTTGTCGTGCGCCCAGCCGAAGACCCGGATGCCGCGATCGGTGTCCTGCGTGACCACCTGGGCCGCCGCCAGGTCGGCCCCCTCCGCCGCGGTCATCGGCGCCACCCAGACGTTCAGCACGCCCTGGTGTGGCGCGATCCAGGCGAGCTGGTCGCCAGCGGGAGACAGCCGCGGGCTGAGCCGCTCGGGGTTGCCGAAGAGTATCTCCCGGGGAATGAGCTTGGTCACGTTTCTCCCGCGTTATCCGGTTTCGGGCTTGGTGCCCAGGCGTGCCATATGGCCGGCTGACAAGTAAGTGCGCCCGGCTGCGGCACCCGGACCGGTCGGCTCAGCGCAGGTTCCGGGTACCGGTCCTCCCCCTCGGCCTCGGAGATGACCCCTTGATGCTGTAGTACCCGCGATGGGCATGTCAAAGGGAAGGCTGGCATGCTAATCGCGTGACTGAACCCGACACCCGCGCCCCGCTCTCCCGCACCGCGGCCTCGGCAGCCGTGCAGGACATCGGCTGGCGGTACCTGCTGGACACGCTGGCCGTGGCCGTGCCGGTGCGGTCACTGGCCCAGGCCGCCGAGGTGGCGGCCGCGGCGGTGGCGGCCGGCGGTGAGAACGCCGACGGCCACCTGCGCATCGACTTGCGTCCCGATCGCGTCGAGCTGTTCGTGCAGACACCGGAGCTGAAGGCCGTGACCAGCCTCGACACCGAGCTTGCGCACCGCATCGCCGGCGCAGTGGCCACGTTCGGGCTGCGCCCGGCTCCGGCGACGTCGGCCGGGTCGCCCCGGCCGGTACAGGAACTGGAACTGGCCATCGACGCGCTGGACATCCCGGCCATCCGGCCGTTCTGGAAAGCGGCGCTGGCCTACGTGGACGAGCCGGGCAGCGACGGCCCGGGGGCCGGCCTCATCGACCCCGCCGGGCAGCTGCCGGCCATGTGGTTCCAGCAGATGGACGCCCCGCGCCCGCAGCGCAACCGGGTGCACTTCGACATCACGGTGGCCCACGACGAGGCCGAGGCCCGGGTGCGTGCCGCCGTCGCCGCGGGCGGCCGGCTGGCCGACGACTCCTTTGCCCCGTCGTTCTGGGTTCTCGCCGATGCCGAGGGCAACGAGGTGTGCGTCTGCACCTGGACCGGCCGCGACGAGCGCGAGTGACGGCGCTGTCGGGTGGACCGCCGGGGCGTTAAGCATAAAAAAGGACCGGGCCCGGCGTCACGATTCCTCCTTGTTGTGCTCGTCCCTGAGGTCTTGCCAGGTTCTGCCGGTGCGCACGCTCGCCGGACGTTCGGCGACGATATCGGAGCCCGGCCGGGCGTGCTCGTCGCGCATCTTGACAAGAATCCAGCGCCGCGGGCCGGTCCGGGTGAGCGCGATACCCCCGGCCAGCTTGTGCCCGGACAAGGTGACGGACAGGTGGCCGGGTTCGTCGCGGGTGATCTCGGCCGGGCCTTCGTCCCAGATGATCACCGCGCCACTGCCTCTGGACTGTCCCTCGTGCACGCCCTCGAAGTCGCCGGCGGACAGCGTGTGGTCTTCGACCGGCACGGCCAGGCGGCGGACTGCCGGATCGAGCGAGGGTCCCTTGGGCACCGCCCAGGAACGCAGCACCTGGCCAACCTGGATGCGCAGGTCGAAATGCAGCGCCGTCGCGTCATGAAGCTGTACGACGAACCGCGACGCCGTCACCCGGCACCGGTGACCGTCAGGGGCGGGACGCCGAGGCAGCCGCGCAACGTGTTCTCCAGCGCTTCGGCACGGTCAAAGCCGCCGACGGTGCCGGTGAGGAAGCCGGCCGTGTAGCCGCCGGCGGTGCTGGTACCGCCGTAACTGCCACCGAGACCGCCCATCCCGTACCCTTCAGCGTCGATTCCAAAGCCGAGCCCCCACGTATTGTCCTCCCCGAACACTTGATCCCGGCCGGTGCACTGCGGCGCAACGGCCTCGGCCAGCATCCCTGGGCTCAGCAGCCTGTCCGTGGCGAGTGCCCGGTAGAAGCCCGCCACCGAGCGGGCGGTGCCATGACCGTTGATGGCGGGGATCTCCGCGGCCCGCCACTTCGCGCTGTTGACCACATCGCCGTCCCGCGCGCCGGGCGGGTTGGTCGTCGCCCGCCGGTACAGGCTGGGCCGCCCGGACAGGTTGGCGGCCCGGAAGCCGTCGTCGAGGCCGGCCAGGTCCACGGCCCTGGCCTGCTGCGCGGGGCTCAGCCCGAACGCGAAATCCAGCCCGTGCGGCCCGCAGACCTCCTCGCGCAGGAACTGGCCGACCCCGCGCCCGTCCACCCGGCGCACCAGCTCCCCGACCAGGTGGCCGTAGAACAGTGCCGATTCCCCGTGCGCGGTGCCCGGCTCCCAGGCCGGTTCCTGCGCCGCCAGCAGGCCGCACAGGTAGTCCCAGTCGTAGAACGCCTCGGTGGCCACCGGCTGGTCCAGCAGCACCACGCCGGCCTGGTGCGACAGCACGTGCCGCACGGTCGCCGGGGCGCGGAACTGCGGCCAGTACCGTTGCACGGGCGCGTCCAGGTCAAGCCGCCCGGCCTCGGCGAGGCGCAGTGCGCAGATGGCCGCGAACGGCTTGCTGACCGAGTAGGGCTGCACCAGGCTGCCCGCCTGCCACGGCCGTTGCCGCCCCAGGTCGGCGTGGCCACCCCACAGGTCGGCCAGCCACCGGCCGTCGGACCATGCGGCGAAGGCGAGGCCGGTGCCGGACTGCCTGCCGAGGATCTCCGCGAAACACTCCCGCACCGGCTCGAAGCCCGCCGCAACAAACCCCTGCACGTCCATACTGGTCTCCCGGCCTCGACCATTCCCCTACTGATCTACCTGGTCATTCCCGGCACCGCCAGCGCCATAGCGATGAGCTGAGGGGGGCCACGACGTCGAAACAGTCATGGAAGCAACCAACCTTGCTGATTTGTATGGCTCACCGCTGCTCGACTGGTCCCGGATCGAGGCCCGGCTCCGGGAGGGCCTGAGCCAGGCCCCGGGCACCGGCGGCCCGGACCGGCACACCTGCTGGCTGGCCACGATCAACGCGGACGGAAGCCCGCACGTCACCGGCATCGGCGCGCTGTGGGCCGAGGACGGTTTCTGGTTCGAAACCGGCAAGAACACCCGCAAGGGCAGAAATCTCGCCGGTGACCCGCGCTGCACACTCAGCGTGGCGGCCCGGGAGTTTGATCTCGTGGTGGCGGGCGAGGCCACCCTGGTCACCGACCCGGCTACCGTCGCCCGCCTGGCAGCGCTCTGGGCAGCGGAGGGCTGGCCGGCCCGGGCCGACGACACGGGCCAGGCGCTCACCGCCGAATACAGCGCCCCCTCGGCCGGGCCGCCTCCCTGGCACGTGTACCGCCTCACGCCGCGCACGGCCACCGCAGTAGGCACCGTCGACCCAGGCGGCGCGACGCGATGGCGGTTCTAGCCGTACCAGCTCTAACCCGCCAGCCCAAAACGCCAGAACCTGGCCGCTTACCATGATCATCGCGACTTATCCTCACAACCGCACGGTTCGGCGCCCGGATTGTCCCGATTGCGCGTGCGGAAACGAGGAAGAGTCGCGTTAGCCGTCGTGCTGTACCGGGCCTGCCACCGGCTCGTACCAGTAGATGATCGTGGCGTCGTCGCGGGCCTTGGACCGGGGCCACCGGTGGCAGCCTGGGTCGCTGTCCTCGGCGGCGCGAACGTGGCGGATCAGCTGCGCCGGGCCGTCGCCGCGGATGACCGCGAGCATGGCGGGCCAGCTGAGCAGGTCGTAGGTGTCGGTGATCCGGGTGGCACCGTCGCTGAGCAGGGCAATGCCGCGACAGCCCGGTACCGGGAAGGGTGGCGGTATAGGCGCGGCGGGCCGCGCCGGTGCTGGCGCTGGCGGCCCTGTGGCTGTCGGTGATGACAAGCGGAGAGCGGTCGCCTGCGTAGTCGGCCATGATGACCGAGTCCGAAAGCGCGAGCAGATCGATGCCCGCCTGCGGTCACCCGGACGGCGGTCACGGTGGCGGCAGGGGTCGCCGGGTTGCCGAGGTCGCAGGTGTCCTCATGCTGGTTGCGGACCTCGGTGATCGCTGCGGAAAGACGAGTCGGCCAGCGGGACCGGCGGGTCAGCGGTGATCGTGCTCAGGAGCGCGCCGCCCAGGGTGCGGGCGTACCAGGCGACGCCGTGCACGCATCCGGTTTCCGTGCCGGGAGGAAAGGTGGTGCAGCCGTCCAGCAGCACCGCGGCGCCGGGCGCGACGGCCGCGAAGTCCTCGTTGGGCCAGCCTGGCGTACCGGGCTCGCTGGCCAGCACAACCCGCATCTGGCGACTCCTCCTGGTAGGGCTTGGCTGGTCGGCCTGGTATGGCATGGCTCAGTCGGCGGCCGGTGCCGGTGGCTGGAGAGGCTCTTCACCAGGGTGGCGACCTGGGCTTCGAGCGTTGCGGTCGAGGTGAGGCGGTTGTCGACAACGGCATGCGGGGCGGCGGGTTCGGTATCGAGCCGCATGCTGGCCGCGAACGTCTCGAAGTCCGCCAGCTTCCCGGCGTCCCGGTCCCACCCTCGCGCGGCAAGGCGGTGGCGCAGCGTTGCCGCATCGGACCGGATCCATACCAGATGCACGGGTTCGCCGCCGAGTTCGGCGACCCACGACTGCCACCGGCGGGCGTCGTGGATCTGCTGGGTGAACGGAGCGGACAGGACCACCGGGCAGCCGTGAGAGCGGATCTCCCGGGCGGTGGCGGTCATCCCGGCGTATTCGTGGATCTTGATGTGCTCGTCGTACCACGGGCCTTCGCGCTCCCCGGCCGGGCGCCCGGCTGCGGCGAGAACCGCCGCCACGAACGAGCCGTACATCGTGTCCTTGTCCAGCAGCGCGGGGGCAGGCACCAGCGCCGCCAGCAGGATGTCCGCGACCGTGCTCTTACCGGCTCCGGGCGGGCCTGCCACCACCCATACGGTCGCTGGGGCGATCATCGGCATGTCGCGCGGGCGATCATGGGCACGCCCGGCCGGAGGGCCGTCACCTGACCGGTGGCGGAGTTCCCTCGGCGGTCGCGGCGAGCGCCGGATCCCACTCGCAGACCAGGCAGGCGTGGCGGAACACCGAGCGGGCGAACTCGACGGCTACCGCGTGCGGATCGGCGCGCCTCCCGGACGTCGTCCCAGTCCAGGATGAACAAGCCCTGGGCCGCGTCCCAGTGCGCGCCCGGCGGGAGACCGGTCACGCCGGACCAGTCCCCCGGCGCCGGGTGCGCATAGGCGTAGAACGCCGCCTTGCCGTAGCGGGTGTCGCCGGGCCACCAGCCGACGGCGACATCTTGCGCGTCCATCGAGTTGCGCATGATGAAGTCGTTCGAAGGCGGATCGGCCGGCAGCCCGGAGAACAGGCTCACCGCCAGGTCGAACGACCCCCACCAGGCGTTGACCGGTGTCGAACGGCCGCGGAAGGGCGCCCGGTACTCCGCCAGCACCAGCGCGGCCTGGGTCGCGGCGGCGAAGTAGGTGCCGACCTGGGCGGGGTCGTAGTGCGCGTGCTCGTCGTCCGCGTCCAGCGGCACGCTCCACGGAACCTCCTGCGGCGCCGGGTCGATCTCCACCGGGCCGCCTATCCGGCGCACCGCCGCGAGCACCTCGCGGGTCACCTCCCCCACCGCCCGGTTCGGGGTCAGCGCGACCCGTTCGGCCCGCCCGTCGCTGTGTTCCACTGCCGCCTGGTGCGCATGCAGGTCAAGCAGCACGACCAGCGACCCGGAGCCATCGGGCGCGGGCAGCGGCGCCGTCTCCCATCCCCGTGCCGTCAGCCGCAGCGCCGCGTGCTGCAGTTGCGGCTCGGGCGGGGCAAGCTTCGCCGCCAGCTTGCCCAGCACCTGGGTATGCGCGTGCAGGGTGTCGCAGGTCGCCCGCCATTCCTCGTACGAAAGCGCCGGCCAGGCCGAAGACATGACTTGACTCCTCGCGAAGTGGGACCAGCAGCCTACTACGCAGGCGGGATCTTTCCAGAGCCGCGCGCTGCGCGCTGGCAGGTGACGCCGCGTCAGCCGGTGACCGCGTCGAAGGCCCCGGTGAAGACGTCGGCTATCTGGCCGATCTCGTCCTCGGTGATCACGAACGGCGGGGAGACCTGCAGGGCAACGCCGCGGAGCAGGCGGGTGATCACGCCCCGCTCCCGGATCGCGGCCACAGGCGCGTGCCCGATCCCCGGGTCGGCGGCGCGGACGTCCTCGGCGATCTCGACGGCGGCGAGCAGCCCGGTGCCCGGCCCGCACCTCCCCCACCCTCTCGTGCCCGGCCAGCGGCGCGAGGGCGGCGGCCAGCACCGGCTCGAGTCCGGCCACCCTGGCGACGAGCTGCTCGCGCTCGATCAGGCCCAGGTTCGCCAGCGCCACCGCGCACGAGGCGGGGTGTGCGGAGTAGGTGTAGCCGTGCCGGAACATCTCCTGCGATCCGGGCCGCCAGAACGGCTCGGCCACCCGCGCGCTCACGATCACCGCGCCGATCGGCGCGTACCCCGAGCTCAGGCCCTTGGCCGTGGTGATCAGGTCCGGGTCCAGCGCGAACCGCTCGCTGGCCAGCCAGGCGCCGGTCCGGCCGAACCCGGTGATCACTTCGTCAGCGACGAACAGCACGTCGTGCCTGCGGCAGATCTCCCGCACGCTCGCCAGGTATCCCTCCGGCGGCGGATACACGCCCCCGGCCCCGATCACCGGCTCGCAGAAGAACGCGGCCACATTCGCGGCCCCCAGGTTCACGATCGCCTTTTCCAGCGCTGCGGCGTCGTCCCAGGCCACGTGTTCAACAAGGCTTACTAGCGGAACGAACGGTGCGGTGTTGGCCGGAATGCCGCCCAGCGATGTGCCGTAGGCGTTCATGCCGTGATAGGCGTGCTGCCGGGCGATCGTGACCTGCTTGGAGTCCTGGCCCATGGCGCGCCAGTAGCTGCGGGCGAGCTTGGCCGCCGTGTCGACCGCGTCAGACCCGCCGCCCGGGGTGAGGAAGACCTTCGCACCGGGCATCGGGGCGAGGGCCGCCACCCGGCGGGCCAGCGCCTCGGCCGGCGGGCTGGAGAAGGACTCGAATGCCTGGAACCCGGCAAGCTGGCGCATCTGCGCGGCCGCCGCATCGGCAAGCTCCGCCCGGCCGTGCCCGACGTTGCAGTACCACAGGCTCGCGATCGCGTCGAGGTAGGCGCGGCCATGGTCGTCGAAGACCCACGAGCCTTCGCCCCGGACCATCGTGACGGCGTTGCCGTCCAGGCTGGCCATGTTCGCGAACGGATTCCACAGCGCTGACCCCATTAACCCATCCTTCCGCGGCTAGCTAGACCCTAGGGGATATCTTCTGTGGTGGCGGCGGAGGGGATAGCGAACGCAAAGGAAGTTGTCGCGATTGGTCTTCCGGGGCCTCGTGACAGCGATCCGGCGATGGAGGGCGAGTAGTCATCATGACGGCCCGGCTACGGGTATCGGAGGCGGCTCAGCTTGCCGGCGTGAGTGCTTCGACGCTGCGGGCGTGGGAGTCCTCCGGGCTGATCAAGCCGTCCCGCACCGGCCGGTACCGGTGGTTCACCCCGGGCGACGTCAAGGATCTGCAGGAGATCGCCTCCCTGCGGGCCCGGGGGTTCAACGTCGCGGCGATCCGGAGCATGCGCCAGGCGGACGACCGCGCCGCCGCGGGGCCATCGGGCGCGCCGGAGCAGCCTGGAGCGGGCGCCGAGCGCGAGCCGCCCCTCGGTGAGATGTTGCGCGCGGCCCGGCACCGCCGCAGGCTGAGCCTCAAGGAGGCCTCCGAGCTGGCCGGCATGTCGGTGTCGCACCTGTCGGCCATCGAGTGCGGCACAAGGAACCCGTCGCTGGCCGGTCTGCAGCGGCTGGCGGTCGCGCTGCAGATTCAGGTCTCCGACCTTTTCGGCGACCGGCAACGGCCGCCGCGGCGGCTGGTCAAGGCGGCCGAGCGCCCGGTCCTGGACACCGGCGACCGCCGGATCCGGATCGAGTCCCTGTCGGTCGGGGCCCAGCTGCTCGAGCCGCACATCTACCTGGTCGAGCCGGGCGGCGGCTCCCAGGGCTCCTACCACCACGACGGCGAGGAGATCGTCTACGTCCTGGAGGGCGAGGTGGAGTTCTGGCTCAACGAGGTCGAGCAGCACACCGTCCGGGCCGGTGACTGCCTCACCTTCCCGAGCACGCTCGCCCACCGGTGGCAGAACTCCGGCAAGGGCCGGCTGGCGATGCTGTGGGTGAACACGCCCATCACGTTCTAACCCGGGCGGGAAGCGCCGGTCACAGCGGCGCGAGGCCGCCGGCGCTGAGCATGTAGGCACCCTTGTCGTGGCCGGTGTCCACCGCGAGGCTGACGATTTCCTCGCCGGCCCGCTCCGGGGTCAGCGCCGGGCCGCGGGTCTGGCAGGAAGGCGTCGACGTCCATGCCTTCCCTGGCGGCGTAGGCGGCGACCGCGGCCGCGCCGAGGTCGGTTGCCGGTGTCAGCTGCGGGAGCACCGCGATGAACCTGATGCCGAGCCCTTCACGCTGCGACTCGGCCGCGGCGTAGCCGGTGAGGAACCTGATGGTGGCCTTGGCGCCGGCGTAGCCGCCGGAGAGCGGCGAGCCGTTGCACGGCGGCCCCGCTGGACATCGCGATCACCACGCTGCCCGGATCGAGCGGGCGCAGCAGCGCCTCGCGGGTCCAGTTGAACGCGTGCTGCACGTCGACCTGCCAGTTGCTGCTGAACGTCTGCCAGGTGTGCCGCTGCAGCGGCCGGGACAGCGGCGCCGCCCCCGCGTTCAGCACCAGGATGCGCGGCTGGTAGGCGTCGATGAGCCTGCCCGCCACGACCGGGTCGGCGGCGTCGGCGGCAACCGGCGTGAAGGTGTCGCCGAGCTGGGTGCGCAGGTCCTCCAGCGGGGCGTGGTCGCGGGCAACGCCGACGACGTCCGCCCCGGCCTGGGACAGTGCGACGGCGATACCGCGGCCGAAGCCCCGGCTGGCCCCGGTGACGAGCGCGGTCGTTCCGGACAGTTGCTGATCAGTCATGGCAAGCTCCTTAGGTGGATGCTCGGGGCGGCGCTGCCCTCTGCTCACTGGTACAGATCCGCGCCGCTTCGAAAACTCACCGCGCCCGGCGCTAGGCTCGGGCTGTGATCACGCGGGTGGAGATCAGCTCGCGGATCGACGTGCCAGCGGCCCCCGAGCAGGTCTGGCAGGCCGTGGTCGACTGGCCCGGGCAGCGCCGGTGGATGCTCGGCACGCACGTGCAAGGCGGTCACGGCCCCGGCGCCACGGTCACCGCCCGGACCGGTGCCGGGCCGTTCGGCTTCACCGACACCATGGTCATCACCGACTGGGACCCGCCGCGCCGGTGCGTGATGCGGCACACCGGGCGGATCGTCCGCGGCGACGGAGTCTTCGAGGTGACGCCGCGTCGGGACTGGGTGCGAGTTCCGCTGGACCGAGCGGCTGGACCTGCCTTTCGGGGCCGCCGGACGGCTGGGCTGGCGGCTGGTCCGCCCGCTGGCCCAGCGCGGCATGGACACCTCGCTGCGCCGGTTCGCGCGGCTGGCGTAACCCGTCCCGGTCAGCCGCGCAGCGCGGTGACCCGGAGCCGCGGATCGGCGTTGATCTGGGCTTCGGTAAAGCGCCGGTAGAGCGGGTCATGCTGCGCGTGGGAGGCGGTGGCGGTCCAGGCCAGATGCTCCGTCCGCCTGATCTCGGCGAAGTACCGGCCGCCGCCCCGCACCTGGGCGGCGCCCGGCCGCGTGCCCTCCGGCCGCGTGCCCTCCGGCCGCGTGCCCTCCGGCAGCGTGCCGCCCGGCGGCCAGGTGCCATTCTTCAGCCGGACGGCCAGGGTTACCGCCTGCGACGGCCGGGCCGGTGACGGCAGCACGGCGGTAACTGTGATCACGCCCATCGCGGCCACGGCGGACGCCGCGAGCAGCACCTGGGCCCGGCCGCTGTGGCCTGCGCGGCTCCAGCGCAGCCGCCGGAACGGCTCGTTCATGACACTCCCATCGTCGCGTCGCCAGCATCCGCACGGCCTGCAACGTTGAGTATTATACTCGATATACTACTCGGTCTCACGGGTACGGCAGATCGCCGCGCCCGGGAGACGGCGCCGCCGCCCGGCGCCCGGGCGAACGGTCTCCGGTGACCGAGCCGGCGGCCCGCAAGATCCGGTACGGGCTAGATTGACGCCATGACGAGCCAGGCGGACAAGGCGGAGCGTTTTCTCGAACTGCACCACGGCCCCGGGCCACTGCTGATCCCCAATCCGTGGGACGCGGGCACTGCCAGGCTGCTCGAGTGGCTTGGCTTTTCCGCGCTCGCGACCACGAGCAGCGGTTTCGCGGCGACGCTGGGCAGGCTGGACGGCTCGGTCACCCGGGAGGAGGCGCTGGAGCACGCGGCGGCGATCTCCGCCGCGGTGACCGTGCCGGTCTCCGCGGACCTGGAAAACGCGTTCTCCGACAGCCCGGAGGGCGTGGCCGAAACGATGCGGCTGGCGACAGCAACGGGCCTGGCCGGCTGCTCGGTCGAGGACGCCACCGGCCGCGACGACGACCCGATCTACGACCAGGCCCTGGCCGTGGACCGGGTGGCCGCGGCGGCCGAGGCCGCCACCGACGGCCCCGGCCGGCTGGTGCTCACCGCGCGCGCCGAGAACTACCTCTACGGCCGCCGGATCTGGCGGACACGATCGCGCGCCTGCAGGCCTACCAGGAAGCGGGCGCCGACGTCCTGTACGCACCCGGGGCTGACCAGCCTTTCGGATATCCGCGAGGTGGTCCGCAGCGTGGACCGCCCGGTGAACGTTCTTGCCCTGGGCAACGGGCCGTCCGTCGCCGAGCTGGCCGAGGCCGGGGTGAGCCGGATCTCGGTCGGCGGGGCGTTCGCCTACGCGGCGCTGGGTGCGCTGGTGGAGGCGGCCACGGAACTGCGGGACCAGGGAACCTACGGATACCTGGCGCGGACCAAGGTGGGCCGGTCGGCCGTGCAAGCCGCCTTCACGGGCTAGCCGCCCTCACCGGGCCACCGCCTTCACGGGCCAGCCGCCTTCACGGGGCCGCCGCCTTCATGGGCCGCCGCCTTCATGGGCTAGCCGAAGGTGAAGTCGTAGGCCTGGACTCCCGGCGAGGCGTGCAGCAGGAGCGTCCCGTTCGCCGCCGAGCCGGCCCGGTACAGGGTGTACAGCCGGGGCACGGTCCCGATATCAAGGGTCTGGGTGTGGCGGCCGTTGACCGTGACGCCGAGCGTCCCATGACCGCCCAGCACCAGGTACACGTACCTGGGCGTGGAAGCCCAGCTCCAGCTCGGCCCCGGCGCCGGCGGTTGCTTCCTCGGCGTGCTCGGTCCAGGTTCCCGACAGGCCCAGCCCGCCGAGCGGAAGTGACGCGGGGAAGTGGTAGCTGGCGGGCGCGTTCCTGACCACGTGGTTGGCGGGGACGAGGTACTGGAGCCGCTCGTAGCCGACGTAGGTTTCCGGGCTGAGCACGCCGGTTGGGGTCCGGTCCGGGACGTTCGTCGGGGGCGGCAGGGACACGCCGGGCCGGGCGGCGTGAAGCAGCGTCCGGATCAGCTGCTCGGCGCCGGCGTAGTCGCCCTCGCCGAAGTGGACATGGCGGACGTTGCCGCTGGCATCGACCAGGTAGTCCGCGGGCCAGTACTCGTTGCTGTAGGCGTTCCAGGTCGCGTAGTTGTCGTCGATGGCAACCGGGTAGTGCACCCCGAGCGACGCGGCTTGCGCCCGCACGTTGGAGACGACGTGCTCGAACGCGAACTCCGGGGTGTGCACGCCCACGACGACGAAGCCGTCCTTGGCGTACCGCGAGTACCAGGCCTCGACGTGGGGCAGGGTCCGCTGGCAGTTGATGCACGAGTAGGTCCAGAAGTCGACCAGCACCACCTTGCCGTGCAGCGCGCCGATCGACAGCGGCTTGCCGCCGGGGGTGTTCAGCCAGGCGGTGATCCCGGTGAAGTTCGGCGCGCGGCCGCAGTTCACCAGCCCGGTGGCGTTTGGGTTGCAGCTGGTCAGCGAGGTGTGCGGGGCTCCGGTGAGCGCATTGAGCTGCTTGCGGACCTTGGCCGAGCCCTGGAACGCGCTGGTGTAGCCGGGCACGTATCGCTGCAGCCCGGCGAAGACGTTGAAGGCAATGGCCACGGCGAAGACAACGAGCACGGCCCCGCCGGCGCGGCGCACCTGGGGCGCATGGCGGCGGATGGCGCCGACCCGGCCGGTGATCTGGTTTCCGGCGACCGCGATCGCGAGCAGGGGCACCGCGGTTCCGGCGGCGAACGCGGCGGTGAGGATCACCGCGTTCAGCCCGACCCGGTGCGTCGCCCCGATCACCGTGATGGCCGCCAGGATCGGCCCGGCGCAGGGCACGTAGAGGACGCCGAGGGCGAGGCCGAGCACGAACCCGCCCGCCCCGGTGCCCGGCCGCCGGGTGCCCAGCCGGGCGAACGGGCGCTCGAGCAGCGTGCCCAGCGACGGGATGAGATAGCCCAGGCCCGACCACGATGAGCACCACGATGCCCGCGTCGCGCAGAAAGTCCTGCGGCAGGTGCAGCAGCGACAGCGCCGTCGACCCGGCAAGGACGATAAAGCTGAAACTCAGCACCAGGCCGGCGATCACCGCCAGCGGCCGCCCCAGGCTGGCCCACCTCCGGGACGGCCCGCCCGGGGCCTGGTCCGCGTTCTCCACGGGCTCGGCCCCGGCGACCAGCACCACGGGCAGGACCGGCAGGATGCACGGCGAGATGCCCGCCAGGAACCCGGCCACAACGCCGACGACGATTAGCTCAACCATCACGCCTCTTGTTCTCGGCCCCGGGCCGGTCCCGTCTCCTCACTCAACTATTCGGTGCCAGCAAACCGGGCGCTTGGTCGAACCGCAGATCTCGCCGGGTGCTCTTACTTACTGAAGACGACCTGGACGCGCTTGAACGCCGTATAGCGGTGCGGGTAGCCGTCACCAGGGCCGTTCTGGCTGTCGTCACCCGCGGCGGCGATCTTGCGCAGGACGGCCATGCCGCCGATCACCCTGCCGAACGGGGTGTAGTCGGGAGCGAGCTTGGTGTTCTTCCAGGTAAAGAAGAACTGGCTGCCGTTGGTGTTGGGCCCGGCGTTCGCCATGGCCACGGTGCCCGCCGGATACGTGGCCCCGGCCAGGTTCTCGTCGTTGAACCGGTAGCCGGGCCCGCCGGAGCCGGTGCCGGTGGGGTCTCCGCACTGCAGCACGAAGATCTCCCGGATGGTGAGCCGGTGGCAGTGCGTCCCGGTGAAGTAGTTGCGCTGGGCCAGGAACCGGAACGAGTACGTGGTGCACGGCGCCTTGGCGGTGAGCATCCGGACCACGATCAGGCCCTGAGTGGTGTGCAGCAGTGCGATGTAGGCGCGCGCCGCCCGCTTCTTGGTGAAGTTGGGCAGGCCCTTGTACCGGTCGAACGGAACCTGCTTGGTAAAGCCGCAGCCCGGGCCGCGCGGATCGCTGTGGCGAACGGCGGCCGGCTGGAGGGTAACGGCGGCGGCAGCGTGGCTGGCCCGCGCGGGGCCCGGCCCGGACGCGTGGGACAACACGCTTGCCGAGGCGGCACTACCGGAGGCGGCAAGGGCGAGCGCGGCGACGGCGAGGGCAAGAACCTGGCGTTTTGGCATGATCCATACCTTTCTGCCGGACGTTCTGGCGGCGCCAGCCTAGGGCGAGCAGGCAACCGGTGATAGGGGCCCGGAAGGTAGATGATCGTCGCCGAGCCCGCGCTCAGGCGGTGACTGACCGCGCCGGCCCGGTACGGGCCAGCGCGGTAAGGCCGGTGGCTAGCGGTACCGGAACCCGTCCATGAAGCGACGGAAGAGCCCGCCCTCGGGACGCAGGGCCTCGGCAGGCGGCGGCGCGACCCGGTTTTGATGGGCGATGGGCTGGTCGTAGTCGGTCCGGGCGATGGCGTCGACGATCTGCTGCTCGTCGAAGTCCTCGGACCCTTCGATCTGCGGCACGTAACCGACCAGGTCTCCGTCCTGCATCACCTGGGCCTCCAGCCCAGCCGTGTCGTCGGTGTCCCACTCAGCTTCGCGCCCATCGTGCAGTGCGACGCGCACCCCGAACTGATCCACTCCAGCCTTGAGCAGATGACCGTCGACGCCGCGCTCACGCAGTGCGTCGACCACCCGCCGGGCCCGGTTCTCTTCCATCCCCACAACCTAGCGGCTAGCTGGGAGTACTCCGTGCAAAACGCTGGTGCCCACCGGTGTCGCGGGCTCGTCCTCGGGCGCAGCCGGAAGACCCTCGGTGACCGGCAGTTCGCGCAGGTATCCACCGCGCAGAATCGCGGGCAGGCGCTCGTCGTCCCGGCAGACGTCGTCGTCCGGCGGCGGGGGCACCGGAGCGGGCCCGCCGGAACCGCCGCCACCGCCGCCACCGGGCCGCCGGCGCGGCTGGCCCGCGCCGTACAGGCCGCCCCAGGCGCCGAGCCCCGCGCCAAGGACCGGGAAGAAGACGAGCACGACGAGATACCCGGCCGCACTGTCGCTGACGCCCACCTCGAACTCGTACACGGCGTCGGGCGCGGAGTACTGGTACTGCAGGGGGGGCGTGCCGGTATTGCCAGAGCGAAGCCGGGCTCCTGGGCACCGTGTCCCGGTATGGGAGGGTCCAGGTGAGCCGGTTCGCCTCCTGGGGCAGCAGCGCGATCGTGCTGACGCCCAGGACGGAAACCAGCAGCGCGGCGACGGCACCGGCGCACAGCCCGGCCGCGACACCGTGCCGGGCCCGGGCGTCGGCCGGCGGCAGCCGGCTGCCCCGCACCGGGGTCCGCCGCGCCGCGGCAATCCCGGCCGCGATGGCGATACCCAGCACGAGCAGCAGCGCAAGCACACGAGCCGCGTTGTACACCCACGTCAGCCAGAGATTGGCGAGTGCAGTGGGTGACCCATGGGTGGCAGCACGTACATGACCAGGGCGACCGCGACGCCGGCTCTGATGCCGACCGCCAGGGCCGCCGGGGCGGCAGGCGGCCGCTGCGCCGTCGCGGCGAGAAGCCCGGCCGCATAGGCCGCCAGCACCAGCAGAAAGACAATCTCGCCGGTCCAGATACCGGCAAGCACATGCCGCTGCGCGGCCAGGGCGTATTCAAACCGCGCCACGTCGGATTTGACCGCGACCAAAGCGAATACCGCCGCATAACCGCCGACCCGGGCGATCCGCGCCAGCCGGCTCGCGGCCGCCGGGCCGAAGAACCGGCGGATGGCCCAGGGCAGCCCGGCCAGTATCACCACCGTCGCGATGACGCCGATCCGGTTGATCAAGGTTGCCGGATTGGCGGGCCCACCGCGCCATCCAGCCCACAGCAGGCCCGCAGCGGCGATCGCAAACGCCAGAGAGTACGCGATCCTGCGAGCCATCGGGGCCTCCCTCGCTACCAGCGGTAACCCCTAGCAGCCCAGGGTAACCCGCTGCGGCGGCAGCCGGCTGGCAGCCCGCCCGGGAACACCGGGCAACGGGGCCTTGTCTCCGCCCCGGTGCGCATACCAAGATCTATTCAGCGCTGCGTTCCCGACCAATCGACCAGGCAGGATTTCATTGCCAGCTCGCACACCGGGCCATGCTGGTGCTTCAGCACGTGGATTGTGAGCCACCGGCTGAATACGAGGATGTGCTGATCGACCGCGGGATCGGCGTGGAGCGCGTGCTCCTGGCCGACGGCGGGGTCCTGCCTGACTGGCGCGACTTCGCCGGGGTCATCGTGATGGGTGGCCCGATGGGCGCCTATGACACGGACAAATTCACCTGGCTGGGACCGGAACTGGCGTTCATCCGCGAGGCGGCCTGCGCCGGCTGCCCGCTGTGGGGCGTGTGCCTCGGCGCACAGCTGCTCGCCTCGGCCCTGGGCGCCCGGCGTCTGGCCGGGGCCGCGGCCCGAGGTCGGCATCTGCGAGGTCAGCCCGACGGCCGGCGCGCGGCACGACCCGGTGTTCGGTGGCCTCACCGGGCCGGTGCCGGTCCTGCAATGGCATGCGGACACCTTCGACCTGCCGGCCGGCGCCGTTCTCCTGGCCAGCTCGGCCCAGTACCCGCACCAGGCCTTCCGCGGTGGGCCGGGCGTACGGAGTCCAGTTTCACGTCGAGGTGCCGGTGGACCTGGCCGCGCAGTGGGTCGAGATCCCCGAGTACGCGCGCAGCCTGGCTGCCGTCCACGGGGACGGATCGGCCGGCGCGCTGCTCGGCGAGCTCGCCCAGAGCCTGCCGATGATGACCAGCGTGGCCCGGACTCTGTTCGGCAACTGGCTCGACGCGTTCGTCGATGCCAAACATCCGGCCGGATAAGGCCGGTAGCGATGACCGGCGGCCAGCACAGCCAGGTCCGGATGCCGGCCGTGAGGCTGGGACCGGGCGGGCCATCCGTCTCGCGAATCGGGCTCGGCCTGGCCGCGCTGGGCCGCCCGGCGTATATCACCGCTGGCCGGGCCCATGACCTGCCCGACCGCAGCCTGACCGGCCTGCGCGGCCGGACCTTCGCGATGCTGGACGCGGCCTACGCGGCGGGGATCAGGTACGCGGATGCGGCCCGCTCCTATGGCCGGGCAGAGGAGTTCCTGGGCAGCTGGCTGGCCGGGCGGCACCATCCGGACATGATCGCCGGGTCGAAATGGGGATACCGGTATACCGGCGGCTGGCGGCTGCACGCCGAGCAGCACGAGGTCAAGGAACATTCGCTGGCGATGTTCACGGCCCAGCTGGCCGCGAGCCGGGCTGCGCTTGGTGACCGGCTGGCCCTGTACCAGGTGCACTCGCTGGCTCCCGATTCCACCTTGTTCCAGGACACTCCGCTGCTCACCGCGCTGGCCCGGCTGCGCGCCGACAGGGTGATCATCGGGCTGACGGCGAGCGGGCCGCGCCAGGCGGACACGATCCGCCGGGCGCTGCACCTGACGGTGGATGGGCAGCAACTGTTCACCGCGGCGCAGGTGACGTGGAACCTGCTGGAGCCATCGGCCGGCCCCGCCGCGGCGGAGGCCGCGTCGGCCGGCTGGGCGGTCCTGGTCAAGGAGGCCGTTGCCAACGGGCGGCTGACCCCGGCGGGCGCGCCGCCGCGGGCGGTGACCGCGCTCGCCGCGGCATGGGACGTGACCGAGGACGCGATTGCCCTGGCCGCCGCACTGGCCAACCCGTGGGCTTCGGTCGTGCTCTCCGGCGCGGTAACCCCGGCCCAGCTCGGCGCGAACCTGGCCGCGCTCACCGTCGGTGAGCTACCCGAGCTTGACCTGGCCGAGTCCCCCAGCGCCTACTGGGCCGACCGCTCGGCCCGGCCGTGGCGGTAGCCACCGCGGGACTCCGGGGCGGACCGCGGTGGCCAATCCGGTAATCACCGATGCCGGCCCGCCCTACCGGTCGTGGTTGGTGGCGATGAGCAGGTAGTCGGTGAAGACGACGGGGCCGCCCACGAGCTCGGGACCGTAGACGGCTTCGAACTGCCGCGCCGCGTCGGAGCTGCCGTCGGCCTGATGCGCGGCCTCGTCGGCGAACTCGAAGAGGTGCACGAACTTGGTGGGGTCATCCTTCTGCTGCCAGGCGGTGTACATCTTGCTGCCTGGCTCGTTCTTTGCCACGTAGTCCACGAACTCGGCGATCGTGGCCTTGACCTTGTCCACTGCCGAGCACTGGCTGTCGATCCGCCCGGAGGGCCTCGCCGCCGCCGAGGACTGGATCAGCGAGCAGACCGCGTTCTGGTCACAACGGGCCGACGCGCTGGCCACCAGGCTCGCACGGAAGAAGGACGCCGATGGCTGACGCACCGGCGACAGCGGCGGTGGTACGGCGGGTCCTGCCGGCCGCGCCCGACGTCGTCTACGACGAGTGGCTCGACCCGGACGCGCTTGCCGACTGGATGTGCCCGCGGCCGGCGCGGTGCCGCAACGTCGAAGCGGAGCCATGCGTCGGCGGGCGGCTCCGGATCGACATCGAGGACGGCGGCACGGAGTTCTGGGTTAGCGGCAGGTACCTGGTGCTGGACCGGCCGCGCCGGCTGAGCTTCAGCTGGAGCTGTTCCACCTGGCCGGATCCGAGCCTGCAGAGCGTGGTGAACGTGCTGCTGGAACCGCACAACGACGGCCAGACGCTCATGACGATCGAGCACACGCTGCTGCCGTCCGGGCTCGCCGACCAGCACCAGCGCGGCTGGGCGGCCATCGCGGACCAGCTCGCCGGGGAACTGGCCGCCACGGCCCCCGTACCCCCGCCCTCATAGCGGCGCAAGTCACGGCAGGCGCCACGCCCCCACTCCACCTCGTGATCATGGAAACCCGTCAGCAGGGCGCACCGGAGGGCCGGCTGCGCGGCGGAACAGCTGGAGCGAGCCCAGCGGCACGAATCCGGCGGCGAGCAGCGCCCGGACGCTGGCCGCGTTGCCCGGCGCGACGGCCGCCATGACAAGCTGGCCGGCCGGGATCGCGGTCAGCGCGTCGCGTACCAGGTCCGACCCGCCGCCCTGGCCCCGGTGCTGCGGTTCGAGCTCGAAGCTCAGCTCGGTCAGCCCGGCGATGCCGCGGCTGATCAGGGCCAGCGCGCTGCGACTGCGGTCGGCGTAACCCATCGGCCGGACCTGGTCCCGGAGCCTGGCCGCGAACGCCGCCCGCGGGTGCGAGGCAAGGTCGGGCCGGCCGACCAGCCGGGGCGGCTCGCTCGCGCGGCCGCTGCCACGCCCGGCCATCAGCATGTCCAGGCTGTCGATCCAGCCGTCCGGCCCGGCGAGAGCCGTGATCAGCCGCGGGTCGTGGGCACCGCCGAAACCATCGGCGCCTAGCGAGATGAGCCGCTGGTCGGGGACGTCCGGGGCCACGGCAAGGACCGCGTGCCCGGTGAACGCGATGATGGCCTCGAGCCCCGGGCGCCAGGGCGGCACCCGCCGCCAGCCCCCGTCGGCCTCGGGGAACCGGCCGTCCGCCGCGGCGGTGATCAGCTCGGCAAGAGGCGAGGCCAGCGGCACACCGCCAACCGTACCCATCTCCCCCCGCGGAACGGTCGCTCCGGCCGGACCCGTCACCGGCGGGTTCCGCGCGGGCTCAGTGGCACCGGCCGCCCGGCCAGGACCTTGCGCAGCGCCGTGCCGACCGAGGCCAGCTCGCCGTCGGTGAGTCCGCCGGCGAATTCCCGCTCGATGCCGGCGATGTAGTGCGGTGCGGCAGCACGGTAGCGGGCGAGACCGTCCGCGGTCAGTGCCGCGAAGGCGGACCGGCCATCGTCCGGGTTGTGCTCGCGGCATACCAGCCCGGCGGCCGCCAGCTCGTCGACGATCCGGCTGACCCTGGTCCGGCTGAGCACCACCCGTTGTGCCAGCTCACTCATGGTGAGCCGCCGTCCGGGCGCCGCGGTCAGCTCAAGCAGAACGTCGTACCAGCTCAGTGGCAGCCCAGCGGCCTGCTGGAGGGCCCGGTCGAGCCTCGGCACCAGCTCGGCGTGCACCTGCAGCAGTGCCGCCCACGCCCCGGCCGCGAGCCGCGTCCTCTCGTCACCCATGCCGGGATGCTACTCCATTTGCGTGCGCCCGCACATTCATGTAGCTTATGTGCGAGCGCACGCAACTATATTGACCGGAGGACTGCCCATGCCTTCCCTGCTGCACATCTCGGCCTCCCCCCGCGGCGCCGAGTCCGAATCGCTCGCCATCGCCCGCACCTTCCTCGAGGCCCTGGCCGACAGCCGGCCGGAGGTGACCATCGACACCTTCGACCTGTGGGACGGCAGTCTCCCGGAGTTCGGGCCGGCCGCCGCGGCCGCGAAGATGAGCGTCTTCGCGGGCCGGGCACCCGCCGGTGACCAGGCCGCCGCGTGGCAGGCCGCCGAGCGCACCTTCGGCCGGTTCGCTGCCGCCGACTACTACCTGTTCAGCGTCCCCATGTGGAACCACGGCATCCCCTACGTGCTGAAGCAGTTCATCGACGTCGTCAGCCAGCCCGGCATGGTCTTCAGCTTCGACCCGGAGTACGGCTACACCGGGCTGCTCACCGGCAGGCGGGCCGTTGTCGTCTACACCAGCGCCGTCTACGGCACCGGGCGCCCGGCTGCATTCGGCACCGACTTCCAGGCCCCGTACTTCCGCGACTGGCTGACCTGGGCCGGTATCGCCGACATCACCGAGATTCAGTTCCGGCCCAATCTCGCTACCGCCGACGCCGAGGCAGGCCGGCAGGCTGCCCACGCCGCCGCCCGCGAAGCCGCCAAGAGATTTTGAATTAGCGGGCCCGGTAGTGGGCGCCGCGAGCCCAGCAGGTCCGCTGCCGGGCGCTCTATCTTTACCGGGGTAGCTTGGTCCCATGTCGCATGGGAGTTGTAGCTGATGCACGTCGTTGGCGTGGTGTTGCACCCGCAGCGTGATTCGGCCGAAGCCGTGGACGCCATCCTGGGCTGGGCGGCGGGCAACGGCGCTCAGGTCCTCGGTATCGATTCGGAGATCCGCCGGCTGAACTGCGCTGCTATCGCGGTCAGCGCGACGGAACTAGGCCAGCGGTCGGACCTGCTGGTCAGCCTCGGCGGGGACGGCACGATGCTGCGCGCCATGCGGCTGGCCGACCGGCAGACCGCCCCGGTACTCGGCGTGAACCTCGGCAAGCTGGGCTTCCTGGCCGAGGTGGACGTACCCGACCTGCCCGGCGCGCTGTCGGCCATCGACGGCCATCAGTTCACGATCGAGCCCCGGCTCGCCGTGGACGCGGTCATCGGCGACCAGGTCGTCACCGCGTTCAACGACGTCGCCGTCGTCCGCTACCCGGGACAGCCGTCCGCGATCGTCGCGGTGCGCGCCGCCGGGCACCCGTTCGTTAGCTACGCCGCGGACGCCGTCGTGGTCGCCACGCCGACCGGCTCCACCGCCTACAGCTTCTCCGCCGGCGGCCCCATCGTCAGCCCGGCGGTCGAGGCCCTGCTGGTCACCCCGGCCGCGCCACACTCGGCCTACAACCGCGGCCTGGTGCTCTCGGTCCGGGACAGCCTGACGCTGGAGATCATGCCCCGCGGCGGACCGCTCGCCATCGAGGTCGACGGGCAGGTCGCCGCACAGCTCGGCTCCGGCGACCGGGTCGAACTGCGGCCGCGCCCCGGCGCCGCCCACGTGGTCCGCCTGGGTCACACCACGTTCTACGAACGGGCCAGGCGCAAGCTGCGCCTCACCGACTCCGCGGAAGTACCGAGCTGGACCGGGCCGGGGGCTAGTACCGGTTAGAGGTTGAAGGCCGCGGTCATGGTCGCGGCCGGGCGCGCGAGCGCTGAACGGCCGGGGCCGCCGGCATGCCCGGGCAGGCCAGCTGCGCCGGGAGGTGACCGGCGGTGCGAGGATGACCGGGTGCCGACACCGTACTCCGCCCTGTCCCACCTGGAATGCGCCCGGTGCGGCGCGGAACACGACGCCGCGCGGGTGCACGGCCTGTGCTCATGTGGTTCGCCGCTGCTCGCCCGGTATGACACCGAGCGGGTCGCCGCGCAGGTCGGCCGGGACCAGATCGCGGGCCGCCCGCCGGACCTGTGGCGGTATCACGAGCTGCTGCCGGTCTCGGCCGCCGGGTTGGTGGTGAGCCTGGGCGAAGGCATGACGCCGTTGCTGCCCATGCGCGCGCTGGGCAAGGCGCTGGGAGTACCCGGCCTGCTGATGAAGGACGAGAGCCTGATCCCCACCGGCACGTTCAAGGCGCGGGGTGCCGCCGTCGGGGTATCTCGCGCCGCCGAGCTGGGCGTCCGGGGCGTGGCCATGGCGACCAACGGCAACGCGGGAGCGGCCTGGGCGGCCTACGCGGCGCGGGCGGGGATGCGCAGCCTCATCGTCATGCCGGCCGGCGCGCCGGAAATCACCTACGCGGAGTGCTCGGCCGCCGGCGCCGAGGTGTACCTGGTGGACGGGGTCATCGGGGATGCGGCCAGGATCGTTGCCGCGGCGGTACCGGACCGGGCCGGGTACCAGGATGTGTCCACGCTGAAGGAGCCCTACCGGATCGAGGGCAAGAAGACCATGGGCGTGGAGATCGCGGAGCAGCTCGGCTGGCGGCTGCCCAGCGTGATCGTGTACCCCACCGGCGGCGGGGTGGGCATCATCGGCATCTACAAGGCGCTGCGGGAGCTGGCCGAGCTGGGCTGGATCAGCGGGGAGCTGCCGCGACTTGTGGCCGTCCAGGCCAGTGGCTGCGCGCCGATCGTGGCGGCTTTCGCCAGCGGAGCCAGGCAGAGCGAGCCGTGGCCGGAGCCCCGCACGGTCGCGTTCGGCATTACGGTCGCCAAGCCGCTCGGCGATTTCCTGGTACTCGACGCCGTGTACGCCACCGGCGGGACGGCCATCGCGGTCGACGACGAGGCGCTGCTGGCAGACCAGCGGGAGGTTGCGCGGCTGGAAGGCAGCGTGATCTGCCCGGAGGGAGCGGCCTGTGTTACCGCGGTCCGCCAGTTGCGCGAGGCCGGCTGGCTGTCCGAAGACGACGAGGTGGTCATCCTCAACACCGGCACCGGGCTGAAGTACCCCGGCACGCTGCGGCCGGAGGTCAGGACGCGGTGGCCAGGATGAGGGCGTGCCCCGAGTTTCCTTCCGGGGAGGTGCGGATCCGCGGCTCCCGGCTGCTGCTCAGAGCCCTGCGGCCCGGCGAGATCGAGGCGGAATGGCAGGCGATGCTCACCGCCGATCCCATGACCACGCCGGAGCTGCCGGACGAGGCCGTCTTCAAGGCCCGCCTGCGCCGGACGGGATACTTGGTCAATGGCTGGCTCGACCTGGCGATCGACCTGGACGGCACGTCGATCGGGCGGATCCAGACCTTCGTGCCCCCTGGCCGGGCGCTGCCGCCGGGAACCTTCGAGATTGGCATCGCCCTGCGGGAAGATGCCCGCGGGCTCGGCTACGGGCGCGAGGCGCTGGCGTTGCTCACGGACTGGCTGTTCGAGTACGCCGCGGCCGAGATTGTCGAGGCCCCGACCGACCCCGCCAACGTGGCGATGCGCACGGTCTTCCAGCGAGTCGGCTGGGAGCTGGCCGGCCCGCTGACCGAACTTGGCCGCGAGTGGGTGATGTACCGGATCACCCGGCGCCAATGGCAGGGCCGACCCCGGTGAGCGGCACCGGCCGCCTTGCCGGTCAGTCCCGATCGCAGCGGTAGCCTCGGGGGTACTGGTACCGCCGGGCGGCACCGGCCCGGAGCCGGCTTGGGCAGCGGCACCGGCGCCGGATCCACCCACCATCAACGAGGAGCGACCGGTATGAGTCTCTTCAAGCGGGCTCACGACATAGTGCAGGCCAAGGCCAACAAGGCCCTCGACGCGGCCGAGAAGCCCGACGAGATGCTCGACCTGTCCTACGAGCAGATGCTCGACCAGCTCACCCAGGTGCGCCGGGGGCTGGTGGCCATCGCCGCATCCCGCAAGCAGCTCGAACTGCAGACAGCAGCAGCTTCAGCAGACGGTGGGGCATCTCCAGGATCAGGCCAAGGCGGCGCTGTCCCAGGGCAACGAGGATCTGGCCAAGGAGGCCCTGTCCCGCAAGGCCGCCGCCCAGACGCAGATCGACTCCCTGGAGCCGCAGCGCCAGCAGCTCGCCGAGGAGGAGCAGAAGCTCGAGCAGCACGCTGGCCTCGCTGCAGACAGCGGGTGAACGCCTTCCGGTCGCAGAAGGAAGTGCTGAAGGCCCAGTACGCCGCGGCCAAGGCCGAGACCTCGGTGAGCGAGACGCGCCACGGGGATCTCCACGAGCTTCAGCGACGACGGCGAGGCGCTGCAGCGGGCCCAGGACAAGATCGCCACGATGCAGGCCCGCGCGGGGGCGATGGACGAGCTGATCCAGTCCGGGGTACTCGAGGACGTCGGCGGCGACACCGACGAGATCCAGGCCGAACTCGACCAGGCCGGGACGGACGCCCAGGTGGACAAGGAGCTTGCCGCGCTCAAGGCCGAGCTCGGGTCGGGCGACAAGCCGCCGGAGATCACCGCGGGCTGAGCCGCCGGCTGGTGGTCAGGGCACCACGGTGACCGGCCACCGGCCGGCCCGCACCAGCCGTACCGCCAGCGATCCGACGAACCGGTGGCCCGCGTGGGCGGACGCACCCACCACGACGGCGTCGGCGCGGATCTCGTCGGCGAGGCGGCGAAGCTCGGTGAACGGGTCGCCCTCGGTGGCGATGAAGGTCACCGAGATGCCCAGCTCCTTCGACGCCTCCTCGAACCGCCGCCGCATGTCGTCGGCGATCTGGCCGAAAGCCTGCCGCCGGGCGGCGGCCAGGTCGGCCCCGCCGGGTGCCGCCGTTGCCAGCGACGCCACCGGGGCAACGTAGACGGCGGTCATCTTGGCTCCCTGCCGGCGTGCCAGGCCCACCGCGTACGCGGCGGCCCGCAGCGACGTGGTGGAGTCATCGACGCCGACCAGGATCGCGGTGGGCCCGTCGGTGCCGAGCTCGAAAGGACCTTCTCCGCCTCCGCCTACCGTCACACCGGCAGTGTACGGACCGGGCGGCCGAAATCAGTCCCTCACTCGGCGGCGCGCAGGACCTTGCGCGGGTGTGCGCCGTCGACGTAGCCCACGAACGGCGGGTAGATGTTGTACCCGAGCAATTCCTGGAGGCGTTCCGGTAGCTGCGCGACGATGCTGCGGGGCACCGCGAGGCAATGGTTCTCCTGCTGGCGCAGCCAGGAAACGGCATACTCCAAGATCACGCCGAGGCGTGGCTGGCCGGTGCGGTTCGCCCCACCCCCATGCCAGAGGCTGCCGAGATAGAACATGGCCGAGCCCGGTGTCATGGCGGCCGTCTGGACCGGCTCTTCGGCGGCCGGCTCGCGCCCCGGGGCCCAGTGGTGGCTGCCGGGGACGAACCTGGTAGCGCCGTTGTCGTCGGTGAACTCATCCAGCGGCCACATGGTGTTGACCACCACCGGCGGGTGCGGCTCTGGGAGCGGGTAGATCGCGTCGTCGCGGTGCAGGATCTGAGCCTGCTCCCCCGGCCCGATCCGGATGCCGGTCGGGGCGCTGAGCTGGTAGTGCCCCAGCACGGTGTCGAGCACCTCGAGCACGAGCGGGTGAATAGCCGCTTGGTCGAACGTCCTGGTCTTAGCGAAAAGGGCGTATACCCGCTGCGTCGCGAACCCTTCGAACGCGTTGCGGCCCGTTGGTGTCGTATCCAGGATGCGGCGCAGGTCGCCACGGGCCGCTTCGACATCGCGTTCGCTCATCATGCCGGAGACGATCACGTAGCCGTCGCTGAGCAGCCGCCGCACCACGTCGGGGCCGGTGGACGTCGCTGCTGAGATCGTGGCCATACCCGGAGCCTAAACGAAGCCGGCCCTGGTGGAGCGTGTTCCGCCAAAAGCATTCATTCGTAACGTCCGTCGCGGTCCATTGTCGTGATCCGGCGGTAACCGGCGTGGCGCGGTGGTGCCGCCGGCGGAATGTGCAATTGTGTTTGCCGTGGGCGGGAATGCTCTTTTCTCGCGGCGGCCGGCCGGTATCTCCCGGTGGTGGGCCGCTGGCGGGCTGGTCTTGGTGGGCTTGGCAGTGGCCTGGATGGGCCAGCGCGCCGAGGCCGTGGCGTCGGACCAGCCCGGCGTGGTGTGGCGGTTGTCTCCCGCTTCGAACACCGTGACCATACGGCTGACTCCTGGCAGCGGGCCGCTGGGGCGCCAGGTCCTGGCCCACAGCCATCTGACGGTGGCCGGGACCGGGAAGGATCACCCGAGAAAAGTCGACCCGGACGGCAGCGCGGTCCGGGTAGCAGTGCCGCCGGGCCGAAAGACCCAGCTAACGGTCCTGGTGAAGGGCCCGCAGCCGTCCAGCCGGACGGTGACCGTCACCGCCCCGCCCGCGCTGCGGGTCACCGCGTCCCGCCGCGGGCCGCACGGGTTGCTGGTCCGGACATCCGGGCCACTGCGGCCCCGGTCGCACTGGCTGCTGTGCGGGACGGACGAGGTCAGTTTCCCGGCACCGGCGGAGGTGGCGGTGGGCAAGAGCCCTTATCGCTGCCGGACGCGGCTGCGGCTCACCGCCAAGGATGGCGAGCAGGCCGCGCTGCGGGTGACGATCCCCGCCCTGCCGAAGATCCCGCTCTACTCCTTCGCCAGCCCGGCGGGCCGGGCCATCTACATCACCGTGGACGACGGCTGGACCCCGAGCACACAGGTCCTGGACATCATGCGCCGAACCCACCTGCCGGTCACGGCCTTCCTCATCGAGCAGGCCGCGCAGCGGAACCTGTGGTACTGGCGGGCCTTTGCCGCAGCGGGCGGGACGATCGGGGACCACACGGTCTCGCATCCGAACCTCACCAAGCTGAGCCTGGGCCAGGCCACAACTGAGTGGGGGCAGGCCCGGCAGCAACTGGGCAAGTGGTTCGGCCACGCCCCGGTTTTGGGGCGGCCACCGTACGGGGCCTTTAACCCCGCGGTAGAGGTGGCGGCCTACCGGGGCGGGCTCAAGACCCTGGTGGGCTGGAGCGCCACCGTGGACAGTGACGGCATCCGGACCTGGAATGGCAAGAGCCTGGAAGCGGGCGAGATTGTGCTCCTGCACTGGGTCCCCGGCCTGGGGCAGCAAATGACCAAGCTGCTGAAGGTCATCCACGCCGAGCACTTGACCCCCGCGCCGCTGACCCCGGCCAGCTTCGCCGGTCAGGCTCCCCAGGTGCGCTCCCTCGACGGCGACTAGCCACGCCGCAGATGCTGGCCGCGCATGCCCCAGGTGCGCGAACGCGGGCCGGGCCGCAGCCGGTACCCCCGAACGCTGCCAGGGTCATGCGCAGTATGCGTATCGCTGCACAATGTGGTTATGACGAACGGGCGCGGCGGCAGGAACGGGCCGGGCGGGAGTCAGCCCGGGGCCGACGGCATGGTGGAGCTTGTTGCCGACCTGGACCGGCCGGGGTCGTGGATGCTGCTGGTGGACGACGTTCCGCAGTCGCATGTTGATCTTGATGATCCTTGGCACCTGGAGCTTGAGTACATGCGGCGGATCGGGCACCTGGTCGACTTGGCCGCGCCCGCCGGGGTGCCGCTGCGCGTGCTGCACCTCGGTGGTGGCGGCCTGACGCTGGCCCGCTACGTGGCCGCGACCCGGCCCGGCTCGCATCAGCTGGCGGTCGAGTCCAGCGCGGAGATAGCCGATCTTGTCCGGCAGCGGTTGCCGCTGAACCAGCGCCGCGGGCCGGGCGCCGGGCGGATCCGGGTCCGGGTAGCCGACGCCAGGGCCGTGCTTGAGCAACTCCCGGCCGGGTCATTCGACGTGGCTGTCTGCGATGTTTTCGACGGCGCCCGGACGCCAGCCCACCTGACCTCGGTGGAGTTCACCGCCGCCGCGGCAAGGGTGCTGACGGCGCCGGGGATCTACGCGGTCAACGTCGGCGATGGGCCGCCGCTGACGCATGTCCGCGGCCGGGTGGCCACGGTGCGCTCGGTCTTCCCGCACGCCTGTGTGATCGCGGAGGCCGCGGTGCTGCGCGGCCGCAGGTTCGGCAACCTGGTGATCGCCGCGTCCGGTCACGGGCTTCCGGTGGACGGGCTGATCCGGCGGGCCGCGGCCGACCCGTTCGCGGCAAGGGTCGTGGTGGGCGGTGCGCTGGACCGGTTCACCGGCGGGGCCAAGCCGATCGTGGACGCGCATGCCGAGCCGTCTCCGGCGGTGCCGCCAGAGGTGTTCGCCTGACGCCAGGCGCTGAGCCCGTCTCGCGTTCCGCTGGGGTCTAAGCCAGGCAGGTGAGCGGGGCTCCGCCGTTGTAGCTGACCATGTCGGCAAGCGCGGCCACGACGTCGATCGGGGCTCCGCGCGGGGCGCCGCCCAGTTCGGCACGGGCGCGGTGCAGGTTGCCCACGATCCGCTCCGGGTCGGCCCACCCGGCGAACGGGCCGAGATCGGTGTCACGGGCGGCCTCCAGCGGGGACAGTCCCGCGTCTAGCGCGCGGGCCGCCACGTCAAGGACGAATCTGAGGTAATCGAGGGTCGCGTCGAGCGGGCCGGGGTCACCGAAGACCGGGCCGTGGCCGGGCACGATCGTCTCCGCGCCAAGCGGCCGCACAACATGTTCCAAGACATCGATGGCGCCCGCGACCGAGCCCATGAGCAGGAACGGTGTGCCCCCGTTGAAGATCAGGTCGCCGCAGAACAGGACGGAACTGTCGGGGATCCAGATGATCGAGTCGTTGGTCGTGTGCGCGGGAGTGCCGACGTAGCGGACCTGCGCGCGCAGGTCGCCGGCGTGCAGGGCTATCTCGTCGGTAAAGGTGACGAACGGCGGGTCGAGACGGAGGTCACCCCAGTCGGGGCCGTCCCAGAACACCAGGTCCCGCGGCGGCCCAAAAGCGATGGCCTCAGCCCGCGCCCGCTCGTGCGCAACAATGGCCGCCGCGCCGAACATGCAGTTACCAAAGGTGTGGTCGCCGTGGTGATGGGTGTTCACCACGGTGCGCACCGGCGCGGGCGTGACGGCCGCGATCGCCTCCTGATAGGCGCGGGTGCGGCGCTCGGTCGAGCAGGCATCGATGCTGATCACTCCCTGCGGCCCCACCAGGAAGCCGGTGTTGTTGATCCACCAGGTGCCATCGGGCTGGACGTAGGCGTAGATCCCCGCGGACACCTCATGCACCTCAGGCGGCCCTGGGACAGTGATATCGCCACGCATGCTGCTCATCTCGGCCTCCTGTGCTGACTCAGATCAGGTAGTCCGGCCATTACATTGCCGTTTTCCGGTCGGCGCACCGCCCCTGGCCAAAAGCATTTTGTTTTGGCCGGGCCCAGGCCGGTATGCCGGTGGGATTGCCGCGGTACCGGGGGCGAGCGGAGAATAGGACAGACGGCTCATACGGGGACCATTAGCTTCCGGCAAACCGGAGGGCCGCGCCTCGTGCTGCGATGAGGACAGAGGGACGTCATGGCAACACCGCCGATGGTGCCCGCAGGCTGGTACGCCGATCCCGCGGGCCGGCATGAATATCGCTATTGGGACGGAACGTACTGGACAGCGGGGGTGGCTGACCGGGGAATTACGGCGAACGACCCGCTTGAGGCGCCCCCACGCCCAACGCACCAGGCCGCTGCCTTCACTCCGACGCCACAGCCCGCCGCCGGGTTCACCCCCGCGCAGCCTGCTGCGGGGTTCACCCCCGCGCAACCCGCCGGCGGGTTCTCGCCGGTGCAGCCAACCGAGGGCGCGGCGGTGCCGCCGCTCCAGGCTGGGACCGGACCGATGGCGCTCCCTGGCGGGCCGCCCACACCAGAACGCAGGCGGCGCGGCTGGGCCGTCCCGGCCGGAATCGCACTCGTTGTCGCGGTGGGCCTGATCATTGGCCTGGTGATCTGGGCTCCCTGGAAGAGCCCTCCGCTGCTGCGGCCAACCGGGCTCACCGCCGGCCCGCTGACCACCGGCTCGGTTGCGTTCCACTGGTCGAACCCGGCGACCGGCCCACTGCCCGACAAATACCTGATCCTGGACAACGGCGAGGTGATCGGCTCCGTCCCCGGAACTGTCACGTCGTACCGGAACACCGGCCTCGCCCCGGACACCCCGTACCAGTACCGCGTGGCGGCCGAGCGCGGCGGCAAGCGTTCTGCCCTGTCCTCCACGCTGACATTGCGCACCGCCATCCCGCCGGTCTCGGCGGCCCGCTGGCAGGGTTCATGGACCGTCGCCGCCAGGATCACCAGCGGCAGTTCCACCATCAACGGTCCCAAGCACTTCACCGAGACGTGGCTGGCCAGCCCGAAATGCGCCACCGGGCCGTGCCCCGTGCGGCTCTCGATGGCCCTCAACGGGCATTCATTCAAGGTGACGATGGCCCGTGCCGGAGCCGTATACCGGGGGAAGACCACGCACGACGTGTTCCCCTGCGGAACAGGGGCCAGCTCGTTCCCGGTCAGGTCGGGTCTCACGATCCGGGTTAAGCTCACCAAGGCACAGGTGGAAAGCGGAATATGGACGGCCGCCGGGTGGCACGGCACCGTGCAGGTATCCTCCCCCTACACCGCATCCGGCAACTTCTACTGCCCTGCAGCCCACCAGACGATCGTCCTCACCGGAGGTCCTTGATCGAGGAGAAGCAGGTCCGGGTGCGGCTGGCGCGGCTCACCGACGACACCGCACTGGCCAGCCTGGACGTCAGCGCATGGTCTGCGGAATCGGGGTTCCCTTCGGTGTTCGAGCGCGTGACCGCGACCAACGCGCCCTTTTTCGGCGCCGATAACCCGCCGGAGGCTCACCTGATCGCCGAGCTGAACGGCAGCGTCGTCGGTTACATCAGGCTCAAGGCGCCGACGCGCTTGCCCGAGAACGCACACGTTATGCAGGTACAGGGACTGGCGGTACACCCATCGGCCCGGCGGCGCGGCATCGGGGCCATGCTCCTGGACGCGGCCGTGCAGCGCCTGCGCGAGCGCGGGACGCGGAAACTGACCCTGCGCGTGCTGAGCACCAATACGGCGGCCATCGCCCTGTATGAACGGTTCGGTTTCACTCGCGAAGGGGTTCTCCGCGACGAGTTCATCATCAACGGCCGCTACGTCGACGATGTCTTGATGGGCATGCCCCTCGAACCTCAGGCCTGACTGCCCAGACCCGGCCCGACCGCGCCGCACCCACCCACAACGCATTCGCCGGGCCCGTCTGGAAACGGGCCCGGCGAATGCTGCGGTTACGTCATGCGACCGGCTGCAGGTCCTCCTCTCTCATGTCCTCCTCTCTGCGGGCTTGCCCACCCACTGGCTCGTAACGGTTTCCCGCCGGGGTGGCTCGCGGCCCGGCGGTAGGTGCGCCGGCGGCGGGAAGTGCGGGCACCTCATGCAGGCCGAAGCGGGGTGCAGGCGGCGCAACGGGGCGGGCGCCCACCAGTTCGCCTTGCCCAGCAGGGTCATGGTCGCCGGCCACCGCCACAGGCATCACCGCGTGCCGCTGTGCGCGGCTGGCCCGCCGCCAGCGCACGGCCAGCAGCCCGATCCCGGTCAGCGCGATCACGATGCCAGCGGGCGGAAGACGTAGAACACCCCACCACGACCGCGTCGTTGCGGGTCACCTGGAAGATCAGCACGGCCCAGAGGTGGTTGTCCGGCCGCGACCGCCAGTACAGCAGCCCGCCGCCGATAAATGACCAGCCGACCAGGAGGATCACCGGCACGGCAAACGGCAGGTGGGAGCCGTTGAACCTATCGCCCCCGGCGCGGCTGACGATCCAGGCCACGCCGATCCCGGCGAGCAGCCCTGCCACCGCGATCAGGATCTGCCCGGCGTCGGCATGATGCCGCACGCCGGCCAGCCCAGTGTTGATCCCCACGTCAGGCTCTCCTAAGGGGCAGTCGTACCACTTCAGGGGGGGCAAGGGAAGCGCCAGGTACCCGTGGCGGGAGCGCACCGGTTGCGGGAATACTGGTGCGGTGGACCCGCAGGTTGTCCGCTACAGCGAGCGGCCGGAACTCTGGGACAGCATCAGCGACCTGTCCGACGAGGTCTGGCCCGAGTACAACCAGCACGGCCAGGCGCTCAACTACTACTGGGGCCAGCTCTACGACGTCTTCCCTGACTGGCAGTTCGTCCTCTACGACCCCCGCGAGGCGGTAGTGCTGGCCGAGGGCCATACCATCCCCCTTGCCTGGGACGGCACCGACGCCGGCCTCGGGCCGGGCATCGACGCGACCGTCGCGGCCGCCTTCGAGCTACAGGCAGCAGGCGGTCAGCCCACCGCGGTCAGCGCGCTGGCCGCCGAGGTCCCGCCCCGCCACCAGGGCAAGCGCCTGGCGGCCGTGATGCTCAAAGCCATGGCGGGCCTGGCCCGCGGCGCCGCACTGGACCACCTGATCGCGCCGGTGCGCCCCAGCCAGAAAGACCGCTATCCCACGATTCCGATCGAGCGCTACGCCCACTGGACCCGCCCCGACGGATCGCCGTTCGATCCCTGGATCCGGGTGCACATCCGGCTGGGTGCCCGCATCGGGCCGGCGATACCTCGCTCCCTGCACATCACCGGCACGGTCGCGGAATGGGAGTCCTGGACGAACATGCAATTCCCCGAGACCGGGGACTATGTGTTCCCGGCAGGCCTCGCAACCGTGCATATCGACCGCGACGCCGACACCGGCGAGTACTGGGAGCCCAACGTCTGGGTCATCCACCAGACCGGCGGCGCCCCGGGCTGACCGCGCCCACGGCTCCGTCCGGCCCGGCCCGCCTCGATCGAAAACATTAACGCATACTTCCCGACACGCCAAATTCTGATCGAACATATGTTTGACAGCCGCCGCCCGGTGCGGCAAGGTGGGCGTCGCGATCACGCGCGAGGGCACCACTCCCCGACCGTGCAAACCCCCGCGCATCCACCTCACCGCAACCGATGGAGGACAATCCCGTGGGCCAGAAGACTGTCCGGTTCAGCGACCTCAGCGGCCAGCTCATCTTGGATGACCACGCACCGGCGCGCATCGTGATCCATGAACACCCCGAGCTCACGGACAGCCCGGTGGAGATCGAAGCCCTTATCGAGGAGGCCAGGGCGATCGAGGACGCGGGCGTGCCGGTGGCCATCGTCGACCTCTACTTCCCCCGCGACGACCAGCCCCGCCGGGTGGTCGTGGAGGCCGACGCGTTCGACAAACTGGCCACCGACAAGCCCATGGATGAACTGCTGGCCACCGCCCGGCCAGCCCGGCGCGCGCCGCGGTCCGCAACAGCGCCCGCCGTCCGCGACGACCGCGTCAGCTACGGCACCCTCGAACACGCGGGCAAGCCGCACAAGGGCAAGACCACCGACGCGGAGAAGCAGCTTGTCCGGGATCACCTCGACGAGATCAACGAGCGGCTGGCCGCACAGAACCTGCGGACGATCAGCCTCGCCGACCCGGACCACGTCGAACGCTACGGCCTCGAAGAACTAGCCGGGGCGCAGGCCAGCAACCACCCCGGGCAGACCAGCTTCGCCGAAGACGAGGACAGCGGCTTCGCCGGGGACCAGGCCAGCAACGCCGCCTGATCGGGTGGGGCAGCACCCGATTTATTTTGCAGAACGGCTGGCGGGTGCCAGACAGCTGCGGGATTTGGGCGTTGTCAGCTGGGCAGGGACAGGCCGGCCGGGTTGATCCGGGGCAGCATCCCGGATGCGACCACCGCGTCCACCGACGGCCGCAGCAGCACGATGAGCTCTTCGGTGCCCTGCTCCCCGAGGATGGCCAGCCCGCCGGTCCAGGCGAGGTCGTCGGTGTGCGCCTCGATTGCCTCGAGCACGGTGCGGCCAGCATCGGTGAGCGCTGGGCCGGCGTCCGTAGCGAGCAGGCCGCGGTTGCGCAGTGTCTCGGCGGCGGCGGCCCAGTCCTCGTCGGGCCAGCCCCGTGCCTGGCGTATCAGCGCCTCGGGGAAGCGGCCGTTCGCGACCTGGAGCAGGTGCGCTTGCAGCCCGGTGATCCCCTCGATGACCATCGCGGCGATGTGCCCGTCGCCGCGGTGTTCCCGCAGAGTGGTGGTCAGCTGCCAGAGTTCGCCGACGGGGTCATCGGGCGGCTGGAGAGCAACGTTGGCCGCGAACAGGGGCCGGCCGGTCGGGTCGGCGGCGGCGGCCACCGGGCCGAGCAGGCTGGCCGCTTGCGCGCAGGCCGCCGGGTCCACCCCGGCGGCGTAGAGCGCCGTGGTGCTGACCTCGGCGCGGGCATCAAGGCAGGCCTGCGGGGTGGTGCGTGACCAGGCGTCGGGCAGCGCCTTGGCCACCATGGCCGGCCAAAACCCGGCGAAGGCCGCCACCACGGGACCCGCTGGAACCGGCCCCAGTGGCGCGGACCGGAACGCGAAATAGGTCATCCAGAATCCGCGCAGGCCCAGCGCGATCCCGGCGGGCCGCACGCCTTCGGCGAAGTAGGTAACGTCATGGAGGGTTTCCAGGGTGGCCCACAAGCGGCGGGCTGGATGTGTGCGCACGGGCGAATCCTGAACGAGCCGGCGACGCATGCTCGCTGATCCTTGATCAGCTTCGCAAACTCACTGCGCGTTCTGCTCTTTTTGCGCGGCGATGGCGGCCGCGGTGGTACTGATGTTGGTTTCGGCTGCCGCCTTGTCGATGCCGAGCCCGGTGAGCAGGCCGGCGCTGTCTTCGAGTTCCAGCAGGGCGAGCAGGATGTGCTCGGTCCCGACGTAGTTGTGGCCCAGCCGGAGCGCCTCCCGAAAGGTGAGTTCCAGCGTCTTCCGGGACCGCTGGTCGAACGGGATGAGCGGCGGCACGTCGCCCGCGGCCGGTGGCAGCGCCGCGGTAGCGGCCTGCCGGACGGCGTCCAGCGGCACGGCCTGCGCGACGATCGCCGCCACGGCCAGTGAACCCGGCTCGCTCAGCAGCCCGAGGACCACGTGCTCGGGGCTGATCTGATCGTTGCCCGCCGCACGGGCTTCGTTCTGCGCGGCCACCACGGCGTTCCGTGCTCGCTTGGTGAACCGGCTGAATCCCTGGCTGGAATCGAGATCGAGCGGCTGCCCCGGATCTTTCGGGACGAACCGCTTCTGGGCTGCCTGCTTGGTGACTCCCATGCTCGCGCCGATGGCCGTCCAGGACGCGCCCGAGCGCCGTGCCTGATCGACGAAGTGGCCGATCAGATGGTCGGCCACGTCGCCGAGGTGGTCGGCGGCGATGACCGCGTCGGAAAGCTGTTCGAGCGGATCAGCGTGCACCTTCTTGATCGCCTCGATGAGGTCGTCGAGCCGGACGGGGTTGGTGAGGGGGGTCGGGTCAGCCATGGCGTCAACCGTAAGTTGACGCCATGGTGTTGTCAACTCCAGGTTGACGGTCATTGCGTGACACCATGACCTGGTGAATGCGGACCTCAGCGAGCTCGCCCGGCCCCGGCGCGGACACTTTGACCTGGGTACCGGCTATCACGGTGATCTGTGGCTCGAGCTTGACGGCCTGTTTCTCTGGCCGGCCCGGATCCGGCCCGCTGCCCACAACCTGGCCGGCCACCTGCGCGAGTACCAGCCCGCCGCGGTGTGCGGGCCCGTGGCCGGTGGGGCGTTCCTGGCCCAGATGGTGGCCGAGATCCTCGGTGCCGCATTCCTGCCGGCCTACCACGAACCCGGTCCGCAGGCCCGCTACCGGCTCCCCCGCATCGCGCGAGACGAGATCGCCGGTTTGCGGGTGGCCGTGGTGGACGACGCGGTCAACGCCGGCACCGCGGTGCGGGCCAGCTGCCAGGAACTCCGCGCCGCCGGGGCGGTGCCCGTCGCGGTCGCGGCCCTGCTCGCCCTCGGCCCGGGCGCCACCGCCATCACCGGCACGCTGGGCCTGCCTTTTCACGCCCTTACGGCCCTGCCGAGCCACGCCTGGCCCGCCCACGCCTGTCCGCTGTGCGCCGCCGGAACTCCACTCGACCAGCCACCGGCCTGAGGAGGATGATCAGTGGACAGATGGTGTCGCGGATTCTCGTGCGTAAGGGGCTGATCGGGGAATGCAGGATGTCAAGACTGTTGCCCCACAGGTGGTACAGGCACTTCAGGAGTGGTACGGAGCAGACCCGTATGCCCACAAGTTCGGCCTTTACAGCCACCACGATCCGTATATGGATATCCACTGGCGGAACTCGAAGAACGTGCGGCAGGCTGGCCGCAATTTTGTCAACAGCGCAATCGCTCTCAGCGGCCAGCGCAACCGCGTCCAGGACACGACCTGCTGGTGGATCAGCGCTAACGCCATCACCGCGGTGATCGACTATATGCTGGTCACCGGCGATCGTTCCTACCTGACATCCGTTGTGGAGAACACGTTCACGAGAGCTCCAGGCGCGCACCGTCCAGTCATGGCTCGCAGGCTCTTGGCCCAGCCGTTTTTCCCGCCCCGCGGTCCCTTCTATACGGGCTTTATCAACAGCTACTACGATGATGAGGGCTGGTGGGCACTTGCCTGGATTGACGCTTACGACCTGACCGGCAATGAGGATTATCTTACCGCTGCCAACGATATCTTCCGGGATATGACCAGCGCCTGGGATGACCTCTGGGGCGGGGGAATCTACTGGGGCAAGCACAACGGGCAACCGGATCGCACCGGCGTCGGCGCGGTCCCACATGGCTGGACCGGACCGTACAAGAACGCGGTTGCCAACGCGCTGTTCATCGCCGTGGCGGCGGCGCTGGGCGCCAGGTACCTGAGCCGGAACCCGGCCGGCACTGATCATAGCGATTACCTGGACTGGGCTCTTCGCGGCTGGAAATGGTTCAGTTCGCCGCACCCGGACGGCGTGGCCATGATCAACGAGGCCAACCTTGTCAACGACTCGCCAAATAACCGGGGCGTGAACGATAACACGGAAAGCATTTGGTCCTATAACCAGGGCGTGATACTCAGCGGACTATCCGATCTCACCGGTCTGACCGGCGACGGGACCTACCTAAGCTGGGCGGCTAAAATAGCGGATACCTTTATCAAGACTCCTTTGTATGTGGTACCGCGATCAGCGAAAAGACCCGCTTCTCCTCCCAGTCAATCAGGGGTCATTGACGGAATCCTGCACGAGTACAATGACTGTCACGAGAACGGCGGACCACTCTCCCAGGGTGCGGAGCCGGGCATCGGCACCACCATATTTAAGGGCATCTTCGTCCGTAACCTGGCCAAGCTGCACGCGAAGACCGGGAAAGCAAGCTACGGGCAATTCATCCTGGCGAACGCCCGGTCCGCGCTCAGTCATACGAACTCGGCTCATCAGTTCGGATGTAACTGGTCAGCCCAGGTGGACGCGGCTGACTTCGTCCGGCAGACCGCCGGGCTCGACCTGGTCAACGCCGCGCTGCTGGTGCTCAAGAACGACCCATCACAGTTGGCAAGCGACGCTTCCTAGCTGGAAGGAGTGCCGGTGATAGGCAAGCTGGAATCGGTGGTGTTCGACTGCCGCGACCCGCATGCGCTGGCGCGGTTCTACTCCGAACTGCTCGGCTGGCCGGTCGTCAGGGTGGACGGTGACTGGATCGATATCGGTGACGGCCAGTCCCCGCGGCTGAGCTTCCAGCTCGCCCCCGATCACCAACCGCCGAACTGGCCAGACCCGGCGTTCCCGCAGCAGGTCCACCTGGATCTGCGAGTCGATGACATCGAGGAGGCCGAGCGGCAGGTGCTGGCGCTGGGCGCCCGGCGGCTGCCCGCCGACGAGCCCGGCTTCCGGATCTACGCCGATCCGGCCGGCCACCCGTTCTGCCTCGGCTGGGAGTAGCCGTGGCCGCGGGCTGCCCGGTTCATGAGGGGTTCGATCCGCTGTCGGCGGAGTTTCTCGCCGATCCCTATGCGGTGCTGGCCGGGCTGCCGCTGGCCGAGGCGCCGATCTTCTTCGCACCGTCGATCGGCTACTACGTGATCACCCGTTACGCGGATATCGAGCAGGTGTTCCGTGATCCGGGCAGCTATTCCGCGGCGGCGGCGCAGGCCCCGCTGGTGCCCCTGGTGCCCGAGGCTCAGCAGATTCTGCTGGCGGGCGGGCACCGGCCACAGCCGTCGATGGTCAGCCTGGACGAGCCCGCGCATGCCCGGCTGCGCAAGCCCGCGGCCCGTGCGTCCGGGTACAGGCAGGCCCGGCGCAGCAATGACCGCCCGTGCCTGAGGTTGCCGGTCACGGTCAGCCCCTCAGCCGGCGCAGCACGTCCCACTGCCGCCGGATCTCCGCGCGGACCTGGTCAGCGATGCGCTGCGCCGCGGCGTGCGGGTCCTCCGTGCCGAACAGCAGCTCGCCAAGACCGGTCCTGGTCAGCCGGGCGATCTCGGCCCGCACCTCGCTGAGCTGGCGGCGGGCGACCTCGATGGCGGCTCTCAGCTCCGACGCCTGGCCGGGCAGGTTCGCCGTATCCGGGGCTTCCACCTGCCATTCCCTGGCCAGCTCCGCCAGCCAGGCACCGTTATTGGCGGCGTAGGCGGCGTTGACGCGGGCGGTGAACTCCTCGCGGCGCCGCCGGTCGGCGTCGCTGGTGGCCAGGTCGGGATGGCAGAGCTTGATCAGCGTCCGGTACAGCGCGCGGACCTGGTCTGAGGGGTGCGGCCGGGGCGGCGCATCGGCACTCACGGTCGCCCCTTGGCCATGGGCGGTCCGCCACCGCGGGTCGACTCGCCGTGCGTCACACCACGGAGTGTAGGCAACGGGGCCGACCGTTGACGCCGTCGCCGCAACAGTAGCTTTGAACGTAAAAACGTAATACCGTAGTTTCATGTCTTCAGGCCAGGACCCGGACCGCGCGCTCGCCGCGCGGGTGAGCGATCTGGAGCGCCGCGTCGCGTTCCTGGAGGGTCACCGCGGCGAGCGCGCGCCGGTCCCGATCCTGGACAACGAAAGGTTCTGGGCACTGGCGCGGCTGGCCGAGCGGACCGGGCCCGAATTCGACCAGGACGGGGTGGCCGGCAGCCTGCTGTACGCGGGCCGCGCCACGACCCCGGGCGGCGGCGATCTGATCTGGCAGGCCGAGCACCCGCTGCCCGCTGTCCTGGCCGAGGGCTGGGAGGATGCGGCAGCCGTCCTGGCCGCGCTGGGCAATTCGGTGCGGCTGGAGATCGTCCGCAGGCTGCTGCTCGGCGGGGAGACCGTCCAGGAGTTGCAGGAGATCCCCGGACTGGGCACGTCGGGCCAGCTTTATCACCATTTGCGGGACCTGCAGGCCGCGGGCCTGGTCACCCAGCGCAGGCGCGGCCGCTACGGCGTGGCCGCGGACAAAGTGGTGCCGGCCCTGGTCATCATCGCGGCTGCCGCGAACATGGGGGCAGTCATGACTACGCACGAGCAGCCGCGGTGAACGCCATGGCGCTGAGCCGCCGCCGGGTGGGCTGGGCCGATGTGGCCTGCCTGGGCGGGCTGACCGCTGGCTTTCTCTACTACCTCGCGATCATCCCGCTGTTCCCCTCGCTGATCGGCACCCATCCGGTCCTGCTGGAGGCGCTGAGCGGCTCAATGCCCGCGCAGATCGCCTCCGGGGCGTTCGCCCGGGTCGGGCGCGCGCCCCTGATCCTCGCCCTGCTGGCGCCGGTCACCGGCATGATGGCGTTCGACCCGTTCTGGTGGTGGGCCGGGCGCCGGTACGGCGACCGCCTCACGCAGGTCATGGCGACGCGGAGTCCGCGGACCGCGCGCAGCGTCAACCGGGGCATGCGGCTGCTTCATCGCTTCGGTGGCTGGACCGTGGTCTTCGCCTACTTCCTGCCGGTGCCCAACAACATCCTGTACGCGATGGCCGGGTGGGCCGGCTTCAGTCTCCTGCGGTTCGTCGTGCTCGATCTCATCGGCACGCTGCTGTGGGCCGTCCTGAACGTCGGGCTCGGGTACGCGCTCGGCAGCCGGGCGGTTGCGGTCGCCGGGCTCATATCGCGGTACTCGATCGTGGTCACCGTGGCGCTCGTCGCGGGCCTGATCCTCATGGCCTGGTGGCGGAACCGCCGCGGCACCGCGGCTCCGCTGGTGGCGCTGGCGGCCGGCGGGGCGCCCAGCGGCGCCCTGGCTCAGCCAGTCGTGGTGGAGGCCGGCTGGGAACCCGACAGCGCCGCGGCGGCGCAGGTGGCGGCCCGCCTGCGCCCGCTGGTCGCCGACGGCACGATGCCAGGCCTGGTCTACGCGGTGGTCACGCCCGGCGGCGAGGCGACCGGGCAGCTGTCCCGCGCCGGCAGTGAGCCGCTCGGGCCGCACGTTCTGCTGGAGATCGGTTCGGTAACCAAGGTCTTCACCGCGCTCCTGCTCGCAGATATGGCCGAACGGAACGAGGTCCAGCTCGACGACCCGATCGCGCGCCATCTGCCCGCGGCTGTGGCGCAGGCGTGTCCCGCGGCGACCCGGATCACGCTGCGCCAGCTGGCTACGCATACCTCTGGGCTGCCCCGGCTCCCCCGCAACCTCGTTCCGCTGGCGCTGCGGCATCCCGCGGACCCGTACGCCGGCTACTCCACCGAGCATCTGTACCGCGCGCTGCGCAGGGCCAGCAACGCGGCCCCGGCCGCCTATCTCTATTCCAACTACGGCTTTGGCCTGCTCGGCCACCTGCTCAGCCAGGCCGCGGGACGCCCCTACGCCGAGCTGATCGCAGAGCGGGTCACCGGGCCGCTCGGCCTCGCCGAGACAAGCGCCGGCGTACCGGACGGTCCCCCCGCCGCGACCGGGCACCGGCGCGGCCGTCCCACCGCCCGCTGGCACCTGGACGCGCTGGCCGGCGCGGGCGCACTCAACTCCACCGCCGCCGACCTGGCCCGCTTTCTCAGCGCGAACCTTCACCCGGAGGCGACCGGTGTCCGCTCGGCGATCGAGACCATCCAGCGCCCGGCCGGCAGCCAGCAGACCGGGCTCGGCTGGCACCTCTGTTCGCCCGCGGGCCGGCCGGTGCTGTGGCACAACGGCGCTACCGGTGGCTTCAGCGCGATGCTGGCCGTCGACCGCGACGCTGGCTGCGCCGTCGGTGCGATGGCTACCTCGGCCCCCACCCGCCATCACCCGTTCGACGCCGCCGTGCTCACCGCTCTGACCGAGCTGACCAGCCAGGCGGCGGCTAGAAGGCTATGAAGGGCAACCGGACGCCCGCCGGCTCGGCGCGGACGATTGCGCCGGGCGGTGCCTCGCTCTTGATGTGCTCGGCGAGGTCCCGCGCGTCATCTTCGTTGTTGGCGCCGACCACGAGGAACTTCCACCGCCGCACCACCGTGTGGCCTTCGCCCTCCAGCGTGTGCGCGAGCGCGACCGCCTCGTGGTGCGAGGAGAGCGAGACCCGTGCCTGCCACCCGGCGACCCCGGTGGCCAGGGACTCGGCGGTCTCGGCGTCCTCGAGCCGCTGATGCTCGGCCTGGCGGTCGGCCTCAGTCCGCGGCATCGCCACGTCGGGGCTCTCCCACTGCTCCTCAACGGGATGCCAGCGGTCCAGGGTGAACTCCGCCTTCACGCCGTCCTCGGCCAGCGCGTCGCGGGCAACCTGTTCGGCTTCCCTGGCGGCATTCTCGGTTCCCGCGTACAGGAAGATCTCCGCGTCCCCGGCACCGACGGCGATGTTACGGCCGAGCCGCTGGTGAACGTCGTCTTCTACCTCGCGCTCCGAAAACGATCGCCGGGCCTGCTCAGCCTGTCCCTGGTCGGCCAGCGAGATCGTCACGCGCCAGTCAGTACTGTCTGTCACGGCGCGACTCTAGCCCACCTGGAGCGTTCCCGGAAACGTGCCAGGACCGGGCTCAGCTGAGGTGGCTGATCGCGCGTGACGCCATGTGCTTCTTACCCCAAGTACCAGCAATGTAGCCGTCAAGGGATCGTTGTAGACCTGGGCAGGGAAAGCTACCATTCGCCGGACGGCTTCCGCCGGAAGCCGCCACAAGCGAGAGGCAATCGCACATGCATCGACGTCACCCCTCGTTCCGACTCCGCGCCCTGCTAGCAGGCGTGCCTGCGGCCGGCCTGATCCTGATGGGCACCGTGGGCACCGCTTCAGCCGCGCACACCCCTGCGAACAGCCACGCCGCGCTGCGGCTGGCCGTGCAGCGGCTGCTGACGCACTGGACTCACACCAACCATGCGATCAAGGGCGTAACCCTGAAGCAGGTAGGCAGCACCAACTGGTCTGGCTACGCCGACACTGGCTCCGGCTTCAGCAGCCTCAGCGCCAAGTGGACGGAACCCAAGATCAGCAACTGCAGCACGAGCGGGCCGGAGAAGGCGGCAGTCTTCTGGGTCGGCATCGACGGCTTCAGCTCCACGACGGTCGAGCAGGGCGGCACCGGCGCAATCTGCGGTGCGGGCACCCCGCTGACGTACTTCACCTGGTGGGAGATGTTCCCCACCAATAACATCCAGGCGGTGGGCGTCACGGTGAAGCCGGGTGACAAGATCTCCGCGTCCGTGGTCAGGACGGGCACCAAGTATGTGATCAAGGTGACCGACTCCACCACCGCGGGCAACAGCTTTACCACCTCGCCCCAGTCGTGCTCCACCTGCAAGAACTCCAGCGCCGAGTGGATCGGCGAAAGGCCGAGCACGAGCTCCGGCCCGCTGCCGCTGCCCAAGTTCAGCACCTGGACAGTGACGGCCGCCGCGGTGAAGGCCGGTTCCAAGTCGGGAACGATCAAGTCGTTCACCGACAACGAGGTCACCATGTTCAACAAGAAGGGCGGGCACGTCCTGGCCCAGCCGAGTGCGCTCAACTCCGCAGGCAACTCGTTCAAGGACGTCTGGAAGGCCAGCTCCTGAGCCCACGGCTCACGACTGTCCGCAGGCCTGCCGGTCCATACCCGGGCCGGCCTCCGGCTCTCAGCCGGCGCCGATCGCGGCGAGCACCACCAGCAGGATGGTTGTCGCGGCGAGCGCGCCGTGGACCGCGATGAGCGTCACCGGTCTGCCCACCCGGGCGGGTGCCTCACGCACGGTCGTACCGGCCGCCGGGCCGGGGCTGGCCCGCTCGTCTGTGCCGGAGCTGGCGGATTCGTCGCTCGCCGCGTCGGGCAGGCCACCGGCCAGCGTGGCCATGCCGAGCCCGGCGATCGACAGGATCACGGCTACCGCGACCCACGCCACGGCGGCCGCGCCGGTGGCCACGAACGCGATCCAGGCCCCCAGGCCGGCCAGGGCGAGCGTGAAGTGGCCCACGACGACCGCCCGGGGCACGCCGCTGCGGGATTCGCGCCGGCGCAGGCCACCATGCACGAGCCAGCCGGCCAGCAGCCACGACCCGGCCAGCATGGTGGCCACCCAGGCGGCCAGCGCGGCCAGCCGCAGCGGTGTCCCCGACGACGGCCGGGCGGGCGGGGCAGCCACCGGGGCCGGGGTGGGCACCGGAGCGGCCTTGATGAGGTGCACGAGGTATGCGATCTCCCGGTGCGCCAGCCGCCGCCCGGCGACCTTGGACCGGCGCCCGACCACCGAGCGAATGGCCCTGGTGACGGCCAGGTCGATCTGCTCATGGCTGAGGCCAGCGCAGGCCGGCGGCACGGTGGTCACCGTGACATGCCGTTCCAGAGCCTGCACGGCAAAGGCGTAGCAGGTGCCCGTGGTCGCCCGGTACGGAGCACGCGCGGCGGCCGAGCACCCGGCCACGAGCACCGCCGCCAGTAGCCCCGCTGGCACCGCACCGAGCAGGACCACCGGCCGCCTCATTCGGTGCCCGCGACCTCGTAGTGGCGCACGGTCAGATCACGTTCGACCAGGTACCGGTCGTCCTCCGGGTAGAAGACGGCCTTGTCAATGTCCTGGCCGGCAAAGCCCCGGATTGCCTGCCAGTCGTCCCAGAAGCTGAAGGTGATGATTTCGGCCCGGTCCCCGTAGGCTCGCGACATCAGCCAGGCACCGCGGTTCCCCGGCGTCTTCTTGTAGTCGGCTATGCCCGTCCGCTGTATGTAGCTCGCATAGTCGGCGGCGTCTTCGGCCCGGACCGCGCCGCGCCAGATTCTTGCGATCATCCTTGCGCCCTTCTGCGGATCAGCTCGCCAGGGTGCGACGGCGCGCGTCGATCTGGCGTTGCGCTTCGGCCAGGACGCGTCCCACGTTACGGCCGAACCGGACATCGCAGGGGTGGCTGACCCGGCCAGACCGGGCGTTGGCCGCGAGTTCGGTGAGGGCGGTCCGCAGCGGTACCACCGCCTGGTCCCGCTCTCCGGGTGCCGTGGACCTGCCCGTCGCGCCCCACAGATACAGCTCGAATCCTTCGGCAGCCTCCGGCGCGCTCAGGGTAACCGTCACCGTGCTGCTCGCCCCGCTCTCGTGGTGCAGCACGAGGTGGCTGACGTCGGCCGGGCCGGCGTCGGCGAGCACCGAGGTCACCGGGCCGAGGCTGGCCCACAGCAGGGATACCGCGTGCGGGCCGAGATCCCACAGCGCCCCCTTGTCCCGCCGCCACGGGGTATTGAACGGGCTGGACTCCTGCAGGGCGGTGCCGAGCCAGGCCGCGGACCCGCCTGCCCAGCCGCCCCGGGTAGCGACCTCCGCCAGCCAGGCCCGCACATCGGCCTGGAACCGTGCGGTGAAGAACACGACCGACGCGACCTGCGCCTGCTCCACCGCCTCGGCCAGGACGTCGGCGTCCGCCGCCGAGGTCGCGATGGGCTTCTCCAGCAGCAGGTGCTTGCCAGCGCTCGCCGCCGTCGCGGCGACGGCGGCCTGCACGCCGGGTGGCACCGCGAACGCGACCCCGTCAAGCCCGTCCAGGAACGCGGCTACGTCGTGGTGCGCGGTGACCCCGTACGCGGCGGCCAGGTCTGCCGCGGCTTTCTGGTTGCGGCCCCAGACCGCGGCGAACTCGATGCCGTCGGTCGAGGCGAGCGCGGGCGCGTGGGTGATGCGCGCCCAGTGGCCGGTGCCGGCCAGGCCGAACCTCAACAGCCGCCCAGTTGTCACGGGCAACATCCTGAACTACTCGGTCGAGGCGCGCCAGGAACTGTTAACCGGCTACGTCACCGGCTGGTTGTGCGCGGGCGTCTCCGCCGCGTGCGGCCTGCCGGGCGCGGGCGGTTCGGCGGATCGTGCGGCACGCGCCGTGGGGGGGGCCAGGCCGTTGCCGGGGCGGCTGGGTACGTCACCCATTCCGCGGGCCACGGCCACCACAGCCAGCACCGCGCCCAGCGGCGCTACCAGCGCGATGAAGTCCGCGGATGAGAGGTTGCCCAGCGCGTTGAGGGCGGCGGCGAACCCGGCGATCAGTACGGCGACCACGACCAGGCCCCATCCGTGCAGGAACAACCGCAACGTGAACGGCGGCGCGGGTGTCATGTCCGGCACCGCCGTGACGGACTTCGTCCCACGGCGCTCGGTCATGCCGTCCCGTACCCGCACGATGATCGTCAGATCGCCGGGCTGGCTGGCGATCAGCAGCAACTGGTCGGGATGGCTGGGGTCGGGAGACTGCGACACCGAACCGCCGCCGACCGCCCACGCCACCACCTTGCGGTTGCCCGAGGGCCGCACGTTGTAGCAGGCCTGCTCCCCGGCGATCACGGTGTCTGGCCCGTCGATGATCACCGGCGCGGCCGACCCGGTGCCGTTGACCCGCTCGGTGCCCTCAGCGGCCGGCTGCGGGCCACTGCCGCGGTCCGCCGTACCGGTCGCCGGCTCCGCCTCTGCGGTCACGATGAGCTGACGGTGGGTCAGCTTCTCGGCGAGCCGGATCTGGCGCGCGTGCACGCTCCAGGCCATGGCCACGACAACACCGGCCAGGCCGGCTGCGCCGAGCCCGAGCAGGGCGGCGACAGCGGGATGGCCTACTTGAGTCGCTGCGGCTGCGAACATGTCGCCTCCGTGGTTCAGGCGTTCTTCCTATGTCACAATGATATTCAAACACAGAATCGAACCCGCGGGAACCCGGGCCACGCCCCTCGAACTGGTGCCCGGCAGGAAAACCGTGAACCTCGTTCCGGCCCGCCACGGCACGGCGCGGCGGTCGACGATCCCCGGGAGAGGCCCACCGGCTAACCGCCGACCCGGAGCGGGCCTCATCATTGAGGAGGAACACCACCGGAGGATCGGCGAGCCTATGAGCCAGGCACCGCACACGGTACGGCCCACGCACGACGGTGGCGCCGCCGGGCGGGCGCCCGTGCGCTGGCTGCGCCGGCGGCTGTTCCCGATCCTCGCCACCGTCGGCCTGATCGCCTTCGGGATGGCCTCCACCACCTGGTGGGGGCCCGGCATGCTCGGCAAGCCCGGCTGGTCGCTGCCCGATGACCTGTGGGCGACGCTGGCCGCGGCGCAGCGGCTGATGCACGGAAACCTGGGCGGCCTGTATACGCCGCCGACCCGGCTGATCACGTTTCCGGGCGCGGCGGTGATCCTCGTCCCGCTCGTCGCGATCACCGACGCGGCGGGCCTCTCGCTCCAGGTGCAGAACGCGCACAACCTCCATCCCGCTGTATGGCTACTGGCCGGGCCCTACGAGATCGCCTTGTCGGCCGTGGCGTTGTTCGCCGCCGACGCGATCGCCGAACGCCTGGGGGCCGACCGGGCCAAGCGCGCGGTGCTCGCCCTGGCGAGCGCCGTTGCGCTGTGGAGCGTCTCGGTGCGCTGGGGGCATCCCGAGGACGCCGTGGCGGTGGGACTGCTCCTGTACGCCATCCTGGCGCTGTCGAAGTCGGGTACCGTGCGGGCCGCGTGGCTCACCGGCGCCGCAGTCGCCGTCCAGCCGCTCGTGCTGCTCGCGGTGCCCATCGTCGCGGCGGTCATCGAGCCGCGGCGGCTGATCGGCTTCCTGGCCCGGGCGGCCGCCCCGGCCGCGGTGCTGCTTGGCGCCGCGGCGGCAGCCAACTGGACCGCCACCATCCACGCGGTAACCAGCCAGCCCAACTGGATTACGGTCGACCAGGTGACGCCGTGGGCTTCCCTCGCCCCGCACACCGGCGCCGGGCAGACCGTCGCCGCCGGCCCTGGCCGGGTGCTGGCCATCCTCGTGGCGTGTGCGTGCGCGGTGGTCGCCGGGCGCCGCTGGCGCGTGGCCCGGGGCGCGCCCTCCTGGAGCGCCGACATCCTGGCCGAAGTGCTGTGGTGGACGGCCCTGGCGCTGGCGCTCCGCTCGGTGTTCGAGCCGGTGATGGTCGCGTACTACCTGTGGCCCGCGCTGGCAGTGGCGCTCATCGCGGCGTCGCGGAGCTGGTCACGCCTTATCCCGGCCTCCTGCGCCGCTGCGGTGCTCACCCTCGTGTCACAGCTCACCTGGCGGGGCCCGTGGAGCTGGTGGGTACCGATGGTGGCCGGGCTCGGCCTGACCCTCTACTTCGCCCGCGTCCCCCGTACTGTCACGCCGTGAGCGACTGGCAGACCCGCAGCTTCTGGATGTCGCGGCGGCACTACGAGCCAGGACCGCGCCTGGACGGCGACCAGAGCACCGACGTGGCAATCATCGGCGCCGGGTTCACCGGGCTCTGGACGGCCATCCACCTCAAGGAAGCCGACCCGGCCATGGATGTCATCGTTGTGGAGCGGGACATCGCCGGCTACGGGGCGAGCGGCCGCAACGGCGGGTTCGCCATGACCATGGTGGGGCGCAACGTGCACGACCTGGTGCGCAAGGTGGGTGTCACCCGCGCCAGGGCCACCCACCTGGCCATGCGGCAGACCCTGCGGGACATCGAGAGCTTCTGCGCCACCGAGGGCATCGACGCCGATATCACCCGCCCGGGCGTGCTGACCGTGTCCAACGGCCGGGAGCAGGACCTGCGCATCCGGCAGGACCTGGCCGCCGCCGAGCGGCTCGGCCTCGACGACTTCCGCCCGCTGTCGCGGCTGGAATGCCAGGACCTCGTCCGCAGCGAGCGCCTCAGGATGGGCCACTTCGAGCGCGATTCGCTGCTCGTGGACCCGGCCGCCCTCGCCTGGGGCCTGCGCCGCGCAGCCGAGCGGCGGGGGGTGCGCATCTTCGAGCAGACCCCCGTGACCGGCCTGGCCGAGGTGCGGAGCGGCGGCCCGCAGGTCCGCACGCCGTTCGGGACGGTCCGCGCCGACCGGGCGCTGATCGCGACGAACGCCTACGCCCACGCCGTCCCGGCCTTGCGGCGCTTCATCTTCACCATCTACGCGTACATCATCGTGACCGAGCCGCTCACCGAGCAGCAGTGGCAGCGGGTGGGCTGGGAACGGCGGATGGGGATCGAGGACAAGCGCATCTACCCGCATTTCCACCGGCCCACCCCCGACGGGCGCATCCTCTGGGGCGGCCGCGACGCTCCGTTCTCGGCCGAGGGGCCCAACCCGGGCCGGGAGAACGACCCGCGCATCTTCCGCAGGCTGGAGGAGACCTTCCGGTGGACCTTCCCCCAGCTGAACGACGTGGCCATCGACCGGGGCTGGGCCGGCCCGGTCTGCGGCACCGTCAACTGTTTCGCCTCGGCCGGCTTCCTCGGCCGCTCACAGCGCCTGGCCTACGCGCTTGGCTACGCCGGCCACGGTGTGGGCCCCTCGCATCTGGTTGGCCGGATCGTCCGCGACCTGCTCCTCGGCTCGCGCAGCGACCTGCTGGACCTGCCCATGGTGAGCAAGCGCCCGGTGCCGCTGCCGCCGGGCCCGCTGCGCGGCGGGATGCTGGGCCTCGCCGAACGGGTACTGCAGCGCGCCGACGATCAGGGCAGCGACGCATCGCCCCTGGTCCGGCTGGCGCTGCGGATCCTCCAGTAGCCGCCTCGCCGCTGACCCGCCGCTGGCCCCGGTAGCATCCGGTGTCGTGACTGAGGCTGGAGTAACCCGCAGGTTCAACGTCCCGATCCCGCTCCGTGACGCGCTCACGCTCTCGGCCGACCTGGCCTTGCCCGAGACCCTGCCCGCACCGGCGGTGGTGATGCGCACCCCCTACGGCAAAGCAGGTGAGCGGCAGTCGCGGCGCAGCACCGTCCTCGCCAAGGCGGGGTATGTGTCGGTCTTCGTCGATGTCCGGGGCCGGGGCGACTCCGAAGGCACGTTCCAGCCGTACCGCGACGACGGCCCGGACGGGGCCGACGTCATCGCCTGGGCGGCGGCGCAGGACTGGTGCACCGGTGACGTGGCGACTTACGGGGCCAGCTACGGCGCCCGGATCCAGTGGCTGACCGCGCTGGAGCAGCCGCCCGCGCTGCGCGCCATGGTGTGCGTAGTGACGCCCAGCGACCCGTTCGTGGAGTGGCCGACCGGGCTGCCCACCCCCATGCACATCAACTGGTACCGGTTCACCGACGCCCGGATGCCGCAGTACCTGGACGACGTCGACTGGATGGCCGTATACCGGCACCGGCCCCTGCTGACGATGGACGAGGCGGCCGGGTTTACCTCGCCCGGCTGGCGCGAAGAGGTGCGGCACCGCACCCTGGACGACTGGTGGGAGCCGGTGCGCTACCAGCACCGCATCGGCGAGGTCGGCGTGCCGGTGCTGCATATCTCCGGCTGGTACGACGACGAGGAGATCGGCACGCCGGCCAACTTCGCCGCCATGACCGCCGCCGGGCGGGCCGCGAGCGGCTGCTGATGGGCCCGTGGGGGCACGCCGTGAACACCACCCGGACCCTCGGTGAGGTCGATTTCGGCCCGGACGCGCTGATCGACCTGGACGGACACGTCGCTGCGTTCCTCGATGAGCAGGTCAAGGGCATCAAGCCGGAAGCCCCGCCCGCGCCGGTCCGGATCTTCGTCATGGGCGCCGGCGAATGGCGCGACGCTCAGACCTGGCCACCAGCCGATGCCGAGCCCACCGTGCTTCACTTCTCCAGCGGTGGGTGCGCGAACAGCCGGTTCGGCGACGGCCAGCTGGTTCCCTCGGCGGTTACCGGCGAGCAGCCGCCGGACGAGTGGGCGCATGACCCGGACCGGCCGGTTCCGTTCATCACCGACAAGAGCAGCGCGCAGATCGGCGGGCCGGACGACTATCACGGCGTCGAGAGTCGTGGCGACGTGCTGGTCTTCACGACCGAGCCGCTGCCGGAGCCGCTGGAGATCATCGGCCCGGTCAGGGTGATCGCGCACGTCGACACCTCGGCTGCCGACACCGACATCACGGCCAAGCTCCTGGACGTGCACCCCGGCGGCTTCACCCAGCGGCTCTGCGACGGCGTGGTACGGCTGCGCTACCGGGCTGGATTCGCCGCCGAACAGCAGGTCACGCCGGGTGAGACGTACGAGGTGGAAATTCGTATGTGGGACACGTGCGTACGGTTGCCCGCCGGTCACCGGCTGCGGGCCGAGATCGCGTCGTCGGCGTTCCCCAAGTTCGACGTCAACCTCGGCACCGGCGGTGACACCATCACCGAGACAAAGGGCGTCATCGCCATCAACCGGTTCTGGCACACACCGTCCAGGCCGTCCCGGCTCATCCTGGGTGGGGCCCCGCCGGCGCTTGCGTGATCGGCCAGCGGAAGGCCGGTACCGGCTGGGCCGGTATCGGCCTTCCGCTGGCACGGCTAGCCCCAGGCCCCGGCCACCTGCCTGGTGGTGGCGTTGAGGCGGTTGAACAGGTTGGTCACCGCGGTCATGAGCACGATCGCGGCCAGTCCCTTCTCGTCGTAGTGATCGGCGGCGGCGTCCCAGATCTCGTCGGGTACCGGATCCGGCCGGTCAGCCAGCCTCGTGGTGGCCTCGGCCAGCGCCAGCGCGGCCCGCTCGGCATCGCTGAAATACGGCGCCTCCCGCCAGGCCGCGACCGTGTCCAGCCGCTCGTCGGTCTCACCCGCCTTGCGGGCGCTCTTGGCGCCGGAGCCGACGCAGGCGCTGCACCCGTTGATCTGGCTGACCCGCAGGTGCACCAGTTCCAGGGTGGCCCGGTCCACGCCGCCGGTGTACACGGCCTGGTACAGCGCCTGGACCGGCTCGAATGCGCCAAGGACCATCGCCGGGTTCTTCATCCGTGCCTGCATGACTGCTCTCCTCAGAGTTTGCTGCTGCTGTGGCTGCCAGGTATCCAGCCGGTTGCCGCGGTCACACCAGCCGGGTTTCACCTGTCATCGGTATGACAGGCTGCGACGGAGGAATGTGACCGATGGATGAGCACGACTGGCTGGCGGAGCGGTTCGAGGAAAACCGGACTCATCTGCGCGCGGTGGCTTACCGCATGCTCGGCTCCCTCAGCGACGCGGACGACGCCGTTCAGGAAGCCTGGCTGCGGCTGAGCCGCTCCGATTCCAGCGGCGTGGAAAACATGGCCGGGTGGCTGACCACGATCGTGGCCAGGGTGTCCCTCAACATGCTCCAGTCACGCAAGGCGCGGCGCGAGGAACCCATGGGCGCCAGCCTGCCCGGGGAGGGCGGGAGCGGCGCGGATGGGCCGGAGCACGAGGCCGTCCTGGCCGACTCGGTCGGCCTGGCCCTGCTGGTGGTGCTCGACACGCTGACCCCCGCCGAACGGCTCGCGTTCGTGCTGCACGACATGTTCGCCGTGCCGTTCGAGGAGATCGCCCCCGTCGTCGAGCGCTCCCCAGCCGCAACGCGCAAGCTGGCCAGCCGTGCCCGGCTCCGGGTCCAGGGCGCCGACACCGCTCCCGATACCGACCTCGCACGGCAGCGGCAGATGGTCGAGGCGTTCCTCGCCGCTTCGCGCGACGGCGACCTCGGCGCCCTGGTCACCGCCCTCCACCCGGACGTTGTGTTCCGGGCCGACCAGACCGCGGTGCGCATGGGGGGCGGCGAAGCGGAGGTACGTGGTGCGGCGGCGGTGGCCGGCATCTTCTCCGGGCGCGCCGAGGCTGCCCGGCTAGCCCTGGTCAACGGGGTGCCGGGCGCCGTATGGGCTCCCGGCGGGCGGCCGCGCGTCGTCTTCGGCTTCACGATCACCGACGGGAAGATCAGCGCGATCAGCCTCCGCGCCGATCCGGCCATGCTGCGCGACCTCGACGTGGCATTCCTCCAGAACTGACTCGCCCCGCTCAGGCCCGCTTGCGCCACAGATCGGTGATGGTCACCCCGACCTCTGCCAGCATCCGGCGCAACAGCGGCAGCGAAAGCCCAATGACGGTGCCCGGGCTGCCGTCGATGCCCTCGACAAAGGGCGCTGCCCGCCCCTCGATGCTGAACCCGCCGGCCAGGGTCATCGGCTCGCCGCTGGCGACGTAGGCGGCCACCTCGGCGTCGCTGGGCGTGCCGAAGCGGACCACCGCACGCGCGACATCACGCACCTGGCGGCCGTCGCCGGCGATGAGGCAGTGACCGCTAAAAAGCGTGGCATCCCGCCCGGACAGCCGCCGCCACATGTCAGCCGCCTGGCCAGCCGAGGCGGGTTTGCCGAACCTCACCTGGTCAAGCTCCAGCATCGAGTCGCAGCCGAGCACGAGCGTGCCCGGGCATCTGCGGGCCACGGCCGTGGCCTTGCGCTCCGCGAGGAGCACAACCATCTCAGCGGTGCCCAGGCCGTCGCCGGTGGTTTCATCGACGCCGCTGACCACGACCTGGGGATCTATCCCGGCCTCACGCAGTACCCGCAGCCGCCCGGCCGACCCCGAGGCGAGCACGAGCGTTGCCTGGCCCGGTTGTGTCATCCGGACAGCGTAACAACGTCCTCGAGGACCACATCTTGTTGCCTACTGAGGGGTAGGTTCATCGCGTGACCGATGCGACCTGGCTAGATGCCACTGCACAAGCCGAACTCGTCCGCTCCGGCGACGTGAGCCCGGCGGACCTGGTGGAGGCGGCGATAACCCGGATCGAGGTGCTCAACCCGCAGCTGGACGCGGTGATCCGGACCCGGTTCGACGCGGCGCGGGCGGAGGCGGCCGGCGTGCTGCCCGACGGCCCGTTCCGCGGCGTGCCGATCCTGCTGAAGGATCTGGGCTGCTTTGTGGCGGGCGAGCCGACGGCGTTCGGCCTGGGGCCGTTGCGGGAACTGCCCTGGCCGGTCACGTCGTACCTGGCCGACCAGTTCCAGGCGGCCGGCTTCGTCCGGCTGGGCCGCACCAACGTGCCTGAGCTCGGCACGACGGTGACCACCGAGCCGCGAAGCTTCCCGCCTGCCCGCAACCCCTGGGATCCCGGTCACTCCACCGGCGGCTCGTCGGGCGGGTCTGCGGCCGCGGTGGCCAGCGGCATGGTGGCGGTGGCGCACGCCAGCGACGGCGGTGGGTCGATCCGCATCCCGGCGAGCGAGTGCGGCCTCGTGGGGCTCAAGCCGACCCGGGGGCGGGTGAGCCAGGGCCCGCTGATCGGTGAGGCGTGGGCCGGCGGCGTCACCGACGGCGCCGTGACCCGGACCGTCCGCGACGCGGCCGGCGTGCTGGACGTGATCAGCGCGCGCATGCCTGGCGAGCCGTACTACGCGCCGCCGCTGCCGCGCCCGCTGCGGCAGGAGGTCGGCACCGACCCGGGCCGGCTGGCGGATCGGCCTGATCGGCCGGCCGGGCACCGAGATGGCCCTGGACGATCCCGAGTGCCGCACGGCGGTGGCCGGTGCCGGGCGGCTGCTGGAATCACTGGGCCACCACGTGGAGGAGTCCATTCCGGACGGGATGTTCGAGCCCGAGTTCGCCAGCTACTTCAACACGATCATCGCCGGGGACAGCGAAGCGGCGTTCCAGGCATTCGAGGGGCTGCTCGGCCGGCCGATCGCGGACAGCGAGATCGAGCCGCGCAACGCCTTCTACCGGCAGGTCGGCCGGGAGCTCACCGCGGTTGCCTACCTGCAGGCCCGGGAGTGGCTTGGCATGTGGGTGCGGCGCGTAGCGAACTGGTGGACCGGGCATGACCTGCTGCTCACCCCCACTCTGGGTGCGCCGCCGCCGGAACTCGGGTGGTTCACCGCCGACGGGCCGGAGCACGAGGGCCAGCGGATCGCCAGCTTCATCCCTTACACGGCGCAGTTCAACATGACCGGCCAGCCCGCGGTGAGCCTGCCGCTGCACTGGACCCCCGGCGGCCTGCCGGTCGGGGTGCAACTGGTCGCGGCCTACGGCCGGGAGGATCTTCTGGTCCAGGTGGCCAGCCAGCTCGAGCAGGCCGCGCCCTGGGCTGACCGGCACCCACAGCTGCCCGCCGACCGCGTGGCCGCCGGCTGAGGGACCGCCGCTAGCCACCGCCAGGGACGGTGACGAAGTCGATCAGTTCCTCCACCCGGCCGAGAAACTCGGGTTCCAGGTCGGTGAAGGACCGCACCGAGCGCAGAATGCGCTGCCAGGCCGCGGCGTTGTCCGGCGGCCACCCGATGGCCTGCAGCACGCCTTCCTTCCAGGGTGAGCCGGGAGGAACGTGCGGCCAGCCGCCGATGCCGAGCACGGCCGGCTTGACAGCGGCCCAGATGTCGATGAATGGATGCCCGGCGATCAGCACGTGCGGTGACTGCACCCGCGCGGCGATCTTGCTCTCCTTGGACCCGGCCACGAGGTGATCGACGAGCACACCAAGCCTGCGCACGGGCCCGGGCTCGAACTGGGCGACGATTGCGGGCAGGTCGTCGATGCCGCCCAGGTACTCCACGACGACGCCGACATCACGCAGGTCGTCGCCCCAGATCTTCTCCACCAGCTCGGCATCATGCCGGCCTTCGACGTAGATGCGGCTCGCCCGGGCGACCTTGGCCCGGCTGCCCGGGGCCGCGACCGAGCCGGACGCGGTCCGCCCGGCAGGTACGCCGCTGCGGCCGGGCGCGGCGGCCCCGCTGGGCCGCACCAGCATGACCGGCTTGCCCTCCAGCAGAAATGGGGCCGGGCCGAGCGGGAACACCCGCCGCTTGCCGTGCCGGTCCTCCAGGGTGACCGCGTCCTTCTCGCAGAACACCACGGCCCCGCAGAACCGGGCGGTGGCGTCTTCGACCACCAGCCCGGGCTCAGCCGCCACCCGCCTCGGCTGGGCCCGCGCCGGGCGGGATCCCGCCGCCAGCACATCCGGGCCGTAGTCCCTGCTCCGCACCGGTTTGGCCATTCCCGCGAACTTACCCCACCCGGTGGCGCCACCCCGGTTGCCATGCCATGCCGTGCCGGTCAGGTCACTGGCGGCGGATCGTGGCCAGCCAGGCATGTGCGGCGGGCCGGTCGCTGAACCCGGGGTTGACCGCGAACTCCGCCGCGGCGATGTCAGAAACGCTCCAGCCGTCGCTGAACGCGGCCACGATCTCGTCCTTGCGCACCCGGCGGGGACCCAGGGTCCCCTCCTGGAGATCGCTGAAGCACATCAGGTAACAGGTGCCGCCCGGGCGCAGGACCGATGCCAGGCTGGCCACGTACCGCTCGCGCTCCGCGTCGTCGAAGACGTGGAACAGCCCGCTGTCGATGACCGTGCCGAAGCTGAGCCCGAGCTGGCCGAGGTTCAGCGCGTCGGCCACCTCGAACCGGGCCTTGAGGCCCCGGCCGGCCGCCTTGGCCCGGGCCCGGGCAATGGCGGTCGGCGACACGTCCACGCCCACGGCGTCGGCGCCGTGCGCGGCCGCCAGCAGCGTGTGTTCCCCCGTACCGCAGCCCGCGTCGAGCAGCTCGCCACGCAGCTTTCCCGCCTCGGCCAGGCGAACGAACTCCGGCTGCGGGCGGCCGATGTCCCACGGCGGCGAGCCGCCCGCCGCGTATACGGTGTCCCAGTCAGGCGGTTGCGTCACAGCGATCCTCCGTAGCTAGCGCCCTTGTCTGCCCGAGTATGCACCCCGGGCGGGAGCGCCCGGCCCGCTCAGAGATCCGGGATGCCGAGATCGAGGTTGGGCCGCTCTATGCCGCCGTCGACCTCGAGGATCTTCCCGGTCATATAGCCGGCCGCCGGTGCGGCGAGGAAGACGACCGCGGCCGCGATCTCCTGCGGGTCGCCGATCCGGCCCAGCGGCGTCGCCCGCTCCATCTGCCCGCGCAGGTTGTCGTCGGTGACGACGATCTCGAGCGCGGAGGTGGCCGCGGCACCGACGGCTATCCCATTGACCCTGATCCGGGGGGCGAGGTCGGCGGCGGCCAGCCTGGTGTAGTGGGTCAGGGCCGCCTTGGCGGTGCCGTAGGCGAGGTAGCCGCGCCCGGCCACCCGCCCCACCGTCGAGGAGATGTTGATGACCGCACCGGTCCCGCCGCTGCCCTCTGCGGCCGCGAGCAGGTGCGGCACCGCCGCCCGGGTCAGGCTGTGCGCGACCGCGACGTTGAAACTGAACGCGTCCACCAGGTGCCGCGGCTTGGTCGCCAGGAACGGCCGCGGCATCGCGCCGCCCACGTTGTTGACGACGATGTCCAGCCGGCCGAGCTCCTGCGCCGCCGTGGTGGCCAGGCCGGCCGCCGCGTCGAGGTCGGACAGGTCAGCGGGCACCACCACGGCCTTGCGCCCGGCCGCCTCGATATCCCTGGCGACCCCGGCCAGCTGGTCCGCAGTCCGGGCCGAGATCACCACGTCCGCACCGGCCTGAGCCAAGGCGACCGCGGCGGCCGCGCCGATGCCCCGGCCCGCGCCGGTCACGACCGCTACCCGGCCGGTAACCCGGAAAAGGTCCCCGATCATCCGCCTCACCGAGTGCGAGTTTGATCACTGCGGATAAAGTAGAACAGGTTTCAGTTAGGTTCCGCAAGATGTGTGGGTACTAACCGAGCAAGCGTTAGGGAGGTTTGCCTCAGACCTGCGATAATGAGGCGTGGCAACGACCAGGAAGGGCCAGCAGGGCAGCCGGGGCGGCGCCCCGGGCACCGGGAAAGCGACGGCCACCGCCGCAGGCCGCGGGACCGTGGATGGGACCCTGCGGTCCGGGCGCCGCGCCCACATGCTCGTGCTCGCCGCCGAGCTTTTCGCGCAGAAGGGCTACCGTGCCACGACCGTCCGCGAGATCGCGGACGCCGCCGGGATCCTGTCCGGCAGCCTGTACCACCACTTCGACTCCAAGGAGTCGATCGGCGATGAGATCCTGTCGGGCTTCATCAACCAGGTGCTCGCCAACTACCGCGCCGCCGTCGCCTCCGCCGCGAACCCGCGCGCCGCGCTGGAGCAGATCGTGCGCTCGACCAGCCATACCCTGTCCCAGCACCGGGCCGCCCTCGCGATGCTGCAGCACGACTGGAACTACTTCGCCACCCACCCCCGGTTCGCCTACCTGCCCAAGGCGCTGCGCGAGATCGAGCGGATCTGGATCACCCAGCTGGAACTCGGCAAGCAGGCTGGCCTGTTCCGGCCCGACCTCGACGCCAAGCTGACCTACCGGCTGCTGCAGGACGTCCTGTGGATCCCCGAGCAGTGGCGCCGCACCCGCGGCTACTCCATCGACCAGGTGGTGGACGGATTCCTGCGCATCCTCTTCGACGGGATCGCTGATCCCCACGCAGAACCCTAGGAGGGAGCCCATGGGCCGGCTCGACGGAAAGGTCGCGCTGATCACTGGCGGCGCCCGGGGGATGGGCAAGTCGCACGTACGACACTTCGTCGCCGAGGGCGCACGGGTCGTCTTCGGAGACGTCCTCGACGACAAGGGCGCCAGGGTCGCCGCCGGGCTGGACGGGCAATCCTGCCGGTACATCCACCACGACGTGACCAGCGAGGCCGACTGGGCCGCCGCCGTCGCGGCCGCGGTGGATACCTTCGGCGGGCTCGACGTGCTGGTCAACAACGCGGGCGTGCTGAAGTTCGCGCCGATTGCCGACATGCCGCTCGACGACTTCCGGCGAATACTCGAGGTGAACGCGGTGGGCTGCTGGCTGGGCATGAAGGCGGTGATCGGGCCGATGAAGGCCGCGGGCGGCGGCTCGATCATCAACATCTCCTCGATCGAGGGCTTCACCGGGGCTGCCGGGCTGTCGGCCTACAGCGCCAGCAAGTTCGCGATCCGCGGCATGACCAAGGTCGCCGCCCGCGAGCTCGGCCAGTTCGGCATCCGGGTCAACTCGGTCCATCCCGGCGGGGTCATCACCAGCATGATCCTCAGCCAGGCCGAGGCCGCGGACCAGATGGACCCGGAGGCCTTCCTCAAGGCCATGCCGCTGTCCCGGTTCGCCGAGCCGGCCGAGATCTCCCGGCTGGTGGTGTTCCTGGCCTCGGACGAGTCGTCCTACTCGACCGGCAGCGAGTTCGTCGCCGACGGCGGCCTGCTGTCCGGGCCCGGCTACTGACGTCAAGGAGCTTCCGCGATGGACGACACGGTAAGCCTGGTCAGGCCGCGTGGCGATCGTGACCGGCGCAGGAAACGGGCTGGGGCGGGCGGAGGCGCTCGCGCTGGCCGCCGCCGGAGCACGCCTTGTGCTGAACGACCTGGCCGACGACGATGTCCAGGCGACGGCGGAGCAGATCGTGGCCGATGGCGGGCAGGCGATCGTCTACGCGGCGGACATCGGGGAGTGGGCGACCGGTGAGCAGCTGGTAGCGGCCGCCCTCGATGCGTACGGGCAGCTGGACATCCTGGTCAACAACGCCGGGGTGCTCCGGGACCGGATGGTCTTCACGATGTCCGAGCAGGAGTGGGACCTGGTCATCCGGGTGCACCTGCGCGGCCACTTCGTGACCACCCGGTTCGCCACGGCGCACTGGCGCGAGCAGAGCAAGCGGGCCGGCGGCCCGGTCTACGGCCGGATCGTGAACACCTCGTCCGAGGCGTTCCTGCTCGGCTCCCCCGGCCAGCCCAACTACGCGGCGGCCAAGGCGGGCATCGCCGCGCTCACCGTGACCACGGCGCGCAGCTGCGCCCGGTACGGCGTCCGGGCCAACGCCATCTGCCCGCGGGCCAGGACCGCGATGACGGCGGACCTGATGGGCGCGCCGCCGGACGGCGCGGTGGACCCGCTCGCCGCGCAGCACGTGGCGCCGCTGGTGACGTACCTGGCCAGCCCGGCGGCGGCCGGGATCAACGGCGAGGTGTTCGTGGTACACGGCGGCGTCGCCGCGGTGATGGACCCGCCCCGGATCCGGGCCACCGTGCTGGCCGCCGACCACGGCTCGGCCGACGGCATGTGGACGCTGGACTCGGTGCACCGGGCGCTGGCGCCCGTGTTCGGCGACCGAACCGGCCGAAGGGCCGGGCGGCGGACCGCCGCCCGCGGGGTTCGCCTGCGAGGACACGATCGCCCTCGCGGCCGAGACGATCGGCTTCGACGACCGGGCACGGCCCGATGAAGCAGCGCGACCGGGTCGCCATGACGGCCGACGAGGCAGCGGCCTTCCTGGCCGCGTCCCGCAAGCTCCAGCTCGCGACCATCAACCCGGATGGAACGCCGCACCTGGTGACGATGTTCTACGTCATGCTCGGCGGGCGGATCGCGTTCTGGACCTACCGCGCCTCGCAGAAGGCCCGCAACCTGGCCCGCGACCCCCGGCTGACCTGCCTGGTGGAGACCGGCGAGGAATACTTCGATCTGCGCGGCGTGCAGGTGGCGGGCCTGGCCCGGCTGGTCGAGGATCCGGCGGGCGTGCTGGAGATCGGCCGCGGCGTGGCCGGCGGCCTGGCCGGGGTGCCCGCCGACGCGGTGGACGACTACGTGGCGCATGCCGCCCGCAAGCGGGTCGGCTTCATCGTGGAGCCCCAGCGCATCGTCTCCTGGGACCACCACAAACTGGTGTCACCGCCGCCGGAACCCTAGCCCGGCCCGGGGGACTTCGCCCCGTCAGGGCACCGAGCGGATCCGCCAGACGATGGCCGAGCCGAGCACGGTGGACGCGGCGACGAAGAGGTACCGGGCCGGGTAGCCGCCCAGCTGGGTGACCAGCTGACGCCAGCGGCCGGCGCCTCGGTCATGGCGCGGTCGGCCTCTACATCATGTCGTCGGTGAACGGCAGCAGGACGGTCTTGACCTCGGTGTAGGACTCGATGGCGGTCCGCCCGCCCTCGCGGCCGAGCCCGGACTGCTGGTAGCCGCCAAACGCCGCGTGCGGCTCCAGCTGGTAGCCGTTGATGCCGACGGTGCCCGCCCGGATGGCCTTGGTCACCCGGAGCGCCCGCTTAATGTCGCTGGTCCACACCGTGGCGGCCAGGCCGTACTGGGTGTCGTTGGCGATCCGCACCGCCTCGTCCTCATCGCTGAACGGGATCACCGACAGCACCGGCCCGAAGATCTCCTCCCGGGCGATGCTCATGTCGTTGGTCACGTCGGTGAACAGCGTCGGCGCGACGAAGTTGCCGGCCGCCAGGTCTCCCTCACCGCGGGTGCCGCCGCTGACCAGCCGGGCGCCGGCCGCCTGGCCCTCGGCGATCAGCCCGAGGACCCGGTCCAGTTGCCGGGTGTTGATCAGCGGCGACGAGGTGACCGTGGGGTCGAACGGGCTGCCGTAGCTGACCATCCCGCCGATCACCTCGGCCGTGGCGAGGAACTCGTCGGCCACGTCCCGGTGCACCAGGGCCCGGGTCTGCGCCAGGCAGACCTGCCCGGACAGGCCGAGGGTGACCGTGCCCATGGTGATCGCCGCGGCGCTGGCCACGTCCGCGTCGGCGAACACCAGGGCCGGGCTTTTGCCGCCCAGCTCCAGGCTGACCCGCTTGAACCCGTCCGCCGACGCCGCGACGATCTTGCGGCCGACGGCCCGGCTGCCGGTGAACGACAGCTTGTTGACCATCGGGTGGTTGATGAGGGCGTCGCCGGTTGGCTCGCCGGGCCCGGTGACGATGTTGAGCACCCCGGCCGGCAGCCCGGCTTCCTCCATCAGAGCGGCCAGGCGCAGCACCGCGAAGGTGGCGTACTCCGACGGCTTGGCCACGATGGTGCAGCCCGCCGCGAGCGCCGGGGCGGCCTTCTGCGCGAACAGCAGCAGCGGCGCGTTCCACGGGATGATCGCGCCGACCACGCCGACCGGTTCACGCAGCGTGAGGACCATGTGGTCGCCGCCCTGGTACGGCGGCAGCGTCTCACCTGCCAGCTTGTCCACCCAGCCGGCGTGGTGATCGAACACGTCGGCCACGAAGGCGGCCGACATCCCATAGACCGAGCCGAAGCTCAGCGGCACGCTGTTGTCCAGCGCCTGCAGCGCGAGCAGTTCGTCGCCGTGCTCGCGGACCAGGTCGGCGATGCGGCGCAGCACCCGGATCCGCTCGCCCGCGCGCATCTTCGGCCACGGTCCCTCGTCGAAGGCCCGGCGGGCCGCGCGGACGGCGGCGTCGACGTCTTCGGGCCCGGCGATCGGGAACGAGGCGACCTCCTCGCCGGTGGCCGGGTGGCTGTGATTCCAGCCCTCGCCGGACCGGCCGGCGGTCCACGCCCCGTCGATCAGCATGAGGCCATCGGACAGGCCGATCTCATCACGATGCGGCTTGATGGATGCAACCATGGCCAACCCCTTAGTAGAACACGTTCTAGTCGCTGCGAGCGTACACCGGACCCTGTGGGACTGCTAGGCACGCGGGTTGTTCCCGGCGAGATAGGCAGGCCACTCGCCGCCGCCGTGCAGCATGAGCGCCGCACCGCTGACGTAGCCAGCCAGCGGAGAGGCCAGGAAGAGGCAGGCGTCCGCGACGTCGTCCGGGGTGGCCAGCCGGCCCAGCGGCACGGTGCTGGCAACCGCGTCCGCCCCGCCCACGTCCGCGTAGTGAGCGGCACCGGCCGACTCGGTCGCCACCGGCCCGGCCACGATGGCGTTCACCCGGACCTTCGGCGCCCACTCGACCGCGAGGCTGGCGGCCAGGTGGTGCAGGCCGGCCTTGGCCGCGCCGTAGGCGGCGGTGCCCGGTGACGGCCGCACCCCGCTCACGCTGCCGATCATGATGATCGACCCGCCCCCGGGCTGGCCCTGCATCACCGCGTTGGCGCTCTGCGCGACATGCAGCGGAGCGATCAGGTTCAGCTCGATGACCTTGGCGTGGAACCGGGGGGACGCCGTGGCGGCCGCCGCGTACGGGGATCCGCCCGCGTTGCTGATCACCACGTCCACCCGGCCGAAGAGTTCCGCGGCGCTCTGGACGAGCTGCTGCGCCTGCGCCGGATCCCTGACATCCGCCCGGGCGAAGGCGGCGGTCCGCCCGTCCGCGCCGGGCAGGGGGGCGTCATCGGACGGCTCGGTCCGGCCGCACACCAGGACCTGGGCGCCCGCGCGCAGGAACGCCCGGGCGATACCCGCCCCGATGCCCCGGGTACCCCCGGTGACGATCACCGCCCGATCCGCGTAATCGACGGCACGCATGGGCCACATGTTAGGCTTGCGACCCAAGCAAACGCTAGGTTGTGTGGCTTGGCGTGGGGCCGGGCTGGCTCGACATGCTCGCTGATCTCTGATCAGCTTCGCCGAGGGGCCGCAGTGCTAGCCCGGGGGCCGAGCCCCCTGGAACCCCCCGCAATTGGCGGTTGCGGTTAGGTTGTCTGGCTTATGTCCGCGATGACTGCGAGGGCGCGGTATGGGAATCGACCTGCGCGCTAGTGGCGGCATCGCCGAGGTTGTCCTGGACTACCCGCCGGTCAACGCGCTGCCGGTGCAGGGCTGGTTCGATCTCGCCGGCGCGGTCGCCGCCGCGGGCGCCGACCCGGCGGTGCGCGCCGTGATCGTGGCGGCCGAGGGCCGCGGTTTCTGCGCTGGCGTGGACATCAAGGAGATGCAGCGGGCCCCGGGGCACGTGGCACTCGTCGGCGCCAACCGGGGCTGCTTCGCCGCGTTCGCCGCGGTGTACGACTGCGCCGTGCCGGTGATCGCCGCGGTGCACGGCTTCTGCCTCGGCGGCGGTGTCGGCCTGGCCGGCAGCGCCGACATCGTCATCGCGTCCGACGACGCCACCTTCGGCCTGCCCGAGGTCGACCGGGGTGCTCTCGGCGCGGCGACGCACCTGTCGCGGCTGGTCCCCCAGCAGCTCATGCGCAGCATGGTGTACACCTGCCGGACGGTCACCGCGCAGCAGTTGCTGAGCTTCGGCACCGTGCTGGACGTGGTGCCGCCCGCCGGGCTGCAGATCGGCGGCACGTGCCGTGGCCGGCGAGATCGCCGCCAAGGATCCGGGCATCATCCGGCTGGCCAAGCAGTCGCTGAACGGCATCGACCCGGTCGACCTCAAGCGCTCCTACCGGTACGAGCAGGGATTCACCTTCGAGCTCAACCTCACCGGCGTGTCCGACACCGCGCGCCAGGCCTTCCTGGACGGGCAGTGAAGGGGGAAGGGAGTGAAGGGGGAAGGGGAGGCGGCCGGGGGGTGACCGCGGCGGTGCTGACCGCGGACGAGGTCGTGGCCGAACTTCGCTCCGGCATGACGATCGGGATCGGCGGCTGGGGGTCGCGGCGCAAGCCAATGGCACTGGTGCGCGCCATCCTCCGGTCCGGCCTGACGGATCTGGAGATCGTCTCCTACGGCGGCCCCGACGTCGGGCTGCTGATCGCCGGCGGTCACGTCCGCCGGGTGGTTTGCGGCTTCGTGTCGCTCGACACGATCCCGCTCGAACCGCACTTCCGGCACGGCCGCCAGCAGGGCGCGGTGGAGCTGACCGAGCTGGATGAGGGGATGCTGCACTGGGGCCTGCTCGCGGCCGCCCACCGGCTGCCGTTCCTGCCGATCCGGGCCGGCCTCGGCTCCGACGTGCTGCGGGTCAACCCGGGGCTGCGCACGGTGCGCTCCCCCTACGCCGACGGCGAGGAGCTGGTCGCCATGCCCGCCCTGCGCCTGGACGCGGCGCTGATCCACCTCAACCGCGCCGACGCGGCCGGCAACGGCCAGTACCTGGGACCCGATCCTTACTTCGATGACCTGTTCTGCCTGGCCGCCGACCGGGCCTTCATGTCCTGCGAGCGGATCGTGCCGACAGCTGGCCTGCTGGAGTCAGGGCCGCCACAGAGCCTGCTGGTCAACCGGGCCATGGTGCACGGCGTGGTGGAGAGCCCGGGCGGCGCGCACTTCACCAGCTGCGTGCCGGACTACGGCCGCGACGAGGCGTTCCAGGCCCGTTACGCCGCGGCGGCCGCCGACCCGCAGGAGTGGCCGCGGTTCCGGGCCGAGTACCTGTCCGGCGACGAGGCCAGCTATCAGCAGGCAGTACGGCGGTTCGCGGCGGGTCAGCGGGCCACAACCGAGCCCGCGGCGGCGCCATGACGCTCCCTGCGTCCACCGCTGAGGTGTGCGTGGTGGCGTGTGCGGAGGCGTGGCGCGGCGACGGCGCCATCCTGGCCAGCCCCATGGGCCTGATCCCGACGCTAGGCGCGAAGCTGGCGCAGCTCACGTTTGCCCCGGACCTGCTCATCACCGACGGGGAAGCCGCCCTCCTCGCGCCCACAGACACCGGTACCGTCATCGAGGGCTGGCTGCCCTATCGCACCGTGTTCACGATGGTGGCGAGCGGCCGCCGGCACATGATGATGGGCGCCGCCCAGCTCGACCGGTTCGGGAACCAGAACATCTCGGCCATCGGTGACTGGGCCAGGCCCAAGGCCCAGTTGCTTGGCGTGCGCGGCGCACCCGGCAACACGATCAACCACCCGGTCAGTTACTGGGTCCCCCGGCACTCGCGCCGGGTCTTCGTCGAGCGGGCCGACATGGTCAGCGGCATCGGCTACGACCGCGCGGCCGGCCTCGGCCCGGCGGCCGCCCGGTTCCACGAGCTGCGCCTGGTAGTGACCAACCTGGCGGTGCTTGACTTCGGCGGGCCAGATCACGGCATGCGGATCCGTTCGGTCCACCCGGGCGCTGCGGCCGGCGACGTCATCGACGCCACCGGCTTCCCGCTGGCCGTCCCCGCCGAGGTACCGGTGACCCGGCTGCCCACACCACACGAGCTCGCCCTGATCCGCGACCGCCTCGACCCAGCGGGACGGCGCGACCGGGAGCTTCCGTCAGTACCACGGGATCCGGGTTGATCCGGACCCGGCTGACCACGCTGCTCGGCATCCGCCACCCCATCGTGGCCACCGGGATGGGATACGTATCCGGGGCACGGCTCACCTCCGCGGTGTCCGCGGCGGGCGGGCTCGGCATCATCGCGTCGGCGACGATGAGCCCCGGCGAGTTGCGTACTGCAATAAATAAGGTGCGCGAGCGGACCAGGGCCCCGTTCGGGGTGAACCTGCGCGCCGACGCCGCCGATGCCGGGGAGCGGGTCGAGCTGATCATCGCGGAGCGGGTGCCGGTCGCCTCGTTCGCGCAGGCCCCGACGCAGGATTTCGTCAGCAGGCTGCGGGACGCCGGCGTGGTCACGATCGCCTCGGCCGGCGCCCGCAGGCACGCCGAGAAGGTGGCCACCTGGGGCATCGACGCGGTGATCGCCACCGGCGCCGAGGGCGGCGGGCACGTCGGCGCGGTGCCGACCAGCCTGCTGATTCCCCAGATCGTCGACGCGGTTGACGTCCCGGTCATCGCGGCCGGCGGGTTCTTCGACGGCCGCGGCCTGGCCGCCGCGCTGGCCTACGGCGCTGCCGGGATCGCGATGGGTACCCGGTTCCTGCTGACCAGCGACAGCCCGGTGGCCGACGCGGTCAAGCGGGTCTACCTGGCCAGTGACGTCACCGGCACGGTGGTCACCACCCGGGCGGACGGGGTGCCGCACCGGCTGCTGCGCACCCCCCTGGTGCAGCGCCTGGAGTCGGCCGGCCGGGTCAGCGGCCTGGCGCGCTCGGTCCGCAGCGCCGCGGCGTTCCGCAGCATGTCCGGGCTGACCTGGCGTGCGCTGATCCGCGAGGGCCGCGGCATGCGCCGCAGTACCGGCCTGACCTGGGGCCAGGTGCTGATGGCTGCGAACACCCCGGTGCTGCTGAGCGCCACCATGGCGGATGGCCGCCCCGAGGCGGGCCTCATGCCGTCCGGTCAGGTGGCCGGCCTGATCGACGACCTGCCGTCCTGCGCCGACCTGATCGCCCGGATCACGGCCGAGGCCGAACAGCGCCTCGTGGACCTCGGCAGGCTGGCCGATCCCGGGATCACAGGCGCTCGATGATGGTGACGTTGGCCTGGCCGCCGCCCTCGCACATGGTGACCATGCCGTAGCGGCCGCCGGTCCGGGCCAGGCCGTGCAGCAGCGTGGTGAGCAGCCGCGCACCGGTGGCGCCCAGCGGATGGCCGAGCGCGATCGCGCCGCCGCTGACGTTGACCTTGGCCAGGTCGGCTCCGGTCTCCCGCTGCCAGGCCAGCACGACCGGGGCGAACGCCTCGTTGATCTCGATGAGGTCGAGCTGGTCGAGCCTCATCCCGGCCCTGCGCAGCGCGTGCTCGGTCGCCGCGATCGGCGCGGTGAGCATCATCACCGGGTCGTCGCCGCGCGCGGACAGGTGGTGGATCCGGCCCAGCGGGCGCAGCCCGTGCGCGCGGACCGCCCGGTCCGAGGCGACGAGCAGCGCGGCCGCGGCGTCGGCGATCTGGCTGGACAGCGCGGCGGTGATCAGCCCGCCCGCACGCAACGGGGCCAGCGCGGCCATCTTCGCCAGCGAGGTGCCCGGCCGCGGGCACTCGTCGGCCACCACCTCGCCGCAGGGCACGGTCTCGGCCGCGAAGGCGCCCTCCCCCGCCGCCGCGACCGCGCGCTCGTGGCTGGCCAGCGCGAAGCGCTCCATCTCGGCGCGGCCGATAGCCCACTTCTCGGCGATCATGTCGGCGGCGCGGAACTGGGAGATCTCCTGCTCGCCGTACCTGGCCCGCCAGCCGTCCGACCCGCGGAACGGGTCGGCGAACCCGAACGCCTGCCCGGCCAGCATCGCGGCCGCGATGGGGATCATGCTCATGTTCTGCACGCCACCGGCCAGCACGAGGTCGGCGGTGCCGCTGAGCACCGCCTGAGCGGCGAAGTGAACCGCCTGCTGGGACGAGCCGCACTGCCGGTCCACCGTGACGCCGGGCACCGCCTCGGGCAGCCCGGCCGCGAGCCACGCCGTCCGGGCGATGTCACCGGCCTGCGGGCCGATGGTGTCCACGCAGCCGAACACGACGTCGTCGACGGCCAGCGGGTCGACGCCGGTACGGGCCAGCAGCGCCCCGATGACATGCGCGCCGAGGTCGGCCGGGTGTACGCCGGCCAGGCCACCGCCGCGGCGGCCGACCGGTGTCCGGACGGCATCGACCAGGTACGCCTCGGCCACCGGGAGCTCCCCTCAGCTACACTTTCTAGAACACGTTCTATTTATACCCCCGGCGCGGAGGGCGGATGCAGCTCACCTACACGCCCGAGCAGGAGCGGCTCCGCCAGGAACTGCGCGAGTACTTCGCCGGCCTGATGACGGCCGATGTCAGACAGGCCCTCGCCACAGCGGACGGGGAGTACGGGAGCGGCGAGGCCTACCGGCACGTGGTCCGGCAGCTCGGCCGCGATGGCTGGCTTGCGCTCAGCTGGCCCACCGATTATGGCGGGCGCGGGGGCACGATGCTCGACCAGCTGATCTTCACCGATGAAGCGGCCATCGCCGGGGTGCCCGTCCCCTTCCTGACGATCAACACCGTGGGGCCGACGATCATGCGCTTCGGCACGGTGGAACAGAAGGCGCGTTACCTGCCCCGGATAGCCGCCGGGGAGATCCACTTCTCCATCGGCTACTCCGAGCCCGAGGCGGGCACCGATCTGGCCGCGCTGCGCACCAGCGCCATCCGCGTGAAGGGGGATAGTGAAGGGGGAACGGGGAGGTGCGCGGGGGGCGGGTCATACGTGATCAACGGGCAGAAGATGTGGACGAGCCTGATCCAGTACGCGGACTACGTGTGGCTGGCCTGCCGCACCGACCCGGAGGCGCCCCGGCACAAGGGCCTGTCGATCCTGATCGTGCCCACCGACGCGGCCGGTTTCTCCTGGACGCCGGTCCGCACGGTCGCCGGGACGACCACCAGCGCGACGTACTACTCCGACGTCCGCGTGCCCGCCTCGGCCCTGGTCGGCGAGGAGAACCACGGCTGGCGGCTGATCACCAACCAGCTCAACCACGAGCGGGTGGCCCTCACCTCGGCCGCCCCGATCCGCAGGGCGCTGCGCGAGGTGACCGACTGGGCCAGGGCCACCAAGCTGGCCGGCGGCCAGCGTGTCATCGACGCCGAATGGGTCCAGCTCAACCTGGCCCGGGTGCACGCCAAGTCCGAGTTTCTCAAGCTGGTCAACTGGCGCATCGCGGCGGAGGCCGGGCCCGGGCTCGGCCCGGCGGCGGCCTCGGCCACCAAGGTCTTCGGCACCGAGTTCGCCACCGAGGCCTACCGGCTGCTGATGGAGGTGCTCGGTGCGAACGCCTACGTCCGCGACGGGTCGGCCGGCGCCGTGCTGTCCGGCCGGATCGAGCGGATGCACCGTGCCGCGCTGATCCTCACCTTCGGCGGCGGCACGAACGAGGTGCAGCGTGACCTGATCGCCGCCGCGGCGCTCGGGCTTCCCGTCGGCCGCCGCTGAGGCTTAAAGAGAGCCGCTGAGGCTTAAAGAGAAGAGCCATGGACTTCATACAGAACGAAGCCGACGCCGAACTCGCCTCCCTCAGCCGGAAGATCCTGACCGACCAGCTGACACCCGGCCGGTTGCGCGCGGCTGAAGCAGACGGGATCGACCGGGCGCTGTGGGCCGACCTGGCCGCGGCGGGAGTGCTGTCCGCGGCGCTGCCCCAGTCGCTGGATGGGTCCGGGCTCGGCCTCCTCGCGCACTGCGCCGTGCTCACCGAACTCGGCCGCGAGGTGGCGCCGGTCCCCTACCTGCCCTCGATCGTGCTGGGGGCCAGCGCGCTCGCCCGGTTCGGCACGCCGGACCAGCAGCAGCGCTGGGCCGGGCCAGCGGCGCGCGGCGAGACGGTCCTGACGGCCGCGCTGGCCGAGGAGGACGGCGATGATCCCAGGGCGCCGTCGGCTCGCGCCGATAGGGCGGCGGGCGGATGGCGCTTGTCCGGCGTGAAGACCACGGTGTTCGCCGCGCCGCTGGCCGGGCTGATGCTCGTGCCCGCGGCGACGCCACCCGGCGTCACGGTGTTTCTCGTCGACCCGGCCGACGCCGGTGTCACGATCCAGCCGCAGCAGGTCACCGGCGGCATTGCCGGGCGGGTGGTACTGGACCGGGTCAGCCTGGGCGAGGACCGGGTGCTCGGCGGCCCGGCGGCCGGCCGCGAGATCACCGCCTGGCTGATGGCGCACGCGACCGTTGGGCTGTGCGCGCTGCAGTACGGCGTCGCCGCGCGGGCACTGGAACTGACCTCGGCGTACGCGCAAAGCCGGGTGCAGTTCGGCAAGCCGATCGGCGGCTTCCAGGCGGTGACGCAGCGCCTCGCCGACGCCTACATCGACGTGGAGGCGATCCGGCTCACGATGTGGCAGGCCGCCTGGCGGTTGTCGGCGGGCCTGCCGTGCGACACCGAGGTCGCGACCGCCAAGTTCTGGGCCGCCGACGCGGGCCACCGGGTCGCCCACACCGCGGTACACGTACACGGCGGCGTGGGTATCGACCTGGACTACCCGCTACACCGCTACTTCGCCGCCGCCAAACAGAACGAGTTCGCCCTCGGCGGGGCCACCACCCAGCTGCGCCGCATCGGCGCGGTCCTCGCCAGCTCCTGATCAGGCCCGGTCAGTACCGGACAGGAGCACCCGGAGGGCCGTCCTGAACAGCTCCTGCTCACCTGGAGCGAGCGGGCTCAGGAACCGCCGCTCGGCTTCCTGCCCTGCCCGGTTCGCGCGCCGCAGGGTGTCACGTCCGGCTTCGGTCAGCACCACGACGTTTTTGCGCCGGTCGGCGGGGTCCTGGCGCCGCTGCAACGAGCTGCTTCCGCTCGAGCTCGTCGATCAACGCGACCATCGTGGTGCGGTCGATCCCCATCCGCCGGGCGACCTCACCCTGCGACAGCGGATCCGGGCCGTCGATGGCGCGGAGCACGACCGCCTCCTGCCCGTTGATCCCGATGGGCGCCAGCACGGTGGCCGTCAGCTCGAAGAACCGCAGCTGCGCATGCTTCAGCAGGTACCCGAGACGGTCGGCCATCAGCGGCGGCGGGCCCGCGGGCGGCTCGCCGGAGCGGCTCTGGGTGGACACGGGCCCGATTCTAGGGCTAGGCTGATCGTCAGTAGTACTGACGATCAGTTATCCAAACAAACCGTTGCCCTGGAGGACCCATGACGGCCGACGGCAGCCGGGTGAGCTTCGGCATCAAGACCAGCCAGTCCAGCATCGGCTACACCGAGATCCTGAAGATCTGGCGCGAGGCCGACGCCGTGCCCGTGATCGAGCACGCCTGGCTGTGGGATCACCTGGTGCCGCTGCGCGGCGAGGTGACCGGCGCCGCGCTGGAAGCCTGGACGCTGCTCGCCGCGCTTGCCGCGCAGACCAGCCGGCTACGCCTGGGCGTCATCGTGACAAGCAACCGGATCCGTCCGCCGGCGGTGCTCGCCAAGATGGCCGCCACCGTCGACATCATCGCCGCCGGGCGGCTGGTCCTCGGGATCGGTGCGGGCGGCAGCGCACTGGCCGACCCCGGATACCGCGACATGGTGCACCGCGAGTACGACGCCTACGGCATCGACGTCGTGCCGCCCGCCGAGGCGGTGGCCGCGCTAGCCGAGGCCTGCACGATCATGAAGCGCCTCTGGTCCGAGGATCAGCCATTCGATTTCCACGGCCGCTGCTACCAACTCAAGGGCGCTATCTGCGAGCCCAAGCCGGTCCAGCGCCCGCGTCCGCCGATCATGATCGGGGCCGGGGGCGAGCGCGCGGCGCTGCGGGTGGTTGCCCAGCACGCCGATATCTGGGCCAGCCCCACGTGGACTGCCGAAGAGTTCCGGCACAAGAGCGCCGTACTCGATGACCACTGCGCCGCCATCGGCCGGGATCCGGCCCAGATCACCCGCTCCGCCCAGGTCTTCTTCACCGCGGCAGACCCCGCGGGCGCCTCGCGCCTCCCCGGGCCCGCGGCCGCCCGCGAGCTGATGACCGAGCTGATCGGCGCTGGCGCGCGGCACCTCGTGCTGGCCGCGGTCGGGATGCCCTCGGTGCAATGGGTCGCCGACGAGATGATTGAGCCGGTGCTCGCCGCGGTCGGCTAGGGCGGCCCTGGCGCATCAGCGGCGCAGCAGGCCGGCGATCCGCTCCAGGTGGCGCACGTCGGCGCTCACCGAGAACGTCGTCAGGACGGTCTGCTGCCAGCGCTGGATCTCGTCGGCGATCTTGGCCCACGAGCCGATCAGGGCGACGTCTTCGACCATGGCGGTGGGGACGGCGGCGATCGCGGCCCTCCTGTCGCCTGCCAGGTAGTGATCCTGGATGATGGCGGCCTGCGCTTCGTAGCCCATCCGGGCGAACACCTCGTGGTGGTAGTTGACGCCGCGCGCACCCATGCCGCCGATGTACAGGGCGAGGGACGGCCGGAGCAGATCAGCCGCCCGTTCGAGGTCGTCATCGACGATGATCCGCATGGGGCCGCCCACGACGTCGAAGGTGGCGCTGGTGTGCCGGGCGCCGGGGCGGGCAAAGCCCTCGGCGAGGGCGGCGGCGTAGAAGTCGTTCATGCTGGGCGAGAAGAAGATCGTGTTCCAGCCGTCGGCGATCTCGGCCGCCAGGGCGACGTTCTTGGGGCCTTCCGCGCCGAGGTAGACCGGGATGCTGGCCCGGTACGGATGCAGGATGGACCGCAGCGGCTTGCCGAGCCCGGTCCCGCCGGACAGCGGCAGCTGGTAGTGCTTGCCGTGATAGACGACCGGCTGCTCCCGCGCGATGATCGCGCGCAGGATCTCGATGTACTCCCTGGTGCGTTCGAGCGGGCGCGGGTACGGCTGGCCGTACCAGCCCTCGACCACCTGCGGGTTGCTGGTGCCGATCCCGACGATGATCCGGCCCTGGGTGAGATGGTCCATGGTCATTGCCGCCATCGCCAGCGTGGCCGGCGGCCGGGCCGACAGCTGCGACACGGCCGTGCCGAGCTGCACGTGCGACGTGCGTGATCCCCACCAGGCCAGCGGGGTCCAGGCGTCACTGCCGTAGGCCTCGGCGGTCCAGACCTGGTCGTACCGCAGCCGCTCGGCCGCGGCGAATACCTCAGGCGCGTCGGCGGGCGGCCCGGAACTCCAGTAACCGACGGTGGTCGCGATCTTCACTGCTGGCCTCCCGCTCTGCTTTTCCCGCCCCCGCGCTCTGTTCTTCCCGCCCCCGCGCTTCGCGCCCACCCCCGCTCTGCGCCCGCCCCCGCTCAGTAGTCAGCGCAGCCCGCCGAGCCGGTCCAGCGCCTCGCCGGTCTCGCGCACCAGCGCCGCCATGACCTCGGCAACCGGGCGGACCTCGTTCATCCGGCCCACGATCTGGCCCACCGGCATCGGTACCACATCGGGCTGGCCGGACCGCAGCAACCGCCGGTGTGCCTCGCTCACCAGCAGGTTCTGCAGCGGCATCGGGAGCGGCTGCGGCGCGCCGGGCTGCTCCCACGCCTGCGTCCAGCGGTTGCGCAGCAGCCGGGCGGGCTTGCCGCTGTAGACCCGCGACCGCACGGTGTCCGACGAGGTGGCGGCCAGCAGCGCGGTACGCACGGCGGGCATGGCCGCGCTCGGCCCGTACTCCTCGGTGGTCAGCCAGGCCGAGCCCATCCAGACCCCGACCGCGCCGAGAGCCAGGGCCGCGGCGATCTGGCGGCCGCAGCCGATCCCGCCGGCCGCGAGCACGGGCACCCGCGGGCCGACCGCGTCCACGACCTCCGGTACCAGCACCATGCTGGCGATCTCACCGGTGTGCCCGCCGGCCTCGTAGCCCTGCGCCACGACGATGTCCACGCCGTTCTCCACGTGGCTGCGGGCGTGCGCGGCCTTCCCGGCCAGCGCGGCGACCAGCATGCCGCGGCCGTGCGCGCGGGAGATGACGTCGGGCGGCGGCGGCCCGAGCGCGTTGGCGATCAGGCGCGCCGGGTGGGCCAGCGCCACCTCCACGTGCTGGCGCGCCACCGAGTGCAGCCAGCCGAGCACCGCTTCGCCGCCCTCGGCGTCGTCGGGCAGCGGCGGCACCCCGAGCTTGAGCAGCGTGTCCTCCACGAACTGCCGGTGCGCCGCCGGGATCAGCTCACCGAGGTCGGCGGGGGCACCCTCGGCGGGGATGCGGGCCGGCATCACCACGTCGACCCCGTAGGGCCGGCCGTCGGTGTTGGCATCCATCCAGTGCAGAACGGCATCCAGGTCGGCCGGGTCGTTGAACCGGACGCAGCCGAGCACGCCAAGGCCGCCGGCCCGGCTGATCGCGGCGGCGACGTGCTCGGAAGGGGTAAACCCGGCGATGGGATGCTCGATGCCGAGCAGCGAGCACAGCGACGTCCGCATGGTCCTCCTCAGGAAGCCGGAGGCGCCAGGTGGGCCTGGTGACTCGACTGGCTCATGTCCGGCGGGTGGCCTTCGGCGTGCCGGTGCGCCCAGCCGTAGTCGGGCTTCCCGGCCGGGCCGCGGCTGATGGCCTCGACCACCCAGATGCTCCGCGGCACCTTGTACCCGGCGAGGAGACCGCGCACGTGCGCCTCGATCCCCGGCAGGTCGGCCGCCCGGCCCTCGCGCAGTTGCACCAGCGCCGCGACCTGTTGCCCGAGCCGGTCGTCGGGGATGCCGACGACCAGCGCGTCGAACACGTCCGGGCAGGACTTGAGCGCGCTCTCGACCTCCTCGGGGAACACCTTCTCGCCGCCGGAGTTCACGCAGGTGTTGCCGCGGCCCAGCAGGGTCACCGTGCCGTCGGCCTCGATCCTGGCCATGTCACCGGGCACGGCGTAGCGCTTCCCGTCCACCTCGGTCAGCATCGCCGCGGTCTTGACCGGGTCGTTGTAGTAACCGACCGGCACGTGCCCGCCCCTGGCCAGCCGGCCGACCTGTCCGGGCGGCACCGGCTTGCCGTCGTCATCGATCACAATGACATCGGGTCCCGGCCGCACGCTCGGCCCGCCATGCTGCTCCGCGTCCTTGCTCACCACGCCGATGCCGGCGAACCCGGTCTCGGTGGAGCCGATCGAGTCGGTGATGAACGCGCCGGGCAGCGCTGCGGCGAAGGCCTCCTTGACCACTGGGGAGAACAGCGCGCCGCTGGAGGAGATGGCCACCAGCGACGAGGCGTCGTAGTCCCCGTCGTGGTAGGCCTCGATCAGCGGCCTGCCCATCGCGTCGCCGACGATGAACAGCAGGTTGACCTTGTGCCGCTCGACCGTCCGCCACATCTCGTGGGGGTCGAAGCGCGGCGGCAGCACCACGGTGTCGCCGCCGAACAGCGCGGCCATCGTGGCCACCTGCGCGGCGCCGTGGATGAGCGGGGCCGGGGTGAGCCGGACCAGCCCGGACGACTCCATGCCCCTGCGGGACTGCTCCCACTCGTCGGCCAGCGGGACGCCGGTGACGAAGTCGATGCCTCCGGCGAGCGTGCGCCAGATGTCCTCGTGGCGCCACATGACGCCCTTCGGGTACCCGGTCGTCCCGCCGGTATAGATGATGTAGATGTCGTCGTTGCTGCGTGGCGGAAGGTCGCGGGCCGGCGAGCCGACCGCGAGCGCGGCGTCGTACTCGGTCGCCTCGCCGGAGCCGGCGCCGGAGCCGTCGTCGATCACGATGGTGCCGAGCAGGCCGTGGGTGGCGGCTGGCGCGGCGGCCCTGGCCGCGTACTGCCGGTCGCAGACGAGCGCGACCAGGTCAGCGTCCCCGAACATGTACTGCAACTCGTTCTCGGTATACCGGTAGTTGATGTTGATCGCGACCGCACGAAGCTTGCAGCAAGCGAGGATCGTCTCCGTGGCCTCGACGGAGTTGTGCGCGTAGAGCCCGACGTGCTCCCCCGGTTTGACGCCGAGGCCGGCCAGATAGTGCGCCAGGCGGTTGGTCCGCTCGTCCAGCTCACCATAGCTGACCTGCCGGTCTGCCGAGATCACCGCCGTCCGTTCACCGAACGCATCAGCGGCATGCTCGAAGAGATCGGCGAAGTTCAGAGCCATGGGTAAGAAACTAGAACGTGTTACTGTTCCCGGCAACTCCCGGAAGGCGGTTCGGCCATGACCACGACAGACACCGAGCCGCCGCACGCGCTCATCGAGCGGCGGGGCCACGTCCTGATCGTGACGATGAACCGTCCGCAGGTTCGCAACGCGCTCAGCGGCCCGATGATGGCCCTGCTGCGCGAGGCCTGGGATCACGTCGACGACGACTCCGGCATCCGGGTCTGCGTGCTGACCGGCGCGGGCGGCGCGTTCTGTGCCGGGGCCGATCTGAAGGCCATGAGCAGGTCGCATCCGGGCGACGCGGCCGCCGGGTCCGTTGACCCGGCGGTGATCGAGCCGCTGCTCAAGGGCCGCCGCCTGACCAAGCCGCTGATCGCCGCGGTCGAAGGGCCGGCGGTCGCGGGCGGCACCGAGATCCTGCAGGCCACCGACATCCGGGTGGCGGGCGAGAGCGCGAGGTTCGGCGTCTCCGAGGCCCGCTGGGGACTGTTTCCGCTGGGCGGGTCGGCGGTGCGGCTGCCCCGGCAGATCCCCTACACGGTCGCGGCGGACCTGCTGCTGACCGGGCGCCACATCACCGCGGCCCAGGCCCTGGAGATCGGCTTGATCGGCCACGTGGTGCCGGACGGCCAGGCGCTGGCCAAGGCGCTGGAGATCGCGGACCAGATCGCGGCGAACGGGCCGGTCGCGGTCCGGGCGATCCTGCGCACGATCCGGGAGACCGAGGGCATGGCCGAGGCCGACGCGTTCAAGCTCGAAGCCCAGATCGGCATGGGGGTGTTCCGCAGCGAGGACGCCAAGGAGGGCCCGCGCGCCTTCACCGAGAAACGCAAGCCCCAGTTCCGCGACCGCTGACCGGAGTTACTCAGATCACGCGGTCGCGGTTGGCCCAGTAGGGGTCGCGCAGCCGCCGCTTGTAGAGCTTGCCGTTGGGATCGCGCGGCAACTCGGCGACATAGTCGATGGTCCGGGGCAGCTTGAACTTCGCCACCCGGCCGCCGAGGAACTCCAGCAACTCCCCGGTCAGCGCCGGACCCGGCTCCACGCCCGGTACCGGTTCGACCACGGCCTTGGCTTCCTCGCCCCAGTCATCGTGCGGGATGCCGAACACGGCCACGTCGGCGACCGCCGGGTGGCAGGCAAGCTCGGATTCGATCTCGGCCGGGTAGATGTTCACCCCGCCCGAGATGATCACGTCGCTGCCCCGGTCGCAGAGGAACAGGTAGCCGTCGGAGTCGAGGTAGCCGATGTCGCCGACGGTGAACAGCTCGCCCGCCCGCGCCTCCTGCGTCTTCTCCTCGTCCTTGTAGTAGGCAAAGCTCGACGTGCCCATCCTCATGTAGACCAGGCCCTGCTGGCCGGCCGCCACCTCGTGCGTCGGCCCGGTCGAGCACCTGCACCTGCGAGCCCTTCCAGGGCAGGCCGACCGAGCCCGGCTTGCGCAGCCATTCCTCCGACGTGATGAGCGTCCCGCCGCCCTCGGTCGCCGCGTAGTACTCGACGATGACCGGTCCCAGCCACTCGATCATCCGCCGCTTGACCTCCGCCGGGCACGGCGCGGCGCTGTGGATCACCGACCGCAGCGAGCTGGTGTCATACCCGGCACGCACCGCGTTGGGCAGCGCGAGCAGCCGCCGGAACTGGGTCGGCACGGCGTGCGTGTGCGTCACCCGGTGCCGCTCGATGAGCCGTAGCGATTCTTCCGGATCCCAGCGGTCCATCAGCACCACCGGGTGGCCGAGCTGGATCGAGATCGTGGCGAAGTTGAGCACGGCGGTGTGGTACAGCGGCGAGCCGCACAGGTGCACGTGGCCGTCGAACGGCGCCAGGCCGAACAGGCCGAAGAACCAGGGCGCCATCGCCGCCGCGTCGTCCGGGTCGGCCCCGGTAAGCGGGCGGCGCACGCCCTTGGGCCGGCCGGAGGTGCCCGATGTGTACATCATCGGCCCGCCGTGGGTCCGTGGGTGCGGGCGGCCGGGCGACCCGTCGGCCCCCAGCTGGCTCAGCGGCTCGAAGCCAGGCACCGAGCCCACCGCGAACCGGTGCTTGACCCCGGCCAGGTCGGCCGCGACCACCGCGACATCGGCAAAACGCTCGTCCGCCACGAAGGCGCTGGCGCCGCTGTCCCCGAGGATGTAGCCGACCTCCGCGGCGACCTGGTGCCAGTTGACCGGCACGATGTACAGGCCGGTCTCGATCGCCGCGAAGTACATGGCGAGCGCGGTGACGCTGTTGGGCAGCAGCGTCGCGACCACGTCTCCCGGGCGCAGGCCGAGCGCCTGCAGGCCGCGGCCGTAGCGGTCCGCTTCGCGCGCCAGTTCCGCGTAGGTCACGGCCGCGCCGCCGGGCTCGATCACGGCGGTCCGGTCCGGTGATTCTGCGGCGATGGGCCACAGGCCGATGGGGTTCACCCGCCCTAATCTAGAACGTGTTCTATGAAGGAACAAGCGGACGCCGTAGACCCCTCCATGCCTATTGCCTGGGCCGATCGCAACATGTTTCACTTCCCTACGTGACTCAGCCACTGCGGGCACCGATGGAGATCGGGTTCGATTACACCCGGTCGCTCGGCCCCACCTTGAGCCAGTTCATGACGGCTCTGGCCGGACGGCGCATCCTCGGCTCGCGCGGCGCGGACGGCCGGGTGCACGCCCCGCCGTTCGAGTACGACCCGGTGACGTTCGCCCCGCCCGCCGAGCTGGTCGAGGTGGGGCCCGAGGGGACCGTCACGACCTGGTCCTGGGCGGGTGCGCCGCTGGACGGCCAGCCGCTGGCACACCCGTTCGCCTGGGCGCTGATCCGGCTGGACGGCGCGGACACCGCGATGCTGCACGCGGTGGACGCGGGCTCGCCCGCCGCGATGCGCACCGGCATGCGGGTACGGCCCCGGTGGGCGGACAGCCCGGCCGGGCACATCCGCGACATAGCCTGCTTCGAGCCTTGTACCGAACCGGCCCGGCAGCGGGAGCAGGTGCCGCAGGCCGAACCGGTAACGATGATGACCACGCCGGTGCGGCTGCGATACGAGCACACGGCCTCCCCCGGTGAGACCGCCTACCTGCACGGGCTGGCCGCTGGCCGCCTGCTCGGCCAGCGCTGCCCCGCCTGCGGCAAGGTGTACGTCCCGTCCCGGGGCGTCTGCCCCACCGATGGGGTCGCCACGGCCGAGCAGGTGGAACTGCCCGGTACCGGCATCGTGACCACGTTCTGCGTGGTCAACGTGCCGTTCCGCGGGCAGCGGGTGACGCCGCCGTACGTGGCGGCGGCCGTGCTGCTCGACGGCGCCGACATCCCGTTCCAGCACCTCGTCCTGGGCTGCGAGCCGAGCGAGGTGCGGATGGGCATGCGGGTCAGGGCGGTCTGGAAACCCCGTGAGCAATGGGGAACCACGGCGGAGAACATCGAATGCTTCCAGCCCACCGGCGAGCCGGACGCGCCGTATGAGTCCTATGCCCATCACCTGTAGGAGCCCTGTGGCAGACGAGGAAGTGCCGTGACCGAGGTCGCCGTCGTCGGCTTCGCCCAGTCGCCCATCGAGCGCCGGGGTGACGGCACGACCAGCGGGGTGGAGATGCTCGTGCCGATCTTCCACCAGGTGCTGGCGGCCACCGGGCTGGCCAAGGAGGACATCGGCTTCTGGTGCTCGGGCTCGTCGGACTACCTGGCCGGCCGGGCGTTCTCGTTCGTCCAGGCGGTGGACGCGATCGGGGCATTCCCGCCGATCGTGGAGTCGCACGTCGAGATGGACGGCGCCTGGGCCCTGTACGAGGCCTGGGTGAAGATCCTCACCGGCGAGGCCGACATCGCGCTGGCCTACGGTTTCGGCAAGTCGTCGGCGGGGGAACTGCGCCGGGTGCTGGCGCTCCAGCTCGACCCGTACCTGCTCGCGCCGCTGTGGCCGGACTCGGTGAGCATCGCCGCGCTGCAGGCCAGGGCCGGTATCGAGGCCGGGCTCTGGACCGAGAAGGACATGGCGCAGGTGGCTGTGCGCAGCCGCGCCGCTGCCCTGTCAAATCCACAGGCGCAGCTTTACGCTGACGTCCGGGCCGATGATCTGCTGGATGAGCCCTACCTCGCGGATCCGCTCCGGGCGCACGACTGCGCGCCGATCGGCGATGGCGCCGCCGTGGTGATCATGGCGAGCGCCGAGCGGGCCGGTGAGCTGTGCGACCGGCCGGCCTGGATCACCGGGTTCGAGCACCGGATCGACTCGGCCCCGCTGGGCGCGCGCGAACTGACCACGGCACCGTCCGCGGCCAGTGCCGGGCGGGCCGCGGGCGCCGGCCGGGTCGACGTCGCCGAACTGCACGCGCCATTCACCCACCAGGAGATCCTGCTGCGTGGCGCGCTGGGCCTGGGCGACGAGGTGCGGGTCAACCCGTCCGGCGGGGTGCTCGCCGGCAACCCGATGTTCGCCGCCGGCCTGGCCCGGATCGGGCTGGCGGCCCGCGAGATCTCCGCGGGCCGGGCTGGCCGGGCACTCGGCCACGCCACCAGCGGCCCGGCCCTGCAGCAGAACCTCGTCTGCGTGATGGAGGCCCGGTCATGAGCCGCGCCGCCGCGGTCCTCGGCGTCGGGCAGACCAGTCACCGCTCGCCGCCGTTCTGATGTATCAATCGCCGGGCTGTGCCGGGAAGCTGTGGACCGGGCCCTGGCCGACGCGGGCCTTGCCCTGACCGACGTGGACGCGGTCGTGGTGGGGAAGGCGCCGGACCTGTTCGAGGGCGTCATGATGCCCGAGCTGTACCTGGCCGACGCGCTCGGCGCCACCGGCAAGCCGCTGCTGCGGGTGCACACGGCCGGCTCGGTCGGCGGGGCGACCGGGAACGTCGCGGCCAGCCTGGTCCAGGCGGGCCGGCACCGCCGGGTGCTCGCGGTCGCGTTCGAGAAGCAGTCGGAGTCCAACGCGATGTGGGCGCTGTCGATCATGCCGCCGTTCAGCATGCCGGTGCTGGCCGGCGCGGGCGGGTACTTCGCGCCGCACATCCGCGCCTACATCCGCCGCAGCGGCGCGCCCGACCACATCGGCGCGCTGGTCGCGGTCAAGGACCGGCGCAACGGCAGCCTGAACCCGTACGCGCACCTGCGGCAGCCCGACATCACGCTGGAGTCGGTGCGCTCCTCCCCCATGCTGTGGGACCCGGTCCGCTACGACGAGACCTGCCCGTCCTCGGACGGGGCGTGCGCGGTGATCATCGGCGACCAGGCGGCGGCCGAGGCCACCCAGGCGAGCGGCCGGCCGGTGGCCTGGATCCGGGCGACCGCGATGCGCACCGAGCCGACCATGTTCGCGGGGAAGGACCACGTCAACCCCCGCGCGGGTGCCGACTGCGCCGCCGCGCTGTGGCGCCGGGCGGGCATCACAAGCCCCATCGACGAGATCGACGTCGCCGAGATCTACGTGCCGTTCTCCTGGTTCGAGCCGATGTGGCTGGAGAACCTCGGTTTCGCCGGGCCGGGCGAGGGCTGGCGGCTCACCGAGGCCGGCGAGACGCAGATCGGCGGGCGGCTGCCCATCAACCCCTCCGGCGGGGTGCTCTGCTCGAACCCGATCGGGGCCTCCGGCCTGTTGCGGTTCGCCGAAGCGGCGCTGCAGGTCATGGGCAAGGCGGGAGATCACCAGGTCGAGGGGGCGCGGACCGCACTCGGGCCATGCCTACGGCGGCGGCTCGCAGTACTTCTCGATGTGGGTGGTGGCGGCCACCCCGGGCTAGGCACGCCCGGAGCGACCGCCACCCGAAACTCGCTAGCCGTTGGAGTTCGCGGTCGGCAGCGTCACCTCCCAAATACCGCGGCCGAACGTTCCGACCAGCAGCTTGGTGTCCGAGCCGTTGATCTTCAGGTCCATGTCCGGGGTGGCCGGCAGGCCAGCTGCCCACCCGGAACCATTGCAGCGGCGTCGGCGGCGCGTGACCACCGCCGGCCGGCGGAACGTGGGCCCAGAACACGCCGAGGTCGGTGGCCACGTAGATGGCGTTGCTGGCCTGGTCGAAGACGACGTTCTCGATCGGCGCGTTCGGCAGGATGCCGCTCACGCTCGTCCAGGTCGCACCGCCGTCGGTGGTCTCGTACAGGTGCGAGCCGTCATCGCCGGTGCGGAACCCGGAGAACGCGACCCAGGCGCGGTTCGCGTTCGTGGGGTCGACCGCGATCGAGTTCACCCAGAGCTGGGGCAGCCCGGTTATGCTGCGTCCAGGTCTGGCCGGCGTCGGTTGTCTTCCACAGATAGCCGGTGTCGGTGCCGACGTAGATCGTGCTCGCGTACCCGTTCGGATCCGGGTTGGTCGTCGCCGGCGCTACCGCCGAGATCGTCGCGTAGGTGTTGGCGTAGACCGGGTCCTGCTCCTCCTCGGCGGGCGGCAGACCGGGCAGGTCGTTCGGGTCCGAGGGGCTGATCTGCGTCCACGTCGCGCCGTGGTCGGTGGACCGGGCGAGCACGTTCCCGCCGAGGTAGAGCACGGACGGGTTGGTGGGGTCGATCACCAGCGGAGCGTCGGTGGTGAACCGCGTCGCGGTGGCCAGATGGCGGCCGAACCGCAGCGTGGTCTGGGTACCGTCGGCGTTGTCCTGGACGCCGCCGCAGTTCCCGTTCTGCGAGCACTGGTAGTAGATCTTGTCGTTGGTCTGGTCGATGGCCACGTAGTGGCCGTCGCCGCCGCCGTAGGCGTTGAACTGGCTGGTGTCGGTCGGCGACGGGTTGGCCGCCGTCCAGGTCCGCACGCTTCCGTTGTCCTGCATGCCGGTGGCGAGCCGGTTGTCGTTATCCGCGGCGACCGCGATGTGGTAGGTCTGGTTCCACGGCTCGTAGGTGGCGTGCACCCAGGACGAGCTGGTGGTCCCGTCGCTGTCGGTGTGGTAGATGCCGCCGTCGTTGCCGAGGTAGATCCGCTCGGCCGACTGATCGGTCGTGCTGACCGTGCCCGGGTCCCAGGCCATCGCGTGCTGGTCGGCGTGCACGCTGCCGATGCTGGACCAGGTCTGCCCGCCGTCGAACGACTGGCGCAGGCTGACATCGGCCACGAAGAGGTGGTTCTCGTTGCCCGGATCGACCCAGATGCGGCCGAACCACCACTGGTACTCGCTCTCGTTGTTGGCGTGCCCGGCGGTCTGGAACGAGTCGCCTCCGTCGTTGGAGACGAAGAACCCCTTGTCGAATCCGTTGGTGTCACCGCTGACGACGTAGACCCGGTTCGGGTCGGTCGGCGCGACCGCGACGCCGATCCGGCCGAGGCTCGCGTCGGAGGTAAGCCCGGTCTGGGCGCGGTCATAGCTGGGCAGGGGCGTGGTGATGTTCTGCAGCCGGGTCCAGGTGGCCCCGTCGTCGTCGGAGCGGTACAGGCCCGAGCCGACGCCGCCGTACGTCCGTGCCGCCGGATCACGGTGGTGATCCCACAGCGCCGCGTAGACCCGGTTGGGGTTGGCGGGGTCGAGGGCGATGTCGATGCCGCCCGTGGTGGCGTTGGGCGGCGCCAGCGCGAGCTGCCAGGTCTGGCCGCCGTCGGTCGTGTGGTAGATGCCGCGCTGCGGGGACGACGTGTAGATCGAGCCCGCCGCCGCGACCCAGACCTCGTTCGGGTTGTCGGGGTTGACCACGATCCGGCCGATCGCGGCGCTGTCGGTCAGCCCGACGTTCTGCCAGGTCTTCCCGCCGTCGGTGGACTTGTAGACGCCGTTGCCGAAGTAGGTCATGCCGCCGCCGGCCGGGTTCGCCTCGCCGGTCCCCGCCCACAGGGTGCCGTCGGGGCCCATGGCGAGCGCGCCCATCGTCTGGGTGTTGCTACCGGGCCAGGCCGAGGTGAACGTCATGCCCTCGTCGGTGCTCTTCCAGATGCCGCCGCCGGCCGCCGCGACATAGATCGTCGTCGGGTTGCTCGGGTCAACGACGAGGTCGACCACCCGGCCGCCGACGTTCGTCGGGCCGATCGGCTGCCAGGGCGTCTGGTCCGGGGCTCGGGATCGCATTGGCTTGCTGCGTTGCCTGCTGCAGCTCGGCCATGGTGATCGGCTGCAGGGAGCTTTCTTTCGCGTAGTAGGAGATCCACGGAAGTTCCGCGCCCCCGTCGTCGTCGCAGGTGTCGTCGCCGGTGTCGTCGCTGCCGTCATCGCAGGTATCGGCCCGGGCGGCGGTCATGCCGAGGTGGCCGAAAGGCCCGGCGGGGAGGTTCGAGACGCCGAAGCTGGCGGCCATCGTCATGAGGAGGCCGACCACTGCCAGCAAGGCGACGTTGGTCCTGGTTCGTAGCAATCGTCGCAAAGTGACGTGCTCCTTCCTGGGGGATCAGCACTTCGCCGGCCACGGCCCCGAGCCGCGCGTCCAGGCGAACAGCCCCCGGATGATCGTCCGGCGCACGCCATACCCCTGTCATCGGGCAAGTGTCGCGACGCGTCACTGCCTGATTAGGCAATTGTTCGGATCGTGACTGCCGCTCCGGACCGGCTGCCGTCACGGAGAGACGCCCCGCGGTACCGGTCGGTGTAACGCCCGCGAGGGCCGCAACGGTAGAAACAGTGGAATCCCTGGGTAAACCGCAGTTCAAACGCACTGATGAGGCCGCTGAGCAGGGAGGGCGTGCCTGTGTTGTCCGCTACGCTCCAGGTGCTGGTCGAAGACCTGGCTCAACGGCTGAACGCCCCGGCAGTGATCGAGGATGACGAGCTGCGGATGGTTGCCTATTCGTCCCACGACGTGCCCATCGACGACATCCGCCGCGACTCGATCCTGGTCAAGCACGCACCGGCAACCGTCTCCGACTGGTTCCCGCGGTTCGGTCTCCAGGACGCTGACGGCCCGGTACGCATCCCGGGCGACCAGTCCAGGGGGATTCTGGGCCGCCTGTGCGTGCCGGTGAACTATCGCGGCACCCGGCTCGGCTACCTGTGGCTGATCGACGATGACCAGCGGCTGGGCAGTACCCAGGTGCGGACCGCAGCGCGCGCCGCCGACCAGGCCGGCCTGCTGATGTTCGGCGAGATCCTGGGCGAGCGGATGGCCAGCGGGATGCTCGCCCATCTGCTCTCGCCAGTGGACGAACTGCGGGCCGACGCGATCCGCCACATCGACGACAGTGGCCTGCTCGGCCTGCGCGGGCCGGTGATCGCGGTGGTGGTGCGGACCGCCGGTGCGGCGGTACCGCTGTCGCAGCCCGATGCTCGCCGAGAGCCTGCGGGACGTCACCAGGGAACGGTCAGCGTGCACCGTCGTCGGCCTGGCCAACCCCGATCACGGCGTGCTTGTCGCGCATGACCACGGGGTCGCGGACGGTCGTGACCTGGCCGCTGCTGCCCGCGCCAGCCTGCTGGCGCGGCTGCAGGCGGACGACGCGGGGGTGTCGGTAGTAGCCGGAATCGGCGACCCGTCGAGTCTCGCCGACGCCCGCGTCTCCTACGGGCAGGCCAAGCAAGCCGCGCGGGTCGCCGCAACCATCGGGCCGTCCGGCCCGGTCGCACGCTGGCACGATCTCGGCGTGTACCGCACGCTGGCCCAGCTGCCTATGGATGCCGAGGCGGCTGCCAGCCTCGACCCGCGCCTCGCTACCCTGCTCGACCGGGCCGACGGCCCGGTGATCACGACCCTGGAGACCTACCTCGACCTGGCCGGCGACGCGAAGGCGAGCGCCGAGCGGCTCAGCCTGCACCGCGGCACGCTGTACTACCGGCTGCAGAAGGCAGAAGAAATAGCCGGGGTCAACCTGCGGAACGGGGGCGACCGGCTGGCCCTGCACCTCGGCTTCAAGCTCGCCCGGCTCACCGGGCTGTACCCGAAACAGGCCCACCGGCCTGCTGCCGGGCTATGAGCTGAGCACCGCGCGGGAAGTGAGCCCGCCTCCCAGCGGGTGGCCGCCTCAGCGGTAGGAGACCGGCAGCGACTTCATGCCGTTGAGCCAGCCAGAACGCAGCCGCTGTGCCTGCCCGGCCAGCTTGATGCCCGGCATGCCGTCGGCGATCGCGTTGAACATCAGGTCCATTTCCAGTTTGGCCAGGTTCACGCCGAGGCAGTAGTGCGTGCCGGTGCCGCCGAACCCCAGATGCGGGTTGGGGCTGCGCATGATGTCGAACCGCTCGGGTGCGTCGAAGACGTCCTCGTCGAAGTTGGCCGACCGGTAGAACAAGCCGACCCGCTGGCCCGCCTTGATCTGCTGGCCGCCCAGGGTCGTGCCGGCGAGCGCGGTGCGCTGGAACACCGTCACCGGGGTGGCCCACCGGACGACCTCGTCCACCGCCGACTGCGGCCGCTCGGCCTGGTACAGCTCCCACTGGTCCGGATGCTCCAGGAAGGCCAGCATCCCGTGCGAGATCGCGTTGCGGGTGGTCTCGTTGCCGGCCACGGCCAGGAGGATCACGAAGAAGCCGAACTCGTCCGAGGACAGGTTGCCGCCGTCGAGTTGCGCGTGGACCAGCTTGGTGACGATGTCGTCGCGGGGGCAGGCCCGGCGGTCCTCGGCCATGGCCATGGCGTAGCCGACTACTTCGGCGGCGGCGGCCTGGGAGTCGCCGGCGTACTCGGGATCGTCGTAGCCGATCATCTCGTTGGACCAGGCGAAGATCTTGCCCCGGTCTTCCTGCGGGATGCCGAGCAGTTCGGCGATGGCCTGGAGCGGAAGCTCGGCGGCCACGTCGCTGACGAAGTCGCCGGTGCCCTCGGCCAGGGCCGTTTGCACGATGTGTTCCGCCCGGGCCGTGAGCGCCTCCCGCAGGTTCGCCGATCGCCCGCGGCGTGAAGCCCCGGGAGACGATGCCGCGCAGCTTGGTGTGCTGAGGCGGGTCGATGTTGAGCATGATGAGCCGCTGCATCCCCAGCGACTCGTCGGTCACGCTCTGCGCGTGGCGGATGATCGCGGTCTTCTCCTCGCTGGAGTAGACCTCGCTGTTGCGGGAGACCTCCAGCACGTCCGCATGCTTGGTGACGACCCAGTACCCCTCGTCGTCGAAGCCGGAGGCGCCGCGGGGCTGCGCGTTCCACCAGACCGGCGCCGTGCGGCGCAGTTCCGCGAACTCCTCTGTGGGCATGCGGCTCACGTAGAGGTCAGGGTCGGTGAAGTCGAAGCCTTCGGGGATGCCCGGCTCGGCCATCGCTGCCTCCCGCTGTAACGCGTTCTTCCCGATTCAACCACGCTGATCGAGCTACGGGAACGGCCGCTCGCGCTGAAATCAGAACACGTTCTAGTATGAGATGAAGCCTGCCGAACGGAGGAACTGCGGTGGGAACTGCGGTAATCGTCGAGGCGGTACGGACCCCGATCGGCAAGCGCGGCGGCGCCCTGGCGGGGCTGCATCCCGCCGAGATCCTGGGCGCCGCCCAGACCGCGCTGCTCGACCGGGCCGGCGTCCAGCCGGGCGCCGTGGAGCAGGTGGCCGGCGGCTGCGTCACCCAGGCGGGCGAGCAGTCCAGCAACGTCACCCGGACGGCATGGCTGCACGCGGGCCTGCCCTACCAGACCGGCTGCTTCACCCTGGACGCGCAGTGTGGGTCAGCGCAGCAGGCCGTGCACCTGATCGCCGGCCTCATCGCCGCCGACGCCATCGGGGTGGGTATCGGCTGCGGGGTCGAGGCGATGAGCCGGGTGCCGCTGGGCGCCAACAGGGGCACCGGGTGCGGCACGCCCCGGCCGTCCTCCTGGGACATCGACCTGCCGAACCAGTTCGTCGCGGCCGAGCGGATCGCGCAGCGGCGCGGGCTGTCCCGGGCGCAGGTCGACGCCTTCGGCCTGCGGTCGCAGACGGCAGCCCAGCTCGCCTGGTCGCAGGGCCGGTTCGACCGCGAGGTGGTGCCCATCAAGGCTCCGGTCCTCGACGCCGATCACCAGCCGACCGGGGAGACCCGGACCGTCGAGCGTGACCAGGGCCTGCGCGAGACCAGCCTGGCGGCGCTGGCCGGGCTGCGCCCAGTGCTCGAGGGTGGCGTGCACACCGCCGGGACCTCGTCCCAGATCTCTGACGGCGCGGCCGCGGTCCTGCTTCTCGAGGCGGGCCGGGCCCGCGAACTCGGCCTGCGGCCCCGGGCCCGGATCGTGTCCCAGTGCCTGGTCGGCGCGGAGCCGTTCTATCACCTGGACGGCCCGATCGCGGCTACCGAGCGGGTCCTGGACCGCAGCGGCATGGCCCTCGGCGACATCGACTTGTTCGAGGTCAACGAGGCGTTCGCCTCGGTGGTGCTGTCCTGGCTGAGCGCGCACCAGCCCGACCCGGAAAAGGTCAACGTCAACGGCGGCGCCATCGCGCTCGGCCACCCGGTCGGCAGCACCGGCGCCCGGCTGATCACCACCGCGCTGCATGAACTGGAGCGCCGCGACGCCGCCACCGCCCTGATCACCATGTGCGCCGGCGGCGCCATGTCCACCGCCACCATCATCGAACGCCTGTAGCAAGCATCACCGGGTCAGTGGCGCAGTTTATCGCCCGGCTACCGTCCGGGCCGCTGTCCCCAGGAGCTCAGCAGGATCGGGTGCGCGACAACCGAGCCGCTGGCGGACAGCTCGGCCGCTAGGCGTTGTTCCAGGGTCGCCGCCCCGACTTCCTGCGCCGTCGCTACTCCGGTCTGCTCGATCACCGGGAGCAGGGTCAGCACGATCCCGGCGAGCAGCGCCGGGCCGCCTGGATCCTCGGGTCCGAAGTGGGGCTGGACCCCCATCATCCCGAGCGGCGTCAGCCCGGCGTCGCGCAGGATCGCCCACAGCCGCGTCCCAAGCGCTTGCTGGATGCCTGCCCGCTGGAAGGTCTCCGTGAGCCATCCAAGCAATCGCCCGGCGAGCGGCGTCGGGGGCAAGCCGCGCGCCGTCGTGAGGTCGAACTCGATCGGTGCGACCAGCCCACCGGGCTTGAGCTGCCCTGCCTGGGTTCGGAGCACCTCGGCCGGATCGGGCAGATACATCAGCACGAGGCGGCCGATGATGGCGTCGAACGGGCCGTCAGCGACGGTCTTCCGCACGTCGCCCACCAGGAATCGGGTGTTCTGCAGCCCTAGCCGCTGGGCGCGGATCCCGGCGGTAGCGACCGCCTCGGGCGAGCGTTCCAGCCCGACCACCGCACCGGTAGCACCCACGAGCTCAGCCGCGAGAAACGAGAGGTCCCCCGCTCCTGAGCCAAGGTCCAGAACGCGCATCCCCGGCCTGAGGCCAGCCGCCTGCAGGAGCAGGCGGCTGGCTGGCGCGAGCAGGCTGCCCTGCCGGTTCAGGCGCGTCAGTTCGGCCGCGTCGTGCCCGAGCTGGTAACCAGACGAGGAGGTATCCACCGGCAACCCCTCCACTGCTTCGGCATGCGAGGCCGCAACGGTACGGTACCCGCCGCGGTGGCGGTCGGCTTAGTGGTCCTCGTGGTGGTAGACGCCGAACACGTTGCCGACCGGGTCGCGGAACGCGCCGGTCTGCATGTGGTCGTCCACGGCCATGGGGCCGTAGACCCGGGTGCCGCCCAGCGACTCGGCCTTGGCCAGCGTCTGCTCCACGTCGGGAACGCTCGCGTAGATCGTGGCCCAGTGGTTCTCCTCGCTGGAGCCGAGGCCACCCTGGATGCCCCGGCCGGCCCCGGTGTCGGCCATGCCGTAGCCCGGGGGGTTACCGGAGTCGTCGCCGCCGACCGTCCAGCCGAACAGGTCCGCGTAGAACCGCTGGGTCCGCCCGGCATCCGAGCCAAGCACCTCGAACCAGTCGACCGGCTCACCGGTCCCGGCCGACGGCCCGGGCGCCTCGCCCTGCGCGGGGTCGGCCGCCTTCACGATCCCGACCAGCAGGCCGTCCGGGTCGTTGAACATGGCGATGGTCACCGCACCGCCGAAGTCGGTAACGGGCATGACGGTCTTGCCGCCCAGCGACTCGGCCTTGTCGAGAACGGCCTGAAGGTCCTCGGCCTCGACGTAGAAGGTCGACCACGGCTCACCCGTCTGGCTCTTGCCGATGCCGCCGCTGATCCCTCCGCCGCCGTTGGTGTCGATCAGCGTGTAGCCGCCGCCTTCGAAGGGCTGCAGCTTCCAGCCGAACACTCCCCCGTAGAAGGCGACCAGCGGTGCGTCATCCGGCCCGCCGATCTCGAAGTGCACTACCGCGTTCCCCATCGTGGATCCCTCCGTCGTCCCGGTCACCGGCCGCTGCCACCGACGCTAGTGCAGGCGTCAGACATTCAGCCGCTGACGGAGATCGCCGACATCCGTTGACTCATGGGACTGCCGGGCCGGGATACCGCTAGTGTTGCGCCCGGCTCCGCAGTTGCTCCCGCACAGCCGCCGGAGGAAAGCCCAGTGCACCGCACATCCCTGGCTCTTGTTTCCAGCACGGTCACGCTCATCGCCCTCGGCGCCGGCTTCACCGGCGCGGCGTCGGCCCACAGCGCCGCTGGCCCGGCGCTCACCGTCGACCTGCTGGCCGGGCGTCATCCGATCAGCCGCGACATCTACGGCATGAACTTCGCGCCGGGCAGCCTGGAACGGCAGCTGAAGCTGCCGGTGGCCCGCTGGGGCGGAAACGCCACCACCAGGTACAACTACCGGCTCGATACCGCCAACCATGCCAGCGACTGGTACTTCGAGAACATCCCCAGCACCGACGCCCGCCCCGGCGCGCTGCCGAACGGATCCACCGCGGACCAGTTCATCAGCCGGAACCGGCGGCACGGCACGGACAGCATCATCACCATGCCGCTGATCGGATGGACCCCCAAGGCACGCGCCCAGGCCTGTGGCTTCAGCGTCGCCAAGTACGGGCCGCAACAGTCCACCGACCCCTATGACTCCGATTGCGGCAACGGCGTGACCCCAAGTGGCAGCTACATCACGGGGAACAACCCGGCCGACACCAGCAAGCACGCGGGTTCAGCGTTCGTGGCCGGCTGGGTCAGGTACCTGGACCACAGGTACGGCGGCGCGGCGCACGGCGGCGTGCGGTTCTACCAGTTCGACAACGAGCCCGACATCTGGTTCGCCACCCACCGCGACGTGCACCCGGTCGGCGCGACCTACGGCCAGATGCTGCGCAAGACCGAGTCGATCGGCGCAGCCATCAAGGCGGCCGACCCGGCGGCGCAGACGATCGGGCCCTCGGGCTGGGGCTGGAGCTCGCTGTTCTTCTCCGGCTACGACCAGCAGTACTGCTCGCTGCACAGCTGCGGCCCGGTGCCGCCGGACATGGCCCGCCACGGCGGGGTGCCGTTCGCCGCCTGGTACCTGCGCAAGCTGCGGGCCTACCAGCACAAGACCGGGGTGCGCCTGCTCGACTACTTCGACAACCACTGGTATCCGCAGGAGGCCAACGTCGACACCGAGAACGACAGCCCCGCCACGCAGGCGCTGCGGCTGCGTTCCACCAGGATGCTGTGGGATCCCCACTACGTCGACCAGAGCTGGATCAACAAGCCGGTCATGGCGATTCCGCGGATGAAGCAGCTCGTCGCGCAGAACTACCCGGGCACCAAGGTGGCGATCACCGAGTACAACTGGGGTGCTGAGGACAAGATGGACGGCGGGCTGGCCGAAGCCGACGTGCTCGGCATCTTCGGCCGCGAGGGCCTCGATCTCGCGACGCTGTGGGGCCCGCCGAAGCCCACCGATCCGGCCGCGTTCGCGTTCCGCATGTACCTGAACTACGACGGCAAGGGGTCGGCGTTCGGCAGCACCAGCGTCCGGGCCACCAGCGCCGCTCAGGGCAAGCTTTCGATCTACGCCGCGCAGCGCAGTACCGGCCACGCCCTGACGATCATCGTGATCAACAAAACCCACCGCGGCCTGACCAGCCCGCTGTCCGTCACTGGCCTCGCCGCGAGCGCGACCGCGCAGGTCTACCAGTATGGCCAGGCCCATCCAAAGGCGATCGTGCGCAAACCCGCCCAGGCGTTCAAGCACGGCGCGGCCACCGTGACGTTCCCTGGCTACTCCATCACCGAGCTCGTCGTTCCCGCCAGCGGCCTCAGCCGCGCGGCGGCCGGCCTCGCCCGGCTACCGGGACCGTAGCCACCAGCGCCGCGGTCCCCGCTGCCAGCGCCGGGCCCGCCGACGGTTTCCTGCGCGCTGCCGGGTCTGACGGCAGGAAGGTTGCCGACGGCTGGAACCCGGCAGCCGTGCGCCGCTGCCACGGCGGCCGGCCTTCACTTACGGGTGCTGGCTGCTGACGGAGATCACCTCGCCGGTGAGGTAGGACGCGTAGTCACTGGCCAGGAACACGATGACGGTGGCGACTTCCCAGGGGTCGGCGGCCCGGCCGAACGCCTCTCGCCGGGCCAGGTCGGCGAGCAGATCCTCGCTGGTGACCTTGGCCAGGAAGGGATGGGTGGCCAGGCTCGGTGCCACGGCGTTGACCCGGATGCCGTACTCGGCCACGTCCAGGGCCGCGCACCGGGTCAGCGCCATCACCCCGGCCTTGGCCGCCGCGTAGTGCGCCTGGCCGGGCTGCGCGCGCCAGCCGAGCACCGACGCGTTGTTGACCACGGCGCCGCCATGGCCCTGCGCGACCAGCTGCCGCAGCGCCGCCCTGGTGCAGCGAAACGTGCCGGTGAGCGTGACGTCCACCACGCGCAGCCACTGTTCATCGGTCATCTCGAGCACCGAGCTTGTACCGCCGAGGCCCGCGTTGTTCACCATCACGTCGATCCGCCCGAACCGCTCCACGGCGCCGCCGACCAGCGCCCCGACCTGCTCCTCGTCGGTCACGTCACAGCAGGCCGACCACACCCGGCCGCCGAACTCCGCGGCCAGCTCCTGCTGGGCCGCTGCCAGCCGCCGCGCATGCTGGTCGCTGATGGCCACGGACGCGCCCTCCGCCAGGCAGCGCCGCGCCGTGGCCGAGCCGATGCCGGTACCGGCGGCGGCGGTGATCACTACCACCTTGCCCGCGAGCAGGTCCCGTCCGGCCGGGACCACCGGCGGTGGAATCACGAGCGGGCCTGCCGGGGGAGGCCGAGCGCACGCTCGGCGATGATGCCGCGCTGGATCTCGTCGGACCCGCCGTAGATCGTGTCGGCCCGGCTGAACAGGAACAGCCGCTGCCAGTCGTCGAGGTCATAGGGTGCGCCGCGGGCCACCATCGACGGGGCACCCAGCACCTCCATGGCCAGTTCGCCGAGTTCCTGATGCCACCGCGACCACAACAGCTTCAGCACCGATGGCTCGGCGCCGGTGGCCGTGGCCGGATCCGCGGCCAGCACGCGCAGCGCGTGCGCCCGCATCACCTCCAGGCCGATCCAGGCCCGGGCCAGCTTGCCGGCGAGCAGCGGGTCGCTGGCCGCCCCCGTGCGCTTCGCCGCATCCACCAGGCGGTTAAGCTCCCGCTCGAACCCGATCTGCTGGCCGAGCGTGGCCACGCCCCGCTCGAAGGCCAGCGTGCCGCGGGCAACCCGCCACCCGTCGCCGACCTCCCCGACGACGAGGTCGCGCTCGGTGCGCGCGCCGTCGAAGAACACCTCGTTGAACTCGGAGGTGCCGGTGAGCTGCCGGATCGGCCGGACGGTGACGCCCTTCTGGCGCATCGGCACCAATAGATAGGACAGGCCCTCGCTGCGCCGTGAGCCCGGCTGCGTGCGGGCGAGCACGAAGCACCAGTCGGCTTCGGCGGCCAGCGACGTCCACACCTTCTGCCCGGTGATCACCCAATCACCGCCGTCGAGCCAGGCGGAGGTCGACACCGCCGCCAGGTCCGATCCGGCGCCAGGCTCGGAGTAGCCCTGGCACCACAGTTCCTCGACGGCCACGATGGCCGGCAGAAAGCGGCGCTGCTGTTCCGGCGTGCCGAACGCGATCAGCGTCGGCCCGAGCAGCTCCTCACCCAGATAGCCAACCCTGGCCGGGGCGCCGCTCCGCGCGTATTCCTCGTAGAAGATGACCTGCTGCGCCAGCGTCGCACCGTGCCCGCCGTGCTCGGCCGGCCAGCCCAGGCAGGTCCAGCCGGCCGCCGCGAGATGCCGGTTCCAGGCCACCCGCTCGTCGTGCGCTTCGTGCTCGCGCCCGGGCCCGCCCGCGCCGCGCAGACCGGCGAAACGTCCGGTGAGGTTCTCGGCCAGCCACTCCCGCACCCGGCGGCGGAACTCCTCGTCCTGCGGGCTGACCTGCAATCCCGTGCCTCCCTGGGCTGGACCCGCGGGCCCGCGGGGGGGTACAGGCCCGCGGGAGCACCCATGTCTGGCCAGCGATTGCCGCCGCGCGTAAGCTCAGCCTACCAAGCACTTGCTTCGCAGAAGGAGCCAGGTGGAGCAGACCATCCCGGCGGCTCTCGCGGGTGCGGCACGGGAGTTCGGTGATGCCCCCGCGTTGGCCGAGCCGGGCGGCCCGCACCTCAGCTATCGCCAGTTGCACGACCGCGCCAACAAGATCGCCAGGGTGCTTGACGCCGACGGCGTGGCACCCGGAGACCGGGTCGCCATCTGGTCCCCCAACACCTATCACTGGGTGCTCGCCGCGCTGGGCACGCTCTGCTCCGGCGCCACGCTGATCCCGGTCAACACCCGGTTCACCGGGCCCGAGGCGCTGGACGTGATCAGCCGCAGCGGCGCGTCCGTGCTGTTCGTGGTGGGCCCGTTTCTCGGCACCGACCGGCTCGCCGCGCTGCGCGCCGCCGCCGAAGCGGAATCGCCCGACGGCAGCCTCGGCCGGCTCCGCCGCATCGTCCAGGTGCCCGTTGCCGAGGGCCAGCCGGTTGCGGACGGGGCCATCGGCTGGGTCCAATTCGAGGACCGGGCGGCGGCGCTCCCCGCGGACCTGGCCGAACTGGCCGACGAACGCGCCGCGATGGTGGGGCCCGAGCAGGTCAGCGACATCCTGTTCACCTCGGGCACCACCGGGCGGAGCAAGGGGGTGATGAGCGCCCACCGCCAGTCGCTGGCCGTGGCCCGGGCCTGGGCCGAGTGCGGGCGGCTCACCAGCGCGGACCGTTATCTCGTGGTCAACCCGTTCTTCCACAGCTTCGGTTTCAAGGCGGGCATCCTGGCCTGCCTGGTCAGCGGCGCCACCGTGGTGCCGCAGCTGGTGTACGACGCGGGAACGGCGATGTCGCTGGTCGAGTCGGAACGCATCACCGTATTTCCCGGGCCGCCGACCATCTATCAGACGATTCTCGACCACCCGGAGCGTGCCGTCCGCGATCTGTCCAGCCTGCGGCTCGCGGTCACCGGCGCGGCGACCGTTCCGGTTGCGCTGGTCGAGCGGATGCGGCGCGAGCTGACGTTCGAGACGGTGCTCACCGCCTACGGGCTGACCGAGGCGGTGGTGGCGACCATGTGCCGCCCTGGCGACGACCCGAAGACCGTGGCCACCACGTCGGGGCGGGCCGCGGCGGACTTCGAGGTACGGATAGCCGGAAGCGAGGACGGCGAAGCCAAGCCCGGCGACCCGGGCGAGATCCTGCTTCGCGGGCCGAACCTGATGCTGGGCTACCTGGACGACCCGGCGGCCACCCGCACCGCCGTGGACGCCGATGGCTGGCTGCACACCGGCGACGTCGGCCGCCTGGACGACCGCGGCTACCTGACCATCACCGACCGGCTCAAGGACATGTACATCTGCGGCGGCTTCAACGTCTATCCGGCCGAGGTCGAGCAGGCGCTCGCCCGGCTCGACGGCGTCGCCGAGTCGGCCGTCGTCGGGGTGCCCGACGCGCGGCTCGGCGAGGTGGGCCGGGCGTACGTGGTGACCCGTCCGGGCCACGCCCTGGACGAGGCGGCAGGTGCTGGCGTTCTGCCGGGAGCGGCTGGCCAACTACAAGGTGCCCCGGCAGGTGGTGTTCCGCGCCGATCTGCCCCGCAATCCCGGGGGCAAAGTGCTCAAGCGCCTCCTCAGGCAGGAGCCTGCATGAGGCCCCGACACACTCACAGATCATGAACGCAGGGCGGAGGCAACCATGACTGACGCGGAACCGACCGAGGCCGAGCCGGTCCGCTACGAGGAGCGCGGGGCCGTTGCCGTGGTGACGCTCAACCGGCCGCGGTACCGCAACGCCCAGAACTCGGCCATGACCTACGCCCTGGACGCGGCCTTCGCCCGGGCGGTGAACGCGCCGCAGGTGGCGGTGATCGTGCTGGCCGGCGCGGGCGACCACTTCTGCGCGGGCCACGACATCGGCTCGCCGGGCCGGGATGTGGATGTCTGTTTCGACCGCCAGGCGGTGCTGTGGTGGGACCACGTCGGCCGGGCGGGCGCCGACTCGCGGTACGCCCGGGAGATGGAGGTCTACCTGGGCATGTGCCGGCGCTGGCGGGAAATGCCGAAGCCCGCCATCGCGATGGTCCAGGGTGCCTGCATCGCCGGCGGGCTGATGCTGGCCTGGTCCTGCGACCTGATCGTCGCCGCGCAGGACGCGTTTTTCGCCGATCCGGTGGTCCGGATGGGGATCCCGGGCGTGGAGTACTTCGCCCATCCGTGGGTGCTCGGGCCCCGCTTCGCCAAGGAAGCACTGTTCACTGGCAACCGCTTCGGCGCCGAGCGCGCCTACGAACTGGGCATGGTGAACCGCGTGGTGCCCCGGGGGGAGCTGGCCGGCGCCACATTCGCGCTGGCCGAGCAGATCGCCACGATGCCCCCGTTCGGCCTGGCCCTTGCCAAGCGTGCGGTGAACCAGTGCGAGGACCTGATGGGCATGCGGCCCGGCATGGACTCCGTCTTCGGCCTGCACCACCTGGCGCACGCGCACAACGCCGAGACCTCTGGCGACTCGCTGGCCGGCCTGGACGCCCACGGAATGCGGCGCTCGCCCGGGGCGGCGACCCCCCGGAACCCCCCGCAGGAGGCCAGCGGGTGAGCTTCGATCCCGGACCTGCCAGCGAATTCCGCACCGAGGTGCGGGACTGGCTGGCCGCGCACCTGCCCGCGCGGCCGCTGCCGTCGGTGGACACCGCCAGCGGGATTCGCCGCGCACCGCGCGTGGGAGCGCGAGCTGGCGGCGGCGCGGCTTTCGGTGGTGTCCTGGCCGCCGGCCTACGGCGGCCGGGGCGCGTCGCTGCTGGACTGGCTGGTCTTCGAGGAGGAGTACTACGCTGCCGCCGCCCCGGTGCGGGTCGGCCAGAACGGCCTGTTCCTGCTGGCACCCACCTTGTTCGCGCACGGCACCGCCGAGCAGCGGGGCCGGCTGCTGCCGCCGATGGCGCGGGCGGATGAGGTCTGGGCACAGGCGTGGTCTGAGCCCGATGCCGGCAGCGACCTGGCCGCGATCCGGGCCACCGCTACCCGGGCGGACGGGGGCTGGCTGCTGTCCGGGACCAAGACGTGGAGCACCCGGGCGGCGTTCGCGGACCGGGCGTTCGGGCTGTTCCGGTCCGATCCCGGTGCCGAGCGCCATCGCGGGCTGACCTACCTGCTCTTTGACCTGCGCGCCGAGGGCGTGACCGTGCGCCCCATCCGCCAGCTCGGCGGCGGGACCGGGTTCGCGGAGATCTTCCTGGACGGTGTGTTCGTGCCCGACGCCGATGTGCTCGGCGCGCCGGGCGAGGGCTGGCGGATCGCGATGAGCACCGCCGGCCATGAGCGGGGCCTGTCGTTGCGCAGCCCGGGACGGTTCACCGCGGCCGCCGCCCGCCTGGTGGAGCTGTGGCGGCGGGCCGGGGATCCGGCCGACACCGCGCTGCGGGACCGGGTGGTCGATGCGTGGATCGGTGCGCAGGCGTACCGGCGGCACACGTTCGATACCGCCGCCCGGCTGGCCGACGGCGGCACGCTGGGCGCGGAGTCCAGCCTCGGCAAGGTGTTCTGGTCCGAACTCGACGCTGGCCCTGCACGAGACCGCCCTTGACCTGCTCGGGCCGTTGGCTGAGGTGGACGGCCTGCCCGGGGCGGACGGGCGCTGGCTGGACGGCTACCTGTTCGCCCTGGCCGGCCCGATCTACGCGGGCACGAACGAGATCCAGCGGACCGTGATCGCCGAGCGGCTGCTTGGACTCCCCCGGTGAGGGCGCCCGGATGAGCTCGCAGCGGGCCGGCCGTTCCGCCGAGCAGGATCAGTTCGCCGCGTCGCTGCACGACATGCTCGCCGCCGCCGACGTGCCCGGTGCCGCGCGGCGATGGGCCAGCGGGGATTCCTCGGAGGGCCTGGCGTTGTGGCGCAAGCTGGCCGGGGCCGGCGTCACCGCGCTGGCGGTGCCGGAGAGGTGGGGCGGGCTCGCCGCAAGCTCGCTGGACACCGTGGTCGCCTGCGAGGAACTGGGGCACCATGCCCTGCCGGGGCCGGTCGCCGAGTCGGTGGCAGTTGTACCGGGGCTGATCGCCGCTCTGGCCGGTGCGGATATCTCCCCGGTGCTCAGTGACGCGTTGCCCCGCCTGGCCGCCGGGGACCTGATCGCGACGCTGGCCCTGCCGCCGTGGCTGCCGTACGCGCCCGACGCGGACGTCGCGGGCCTGGTACTGCTGGCTGAGACCGGTACCACCGGGAGGCACGTCCTCTGGCTCGCCGAGCCGGGCGCCCGGCACCGGTCGGTGGACCGGGCCCGGTCGCTGTTCGAGGTCAGTGGGCGCGAGGCGCTGGCCCGTGGCCCGGCCGTGGCCGGCGCGATCGCCCAGGCATTCCGGGCCGGTGCGCTGGCCAGCGCGGCGCAGCTGCTCGGCGCGGGGCGCGCGCTGCTGGCGGCCAGCGTGCGGCACGCCGGTCAGCGGATCCAGTTCGGCCGGCCGGTGGGGGCGTTCCAGGCCGTCAAGCACCACCTGGCCGACGTGGCGATCAGGCTCGAGTTCGCCCGCCCGCTGCTCGACGCGGCCGCCATCGCCCTCGCCGCCGGTGACCGCTTCGCGGCCAGGGATGTGTCGGCCGCGAAGGTTGCCTGCACCGAGGCGGCCTGCCGGGCCGCCCGGGCCGCGCTGCAGGTGCACGGCGCGATCGGCTACACCGAGGAGCACGACGTGCACCTGTGGCTGATGAAGGTGCGCGCGCTGGCCGGGACCTGGGGCAGCCAGGCCGAACACCGGGCGCGCATCATGGCCGAACTCACCGCCCCGGAGGCCCCGCCATGGAGCTGACCGGCGAGCAGCGGGACCTGCGCGACGCGGTTCGTGGCCTGCTGACGCGCCAGCACGGCGCCGCGCCGGAACCCAGCGACCCGGGCCCGGGCTACGACCAGGCCCTCTGGCAGCGGCTCTGCGGCGAGATCGGCGTCGCCGGGCTGGCCATCCCGGCGCGCTACGGCGGCGCCGGAGCGGGCCCGGCCGAGACCCATGTCGTCATGGAGGAACTCGGCCGGAGCCTGACCCCGTCCCCGATGCTCGGCTCGGCGGTCCTGGCCGCACAGGCCCTGCTGGCATCCGGCGATGCCGCGGCGTGCCAGCGGCTGCTGCCCGCCATCGCCGACGGCACCACGATCGCGGCCCTGGCCTGGACGGACGAGAGCGGTCACTGGGATCCGCGGGAAGTGGCGTTCGGCACCACCAGCGACCACGTACTCACCGGCGAGGCGCACTATGTCCTCGACGGCGACGTCGCCGGTGTGCTGCTGGCCGCCGCCCGCACGCCCAACGGGGTCGCTCTGTTCGAGGTGGACCCACGGCACCCGGGGATGACCCGCCGCGCCGTGACCACGATGGACACCACCCGGCGGCTGGCCGCCGTGCGCCTTGACGGGGTCCCCGGCCTGCTCCTTGGCGACCGCGCAGGCCCCACCGGCAGCCTGGCCCTGGCGAGAGCGCGGGACCTCGCCTGCGTCGCGCTCACCGCCGAGCAGGTAGGTGCGGCACGGCGCGCTCTGGACCTGACCGTCGCCTACACCAAGGTCCGGGTCCAGTTCGGCCGGCCCATCGGCAGTTTCCAGGTACTTCAGCACCGGATGGCCGATCTGTACGTCCTGGTGGAGTCGGCGCGGTCCCTGTCGTACGCCGCGGCATCCGCCGCGGCCGAAGGTGCGCCGGATCTAGGGCTGCGCGCGGCCGCGGCCAAGGCCTACTGCTCGGAGGCACTGGTCCGGGTGGCGGGCCAGATGATCCAGTTGCACGGCGCCATCGGCATCACGTGGGAGCACGACGCGCACCGCTACTTCAAGCGCGCGCATGGCTCCGGGCAGCTTTTCGGCCGGCCCGCCGAGCACATCGCCAGGGTCGCGGCCAGCGTTATCGGCTTACCGGGTCGGGCTCCAGGAACTCGGCGAACTCGCGCAGCAACGCCGACTTGGATCTGGCGCCGATGACCTGCTTGACCACGTCACCGCGGCGGAACAGGTTCAGCGTCGGGACGAGCAGGATCTCGTACCTCTGCGCGGTCCGCGGGTTCTCATCGATGTTGAGCTTCACCACGTCGACCTGGCCGGCCCGCTCGGCCGCGATCGCATCGAGCACCGGGCCGACCAGGCGGCACGGGGGGCACCACTGCGCCCAGAACTCCACGATGACGGGCCTGGGCGATCCGAGCACCTCGGCCTCGAAGGTCTCGTCGGTCACAGTTTTGGCGGCGCTCACGGTGTGCCTCCTTCCATGGTGATGCAGGTAACCGTCTCCCCGAGGTGCAGGGTCATGCAGTCGTCGCTGTTCCCGCGCTCGCAGAGGAGTACCAGCCGGCGAAGCCGGCACTGGAGCTGGGCGAGCTCCCGTATCTGCTCGCCGATCGCCGCGAGTTTGGCCTCGGCGGCCCGGACGATGTCGTCGGCGCGCCGCCCATCCGCAGAACCGTGGCTATCGCTGGAGCCCAGCAGATCGCCGATCTCCCCCAGCGTGAATCCGAGCTGCCTGGCCCGGCGGATGAACGCCAGCCGCCGCCGGTCGTCCTCGGAGTACTCCCGGAAGCCGGAGCCCGCCCGGTCCGGCAGCGCCAGCAGTCCCCGGCGCTGGTAGAACCGCACCGTCTCGACGCCGACCCCTTCTCCGGCAGCCAGCTTCCCGATGGTCATCCCTGCCATGTTTGTCAAGCTAGCAGCCGTACTACGGTACGGAGTCAATAGATTTTGGCCGCCCGGACGCCCCTGCCAGATCGACTCGGGCGTGCGGTAGGCCCAGGCCCACCGCGGTTGTAGGTGCCACCCCATGGCGGGGCGTCGCGGCAGGTCAGGATTGACGGCCACCACTGGCAACCGCTGCCGCAAGCGCCAGGTCGGCCGCGGCCAGGGCGTGCAGCCGGGTGGTCGGGAAGTAGGGCAGGCTGACGTCTTCGGGCTTGACGAGCAGCTCGATCTCTGTGCACCCGGCGATGACGCCCTCGGCGCCCCGGTCCCGGAGCCGGTCGATGATCTCCAGATAGTGTTCCCGCGACGTGTCCCGGACCACCCCCTGCACCAGCTCGTCGTAGATCACTTGATGTACCAGGGTGCGGTCGGGCTCGTCTGGGATCAGCACGCCGAGATGGTGGGCACTCTCCAGGCGGCCGCGGTAGAAGGCGCGCTCCATCGTGTAGCGAGTGCCCAGCAACGCCACCCGGGACAACCCAGCGGCCTTGATCGCGGCCGCGGTCGCATCGGCGATGTGCACGAAGGGGATACCCACGGCCGCAGTGATCGCGTCAGCGATCTCGTGCATGGTGTTGGTGCACAGCACCAGGATCTCAGCTCCGGCGCTTTCCAGCCGGCGCGCGTCACTGGCGAGCAGTTGCCCCGCCTGTTCCCATTCACCGGCGGACTGGAGGCGTTCGATCACGGCAAAGTCATAGGAGCGGATCAGCAGGTCGGCGGAGTGCAAGCGGCCGAGCCGCCGCCGTACCTCCTCGTTGAGGATCCGCTCGTAGATGATTGAGGATTCCCAGCTCATGCCGCCGAGCAGTCCGATCGTTTTCATGGCCGTCCCTCGTTCTGGGTCCGCCGGCCGCTTGTGCGCCTACCAGCCAGCGGCCGCCTTCCGGCTCGCCTCGCACTCCGCCCGCCACGCGGCAGCACCGCTCCACCTCGGCCATCTGGCGGACCAGGCCGTGGAGGGAGAGCCTGGAGGTTGCTGCCGGGCGCGCCTGCGCGCGTGATCGTCAAGACCTTCGCACTTGAGCAGCAGCGTCGTCCGGTGGAACTCCAGCCATGCCTCAAGCATCTGCCGCTCCCCGAGGCCGTCTTGGGGCGGCTCGGTTCGCCTCGGGTCCGCAAGGTCTTTAACCATGAGCCGGAGCCTACTGGTCTGCCTTGTCCTTCCGCCCGGCGCCGAACCCCGCGCTCGCTTCGCGCGTTGCCCGCACTGGGGGGCTCATCGGGAACTTCTGCAGGCGTCTTCCCCCCGTTCCTCTATCTAGGTAGAGTAACCGGGTGGCCCGCGGTTCAGGATTCTCCGTTCAGACGCTGCTGGTGCTCGCGGCCTTGTCGGCGCAGCCGGCTGACTGGCGGCATGGCTATGACCTGGCGAAGCAGACCGGGCTCAAGTCCGGGACGCTGTACCCGATCTTGATCCGGCTGGCTGACCGGGGGCTGGTGGAAGCGCGCTGGGAGGACGGCGCCGGCCGGGCGGCCGCCGCGGCACTTGTACCGGCTGTCCAGCGAGGGGCTGGCCCGGGCGCAGGCGGCGCTGGAGGCCGCAGCGCCGGCCGCGATGCCGGCCGCAGTGCCGCCTGCCGGGCGACGGCCGGCCGCGCCGCGGCGGCCGGGTCTTGCCGGGGAGGGGCTGTGATGGGCGGGCCGCTGGATGGGGTGACGAGGGCACTGGACAGGCTGCTGGGCCGGTGCGGAAGGCTGGTGCCGCCGGGGCGGCGAGGATGGGCCGAGGCGGTGCGCGCCGAGGCCGGCGAGGTGCCACCCGGGCCGGCCAGGCTGGGCTGGCTGGCGGGTGGCTTTTGGCTGGTAGCGAGGGAGGCCGGCATGATCCGCAGGATCGGGTACGGGCTGGGGGCTCTGGCCGTGGCGGCGGCCGCGGCGCTGGTGGTGCGGTACCTGTGGAGCGGCGCGCACGCCGGCCGGGACGCCGGGTGGGACAAGGCCAGGGTGCTCCTGCTGGTGGCGCTGCTGGTGGGGCTGCCGTGGGTGGCCCGGCGGCGCGGCGTGTTCGGCCCCGTGGGGCACAGCATCGCGGCCCGGGCGGTCCGGGCCGGCGGCTGCGCGGCGCTGGTGGCTCTGGTGCTGGACTTTGCCCGGATACAGCATTTTCCCGGCGCGTCTTTGTCCGGGCCGGGCAGCGGTGCGGCGGGGGGCTGGAGTTGGGTACGGGAGGTTGCGGGCCTGGGGCTGATCGCTGGCTGTCTGGCGGCGGTCCTGATCGTCCCGGCACGGTGGCCGCAGGTCCGCCCGGTGTTGCTGGCGTGGTGCGCCGCGGCCGCCGGGCTGGTCCTGGTTTTCACGCTGGCGCCGCTGCAGGTGGTGATCGTGGTCTACGCGGCCGGGATCCTCGCGGTGACCTCACGGCGGTCGCCGGTGACCCCGGCGACCCTGGCCGTCAGCAGCGGTATCGGCGTCGCCGGCGGCCTGCTGGTGGTTGCGCTGCACGACCCAACCCGGGCGCCGCGAGCGCCGGGCCTGCACCCCCAAACCCAAGTGATCCTGCTGTTCATCGTGCTGGTCGTGGCGATCGCCGCGGGAACGGCCGCCGCCGGAGCGGTCGCAGCACGGCGCGCCAGGGGCACCGGCGACCCGCTCGCGCTGAAGGCCCAGGCCTGGCAGTACCTGGCGGCCGGCCCACTGACCGCCGCCAGCGCCGCGCTGATGGTCCCCCTCCTGCGCACTGGCCCCGCGGTCCACTACCTCGCTACCTGCCGGGCGGCACACCCCGCCAACTGCACCGCAGCGCCGACGGTGTGGATGCTTTTCCTTGTCGTCGGGCCGCTGCTCGGCCTTGCCTTCGGCACCTGCTTGGGCTCGCTCCCCGCGGACCAGCCGCCGCCGAGGCCGCCCCACGACCCGCCGCCGGAGCCCCCCCGCGAGCCAGAGCCAGACCACTCCCGCGCGGGCGGGGTCTTCGTGAAGATCTAACCACGGTAAACCCGCGGTTAGGCTGCGCCCCAACGGCAAGCTGGTACTGACTGCCACGCACGTCATCTTCGACAGCTTCATCGGCGCTGACGTGTCGGTGCCACTTCAGGACGTGGCAGAGGTCCGGGACCAGAAGATTCGCCGCTTTCACCTGTTCGGGCACGACAGTCAGTTGGTCATCGCGACGCGGTCCGGCGAGATCGGGTTCCTGGTACAGGATCCCGCCGCATGGGCTGGCGCGATCCGCGGTCAGCTCCCGGCTGCCGAAGCACGTCCCTAGCCGGGCTGGTCGATGGCGGAGGCGGATCGGGCCCGGTCGCGCAGGACCTGTTTTTGGATCTTGCCGGTGGAGGTCTTGGGCAGCTCGGCGAACAGCACGGTCTTGGGCGCTTTGAAGTGGGGCAGACGGGCCCGGCAGTGCTCGATGAGCTCGGCCTCGGTGGCCTGTGTGCCTGGTTTGAGTTCCACGTAGGCCAGTGGGGTCTCACCCCAGGTGGGGTCGGGCTGGGCGACCACGGCGGCCATGGCGACGGCGGGGTGACGGCAGAGCACGTCCTCGATCTCGATCGAGGAGATGTTCTCGCCACCGGAGATGATCACGTCCTTGGCCCGGTCCTTGATCTTCACATAGCCGTCGGGCTCGAGTACCGCCAGGTCTCCGGAGTGGAACCAGCCCCCGGCGAAGGCGGTCTGGGTGGCGCCCGGGTCTTTCAGGTATCCCTTCATGGTGATGTTGCCCCGGAACACGATCTCGCCGAGGGTCTGGCCGTCGGCGGGCACGCGGGTGCCGTCGTCTTGGTCGATGACCGTCATCGCGTCCTGGAGCTCATACCGCACACCCTGCCGGCCGTTGCGTTGCGCCCGCCCCGCGGTGTCCAGGCCGTCCCAGTCGTCGTGCTTGGCGCATACCGCAGCGGGCCCGTAGGTTTCGGTCAGCCCATAGACGTGGGTCAAGTCGAACCCCAGCCGCTCCATGCCCTCGATCATCGCGGCCGGCGGCGCGGCAGCTGCCACCATGGCACAGACCCGGCCGATGCCCTCGCGCAGCTCGGCCGGGGCATTGATCAGCAGGTTGTGCACGATGGGGGCGCCGCAGTAGTGCGTGACGCCCTCGGCCCGCATCAGCCGGAAGATCTCCGCCGCATCCACCTTGCGCAGGCACACGTTCGTGCCCGAGTTCGCCGCGATCGTCCACGGGAAGCACCAGCCGTTGCAGTGGAACATCGGCAGCGTCCACAGGTAGCTGCTGTGCCGGGGCATGCCCCAGGTCAGGATGTTCCCCACGGCGTTCAGGTGCGCGCCCCGGTGGTGGTAGACGACACCTTTGGGCCTGCCCGTCGTTCCCGAGGTGTAGTTCAGCGAGATCGCCTGCCACTCATCCGCCGGCTCCGTCCGCGCATACTGCGGCGCAGCCTCAGAAAGCAGGGCTTCGTAGTCCTCGCGGCCCAGCCGGTCCCCCGGCCCGTCGTACTCGGGGTCGTCGATGTCGATCACCAGCGGTCTCGCCTCGCACTGCCGCAGCGCCTGGCCCACCACCGGGGAGAACTCCCGGTCGGTGATCAGCACCCGGGCCTGGGCATGATCGAGGATGTAGGCGATTGTCGCAGCGTCCAGCCGGGTGTTGATCGTGTTCAGCACCGCGCCGGTCATCGGGATCCCGAAGTGCGCCTCCACCATCTCCGGGGTATTCGCCGCGACCACCGACACCGTGTCTCCGCAGCCCACGCCCCGCGCCGACAACGCCGCGGCAAGCTGCTGGCACCGCTCGCGCGTCTGTGCCCAGGTAAACCGCCGCCTGCCATGCACCACGGCCAGCCGGTCCGGATAGACGTCCGCACTCCAGTCCAGGAACACCAATGGCGTCAGCGGCGCATAGTTCGCCGCGTTCGCCTCCAGCCCTATCAGATAGTTGTCACCCACAGGCCCTCCCACCCGCCGGAACCCCCAGCACAAGGATGCGCCTGAAGATCGCGCTAGATCCAGTCGGCGTGCCGCGGCCACGCGAGCAGGGTGTCGACGATCTCCGGCGGGCCGGGGGCGGGCTCGGCCGCCGTCACGCCGTAGCGGCCGCGGTAGAACAGCAGCGGCCGTTCGCGACCGCACGTGCCAAGGTCGGTGACCCGGCCCAGCACCACGTGGTGGTCCCCCGCCTCGTGCACGGCCTCGACCGTGCACGTCACCCAGGTCAGCGCCCCGGCCAGGATCGGCGCCCCCGATGGCGCCGGCGACCAGGGCACCCCGGCGAACTTGTCCGCCCCGCTGGTCCCGAACGCCCGGGCCAGCTTCTCCTGGCCCGCCGCGAGCACGTTCGCGCAGAAGTGCCCGGCCCGGGAGATCCGCGGCCAGGTGGCCGACGACTGGCTGGGGCAGAACAGCACCAGCGGCGGATCCAGCGACAGAGCGGCGAACGACTGGCAGGCGAACCCAACCGGCCCGCTCTCGTCAACGGTGGTGATGACCGTGACGCCGGTGCAGAAATGGCCGAGCACCTGCCGGAACCTGGGCGGTTCCGGTCCGGGCACGGCTCCCGCCTCAGCCCGAGCCCGGCGCAGCAAAGGTGTGCCCCCACAGGCTGATCGCGGTAGTTTCCCTGGTCACCCAGGTAGCGTCGTCCACCCGCCGGCCGCCGGTGCCGTACTCGACGTCGAACCCGCCCGGCGTCCGCACGTAGAACGACACCATGAGGTCGTTGGCGTGCCGCCCGAGGGTGGCGTTGACCGGGGCTTTGCGCCGCACGCACCGGTCCATCGCCCGGCCGACGTCGTCGAGCGCGGCGACCTCCACCATGAGGTGCACGATCCCGGCCGCGCGCGGGGAACGGGGCCAGCGCGAGCGAGTGGTGCCGGGGGTTGCAGCCGAGGAAGCGCATCCACAAGGGCGGCCCGGGAGGACGGCCGAACAGCTCGGGAGCCATGCGGATCGAGTCCCGCAGCCGGAAGCCGAGCACCTCGGTGTAGAAGCGGAGCGCGGGCTCGGAGTCGGACACCGGGAGCACGACGTGGCCGAGCCCCTGGTCACCGGTCACGAACCGGTTCCCGTACGGGCTGACCGCGGGCCGGTGCTCGAGCGCCGCGCCGGCGAAGATCTCCAGGGTGTTGCCCGCCGGGTCGTCGAAGCGCATCAGCGCCGCCACCCGGCGGTCGGCGAGTTCCGCGTCGGTCCCGCCCTTGACCGCGACGCCGGCATTCGCCAGCGCCAGCGCTACCTCGTCGAACCGGCCCATGTCGGGCACTTCCCAGCCGGAGGCGAGCAGCCGGTCCGTCTCCCCCGGCACGATCACCAGCCGGGCGGGGAAGTCGTCCATCCGCAGGTACAGCGCGTCGGGGTCGGGCCCGCGGCCCTCGACCATCCCGAGAACCCTGACGCCGAACTCACGCCAGGCCGCGACGTCCACCGACTCGATGCGCAGATATCCCAAAGACAAGTTCCGCGTCATCGGTCCGCCCTTTCCAGAAAGCTGAGCACGAGCTTGTTGAACTCGTCGAACTTCTCCAGCTGTGCCCAGTGGCCGCAGCCGCCGAACACGTGCAGCTGGGCCCGCCGGATGAGCTTCAGCGCGACCAGCGCGCCATCGAGCGGGTTCACCCGGTCCTCCCGGCCCCAGATCAGCAGCACCCGGTTGCGCAGCCGGTGGGCGTCCCGCCACAGCAGCCCGTCCTCGGCGGTAGCCGGGTCAAAGAACGAAGCGCCCAGCGATGCCATCGCGGCCAGCGCCTCGGGGTCGCTGGCCGCCGCGAACCGCTCCTCCACCAGCTCGTCGGTGATCAGCCGCTGATCGAACACCAGCGTCCGCAGGAAGACGGCGAGCTTCTCCTTGCTGGGGCCGGGCGGCGCCGGGAACTCCATCAGCCGCTTGACGCCCTCGGTCGGATCGGGCGCGAAGACGTTGAGGCTCAGGCCACCCGGGCCCATCAGCACCAGCCTGCCGGCACGCTCGGGGTAGTTGAGCGCGAACCGGACCGCGGTGCCCCCGCCGAGCGAGTTGCCGATCAGGTGCACCCGGCCGATGCCCAGCTCGTCCAGCAGGACCGCCAATGCGTCGGCCGCGAACGTGAAGTAGCTGCCGGCCACCGGCGGTTTGGCCGACCGGCCGAAGCCGGGCTGGTCAACCAGGAGCGTGCGGAAGTGACCGGCGAAGACCGGCAGGTTGCGGCCAAAGTTGCTCCACGCCGACGCACCGGGACCGCCGCCGTGCAGCATCACCACCGGCGCCCCCGAGCCGTCCCCGGGCGGCCCTGCCTCGTGATAGTGGAGCCGCATCCCACCGGCATCGGCGAAGCGGCTCGTCGTGACGAAGTCCACCGGTGCGATGGTCATAACTCCGCTCCCGTCAGACCATGGCGTCGGGCGGCACGTCCAGGCCGAACTCGCCGCGGCCGAACGCAGACAGCGCCCGCTCCGGGTCGTTGATGGCATGCACCCGGCCCGCATGCGCGTCCCGCCAGAACCGCTGGATCGGGGTACCGGTCTTCAGGGCCCGGCCGCCGGAGTTCTCGAACAGCATGTCCACCGCGCCGATCGCCTGGCCGGTGCCGAGTACCTGGTCGCGGCGGACCCGCAGCCGCAGCGGCAGCGGGATCTTCTCCCCGGCGCGGGCGTACTCCATCAGCTCGGCCATGTTGTGGCTGGCGGCCAGCCAGGCCGCATCGAGCTCGGCCGCGGCCCGCGCGACCCGCACCTGCCCGTGCGGGTCCTCCGCCGCCTTCTGGCCGACGTAGGCGGCGCGCACCCGGTCGCGCTGATACGCCACGTGCGCGTCGTAGGCGCCGGTGGCCATGCCGATGATCGGCATGGTGATCGCGTAGGAGAACAGCGACCCGTATGGCAGCCGGTACAGCGGGGCCTTGTTGACCTCGTGCCCGGGGCAGGCGCACCGGGAGACGTCGGTGAAGCTGAGTGACCGGTGCTCCGGCACGAAGGCGCCGGCCACGATGATGTCGTTGCTCCCCGTGCCTCGCAGCCCGACCGTGTCCCAGACGTCGTCGATCACGTAGTCGCTGGCGGGCAGCAGGAAGGTGCGGAAGTCCACCGGCGTGCCCTCATCATCGGTCACGATCGCACCGAGCAGCACCCAGGTGGCGTGGTTACACCCGGAGGAGAAGCTCCACCGCCCGGTCACCTGGTGCCCGCCTGGCGCGGCCTGCGCCTTGCCGGTCGGCGCGTAGGAGGACGACATCCTGGCCGCCTGATCGCCGGCCCAGACCTCGTCCTGCGCCGGTGGCGGGAACAGGGCCAGTTGCCAGGCGTGCACGCCGAGCACCGAGGCGACCCACCCGGTCGACCCGCAGGCGCTGGCGATCAGCCGGACGGCCGACAGGAACGTCACCGGGCCGGCCTCCAGGCCACCGAACCTGACCGGCTGGAGCAGCCGGAAGAACCCGGTTTCCTCGATCGCCTTGACCGACTCGGCGGGCACATCCCGGGCATCCTCGGTCTCCTGCGCCCGTTCGGCCAGCACCGGCAGCAGGTCGCGGACCCCGGCCATCACAGCTGACCCGCTTTCGCTCACCACGCGTCCCTCCGCTCACAGTCCAGGGCAGGGCATCGCCACTAGACTAGAACATGTTCTAGTCTAGTGGTAAGCCACAAGCACGGAGGGCTCGGATGAACGACTCTGACGGCGTCCGGACCATAGCGCAGGGGACCCCGCCAACCCGGTTCGCCCGTGGCTGGCATTGCCTGGGGCTCGCCGCCCGGTTCCGTGACTCCGGCCCGCACGCCGTGCACGCGTTCGGCACCAAGCTCGTGGTGTTCGCGGACTCAGTGGGACAGCTGCACGTCCTCGACGCGTACTGCCGCCACATGGGCGGCGACCTGACCCGGGGCACGATCAAGGGCGACGCCATCGCCTGCCCGTTCCACGACTGGCGCTGGGGCGGGAACGGCCGGTGCCAGGCGATCCCTTACGCCCGGCGGGTCCCGCCCGCGGCGCGCACCCGGTCCTGGCTCACCCTCGAACAGAACAAGCAGTTGTTCGTCTGGCACGACCCGCAGGGCAACCCACCGCCGCAGGACGTGACGATCCCCCGGATCGACGGCGCGTACGCGACGGAGTGGAGCAACTGGACCTGGGACTCGATCCTGGTCGAGGGCGCGAACTGCCGCGAGATCATCGACAACGTGGCCGACATGGCGCACTTCTTCTACATTCACTTTGCCCTTCCCACGTATTTCAAGAACGTGTTCGAAGGGCACATCGCCTCGCAGTACCTGCGGACCAGGTCGCGCCCCGATGTAACCGACGGCTCATCCAACTACGCGGCGGGAACGGAGACCACGCTGCGGTCGCAGGCCTCCTACTTCGGCCCGTCGTACATGATCGACGAGCTCTGGCACGACTATCACGGAACGACCATCGAAAGCACCCTGATCAACTGCCACTACCCGGTCACCCCGACGTCGTTCATGCTGCAGTGGGGCGTGATCGTCAAGCTCCCGCCCGGCCTGGCCGAGGCGCAAGCAGACCGGGTGGCGGCCAAGTTCGCCAAGTTCATCGGCCTGGGCTTTGAGCAGGACGTGGAGATCTGGAAGCACAAGGCCCGGGTGGACAACCCGCTGCTGTGCGCGGAGGACGGGGCGGTGTACCAGTTGCGCCGCTGGTACGAGCAGTTCTACACCGACGTCAAGGACATAGCCCCGGACATGGTCGCGCGGTATGAGTTCGAGGTGGACACCGCCCGTGCCGTGGCCGGGTGGGAGGCCGAGGTCGCTGAGAACCTCGCCCGGCAGCAGGCGCAGGCCCATTGACCAGGCTAATCCGGCGCCAAGGCGGCTGGCCCGACGAGCGGCACGCCGATTACCGGCGAATCGAGTGCGAACGCTGCGCCGCGACGGTCGAAGTTGCCAAGTTCAGCGCGCAGCACACCAGCGTTCAGTGGAGCCCGGCGTCGGTGCGGGCCTGTGCCGAGTTCACCGCCGCCGAAGAGCAGTCCGCCCTCATCGGCACCTGCGCCAGCCTCAGGGACAGCATCGACCGCGCGCTGGCCGAGGGCCGCCTGGAGGTGTCCCCTCCATGACCGGGCCGCCGCCGTGACCGGGCCGCGTGCCTACCACCAGGTGCCGGTCGCCGAGGTCATCAGCGAGACGGACGAGGCGTGCTCGCTCGTACTGGCCGTCCCGCCTGAGCTGGCCAGCGCGTTCTCCTACCAGCCGGGCCAGTTCCTGACCGTGCGGGTGCCGGCGGCGGACGGCGGCTCGGTGGCCCGGTGCTACTCGCTGTCAAGCTCGCCGCACACCGGGGACGCGCCAACGATCACCGTCAAGCGGATCACCGACGGCTACGCCTCCAACTGGATCGCCGACAATGTACGGCCCGGCACCGTGCTTGACCTGCTGCCGCCCGCCGGGACGTTCAGCCCGCAGTCGCTGGCGGGTGACTTCCTGCTGTTCGCCGCCGGCAGCGGGATCACCCCGGTCATCTCGATCATCAAATCGGCGCTGGCGGCCGGGCGCGGCCGGGTCGTGCTGATCTACGCCAACCGCGACGAGCGCTCGGTCATCTTCGGGCCCGAGCTGCGCAGGCTGGCCGCGGCGGCGGAGGAGGAACGGCTGGTGGTGGTGCACCGGCTCGACTCGCTGCACGGCACCCCCACGGCAGCCGCCATGGCGGCGCTGGCCCGCCCCTACGCCGGCGCCGAGGCGTTCATCTGCGGGCCCGATCCCTACCTGGCCGTGGTCCGGCAGGCGCTCGGCCAGCTGGGCGTGCCGGCCAAGGGCGTCCACGCCGAACGGTTCCTGTCCCTGGCGGAGAACCCGTTCGAGGCCACCGAGCCGACCGGGGGCACGGCGGCGATCCTGGAGGTCTGCCTGGACGGCGAAATCCGCACGCTGGAGTGGCAGGCCGGCACCCGCATGCTCGACGTGCTGATCGACCAGGGCCTGGCCGCTCCGTTCTCCTGCCGCCAGGGTGTCTGCGGGGCGTGCGCCTGCCAGCTCACCGCCGGCCAGGTCGAGATGGCCCACAACGAGGTGCTCGAAGCCGAAGACGTCGCCGACGGCTACATCCTGGCCTGCCAGTCCCTGGCCCTGACTCCCCAGGTATCCATCACGTACTGACCGTGCTGACCGGCCTGGCGGCAGCAGCGTAGCAGCCAGGCCCTACGCCCTGAGAACACGCAGTCGGCCAGGGACAGCCCGCTCACGTAGGAGTGCGAGCACAGCCCGACCGCGGTGCGGCCCGCCGCGTACAGGCCGGGCACCGGCACGCCGTCGGCCCGGCACACCTGCCCGGTGCCCTCCGCGACCACAAGCCCGCCGAGGGTCAGCATCGGCGCCGGGTAGGCCAGCCGCGGCCGGACCGAGCAGTCGATGAGCGAGAACGGCGGCTCGTCCTGCGCCTGGACCAGCGCGGCCGGCTTGCCTGCCGGGTCGTTGTCCCCCTGTATCGCCGCCTCGTTATAGGCCGCCACCGTCGCTTCGAGACCGGCCGGGTCAACCCCGGCGCGGGCCGCTACCGCGGCGACCGTGGGCGCGCTGACCCGGGCGGTGGTGAGCAGATACCAGGCCTGGAACCGCTGGAACCACAGGGCCGGGCCGCGCAGCTGGCGCCAGGCCAGGGCCACCGTGGCCCGGTCCAGGAACAGCCACGCCTTGCCCTTGCCTTCCGTCATGACGGCCGTACCGATCGCCGCGCCGTAGCGGGACTCGTCGCACAGCCGGCGCCCACCGGCGTCCACCAGGACGCCGGTCAGCAGCGCCGAGGGCGGGCTGAGGAAGCGCCACACCGATACCCGGTCCAAAAGCGCGGTCGCGCCGCCGGCCCCGGCGCCGAGCCGGATCCCGCTGCCGTCGTCACCAGGCGTGCCAAGCGGCAGGCCGCCCCGGTAGCCGGGTGCGTGCTCACGCGTCATGGGCGGCTGGCCACGAACCCGCCGGCCGCGAGCACGACCCCACGCCGGGCGGTGACCCGTAGCGGGCGGCCGTACCTGCGCTCCAGCCAGGCCACCGGCCGGTGCAGCACACGGCCCAGCTTGGGCGCGTACACCCAGGGCTTGGCCGACCATTGATGCAGCACCCGGTGCGCGGCCCGGGCCCAGGCCGGCCCACCTCGCAGCGTCCGGCACTCCACCGCGGTGACCCGGCCGGCCTCATCGGTGATCAGCCCGCACGCCGTGGTCTGCCGCACTACCCGGGCTCCTGACGCGGCCACGGCTCGTGCCAGCCGGGCGTAGAGCACCTTGCCTGACGTGCCGCGGCCGTGCACCCTGTGCCCGCGGGGCGCGGGAGGTGCCGTGTCGCGGGCGGACAGCTCGCTGCCGGAGTAGTACAGGTAGTGGCGGTTCGAGGGGTAGGAGGTCTTGTCCGGGCACAGGCTGCCGTGGAACGGCACCCCGTGCCGCTCCAGCCAGGCAAGCATGTCCGGGCTGCCTTCGCAGAACGCACGCAGCGTGCCCGGCGATACGGCATCCCCGACCTCGGTGCGCAGGTAGCTGAACATCGCGTCGGCCGTGTCGGCCACGCCCGCCTCGCGCTGCCATCGGGTGCCGCCACCGGCGTAGACCACGCCGCCGGACAGGGCCGTGGCACCGCCGCCGCCGAACCGGTCGAGCACGACCACGTCGCATCGCTCGGCCGCCTCCAGCGCGGCACAGGCGCCCGCCGCCCCGAACCCCACCACGACCACGTCGGCCTCGATGTCCGGGGGTTGCGGCACTGGTACCTCCACTAGCAAAAACTATAACGTGTTCTAGTATGTGGCCCGGGAGGTGCCATGACAACGGAGCCCGCCGCGTTCGAGGTCGTCGTCGTGGGCAGTGGCGCCGCCGGGATGACCGCCGCGCTCACGGCCGCGCACCATGGCCTGGACGTGGTGGTGATCGAGAAGACCGGCCGGTTCGGCGGGTCCACCGCCCGCTCCGGCGGCGGGCTCTGGGTGCCCGGCAACGAGGTGCTGCGCCGCGCCGGTGTCGCCGACACGCCCGAGCAGGCCAGCGCCTACCTGGCCCACGTGGTGGACGGTTGCGTGCCAGCCGAGCGCCAGCGGGCACTGCTCAAGCATGGCCCGGCCATGCTGGGGTTCGTGCGCGCGAACACCCCCATGGACTTCACCTGGGTGCCGAACTACGCGGACTACTACCCGGAGGCGCCCGGGCGGCCTGGCCAAGGGGCGGAGCATCGAGCCGGTGCCGCTGGACGGCCGGGTCCTCGGCGCCGAACTGGCACACCTCAACCCGCCCTACCTCCCCGCGCCCAACGGGGTGACGATCACCCAGCGCGACTACCGCTGGCTGAGCCTTGGCCCCCGGCACCCGCGGGCCATGCTCGCCGCCGCGAAGGTGGCCGGCCGGCTGGCCCGGGCGCGCGTGCTGCGTCAGCGCACGCTCAGCCTCGGCCAGGCCCTGGCGGCCGGCCTGCGGGCGGGCCTGCTGGCCAAAGGCGTCCCGGTCTGGCTGGACACCCCGATGACCGGGCTGCACGTGGTGGACGGCCGGGCCGCCGGGGTCCAGGTGACCCGTGACGGCAGGGACGAACTCATTGTGGCCGCCCGCGGGGTAGTGCTGGCCGCGGGCGGTTTCGAGCGCAACGAGCAGATGCGGCAGCGCTACCAGCGCCCGCCGATCGGCGTCGACTGGACCACGGGGGCAACCGGCAACACCGGTGACGCGATCACCGCGGGCGAGGCCGCCGGGGCGGCGCTCGACCTGATGGACGACGCCTGGTGGGGCCCGTCCGTACCGCTGCCGTCCGGCCCGTTCTTCTGCCTCGCCGAGCGCAGCCTGCCCGGCTGCATCCTGGTCAACGGCGCCGGACGGCGCTTTGTGAACGAGTCCGCCCCCTACGTGGACGCCGTGCACGCGATGTACGAGGGGCACTCCCCCGCCGTCCCGCACATCCCATCCTGGCTGATCACCGACCAGCGCTACCGGGACAGCTACGTCTTCGCCGGCCTGCCGCCGGGCAAGCCATTGCCCCGCCGCTGGTACGCCGCGGGCGCGGTCGTTCAGGCACCGGCGATCGCGGACCTGGCCGGGCAGGCCGGCCTGGACCCGGCGGGGCTGGCCGCGACCGTGGCCAGGTTCAACGAGTTCGCCGCGGCCGGGGTGGACGGGGACTTTCACCGCGGTGACTCGGCCTACGACCGCTACTACGGCGACCCGCGCCGACGGCCCAACCCGAATCTGGCGCCGTTGGAAAAGCCGCCGTTCTACGCCATCAAGATCGTGCCGGGCGACCTCGGCACCAAGGGCGGCCTGCGCACCGACGAGCGGGCCAGGGTGCTGCGCGCCGACGGCACCCCGATACCAGGGCTCTATGCGGCCGGCAACACCAGCGCCGCGGTGATGGGACACAGCTACGCGGGCGCGGGCGCGACGATCGGGCCGGCAATGACATTCGGCTACATCGCCGCGCTCGACCTCGCCGGCGCCCGGTAGAGTGCCGGCGCTCGGCAGGTACTGACGGCCGGCGCTCAGCGGGGCATGACCGCGGTGGGCAGGGCCGCGAAGCCGCGGACGTTCACCGAATGGACCCGGCCGATCCCATCCGGGTCGATCTCGTAATCGGGCCTGACCCGCGCCACCAGCAGTTCCAGCACCACCTTGGCCTCGAGCCGCCCGAGCGGGGCGCCAAGGCAGAAGTGCCGGCCGCTGCCGAAGCTGAGGATCTTGCTCGTGTCCCGTCCCAGGTCGTAAGCGTCCGGGCCGGGGAACACCCGGTCGTCCCGGTTGGCGGACCCGGGCAGCAGCAAGACCTGCGCCCCGGCGGGAACCCGCACGTCGTGCAGGTCCAGATCCTTGGCCGCCAGCCGGGCCACGACCTGCGCGGGGCTGTCGTAGCGCAGGGTCTCCTCGATCCAGCCGGCGATGTTGCCGCCGAACGCGGCGGACCGCTGGGCCGGGTTGCGCCACGCCCAGTACCACGCGCTGCCGAGCAGATGGGTGGTGGTCTCGCTGCCGGCCCCGACGAGCAGGAACAAGAAGGCCACGAGGTCCGCATCGGTCAGCTCGGTGCCGACGGTACCGGCGTCCAGCAGCGCGGAGATGAGGTCCTCAGCGGGGTCGCGGCGGCGGGCCGCGATCAGGCTCAGGTAGTACTCGGAGATGAACAGGCCCGCCTCCAGCGCCGCCGGCGTGATGTCACGCGTGCCTTCCTCGCGGTGCAGCATCTGATCGACCATCCTGCGCACCTGCGCGCGGTCAGCCTCGGGCACGCCGAGCAGCTCGGAGATCACGTCAAGCGGCAGTGCCGCCGCCAGGTCGGCCATGAAGTCGAAGCTGCCGCGGTCCACCACGGCATCGGTGTACCGGCTGGCTATCTCGCGGATCCGCGGCTCCAGCGCGGCCACCCGGCGCGGCGTGAACGCCCGCGAGATCAGGCCGCGCATCGCGGTGTGCCCCGGCGGATCCATGGCGAGGAACGAGAGGAACCTCGACGCGTCCGGGGTCCACATCGACCGCTCGATCATCACGCCGTTCGCGTTGGAGAACGCCGCCTGGTCCCGGAATCCGGTCAGCACGTCGTCGTACCGCGACAGCGCCCAGAAATCCAGCTCGTCGTTCCGGTACACCGGCGCCTCCGCGCGCAGCCGCGCGTACACCGGATACGGGTCGTTGTGGAACTCGTAGTCGTAAGGGCTGAACGACAAGCTCATGGTGCCCCCTGTCAGCCGGGGCCGAGTATCAGCCCGCTGGTCGGGACGCCGGTGCCGGCCGTGACCAGGACTGGGCCGTCCCCGCCCACCTGGTTGACGGCGGTGCCGCGGACCTGGCGGACCGCTTCGGCGATGCCGTTCATGCCGTGGATGTACGCCTCGCCGAGCTGCCCGCCGTGCGGGTTGACCGGCAGGGTGCCATCAAGCTCGATCGCCCCGTCGGCGATGAAGTGCCTGGCCTGTCCGCGTGGGCAGAACCCCAGCTCCTCCAGCTGCAGCAGAACGTACGGGGTGAAGTGGTCGTAGAGGACGGCGGCCCGCACATCCCTGCGGCCGAGCGTGTGCCTGCCGCCATAGCTGCCGGGCCACGACCCCCATCTCGGGCAGGCCGAGCTCGTCGCGGTAGTAGCTGTGCATCGTGAACTGGCCGGGGCTGCTGCCCTGCGCGGCGGCGTGGATCACGGCTGGCCGCTGCCGGAGGTCGCGGGCGCGCTCGGCGCTGGTCACCACCACGGCGACCGCGCCGTCGCTTTCCTGGCAGCAGTCAAGCAACCGCAGCGGTTCGGCGATCCACCGGGACGCCTGGTGCTCGGCGAGCGTGACCGGGCGCTGATAGAACCACGCCTTCGGGTTGGTGGCCGCGTGCCGCCGGTCCGCGACTGTGACCCGGCCGAAGTCCTCGCTGGTCGCGCCGTAGTCGTGCATGTACCGCCGGGCGATCATGGCTACCGTCGCGGCCGGTGTGGTCAGCCCCATCGGGTAGTGCCAGCTGTTGTCCATCCCGGCGGACGTCGCCGCCGGTACCGCTGCCCTGGACACCTGGCCGAACCGGTGGCCGGAGCGCTCGTTCAGCGCCCGGTAGCAGACCACCACGTCGGCGATCCCGGTGGCGACCGCCATGGCCGCCTGCTGCACCGTTGCGCAGGCAGCACCGCCGCCGTAGCCGATGTGGCTGAAGAACCGTAGCTCGCCGGCGCCAAGCTCGCGGGCGAGCGCGATCTCGGCGGTGCTGTCCATGCTGAAGGTCACCAGGCCGTCAACGTCGGACGCGTTCAGCCCGGCGTCGGCCAGCGCGGCGGTCGCGGCCTCGGTGGCCAGCCGCAGTTCGCTGCGCCCGGAGTCCTTGGAGAACTCGGTGGCGCCGATCCCGGCGATGGCCGCCGCGCCCGGTATCACGCCACGCCCCCAGCGATACGGACCGTCCCGGTCACGTGGTCGCCAAGACCGCACCGGCCGACGACCTCGATGACTGACTCCCCCGCGTCCCCGGGCACCGCCCGTCCCGAGAAGGTCAGCGTGTCTCCCGCGTAGCACGGCACGCCGAGCCGGATCGTGATCGCGCGCACCCGCGCATCCGGGCCCGCCCAGTCGGTGACGTACCGCTGCACCAGCCCGGTCGTGGTGAGGATGTTGAGGAAGATGTCCTTCCCGCCCCGTTGCACCGCGCGGTCCCTGTCGTGGTGGACGTCCTGGAAGTCCCTGGTCGAGATCGCGGTGCTGATCACGAGCGTCGGGGTGACGTCGAGCACGAGTTCCGGCAGGACCTCGCCGTTCGGTGTTGCGTCTTCGGTTTCCGGCGGGATGGCCGCCGCCCGTGGCTTGTCCTCCCGCCAGGCGGGCAGCGTCAGTTGCTCGTCGACGCGGGCGAACTCGGCCCGGACCGGCATGCCGATCCGGGCCTGCCCTGGGCCGGCGCCGAGCAGCTCACCCACCATCCGGACGCCCTCGGGAAGCTGGACGAGGGCGACGACAAAGGGCACCTGTCTGCCCGGCACCGGCGGGTGATGGTGCACGACGTAGCTGTAGATCTCCCCGGTCCCGGCGGCAACGACGTAGTCGGGTTTGGCGCCGCCGCAGGCCAGGCACATCGGGCCGGGCGGGTGCCGGAGCACGCCGCACTCGGCGCAGCGCTGGATCCGCAGCTCGTGGCGGGCGGTCCCGGCCCAGAAGAACTCGGTGTCCCGGGATATCGCCGGGCGCAGCGCCTGCTTATCCCGCCCCCGCGCTTCGCGCCCGCCCCCGCGCTTGCCGGCCGGTGCTTTGGCCGGGGCCGGCCGGAACTTCAGCACCCGGAACAGCATCGACACGACCGGTTCCGTGCCCACGTACCAGGTGCTCCGGGTGGTGACGAACCAGCCTTCGCCGAGCGCGGTCCGCTTCGGGCCGGTGACGGCGTCCAGGCTGGTGCGCACGGTGACCTGCTCGCCGTGCCGCAGGTAGCGGTAGTACTCCTGTTCGCTGTTGGTGGCCACGATCGAGGGGAATCCGGCCTCGTCGAGCACGGCCATCATCGCGCCAAGCGGATCGCTGGCATCGGCGTCGTCGGGCGGGCGCAGCCCGCGCATCGTCCAGACCTGGGCCATCGCAGGCGGCGCCACCAGCCCACCGTGGACAGAGCGTGCCGCGAACCCCGCGTCGGTGTAGACCGGGTTGGTGTCGCCCATCGCCTCCACCCAGTGCCGGATCATGGGCAGGTTCACCGGATCCGGGGCGGGCCGGGGCCGGCTCTCGCCAGCTGCGGCGACGCGGGCGGCGGCTTCCCTGATGGACGCCCAGGCGGTATCGGTTCCCACCATTCCCCCGTTCACCTCGGGACCCGGGGCAGGCCGAGCCCCGAAGTTGCGATGAGCTCCCGCTGGATCTCGTTGACGCCGCCGCCGAAGGTCAGCACGGTGTTCCGTTTGGCCTGAATATCAAGCCAGCGGCAGAGCTCGGCGGTTTCCGCGTCGGCCGGATCGCCGTGCCGCGTCACAACGTCTTCGAGAAGCTGGCCGAGGTGCTGCAACTGTTCGGAGGAGTAGACCTTGGTGACCGACGCGTCGGCGACGTCGACGGTGTCCGTCGCCGCCACCTGCCAGTTGAGCAGCTCGTTGATGCGCAGGCTGGCGTAGGTCCGGCCCAGTGCCCGCTGCACGTCGGGCTGGGCGAGCAGCGGCCGGCCATCCGGCCCGGCCCGGCCGGTGGCCCAGCGAAGCACCCGGTCATGCAGGGCCGCGATCCGGCCCGCTGGGCCGAGCATCACCCGTTCGTGGTTGAGCTGCGTCGTCACCAGCCGCCAGCCGGCGTTCTCGGCCCCGACCCGCATCGACACCGGGACCCGCACGTCGGTGTAGTAGGTCGCGTTGACGTGGTGCGCGCCGTCGTGGGTGATGATCGGCGTCCAGGAGAACCCCGGATCGCGGGTGTCCACGATGAGGATGGAGATGCCCTTGTGCTTGGGCGCGTCCGGCGCAGTGCGGCAGGCGAGCCAGATGTAGTCGGCCTCGTGGGCGCCGGTGGTGAAGATCTTCTCGCCGTTCACCAGGTATGTCCCGCCCCCCGCCCGCCGCCCCATTTCCCCGTCACTATCCCCCTTCACCAGGACGGCCCTGGTGCGCAGGGCCGCGAGGTCGGTGCCCGCCTCCGGTTCGGTGTAGCCGATGGCGAAGTGCACCTCGCCAGCCAGAATCTTCGGCAGGAAGAAGTCCTTCTGTTCCTGGGTGCCGTGTGCTTGCAGCGTTGGGCCGACGGTCTGCAGGGTGACGGCGGGCAGCGGCACGTCCGCCCGGACCGCTTCGCTGGCGAAGATCTGCTGTTCCACCTGGCCGAGACCGCGGCCGCCGTACTCGGTGGGCCAGCCCACGCCGAGCCAGCCGTCGCGGCCCATCCGGCGCACCACGTCGCGGTAGACCGTGCCGTGCCGGTCGGTGAGCAGCACCTCCCGCTCTTCCGGCGACATCAGGTTGCTGAAGTAAGCGCGCAACTCGTCACGGAGGGCCACCTGGGAGTCGGTGAGGTCAAGGAACATCGTGCACCCCCCCAGCAATCAGGCCGAGCCGGTAATCGGCCCCGCCGACGAGCCGGACCAGGTCCTTGACGAGTGCGGAGTACCGGTGCAGCGGGTAGCTGACGTCCATTCCGGTTCCGCCGTGCAGATGGTGGCAGGTCCGCAGGGCCGTCGGTGCCTGGTCGGCGAGCCAGTACGCGGCGACGTCCAGGTCGGCGCCCGCCTCCCGGTCCGTGTCCAGCCGCCAGCAGCCGGACAGCGTTGCCAGATGCAGGGTGCGGCTGGCGATGGAGACGTCGGCGATGTGCTGGGCGACCGCCTGGAACGTGGCGAGTGGCCGGCCGAACTGCTGCCTGGCGGCCACGTGTTCGGTGGTGAGCGTGAGCGCGGCGGCCAGGGCACCATCGGCCAGGCAGCAGGCTCCGGCCAGGGTGAGCTGGTAGAGGTCGGTCACCGCCCGGCTCCGGGCGGCGGTACGGCCCGCGCCGTCATCGGTGCCGGCGAGGACCGCGGTGATCGGCGCCTCGTCCATGCGCACCGTGTACTCAGGTCCGCCCGCGGAACTCGGCGTGCGCTGGAGGGTGACTCCCCGCGCCGCCGGGTCGACCACCACGACCCCGATGTCACCCGGGCCGAACGTGGCGGGGACCAGGATCCAGCTCGCGGCCGCGGCGTAGGGCACGCCGATCTTGACCCCGGAGACGGTGCCGCCGGGGAGGCTGGCCGTGGTGGCCGGCGCCGCTGGCATTGGTTCTGACGGCTCGCGCACGGCCGCGGTGAGCACGACCTCACCGGCACCGACCCCGGCGAGGAGATTATTTTGCAGAACGCGGCCGCCCCACCGGGTCAGCGGCAGGACGCCCATCATCAGCGTGGCCAGGGCCGGTACCGGCGCGGCCCGCCTGCCGATCTCGGTCAGCAGCACCGATGTGTCCAGCACGCCAAGCCCGCCGCCGCCCAGCCGTTCCGGGATGGCCAGCTCCAGCAGCCCCGCCTGGCCGAGTTCCTTCCACAGGGCACGGTCGTAGTCGTTGCCCGGTTCGCCGGTTCCCCCGGCCTCTCTCCCGGCTCTCCCCTGGCCGAGCACGCCGACGGCGGCCTCGAGCACCGCCTGCTGGTTCTCACCGAGGCTGAAGTCCACTAGCGCGCCTCCTCCCTGGGCAGGCCAAGCGCGCGTTCGGCCACCACGTTCAGCCACTCGCGGATCGACGCCTGCAGCGCCCGCTGCTCCGGCGAGACGGCGATCGGCACCGACGCCCTCCTTGTCGCACCCCGGTCTCCAGAATTAGAACACGTTATATCTGCTTGCGGCCAGCGAGCTCCGGATGCGTCCCGGCGCGGGCGCGGCCGGGGCGTTGCTGGCCGGCTGGCCCAGCGGCTGCCGTTGATAGGCTGGCCAACACAAGGACAGTGCGGTCGCCCCGGTGTTTGCGCATCGCGGCCGGAGCTGGCGGCATGGCCCCTGTCTGCCACGACAACGAGGGGTATGTATGGCGGCAACGAGAACAGGTATCACCGCGACGGCGAGCACGGCCACCGAGACCGAGTTCAGCTCGGTGGCTCAACGCGAACGCCGCCAGCGGATCCTGGACGCCACCCTGGCCCTCGCGTCCAAGGGAGGCTACGAGGCCGTGCAGATGCGGGCTGTAGCCGACCGGGCCGGCGTGGCACTCGGAACGCTGTACCGGTACTTCCCGTCCAAGATTCACCTGCTTGTCTCCGGCCTGGCCCGGGAGTTCGAGCGAAACCAGGAAAAGCTCGACCGCACCCCGATCCCCGGCGACACGCCGTATGACCGGATGCTTTACGTACTGGGCCGGATCACCCGGACGATGCAACGAGAGCCGATGCTCACCGAGGCGATGACCCGGGCGTTTATGTTCGCGGACCCGAGCGCGGCGGCCGAGGTCAACACCGTTGCACGGCTGATGGAGCACATGCTCACGAGCGCCATGCACGACGGCGAACCGTCCGCCGACGAAATAGCGATCGCGCGCATCATCGGCGATGTCTGGCTGTCCGCCCTGGTCGCCTGGGTAACCCGGCGCGCATCAGCCGACGACGTGAGCAACCAGCTGGAACTGGCTGCTCGCCTGCTCCTGCGCTGACCCGCCACGTTGTTCTGGCTCGCCGTCGGATTAGACCGGGTAAGCGGCGGGCTGTGTTGTGTAGCGGCGTCCGCTGGGCGTGGTCCAGATCATGATGCCCGGCTCGGGCTGGTCCAGCCGCCAGCCCGAGGCCTGCTTCGCCTGGTGATGCTGGCGGCACAACGGCACGTGATTCTTATAACAACGCACGTGGGCGCCATCCGAAGGCCATGCCCACGGCGCAATCATCGTGCTCAGCGAGCCGAGACCAGGGCAGAGCCGGTGTACTCGGTGGCCCTTGGCCCGCCTGAACTCAGACGGGCAGCGTGCCGCCGGAATCATCGCCGCGACGAAACCGGCTCGGGGGAGAACGTCGCGCGGGCCCACGCGATCTGGCGGGCGGTCATCCGGTTGACCACCAGCGGCGCGTACCGCCACAGGAACCACGCCACCCGCGCCGAAGCGGGCGCGATGACCAGCGCGCTGTTGCGGTCGATGCCCCGCAGGATGTCCTGGGCCAGCCGGTCCGGGGCGTAGAAGCGCGGCTGCACGTGCCGGAAGAACTCCCTGGCGTATCCCATCATGGCGGGCTTGGGCAGGTCATCCGGGCCGCCCTTGTCTAGGATCGGGGTGTCCACCACGCCCGGGCACACCGCCGTCACCCTGACCCCGTGCTCGGCGGCCTCTAGGCGCAGCGACAGGCTCAGCCCGACCACGCCGTGCTTGGTCATCGCGTACGGGGTCGCCCCCGGCGAGGGCAGCAAGCCGGCCAGCGAGGCGGTGTTGACGATGTGCCCTGACCCTTGCTCGATCATGACCGGGTAGGCCGCGTGCACGCCGTGCACGACCCCGCGCAGGTTGACGTCGATGACCCTGTCCCAGTGCGCCAGCAGCAGTTCGCGGGTCTCGCCGCCGACGGCGATGCCTGCGTTGTTCGCCATCAGGTCCAGCCGGCCGTGCCGGTCGCGGGTCTGGTCGACCAGGGCCTGGACCGCGTCGGCGTCGCGTACGTCGACGACCGCGGCCGTGGCGGCCCCGGGTCCGCGCTCGGACAGGTCACCCGCGGTTCGTTCGGCCCCGTCCTTGTCGATGTCGGCCACCACCACCGTGTCTCCCCGGGCCACCAGCGCGCCGGCTAGGGCCTGCCCGATACCCGAGGCGGCTCCGGTGACGATTGCGATCCGGCCCATGATGACCTCCGTTCGCCCCGGGTCCTTTACCCAAAGCTAGCCCCGCCCGCCGCTATCATCACCACCCCGGCCGGCGACTTCCTCCTGCGCCGGCATCGCCGGCAGCCGCCAGCCTTCCACGTGCGTCTCGGACCGCCTGCCCATGAGAGCTGACTGGCGCGTACTTCTCAGAACAACGCAGGTCTAGCTGCGCGGCATCACGTAGTACCCGCGGCCCGGGTAGCGGCGTACCAGGTCCTCAGCTTCGAGCGTCCTAACCGCGTGCTGGGCGGTGTCGTAGGCGACCTCGTACTCCTGCATCAGCGTGCGGACTGACGGAATCTTGCCGTCGCTGGCGAACTCGCCGGACTCGATCCGGCTGCGCAGATCGCCCGCAATCCGCAGATAGATGCGAGGGTCGCCTTGATCATCGCTCACGTCTTGGACGGTAGCTCACGGCCTGGCACCACCCCTACGGGCTGTGCTGGGTAGTGCAGGGTAGTGCTGTACATAGCTGTGGCGTAACCTGGGACACCCCCAGAACGTAAGCGGGGCCGCCCGGCGCTGCACACGACAGACGGCCCCTCGGGATCACGCTCCAGGAGGCCGATCACCCGTGGTGACATCATCTCAGCCCCCCGATATCGCGCGGCTACGCGAACAGTTCCCCGGCTGGACGTTCGGCACCGTGTGGGCCACCGCCGCAAGTGGCCCCGATAAGCGGCGAGTCTGGGCCATGCGGGACGGGATCCTGCTGTCCGCGTGGACCGCAGAAGACCTAGCCACCAACATCAGACGGGAGCCGCCGCCGGCCAATTGAAACTGCCGCCTGGGTTCGCGCGTTGTAATAACCGCCCGGCCCGGAGCGTGGCGAATCCCCCCCTCGTCACCCCGGGCCGGTCCAGCTAGGGAAAGTCGCGCAACGATACAACTTTGTACCCTTGCCACTCTCCGTGCCCGGGTCGCAACATAGCGCGGGAGCGGGACTCAGTGGGAGGGGGAGAGATGATCAAGATTGCTAGGGCTATTGCGCTCATCACCTGCCTGGGTGCCATCGTGGCGATGGCCGTGCCTGCCTCGGCCAGCCAGCGTGTGGACAACCGCACCGTCCGGTTCGGCTCGTGCCGGTCCTCGGGTGAATTTGCCGCCTGCAGCGCCAGCGGGTCGGTCAATCACCCCATCCGTATCAAGGTGCACGTCAAGGCGTCTCCGAACCAACGCGTTTCCGGCGATTGGGCGATGACCTGCACCAGGGGCACGAGCGTTGGCAGCACTTCAGGGACGGTCAGCGGCCTCACGCCCCGGGTCAAGGAACTGCGCATGCCATTCGCCAACCCCGACTCGTGCTCGGTAGACGCCACCGTCGGGCTGGATAACGGCGGTTCGATCTTCGTCTACTTGACGGCCCGCGTCCCGTGACGGCCAGAGCCCGGCCGCGGCAACCGGTAGGCCGGCGAACCGCTCCCGCTACTTCGCGCCCGGCTCGTACGGCGGGTCGTACCACACCGATCGGCACCCCGCCGCCCGGCACGCCACCGTCAGATGACCCCACGCGGCCCGCCCCGGGCGCAGGCTCCGCACCGGGGCGCGGCTGTTCCACAAGGGCCTGGCCCGTGGCCGACGTTGACGGCGCATAACCCCGGCGTAGCCGGGTAATGCCCCACGTCCCGGCTCGGGACAAAGGAGGGGCGGCGCATCAGGTCGCCGACGGCGGACACCTCCAGCGATGCCGACCACGATCCCAGCCGCCGCGCCGCCCGCAACACCCCAATCAGCTCGTCATCGGTGAGCCGACCCAGGCCCGCCGCGTGCACATCACCGGTCAGCCCGGCCAGCACGGGCCCGGGCGGCAACTCATCGGCCATCCCCCGGCGGCGAACCCGGCGCCATCGCCCGCAGCCCGGTTCCACAATCCGGCCGCTATCGGCTCGGGTCGGACCGGTTCGGCGGTGGCCGTCAGGTACTCATCCAGCAACGGACCCGGCAGGTCAGCCAGCCATCCGTACTCTCCATCGGGCGGGTCGGCCAGAGGATCAGGCGCCAGCCCGTTCAGTTCGGCCTCGCTTGGCACGTCTCCACTCACCGGCCGCCTCCAGCGCGGCGATCTCGGCAGCCAGCTCCGTGTCCTGGGACGCCCACCCTGAGGTGGTCGCGGTCCGTACCCGGGCCAGTAACGCCTCCCGCAATCCGTCTGTGGTTGGTGGCGAGCTGGCCGGGGATGGCGGGCTGCCCGGGGAAGGCTGGAGGGACGCCTTGGCGGCGGCCGCTGTGGCGGGCATCTGGCTCACCTTCCTCGTCCGGGTTCTCCACCTGTCTGGTTCGACGCTAGCAGACGATACCGACAAAGCTGATGCCATCAAGTTCGAAAAAGACATCGAACAATTTTAGATCTTACCGGGCCCCGTCGGCAGGCGGGCGCCGAGGTGTTGCTGTCAGCTGACGGCTGGCATGCCTGGCCTAGCGGAATTGGCCTGCGGGGACGGCAGTATGCCCGGCAGAGGCTGGTGCGGGGGCCTGGCGGGCCCGGTGGCGGTTGCGGGCGCGACGGGCCAACTGCGCGTACCTAGTCCTGCGCGGGCGGGCAAGTGAGCACTCCATCTGGCGGCTCACGGTCTGGTAGCCCAGCGCCCGGCAGAAGTCGATGGCTGGCTCGTTGAATTCCCATACGTTCAGCGAGACATGCCCAAGCCGCCGCTCGCGAGCCCAGCCATGAACGGCCTCCAGCAACGAACGCCCTATGCCACGCCGCCGGTGGTCCGAGCGCACCGCCAGCGTGTCCACGACGGCGGAGTTCCGAGGCTGGAGGATCCCCCCGCCAGGCGCACTGTCCGTCCATTCGGACGGGCTTTGCAACGTGTTCTAGTTGCGAGCCCAGGAAGAAGCCTGTTACAGACGTCATCGTGAGCGATTGCCCCGCATTCCGGCCGGATGTGGCGCGGTCGGTGCGCCTGTTCCGGGCGTTCCGCACCGAGCAGGCGGCACCGTCCGCGTACTACGCCGGCCTCGCCCGGGACACCGTCCGCCAGCTCAGCCAGTACCTGGACCTGAACGGCCGGCGCGTGGTCGACGTCGGCGGCGGCCCAGGATTCTTCGTCCGGGAGTTCCGCGAGGCCGGTGCCGCTGGCCCTGTGCCTCGACACCGACAGCGGGGAACTGGCCGCGATGGGCCGTCCCGGCCCTGGGAGTGCTGTCGGCAGCGCGCTGCGCCTCCCGATCGCCTCCGGCACGGTGGATGTGTGCTTCTCCTCGAACGTGCTCGAACACGTCGGTGACTGGCGCGCGATGCTGGCGGAGATGGTGCGGGTGACCAGGCCGGACGGCATCGTGTTCGTCGCCTTCACCAACTGGCTGTCCCCCTGGGGCGGGCATGAGACCTCACCGTGGCACTACCTCGGCGGGGACCGGGCGGCACGTCGCTACCAGCGCAGGCACGGCAGGCCGCCCAAGAACCACTACGGCCGCAGCCTCTACCCGGTGTCAGTGGCGGACGCCCTCGCCTGGGCGCGGTCAGTGCCGAACGCGGTCCTGGTGGACGCCGTGCCCAGGTACCTGCCGGGCTGGACCAGGCCGCTGCTGCGGGTTCCGGTCCTGCGCGAGTTCCTCACCTGGAACCTGCTCCTGGTCCTGCGGCGTACGGAGTAGCGCATCCCGGGAAGCAGGGCGACTCAGGACGAGGGCGACTCAGGAAGCAGTGCGGCGCACGGATAGTGCGGCTAGAGCGCGGGGTCCAGGGCCGGCTCGGGTTCCTCCGCGTCGGCTTGCTCCGGCTGGCCGCGGCGCTTCAGCCAGACCAGCACGATCCCGGTGATGAGCAGGACGATACCGACGACCCCAGCGATCAGCGGGCCGATGTCCTGGAACCAGTGGAGCTCGTTACGGCCGGCCGAATCGAGGTTCACGGCCTGCCGCACGCTCTGCGGCGTCATGACGATGTTGCCGTCGAAAAGCAGCAGGCGCTGCGTCCCGGTGGCGTCCTGCAGGGTCTGCTTCTGGTCCTGGGTGGTGTCCAGCACGCCACCGGTCTCCGGATCGACCCAGTAGGTGTTCGTCGCCGCGTAGTACATGGGCAGGGTCACCAGCGACTGTTTCATGCCGACGAGCGCCCCGGGTATCTTCTGCGAGCCAGCCTGGGTGGGCGCCACCTGCTCCACGAAGCGGTAGACCTTGATGCCGTCGATCGTGCCCGTCCCCGCGTAGTGGAACGGCATGGGCCGGTTGAGGCTGGTGTCGAACACGTGGTAGGTCTGTTTCTGGGTGCCGATCGGGAACACGTACCCGGAGACCCCGGTCTGCCGGATCGTGCTGTTGCCGTTGACGCTCGCCCCGCAGCAGTTGACAAGCTGGGCCGTGCGCCGGTCGAAGGCGGCGCGGCGGGTGGAGACCGCGTACTCCTTGCCGTTGGTGACGTCATACAGGTAGGTGAACTCGTTCCAGACCGCGGTCGATGACGTGCCAGCCTTGGCGTCACCCTTGACCGTGTCGGTGACCCGGATCGTGGCTCCCGTCACGTTCTTCACCAGGGCGGGGCTGAAGTAGGAGACGTTCTTCGCCAGCAACGTGGTCTTGACGTACTCGTTCAGCGGGAACTTGATCAGCTGGCCGCCCACGTAGGTACGCGTCAGCACGGCGGCAACGACGAGGAACGCTCCCAGCCCGACGAGGGTGACCCCCATGACACGACGCATCGCTCCTCCTGGATACGGCTGGCCACTATCCCTGCCGCCGGCATTGGCCACTGACAAACCCAGTACCACGCCATCGGCGATCCAGGCGCATAACTGTAACAAGTTCTACCACTGGAAGCCGTACATAACCATGGCCAAACGTGGATAGCTCACCCGAAAGCAGCCCGTCTGCGCGCGACCAGAGGCCCGGAGGGCCGTAATTGTCATATATGACATCAAGCGCATGCGATTCTCTTGATTGCAACAACGATAAACGTGCATTACGCACCCTGCGTCCCCATCGCGCTCCGCACGGTGCTAGGCC
>CAWEYV010000011.1:0-150302 GCA_963813395.1 uncultured Actinomycetes bacterium
CATCGAGAGGATCACCGCCCAGGCCTGCCGATGATGAGCATCAGACCGTCGAGGCCCTGGTGTTCCTAAGGACGACCTGGACGACGGCGGGCGTAGGCGATGTTCGACAACCGCGATGACAACCCAGATCAGCACGACAAGAACCACCTGGGCGGTACTGATCGAAGTGGTGGTTGACATCACCGATGATGGACGGGGTCGATATTCTACTGCTGCCTTGGGTACGGTGCCGGTGTTGGAGAAGGAATGCAGCGTCATCGCCGTGGCGCCGATACCGAGCCCGACCGAGCCCAAACCCATGGCGACGTTGGCCCATGCAGCCCGGCTGGGCTGGATGCCACGCTGCGCCAGCCGAGCGTCTACCTGCTTGTCGATCTCCGAGCTGATCCTGTCGATCAGCCCCTCGGCCAGGGCACCCTCATACTCGTGACCCAGTTCGCTATGCGCGGCCGCCGCCGCGGCGACGTCCTCATGTGTCCGCACGTCCATACATTCAAGGTACGTCGCGGCCGGTGGTCCAGGGTAAGGGAGTTCGAGCGCATGATCGTCGGCACATTGATTACTGCCCGGAAGTCCGGACATGACGGCAACGACTTCAGCCAGACCAGACACCTACGGTCACATCTGACACTTAAGCATCAAAAGACACCGCTGAGCCGGGGCACATCGGGGGCACATCGCCCTGCGATCTGCCGAGAATCAACGAGAACCGCTGAGATCGCAGCGGCAGGTCAGCCTACATGTCGGCTGAATCAACCAAGGTCAGGAACATCCGGGCACAAGACCCGGCCTACAGGCCGACTCGCCCGCCGCCCATGACTGACCGGCACTGATGTACAGGAGCGACCCGGACCGGGCACATTTCAGGCACATTCGTCAGCCCGGAGCCACCCCAGGTCCAGGTGCCGCTGAGATAGCCGGGTTCGCACTGGCAGCCGCCGAAGAGGCCAAGGCCGCCGAACAAGACGATGTTCCTGGTGGTCTTGTCGTAGGCCATCGACGCGGCCGGCCGGCCGCCGGGCTGGCGTGGTGCCTGTTTCGTCCAGGTCAAGCCGTCCCAGGTCCAGGTGTCACCGAGTTGCTCTGAAGACGTCGCCGCCGAACAAGACGACGTTGCCGGTGGCCGCGTCGTAGCCCATCGACGCAAAAGCTCTCGGGCAGGCGGGCTGGTCGCGGGGGCCTGCTTGGTCCAGGTCGACCCATCCCAGGTCCAGGTGTCGCTGGAGATCGCCTGGTTGCTTTCGCCGCCGAACAAGACGATGTTGCCGGTGGCCGCGTCGTAGGCCATCGACGCGTCCCTCCGGGCGGGCGGGCTGGGCCGCGGGTGCCTGTTTCGTCCAGGTCGACCCGTCCCAGGTCCAGGTGTCACCGAGCATGCCGCTGATATGAAGAACGTTGCCGCCGAACAAGACGATGTTGCGGGTGGCCGCGTCGTAGGCCATCGACGCGATCGTCCGCGGGCGGGCGGGCTGGCCGCGGGGGCCTGCTTCGTCCAGGTCGACCCGTCCCAGGTCCAGGTGTCGCTGAGATCGTAGCCTTGCTTGTTTCGACCGCCGAACAAGACGATGTCGCCGGTGGCCGCGTCGTAGGCCATCGACGCGCCGCACCGGGCGGGCGGGCTGGCCGCGGGGTGCTGCTTGGTCCAGGTCGAGCCGTCCCAGGTCCAGGTGTCATCGAGAAAGCCGACTGGGTGGTAGCCGCCGAACAAGACGATGTTGCCGGTGGCCGCGTCGTAGGCCATCGACGCGCCCACCGAGCGGGCGGGTGGGTCACGGGGTGCTGCTTGGTCCAGGCCGGAGCCGGGGCGGAACTCGCCAGTACCGCTGACTGAGCCGATAGCACCACGGCCACGGCGGCCAGCACGCCCAGCCCACCGCGCCGCACAGCCCGCATAGACGCCATCCAGGACACCACTGCCAACGGGGCGGCCCACCCCGTGAGCCAATGACTCCTGATCGCCCCAGCAGCCTTACCTCCGCCCGCGCCAGGGCCGTGGTTCCCACCACCGCTGCGCGTCACGCCATGCATGGCTTCGTCATCTCCTCGATCGAGCCACGCACCCCTGCGGATACGTTGATGTGCAACCCGCCAGCTAATCAGCCACTTTACGCCGCATTTGCAGCGGCGGCGGATCGTCTCTTCCTTCGGAAGGTAGGACGCCACCCGCATGCGGGACAGGGCCGAAGGTCCTAAAGACCAGCTGCACCCTATGGGCCATGCGCTGGAAGCCCGCTGGTCGTCCCAGCAACCAGCGAGCTGTCAGGCGCTACCGCCGTACGGGCTTCCACCGAACTGCCAGCCACCAACGTGCACATCTTCAGCATGGATCTCAGGGGCCCAGCCCGGACTGACCTCGGGCTTTCGCCTGGCCGCAGCCACAGCTTGATCGTTTAGATACGAAAAGTGCCTTGAACTGGAAGAATAGGGCTTGCTTAGGGTCCTGTTCCTGCCGGTTCGAAAAGGCACTTTCCACGTGCAGAATACCGCGTGCCGCCCCAAGATCACTGTGTCCGCTGACGGGACGGGGCTGGTGTCCCAGGCCGGGCTGTTGCTGCTGGCCGAGGCGCTGCGGTTCACCGGGCTGGGCGAGGGCCCCTCCGGCGCCCTGGCCCGGTGGCGGGCTGGCACGGGCGGTGCACGATCCGGGGAAGATCCTCACTGACCTGGCCGTGGCGGTGGCGCTGGGCGGGGACTGCCTGGCTGATGTGGCGGCGGTGCGCGCTCAGCCGGAGCTGGCCGGGCAGGTCGCCTCGGATTCGGTGATCTCCCGGCTGATCAGCACCCTGGCGGCGGAGGGGCGGCGGGCGCTGCGGGCGATCCGGCGGGCCCGCGCGGCGGCCCGGGAGCGGGCCTGGGCGCTGGCCGGTGAGCGGGCGCCCGGTGCCGATGGGAGCCTGATTCCCGTGGACCTCGATGCCACGATCGTGCTGGCGCACTCGGAGAAGGAAAAGGCCTCTCCCACCTGGAAAAGGACGTATGGGTTCCCTCCTTTGGCCGCGTTCGCCGACCACGGTGCCGGGGCGGGCGGGGAGCCGCTGGCCATCGTGCTGCGGCCGGGCAACGCGGGATCGAACACCGCCAGTGAGCACATCGAGGTGGCGCGGCTGGCGCTGGCGCAGCTGCCCCGCCAGGCGCGGCGGCGGGTGCTGATCCGCACCGATTCCGGCGGCGGCACCCACGACTTCCTGGCCTGGCTGGCCAGCCCTGGCCGCCGCCTGCACTACTCGATCGGCATGACCATCACCGAAGACATGCAAGACGCCATCCTGGCCCTGCCCGGGCGCATCTGGGAACCGGCCTATGACGCCGGCGGGCAGGTGCGGGCGGGCGCCTGGGTGGCCGAGCTGACCGGCCTGCTGAACCTGGCCGGCTGGCCAGCGGGGATGCGGGTGATCGTCCGCAAGGAACGCCCGCACCCCGGCGCCCAGCTGCGCTTCACCGATATCGACGGGCACCGGTTCACCGCCTTCGCCACCGACGCCCGGCGCGGGCAGCTCGCTGACCTGGAGCTGCGGCACCGAAGGCGGGCCCGGTGTGAGGACCGGTATCCGCTGCGCCAAGGACACCGGGCTGCGTAACCTGCCGCTGCACGGCTTCGCCCAAAACCAGGTGTGGTGCGAACTCGCCGCCATGGCCAGCGAACTGACCGCCTGGATGCAGATGCTCGCCCTCGACAGCGCCGCCCGCACCTGGGAACCCAAACGGCTGCGGCTGCGCCTGTTTTCCGCCGCCGGGCGCCTGGTCCGCGGCGGCCGCCGCCTGCGGCTGCGCCTCGCCACCACCTGGCCCTGGGCCGCCCAGCTCACCGCCGCGATCACCCGCCTGCAAACCCTCGCCCCCGGCTGACCAGCCCGAACCGCCCCTACGACCAGAAAGGACAAACCCCAGGGCCCATGGAACCCCGCCCACCCGGCGCGACAGCCGGGCCACCAGGCACAGCCACCGGCTGAAAACCAGCCACCCACCGCAGCCTCAACCGGACAACTCAAGATCGCGAAAACATCGAGGCTAAGCGTCCATGGGAGATTCAGGCTGGCCACATGACGACGGCTGTTCCGTCTCTGTTCCGTCAGATCCGGGAAGACGACGGAAGACGGCCATCAGCAATCATCGAGTTGTTGCCAGTCAAGAGGCGTGATCTCGAACGTGCGTGCTGCTCGCAGGCAGGCATGGCCGACAACTTCACGATCTTCGAGGGCAAGCAACCGCTCGCAACACCGGCAGCCGTTGGTAGTCCGCACCGTTACTTGGCTTCGGGACGAAGATGTCCGTCTTCGTGCGGGCCAGACGTGGACCAAAGGTCAGATCGGCGCATCATGTCAGACAGCAGCAACAGAGCTTCCCGCTACAGGATCAGTTGATCTAGTCTGATCAGTCGGCCGCGACGACTAGGAGAAATCGTGAGTGAGGATCGCCCGGAGGCGGAGACGGCCTTGCAGGAAGCGGCGCGCCGCGACCCAGACAGCGATGAAACCCAGCATGGCATGGGCATCAGACTGCACAACCAGAGTATGTTCGCCGAGGCGGAGGCGGCCTTCCGGGAAGCGGTGCGCCTCGACCCAGGAAATGTCTTCTACCATAATGATGTCGCCCGAGCCCGAGCTCTCATGGCCCAGAAACATCCCGAGACGGAGCCGACCTACCGGGAAGCGGAGCATCCACGCCCAGCCAGGGTGGAATCTGAATTCGGTATCTTGCGGCTTGAGATTAATGGGAGTTGGTCCGCCAAAGCCTTCGTGCAACTATTGACCGAACTGGAACACGCGTATTTTGCGGCGGCCGCGCTTGAGTCGCTCGCAGAGCCATGGAAAATGGGTGTTTCGATCACGGGGACAGCAAAGGAACTGCTAGATGCTGTAGTCGCTTTCCGTCTTGGCGAAGGGCTGCAAGTCCGGTCGCTCCATTATGGGTCCGCTGGTTTCATTGAGGTAATAGGAGCATTTAACCCATTGAAAACAGTGAAAGACGGCGTCACGGAGAATAGGGAGATCAATCGCAAACGAGAAGAAACCAGGCTCTTCGATGAGCGAGAACGACAGCGGCAGTCCGAGGAGCATGAGCAAGCTATAGAGGAGGAACACCGTCACGTAGAGCAGATGCGACTCACGCACGATCGAGAAATGGCTAGAATTCAGATTGAAGCCGAGACAGCGCGTGTTCAGGCGCTCCTAGGAATCATCGACCGCTTGGCACCTGAACAAAGAACTACCGCAGCCGCAGATTTGTTTCAAATGGTCACTCGCAATACCGAAAACATTGCTAACGACGCCAGGCTGGGAGAAGTAAAGATGCTTGAAACCGGTGCGCAAGCGGATAGTACCAAGAACGCGCCTTCTCTGGCTGATACTTAAACGCCAGCAACGGTTAAAATAAAGTAACAAAGTGCAGCATACGCGCCGTATGATCGCCTTCAGCCGCCCCGAATCGCCGGTTAGGTCCAACCAGCGCCGAGCGCCAAGTCGCGTCCGTGTTCCGTCTCTGTTCCGTCAGGTCCGAAAAGGCGACAGAAGACAACCACTACCGATCATCGGCTTGTTGCCAGGTTAGGCATGTGACCACGAGGATGAGCCCTTGCCATTAGTAGCTACGCCCGACAACACCCAGATTTACGGGGGCAGCCGGGTCGGGAGCCAGGGGAGGACCTGGCCGAATCCAGCCCCGCCGCGGTCGCCCAGTGGAATTGACACTAAAATCCGAGTTGGGCCACGATCTTGCCTTGAGTGATCTTGCAGGGCGCTGACCTGCGAGTTTGCCTCCGGTGATCGCTGAAACTGCGCACTAATGTGGTCCGACTAGTGTCCCGATGTCGGCCTCGAATCACGATGTTGGCGCGGGCGGCATGGGGAACGCGTCCCCTTGCGATGACTGTGCCGTCGGGCATGATCGTGGCCAGGGCCGGCCTGCTGCTTGTCGGTCTGCTGGTCGTGTGCTGCGGTCACCAGCGATGCAAGCGGACGATGGGTACACGGCAAGGCACTTGGTACCGCGCCGCACCTGCACCTACAACACTCCTGGCGCCTCAGCCGGGCTTGGACGCGACGAGAAGGAACCGGTGCCCGCTGGTCACGACCGGCCAGGCGCTGGCGTCCTTATACAGGGGGCGGAGGCGGGTCCCGGTATTTCTCGAGGCTGTACCCCGGGATTGACCAGCTGACGGCCTTCAGGTAGAAGACCACCGCCGCGATGTCGTCGAAGCGGATGCGCTGATCGGCCCTAGCAGCTTCCTCGATCACTAGTCCCGCTTCGGTGACCTGTCGCTCGGCCAGCCCGATCCAGCTGTCCGGCTCCTCCGGCGTCTCGATTCCAAGTATCTGGGCCAGGTCGTCGTTGTCGTGGTAATCGACCTGCTGGGTCACGAACGTGCCGCCCGGCGCGAGAACGCGGCTGACCTCGACAGCGAGGAACGACTCGTGCCGACTGCATATCAGATCCAGCGACCGGTCGCGGAACGGCAGGCGCCCGCCGTCGTTAGCCCCGTCCTGGTCCATGTTGTCGCACGCTCCCTCGCCCTGGATCACGGGGATGCCGAGCGGCAGCAGTCGCCGTGCGCCAACGGTACGTTGGGGGGCCATGCCTCGGCCGCGACGGTGCGCGGCGCGCGATCCGGAAGCCCGGATAGGGCCTCGCCGCCGCCCGTGCCCATGTCCAGCATCGTCTGTGCACCGCGGGCCAGGGCCGCAACGCGGGCGCTGTAGTCCCACGGCAGCGGCTCGGTCCAGGAGCGGCGGTCCAGCCAGCAGAAATCCCAGCCGGAGAACGGCGCGGTCAGCGCCTCGGCCACGAGCTCATCAAAGCCTGCCACCGTGCCAGCCTGCCAGAAGGCAAACCGAAACGCGCCCTGCCAGCAGCCGCGGGTGGCGGTAGTGGCCCGGCAACCATCGGCTTACCCATGCCCGTCGGGCCACACCGGCGGCCCCGCTTGCACCCACTCAGGTGCGCACTAAGTTGGCCCAACTCCGGAGGGGAGGACCTGGCCGAACCCAGCCCCGCCGCAGTCGCCCACTGGAATTGACACTAAAACGTCAAGCCACCTGCCAAGTGCAGCAGCGAAGTGCAGCAACCGCAGCGACCGAAGCCGACCGAACTTGGCCTGTACCGACCGATTGACCTGCGTCAACGACCTCCAACGACCCCTGTGCCTCTCGATGGTAAGGAGAAGGTCGATCGCAGCAGGTTGCTCGCCTCACACACCGCCGACGCTCGCGGTCCACGGTTGACCCCATGGTTGACCCCACAATGTCCCCACAGAGGACGGGGAAACAGATGTCAAGGGGGGAAACCTGGGGAAGGGCCTACCCGCTGCGGCCCGGGATGAGGCCGGTAATTCGATCGTTAGCACGGTGGCCCGGCACCTTGACACGGTAGAGGTCACTGGTTCAATCCCAGTGTCGCCCACCAGAAATACCAGATCGGAGCCCGGTTACGAAGATCCGTAACCGGGCTCTTGATCGTTTGACCGTCATTTGACCGCGGGAACGGGCCGTCGCCTGACTGGCCGCCGTCGGGCGGTACGGGCAGCCTGCATCCTGCAGGCGTGGCTGGCGCCTGGAACTTCAGCAAGGCTTACCTTGCGTGCGTTGTGGCTGGTAATGGCGGCGGTGGGCGGGTGGTTTCAGCGGCGTTTCAGCGCCGTATCAGCCCTGCCTTGCACGGTGGACGGGCCGCAGTGGCGCCCTTCGGGTCCACGCGACCGCAGCTTCCATCAATCAGGCCACACGGAGAAGGGGAGCCATGAGATGGCGACAAGCGCTGGTACTTTTCGCGGGCACGGCGTGTACCGCGCTCACAGCGGTAGCTGTGATGGGCGGTCCGGCGGCCGCGGCCACTACGGGAACGACGGCAGTCCACGCGGATGGCGTGACTCTGCCGTTCGGTCACTGGGGACCCGCGCAGCCGATACCCAGCCTGGCCGCGCTGAACGCGGGCGGATCGGCTCAGGTGCAGCACGTGTCCTGCGTCAGCCTTGGTAACTGCACCGCGGCTGGCACCTACCAGGACGCCGTCGGAAGAACTCAGGTGTTCACCGCCAATGAGGTCAGCGGCACTTGGGGGCAGGCGACCCCGCTTACCGGCCTGAGCTCTCTCAACGTGGGCGGCGATGCCTCCGCTACGGCGCTTTCGTGCTCAGGCCTGGGCGCCTGCGCCATCGGTGGGTTCTACACCGACGGCGAGGACGGCAGCCAGCCGTTCGTCGCCGACAGTCAGGGCGGCACCTTCGGCCCGCCGCAAGCCCTGTTCGCGGCCAGCGCCCTGCACAATCAGCGAATCGCCACGGTCTCCGCGCTGTCGTGCGCGAGCCCGGGCAACTGCACGGTCGCCGTGACCTTGCCGGTCTTCCCACCGGGGGGCACCGCCCTCCCCGAGTCGTTCCTGGCCTCCGAGGTGGCGGGCACCTGGTCCGCGGTCCAAGCCATATTCGGTATCACCAGTGCGGAAGCTGCCCGCCGCGATCAACTCACTGTCCTGCTGGCTACCGGGAGACTGCTTCGCCGGCGGGCTTTACCGAAGCTCCACCGGAGCCCTGCACACGCTCATGACCGCCCAACTCAACGGCGACTGGCACCCCTTCGAGGAAATAAGCGGGATCAGCCAGCTCCCCGGCTACGACCCCAATCAGAGCTCGGTAGTGGAGTCTGTGTCCTGCGCCGCGCAGGCCTCCTGCCAGTTCGGCGGTATGTATCACGACACCTCGGGGACCGAGCACGCGTTCGTCGCGAGCATCCAAGCGTCCCAGCGGGTACCCGGCATGGACGACCTGCACTCCATCGGGGAGGAGATAGTGCACAAAATCTCCTGCGGGGCACCCAACGAATGCGCCGTCGCCGGTCAGTTCGATGAGCCGTTCACCGCTACCTCCACGGCCACGCAGGCGTTCGTGGACAGCGAAAGCGCGGGGACCTGGGGCAGCGCCCAGCAGCTCCTCGGGATCAGCGACAACCCGCACGCGCAAGCCGGGGCGGTGTCCTGCGCCGGGGTCGCTGGCTGCGTGGCCGGCGGCTCGTACACCGACACCGCCGGGCACCAGCAGGCCTGGGTCGCCGCCCAGAACGACATCGTCGGCACCAGCGACTTCGGCAGCTTCAACGGCGCCCAGCAGGTCGCCGGCAACCTGAACGCAGGCGGGACGGCGCAAGTCAACGACGTGTCCTGCACGTTCGTCGGCAACTGCGCCGTGGGCGGGTTCTATACCGACGGCAACGGGAACAGGCAAGGCTTCGTCGCCGACCTGTCGACGGTAACCACCACCACGGTGTCCGTCTCCCCCACCACGGTCGCCGCCGGGAACCTGCAGCAGGTCCGCGTCACGGCAACGGTCACCGGCGCCACCGGCGGGACGCCGGCCGGGCATGTCACCGTGCTGGCCAACGACACCCAGTCCGTCTGCACCGTTCCGCTGTCGGGCGGTACCGGCAGCTGCACCCTGTCCGCCGGGAGCCTGGCTCCCGGCTCCTACACCCTCACCGGCGAGTACAGCGGCGATCCCGTGTACCTCAGCTCCATGAGCGGCGGCACCACCCTCACCGTGCTGTCCGCGATGGCGGGCACGACCACCAGCTTGGGGCTGTCGGCGGCCAAGGCCACGTTCGGCCACGAGCAGTCCGAGCACCTGACCGTCACCGTCACCGCCCCCGGCCAGACGGGCGACACCCCCACCGGGAAGGTCACCGTCAAGGCCGGGTCCGCCACCCTGGGGGTGGTCAACCTCGCGGGCGGTAAGGCCACTATCCGCTTGGGGGCCAGTATGCTCCGCCCCGGCAGCTACAAGCTTGTCGCCAGCTACGGCGGCGACCTGGCTAACAATCCCTCCAACGGCACCAAGACCCTCACCGTGGCGCCCGAGCCGACGGCGACCGCGCTGTCACTGTCGACCGCCACGGTGAGGTTCGGCCACGAGCAGTCCGAGAAGCTGACCGTCCAGGTCAAACCGCAAACCAGCGGCACTCCGGCCGGCAAGGTCACCGTCAAGGCCGGGTCCACCGCCCTGTGCGCGATCACACTGAAGGCGGCCAAGGGCAGCTGCACCCTCGCCGCCAAAAAGCTCCGCATCGGCAAGTACCAGCTGACGGCCAGCTACCCGGGGGGCATACCCTACGCAGGATCAACATCCCCCAAGAAGACACTCACTGTAACGAAATAGCGCTCAGTATCCACGAAGCCCGCCGCACGCAGGTGACCCTCGCGGATCCATTTGCGTGCGACGGGGCCAGAGACCGTGTCCCTGGCTCGCAAGCGCACGCGAGAAGAGATGATTGGCGAAGCCAAGTCCGACGGTGCTAGGGGTCACGGGATGCCACGCACAGACAGGGGATCGCGGGTGATGGCTGCGCCACCCGGGCGCGTCTGGGCCGCTCTCGTCGATCCCGAGGCACTCTTGGCATGGCTCCCTCCCGGCGGCATGACTGGCAGGTTCGAGCGGTTCGATGCCCGGCCGGGCGGGTCGTACCGGATGGTACTGACCTATTCCGACGCCTCTGACGCACCGGGGAAGGCGACCGCGGATTCCGACATCGTCGAGGCTCGATTCGTCGACATCGTCCCCGGCGAACGAGTCGTGCAGGCGGTGGACTTCGTCTCCGATGACCCTGCCTACACCGGCACCATGACCATGACTTGGGAGGTCACCGCCGTCGATGCGGGGACGCGCGTCGACATCGTTGCCGAAGACACCCCGGACGGCATCTCCGCGGAGGACCACGCCGCGGGTCTCGCCTCTTCCCTGGCGAAACTCGCCGCCTACGTGGAGCAGTAGCCCTCTCTCCTGGTCATCCGCTCACCGAGATCCGCATCACCTACCCTGCCGAACTCCCCGACCCTGCCGCCTGAACACCCGCTCCCAGGGAGATGGCATGATTCACTCCGTGCGCCTACCACGGACGACGCCGGGGCCCTCATGACACGAACGCGAGTGCCTCCGGTGCTGGTCACCGGCGCGACCGGCCGGGTTGGGCGCGCCGTCATCGACCAGCTCATGGACGCAGGCGTGCCGGTCCGCGCCCTCACGCGGCGCTCCGAGGCGGCGGCGCTCCCAGCGAACGTCGAAGTCGTCACCGGCGACCTGACCGTGCCCGAATCGCTCGACGCGGGACTGCGCGGTGCCGGTGCTGTCTTTCTCGTCTGGACCGCACCGCCGGCGACTGCTGCGGCAGTTGTCGAGCGCCTGGCGACCTACGCGCGGCGTGTCGTGTTTCTGTCCTCGCCGCACCAGACCCCGCACCCTTTCTTCCAGCAACCCAATCCGATGGCGGTGCTCCACGCCGATATTGAGCGGCTCATCGCGGCCGCCGGGGTCGAGTCGACGATCATCCGGCCGGGGATGTTCGCGTCGAACGCGGTGTTCTGGTGGGGGGCCGCGATTCGCGCCGACGGTGTCGTTCGGTGGCCTTACGGCGCTGCCGAGACCGCACCCGTCGATGACGGCGACGTGGCAGCCGTCGCGGCGCGGACCCTGTATCAGGACGGGCATGCCGGAGGCGACTACGTCCTGACGGGCCCTGAGTCGCTGAGCCAGGCAGAGCAGGTGAGCATCATCGGTGACGTCGTGGGGCGCCGGATCAGATTTGAGGAGCTGTCGCCGGAGGAGTTCCGGAGCGAGACGGACGGAAGCTGGCCGCGCCCGGTTGTGGACATGCTGCTCGACGCGTGGGCCGCAACGATGGGACGACCGGCGTTCATCACCTCTACGGTGTCCGGCATCCTCGGATCGGCACCGCGATCGTTTCGCCAGTGGGCCGCCGATCACGCCACCGCGTTTACCGAACGTCCAACCCCATCGGCTTGATCTTCGCCACGGCCAGGCACCGGACCAAGGCCCGGCACCGGCCTGGGGGCATGTCTGCTGGAAGCAAGGCCAGTATCTGCCAACTCAACGGAGACCGGGCAGCATGCTCCGGCTCGCTGCGCGCCGAGCGGCAGGAGAGGGGACATTGTGCCTAGTGCGAAGCCCGTCTGGCGCGGATGATTACCACTGCAGCGGAGCGTGGCGGTCGCTGGGCGGCTTGGCCTGGCTCGCGCTGGTCAGTGAGATGTCGGGTCTGCCCGAGTCGAGTGGAGGGTGGGGAATGGCTGAGTCGCACCGGATGAGTCAGGTCAGGCGGGACGGCAGCGGGTTGCGGGCGGGGGTGCGCTGGGCGCATGCCGCCCGGCTGCTCGGCGTCCTTGCCTTGTTGTTCGGTTGTACGTGGATCGCCACGGCGGGTGCGGCGCAGGCTAGCCAGACAGGCTTGGCCACGGGCAAGGCGTGGAAGGTCGAGCCGACGCCGAATCCGGCCGGCGCGAACATCAATGAGCTGTCGGCCGTCTCGTGCACCTCGGGGCGGGCTTGCACCGCGGTCGGCTCCCGCGCGGCCAGCCTGTCCAGCCCGGGGTTCACCTTGGCGGAGAGGTGGAACGGCACGAGCTGGCGGAATCCAGCACACCATCCTGCCCAAAGGCGCCGCGAGCAGTACCTTCACCGGTGTGTCCTGCGCGTCAGCGACCGCCTGCACCGCCGTGGGCGCCACCATCGGCAAGGCAACGCATCAGAGCGTGAACCTGGCCGAAGCATGGAACGGCACGACCTGGCGGATCCAGGCCATTGCGACTCCCAAGGGCTCGACCGGCAGTTCGCTGTTTGCGGTCTCCTGTTCCTCGCCGAACGCCTGCACCACCGTCGGCAATTACGACAAGGCCGGCGGGCGCGTGCTCGCCGTGGCCGAACGGTGGAACGGCAAGGCCTGGCGCATTCAGCCCATACCTCAGCCGGCCAAGGTCAGCCAGTTGTTCGGCGTGTCGTGCCCGGCGGCGCGGGCGTGCACCGCCGTCGGCTACCAGAACAACGGCACCGGGGACGCTCAGCCCTTTGCCGAGGCGTGGAATGGCACGACGTGGCATATTCAGGCGGTGCCGCTCCCGCGCAAAGCGCCCGGCGGAGCTTTGAGCGGGGTGTCGTGCACCTCGCCCAGCGCGTGCACGGCGACCGGTACCAACTTTGGCGTCCGCCACCCGACGCTGGCGGAAAGGTGGAATGGCAAGAGCTGGCGCGTTCAGCCCACCCCCAACCCGGCGAACTTCAGTACGAGCAGGGAGGAGGTCGCGCTGAACGCCGTATCGTGCTCCTCCGCCGTCGCCTGCACCGCCACCGGTCAGTACGCCCCCGGCGGCCAGGCGGCCTATTTCCTCGAGGCCTGGAACGGCCGTAGCTGGCGGCTGGTCACCGCGCCGCTTCCGGCCGGTTTCGCCCAGGGCGCTCTCAACGGCATCTCATGCGCCCTGGCGCGGTGTACCGCAGTCGGCGCCTGGTCGGGCGGAATAGTCCCCGTGGCCACCCTGGCCATGGCTAACTGATCTTCGCGATCCACAACGACCCGCCCGGTCCGGACGGGGTCCGTCAGGTCAGGGTCAGGCGTCGGCAGCGTCGCGGGCGTTGAAGTTCGGAGAAGGCAGGCGCGAAAGGCTGTGGCACGCTGGGAGAAGGGCGAGCAAACCGTTCAGTACCTGATCGGCCGGGGTCGCTTGGAGATCGTTGAGGTCGAGGATCTTGCCGTGTCAGCGGACGCGCTGATCGTGCGGGCGACACTTCGGGTTGAGGCCACCGCCGCGGCCGCTCTCCGGGCTGGTGACGTTGATGGCGCGTACGTGGCTGCTTACGATGCCTACCGGATGGCTGCCGAGTCGTTGCTGGTCCGGCAGGGGCTACGGGCCACCGGAGGTGACGGGTCGCACATGGCCGTCGAGGATGCCGTGTCCGCCCAGTTTGGGAGCTATATTCCGGCTTTCGCCAAGCCGACATTCGAGCGGCTCCGGCGCACTCGTCACACGGCGCAGTACTTCGACCCCGCGGCCGCTCCCATTACCAAATCGGACGCTTCGTGGGCGATTGAGAAGGCGACGGCGGCGCTTTCGGGTGTGCAGGCGCTGCTGGCGGCGTCACCGCCGGAGCGATTCGGCTAGCCGCGTTCCAAAGGGAGTGTGAGGAGCGGCCTGCTGGTGACGGTGTCGTGAAACGCCCCTGATCCTGTATCCAGCCAGTCAGCGCCGCGGATCGTTGCCTGGACGGGCCTGCCAAGGCGCTCCTCGGCATCGCTGAGTCCGGCATAGAGTCGGTCTCGATCCGGTTCGCCCAGGACTAGCACGTCTATGTCCCCCACGGGCCGCTCCCCCGTCTGGCCTTCATGCCGGGCGGCCCACGATCCGTAGATGTAGGCTGCGGCGATCCCGTTGACCGGCTGCAAAACTTCAGCCAGTACCGCTGGGACACCGAAGGCCCTCGTCAGAACGTCGGCGAGCCCCGCGTAGTAAGGACTGGCCGTGTTCGCCCGCACGAGTCGCGTGTTGCCCAGCTTCCGGCTGACGACCAGGCCAGCTTGCTCTGCCCGCTCGATCTCCCGGTGGACCGAGGCATGGGGCGTGCCGGTCCGCGCCGCGATCTCGGTGAGGCTAAGTTCAAGGTCTGGGTCGCCAAGCAGCAGCGCAAGGATCTCGCCCTGCTGCTGGGAGCGCAGGATGGGCAAGAGCGCAGGCGCGGGCCGTCTATCCACTATTTGAAGAATACTCTTCAGTTTGCGGATACTGGGTCACCGGCCCAGCCCGACGGTGAACGTGTCGGCCACGCCGCCGGTGCACCCGGCGCTCGCGTCGCCCGCGGCGCCGGACTGGTCAGCTGTGGACCTGGGCGAGAACGGCGAAGCTCAGGGCGGCACCATTCAGCAGAACGACCCCGCCCTGGATGTCTGCGACCGGGATGCTGATGAAGGTGTCATTGGTCATTGCGGTGATGATGTCCTGCTGCAGCGCAGCAAGGTCGGTGTTCGGAGCCAGCGGGTAACCCGGGGAGTCCTGGGTTGGGCTGGTTGGCGCGGGCAGGTACAGGACTGGCCATCGCGGCAAGGCGATGTGACTCGGGCGCCAGCCGTGGCCCGGGGGCGGCCCCTGCACCGAGATGGTGGCGGCGGCCGACGGGGACACTACGAGGTTGCCCTGCAGCGGATCGATGACCGGCAGCACGACCGGGCCGGTCGCCTGGCTCAGCTGCGCCGCCACTGTGCCCGGGCCGGCGTCCTCGACGACCCAGGCGGTCGGGTCGGTGCCGATTCGCAGGAAGATGTAGGCCACCGCGCTCTCCTCCCCGATGGCGCTCGCCCGGCCTGCCAGAACCGCTGGGTCAGGCCAGCCGCGCCGGCCGCCGGCGCCTCAGTCTCGCACCGAGTTTGTCAGAGATGCGGTGGATGCGCACGCTGCCCGGTTCGGGCGGTCAGCCCGGCCTGCCGGGCCACCTCCTCGGCGAGGCTCAGCAGGGGAGGCGACGGGAGCTTGCGGGCCAGGCTCTCCCCCACCGCCACGGCGCGGGCGGCCTGGTCGCGCTGCCCTGCGCGGGCCGCGGCCTGCGCCTCCCGCAGGTGCGCGTAAGCCTCCCGGTACGGCTGGCCCGCCACCCGCCATGCGTCCGCGACGGCGCGCCAGGTGGCTGGGTCATCGGTCCCGTGCTGGCGGGCATGCTCGGCGGCGGCCAGCACCCCGAACGCGGCATCGGCGGGCTGCCCGCGGCCGTCGGCGCCGGTGATGGCCCGTGCCCGCTCGGCGAACGTGACAGCCGCCCGCTCCCAGGTCTCCGGGAGGTGCCGCGGCCGGTCCGCGGCGGGCAACGCGGCGATGTCGGCAGCGGCCCTGGCACCGGCCGCTAGCAGCCGGATCTCGTCCTCGGCCCAGCCGACCGTCGCGAGCCCGTCCAATACCTCCCCGGCCGCCGCCGCCAGGTTGCCGGTATCCAGCGCCTGCTCGGCGAGGCAGGCGTGTCGCGGGACGACGAGCCCGGGATCGGGCGGCGCCTTCGCCAGGGCCGCGGCCAGGCTTGCCGCCCGCTCACTATCGCCCCGGCCGACGGCCAGCTCCAGTTGCACCAGTTCCAGGTAGTGGGCGGCCTTCGCCGAGGACTCACCCATCAGCTCGGCGAGAAGCTGGTCTGCTTCGGCCCAGCGCCCGGTCGCGGTCAGCAGCGCCGCGACGTTGTTGTCCAGAGTTGACGTCAGCGCTGGCGGGGCGTCCAGGGACTCAGCGACAGAACGGCCCTCCTTCGCCACGTCGAGCGCTTCGGTGAAACGGCCAGCCGTGCACAGCAGGTACATGTGGTTGGCCGCCGCCCGGATGACATCTTCCACGTTGCCGGTGCGGCGCGCGAGGCTGAATGACGTTTGCAGTGCCGCGATCCCGGCGTCGAAGTCGCCGCGGTGTGCCAGGACGATGCCGAGCGTCGCCAGCCCGTGGGCGTGCTCAGCCACGGCGCCAGCCTGCTGTGCCTCCGTAACGGCCTGCTCGGCGACCGGCAGCGCGCCGTCGAAGTCGCCGAGCAGCATGCGTCCGGTCGCGAGCGCGGCAAGCACGCGGGCCCGCAAGGCAGTGGGTGGGCCATCAGGCAGCAGCGCCAGAGCCCGCTCGGTGGCGTCAACGGCCGCGTCGAGGTCGCGGCCGTCAAACCGGTAACGGCCGAGCCGCTCCAGCAGCCGTGCCCGGTCAGCCGGCGCCGCGTCGTGGGACTGGTCCAGGGCGTCAGCGATCCACCCGGCCGCACGATCCGGATCCCCTGCCCAGCCCGCGGCCCGCGCCGCCTCCTGCAGCAGGGTGGGACCCGCCTCCGGCAGCCAGGCGGCTAGTTCGATGGCGAGCGCATAGGACCGCACGGCCTCCGGGTAGGCGCGTTCCGCGACCGCCTGGCGCGCCGCCAGCACGGCTGCGGGCCCGGCCCGGTCCGGTGAGCCTGCCAGATGCCAGTGCTGGGCCAGCAGCCCAGGGTCGGAGTCCGGCCGCGCGTCGAGGGCCTCCGCGAGACGGTGGTGCAGGTGGCGCCGCTCGGCCGGCAGCAGGTGAGCGTAGAGCACCTGCCGGGTCAGCGCGTGGTTGAAGGCGTAGCCATCGCCGGCCGGAATCAGCAGGCCCGAGGCAACGGCCCGGCGGGCGGAGGCCAGCAGGCGCTTCTCCGGCAGCGGAATGACTGCGGTCAGCAGCTCATGGGACATCCCGCCGTCGGCGACACAGACCTGGTCGACGACCGTCCTGGCCTGCGCGGTGAGCCCCGCGGCCTTGGCCAGCACGGCATCAGTGATCGAGGCGGGCAGCGCCTGCGGATCGGCGTAGGCGAGTTCCCTGGCATACAGCGGGTTGCCGTCCGCGGCGCCAACCACCGCCGACACCCGGTCCGCGCTGGCGGCGCCGACCGGGAGCAGGCCGGTGACAAGCTCGGCGATCTCGCCGTCGGCCAGGCGCCCCAGCCGGAGCCGGGTCACCCAGGGCCGTCGCTCCAGCTCGGCGAGCCACTGCACAACGCTGTCGGCCAGCTCCTCCTCACGGAGGGTGCCGATCAGCAATACCGGCTGGTCGCGCAGCCTGATCGCCAGGAAGGCGAGTAGCTCGCGGGAGGAGTCGTCGGCCCAGTGCAGATCCTCCAGCACGAGCACGATCGGTGACCTGGTGGCGAGGCCCGCCAGCAACTCAAGCACGCGCATGAACAGCCGGTGCCGGGCTGCCAGCATGTCCGGCGTGCCGTCGTCGGCGAGCAGCCATTCCGCCTGATCGCCCAGGGCGGCCACGAAGGGCCCGTAGGCGAGCGCGGCGCCGGCCAGCGGTGCCGACTCGCCGAGCAGGACCCGCGCCCCGCCAGCGGCCGACTCGGCCTGGGCGCAGAGTTCCTCGACGAGCCTGGTCTTGCCGATGCCGGCTGCCCCGGTGATCAGCAGCACTTGCGGGCGGCCGGCCACAACCCGCGCGTAGGCGGTCAGCAATGCTCTCCGCTCCGCCACCCGTCCGACAATGGGCACGGCCCCGGCGGCAGCTGGGGCCGCCTCCCCGGCCAGCGTGCTTTTCAGCGGCGGGAACCGCCCCGGCAGGCCCGCAGCGACAAGTTGGTAGATGCGTTCTGGCGCCTCGATGTCCTGCAGCCGGTGCAAGCCCAGGTCCCGGAGGGATACCCCGGCCGGCAGCTCGGAAGCCGGCCAGCTGCCGGGTCGTCTCCGACAGCACGACCTGGCCGCCGTGCGCGACCGCCGCGATCCGGGCCGCCCGGTGCACGTCCAGCCCCACGTACCCGTCTTCGTGCCGTACCGGGTCACCGGAATGCAGCCCCATCCGCACCCGCACCGGAATCCCGCCCGGCCAGTCATGGGCGGACAGGGCACGCTGCGCGGCAACGCAGCATCGGACCGCGTCGGCGGCCGAGCCGAACACAACGAAAAAACTGTCTCCCTCGGTGCCCATCTCCTGGCCGCCATAGCCGGCGAAAGCGGCCCGCAGCAGGGCGCGCTGAGTCGACAGCGCATCGGCGTAGCGGTCGCCCAGCCTGCGCAGCAGCGCGGTCGACCCCTCGATGTCGCTGAACAACATCGTGATCGTCCCGGCAGGGAGCTCCCCCATGCCTCGATTATCGGGCTCCCCGGTGCGTGCTGGACCCGTTTGATCAGTGGCCGGCTAATGCAGGATCTCGATGTACCCGTCCGTTCCATGTACGCGGATCCGCTGCCCGTCCTGGATCAGCCGGGTGGCGTGCTCCACCCCCACGACGGCCGGCAGGCCGTACTCCCGTGCGATCACCGCGCCATGGGTCATCAGGCCCCCGACCTCCGTCACCAGGCCCTTGATCGCGACGAACGCAGGCGTCCAGCTGGGGTCGGTGTAGGCGGTGACCAGGATGTCGCCCGCTTCGAGATCGGCCTCGGCCATGTCCAGGATGACGCGAGCCCGTCCCTCGACGGTCCCGGCGGAAACGGGCAGGCCGGTCAGCGCGCCGGCCGGGACATCGGCGCGCCGGTACGTCCCGGCGACGGCCTCGCCATCCGAGGTCAGCACCCGGGGCGGCGTGAGCGCTTGATACGACCTGAACGCGTCCTTGCGCTGGCGAATGAGCTGGTCATCCACCTGGTTCGTGCGCACGACGTCGTGGAGCTCCTGGAGTGTGAGGTAGAAGATGTCTTCCCTGTCACGAAGTACGTGGGCTTGCACGAGGCGCTCGGCGTCATTCAGCAAGGCCTGCTTGTAAACGAAGTAGCGGCTGACCATGTAGTACTTCGGATATTCCCGGTACCCGATGAAGGTCCGGATCCGGTCGATCTTCCGCTTGGCCTCGTCGGCCTTCCGCTCCCCGTCCGGCAAGGCCCGCAAGCGCGTCAGCAGTTCCTCTTCCTTCTCCCGCGCCTCCTGCAGGCCTTGCTCGAAGCGCCGCTCGCCGGCGCCCGGCTCGAAGTTCTTGATGTTGCCGAGGATCATGGGCACGAGCATGGTGGGGCGTTCGCTCCACCGCGGCTTCGTGATGTCGATCTCGCCGACGCAGCGCATGCCGTATTTGTCGAGGTAGGCCTGGATAGCGTCTCGGGCTTCACGCCCGCCTGCGAGCGTGGGCAGCTCGTCCAGGAAGTTCTCGTCCTCGACGTGCCGCAGGAATGCCACCACGTCCGGATGCAGGCGGATCACGTCCGCGACGTCCAGGAGCGCCAGCCCCATTTCCGACGTCACGTTGTGAGGGACGGACTGCGTCAGCGTGTCGACCGCGTTCTTCTCGCCCAGCCACTCCTGCAGCTGCTCGTTGAGCCACCAGGTGGCCTGCATCGCCGACATGAACACCTGGTGGCTTCGCGGATCGAACAAGATCCGCTTCAGCTCCTGGAAGTCCGCGAGGATGAAGCCGAGCAGTTCCGGCCCGGACTTCGCCCGGATGTCGCGCTTCAACGTGGCGATGGAGGCCTGGCCGCGCTCGACCAGCTCGGTGACGATGGCCGGGTCGGTCTCGATAGGGGCGGGCGCGTTGACAGCCGGCGTCCCGCCCGGGCCCTCGTCCGGGAGCGCCGGGATGAAGTCGCCGCGGTCGAGGATGGTCTGCAGCGCGTCTCCGATCAGCGGATCGGATCTCTCCAGGGCCGTCAGGAGGCCTGTGCGACTTGTTGGCGAACCCAGCGCCCGGGTGACGTCGACGAACAGTCTGCCGCCGGCCTCGAACATGGGCGCCGGAGTCGTCAGCAGCCACACGGAGAGCCCCAGGGGCTTCATGGCGTCGGTCATCATCTGCTGATGACCGACGGAGACGTAGACATGGTTCCCTTGATCACTGGTCGCGGGGATGGGGAACAGTGTGGTGATCGGCCGGCTCTGGACAATCTGAAACCCATCGTCGACCAGGCACCATTCGATGTCCTGGGGGTGGCCGAAGTGCGTTTCGATCCGCCGGCCCAGCTGAGCGAGCCGTACGATCTGCGCATCGGTCAGTGCTGGCTGCTCCTGGCTGTCTGGCTCGATCGCCAGTTCCTGCGTTCCGCCTGCAGGCAAAGCGTGGATGGCGAGCTGTTTGGTGGCGACTGCCCTGGCGGCAACCTCACCGTCCCGCACCTTGTAGACGTCCGCGTTCACCAGCCCGGCCACCAGGGCCTCGCCGAGGCCGAAGCTGGCCTCGATGGAGACGACCTTCCGGTTGGAGGTGACGGGGTCGGCCGTGAAAAGGATGCCGGCCGCCCGCGGGAAGAGCATCTGCTGTACGACCACGGCCATGTGGACCTTCCGGTGGTCGAAGCCGTTCCGCAGGCGGTAGGTCACGGCCCGCTCGGTGAACAGGGAGGCCCAGCATCGGCTGACGTCCCGAAGGATCGCAGCCAGCCCCACGACGTTCAGGTACGTGTCCTGCTGGCCCGCGAAGGAGGCCGTCGGCAGGTCCTCCGCCGTCGCGCTGGACCGGACGGCGTAGGCAGCTTGCCCGCCAAGCCGGCGTGACCGAGTGGGTGATCGCCGCTGCCAGATCGTCAGGGATGGCGATCCCCTCAAGGGTCCGGCGGATCTCCGCACTGAGCGTGCGGATCGCCTGCCGGTCGTCGGGGTCCAGGCGCGACAGCCGATCGAGCTGATCGTCGATCCAGGGCACCGTCGCCATGATCCGCCGGAAGGCGTCCGTCGTCACGCAAAAGCCAGGCGGCACACGAACGCCTTCGATCCGCGAAAGCTCCCCCAGGTTCGCGCCCTTGCCGCCAACGAGCGCGACCTGCGTCTTGTCGATCTCTTCGAGACCCAGCACGTAGCGCTCGATCATCGCGTTACCTCCAGGGTGGCCTTCGGCTCACCCATTCCATAAATTCCGGGCCCGGCCTGCGATTATGCGGCATGACCCGGGCCTTGCCGCAAGCCCCCCGGTGTGCTATAGATTGAAAATGGCAAGGAGAGGGATCTCCCTGCCATTGTTTTTTGCTGTCCGCGACGCCAGCGTTGCCGTGTTGGCACACGCATGGCCGGTCGCGGCGAGGGCGACCGGCCATGCGACGGCCGGTCCAGGGCTCAGAACAGCTGGTACGAGCCGATGACCGTCATGTGCTCCACGGTCGGCGGCTCCGCGTACCACTGCTTGAGGTTTTCCAGCATCTCCGCGTACTCGGGAAACGGGAGCAGCGGGTGCTCCTGACCGGGCTCCATCTCCAGAAATGCAAGAACTGTGACGCCGTCGCTGAGCCTGGTCACGGCGTAGTGGACGTCAGGATGCGCCTGCTCAAGCGCCTGGATGACCTTGTCAGTGGCTGCCTGCGTGTCGGCGACGTTTTCTTCCTTGATCTTGGCGCGCACCATCAACACGTTCATTGACCGATTTCCTTCCGTGCCGGGATGGACTCTCACATCCAGGTGACGAACGAGCACCCGCCCGGGGGACAGTGTGGGTTAGACCCGGGGGACAGTGTGGGTTAGAGCTGTTCGAGCCGCCGGGTCAGGAACCGCCGCTCGGGGGTCGAGGTGGCCAGCTCCAGCGCCCGGCGGTACGCCGCCCGGGCCTCGTCGTCGCGGCCGAGACGCCGCAGCAGTTCGCCGCGGGTGGAGTGGAAGTAGAGGTAGCCGTCCAGGTCGAGGCGGTCCACGGCGCGCAGCGCCGCGGCGGGGTCACCGGCCTGGGCGAGGGCCGCGGCGCGGTTGAGCTCGACCACGGCCGAGCCGGTGAGTTCGGCCAGCCTCCGGTACAGCTCGGCAACCTGCGGCCAGTCGATCTGCTCGGCGGTCTGCAACGACGCGATCGCGGCCTGGATGACGTAGGCACCGCGGCCGCCCAGCACGACCGCCCGGTCGAGCACCGCCTGTCCTACGGAGATCTGCGCGTGGTCCCACAGCGAACGGTCCTGATCCTCCAGCAGCACGAGATCCTCGCCGGAGAACCGGGCCCGCCGCCGGGCGTGGTGGATCATCATCAGCGCGAGCAGCCCGTGCGCCTCCGGCTCGTCCGGCATGAGCGCGGCGAGCACCCGGCCCAGCCGGATGGCTTCGGCACCGAGGTCGACCCGGCCGCTGTAGCCCTCGTTGTAGATCAGGTAGATGACGGCCAGCACCGCGTCGAGGCGGTCGGGCAGCAGGTGCGCCGCGGGAACCGCGAACGGGATCCCGGTCGCCTTGATCTTGGCCTTGGCGCGGGAGAGGCGGCGCTTCATGGTCTCCTCGGAGACCAGGAACGCCCGGGCTATCTCGGCGGTCTCCAGGCCACCCAGGGCGCGCAGCGTGAGCGCCACCTGCCCCTCCAGCGGCAGCGCCGGGTGGCAGCAGGTGAAGATCAGCTCAAGCCGTTCGTCCTTGATCACGGTGTCGTCGAACTCGTCCATCACGTCCATGACGGCCTCCGGTACCGGCAGCAGCTGGATCTTCTCGGCGAAGGTGCGCTCGCGGCGGATCCGGTCGATCGCCCGGTTGCGGGCCGTCGTCACCAGCCATGCACCAGGGTTGGCCGGCACCCCGGTGACGGGCCAGCGCTCCGCCGCGATCGCGAACGCCTCCTGCGCGGCTTCCTCGGCCTTGTCGAAGTCACCGAGGAACCCGACCAGCGAGGCCAGCACCCGGCCCCACTCGTCCCGGAAGACCTCCTCCAGCACGCTCAGCGCTGCACCACCGGCCTGACCTCGACCACGCCGCCGTGCCGGGTAACCGGGATGCGCGCCGCCAGCTCGAGCACCTCGTCCAGGTTGGCCGCCTCGACCAAGACGAAGCCGCCGAGCACCTCCTTGGTGTCCGCGAACGGCCCGTCGGTCATCAGCGTCCGGCCACCGGCCACCCGCACGCAGGTCGCCGTCTCGGCGGGCTGCAACTGCGCAGCGGTGACGCAGTGGGCGTCATCGGCCAACGCCGCAAACTCGGCGAGCACCGCCTCGCGTTCGGAATCCGGCAGCGCCTCCGCGTAGCCGGGCTCGGCGTAGATCATCATGGCGTACTGCATCGCAACCTCCGCAGTCAGTGGCTCTCACCTGCATGACGAACGAACAGCAGCGCAGGGGACACTACCGGCGTCCACAATTCCGGGCCAGCCCAGACGCTAACCGCCGGGCCCGGAGCGGCGGTTCTTGACCCGGCCGGCCGCCACTTCTGATCCGGGCTTGTCCCCCGGGCGGATGCCCGTTCGTCACCCAGACGTGAGCGACAACCGTTCCCCTTCCGCGCGAGCTGCACACCTGCAGCAGCGCCGACAACCAGGTCAGCCCGTGGTGGTCATCCCGCGGCGGGCTGACCTGGGTCATCGTCCGCCGGAAGTGACAACTACCCGGATGTCCATAGCCACCGGAGGAAACCCGAAATGTCAACAAGCACAGTGACGGTCAGACGCTTCAGTGAGAGCAACCCCGGCGAGGCGGACCCACGGCGGTGGCTGATCCTCGCCACCATCTGCACCGCCGCGCTCATGATCGTCCTCGACGTGACCGTGATGAACCTCGCTCTGCCGTCGGCGCAGCGGGCGCTGGGGTTCACCAACGCCGACCGGCAGTGGATCGTGACCGCGTACGCGCTGTCGTTCGGGAGCCTGCTGCTGTTCTGCGGGCGGCTGGCCGACCTGATCGGCCGCAAGACGACCTTCCTTATCGGGCTGGCCGGGTTCGCGGCCGCCTCCGCCGTCGGCGGCGCCTCGGACAGCTTCACCATGCTGGTGGCGGCGCGCGCCTGCCAGGGGGTCTTCGCCGCGCTGCTGGCGCCGTCCGCCCTGTCGCTGCTGACCACGACCTTCACCGACGTGAAGGAGCGGGCCAAGGCGTTCGGCGTCTACGGCGCGGTCGCGGCCAGCGGTTCGGGCCTCGGGCTGCTGCTCGGCGGCGCGCTGACCTCCTACCTGTCGTGGCGGTGGTGCCTGTACGTCAACCTGGTCTTCGCGGCGATCGGGATCATCGGAGGCGCGCTGCTGCTGGGCAGGCAGCCCAAGACGCCAGGCGCCCGGCTGGACTTCCCAGGCGTGGCAGCGGTGTCGGGCGGGATGTTCTGCCTGGTCTACGGCTTCTCCAACGCCGCGACGCACAGCTGGCACACGCCCTCGGCATGGGGCTTCCTCGCGGCCGGCGTCGCGCTGCTCATCGTGTTCGCCGCCTGGCAGACCCGCGCAGCGCACCCGCTGCTGCCGCCCCGGGTCATCCTGGACCGCAACCGCGGCGGCGCTTACCTCACCATGCTGATCACCGGGCCGGCATCTTCGGCATCTTCCTGTTCCTCATCTACTACATGCAGGGGACCCTGGGGTACTCGCCGGTCAAGTCGGGCGTCGCCCTGCTCCCGATGGTCGTGGTCATCGGCGTGATGGCCAACGTGGGCAACATCGTGCTGATGCCGCGGCTGGGCCCCAAGCCGCTGCTCATCGCCGGCATGCTGTGCAATGCGGCCGGCCTGGCCTGGCTGACCAGGATCGGCGCGCACTCCGGCTATGCGTCGGCTCTGCTCGGGCCGATCATCGTGACCGGTGTCGGCATGGGCCTCATATTCTCCTTCGCGGCCAACACCGGTACCTTCGGCGTGGCACCGCGTGACGCCGGGATTGCCTCGGCGAGCGTCAACACCGGGCAGCAACTTGGCGGCTCGATCGGCACCGCGCTGCTCAACACGATCGCGGCCAGCGCCACCGCCGGCTACCTGGCCAGCCACCTGCGTGGGCGGCCGACACCGCAACTGGCCCAGCTCGCGCTGATCCACGGTTACACCACGGTGTTCTGGTGGTGCGCCGGCATCTTCGTGGCCGGCGCCATCATCTGCGGCGCGCTGCTGCGCCGCGGCCCGTTGACCGGCCCCGAGGACATCCCCGCCCGCAAGCCCTCCCTGCAGGCCGAGCCAGCACGATCGTTGACGCGTACCGGGACCTGACCAATATCCAAGGGACCCTTGGCGACCACTGGGTGAGGCGCCCGCGCGGACTACGCCGTGCGGACGCCTCGCTTCGCCGCTGCTTGTGATGGCGAGCATGTCGTTGGCGGCGCGTGCTCAGACTCATACCCCACGGTACTAACACCCGTGATCTCGTTCCCACCTGGCGACGACGCCTGGCAGGCGCCGGAGATCTATTTGAAGAATACTTTTCAGTTCGCGGATACTGAGGTTGGGTCCGGCCAGATCGTCGCCTAGATGCTGGGCTAAGGCGATTCGAACACGCGCCCTATTGATCTCCATGTGGTCTTCATGACTTCTGCACCCAATCGGCATAGACCTTTGTCAGTTTAGGTAGCCAATCGGCACATCCGAACTAAGCCTACGGGGGATCATATGCCAGTGCCTGATCTATCCACGCCTGTTGTGGCGGATGACCTCGCATCATTCGGGGGCGGCGCGCCAGGTACATCATCGAAGATCAATTTCGATGTCCCACTGCCCGGTTCGTACTCCTGGCAGCGGGTCGTGCCGCTGGAACTCGACCCGGCCGTATTTGCCGACGGAGCTACCCGCGTCGGCACTTCCTTGCTGCAACTTGGCATCGTCCAGGGCGACCAGGGCCGGCTGACCGGTATCGATCCTGGCCGGCTATCGGACTTCTACCGCCGCGCCCTGCCTGCTAGTTCTCGGCCGTCCTTGCGTCACGTCGCCCAGGTGGGCGGGGACGTGGCGCCGCTGCTCTCCGATGCAATGGTGGCACCGCGCGGGCTTCGCGCAGCCGCCGCCGACGGCGCATTGGACATCGCCGGACGCCGCGCGCTGGTCAACGAATTCGACGACGTCGTCATTCAGCGCCGGCGGACCGACACGTATATCGATCGGCTGGCCAGCACCGTCGCAGCCGCCCCAATCACCCAGCCGGCGCAGACACTCATCACGCTGCCCACGGCGGGGATCGGCAACTCAATCCACCCGATACCCGTGGACCCAGTCGCACCGTCGCGGCCGACGATTGCGCTGGTCGAAACGTGGGAATTGCGCGCGTTCCTGGGGGATTACGGCCTGGGCCGCACGTTGCAGACGTTTTCGCTGCTGCCCGGCGAACGCACGACGGTCACGACACACACGTGGCGCACGGAGGCGGCCACGCGTGACGACGCCTCCTCGATCTTCGACTCCTCCGACACCGCCGCGCAAACCCGCTTCACCTCCAGCCTTGCCCAGGAGAGCGGAACGGCATTCCAGGATCAGGGCGGCTGGGCGGTGTCGGTGGCCACCAGCGCGAGCGCAGGCGTCAGTCTGGGCATCGTGTCCGGCTCGGCTTCCATGTCGGCAGGGTTCAACGCCAACCACCAGGAAGCCAGCCAGCAGTACGCGAGATCGGTCAGCCAGAGCGCGTCCGAGCACGCCTCGCAGGTCAACAACAGCCGCCGCCAGTCGGTGGAGTCGTCGTCGGCCACGTCCACGGAAACCGGCGCGGAGACCACGACTGTCCGGCAGATCAGCAACACAAATCTGCGCCGGGTGCTGAACTTCGTGTTCCGTGAGCTCAATCAGAGCTACGACACGTACGTCGTACTGCGCGACATCCGGGTCGCGTTCTACAACGGCAACGCGGGATCGGCAGAGATCGTCCCGCTGTCCGAGCTCGGGCGGTTTGTCACCCGCCACGTCGACCCCGCCCGCCGGTCCGAGGTGGCCCGCGCCGTTCTCAGCCTGTCCGCGCAACGCGAGGACGCCTTCGGCGACCTGGTCACCACGCTGCAGATCGGCAGCAACCCGGACGGCGTGCATTACGACTGGCAGCCTGCTGAGCTCGAAACCAATGGCGATCTGCGCTTCCGTGGCGATGTCCTGAGCCCCGACGTGCGGTTCCGCTTCCGGCGAGAAGCGCTGTCGAAGGATCCAGGCGAGCACGAGATCACCGGTGCCATCATGGACCGCTCAAGTGTGGCGCTGCGCACGGACAACCTGGTGGTGGAGGCACTGCTCGGGCAGGCTGACGCACTGGACCCGTACGCAGCCGCACTGCAGGCGCTGGATCTGCGCGACCGCGACACGCAGGCCGACGCCCGCCGAGCGGAGACGCGGCGCACCACCGATGCGCTGGAGCTGGTCGGCGCACAGGCGGCGAAGGACCGGATCGCTGCGTGGCAGCAAGTCTTCCCCGAGGAGCCGGAGATCCAGGTGGTGCCGGTCGCTTCCGTGGTCAACCACGAGAACGGTGGCCCTCCGGCCTGACCCCAACCCGTCCGCGACCAGACGTCAGGAGCAGTGGCACCAGGCGGTGCGGCCGACATGCTCGGCGGCCGCGCCGCCTGGTAGTCAGCTCTGCTGCCTGACGGCACCGGCGGTGGCGACCGTGTCGCTGTCAGCCATTAAAGACGAAGACGACTGAACGGCAAACGAAAGTAATGTCACGGAGTTGACGCAAATGAGCAATGGTGGGCAGTCAAGCGCGGACGTCGTGGACTTCAGCGACCAGGAGGCCGAGCCTATTGTGGCGCGGCCAGCTTACGCGGGGGTGGTCGACCATCCAGTGACTATCGTGGAATTCGGCGAGGAGGAAGCCGAACCGATCTCGGTGCCGGTGCGGGAGATCGAGTTCACCGAACCCGAACAGATCGTCGCACGCAGCCCATACGCCGCCACCATCGACTACCCGGTCACTGCTATCGACTTCGGCGAGCGAGAAGCTGAGCCTATTGTGGCGCGGCCCGCCTACGCGGGGGTGGTCGACTATCCGGCCACTATCGTGGAATTCGGCGAGGAGGAAGCCGAACAGATCTCGGTACCGGTGCGGGAGATCGAGTTCACCGAACCCGAACAGATCGTCGCACGCAGCCCATACGCCGCCACCATCGACTACCCGGTCACTGCTATCAACTTCGGCGAGCGAGAAGCTGAGCCTATCGTTCCCGAGGGGCCATACCCCGGCGTGGTCGATCCGCCGGTCCGGGCAGGAGAAGTCCCGCGGCCCAGGCCAGAGCAGACCGTGGGCCTGACCGCCCGGCATCGGGCGCTGCTCGCTCGCGAAAGGATTCCGGCGGATCCCGTAGCGGAATGGGGCACTACCGATGCGGCCAGGGCGTTCCTGCAGCGGCGATTGTCCCGGCAAGGTGTGAGCGAGTTCCTCGCCGGCTACAAGGACCGCTGGGTGCACGCTCATCGAGGCATCATTCAGGCGGCGGCACGTGAGAACGATGTTCCAGACTGGGTGCTCGGCGGCGTGGCCTGGACTGAGGTGGGCGGCGACCCGTCATGGTTCGACGAGGGCGGCGTCAAGTTGCGACAGTACTTTGCCGGCGATCCTGGCCGCACGTCCTTCGGCCCCGTTCAAATTCAGCTGAACCGTGCCGCCGAGGAACTCGGCTACGACCCCGCCGCTGTATCTTCGATCCAGCGGCGTGTGCTCATCTGGACGCTGGATGACCCACAGAACGACATCTTCGTTGTGGCTTCACATCTGCGGCGGCTGAAGGAGATTGATGCTCCGGGAAGGAGCGCAGCAGAGCTCAGCGACAACAATGTACGGCTTATCGGCGCTCGATATAACCGCGGGGCGGGGCTAACTATCAGGGCGCTAACGACACTCGGGCAAAGAACCCGCTACGGCGATGATCTGCTCAGGAAGCGCGAGCGAATTCAAAACCTGCTGAGAGACTAACTGTCTTCTGCTTCGATCATCTCTGGGACTTTTACGTGGCGCCGCGCGACCGAGCAACGGTGATGTGACTCGTCAGCTCCGCGTGCACGGTCGTTGACGCGACCGCGTATCGACTCTACTCGTTGACAACGCTGGAGCGGCGCGTCCCGGCTGCGTATGCCATCCGCGATTCCGCGCGCCGAGGTACCGGCCAGGCCGTTGCTCTCCGCCGGCTGATGGTGATAACGGCTGGCCGGGCGGGCGGCCGATGGGATAGGTGTAGCAGCATGACTGATCGTTACTCCATGCGGCCTATTGCCCCGGAGGAGTTCGAGGCCTTCAGCGAGGTTCCCATCGAGGCGTTCAATGACGCCGAACGGCACGCTGAGTCCATCGAGCATGAGCGGAAGATCTTCGAGTTCGACCGCAGCCTTGCGGCGTTCGATGGCGATGCGATAGTCGGGACGACAGCCGCCTACTCTTTCCAGCTCACTGTTCCTGGCGGGGTCGTAGGCGCAGGAGGGGTCACCTTCGTCAGCGTTCTGCCCAGTCACCGGCGGCGGGGCATCTTGTCGGCGATGATGCGCCGCCAGCTCGCCGATATCGCGGCCCGGGGAGAGCCGGTCGCGGCGCTGTATGCGTCCGAGTCGGTCATCTACGGGAGGTATGGCTATGGCTGCGCGTCTGGCCAGCTGAGCCTGACGATCCGGCGCGGCGAGGGCGCGCTGAATCCCGCCGCGGCGGCCAGCGCGGGAGCCGGACACGGCCCGGTGCGGTTGCGGATCGGGCCGCCAGCCGAGCTGCGTACTGAGCTGGCCAAGGTTTACGACTCGGCGCGTCCGCAGCGGCCAGGCATGATGGCCAGGGACGAGCGCTGGTGGGAGTCCGTCCTCGACGACCCGGAATTCTGGCGCAGGGGAATGAGCCCGCTGAAGTGCCTGCTGGCCAGCGACGACTCGGGTCCGCGAGGTTATGCCGTGTACCGGACAAAGCCGGACTGGGACGACGATTCCCTGCCGTACGGCAGCATCTCGGTCCAGGAGCTTGTCGCCGCTGATGGCGCGGCCATGGCGGCGCTGTGGGCCGACCTGCTCAGCAGGGACCTGATCGGCGAGACCACGGCACGGCAGCGGCCGGTCGATGACCCGCTGCTTGACATGCTGGCCGACCGGCGCAGGGCACGCGCCTACCTGACCGACGGGCTGTGGATCCGCCTTATCGACGTCCCGGCCGCGCTGCGCAGCCGGCGCTACTGCTGTGCGGCCGATGTCGTGCTCGAAGTAACCGACGAATTGCTGCCTGCGAACGCGGGGCGGTGGCGGCTGCAGTGCCCCGGCCCCGCCGACGGCGCGGCGGTCAGCTGCGAACGCACCACAGCGGCGCCTGACCTCACCTTGCCCGTGGCCGCTCTGGGCGCTGGCTACCTGGGTGGTGCCAGGCTGGGCGCTCTTGCCAGCGCCGGCCTGATCACCGAGCACCGGAAAGGGGCCCTGGCGCTGCTGTCCGCCGCCATGTACTCCGACCCCGCGCCCTGGTGCCCGTCCTTGTTCTGACCACGTTTACTGGGATTTCGATGGTATCGTTTTCCCATGGAGGCTGTCATCGATCAGGCAGGCCGGGTCGTCTTGCCCAAGCCCATTCGTGACGCGCTGGGCTTGCTGCCCGGCACCAAGGTCGACATCTCACCGTATGGCGCTGGCGCGCAAGTGGTGCCTGCTGGCAGGACGGCACGACTGGTCGAGGAAGACGGCGTGCTCGTCTCGGCCGGCGACACCCCGGTTGACGATGGTGTCGTCTTCGCGCTCATTGACGCTGGCCGTAAGTGACGATCGCGGTCGACACCAGCGTCGCCATCCCGCTGCTCGTCCGTTCCCACCATGATCACGCGGCGGTGGTGCGCTGGTGGAACGGGCAGGAGGTCGCGCTGACCGGCCACTCCCTCGCCGAGACCTATTCCGTCCTCACCAGACTGCCCGGCGATGCGCGACTGGCGCCAGCCGACGCGGCGCGGCTGCTGGATGCCCGCTTCTCCGCACCGCTGCTGCTGAGCAGGCCGCGGGCCCGGAAACTGCCGGACACGCTCGGCCGTCTGGGTATCGCAGGTGGCGCCGTCTACGATGCGCTCGTAGCGCTTGCCGCCCAGGAGCATCAGGTCTCCCTTGCGACCAGGGACGCGCGGGCACAAGGCACCTATGACGCGGTCGGCGTCAAGGTCATCGTGGTCGCCTGAGAAGGCCGCCATCCCTCATACGCCCGCACGCGCCGTGATCTTTTGTAGGCGCTGCGTGGCAACGTGCCTGGAGACCGGCATTAGGTTGTCGCGCGCGAGCCCTGTGCGAGATGCGTCCGCCAGGTCGCGTACCCGGAGACCACGGAACGGGCGTGTCATGATCGGGAAGAGGGGAGGAAGCGCCCGTGGAGTACCGGATCGTTGCTGAGGCCTACCGGGATCTGGAGCAGATCAGCGCCCGGCTGACGCTGATCGACCGTCTCGCTGAGTTGGTGGCGGTGACCCCGGCCGACCTGCTGCCCACGGTCTGCTACCTGTGCCAGGGGCTGATCGCGCCGGAATTCGCTGGCATCGACCTGGGCCTGGCCGAGAAGCTCGCCGTCCGCGCGGTCGCGACCGCCACGGGAACCAGCCCCGAGGAGGTCAGCACTAGCGTCCGGGAGACCGGTGACCTGGGCCTGGCCGCCGAGCAGCTGCTGAGCGCCACCGTCGCTGGCCGGGCGGACAGCCTCCAGGTCACCACGGTGGTCGACACCCTGCATGAGATCGCCGAGGCTGAGGGGCCGGGGTCGCAGGGCCGCAAGCTGGAGCTGCTGGGTACCCTGCTCGACCAGGCCACGCCGCTGGAGGCCCGTTACCTGCTGCGGCTGGTGACCGGAAACCTGCGGCTGGGCATCGGCACGCCCACCATCCTGGACGCGCTCGCGCAGGTGTACGCCGGTGGACGCGCGACAAGGCCGGTGCTGGAGCGCGCCTACAACATCTGCTGTGACCTGGGCCAGGTCGCCGCCGCCCTGGTCAGCGGCGGCATCGAAGCGGTCGAGCAGATCCAGGTCCGCCCGGGCAACCCGGTACGGGCCATGCTCGCCCAGCGGCTGTCGGACGCCGAACAGATCCTTGCCAAACTGGGCGGGGAGTGCGCAGCCGAGTACAAGTACGACGGCGTCCGCGTCCAGGCACACCGGACCGCCGACGGACAGATCGAGTTGTTCACCCGGCGGCTTGAGCGGGTCAGCACCCAGTTCCCCGACGTGGTCGAGCTGCTCGCCAAGGGGCTTGGCCCGGCCGAAGCGATCCTGGAGGGGGAGGTCGTCGCCTACGATGCCGCGGCCGGGGAGCTGCGGCCGTTCGGCGAGGTCATGACCCGGCGGCGCAAGCACGGCATCGCTGAGGCAGTGGTTGAGGTGCCGGTCGGCCTGTTCTGCTTCGAGTTGCTGTTCGCCGACGGCGAGGACCTGACCCAGCTGCCCTACCCGGAGCGCCGCGCCCGGCTGGCCGAGGCGATCACCGTCTCGCCGCAGCTACGGCTCACCACCGCCACCGAGGTGACCACCCCGGCCGCTTTGGACGCGGCGTTCGAGCAGGCGGTCACCGACGGCTGCGAGGGCCTGGTCTGCAAGTCGGTCGGCCCGAACGCCGTCTACCAGGCTGGTGCCCGCGGCTGGCTGTGGATCAAGCTCAAGCGGGACTACCGCACCGAACTGTCCGACACCGTCGACCTGGCCGTGGTCGGCGCGTTCGCCGGGCGCGGCCGGCGGCCGGCGTCTACGGCGCGGTGCTGCTGGCCGCCTACGACGCCGACGCCGATATGTTCCGCACGGTGACCAAGTGCGGCGCCGGGTTCACCGACGCCGACCTGGCCGCGCTGCCCGCCCGGCTGGCGCCGCTGGCCAGCCTGCACAAGCCGGCCAGGGTCGACGCACGCCAGCAGCCCGATGTGTGGTTCGAGCCCGGGCTCGTGCTGGAGATCCTCAGCGCCGAGCTGACCCTGTCCCCCACCTACACCGCCGCCTGGGGACAGATCAAACAGGACGCCGGGCTGGCGATGCGGTTCCCCCGGTTCACCGGGCGGTGGCGCGACGACAAGGCTCCCGAAGACGCCACCACCACCCGCGAGCTGATCGACCTCTACCGCGCGGCACAGCGAAAGCCCGCGGGCACCTGAGCACCGCTACGAAGGGCTCAGCCGGATGCATGGGCACGGCTTTTGGTGGTAGCGGAACGGCAGGCCATGGCGGGCCGATATGCACACCGGCCTCGGAGCCTGTCATGGCTGTAAATCGCGTCCTGCCCGGGCGGTAGAACCCGGGCAGGACGATCGTTTGTCGGGTGGGCCGCTATGAATTCCGGGTCGCGGTCCACGATTGGGCGTTCGAGGTGCAGGTGCGCGCCGTGCTGTCGGTGAACGTCATCGTCTCCTGGAACGTGCCGGCGGCCCTTGCTGCTCCGGAGGGGGCTACGCCGTGGAAGTTGCCCCGGAAGGTGTAGGTGAACTTCGCCGGGTGGCCGAGATAGACCCCCTTCTGGCTGGTCGTCGCGGTGAAGGATCCGTTGGGCTGCAGCGGGGCTGATCCGATCCCGAGGGGCTCAGTGGGATTGGCATCGCCTGGTGGCGTGCAGTCCAGGAAGACGAAGGGGATGGAGATGTTCTGCAGGTGAGCCCGGTTCGACGAGACGGAGAATGTGATCGGCTCGTTGTTCTGCGGGTTCGTTCCCGTGTAACCGCCAGGCGGCGGCGGCGTTTTGGTCTGGGGCGGCTGTGCGTCCCTGGCCGCGGTCCACGACTGGGTGTTCGAGGTGCAGGTACGTGCGGTGCTGTCGGTGAACTTCATCGTCTCCTGGAAAGTGCCGGCGGCCCTTGCCGCCCCGGATGGGCCCACGCCGTGGAAGTTGCCCCGGAAGGTATAGGTGAACTTCGCCGGGAAGCCGGCGTAGACCCCGGTCTGGGTGGTTGTCGCGGCGAACGACCCGTCGGGCTTCAGCGGGATCGATGCGATCCCCAGGGGCTCGGTGGGATTGGCATCGCCTTTCGGCGCGCAGGTCAAGAAGGCGAAGGGGATCGAGATGTCCTGCAGGCTCGTCTTGCTGGCCGAGACGTAAAACGTGATCGGCTCGTTGTTCTGCGGGTTCGTTGCCGTGTAGCTGCCGGCCGGCGGCGGTGTCGTGGTCTGGGGCGGTTGCGTGTCCCTGGTCGCCGTCCACGACTGGGTACCGGAGCTGCAGGTGCGCGCGGCGCTGTCGGTGAATTTGAGCGTCTCCTTGAACGTGCCGGTCACCGTTGGCACCCCAGAAGAATTCAGGCCCTGGTAGTTGCCCCGGAAGGTGTAGGTGAACTTCGCCGGGAAGCCGGCGTAGACCCCGCTTTGGGTGGTTGTCGCGGCGAACGACCCATTGGTCGATAGCGGGATCGATGCGATCCCCATCGGCTCGGTGGGATTGGCGTCGCCCGTCGGGGTGCAGGTCAGGAAGACGAAGGGGATGGAGATGTCCTGCAGGCTCGTCTTGCTGGCCGAGACGTAGAACGTGATCGGCTCGTTGTTCTGCGGGTTCGTAGCCGTGTAGCTGCCCACCGGCGGGTGCGCGGCGGTCACGGCCGCGACGGTGCTCGCCTTGAGCGAGGGTGATGCCGGGGCGTTGACCGCTGCGGATGCCGTGCCCGCCGTCCCGGCGACCAGGGCGCCAACGGCCGCGGCGGTCAGGACCAATCCTTGCAGCGGCGCGGCCGGGGCGGGCCGGCCCCTTTGTCCGTGATCAATGGTCGCCGTTCTCGTGAACTTGATCTTCATTGCGGTTCCCCCTTCGCCAGGCCCGGCGGGTCCAGCACCAGGCCAATCCCGCCGTGGCGGCGGGAGTAGACCCAGCGTCAGCCCGGCCGGAGGCCCGACGGCAGGGGCCGGCGGCCCAAAGGGCTTGCCGCGCGTGGGCCGGACGGCCCCATTCACCGCCTCAGGTGCTGAGGGCGATCGGCTCGATGCCGGTCTGCATGGCATAGCGGACCAGTTCAGCGCGGCGGCGGGCGCCGGTCTTGTCCCGGATCCGCTCCAGATGCGACCTGACCGTATTGATCGACAGGAACAGCCGCTCGGCGATCTGGGCGTCGGTCGCCCCCCCGGCCAGCAGCCCCACGATCTCCCGCTCGCGCTCCGACAGCAGATCAGCTGAACCGTGCGCCTTCGCCTGAGCGGCGGGAACGCCTCCAGCGGACGCGGCCTCAGCATCGGGCCCGGCCGCGGTAGCCAGGGCCATGCCGTCGGCTTGGCTCAGCGTGCGGCCGCGAGCGTAGGCGGCCTCGAACGCGGCATCGCCCAGCTTGTCGCGCAGCTGGGCATGGTCGCGGTCGCGCAGCCCCGCTTCGAGGGCCTCAAAACCCCGCCCGGCCTGCTCGTAGCGTTCGTCGGCGAAGCCGTGGAGGGTGGCGGCGACGGTGGGGTCGCCATCTGCACCGGCCGCCAGGGCGAGGCCAAGGAAGGCGCCGTGAACATACGCCTTGACGCCGGCGATCCGGGCTGCGTCCAGGCTCTCCCCGAAGTGGTGGCGGGCGCTGCGCGGATCGCCGTCCAGGAGGTCGACGAAACCCAGGTTCTGCGGCAGACCGACGGAGAGATTCTGGTAGCCATGTTTGTCGGCGAGAACGCTCGCCTCTTGAAGGTGTGCCCGGGCCGCTCCAAGCTGTCCGGCCGTGTGCTCGTCAACCGCGAGGTTTGCCAGCGTGTTTGCGAGCCGGAGGTTGTCTCCGATCGCCCGCGCAAGAGAGAGTGCTTCCTCGTTGTCAGCGAAGGCGGAGTCCAGATCGCCCGCTTCGCTCTCGAAAACCGCACGACGGCCGAGGATCTCGGCAAGCAGCCGGGGATCCCCCGCTGTCCGGGCGAACTCGACGGCTTCGCCGATCTGGGCCAGCGCGGCAGGCAGATCGCCATGCTCGAAGCTGAACCAGCACAGAAGAGAGAGCCCGTCGGCGACGATGGCATCCTCGGCGAGGTCACGGGCGATCCTGATGGCTTCGCCCACCATCGACGGGACCGCCGAGTCGTTGCCGAGCAGATCGAGCAGGTGGCAGCCGACGAGCAGGGCCCGGGCCCGGGTGGGCAGGCGGGCGCCGGGTCGCTGGAGCAGGGCGTTGAGCGCCTCGACGACTTCGCCGCCGTGGCCGCGCATGTTGCAGAACCACCGCAGCCCCGCCGCCAGCCGCAGGCCAGCCTCGGTGCCGTCCGGATCGGCGAGGCTGAACGCCAGAGCCGCGCGGATGTTGTCGAACTCGATCTCGAGCCGGTCGAGCCACCCGGCCTCGTCCGGGCCGCACAGGTGCAGGCCGGCGGTCTCGGCCAGGGCCAGGTAGTAGTCGCGGTGAGCGGCGCGGGTTTGGTGCAGCTCGGAGCCGGGGCGCCCATCGAGGCGTTCCGCAGCGTAATGACGGACGGTCTCCAGCAGCCGGTAGCGGGTCGAGCCTTGGAGGTCTTCGGCTTGGACCAGGCTCTTGTCGACCAGGGCGGCCAGCAGCTCCAGCACCTGCCATTCCCCGGCGTCGCCTGCTGAAGCGACCGCCTCGGCGGCCGCCAGGTCCCAGCCTCCGGCGAAGACCGAAAGCCGGCCGAGCAGGCTCCGCTCCTCGGGATTGAGCAGGTCGTAGGACCAGTCGATCAAGGCGCGAAGGGTCTGATGGCGCGGCAGGGCGGTACGGCTCCCCCTGGTCAGCAGCCGGAATCGCTGATCGAGCCGGGAGTTGATCTCCGGCACCGACAGCGAACCCAGCCGTGCCGCGGCGAGCTCCAGGGCCAGCGGAATCCCGTCCAGGCGCACACAGACCGATGTCACCGCCGCGGCGTTGGCATCATTCAGAACGAAGCCCTGCGCGTGCATGGCCGCGTGCTGCGTGAACAGCTGCACCGACTCAAAAGCGGCCAGCTGACCGGGGGCGGTCAGATCGGCGGGCGGGACCGCCAGCGGGGGGATCCGGAAGACGTGTTCCCCGCTGATGCCTACCGGCTCCCTGCTCGTGACCAGCAGAGACACCCTGGGGCAGGACCGCATCATGGCGTCGGCCAGCTTGGCGGCCGCGCCGAGCACGTGCTCGGCGTTGTCGAGCATCACCAGCAGGTGGCGGTCGCCGACGGCGTCGACCAGGGTATCGGTCATGGGCCGGCCCGGCTCCTCGCGGACCGAGAACACCGCGGCCACGGTGCGCGCCACCAGCTCGTCGTCAGCCACCGGGGCCAGCTCAACCAGCCACACCCCGTCGCCGAAGTCATCCAGCGCCTCGGCCGCCACCTGCACCGCCAGACGGGACTTGCCGATCCCGCCCGGTCCCACGATCGTGACCAGCCGCGTCCCGCCCATCACCAGTGACCGCAGCTCGGCCAGCTCGGCCGCCCGGCCCACGAAGCTGGTTGCCTGCGAGGGCAGGTTGTGGCGCAGTGCCGGGTCGTCCAGGGAACGCAACGGCCCGAACCGCTCGGCCAGGCCCGGCCCGGTCACCTGGAACACCTGCTCGGGGCGGCCCAGATCCTTCAGGTGGTGCTCGCCCAGATCCCGAAGCCCGATCCCGCCAGGCAGCCGGTCGGCGAGCAGCTCGTACGCCGCCGCTGACACCAGGACCTGACCGCCATGGCCGGCCGCGAGCAACCGGGCGGCCCGGTTCACCACCGGACCGACATAGTCGCCGTCGCGCTCCGCGCAGATCCCCGAATGCAACGCCACCCGCACCCGGATGGGCAAGCCGGGCGGCCACGGCTCGGCACCGGCAGCCCGCTGGAGACCCACCGCCGCGGCCAGCGCGGCGGACGGGTCGGTAAACACCGCACGAAACGCCTCGCCCACTGACGTGACCATATGACCGCCCGCGGCCTCGACGTGCTCGCGGACAATGCGGCTGTAGCCGGCCGACGCCTCCGCCATGGCCTCGCTGTCGGCCTCCCACAGCCGGATGCTGCCCTCGACGTCGGTGAATAGCAACGTCACCGTCCCAGAGGGGAGCCCCATCCGCCCATTGTGCACCCCCACCCTTTGCTGACCGGGCGATATGCTGTTCGCATTATGTGGGGAGGCGCATGAGCGAGTTTCGTAGCGTGCACGTCCCGCCATCGGAGGTGCACGAGCGGCTCGCCGAGCATCTACTGATCGACGGGTACCGGCTGGTTCTTGACGCGGAGCGTAGCCACGGTAGCTGGCTCGTCGATGCCCGCGATGGCCGGGAGTTCCTCGACCTTTACACGCAGTTCGCGTCTGCGCCGCTCGGCTCCAATCCGCCGGGCATCGTTGACGATCCCGAGTTCATGGCGTTGCTTGCCCGCGTGGCGGCCAACAAGCCGGCCAACCCGGACATGTACACGACCCACCTCGCGGATTTCGTCGAAACCTTCGCCCGGGTGGTCGGTGATCCGGCACTGCCGCACCTGTTCTTCGTGGAAGGGGGCGCCCTGGCGGTCGAGAACGCGCTCAAGACGGCTTTCGACTGGAAGAGCCGCCGCAACGAGGCGGCGGGGCGGTCCAGGGACCTCGGCACCAAGGTCTTGCACCTGACGCGCGCGTTCCACGGCCGGTCCGGTTACACGATGTCGCTCACCAACACCGACCCGGCCAAGACCGACAGGTTCCCGGTCTTCGGCTGGCCGCGTATCGACGTACCTGCCATCACCTTCCCGCTCGAGACGCACCGTGGCGACGTCGAAGCCGCCGAGGCCCGAACCTTGACCCAGGCGCGTGCGGCGTTCGAGACGAACCCGCACGACATCGCATGCTTCATCGCCGAGCCGATCCAGGCCGAGGGCGGCGACAACCATATGCGCCCCGAGTTCCTGCAGGCGATGCAGGCGCTGTGCCACACCTACGATGCGCTGTTCGTGCTCGACGAGGTACAGACCGGCGTCGGGACCACCGGCACGGCATGGGCTTACCAGCAGCTTGGCCTCGAGCCCGACGTCGTGGCGTTCGGCAAGAAGGTGCAGGTTGGCGGCATTATGGCGGGCCGTCGCGTGGACGAGGTCGCCGACAACGTGTTCCGGGTGTCCAGCCGGATCAACTCAACGTGGGGCGGCGGCCTGACCGACCTGGTGCGCTCGCGCCGGATCCTGGAGATCATCGAGGCCGAGGGCCTGTTCGACCACGCGGCGAAGACGGGCAGCTACCTCCTGAATGAGTTGCAGGCCCTCGGTGACCGGCACGCCGGCCGGGTCAGCAACGCCCGGGGGCGTGGCCTGATGTGTGCGATCGACCTGCCGGATCCCGGGTTGCGGGACCAAGTCATCACGATGCTGCGCGAGTCGCAGGTGCTGGTGCTGCCCTGCGGGGAGCGCACCATCCGGTTCCGCCCCGCCCTGAACGTCACGACGGACGAACTGAAGGTTGGCATTCGCGCCCTGGACGACGTGCTCGGCCGGCTGGCCGCCGCTGCCGCAACGTCGGCGGCGCCCGCAACAGATGACCCCGACGAGATGAGGTCGTGATGAGCCGCAACGTCACCTCGATCATTGCCGGAACTCCGGTGGTGGACGCGGCTGGCGGCCGGATTACCTCCACCAACCCCGCCCGCACGAGCGAGATCGTCGCCGACGTCTCCCTGGGGGACGCGAGCACGTTCGTCGCCGCCGCACGGGCGGCCCGGCAGGCACAACCCGCCTGGGCGGATGTGCCGGCGCCGGTGCGCGGCCGCGCGATCGCCCACATCGGCCGCGTGGTCGAGGCCAACGCCGAGTCGCTCGCCCGGCTGGTGACCCGGGAGATCGGCAAACCGTACCCCGAGGCGCTCGGCGAGGTGCGCGAGATCGTCGACACCTGTGACTTCTTCCTGGGCGAGGGGCGCAGGCTCTACGGCCAGACGGTGCCGAGCGAGATGCCGGACAAGCAACTGTTCACGTTCCGCAACCCGGTCGGCGTGGTGGCCGTCATCACCGCCGGCAACTTCCCGGTCGCCGTGCCGTCGTGGTACCTCATCCCGGCCCTGCTGTGCGGCAACGCCGTGGTGTGGAAGCCGGCCGACTACTCCCCCGCCTGCGGCGCGGCGCTGTTCGACCTGATTGTGCACGGCGGCGGGCTGCCCGACGGCGTTCTGAACCTCGCGATCGCGGATGGCGAGACGACCTTCGCCGGGCTGGAGCGGGCACTGGGCGAGGGGCTGGTCGACAAGGTCGGCTTCACCGGGTCCAGCGCGGTCGGATCCCGGATCGGCGAGCTCACCGGACGGCACCTGCAGTCGGCCTGCCTGGAGCTCGGCGGCAAGAACCCGATGGTCGTGACGCCCAGCGCGGATCTCGACCTCGCGGTGGAGGCGGCGCTGTTCTCCGGCTTCGGCACCGCGGGCCAGCGATGCACGTCGCTGGGAACCGTGATCGTGCACGAGAGCGTCCACGACGATTTCATCGCCCGGTTCGACAAGGCGACCCGGCAGGCCACGGTCGGCGACCCGTTCGGCGACGTCGTCTACGGCCCGATGCTGGATGAGAAGTTCGCCCAGCGGTTCGACGACTACCTCGGGTGGATCCAGCCCCATCACGGCGTCCTGGGATCCACCGCGACCGGCCGGATCACGGCCGCCAGCCCGCGGGAGGGCTTCGCAGGCGATCCCGATGCCGGGATCTTCTGCCACCCGACGATCGTCGACGGTGTGCGCGAGGACGATGCGATCTTCCTCAACGAGACGTTCGGCCCGCTCGTCGGCGTCACAACCTACCGCGACCTGGGCGAGGCGATCCGGCTGGGCAACCTCCCTGGCTACGGTTTGTCATCGTCGATTTACACGAACGAGCCCGCCGAGGTTTTCGCGTTCCGCCGGGGCATCTCGGCCGGCATGGTGAGCATCAACAACTCCACCTCAGGCGCGGAAGCGCACCTGCCGTTCGGCGGCAACGGCAAGTCCGGAAACGGATCGCGCCAGTCGGGCATATGGGTGCTCGACCAGTTCACCCGGTGGCAGTCGATGAACTGGGACTACTCCGGGCGGCTGCAGAAGGCACAGATGGACGTCACCGAGCTGACCCCCGACGAGTCGTTCCGGCTCGCCGACTGACCTGCGCGGTGGGACGCCGCGGGGAGGGGCACGCAGCGGGACGCACCGGGAAGGGACGGGAGGGGCATGAGCGAGCAGTCACCTGAGGAGGCGCTCGACCAGCACTTCCTCGAGGAGGCCAGGGCGCTCGGAGTCATCCCAGCCGCGCCCTGGGCGCATCCCGTTGACCTGGCGGCGCCGGTGCGGCCGGACAGCCGGCTCACCGGCGGCCTGGCGCTGGCGCTGTTCGACGCCCAGCTCGGCAACCGCCACCTCGATCTTGCCGCCCGCTACCTGCGAGCGGCCGGCCACGGTTACTACACGATCGGGTCGTCCGGGCATGAGGCCAACGCGGCGGTGGCGGGCGCCCTGCGCCCGGCAGACCCGGCCTTGCTGCACTACCGCTCCGGCGCGTTCTACCTCGCGCGCGCCGCGCAGGTGCCCGGTGCCGACCCGCTGCGCGACGTTCTGCTCGGCCTGGTAGCGGCGGCCGACGAGCCGATCGCGGGCGGCAGGCACAAGGTGTTCGGCCACGCCGACCTCGCGGTGATCCCGCAGACCTCGACCATCGCGTCCCACCTGCCGCGCGCTGTCGGCGTCGCCTTCGCCATCGACCGCGCCCGCAAGCTCGGCGTGACGTCGCGGTGGCCGGCTGACGCGATCGCCGTTACCAGTTTTGGCGACGCCTCAGCCAACCACTCGACCGCAACCGGAGCCATCAACACCGCCTGCCAGGTCGCCTATCAGGGCTTGCCGATGCCGGTGCTGTTCGTCTGCGAGGACAACGGCCTGGGCATCAGCGTGCGGACACCGGCGGGCTGGATCGCGGCGACGTATTCCTCCCGGCCGACGATGCGGTACTTCTTCGCCGATGGCACCGACCTCGCCGCCTGCTATGACGCCGCCCTCGCCGCCGCGGCCTACGTCCGCGCCAAGCGCGCGCCCGCGTTCCTGCACCTGAGCGTCGTTCGATTCATGGCGCATGCCGGGTCCGACGCCGAGGTGAGCTACCGCACCTCCGGCGAGATCGCCGCGGACTACGAGCGCGACCCTCTGCTCGGCACCGCCCGGCTGCTCGTCGGCGCCGGGCTGCTCACCCCCGCTGAGGTCGTGGATCGCTACGAGGCGATGCGCAGCCGAGTCCGCGCCGTCGCCGATGACGCCATCAGGCACCGGCGTCTGGCCAGCAGTGCGGAGATCACCGCACCGCTCGCGCCGCGCCATCCCGAACATGTGGCACACCGGGCCGCCCAGGCCGGCGGCCAGCAGGCGCGCACACAGGCATTCGGCGGCCGGCCGCCCGAGGCCGCGGGGCCGCTCACCCTCGCGGACAGCATCAACCGGGCTCTCGCCGACGCGCTGGCGTCCTACCCGCAGCTGCTGGTCTTCGGCGAGGACGTCGGGCGCAAGGGCGGGGTCTACGGGGTCACCCGCGGTCTGGCCCGCCGGTTCGGCGCCGGCCGGGTCTTCGACACGCTGCTCGATGAACAGTCGATCCTCGGGCTTGGGCTCGGTGCCGGAGTCTCCGGGCTGCTCTCGGTGCCGGAGATCCAGTACCTCGCCTACCTGCACAATGCCGAGGACCAGCTCCGCGGGGAGGCGGCCAGCCTGCAGTTCTTCTCATCCGGGCAGTTTCGCAATCCCATGGTGGTGCGGGTGGCGGGCCTGGCCTACCAGAAGGGCTTCGGCGGGCATTTCCACAACGACAACGCGGTCGCCGTGCTGCGCGACATCCCCGGCCTGGTCGTCGCCGTGGCGGCCCGCGGCGATGACGCCGCGGCGATGCTGCGGACGTGTCTGGCCGCCGCCGACGTTGACGGCTCGGTCTGCGTTTTCCTGGAGCCGATCGCCCTGTACCACACACGCGACCTGTACGAGCCCGGCGATGGTGGCTGGCTGTGCCCGTATGCCGCCCCGGGCCTCTGGGCCGAGGCGCATGTGCCGATCGGCCGCGGCCGCACCTACGGGAATGGCCCGGACCTCACGCTCGTGACCTTCGGCAACGGGGTCCCGATGTCGCTGCGGGTGGCCCGGCGGCTGGCCGAGACCGGGATCGGCGCCCGCGTCCTGGATCTGCGGTGGCTGGCCCCGCTGCCCGTCGACGACCTGCTGCGGGAAGCTGACGCGACCGGGCGCGTCCTGGTCGTTGACGAGACCCGCCGCTCGGGCGGCGTCTCGGAAGCCGTGATCACCGCGCTGGCCGACGCTGGCTACGGCGGCCGGGCCGGACGGGTCACCGCCATGGACAGCTTCATCCCGCTCGGCGCCGCCGCTGCCCACGTCCTGGTCTCCGAGGCCGGTATCGAGAAAGCAGCGTCGGACCTGCTGGCCTGACGTCCCCCCGGCCCCCGCGTCAACCCCGGCCTCAGGTCATCCTGGCCTCACGTCACCGGAGCTGGCCCGCCCGGGCCGCCGTTAATTTCCTTGACCGCCCCCAGGCCCATCAGTACATTACTCAAGTAATGAACCAACGAACGACCGAAGGGGGCGAGACGGTTGCAGGAAATGGCCGGCCTCGATGAGGCAACCCCGCTGTTCGTCCAGGTTGCCGAGCGCCTGGCTGCCGAGATCGCGGACGGGGGCCTGGCCGAGGGCGAGCGGGTGCCATCGACCAACGAGCTCGCCGCCTACTACCGGATCAACCCGGCTACCGCGGCCAAGGGCATCAACGTCCTGGCCGGCGAGGGGCTGCTGGAAAAGCACCGCGGCGTCGGGATGTTCGTGGCGGCCGGGGCCCGAAGGCGGCTCCTGGAACAGCGCCGCAAGCGCTTCGCCGAACACTATGTGGAGCCGCTGGTTGCCGAGGCGGCCAGGCTCGGCATCGGCACCGAGGAGCTGGTCGCGCTGATCCGCGAGTCCGGCAATGAACAGGCCCCGCCGGCCGCCGCCCATGACCACGCCGAAGGAGGTGTCACCGTATGACGCCCGCAATATCGGTGGCCGGGCTCACCCGCAGCTACCGTGGCCAGCTCGCCCTCGACCACGTCAGTTTCGACGTGACAGCCGGCTCGATCACCGGGCTGCTCGGCCGCAACGGCGCGGGCAAGACCACGCTGCTGCGCATTCTGACCGGCCAGGAGTTTCCCTCGGCCGGCAGCGTGCGGATTCTCGGCGCCGACCCGAAAGAGAATGACCAGGTACTGCGCCGGATGGTGCTGATCCGCGAGGACCAGGCCTACCCGGACATCAAGGTCCGGCACGCGCTGCGGGTGGCATCGTGGTGCTATCCCAACTGGAGCGCCGAGCTGGCCGGCCGCTGCTGGCAGACTTCGCCCTGCCGCAAGACCGCGCGGTCAAGAAGCTGTCCAGGGGTATGCGGTCGGCGCTGGGCATCGTGATCGGCCTGGCGGCCCGGGCCGAGGTGACGCTGTTCGACGAGCCCTACGCGGGCCTGGACGCGGTGGCGCGCCAGCTGTTCTACGACTGGCTGCTCGCCGACTACGCGGAACACCCCCGGACCGTGCTGCTGTCCACCCACCTGATCGATGAGGCGTCCGCGCTGCTCGAGCGGGTCCTGGTGCTCGACCAGGGCCGCATCGCGCTCGACGCGGCAGCCGATGACCTGCGCGGCGTCGCCACGACCGTGAGTGGCCCCGTCCTGGCCGTGGACGAGTTCACCGCCGGGCACCAGGTCTGGGACCGGCGGCAGATCGCCTCGCAGGCGTCGGTGGTCATGGTCGGTCCGCTGAACGAAACCGACCGCCTCCGGGCTCGTTCGCTGCGGCTGGATCTTGAGCCGCTGACGCTACAGCAGCTGGTGATCCACGCCGCCGGGCGGCCGGGCGCGGACACGCTGGAAAGGATCAGCGCATGAGAACGTGGGTCAACATCGCCCGGTACCACCTGGTCCGCCCAGCGATCTACCTGGGGCTGCCCTGGGCCATCATGGCGTTCAGCTTCGCGGTGAACCTGGCCATCTTCCGCCTTGTCCCCGGTCAGGCAACGGTCCCGCGGCAGAACACCGCGTTTCACGCCACCGGGGCCGTCTCCATCATCTACATCTTCTTCTTCGTCATGGGGGTGTTCGCCATCGGCCAGTCCCTGCCGTTCGGGCTGGCCCTCGGCGTGAGCCGCCGTTCCTACTACGCCGGGACCGCGCTGCTCGCCGTCGCTCTCGCGGCCGCCGACGGGCTGGTGCTGACCGGGCTGCAGGCCATCGAGCGGGCCACCGGCGGCTGGGGCGAGGCCATGCACTTCTTCCGGGTGCCGTTCATCCTCGACGGGCCGTGGTACCTCACCTGGCTGACGTCGTTCGTCGGGCTGGTCCTGCTGTTCGGCTACGGCATGTGGTTCGCGATCGTCTACCGGCGCTGGAAGCTTATCGGCACCGTGACCTTCATCGCCGCCCAGGTCACCGTCCTGCTCGCCGTCGCCGCGGTGATCACCTGGGCCCACGCCTGGACGGGCTTCGATCACTTCTTCCCGGCACTGTCCGCGGCGGGGCTGACCGGCCTGCTCGCCGCGCTGGCGGCGGTGCTGTTCGCCGGCGGGTACGCGACCATACGCCGCACGACCGTCTGACCGGCGCCCCCGGTCATGACGGCAGAACCTCCGCTGGCCGCGCCCAGCCCCAGCCCCGATGCGGCGCCCCCGCTGAGGGCCTCGGACGCCGACCGGGACCTGACCGTGGACATCCTCTGTGCCGCCGCGGGCGACGGCCGGCTCAATGCAGCCGAACTGGAGGAACGCCTCGACGCCGCGCTGACCGCCCGCACCATCAGCGAACTGGCCGCCCTGACCGCCGACCTGCCCGGCGGCACTGTGCTCCAAGTCGCTTGCTACGCCTGGGCCAGCCAGAATCTCCCCGATGTCACCCCGCGGTGGACGTTCCTGCAGTCACTGGTCAACGAGCCCCGGCGGCACGAACTGCTGACAGGCTGACGCCGCGTACCAGTAAGCGCACTACTCGGGTTTGTAGTGCAGGGGTATCGGCAGCTCGATGTTCTGCCGCTGGGAGATCCAGTAACTGCGCTCGCGGAGCGGGCGGATCGCGATCCGGAACCAGTCACTGCCCGTCATTCCCGTGGTCAGCTGCCACGTGCCCGGGTCTGCGGTGGGCTCGATGGGCCAGGCGGCAAGGTGCAAGGGCCAGGTATCCACGACTCCCTCGTCCCTGTCGTCGCCCGCTCTGACGGAGCCGTCCACGACATGGAGGGGCGGGTCTCCGGCTTGACGTGACTCCCAGTTCTCAGCCCATTGACTCAGCGTGAACGTTGCCGTCAGGTAGTAAGCCAGCTTCGCGGCCGGGACGAGCAGAACCTCCGTGTCGGTGCGCAGGGCGGTGTCGTGCAGGCCCTTGACCTTGAGGTGGATGGTTCTGTCGGTCATGAGGTTGACGACCCTGACCTGGGCCTGCACCTGTAGCGTCCGGCCGGCGTCCGCGGGCAGGTGCCACGACGCCCTTGACTCGGCCTGAAATCCAGGCATGTTCCCGGAGCCCGCGGAAAGGACCGACACCTGTTCCACGTACACCTCGACCCGGGGTGCGTCCTGGTCCAGGCGGGTACGTGCGGCGTCGATCGCTAGCGAGTTAGAAGCCTCCAGTGCCTGCTGGCTCAGGCTTGTCGTTCGGTGCGTTTCCATGGCCTGCCACGCCACAACGCCGGTACCGAGCAAGGCTGCGACCACCGCCAGGATGGTCCATACCATGAGTGGATCCTCCCGATGTAAGGCATAGCACGCTAGTGGCTCGCGAGGTAATGTCAAGGCTGCGCACGCACAATAACAACCGGCGATGGGGCTTGCGGTTGTTGCGGTGTGCCACGGACAGCCGGAGGGGTCGTGGCCACGAGTCTTAACCTGAGGACCGGCGCCAGGTATGAAATCACCTTGCAGGGCTCCCAGCGCCACATGCGAACAGCGCGGCTCCTGTCGGTCCTGCCAGATGTCCTGGTGTTTCAGCTCGACGACGGCCGGCAGCTGACCGTCCCGCACGCCGCAGTCATCTCCGCACGTCAGGTCGCCGACCAGGCTCCCCCCGGCAGCGGTCGCGACCCAGCCCGGGCAGACGCTCATCCGCCGCGGACGGCTACCGCGAGCACTCCGCCGGGCGCCGAGTCCTTCTATTTCACGTATATCAACGAGAAGGGCAGCGACGTCTCCGCCACCTGGCTGCTCGATCTTCGCACGCGGCTCGTCAAGGAATTCACCGCCGACGAAATTTTCTCTCCGCTGGAAAGCGCAATAGCGGCTGCTCTCGACGTCGTGGCCAGGCAGCTCCTTGAAAATGACTATGAGCGCCACGAGTCCGCGTACGAGCAGGGCGGCCAGAATATCGCCGCAGCGACCTCGGCGCTGGATGCCGCGATCAGCGAAGGGCAGCATCCGCCCGCATATTTCCGCACCCTGCTGCGGCAGCTGACGTACGTGCGGGACACCCAGCACTCCCTGTACCTCCGCACCGCGGTATCGTCTCCTGACTTTGTCAGCCTGGTCTCCAGAGAGCACTTCTACGTCCAAGACGATCAGACGTTTCTCCTGACGGTGTCGATCGGCCTCCCGGCCGGGAGTGCCCCGGTTGAGAGCGTTCAGCTGCTTCTCAAACACAATCCCGACCTGCGCGCCTACGGGCAGACAGGATTTCTGCAGGTCTTGCGGCCGGGTGAGACGCGGGAGCTTGTCCAGCGGCTGAAGGTCTCCGACCTGGCGCTGGGTGTGGGCGAGGTCACGATATCCCTGAGCCTCCGGTTCCGGCGCGCCTCCGGCCAGATCGCCGAGAGTCCCGCCCGGACCATAGTGCTCGTGCTCGAGCAAGCTGGCAAATTCGTGAGCGTCACCAACCCATATAGCAGGTATTCAGGTGGCACCCCGGTCGAGGAGCAGAAGATGTTCTTCGGCCGTCAAGAGCTACTCGACCGTATATACAACGAGGTCACCAGCGGGCCGCTCGGCCAGTGTTTCGTGCTCTACGGCCAGAAACGATCTGGGAAGTCTTCGGTATTGCGGCAGCTGGAGAAACGTCTTCGAGCGCCGAATCTGGCCATCCACCTCAGCCTCGGGACCATTGACACTGCCAAGGCGGAGCGCAGCTTTGTGCAAGCCTGCATCGACTCGCTGTACGACCGGCTCGTGCTTGACTTTGACATGGCAGACGTTGTGGAGCATAACTGGCCGCGGGACTTCCAGGTCGAATCCTCGCCGATTGAAAGCTTCCGGCGCAGCGTGCGCGCGACCACGGGTTTGCTGGAGGCACGCAAGGGCTGGCGCGAGGTCCGGCCCATCTTCCTTATCGACGAATTCACCTACGTGTACGAGTACATACGCGAGGGGCTTCTTACCCCCGCCTTCATGCGGCAGTGGAAGTCACTGCTCGAAAGCAGGACGTTCGACGCCGTGCTCATCGGCCAGGACACGATGCCCCGTTTCAAGGAGGCGTACCCGAACGAGTTCGGCGTGACCCACGACCAGCGGATCAGCTACCTCAGCGAGGAGGAGGCGCGGGCACTCGCCCAGAATCCCATCATGATGGGCGGCGAGTCGCGATATAAGGGCGCATCCCTGGACCGGCTGATCAACCTGACCGCCGGCAGCGCGTTTTACCTCCAGATATTCTGCGACCGCCTGGTCCAGCACCTCAACCGGAACCGGCTGGTTTTTATCACTGAATCAGTCGTCGGCGACGTCCTGGGGCAGCTGACCACCGGGCCCTCGGCGCTCACCATGGATAAATTTGATCCGCTCATCACCGCCGCCGGGGAGTCGGTCGCCCTGGCACCGAAGGACAGATACCTCGCCCTGCTGACCAGGGTGGCGCTGAATCCGTCGATCACGTCGCAGGAAGTCGGGCCCGAGGACGCACCGCTGGTGCGCGACCTTTTCGCGCGCGAAGTCCTCGACCGAGATGCCAGCGGACGGCTGCGTATCCGGGTGGGGCTGTTCGCCGAGTGGCTGAGAGCCAACAGCGTTGGGAATGCGGAATGATGGCTGGTAATCCCTTCATGGGGTACGGAACCCTGGTGTCAGGTGAGCGGTTCATCGGCCGCGATCAGGAGGGGGAAACGCTTCGGAGGCGCCTCTACGAGGCCCGCAGCAGCGCCGCGCTGATCGGCGTGACGCGCATGGGAAAGTCCTCCCTGGCCAATCAGATCCGCAGGCAAGCACCCGATGAGAGGACCCTGACCGGCTGGATCAACATTGCCACCGCCCGCTCCGGTGCCGAGGTGCTGACCGACATCCTGGAGATGTGCCCGTCCGAGGCACCCCTCCATGCGACGTTCACGACCGCGGGCAGCACACCGGCCGCGGGCGACGCGCACGACGCGCGCCAGGTCGCGATTCACGATCTTTACCGTTTGATCCGGGCAGCGCTCCTGCGGATGGGCAGGTCGGACGGCCACCTGGTGGTCATCCTTGACGAATTCGATTCAGTCAAGAACTTCCCGGACGCCCGCGACTTCCTGAACCTGCTCCGGGAGCTTGTTTACTATCCGGACCAGATCCCCATGGCGGTGCTGGCGGTAGCCCGCCGCCCGATCGATCGCATCGAGGTCGAGGCCGCGGACATCTCGACCTTCGCGGGCGTGTGCGATTCGGTATACCTGCGCCCGATGGGTTACGAGCAGGTCAGGGCCATGGCTGCCCGCTCCGTGGATCTGGCGGGCGACGCGCCCGACGTGGCCTGGAAGTACGCGGCAGGGCATCCCTTCCTTTCGGAGGTGGCGTTCTGCCGCATGCTGGAGCACGGAGTGTCCGACATCGGGCGGATCATCCAGTCCGACCTGTCCTCTTACTACAAGAAGCTGGAAGACTTCCTGCGAAAAGAGGAGCTCTGGGAGCCGCTGCTCAAGCTGGCTACCGGCCGGGGAGTCGAGGTGGATGTCGAGCAGGGAGCGCTCGTGCGGCGCTACGGCCTGATCGACGAGAACGGCGAGGTATGGTCCCCGGACTTCGCCGACTACCTCCGGCCACGCTGAGCGGCCGGGTCACCTGGCCGGCCAAGGCCGCGATCACTGCGGCGGTCAGGCAGAGAGCCTCACCGAGTGATCGCTGCTCGCCTCCCATCCGTCGTCCAGATACCGTCGCTTGAAACGCACCTCAGTGGCCTCAGCCAGCTCAGATGGGCCAAGAGCCACCGCATATGTGGCACCGGCAAACCGGACGGCCGTCGTGTCATGCCAGGTGCTGTTCGCGGTCCAGTGCAGCACAAACTGCCGCGGACCGGTGATGACGAGAGTGTCTGTGCGTGGCACATCCGTCAGTGAGCCAGACCACAGATTGACGCCCGTGCGCGTGAGCTGCCGCCACAGTCCTCCCGGCCGCAGCCCGGCCGGCTGCCCCGCCGCTCTGGCCACGACATCGCGGCTCGCCATGCTCAGCCCCGTCGGGCTGCCGCCCGGGGAGGGCAGCTTCCCGGCAACATAGCCCGCGTAGCTGATTCCGAGCAGGACCAGAAAGGTTCCGCTGATGGTTGGCAGCGTGTTCACCCTGGCAGCCACACCGGCAGTGGTTATCTTGTGCACGGCCAGCCCGGTGTAGGCGACCGCCAATACCACGGTGACCAGGAACTTCTGAAACTTGGTGATGTCCACGACCTGATCAGCGTAGGTACCCTCCTCTTGCAGGAAAATCTGTATCAAGCTTGGCTTCCATTCAGAACCGGGCGCGGACGCCGCGACACTTTCCGCATGGGTGGTGCTCTTAGCCACCTTCGCCGCGGTGGCGGTCACCGCGGTGCCGACGCTGATGCCGACCAGCCCGAGCACCTGAGATGGAATTGTGAACCCGAGCGGATTGCCCACATGGTGTTGCCACCGGCCGAAGAACACGCCGGCTATCAGCGAGAAAATCACGATCGTCCATAGCGACAGCTGGAAGTGAGTCAGGCTATATCGTCCTCGGGAATCAATGAGCACCCCGAGCGGCTGCCGGGTGACGACAAAGCCGACAAGCAAGGCCAAAACGGTCATAACGGCGGCGCTGCCGCCCCACCACCAAAAGATGGCCGCCATTGGATCCATCCCCCACGATGCTCACGAGAATCAGATTGATACACCTTATAGCCGCAGTCCTCGCCGCCTGCACTACGAACGGTCCACCAAATTGACTCAGCACAGCTGCGTATGCCCTCAATTGCTTCGGCGGCTGGGCGAGGCCCCGGTGCCGGGCCTCAGCGCGGGCCGCAGATCAGCAGCTGCCGAAGCACGCGCCCTGAGCCGAGATCGGCGAGCGCCTCGGCGGCCTCGGCCAGCGGGCGGCGGGCCGACACCATCGACTCCAGGTCCAGGTCGCCGGCCATGACCTCGTCCACAAGCTGCGGGATGTCCCGCTGCGGCGTGATCGAGCCGTAGTTGCAGCCGAGGATGCGCTGATCGGCCTCGGCGAGCGCCAGCGGGTCGAACCGTGCCTGCCGCCCCGCTGGCGGCAACCCGACGACAACGGCGCTGCCGCCCAGGCCGAGGGCGGCAATCGCCTGCTCGGTCGTCTCGATCTTGCCAATCGCGTCGAACACGTAGTCCAGGCCCTCGGGAACGAGCGCCCGCAGCGCCGCCGCGACGGGCCGCCCATCGGCGTGCAGGACATCGGTGGCACCGAGCCGCCGGGCCACCGTCAGCTTGTCCGCCACCAGGTCCACCGCGACGATGCGTGCCGCACCGGCGAGCCGCGCACCCTGGACGCAGCTGAGCCCGACCCCGCCGCAGCCGATGACGGCCACGCTGGAGCCCGGCGGCACTCCGGCGGTGTTACGCACGGCGCCGACACCGGTGGCCACCGCGCAGCCGACCAGCGCGGCAAGCTCAAGCGGAGCATCCTGCCGCACCTGGATCGCCCCGGACTCCGGGACGACCGCCCGCTCGGCAAACGAGGAGACGCCCAGGTAGTGGTACGCGGGCCCACCGGCGATCCGTAGCCGGCTCGTGCCGTCGGGCAGGACCCCGCCGGGTGCCACCACCTCCGCGGCGAGCCGGCATTGGGCCGGCGGCCACGACGGCAGTACCGGCACTGCCCGCAGGCGGGTACCCAGGACAGCACGACATGATCACCCGGTGACAGGCTGGTGACGCCCGGGCCGACCGCCGCGACCACACCCGAGCCCTCGTGCCCCAGCACAACGGGAACCGGGTGCGGCCACTCCCCGAGGACGATGTGCAGGTCGGAGTGGCAGACCCCGGCCGCTGCGATGGCCACCTCCACCTCGCCGGCCCCCGGCGGGGCGAGTTCCACCCCGGTGACCCGGACCGGCTGCCCCGGCCCGCCGAAAACCGCCGCCCTGACCTGGCGGCCCGGCCGCCCCGGCACCCGCTCGCCTACCGGGGACCGAGCGCCATCAGCGCAAGGAGTTCATAGCAGATGTGGGCGGCGGCCACCGTGGTCATCTCGGCGTGGTCGTAGGCGGGCGCGACCTCGACCACGTCGGCGCCCACCAGGCGCGTCCCGGCCAGGCCCCGCAGGATGCCGAGCACCTCCCGGGAGGTGAGGCCGCCGGCCTCGGGCGTCCCGGTTCCCGGCGCGTGCGCCGGGTCGAGCACGTCGATGTCGATGGAGACGTAGACCGGCTGGTCCCGCACCCGCTCGCGGATGGCGGCGGCCACACCGTCGATACCGGTGCGCTCGACCTCCATCGCGCTGACCGTCCGGAAGCCGAGTTCGGAGTCCTCTTCGAGGTCGCCCGGCCCGTAGAGCGGGCCGCGGATGCCAACGTGCATGCTGTGCTCGTCCAGGAACAAGCCCTCCTCGGCGGCGCGCCGGAACGGTGTGCCATGGGTGAGCGGCGCGCCGAAGTAGGTCTGCCAGGTGTCAAGATGGGCGTCGAAGTGGACGAGCGCGACCGGCCCGAACCGCTGCCTGGTCACCCGCAGCAGCGGGTAGGCGATCGTATGGTCGCCGCCGATCGCCAGCAGGTGCGCGGCCCCGGTGAGCAGGTCCGCCGCGGCCGCCTCGATCTGGTCGACCGCTTCCTTGATGTCGAACGGGTTGCACGCGATGTCACCCGCGTCCGCGACCTGCTGGACGCCGAACGGCGCTACCTGCAGGCCGGGATGCCACGGGCGCAGCAGCCGGGAACCCTGCCGGACCGCCGCGGGCCCGAACCGGGCACCGGGACGGTACGACGTACCGCTGTCGAACGGAACGCCGACGACGGCCACGTCGCAGCGGCCGACCTCGTCCCGCCGCGGCAGCAGGGCGAAGGTCGGTGGCCCGGCGAAGCGCGGTGTCCGGCTGGCGTCGATGGGGCCCCGCTCGGCCCCCGGCCTGTCCTCGGTGCCCGTCACCATGCCCTCCTGCCCGCCGCGCTGGCTAAGCCATGCATCACGCATAACGAACTGGCGTGCCGGTCTCACATGGCCTCAGGGCCCGGAGTACCAGACGATCACCCGCGACCGCAATAGTGCCAGCCACAGATCGCGCCCTTGATCTTGGTTCCGGCCACAACCTACGGTGGGGGTCATGCCGAAGGACGGCGTCATCCGGGTGGAAGACCTCTTGCGCTCCCCCGCGCTTCAGCTGCGCCTGATCGCGGGCGAGCCGGGCACGAGCCGCCGGGTCGCCTGGGCGCACGTGAGCGAGCTCGAGGACCCGACTCCCTGGCTCGTCGGCGCCGAGATGATCATGACGACCGGGATCGCCGTTCCGGACAGCGCCGGGCGCCAGCGCGCCTACCTGGAGCGCCTCGATGACGCGGGGGTGGCCTGCCTGGCCCTGTCCGAGCAGCTGTTCGTCCCCCCGCTGACCGACCCCTTCCTGGCCGCGGCCGACGAGCGGGGCTTCCCGGTGGTGGAGGTCCCGCTTCCGGTGCCGTTCATGGCGATCTCGCAGGAGGTCGCCGCGGCGGTGCAGGTCGACACCGGCCAGCGGCTCAACGCGCAACTCCAGGTCTTCGGCGCGGTCCGGTGGCTGGCCGCGGGGGATCTGAGCACCCGGGAGATCTTCGCCCGGCTCGAGCGCCTGTCCGGGTACCGGCTGTACGCGTGCACCACGCAGCGGGGCCCGCTGCTCGACGGGGTTCCGGTCCCGCCGCCGGAGCACACCAAGCTCATTCCGGGCACGCCGACCAGCCCGCCAACGGTGCCGGGCGGGTACGTCATGCCCGTGTCCGGGCCGCGCGGCACGGCCGGTTACATCCTGGCGATGGAGACCGCCGACGCCGCTCCGGCCGGAGTCTCGGTGGTCCAGCACATCGCTACCGTTGCCGCTCTGCAGCTGTCGATGCAGGCACACGAGCGGGAGATGCTCCGCCGCGAAGGCGCGGAAACCCTGGCGGAGATGCTCCGCGGCGTTCTGGATACGGCAGTGGTGACCCGGCGGCTCGCCGTGCACAGCTTCCCGGCGGACGCCAGGCTCCTGCTGGCGATCGTGCGGCCGAACCCGGGCGCCGACGGTGACACCGTGGCAGATACGCTCGCCCACGGCGGGTTCCCCCAGCTCGTGCTGCGGCAGGAGGGGGAACTGTATGTGCTGATCCCCGACGACCGGGCGGCGCGGGCCGCGCTGGCCGACGGCGACACGGTCGTCGGAACCAGCCTGCCGTTCCGCGCCGGTGCGTCGCTGCGGGTCGCCAGGCGCGAGGCCCAGTGGGCCATCACCCGCGCCATCGAATCGGGCCGGGCGGCGGTCAGTTACGGCGACGACCGGACGGGACGCTGGCTGACCAGCGAGTCGGCGGATCTCCAGGCCCTGGTAGACGACGTGCTCCGCGCCGTCATCGACTACGACGATGCGCACGGCGGGGATCTGCTGCCGACGATCCGCACCTGGCTCGAGCATGACCGCCAGACCGACAAGGCCGCCCAGGCACTGCACATTCACCCGAACACGCTGCTCTACCGGGTGCGCCGGTTCGAGCAGATCACCGGGCGTTCCCTGGCCTCGACCGAAGCGCTGGCCGAAACGTGGCTCGCGCTGCGCGCGGCCGCGACGCTGTCAGGCCAGTGACCTTTGTGTTCAGTCACAACAGGCCCTTCTGATTCTGTGCAGCACACTATTGACTCGCTGGCGCCGCGTCCCCCACCGTTGCGTTATTAACCGCAGGTCACATTCTTCAAGCAAGAGAAGAGCTTGCCGTGGCTACTAAGGACGAGGCGCCGGTACGCACGCGGACGGCCGGCATCCAGGGCATCGAGACGCGCTCGATCGACTGGGTCCCGGATACCGAGCGGCACGGCAAGGTCTGGCACCAGGCACCACTGTGGTTCCTGGGTAACTTCCAGTACTTCACGATCCCGATCGGCTTCATCGGGCCAGCGTTCGGCCTGTCCCTCGCCTGGACGATCGTCGCCGGCACGGTCGGGATCCTGGTCGGCACGACGTTCATGGCCCTGCACGCGACCCAGGGGCCCACGCTCGGCCTGCCGCAGATGATCCAGTCGCGGGCCCAGTTCGGCTACCGGGGCGTCATCGTCGCGCTGTTCGCCATGGTGTTCACGTACATGGCCTTCAACGTGGCCGACCAGGTGCTGCTGGCGCAGGGCCTGCACGGGGCGTTCGGCTGGAACGCCAACGTCGTCGCGATCGTGGTCACCGTCGGTGCCGCGCTGCTGGCGATCTACGGCTACGACTGGGTGCACCGCGTGTTCCGCTGGATCCTGTTCATCCTGCTCCCGCTGGTGGCCATCATCACCATCGGCGTGTTCGCCGGCCAGGCGGGAGGCGTGGTCAGCCACACCGTCTACGGGTTCAACTGGACCGGTTTCATGGCCCAGCTCTCCGCCGCGGCGGCCTACAACATCACGTACGCGGGCTACGTTTCCGACTACTCGCGCTACCTGCCGCGCAACACCCCACGAGGCAAGATCATCGGCTACGTGTTCGCCGGCGCCGCAACACCGGCGATCTGGCTGATCGCCCTCGGAGCCTGGCTCGCCATCCGCCTCGGCGCGACCGACGGCCTGGTCGGCCTCCAGACGGCCGGCAACAACGTGATCACCCACCTCGGCGGGGTGACCGGCTTCCTGTCGGCCGTCGCGCTGGCCGCGACCATGGGCATGAACGCCTACGGCGCCATGCTGACGACACTGGCCGGGGTGGACGCGTTCCGCAAAGTAAAGCCAACCCGCACCGCCCGGGTGATCACGATCGTGGTCCTGACTGTGATCTGGTTCGTGATCGCCAAGTCGATCACCGCCACCGACACCGGCGTCGTGGACACCGTGCTGACGCTCATGCTCTACCTGCTGGTGCCGTGGACCGTGATCAACCTGACCGACTTCTTCTTCGTCCGCCGCGGCCACTACTCGATCATCGACATCTTCAAGCCCAACGGGATCTACGGCGTGTGGTCGTATCGCGGTCTCATCGCCTACGGCATCGGCTTCGCCGCCGAGATCCCGTTCATGGTGCTGCTCAACCTGGTCACGCTGAAGAGCTACTACACCGGCCCGCTGGCCAGCGATCTGAACAGCGTGGACATCTCCTGGATCGTGGGCGCGGTGGTGACCTTCGTGGCCTACCTGTTGCTGACCCGTAACCTCGACGTCGCCGCGGAACAGACGGCGATCGAGCGCAGCGACGCCGAACTGCGCCGCATCGACTCGGCCTCAGGCGCCTGACCGGGTGCCGTGTCATGACCCCCGAGATGGGGTCATGACACGCAGGTCATGACCCGTTTATTATCTCGGCAGAACGAAATGAGCCGAGGACGGGTGTCTCCTGTGCCCCTGCCTACGTGGGGGGGGATCCGTAGCCAGGGGGAGAGAGGAGATGCCCGTCCTCGACGGCTCTGTAGTATAGGTCCAGTTTCGTGGGGGCCGCTCGGTTTGCCTGTGCGTACTTCTGCCGGACCCGCCGCACGTACTGCTTGGCAGTCTCTTCACTAATGCTCAAGCGCCCGGCTACTGACTTCATTGGCATGCCAGTGGCGTAAAGCCGCAGCGTACGCGTTTCTTGCGCGCTCAGCGCCGGCCGGTCCGGTGCGTCATCGGTGGCGAAGATGTAGGCCAGCCGGGGCGATACCCAGTCCTTTCCGGCCGCAACGGCCAGAATGGCCGCCCGCAGTTCCGCGGCTTCCTCGTTCTTCAGAACGTAACCGCCCGCTCCGGCGCGGATCGCGTCCCTGACCGCCGCTGGCCGGCCCGACGCGGACAGCACCAGGACCGCGGGACCGGCGGCGCGAATCGTGGCAACGTTCCGCTCGGCCGTGGTCCCGTCGCCGAGATCCAGGTCGAGCAGGACCACATGCGCGCGGCGCCCCTCCCCGGCGAGCACGGCGTCCACCGTCGGCGCGGTGGCGACCACCCTGATGCCGCTGTCCGGCACGGCGACCCAGCCGGTGATGCCGTCCAGGATAACCGGATGATCATCCACGACGGCCACGTCGACCCGCCCAGTGACGCCACTCCCGGTCATACCGGTACCACCGTCCGCCAGTGGACCTCCAGGCAGCCCGGCCCGGTGCCCTCGGCCTCCAGCACCGCCCGCCACTCCGCTTCCGCCCGCAACGCCTGCTCCGGCCCGGCCACGTCCCACCCGGCTGACGGCGGCCGCTCAAAGGTCAGGACCAGCGACGCGCCCCGGGGGTTCCCGGTGACCAGGACGGTCGCCGGGGCCAGCGCGGTACCGGCGGCGAAGGCAACTCCAGGCGTGACCGCCAGCGGCACCGAAGTTGCCCGCGGAGCGAACCAGATTGGCGTAACGACCTGGCTGGTCACGAGGATGAACAGCCAGCTGCCCGCCTCGCCGCGCAGGGCCGGCGGCATGCACCAGGCGGCGCCGAACGCGAGTGCCGCGTACACCGCGGTATCGGCGCAAACGAGCTGCCAGGCCGGACGGCGGCGCCGCAGGGCGTGTGATTCGCAATGTTTGCATCGCGCCACGGTGACAGTCCTAGCACCAGCGACACGTGTCACTCCGGGTCGTACCGAACGGGGGTGGTGAACCGGGGATCCTCGTGGCGGGCCCAGTACCGCTCGCGCAGCAGCGTGGTCCGGGGCCCGGGCGCGCCGGCCCCGATCGGCTCGGCCATCGATGCGGGTCACCGGCATGATCCCGCCGGCCGTGGAGGTGATCAGCACCTCGGCTGCCCGGCGCAGGGCATCGGCGGTCAGCCGTCCCTCCTGCACCGCCTCCCCCGCCTCGGTGGCGAGCTCGATCACCGACCGGCGGGTGATGCCTGCCAGCGTGCCGCTGACCGGGGTCAGCCACCGCCCATCCACGTAGCCGAACACGTTGTACCCCGGCCCCTCGGTAATGGCACCGGACGCGTCGCGCAGCACTACCAGCTGGGCATCGTGGTCATAGGCGTCCAGCAGGGCCACGTCCAGGTCGAGCCAGTGATAGTTCTTGATCAACGGATTTACGCTGTCCGGCGGGATGCGGGTCATCTCGCTGATCCACAGGCTCGCGCCCGCGGCCTGCTGCTCCGGTGTGCTGATCCAGACGAACGGAACCGCGTAGCAGTAGAAGGTGCACCGGGCGGTGCGCAGGTCCCGGCTGCCGGGCGCCAGCCGGCCGCGGGTACAGGTCATCGACACGTAGGCGTCGCGCAGGCCCGCGTGGCGGACACACCCGTGCACGATGGCCTCGATCCCGGCCCGGTCGCAGCCCGGGTCCAGCCGGAGCCGGGCCATGCTGGCGCCGAACCGGTCCAGATGGGCATCCAGCCGGTAGAACCGCCCGCGCCAGACATGAACCACGTCATACGTGCAATCCGAGCGGGTGACACCCAGGTCCAGGACCGAGATCTTCGCCTCCTCGATCGGGCAGTAGCGGCCGTCGATCCAGGCAGCTCCCGCCGGCCACGGTCCCCCCGCCACCGTCTCCCCCACTCCTGTGCCGTCCATCTGCCCTCCGCACGTGATGCGCCTGCCTGCACACATCATCCCGCCGAGCCCTCGAACGCCCGGGCCTGGCAGAGTGGGCTGGCGTGAACCCAAGGGAGGCCGGGACGGCAATGGCGGAGACCACCGGGCACGACGGCACAACGCGCACGCTGAGCGAGGACGACTTCGCGGTGGGCGTCGCGGACCGCTACTTCGAGGACTACGCGGCCGGTGCGGTGTATGAGTACGGCTACGCCAGCGTGACCGAGGCGGAGATCATCGCTTTCGCCGAGCGGTTCGACCCCCAGCCGATCCACGTGGACGCCCGGTTCGCCGACAGCGGGCCTTTCGGCGGGCTTATCGCCAGCGGCTGGCACACCGCCAGCATCGCGATGCGCCTGATCGTTGACCATTACCTCTCCCGGGTCGCCAGCCTGGCCTCCCCGGGCGTGGACGAGCTGCGCTGGCCTACCCCGGTGCGTCCCGGCGACCTGCTGCGGCTGCGGACAACGATCGCCGAAACCCGGCAGTCGGTGTCCAAGCCAGACCGCGGCCTGGTCCGCACCCGCGCTGAGTTGCTCAGCCAGCACGACCAGATCGTCCTCAGCCTGGTAGCCATGAACCTGATCCGGTTGCGTGACCCCTGACGACGCTCCATCCCCGGAGCGGGTCGTACGCAGCCGGAAGACCGGGAGGGACGCGGTGAAGTACCTGCTGATGATCTACGGCAACCGGGAGAAGTGGGAGTCGATGCCCCCGGATGCCTGGCCGGACGCGATCGCCAGGCAGGAGGCGTTCAATATGAAGTACCGGGAGACCGGGGAACTGCTTGGCTCGTACGGCCTGGCCGACGCGGCCCGGGCGAAGCTGGTTCGCCGCCAGGACGGGCTGCCCGCCGTCACCGACGGGCCCTACCTGGAGACCAAGGAGTACCTGGCGAGCTTCTGGCTGCTGGACTGCGAGAGCGAGGAGCGGGCGGAGCAGATCGCGGCGGACATGCCGTTCGCGGACGCCGATCCGGTCGAGCTGTGGCCGATCCTGCACGAGTCCGCCGCCGACCAGTGACCGGCGCGCCCGGCGCGCCGGGCGCGCCGGACATCGGGGAGTTGCTGCGCGAGCTTGCGCCCCAGGTGCTCGGGGCGCTGGTGCGCCGGTACGGCGAGTTCGGTGCCTGCGAGGACGCGGTCCAGGAGGCGATGCTGGAGGCGGTGGCCTCCTGGCCGGCCCGTGGCGTGCCGGAGAGCCCGAAGGGCTGGCTGGTCACGGTCGCGTCCCGCCGCCTGATCGACGAGGTCCGCAGCGAGCATGCCCGGCGGCGCCGGGAGCAGGATCACGCCGCTGCCAGCGCTCCGCTGGAACAGCCGCCGGTGCCCGGCCCGGACCGGGACGAGGGCCTGGACCGCGACGACAGCCTGACCCTGCTGTTCTTGTGCTGCCACCCGGCGCTGTCGGAGCCGAGCCAGGTCGCGCTGACCTTGCGCGCGGCCGGCGGGCTGAGCACGGCGCAGATCGCCGCCGCGTTCCTGGTCCCTGAGGCGACCATGGCCCAGCGGATCAGCCGGGCCAAGCAGGCCATCACGGCCAGCGGTGCCCGGTTCGAGCTGCCGGGCCCGGCCGAGCGCCCACAGCGGCTGCGGATCGTGTTGCACGTCCTCTACCTGATCTTCAACGAGGGGTACACGGCCACGGCCGGCGCCGGGCTCACCGCGCCGGAGCTGTCCGGCGAGGCGATCCGGCTCACCCGCTGGCTGCACCGGCTGCTGCCCCAGGATCCGGAGATCACCGGCCTGCTCGCGCTGATGCTGCTGACCGAGGCCCGGCGCGGCGCCAGGACCGGCCCGGACGGCAGCCTGGTCGCCCTGGATCAGCAGGACCGGAGCAAGTGGGATCACGCGCTCGTCGCCGAGGGGGTGGCATTGATCAGCTCAGTGCTCCCGCTCGGCGAGGTGGGCCCCTACCAGGTGCAGGCCGCGATCGCAGCCGTCCATGACGAGGCCCCGGCTATGGACGCCACCGACTGGCCGCAGATCCTGGCACTGTACGAACTGCTGGAGCAACTGGCTCCCGGCCCGATGGTCAGCCTCAACCGGGCCGTCGCCGTGGCGATGGTGGCCGGGCCGGATGCGGGCCTGGACCTGCTCGCCACGCTGGAGTCCGACCGGCGGCTGGCGGACCACCACCGGCTGCACGCCACCAGGGCGCACCTGCTGGAGATGGCCGGCGACTCCCCCGGGGCGGTGGCCAGCTACCGGGAGGCCGCCCGGCGGACCACCAGCATCCCGGAACGCCGCTACCTGCTGGCCCGGGCGGCACGGCTGGGCGTCCGCGAGCAATGAGGAGGTGACGGGCGGCACCGGCCTCGCGCCTGGCCTGGCGATCATGCCCGCGCCGGAGGCAGGGTTCGCCGGCCAGCGGCCGGGGGTTGTCAGCCGAGGGGCTTGGCCCGCAGCGTGCTGGTGGCGCGGAGCGCGCCGGTCTCGTCGAGGTCATCCAGGACGGCGGGGAGGCCTGTGGTGAGCATCTTCTTGCGGACCGAGCCCAGCAGCTTGGCGAGGATGAATCCGCCCACGCCGGTGAACCCGGTGTGGTCGTAGGTGAACCGCGTCCCACCGTCACGAGGCTCGATCCGGTAGGAGACGCAGGTGGTCGTGCCGTCGTCGGTCCAGGAGTACCGCAGCAGGGACGGCTCGCGTACTTCGAGGACCTCGCAGTCGATGATGCCGCGCCAGCCCGGTACCGGCTTGGCGGCGAGCTGGAACCGGGTGCCGGGCACGGGCACGAAGCCGACCGGCCGGGCCCCCAGCCCGGTCGCGGTCCACAGCGGGATCAGCTCCGGGTCGGTGACCGCCCGCCAGACCTTGGCGGGCGGATGTGGGTAGTCGCACACGATGTGGATGTCGGTCATGGAAGCTCCTGGGGTGGGCGGGCCTTGCCGGTCAGACTTTTCTGTGACTAGAAAAGTAGTGTAACAGAATAAATTCTGTGGCAGTAGACTACGCCCATGGACCGGCAAGTACTGGACTGGACGGCGGAGGCCGGCGTGGCCGCGCCGCCCGAAGGGCTGCGCGAGCGCAAGAAGCGCTTGATGCGCCAGCAGCTGTCCGACACCGCCACGCGGATGTTCCTGGACCGCGGTTTCGGCGCGGTGCGCGTGGCCGAGGTCGCCGAGGCGTGCGGGGTGTCGGAGAAGACGGTCTTCAACTACTTCCCCACCAAGGAGTCCCTCGTCCTGGACCGGCTGGAGGCCACGGTGGCGTCGCTGCGGGACGGGCTGGCCGACCCGGCGATCCCGCCGGTCGACGCGGCGCTGCAGATCCTGGACCGCGAACTGGCCGGCCTGGCGGGCTGGCTCGCCGGGCAGGACGACCCCGGCCAGGCCGCCCAGACGATGCTGCGTTTCGGCGACCTGATCCGCGCCACGCCCTCGCTGCGGGCCTACCAGGCCGACATGATGGACCAGTTCGTGTCCGTGGCCACCCAGATCCTGGCCGGCCGGGCCGCGATGGGCGCCGACGACCCCGAGCCACAGATCGCGGCCCGGGCCCTGCTCGGGCTCTGGCATGTCCAGGCCAACAGCCTGCGCAAGCACCTAGGCAGCATGCGCCCACCGGCGCAGGTCCGCGACCTGGTGACCGCCGACGTCCGCCGCGCCGCCCGGCTCCTCGACAGCGGGCTGCGCTCGTTCGCGGCGCTCGCGCCATAAGCCGCCCGCAGGCACGGGCCGCCCGGATGAAGACCGGTCCCGGCACTACCATCCGGGCCGTCAGCTGCGCTGGCAGCACCTCACGGCCAAGCCGCTGATGGCTCTGCCAGCTACCGGCTCATCACCTAACCATCCGAGCCTTCCCGCCGGGTGTGCGACAGATTTGCAGGTAACCAAGATCATTGCGAACCGGGTTGTTCGCACACGGGCGGAAACAGTCGGCCAGTTGGCCGATGGCCGGGATCGACGGGGTCTGTGATGTCTCGGCGTCCAGGCTGAACGGCCAGCAGGTTAAATAAGAAGCTAAGGCAGGTCAGGAGGGGCGAATGACGGTCAGCGTGAACGGCTTGTCGCCTGGCCGCGTGCGCGACGGCGTCGTTCACGTCGTTCCTGAAGATCGCCGCCTCATTCGCCCGGGCCGCCCCGTTGACCTGTCCGCCGTGGTCACCAGCTCACTCGGCTGGGCGCACGCCCGGCGGGCCGCCGGGGCGGTCACGACGACTGACGGGCCCTCCCGCTCGTTTTCTCAGCCTTGCCCGGCTACGCGTCAGATGAAAACACGCAACTCTGCGGCTGCTTGGAAGGCGGCCCCGGCCGCACCCGGGCGGCTGGCCTGCCGCTGTGAGAAGCCCGCTCAGGGCGCCTGCCGCGCTGAAGGCCGGGACGCCCGGCTCAGCCGCGGTCGTGGAGGGTCACCTGGTAGCCGTCGGGGTCGGCGAACGTGAAAGTGCGGCCGAACGGCCCGTCGACGGGCGCTGAGATGATCGTCGTGCCGGCGGCGGCGAGGGCGTCGTGGATGTCCTGCGCGTCGGGGGCGTGCAGCCACAGCGCTATTCCCTGCCCCGGCTGCGCGACCGCGTCCAGGCCGGTGCCCGCGACGACGTCGCGGACGGCGAACGCGATCGGCGTGGTGCCGAACACGACGGCGTGCGGCGGTCCTGCGCCGGAGCGCTTCAGCCCCAGGTACCGCTCGTAGAAAGCGGCGGACCGCTCCAGGTCGCGCACCTGCAGTGAAATGAAGTCGGGTCCGGTGACGGCCACGATCCCTGCCTCCTCATAGTATGTCAGTCTTCTGACACACCGCACTGTATGTCAGACTACTGACATGAGTCAAGGCGGGCCCGGAATCGAGCTGGACACATCACTGGGGTACCTGCTGAAGGCGGCCGCGAGCGCCCTGCACTCCGCCCTGGAGGCCGTGCTGAGGCCGCTGGGCATGACGATCACCCACTACGCCTGCCTGGAACTGCTCGCCCAGCGGCCGGGCCTGTCGAACTCCGAGCTTGCCCGCGGCGCCTTCGTCACCCGGCAGTCGATGAACGTGCTCCTGCAAGCCCTCCAACGCCAGGGACTCATCACCCGCCCAGCACGCGCACCCGCCTGCCGGGCCCTGCCGGCCGAGCTGACCGCCCGCGGGCGCCGCCAGCTCACCGTAGCCAGCGCCGCGGTCCGCCGCGTCGAGCAAGACATGCTCGCCAACCTGGACACCAGCGAACAAGATCAGATGCGGCGCCTGCTCACCGCGTGCATCACCGCACTGACCCAACCGCCCGCACCGGCGACATGACTCCCCCGGACCAGCCGCCCGGGCCAGGACACCGGGCGCAGGCAGCAACAGCCTGGTAACGCGCGGTGCTACGCGGCAGGCGCCAGGTGTGCGTCTTCGCCGCTTTCACCTGGTTGCCCATGGGGCTAGCTTATCGCCGCTGGACGGAGGGGCCCTGCTCCAAGGTAATCACCTTCGGGCAGGGGCAGATCAGGCGGCTCCTGCCTGGTTGTGACGGTGGAGGCAGATGGCTTCCCGCTGGCTGCTGGCCTCTTTGCAGCGCAGGGCGATGATGGCGCCGGCTCCTGCGACGGTCCAGCGCATGCCTGCCTGCTTGAGTCTTTGCCCGACGATGGTCTTGCAGCTGGCCTCAACGACGCCGGACCCGGCGAACAGGCCGCGTGAGCGGAACCAGCGGTAGCGCATGCGGGGGGCGTTGTTGAGGAAGTAGCCGAGTTCCTTGCCGACGTCGTCTTTCTTGATTCCTTCGAGGGGGTATTCGCCGACGGCGGCCTCGATGCTTGCCGGGCAGCGGGGACGGCGGGAGAGGGACCACCTTCCGGGAGGCGATGAGCCGGACCCCGAGCCCTACCCGACTTGAGCCGAGAGACTTGAGCCGAAATAAGTTCACCGCGGATGTAGAGAACCTCGGGGGCGCTCCGACCCAGAGCCAGACGGACGCAACGTAGCGTCCGCAGCCGAGAGAGGTACGGAGATGACCAAGGTAGTTGTGGGCATGTCGATGTCACTGGACGGCATAGCGGGCCCTGAGGTCCCCGAGTCCGCCGGCCGGGACTGGCGGAGCTTCGAGGTCGACGGGGACGGCATGGCGGTCTTCACCAGTGTCCTGGGCTGGGTGTTCCCGTTGCGCAGCTGGCGCGAGCAGCAGGGCCAGGAGGGCGGCGAGGATTCGGTGGACTCCCGGGTGTGGGCCGGAACTTCGCCCGGTTCGGTCCGCAGATCGTCGGGCGGACGATGTTCGACTACGGCTACGAGAACTGGGGCGAGAACCCGCCGTTCCACGCCCCCGTGTTCGTGGTGACCAATCGCGGCCAGGAGCGGATAGACAAGAGCGGCGGCACCAGCTACACGTTCGTGACCGACGGCATCAAGGCCGCCGTCGAGCAGGCCCGAGCCGTGGCGAACGGCAAGGATGTGCTGCTGGCGGGCGGGGTCAGCATCGCCCAGCAGGCGCTGGCCGCCGGGCCGGTGGACGAGGTCGTGCTGCACGTCACTCCGGTGCTGCTCGGCCGCGGCATCCCCCTGTTCGGCACCGGCCAGGTGGATCTGCGCTGCATCGAGACCATCCAGGGCGAAGGAGCGGTCCACCTGCGCTACGAGGTCCGGTGAGCGCACCGGCCCACCGGGCCCGGCTCATCCGGCGACCGGACGGTCATGGTGCTGGTTTTATCTTCTGTGATCACCCGCGCCGGGTGAGGTGCGGGCACCTATCAGCGTAGGATGATCCGCCGTGACACCCGCGGCGCCTGGTTAGCGCCCTTCCTGCCAAGGAGACACCGTGTTGCTCGCGAGCGGTTATTCGTACCCATTGCTGGGTGCGTTCTGGACGATTTTCGAGATCTTCCTGTGGGTGATCTGGTTCTGGATCCTGATCACCATCTTCATCGACATCTTCCGCAGCCGCGACCTGTCCGGCTGGGGCAAGGCGCTGTGGTTCCTGTTCGTGCTGTTCATCCCGCTGATCGGAGTGCTGGTCTACCTGATCGTCCGCGGTAGCTCGATGCACGAGCGGGCGGAGGCGCAGGCGCAGCAGCAGGAGAAGGAATTCCGCAGCTACGTCCAGGAGACCGCAAGTTCAGCGACCACGGCGGACCAGCTGGCCAAGCTCGCTGACCTGCGCGACCGGGGAGTCATCTCCGCCGATGAGTTCGAGCGCGAGAAGGCCAAGGTCCTCGCCTCCTGAGCGACCCGGCGGCCGGTGAGCCGGCACCGGACATGGCGTGACCGGCAGCGTTACAGTCGGACGGTGACCAACGGGGAGCCGCCGCAACCGCCACTGCGGCGCGGGTTTGGCACCGGACGGCTTGAGGCGTTCAGCGACGGAGTGTTCGCCATCGCGATCACCCTGCTGGTCCTGGACATCGCGCTGCCGGCCGGCGCCAGCAAGCACCTGCTGCGCTCGGTCGGGGACCTCTGGCCCTCGTACGTGGCCTACGTGGCCAGCTTCTCGACCATCGGCGCGATATGGCTCGGGCACAACGCGATCACCGAATACCTCGACCACGCCGATGCCACGTTCGTGCGCCTCAACCTGCTGCTGCTGCTATTCGTGGCGTTTCTCCCGTTCCCCACCAGGCTGTTCGCGGAGTTCATCGGCGAGGACACCCTGGAACGCGTCGCGGTCACGTTCTACGGTGCCGCCCTCGTCTTGACCTCGACGCTCCTGCTCGCCCTCTGGCGCTACGCGGTCAGCCGGCAACTCGTCCGGCCCGACGCGGACGACGAGGAGATCCAGTTGCTGACCCAGCGCCTCACCCCCGGCCTGGGTGGCTATGTGGTCCTGATCGTCGCCGGGCTGTTCTACCCCATCGTCGCGGTCATCGGGTATCTGGCCATCGCCATCTACTACATCGTGCCGTCCCGGCGCTTGACCAACAGGATCCGCCACAAACTACATCGCACATCGCGGGCGTGATGGCCGCGCAGTTATGCGTCAAGGGCGAGACCAGCGAGCGCTCAGGGCTGCGATCAGGTAATCGTTACCAGCGGTTCCCCGGCGGTCAGGTACTCGTGCGTGAGGCGTACAACTGTCGCACCGTCGCCAACGGCGGAAGCGACGCGCTTGATCGAGCGGCAGCGGGCATCTCCCGCGGCAAAGACGCCGGGCATGGATGTCTCGAGCGGGAGTGGTGCGCGGTCCAGCGGCCACCGCGACGGGTGCGATCCGTCCCGGACGACGTCGCGGCCGGTCACGATGAAGCCGTCCTGACGCTGGATCGTTTCGGGCAGCCATTGAGTGCGCGGCTCCCCGCCGATCAGGACGAACAGCGCGGCCGCCGGGACCTGCTCCGTCCGGCCGTGCCGCGCGTCGTGCAGGGTGAGGCCGTCCAACTGGTCCTGGCCGTGGCCATCGGTGACCTGAGTGCGCAGCCGCACCGCGATGTTGGCGGTGGCTTCGACCTCGCGGATCAGGTAGTCCGAGATCGAACGGGCCAGGTTCTCCCCGCGTACCAGCATCGTCACCTGCCTGGCGTACCGGGCCAGGTGCAGCGCGGTCTGGCCGGCCGAGTTCCCGGCTCCCACGACGAACACGTCGCGGCCTTCCATCGCCCGCATCTCGGCCCCGGCCGCGCCGTAGAAAACACCGGAGCCGATCAGCGCCTCCAGGGACGGCACGCCGAGACGGCGCCAGGCGATGCCCGTCGCGACGATGACCGCCCTGGCCGAGATGTCGCCGCCGTGGGCGAGGTGCACGATGCGCTCGCTGCCCCGGCAGGTCACGCCGGCGGCGGGCTGGGAGAACACCAGGTGTGCGCCGAACATCCAGGCCTGCTCGCAGGTCATGCGGGTGAGCTCACCTCCGCTGACCCCATGGGGGAAGCCCGGATAGTTCCGGATCATCGGGCTGTTGCCCGCCTGGCCGCCGGAAACGGTCTCTTCCAGCACAACCGTCTGAAGGCCTTCGGAGGCCGCGTACACGGCGGCGGTAAGCCCGGCCGGCCCGGCACCGACGATGACGACATCGCAGCTGTCCACGTCGCTGACGACGCTCCCGCCGACCGACGCGATGATCTCGGCAAGCCCCGGCTCGATCATCGTGTAGTTGTCGTGCCGGATCATGACCGGCAGCCGCGACGCGTCCAAGCCGTTGTCGTGGAGCAGGCAGCGGCCCTGCTCGCTGTCGGCGTCGTGGAACCGGAACGGCACATTGAACCGGGCAAGCAACTCCCGTAGCTCGCTCGTGCCGCGGTCCTTGAGCCGCCCGATGACGCAGAACAATTCGAAGCCGACTTCCTGGTCTTTGGCCCATTCGGCCAGGAACCCGCTGATCTGGCGGTACAGATCCTGCTCGAGCAGCCACGGCTTGGTGAGGTGATAGTCGGCCTGGCCGAGCGTCATGGCCCGGACGACCGGGCTGTCCGCCGAGTAGTCGCGTTCGACCAGGAGCACCCGCTTGGCCAGCGGGTGCATGTCGTGTGCCCGGGCCAGGAAATCGACGCCGGACATCTCCGCCATGTCGTGGTCGGCGATGAGCAGCGCCACGGGATCGCTTGAGCTGGCCAGGTCACGCAGGATGGACAATCCCGCAATGGCCGACGGCTCCCCGATCACGCGGAAGTCTTCGCCGAAGCGCCGGCTGAGATCGTCGCTGAGCGCGCGGGTGACCCCGACATCGTCATCGATTGCCAGCACGACCGGTCGTGGCATCCGCCGCCCCCCTCCGTTGCACGCCCCCGCGGTGCAGCCGTCATCGCAGGTCATCAACCGGGCGTGGAGGCCGCGTGGTGGGCCGGTGGAGACCCCGTGGAGGCACCGCGTGGAGGCACCGCGTGGCGCGCCTGGGGTCAGTGCACGACGGCGGGCGGGGGCTGCCAGTGGCGCCAGCCGGGGTGGAGGGCGAAGAACCCGGACGGCTGCGGCGGGGCGGCGGCCATCTCGGCCCGGGGAACCAGGGTGAGCCCGGCGGGAACGGGCTCCCACCACCGCTGATGCTGGAACAGCCTGCTGAACAGCTCGGGCGGCCGGCTGACCGGGCTGAGCCGCGACCGGCTGGCTGGCCCGAGGATCATCTCGGTGGGGGCAGACCGGTCCGCCAGTTGCCAGCGGAAGTCGCCGGACAGCCGGAGCACCGAACCGGTGTTCGGCAGGGCCGCGTGCGGGGTGAGGCAGTGAAAGATGATCACGTCGCCCGGCCGGTAGGGCGCGGTAGCCCAGCCTGGCTCGTCCCGGCTCAGCGGGCGCGGCGGCTGAGGCGGGCCGAGATGCCCGCCGGGCTGCACCGCCAGCCCACCCAGCCGGGCGGGGATGTCTACCAGCGGGATCCAGCTCGTCAGCATGTCCTGCACCCCGGACACGGCGTAGTCGTAGTGGATGTACCGGCCGCGCGGCCGGGTGCCCGGATTCTCCGGGTAGACAGCGCGCAGCACCTTCGCCGGGTACGAGAACGCGTCCGGCCCGAGAAGGCGCCGGACAACCGAGCGCAACGGCGGCAGGTACGGGATCCGGTTGAACGCCGCGCTGGTCACCGCCGCGCGGAAGGCCAGGTCGGTGAGGGCCTCCCTGGGGTTGACCGCCCGGGCTACGGTGGACGGCTTGCCCTGGTCATCGACCCAGCCGCCGGAACGCAACCGCTCCGACACGGCCGCACCGGCGGCCCGGATCTGGTCCGTGGGCAGCAGGCCGCGGAAGAACAGGTACCCGTCGGCCGCCAGGCGCCGGCGCAACCCTTCCTGGTCATGCACCAAGCCGCTGGAGTCGGCCAGCTCGTCCACGCGCTCACCATAGCGACGGTTTATGTGAAATCGCCCCGGGCTGATTGTGTGAAATCGCCTGCGCTGGCATAACGGGCGGCGGGCGATGGTTAACACCGACCGCTCGGGACAGAAGTCGCGGGTAGCCGAAGACGGAGGTCGTGCGGTGAAGGCAGTGCGGTTCGACGAGTACGGCGGGGTCGAGGTCCTCAAGGTGGTGGACGTGCCGCGCCCGATACCGGGACCGGGGCAGGTACTGGTCCAGGTCAAGGCGGCCGGCATCAACCCGGGCGAGGCCAAGATCCGGGATGGCCTGCTGCATGCCCGCTGGCCCGCCACGTTCCCGTCGGGACAGGGCAGTGACCTGGCCGGGATCGTCGCCGAGACCGGCCCCAGGGTGACCGGTTTCTCGGCCGGGGACGAGGTCATCGGCTTTACCGACAACCGGGCCAGCCAGGCCGAGTACGCGATCGTCGAGGCGGAGAACCTGACGGCCAAGCCGCCGGCGGTGCCGTGGGAGGTAGCGGGCGCACTGTTCGTTGCCGGGGCCACCGCCTACGCGGCGGTCCGGGCCGTGGAACTGACCCAGGGCGACACCGTGGTGGTGTCGGGAGCAGCGGGCGGGGTCGGCTCGATCGCGGTCGAGCTGGCCAAGCGCGCCGGGGCCACCGTGATCGGGCTGGCCAGCGAGGCCAACCACGCCTGGCTCACCGCGCACGGGGTGGTTCCGGTCAGCTACGGCGATGGAGTCGCCGACCGGATCCGGCAGGCGACCAACAAGGTCGATGCGTTCATCGACACGTTCGGCGCGGGCTACGTGCAGCTTGCGCTGGAGCTTGGCGTCGAGCCGTCCCGCATCGACACCATCGCGAACTTCCAAGCGGTGGAGAAGTACGGCGTCAAGGCCGCGGGCAACGCCGCCGGCGCCAGCGCTGACGTGCTCGCCGAGCTGGCAGCCCTGATCGCGGCCGGGGAACTGGAGGTCCCGGTGACCGCGACCTTCCCGCTCAGCCAGGTGCAGGACGCCTACCGCCGCCTCGCCCGGGGCCATCTGCTCGGCAAGATAGTCCTGCTGATCTGAACCGCCCGCCGCCCGGATAACAGCGCGCCGGACACCGGCGGGCACATTTGACACGGTCGTCCGGCTGGAGTAGATGCTGGTCATGCGACCGTCCCGGAGCCAGCCACGCAGGTCCACCCCGGCGCGGCGCGCCGCGATGGCCATGCTCGCACTCGCTCTGGCGATGACGGGATGCGGATCGGCCACCACAACATCGCTGACCGCGCCCTATGGGCACTCGGGCAAGCCGCCGGCCTACTTCCGCACGCTGCCGCCGGGGACCACGCTGCCGTCCGGCGCCCAGTGCGCCAGGTGGGTGCGGGCCCGGCCGATCGCCGAGAACAAGGGCGTGAACGCCCCCTACAACCAGACCAAGGGCCAGCATGTCGGCAGCGGGTTCTTCGCCTCCGACGAGCCGCAGGCGGACCAGCTGATCGCGCCCCGGATCAACGGGAACTTCACCGGCACGACGGCGGAGATCCTGCGCTGGGCCGCCTGCAAATGGGGCATCAGCCAGGACATCGTCTTCGCTCAGGCGGCCGTGGAAAGCTGGTGGCGGCAGACCACCCTGGGCGACTGGCAGACCAGCGGTTGTGCGCCCGGCCACGGTCCTGGTGTCGACGGCATGCCCGGCCTGTGCCCGCAGAGCTGGGGAATCCTGCAGAACAGGTACCCCTTCGAGCCGGCCAGCTGGCCCGCCATCGCGACGTCCACGGCGATGAACGCGGATACCGCGTACGCGGTCTGGCGCTCCTGTTACGACGGCTATGAGACCTGGCTCAACACCGTGCCTCACGTCGGCACCTACAAGGCCGGGAACGTCTGGGGCTGCGTCGGGCGCTGGAAGGCCGGGCGCTGGCTCACCCCGGAGGCCCAGCAGTACATCGCCAGGGTCAAGCACAACATACGGATCCGGGTCTGGACCCGGCCCTACTTCCAGCAGCCCTAGCGGCCAGCCCGCCCCACGTACTCGATTCGGCCGGCCTGAACCTGCCCGGCGTCGATCGCCGCCTGCTCGTCGCTTTCGCTGACGCCGGCCAAGTCGGCGAAGAAGTATGGCCCACGGCCGAGCCACTGCCGGCCGAACCGGGCATCAAGCTCGCGCACGATATCCGCGCCAGCGTGCAGGCCCTCGTCGGCCGCCCAGTTCCGGCAGTAACCATCCCAGGTCAGGCCCGAAGCGTGCCAATCGTCGCGGCGCCGCTGCAGCCAGTTATCATCATCGGCTGGCGCGGGTACCCGGTCGAAGCACCACCGGGCCGTTGCTTCGTCGAATCGCTCCCTCGCCCACTCCACAACCACGACCACCCCGCCAGGAACCAGCGCCGCCGCCACCAGGTCCAGCACCTCACCGAGGTCGCCGACGTGGTGAAGCGACGTGCATGCCACGATCGCGTCGACCGGTTGGGGCAGCTCATACCGTTCGAATTCGGCCTGGTGGTACCCGGGTCCGCCGGGCGCCCCGGGATCGACGCCCACCGCGCTATATCCAGCAGTACGCAGCATCGGTACGAACCCGCCCAGCGGCCCGCACCCGAGCTCCACCACCTCAGCCGGCGAAGCCGGCAACCAGGACCGGACGAACGGCCACGTGGCAGCGAGCCATCGCTCATCGGAGGACATGCCGCCCGAGCCTACGCCGACCCGCGCCGCTCAAATCCGCAGGGTAATGCCTCGTTGACGCTTATATATAGCCATGGTAAAACCTGACCAGCGGGGGCCGGGGGAAGCCGGACGACATGGCTGGGGCCTCCTCGGGCCAACTCTTCGATCCAGGCTTGCGCCGCGGCGTGGGCGAGGGCGTTCAGGAGGCAGTGGAGTGAAAAGATTAGGTCAGGCAGCCGTATGCGCGCTGAGCGCCATAGCGTTCGCGCTTCCCCTGGGGTCCTCCGGTACCGCGTCGGCACAGGCGGCCGCCCTCACCCCGCTCACACTCGTGAATGGCTGGACCGGCGCTCCCTTCGGCACCGCCCAGCCCGCGGTGCTGAGCACCAGCGGGATCGTCCACTTCAAGGGCGCGATCGCGAACGGCACCAGCGCGGTTGCCTTCACCCTGCCGGCCGCCTTCCGTCCCAGCAAGAACGTCTTCATCCCGGTGGATCTGTGCAACGCAACCAATGGCCGCCTGGACATATCACCCTGCGGTGTGGCGAGCGTGGAAGCCGAGGGCGGAACCTTCGCCAACGCCCAGTGCTTCACCTCGCTCGACGGGGTCACGTTCGTGCCGTAGCGCCACGTGGCGAACCGCACCGGTGCCATCCCGAAGCGCGCGGACCCGTCCTCCTCCCAGCAAGGCGGGTCCGCGCGCGTTGTGCGGCGAGCGGCGTGTAGCAGGATGAGCACATGCTTGCCGTTCATGTACACGCCCGCGTCCGGCCCGAACGGGTCGCGGACTTCCTGGCCGCCACGCGGGTCAACGCGCGGGCGTCGCTCACCGAGCCGGGCGTGCTGCGTTTCGATGTGATCCAGGATCAGGACGACCCGGCGCACGTCGTCCTGGTCGAGGTCTACCGGGACGCCGAGGCCAGTGCGGCGCACAAGCTGACCCCGCACTATGCCACGTGGCGCGACAGCGTTGCCGGGATGATGGCCGAGCCCCGGGCCTCCACCAAGTTCTCGGTGATCTTCCCGGCGGACGGGGACGGCTGGGTGAGCGGCTCACCGTGACGGCGTTCGAGTTCGCCACCGCCGCCCGCATCGTGGCGGGCCCGGGCCGGGCGGCCGAGCTGCCGGGCCTGCTCGCCGGTCTCGGATCCCGGGTACTGGTGTGTACCGGCGCGAATCCCGGCCGCCACGCTGACCTGCTGGCCAGCCTGGACCTGCCGGCCGCGATGTTTGCGGTGCCCGGCGAGCCCACGATCGACCTGGCCCGGGCGGGTGCCGCGGCCGCCCGCGAGCATGGCGCCGACGTTGTTGCCGCGATCGGCGGCGGCAGCGTCATCGATCTGGGCAAGGCCGTGGCCATCCTGCTGGGCAACGGCGGTGACCCGCTCGACTACCTGGAAGTCGTCGGGTCCGGCCAGAAGATCACCCGGCCCGCGGTGCCCTGCGTCGCGGTGCCTACCACCGCGGGCACCGGGGCGGAGGTGACCGCCAACGCCGTGCTCACCTCACCAGAACACGGGCTCAAGGCAAGCCTGCGCAGCCCGCTGATGCTCCCCCGGGTCGCCCTGGTCGACCCCCGGCTTACCCTGTCGTGCCCGCCCGCGGTCACCGCCGCCAGCGGGCTGGACGCGCTCACTCAGTGCCTGGAGCCGTTCGTGTCCATCCGGGCGAACCCGCTGACCGACGGCCTGGCCGCCGAGGGGTTGCGCCGCGCGGCGTGCGGCCTGCGCGCCGCCTACGCCGACGGCGGCGACCTCGGCGCGCGAACGGATATGGCCACGTGCAGCCTGCTGGGCGGCATGGCCCTGGCCAACGCGAAGCTTGGTGCCGTGCACGGCCTGGCGGGCGTTGTCGGCGGCGGCGCAGGCCACACCGTGCCGCACGGTGTGGCCTGCGCCGCGCTGCTGGCGCCGGTCGTCGAAGCAAACGTGCGCGCGCTGCGCTCGGTGGACCCAGGCGACCCGGCCCTGGGGCGGTATGCGGAGGTTGCCCGGTTGCTGACCGGGCGGCCCACCGCGTCCATTGAGTACGGCGTCGCGTGGATCCGCGAAACGATCGATCTGCTCCGAATACCCGGACTGGCCACGTTCGGGATCGGGCCGGAGCACGCCGACGATATCGCCGCCAAAGCCGCCGCCTCGAGCAGCATGCAGGGCAACCCCATCGCCCTCAGCCGCAGCGAGCTGAAGGCGATAGTCCTCCAGGCCCGGTAAACCAGTCCGCGTTAGCCGGTGATCGCCACCACGGCCGTGTAGACGCCCAGGGCGAGCAGGATCGCCGCGGTGATCCGGCGGACCCAGGCCATGGGTATCAGGTCGAGGCTCTTGGCGCCGATGCTGACCGCGACGGCGGCGACCGTCCACAAGCCCAGGGTTCCTCCGGCGAAGACCAGCAGCGGGTCATACCTCGCGGCCAGGTTCGCGGCGGTGACCTGGGTGATGTCCCCCCATTCGGCGAGGAACACCACCATGAAGCTGGTCCCGGCGACCCGCCAGAACGATGCTGTGCGGGCACCCTGGCGCGCCGCATCCACTTCCTCGCGATGTTCGGGCCGCCGGCTGGTCACCCATAGGTAGACCGCGCCGGCCACGAACAGCCCAGCCACCACGGCCTCCACCACGCGGTCGGGGAGCAGGGCCAGCAGCTGGCCCGCGGTGACGGCGATGCCCATGTGCACCGTGAACGCGGAAGCGACGCCCACCCAGACCCAGGACGGCCGGTACCGGGTGCCCAGTACCAGCGAGGCGAACATCGACTTGTCGGGAAGCTCAGCCAGGAACGTCAGCGTGAACGCGATCGCGATCACGGCGAGGTATGGCATGCAGCTTCCTTCGGTCGCTCCTCAGCGGCCGAGGATCGGGGAGGCATCTTCGGCCGGGCGTTACTCAACAGCCGAAGGTCTCGTCCACCACACACCGTGGCCCGGTGGCCGGGCGCAACAACGCGCCGGTATGTCGGCCAGCCGACGAAGGACTACTCCCCTTCCCTGTCAGCATACCGAATTGTCAGTCCCTTCCGCGGCCTCGTCCGGCCAGCTCAGGCACGCGATCCTGGGACCTGGCGCCCGGCTTGGCCGGTCCGGGCGCAGGGCGCAGCTCGTCGACACGGACGAGCGTGACTCCGGCCAGGATGAACGCGCCGCCGAGGAACTGGACGGGCGACGGCAGCTGGCCGAGCAGCAGCCAGGCGAACAGGATCGCGAACAGTACCTCGGCCAGGCCGATGAACGACGCGAGCTTGGCGCCGAGCCGGCGGGCGGCACCGATGCCGGCGACGTAGCCGAAAACCGAGGCGAGCAGCGCCAGCCCCAGCACCGGTACGACCCAGCTGACCCGGTGGCCGAGGAAGTGCACAGTGCCAGCGGTGGCGGTCACCGGCAACAGTCCGGTCCAGCCGAGCACGGCCAGGGCCACCGCACCGAGGCACATGGCGGCCCAGGCCATGACGATCGGCGGCAGGGGATCCTCATCGGCGGCCGAGAGCACGAAGTAGGCCGCCAGGCCGGCCGCGGCCAGAAGTCCCCACATCACCCCGAGCGGATTGATATGGGCTGAGCCGCCGATGTTGAGCACCATCACCAGCCCGGCGATCGCCACCACTCCCCCGGCGATGGTGAGCCGCTGGGGCCGCTGGCCGTGCCGCAGCCACAGCCAGCCGACCACCAGCACCACGCCCAGGTACTCCAGTAGCAGGGCAACGCCCACCGGCATCCTCGCGATGGCGTTGAAATAGAAGAACTGGCAGCCAGCGACCGCGATCAGCCCGTAGGCGGCAACCTTGCCCGCGCTCCGGCGCAGCGAGGCCCACCGGCCGCGCAGCTGGATCACGGCGGGGATGGTCAGCATGAGCGCCGCCGTCATGAGCCGGGCGAGCACGGCGGCGGCCGGGCTCCACCCGGCGCCGATCAGCGCCGAGGCGAACGCGCCCGAGGTGCCGAAGGTCGCGGCCGACAGCGCCGCGAGTGCCAGGCCAGCGCGGCCCGGAGCCGGCCGGGTGGCACGGGTCCACGCTGAGGTCACCGCTACTCCTTTGTAAGTGGTAAAAGTGAGCTACGCTAGTGACACGGCCCACGGGTAGCGACACTATCCGGGCGGCACGAAAGGAGTCAAGGTGCTTTTTGCCCATGACACCGAGGTGGCGCTGGCCAATGCGGCGGCGCTGGTCAACACCGGTCGCGGCGGCGAGGAACTGCTCCCCGACGTTGCGGCCCTCGATGAGTTCATCGCGGCGTGGGGGTGGACCGGGAGCCGCGCGCATGACCAGGCCGAGCTCGACGCGGTCCGGCAGCTACGCCCCCGGCTCGAGCGGCTGTGGGACGCCGGCAAGGACGAGGCCGCCGAGATCGTGAACGCCCTGCTGCGCGAGACGAACGCCCTGCCGCAGCTGGTCAAGCACGACCACTGGGACTATCACCTGCACGCCACGCCCCCGGACGCGCCGCTGGCCGACCGGATGGCCGTCGAGGCGGCGATGGCATTCACCGACGTCATCCGCTCCGGGCAGCTGGACCGCCTCCGGCGCTGTGCCGCCGCCCACTGCGACGGCGTGCACATCGACCTGTCCAAGAACCGGTCCCGGCGGTTCTGCAGCGTTTCCTGCGCCAACCGCACCAACGTCGCCGCCTACCGCACCCGCCGGGCAACCAAGCCGACGCAATCTGCCGACATCGGAGGCAGCGGGGGGCTCCGGGGGGTCGTCCCCCCGGGCTAGCACTGCGGGCCGCCGCGAAGCCGCCAGGCGGCGGCGAGCAGGATCGGCCGCCGCGGCCGCCCACCGCTGACGTGCCGTCTGCTCAGGCCGCACGCCGGTAGGCGCGGACGGCGAGCGGGATGAACACGATGAAGATGCCGGCCAGCCACGCGATGCTCTTCCACAGGCTCTCCGCTAGCGGGCCACCGAGGGCCAGCGCGCGCATCGCGTCGACCACGTAGGTGACCGGCTGGTGGTTGGCGAACGCCTGGAGCCAGCCGGGCATGGTCGCGATCGGCACGAAGGCCGAGCTGACGAACGTAAGCGGGAACAGCCAGATCAGCCCGAACGCCTGCACCGACTCCTCGTCTCCGATGGCGAGCCCGGTAAAGGCGGCGATGGTGCAGATCGCCACCCCGAACACGGTGGCCAGCACGACCATGGCCACGGCCGGGCCAAAGCCGTTCAGGAACCGGAACCCGACCAGGTAACCCACGCCCACGATGATCAGGATCGTCACCAGCAACCGGACCGTGTCAGCAGCGAGCCGGCCGGTGAGAACCGCCGAGCGGGCCATCGGCATCGACCGCAGCCGGTCGATCACGCCCTTCTTCAGCTCCTGGGCCAGCGCGATGGCCGTGGCGAACGACGCGAACGCCGCGGTCTGCGCGATGATCCCCGGCATCAGGAAGTTGACGTAGCTAGTGCCAGGGATGTGGATCGCGCCGCCGAAGACGTAGACGAACAGCAGCACGAACATCACCGGCTGGATCACGGTGAACACCAGGTAGGCGGGAACGCGCATCCAGACGAGCAGGTTCCGCTTGGCGATCATGAGCGAGTCGCTGACCGCCCAGCGGGCCTGGGTGACCAGGCTGGGTCCGCCCGACGGCCGGGCCGGTGCCGCGGCGACCGCACTCATGATGCGGCCTTCGCGGTGTCCTTGCCGCCTTGCTGGCTGTCGGCTTTCCGGCGGCCGCGGCGGCGCTTACCAGGCTGACCGTCCTCCTCGGCCGCGTGCCCGGTCAGGGCGAGGAACACGTCATCGAGCGAGGGACGGCGCAGCGCCAGGCCGTGCGTCTCGATCGCGGCACCATCCAGGATGCGCACCGCCTCGATGAGTGCTTCCGAGCCGCGGCCCCCGACTCCCGTGCTGATCACTCCGGTCTCCCTGTCTACGTGTGGCTCGCTCTCGCCGATCTTCGAGATCGCCGTGGCGGCATCGCTGAACCGGGTCCGGTCGGGCACGGTGAACTCCAGCACGTCCCCGCCGACCCGGTCCTTCAGCTGCTCGGATGTGCCGGCCGCGATGACCAGGCCGTGATCAATGACCACGATCTCGTCGGCCAGTTCGTCGGCCTCGTCGAGGTACTGCGTGGTGAGCAGCAGCGTCGTGCCGCCGGCCCGCAGCGACCGGATGATGTCCCACATGCCCAGCCGCGACCGCGGGTCCAGGCCGGTGGTGGGCTCGTCCAGGAACAGGACCTTGGGGTGGCCGACCAGGCTCGCGGCCAGGTCCAGGCGGCGCTGCATGCCACCGGAGAAGCCCTTGGCCGACCGGTCGGCGGCATCGACCAGGTCGAACTGTTCGAGCAACTCGGCCGCGCGGCTGCGGGAGTAGGACTTGCTCAGGTGGTAGAGCCGCCCGATGAGCTCGAGGTTCTCCCGGCCGGTGAGCTCCTCCTGAATGGCCGCCGACTGCCCGGCCAGGCCGATCGAGCGGCGGACCGCGGCGGCTTCCCGCACCACGTCATGGCCGTCGACCAGGGCCCGCCCGGCGTCGGGAAGCAGCAGAGTCGTCAGGATCCGGACGGCGGTCGTCTTGCCGGCGCCGTTCGGCCCGAGGACACCGAGCACCGTCCCGTTCGGCACCGACAGGTCGATACCGCGTAGCGCGCGTACTTCCCCGAACGACTTGGTGAGGCCCTCGACCAGAATCGCGGGCTCTGAGCTGATTTGTGACTGTGACACACATCCTCCTGAGCAGGCTGGCTGCCCAGCAACGTCCGGGCGCCCCGAACCCTACCTGCAGCGCTCCCGTACCTGCGAACGAAAAAACGCCCTGCCGTCCCAGTTGCGACGGTACCGGCCGCCCCTGACATTCAGCCGGTATGACGAACCGGCCGCCAGAAACTCATCGCTCCCGCCGCCCGCACTCCAACGCATCACCGCCCCGTCAAGTTCCGCCACCCCAGCGTCGCGGGGCCGGGCCTAGACGTGCAGTAGCTGGCGGAGGCTGGCTGGACCGTGGCCGAGGAACGCGGCGACCACGGCCAGTGCCGCCACCAGGGTGACCGTCACGGTCACCACCAGCAACCGCCCCGGCCGGGGCCGCCCGCGCGGCAGGTGGCTGGCGAAACTCCCCACGGCCCAGATCAGCGGGGTCGTGGCCAGCACGATCAGGCCGGGGATCAGCTCTCTCCTGAGCATCGCCGCGCCGACGGCCGCGAAGGCGATCGAGGTCCGCGCCCAGGCCAGCCTGGTTCGCTCCCCGGCTAGGCCGGGGTCCACGTCCTCGGGATCATCGGGCGATACCGGCGGCATCGCTACCGGACCGCCGAGACCAGCAGGACCGCCGCGGCCAGGACCGCCACGCCGGTGATGGTCCCGGCCAGCAACTGGGGCAGCACCGACCGCGGCAGCGGCGTACCGTGACGCAGGGCCGCCTGCGTTCGCCGCCATTCCACGTACGCGGTCACCGACACGCCCGCACCCAGCACGATCAGCGGCACACCCAGCGCGTGACGGCCCCACGGCACCCCGGGAAACGGCGGCAGCAGCTGAACGATGCCCAGGCCGGCCACCACCAGGGCGAGCGCGGTCCGGTTCCAGGCCAGGAAGGTGCGCTCGTTGGCGAGCGTGAACCGGGCGTCCGGCTCGGTCCCACCGCCGGGCGCTGTGGAATCACTCTTGCCTTGACCGCCTGCGCTGTTCGTCGCTCCTCCCAGGCACCGCCACGTTCGTTACCGGACCCATGGTGACAGGTGCGGGCAGCCGATTGTCAGTGGGCAGGACGATAGTTGCGGCAGGGCACCGTCACGGAAGGAGCGGACGTTGGCTGACGGGCACGGTCCGGAGCGGGCGCTGGAGCCGGAGGATCTGGACCGGCTCTTCCTGCGGCGGGCGAACGCCGGTGACGTGGACGGGCTGGTTGCCTTGTACGAACCGGACGCGGTGCTGGCCTTCCCGCCGGGCCGGGTGGTAGCCGGCTCGGCGGCGATCCGGGTGGTGTACGAAGAATTGCTGGTGGGCAGGCCGCGTTTTGACGGGGAGATCCGGCCCGCGATCCGCAACGGTGACATCGCGATCACCTCGACCACCCGCGCCGGCAACGCCACCGTCGAGGTCGCCAGGCGCCAGCCTGATGGCACCTGGCTGTGGGTGATCGATCAGCCGAGCGTCCTGGGCTGACCCGGCGGCCCATCCCAGCGCGCGCAGTCCCGCCGGGCCCGCGTTCTGGCTGGGTCATGCGCTATGCGGCGTCGTCCCCCGGCTCGATGCCGCGCTCCCGCATCACGCCGCGGAGCCGGTCCAGTTCGGCGCTGAGCCCGGCAAGGTCCTCGGCCAGGGAAGGGCGGCCTTCGATGCCCCCCGTCCAGCTCTTCTCCCTCCTGGCCTTGTCCGCGAGCAGCCGTACCTCCGCGTCGCGAAGGGTGGCTGCCTTCTCGAAGTCCTGGGACTCGATCGCGGCTTCCTTGTCGCGGCGCAACCCGGCGATTTCCTGATCGAGGTCGTGCACGTCGGGTCCCATGCCCACCCACCGCTCGATCGCGGCCAGCCGGCCGTCCATCGAGTCGAGCCGGGCGACAACATCCTCGATCACTGCGGCGCGCATGCCGCGCGGTTTGGGTCTGTTCTCTGCGCTGTGCCCGTGAAGTAGCTGGACCACCACCTGCCGCACCCGATTCAGGTCCGCGCCCAGTTTCACCAGCACCTGGGCGGCCACGCCTTCGCCCTCGCGGATCAGGCCGAGCAGGATGTGCTCGGTGCCGATGTAGTTGTGACCAAGCTGGCCGGATTCCCGCAGCGACAGCTCCAGCACCCGCTTCGCCCGGGGAGTGAAGGGGATATGCCCGCTCGGCGCCTCGTCCCCCCGGCCGATGATCGTCTCGACCTGCTGGCGTACGGCCTCCAGGCTGACTCCCATCGTTTCAAGCGCCCTGGCGGCGACGCCCTCGCCCTCGTGGATCAGGCCGAGCAGCAGGTGTTCGGTGCCGATGTAGTTGTGGTCCAGCATCCTGGCCTCTTCTTGCGCCAGGACCACAACCCGCCGCGCCCGGTCGGTGAACCGCTCAAACATGGTTCAGCCCGGTCACGTCCGGCCCTCCAGCCTGACGTTGTACACGCTCGCCTCGAAGTTGCCGCCGGCGTTCAGCGGCAGCCTGGTGAACCAGATGAGCACATAACGCCCATGGGCGGGGGTGGTGAGCCGCAGCCGGACCGTGCCGGAGGCGCCCGCGGCATGCGCGGCGGGCGGTAGGTCAGCCAGCGTCGGAGCGGGGCCCACCCGCAGCTGGAAGCCGGCGCCGGGTGCGTTGCCGAGGCTGATCTGGGCGCCAGTGATCGTCACCGTTTTACCCATATCCAGGAGCAAGCCGGTGCCCGGGTACAGGTTCCCGAAGCGGGCGCTGGTGTACCAGTCGGTGTTCCAGGCCGTGCCGCGGCTGCCGTCGATCGCCATGGAAGCAAGCTGCTGGTTGTCGCCTTGACCGGGCCCGGAGGTGCCGAACGACGTGGCGCTGGCCGGGGTGAGCACGGAGTCGGTCAGCGGCACAGCCGGCCTGGGCGTCCCGGCGGGAGTGGGCGTTGACGCCGGGTTGGCAACGACCGCCTGATGGCCCGGGCTGAGGGCGAGCGTGACCGGCGCCGCCGAGCCGGGTAGCAGAGGGTTTTTGCCGTTGACGACCAGTTTGGCGTCCTTGGGGTTGGTCAGCCGCATGGTCACGTCGTGCCGGAACGTCCACTTCTTTGACGCTCCGGCGGCGATGGTCGAGCGGAACAGGGTCTTGCCGCTGGGCGCGGTGAACACGACCGAGACGGGCCGGACGGCGGTGAGGTGGACGACCACCGCGTGAGCGGGGTTCGCCGCGGCGCCACCGGCCTGCGACGATGGGGTTGCCCCGCCCCCGGCCGGCTGGTTCCCGGCCGGGCTGGCCGGGGACTTGCCCGAGCCGGCGACGAAGTAGTACCCGAGGAAGCCGAGCACCACGAGGAGCACCAGCCCGAACAGCACAGGCCAGTTCCGCTGCGTCCGTCTGCGCTGTCCGCCCGGCCCGTACTGGTACGGAACGTCCCTGGCCGGGCTGACCGGCGGCGTCTGCTGCCGCCCGGGGACCCTGGGCGGCGGGGCCGGCCCGGCCCGGGGGGATCGGCCGCTGGCGCCGTAGGCGGCTCCTGCTGCCAGCTGCCCGCCCCGATGAGCCTGACCTCCTGAAAAGCATCATCCACCGGCCTGGTGGGCGGCTCCCGCTGCGGCCAGCCGCGCGATCCGGCCAGCCGGACGTTCGAGGACAGGTCATCCGTCGGCCCGGCAGGCTCGTCCGGCTGCGGCCAGCCACGCGATCCGGCCAGCCGCACATTCGGGGACGGGTCATCCGCTGGCCCGGCGGGCTCCTCCCGCTGCGGCCAGCCATCCGCCCCGGCCAGCCGGACGTCCGGGGAATCGTCGTCTGGTGGCCCGGCGGGCTCCTCCCGCTGCGGCCAGCCATCCGTGCCGACCGGCCGGACGTTTGGGGAAATGTCGTCCGCTGGCCTGGTGGGCGGCTCCGGCCAGCCACGGGCCCGGACCGGCATGACCGGCTGGGGGACGGTGTCCGCCAGCTGCGCGTTCGGCGCGCGATCGATCGCGTCGTACTCCTCGATCAGCGCCTCGGGATCGGCCCCGACCACCCGCGCGATCGCGCGGATGTGCCCGCGGGCGTAGAAGTCACCGCCGCACGCCGAGTAGTCATCGCGCTCGATGTCCTTGACCAGGGTCTCCCTGATCCGGGTCCGCTGGCTGACCTCGGTGACCGAAAGACCGGACCAGCGGCGTGCCTGCGCCAGGGTCTCGCCGATGCTCATGGCACCGCTCCGCCGCTGGACCGCATTGCGCGCCGCCCGGGTTGCCGGGTGCGGCCGGTCATGACTCCATCATCGCCGCTCTGCCGTCGTGCCAATCGCAGTGGGGCGGACCGACCGAGACTTCTGACGGCCGCCACGATCACGGCGCAGCGGCCCGGCCTGCACGTTCCCCGAAGGTGGCCGAATGGAATTGAGTGACCGACAGCGTGTTGCCGTCGGGATCGGTGAACCACGCTACCTTCTCGCCGCCCGGCGTGGTCCAGATGCCGTGCTCGTCCTGGTCCATCCCCTCGTAGCGCCGGAACTCGACGCCCTGCGCCGTGAGCCCCCGGACGGTGCCCTCGATGTCGGCGACCCGCCAGCCAAGAACGGTGTACCCGGCGGGCGAGACAGAACCGACCGCCGTGACCCGCAACATCGTGCCGTTCGCATCGAAGACGCACGCGAAGTCGTTCTGCTCGACCACGGGCAGGCCGAGCTTGCCCTCGTAGAACCCCCGCGCACGGGTCAGGTCGGCCGCCGCGACGAAGGCAACCACCTCGCTGGACTCCAGCATGTTCGGCTCCCCTTGTTATCGCCGACGGCATCGCGCGACGAGGTACGGCGGCACCGGTGCCGCGCCCGGCAACCGCTGCTGCCAGCCGGCGCCAGGCCATTGTTCCGCGACCCGTTCTAGCACGAGCCCCGCGACAAGCGAGACATGGCTGACCCGTGATGCTCCGCGCTGACCCGGCGGCCGCCCGTGCCATCCTTGGCCCTATGACCAAGCGAGTATGCGTCACCGGGGCCAGCGGCCGGGCCGGCCGGGTTACCGTCGCCGAGCTCCTCGCCCACGGATACGACGTGGTGGCCACCGACCGGGTGAAGCCGCCGCAGGATCTGGGCGCTCCGCTGCTGCTGGCGGACCTGACCGACCATGGCCAGGCAGTGGAAGTGCTGGCGGGCACCGACGCCGTCGTTCACCTGGCCAACATCCCGGCACCGGGGATCCACACCCCGGCGGTCACCTTCAACGCCAACATGACCATGAACTTCAACGTGTTCCTGGCCGCGGCGGAGATCCATCTGCAACGGGTCGTCTGGGCGTCCAGCGAGACCACGCTGGGCCTGCCGTTCGACAACCCGCCGCGGTACGCCCCGGTGGACGAGGACCACTACCCGGTGCCAACGACCACCTACGCGCTGTCGAAGGTGGCCAGCGAGACCGTGGCCACCCAGATCGCCGAGTGGTCCGGCGTGCCGTTTATTGCGCTGCGGTTCTCCAACATCCTGGGCCCCGCCGAGTACGAGCAGTTCCCTTCGGTCTGGCCGGACCCGTCGCTGCGGAAGTGGAACCTGTGGGGCTACATCGACGAACGGGATGCGGCCACGGCCGGCAGGCTCGCGCTGGAGGCGGACGTCGAAGGCAGCACCAGCTACATCATCGCCGCGGCGGACACGGTGATGAACCGGTCGTCGCAGAGCCTGCTCAAGGAGGTCTTCCCTGGCGTCCCGCTCAAGCGTGACGTGGGCGAGTTCGGCTCGCTGCTGGCCACCGGCCGGGCCAGGGAGGCGCTCGGCTTCGTCCCCCAGCACTCCTGGCGCGACCACGTCCCAGCGTCCTGACCCGCAGCATCGGCTCAGACGGTACCTGAGGCCGCCGCGATCAGGGCACAGACCCGTTCCGGGGTGAGTGGCAGCCGTACGGGCGCGCCGGGCATCCCCAGCGCGTCGCCCACGGCGCTGGCGATGGCCGCCCCGGCGGCGGCGATCCCGCCTTCTCCCGCGCCCTTGGCGCCCAGCGGGTTCGACGCGGACGGGTGATCCTCGGTCACCAGCGTGCCGATCTCGGGCGCCTCCCCGGCGAACGGCACCAGGTAGTCGATGAGGCTCGCGGTGAGCGGCTGCCCATCGGGGCCGTACGCCACCTCTTCGAATAGCGCACCGCCGATGCCCTGCAGCGCCCCGCCTACCAGCTGCCCCTCCACGGTGGCCGGATTGATGGCCCGGCCGATCTCGTAACCGATGAAGTAGCGCAGTACCGTGACGCCGCCGGTACCGGGGTCGATCTCCACCTGCGCGAGGTGCACCCCGTAGGGATAGGTCATGTGGTCCACCGTGAACTCCCGCCGGGCACCGAGCGGGCCGGGTGGCAGGTCCAGCCCGGGTGGCGGGCCAGCGAGCGCCGCGGCGATCTCGCCGAGGCTGACCGACCCGGCGGCGCGACCGGGCGTGGCAACGGTCACGCGGCCGTCGGCCAGGCACAGGTCCGCCGGGTCGGCGCCCAGCAGCACGGCGGCGGCGCCCCGGGCAAGGTCAGCCGTTGCCTCGGCCGCACGGCGGACCGCAGAGCCACCGACCACGGTCGACCGGCTGGCCCACGAGCCGACCCCGTCACCAAGCAGGCCGGTGTCACCGGCCGCGACGCGTATGCCGTCCGGGCAGGCGCCCAGCGCGTCGGCCGCTATCTGGGCCAGCACCGTCTCGATGCCCTGGCCCAGCGAGGCGCCGCCGGCCAGGACGTGTATCTGGCCGGACTCCTCGACCAGCACCTCCGCGACCTCGTACGGGCCGAGGCCGCTTTTCTCCAGGAATATGGCCGCCCCGGTACCGGTCAGCCGGCCAGGCCCGGCGCAGTTCCGTCACCTCCCGGACCCAGGCCCGGTACCCGGACTCGGCCACCGTCCGGTCCAGGAGCCCGGGGTAGTCCCCCTCGTCGAGGACGACGTCGGTGCCGAGCGCCCGCAGCGAGCGGTCGCAGGGCAGTTCACCGGGCCCGAGCAGGTTCCGGCGGCGCAGGTCCAGCGGGTCGATGCCCAGTTGCGCGGCGGCCGCGTCGAGCATCCGCTCGCGGGCGAACGTGCCCTCGTAGCGGCCCGGCGCACGGTAGGTGCCGCAGGGCGTCCGGTTGGTCACCATCACGTGCGCGATCGCCTCGAAACCCGCCATCCGGTACGGGCCGGGCAGCATGCTCACGGTCAGCTCGGGCACCGTCAGCCCGTGCGTCCGGATGTACGCGCCGTTGTTGTGCCAGATCTCGTCGCGGATCGCGAGCAGCCGCCCGGCCGGGTCGAACGCCCCGGCGATGCGGTGCACCTGGTCGCGGGAGTGATTGACGGCGACCAGATGTTCGGCTCGGTCTTCGGTCCATTTGACCGGCCGGCCGAGTTGCCGCGCCAGGTAGGCCACGAGGATGTCCTCGGGGTAGAGCTCGCCGCGCACGCCGAACCCGCCGCCCGCGTCACACCGGTGCATCCGGATCTGGGCCAGCGGCACGCCCAGCACCTCGGCCAGCACCCGCCGGTTGAAGTGCGGCACCTTGGTCGCGCCCCACACATCCAGCCACTGACCGGTCTCGTCCCACTCGGCGAGCAGGCTGCGCGGTTCGATCGGCACGGCCGTCATCCGGCCGATCGTGACTTCCAGTTCCACCACGTGCGCCGCGGTACGGAACCCCGATGCCACATCGCCGAACGACGCGGTCACCGTGGCGACCTCGTTTGGCTGCATGGAAAACAACTGCGGGGCCCCGGGCCGGCCGTGCGCGCGTCGCTTGCCAGCGGAAGCTCGGCGTAGTCGATGGTCACGAGGTCGGCGCCGTCCTCGGCCAGGTACGGGTCGTCGGCGACCACGGCCGCGACCGGCTCGCCCACGTAACGGACCCGGCCGGCGGCCAGCACCGGCTGCAGGTAGGGCAGCAGCTGTCCGGGATCCGGGCTGACCCGCACCGGGATCGGGGGCAGGCTGAGGTCGGCACCGGTCAGGACGGCCCGCACCCCGGCCAGGGCCAGCGCCTCCGACGCATCGATGCCGTTCAGCACGGCGTGCGCGACCGGCGAGCGGACCACGCGCAGCCATAGTTGCCCTGGCCGGCTCTCGTCGTCGGCGAAACTGCCCGCGCCCGCGAGCAGCCGCGGGTCCTCCAGTCGCCGCACGCGGCTGCCGACGTAGCCCATCAGCCGCTGGCGCGGGCGTCCACGGCCGCCCGCACCGCCCGCAGGATGCCCTGGTACCCGGTGCACCGGCACAGGTTCGACGCGACCACGTCGCGGATCTGTTCGTCGCTGGGTGACGGCGTCTCCCGCAGGAACGCCGTGATCAGCATCAGAAAGCCCGGCGTGCAGAAACCGCACTGCAGGCCGTGCTGGTCGGTGAACGCCTGCTGCAGCGGGCCGAGCTTCTCGGGTGTGCCCAGCGACTCGACTGTCTCCACCGATCTCCCGTCCGCCTGGACCCCGAACATCAGGCAGGACCGCGCGGGCAGCCCGTCCACCAGCACCGTGCAGGCGCCGCAGATGCCATGCTCGCAGCCCACGTGCGTACCGGTGTAGCCGAGGTCATGGCGCAGCACGTCGGCGAGCGTGCGCCGGGGCTCGACGGCAAGCTCGTGCTGAGCGCCGTTCACCGTGATCTGGATCGGATGAGCGTCTGTCACCGGCTCTCCCTCCTGCCGTCGCCCGGCCCGTCCTGGGCGGCGGCGATCGCGGCCAGGACGTCCGCCGGGCGGACCGGAATGCGCTCCACGACCGCGCCCACCTGGGCGAGGGCATCGTTGACCGCGTTCAGCACGGCCGCCGGGGCACCGATGGTGCCGCCCTCCCCCATCCCCTTCGAGCCGGTCGGCGTCCGCGACGTGGGCGTGCAAAGGTGGTGGACCTCGAAGTCCGGCAGGTCCGCCGCGGTCGGCACGAGGTAGTCGACGAAGCTGCCCGAGGTGGGCTGGCCGGCCTCGTCGAAGCCGAGTTCCTCGAACAGCGCGGCGCCTATCCCTTGCGCGACGCCGCCGGCCACCTGGCCGTCGACGATCATCGGGTTGATGATGACGCCGCAGTCCTCGACGACGACGTACCGGGCCAGGCGGATGGCGCCGGTCATGGGCGAGATCTCGACCACCGCGCCGTGGGTCGCGTTCGAGAAGGTCCCCTCCGGGTCGAACGACGCGGTCGCCTCCAGGCCGCGGCCCATCCCGTCGGGGAGCAGGTGCGCGGCGTGGTGCGCGGTCTTGGCCAGGTCGGCGATCGGCACCGTAGTGGCCGGGTCGCCGCGCACCCGGGCCAGGCCGCCAGCCAGTTCCACGTCGGCGGGCGCGGCCTCGATCAGGTGCGCCGCGATCGCCTTGAGCTGGCCGGCCAGGTCGGTGGCCGCGCGGGCGACCGCCCCGCCGCCGGCCACGACCGAGCGGCTGGCGAACGTGCCCCAGCCGTGCGGCACGAGTTCGGTATCGCCCTGCCGCAGCCGGATTCGGCCCGGGTCGATGCCCAGGGCATCCGCGGCGATCTGGGCATAGGTGGTGGCGTGCCCCTGGCCGTGGGAGTGCGTGCCCACCATCATGATCACGCTGCCGCTCGGGTCCATCCGTACGGTGGCCCGCTCGTAGCCGGGCACGATGGACATCTTGCGTTTGCCGAACGTCGCGGTGCCGTACCCGGTGGGCTCCACGAAGCAGGCCAGGCCAAGCCCGGCGAGCAGCCCGCTGGCCCGGGCATGCGCCTGCACATCCGGCCAGGCCTGGTAGCCGAGCAGGTCCGCGCACCGGGCCAGCGACTCCCGGTAGGACCCGGCGTCGTAGCTGGTGCCCATCACGTTCCGGTACGGGAACTCGGCCGCGTCGACGAGGTTGCGGTCGCGCACCGCCAGCCCGCCCAGGCCGGTGGCCCGCCCGGCCGCATCCATGAGGCGCTCCATGGCCAGGACCGTCTGCGGCCGGCTCACCCCCCGGTACGGGGCGATCGGCGTCTTGTTGGTGGCGATGCCGCGCGAGCGGACGCGGTAGCTGCGTACCCGGTAGGGCCCGGGCAGCTCGTTGGCCGCCATCAGCACCTCGACCCCGCAGGTCACCGGGTAGCAGGAGTAGGCGCCGACGTCGCAGCGGATGTCGGCGTCGACACCGAGCACGTGACCGGCCTCGTCGAACGCGCCGCGGACCCGGTAGAACTGCTCGCGGGCCTGGAAGCCCGAGGTGAGGCTCTCCCGGCGGTCCTCGACCCACTTGACGGTGCGCCGCAGCAGCCGGGCCACCGCGGCGGCGAGCACCTCCTCCCTGGCCACCACGCACTTCTGGCCGAAACCGCCGCCCACATCGGGCGAGATCACCCGCACCTGGTGCTCGTCCATGCCCAGCGACTCGGCGACCGCGGTCCGGACCGTGTGCGGGATCTGGGTCGAGGTGTGCAGCACAACCTGCCCGGTGCGCTCGTCGAACGCCGCGACGCAGGCCCGGCCCTCCATCGGTGCCGCGGTGATCCGCCCGGTGGACACCGCCACCTCGACCACGTGGGCGGCGGAGGCGAAGATCCCGTCAAGGCCGGGCGACGACATCGGGGTGACATCGACCAGCACGTTGCCGGGGGCGCAGTCGTGTACCGCGGCCGCGCCGGCCGCGAGCGCGTCCCCGGCACTGGTCACCGCCGGCAGCTCCCGGTAGGCCACCTCCACCAGTTCGGCCGCGTCCTCGGCCAGGTACGCGGAGTCCGCCAGGACCGCGGCGACCGGCTCGCCGACATGCCGGACCCGGCCGGCCGCGAGGATCGGCATGTCGGTCGCGACGAACTCGGGCCGGGCCAGGATGCCGCGCAGCGGCGCCACGCCGCCGAGGTCGGCGGCGGTAAGCACGGCCGTCACGCCGGGGTGGCTGAGCGCCGCCCCGGTGTCGATCGCCTCGATCGCGGCCGAGGCGACGTAGCTGCGCACCAGCGCCAGGTGCTGCGTCCCGGCCGGCTCGAGGTCGCCGACGAAGCTGCCGCGCCCGGTGAGCAGGTAGGGATCCTCGGTGCGCCGCACCGGCACACCGATCCACCGTCCGGCAGGCGCTGGCCCGGGGGTGGTTCCAGCAGTCGCGGTTCCGGCGCGAGCGGCCCCCACCAGGCCGTCAGGCGCCCCACCCCCCACCCACCTCCCCATTCCCCCTTCACCGTCCCCCTTCACTGTGCGGCCGCCTCCCCGATGGCGCGGGCCGCTAGCACACCGACGAGGTGGCGGCGGTACTCGGCCGACCCGTGGATGTCGCCCGGCGGGTCGACTGCGGCGGCGGCCTCCCGCGCGGCCGCGGCGATCGCATCCGCGTCCACCGCGGAACCGATCAGCGCAGCCTCGGCCGCGGCGGCACGCTGCACCGTGCCGGCGACCCCGCCGAGCACCACCCGGGCGTCGCGGCACGCACCGTCGGTCACGTCCACCGCCGCCGCCGCGGCCACGATGGCGAAGTCGCCGTGCCGCCGGGCGAACTCGCAGATCGCCGCGCCGGGCCGGGGAGCGGGCAGCCGCACCTCCACGATCATCTCGTCCGGGCGCAGGCTGGTTTCCAGGAAGCCCGTGAAGAAACCCGCGGCGGGGACCACCCGGTCGCCGGCGGGCCCGCGTGCCACGATCTCGGCGTCGAACAGCAGCGCGGCCATGCACCACTCGGCGGCGGGGTCCGCGTGGGCGATGCTGCCGCCGAAGGTTCCGGCGGCCCGGATGGCGTAGTGGCCGATGTAACCCGCCGCCCGCGGCAGCATTCCGAAGCCGGCCAGCACCGCCGGGTCGGCGAGCCGCTCCAGGTCACGGTGCAGGGCCAGCGCACCGATCCGCAGGCCGCCGTTGTCCGCGCGGACGTACCGCAACTCGGCGAGCCTGCTGATGTCCACCAGCGCCGCCGGGCGGGCGAGCCGGAAGTTCATCATCGCCACGAGGCTCTGCCCGCCGGCGAGCAGCTTGGCTTCGTCACCAAGCTCGGCGAGCAGCGACACGGCCTCGTCGGCGGATCGCGCACGGTGGTAGCTGAACGGCGCGGGCTTCATGCCCCTCCCTGGGTCGTGCCCCAAATGTGCCACGGACTGCTCCGCCACGGAAAGCCCAGGTCACCTCCGCATGACCGGTAAGTCTCATGAGGTGCTGCCAGGTTCCGGGGTCGCGGACGATGGCAGGAACCGGCTGGATTTGACGCGAATTGCCCAGCGGCGGGAGGCTTGGGCAGCGGCCCGGGGAGGGCCCCCGGGCGCCAGCGCCGGACCCGGCACGGAAACCGTGCCTACGCTGCCACAACAAGTTGGGGACGGTGAGGGACTGTGACGACGCAGCGCTCTGGCCGGTGGTTGCCGCTGCACCACGGGGCGGCACTGCAGGAACGCCGCCACGTGAGGCCCCGGCAGATCGCCTCGGAATGGTCGAGGCACGCCCTCCGGTGGGGCCGCGCGTCCTGGGTGGACATCGCCTGGGTGGCGTTCGTCGCGCTCAACCTGGCCGCGATGCGCTTCCTGCCCGCCTGGCAGACCATCCCGTTCCTGGCCATCTGGGTGAGCCTGACCGTGATCTACGGGTTCCGGCTGTGGCGGATCCAGCCCACGATTCTGACCCTTGCCGCGGTGACGATCGCCACCGGCGGCATCATCGGCGTTCAGGTACTCAAGGGCCAGCAAGACGCCGACTACCTCGCGGAAGTCCCGCTGATCGCGCTGATGTTCCTGGTGATGGTCTGGCACGGCCGCAGGCGGCTGGCGGCGACCGAAGACCGGCTCGCCGCGATGGAGGAGGTCCAGCGGGTGTCCCAGGAGAACCTGCGCCTGCTGAAGCAGCAGCGCCGGTTCCTGCAGGACGCCTCCCACGAGCTCGGCACGCCGATCACGGTCGCCCTGGGCCACGCGGAGCTCATCGAGCGCGCGGCCGCCAACTCCAGAGTCGCCGAGGATGCGCGGGTCGTCGCCGACGAGCTGATGCGGCTGCGGCGGCTGTCCACCCGGATGCTGCTGCTCGCCTCGGCGGAGGGTCCCGACTTCCTGCACCTGACGCCGGTCACGGCCGAATCCGTGGTGGTTGACGCGCTCGACCGGTGGGGTCACATGCCGCGCCGCTGGCGCCTCGGCCCGGTGGCCGAGGCGACCGTCCTCGGTGACGGCGACCGGCTCGCGGTGGCCCTCGACGCATTGGCGGAGAACGCGGTCGCGCACACGGCGGCGGGTGACCGCATCGAGGTCAGTGCCCGCCTCGAGGACGAGCACGTGGTGCTGGCGGTCGCCGACTCGGGCACGGGCATCCCGGATACGGACCTGGAGCGGATCTTCCAGCGGTTCGCCCGGGCCGAACCGCACCGGAGCCGCCAGACCGGCGGTCTCGGGCTTGGGCTGGCGATCGTGCAGGCGATCGCCGAGGCCCACGGCGGGTCGGTCCGGGTACGGAGCACGCTCGGCCACGGCTCGGTGTTCGAGATACTCCTCCCGCTCGCGCCGGAACCGGTGCCGGTGGCCGCCGGGCAGCAGCCCCCGGCCGTCGCGCGCTAACCCCGCACAGGCCGTCACGGGTACACGGCCTTGGCCGCGGTGGTGCCGTAGCTCACGGTGTAGGCGGGGCTGCCGGACAGCGTGGTGAATTTGCCGCTGCGGCTGTGATAGAGCAGCACGGAGAAGGACTTCCCGTGCGGGTTGAACCCGCTACCGGGATTGACCTTGAGGGTCCCGGCCAGCGTCGCCGTAACCGCCGACGCTGAGCTGCCCGAACTTGGTGCCCGGCGAGGTACCGGTGAGCACCGAGGTGAGCACGCCGGTCTTGGTCTGCTGATAGGCCCCGGAGATCTTGAGGACGCCCCCGGTGGTGCTCGGGCTCACCGTGCCCGCGTTCTGCACCGAGCCGGTGATGGTGCCGAACCCGCTCAGCGTCCCCCCGGCGATGTCGACCGGCTGGGCCGCGGACAGCGACCCGCCCGCCAGCTGGGTGGCCCCGGCGGTCTGCTTGTAGCTGACGCTGTTGACGAACAGCGTGCCACCGGTGATCGTGACGGTGCCGCTGTTGCTGAAGGCCAGATTGGTCGCGGTTGCGGTCTTGGTCCCGGCGGCCACGATGAGCGTTCCGCCGTTGCTGAAGTGGTCGGGCTTCACGCAGCAGACCGACGCGCCGACCGTGGTACCGGCCCCCATCGTCAGCGTGCCCAGGTTGCTGAGGGTGGTGGCCCCGCTCAGCTCGACTTCTCCGGCCCCTTGCAGGGTCGTGCCGCCGTGCAGGGTCACGGCGGTGGGGGTGGTGTTGGTCGGCGACGTGATGTTCTTGGTGGCCTTTCCGCTGATCGTGGTGTTGATGGTGCTGGCGACGTCGAGGTTGCCGTCGATGGTCCCGCCGCTCCACTGGAAGTCGCCCTTGCCGATGAAGCTCCCCGGCCCGGCGAACGTCGCCCCGCCGGTCTGCACCAGGGTGGTGCCCGCCGCGATCGACAGGTTGCTGGCCAGGGTCATCTGGACGTTCTGGTCGAACTCAACCGTGCCGCCGCCGCTGAGGTGGACCCCAGGGCTGAACTCGCCCGGGCCGACCGTCACGTGCAGCGTGCTGCCCGTGGCGACCGACACAGGACCCTGGTCGTTGAAATTCATCCAGTCCAGGTGGGCCGTGCCCGAGGCCGGCACGGTCAGCGTCCCGGTGTTGAGGAACTCATCCGGTGACACGCAGCACGCACTTGCCTCGACCGTTGCGCCGGGCTTCTCCGTGAACGCGCCGGAGGTACTCATGTTCGCCGCGAACGCTTCCAGCGGCCCAGAACCCTGGATGGTGGTTGGGCCGTGGAAGGCGAGCAGGGCCGGGGTGCCGCCCGGCGACATCAGGATCTTCTTGGCGGTACCGCTGATCATGGTGTGCACCGTCGCGGCGAGGTCGAGATTGCCGTCGATGGTCCCGCCGGTCCACGAGAACTTGCCACCGCCGGTGAAGCTCCCCGGCCCGAAGAACTCCCCATTCCCGGTCAGCAGCATGGTGCTGCCTGCCGCGATGAACACATTCGACGCGAGGGTGATCGCGGCGCCCTGGTCGTACTGCAGCGTGCCGCCGCCGCTGAGGTGGGCCCCCGAGCTGAACGAGCCCGGCCCGCCGCCGATGTCCAGCAGGCCGCCCGGCCCAACCGAGACCGATCCCTGGTCATGGAAGCCCATGAAGGCCACGGTGGCGGTCGCCGATGCCGGCACCGCGACCGTCCCGTTATTGATGAATTCATCGGGCGATACGCAGCACGCGTCGGCCCGTACTACCACGCCCGGCTCCAGTGTCAGGGTGCCCGAGTTCGTGATCGCCGGGCCCGAGTCCTCAATGGATACCAGGCCAGGACCGGCGATGTCGGTGTTGCCGTCGAACGTCATCTGGGCCTGGACGTCCTGTTCGCCCGCGCCGCTGAACGACGCGTCCCCCTCCACCGTCAGCGCGGCGTCGAGCGTGCTGAAGCTCTGGCTGACGCTCCACGAGAAATCGCCCATCACCGTGACGTCCCCGCCGGACAGCGACGCGTCGGTCAGGGTGAGGTCCTGCAACTCGGTGCCGCCGGGCATGCCGGTCACCGAGGGTCTTGACTGCGAGGGGGTGGGGCCTATGGTGACGCTGTCGCCGTTTTCCGGCACCGTCATGCTGGCCCAGTTCTGGGCGTCTCCCCAGCTCGAACCGTCTCCGTCGCCGGTCCACGTCTGGCTGGACGACGCGCTGGCCGCCGTGGGCGCCAGTACCAGCATGCCCGCGGCCAGGGCGCTGGCCAGCGCGGCTGCGGCGAGCCTGAATGCAGTCATGGTCACCTCTCATGGCCGGGCAGAACGCCGTGGTGTGCACGGGTGAGAAAGGTGCCAGAGCGCAAGGGTTTAGCGATGCCGACGGCCTATCCCGCTTCCCCCCGTTCGGGGATACCGCCCCCAGGCTGGCGAGCGTTGATGGAAAGGTACCTTTTGCCTACTGGTGCTGCAAGGATTACCTCGCTATTACTGCCGGCCGGCGGTCACACCTTGTGCAGGAAGGCGTTCGCGATCGGTGCCGAGGCATCGGCGCCCACGCCACCACCCTGGACGAGGACCGCGAAGGCCAGGTTCCCGCGGTAGCCGATAAACCAGGCGTGCGACGGCGGGTTGGCACCAGATCCGTACTCGGCCGTGCCGGTCTTCCCGTAGACGCCGGGCGGGAAGCCGACCCCGGCGGCGGTGCCCTTGGTGACCACGGCCCGCATCATCGGGCGCAACGCGCTGAGGATCGCCGAGCTGATCTTGCGCGGCTGGCTGGACTGCTGGGGCGCGGGATTGACCACCAGCTGCGGCGGCCGCCAGGTCCCGTTTTGGATCGCCGCCGCCACGGTGACCTGGCTGAGCGGGTTGACCAGGTCGGTTCCCTGGCCGAACGCGTCGGCCGCCATGTCGACCGGCTGATGCGGGGTGGTGAAATGCCCGAGCGTCGCCGGGATACCAAGGGCTGGCTTGGCGTTGAAACCAAACGCCTTTGCCATCGACCCCAGCGACGACCCGTCCAGGTGCTGCGTGGCGAGCATCGCGAAGGTGGTGTTGCACGACACCGCGAACGCGTTCAGCAGGCTGGTACTGCCGAGGCGCTCGTTGTCAAAGTTGTGGAACGTCCGGCCGTCGATCGTCACCGTCGACGGGCACTGCACGCTGGTCGAGGGCCGCAGGCCCTTCTTGCTGAGCGCGGAGGCGGTCACGATCTTGAACGTCGACCCGGGCGGGAAGATCCCCGAGAGCGCGCGGTCGAACCCGCCGGGCCGCTCGATCACCGCCAGCACCTTGCCGGTGGATGGCTGGAGGACCACCATGTCGACCGGCTTGTTCGTCGACGCGGCCGAGACGGCGTGCGAGGCGGCCAGCTGGTACCTCATGTCGATGCTGGTCTGCACCGGCTGTCCCGCGACCGAGGGAAAATGCGCGGCCGTCGCGTCCACGTGCTTCCCCGGTCCCTCGATCTGGATGGTGAGCGACGGCAGGCCCGCCAGCCGGGCCTGGTAGGCCTGCTCGATCCCGCCCTCGCCGATCAGGTCACCCTTCTGGTAGGGCGCCCCGAGCGCCTTGGCCTGGGCCGCGGTGGCCGCCACGATGGCGCCGGTCAGCAGCGAGATGGAGCCGGACTGCGCGACCGTCGCGGGCGAGCTGAGCACGGCCCCCCCGGTCCCGAGGATCTGGCCGCGCGCCGGCCACACCGCGTGCAGCACGAAGCGGTCCCCCGGCTTGAGCCCCGGGTAGATGGCGGACGGGCTCCAGCTCACCCACCAGGCACGGTTCTGCTTGACCAGCTGGAGCTGCCCCGTGTAGGTCCACACGTGGTTGCTGACCAGGTCGGCCGTGGCGGTAAACCGCGCCTGCGCGCCAGCGCTGTCCGGGGTCACCTTCCCGAGCACCAGGTGCAGGTGGCGCACGCCGACCTGCGACGCGAACTGGCCCACGGGGGCGGCCAGGCCGCCGTGCGGCACGTGCACGCTGACCTTGCCCATGGCCCGGTAGTCATCCCGCTGCCAGGCGGACAGGTAGCTGGCCGCGGTCTGCTGCGGACTGCCGTGGGTACGCAGCAGCAGGTAACCGGCCCCTGCCCCGGCCAGTACGAGGACAAGCACGGCCGCGACCACCACGGCTACGACGGTCCGCCGTCTCCCCTCGCGGCTACGCCGGAACATGCGGCGACGCCTCAATGGAATCAGCCTTTCCGCAACACGGCCCCCGACCGGCCTCAACGATATCGGCGTTTCACCCCAAAGGCGCCTCGAGTTCCCGCTTGAGGCGCGCCAGGGTGGTCCGCATGCCCTCGCGGTTGGCCTGCGGCCTCTTCCGGGCGACCTTGCCGGTGAACACGCGCCCCAGGATGTGCGCACCGCGCCCGCGCTTGTCCAGCCAGGCCTCGGTCACCTCGGTGCCCCCGTCGACCGGAGTCATCCGGTAGCTCCACCGCGACACCGGCATCCCGAAGGTCGTCACGTCGAACGCGAACTCCTCGCCGGGCCTGGCGGCCACCACCTGGCAGGTGGTGAACCAGACCCACGGCCCGCGCCGGTTCAGGCCGACGAACCGGGCGGGCGCCCCGTCGCGCCGGGACCAGACGAGCGCGGCGAAGCACTCGGGGCTCCACCGCGCCATTCGTTTCACATCCGACACGGCCCAGTAGACATCGGCGGGCGGGACGCCGACGTCAATGCGTTCTGCGAGCTCAGCCGGCATGAGTCACCGCCATTGTGACAACGACCACGGGAACCGGAATCTACCCCACCGATACCGGGAGATGGGCCGGGCCGCGCAGGTTGATCCGGCCATTCCACACCACGTCGCCATCGAGCGCCAGGCCGGGGAACCGGCCTATCAGGTGCTCGAACGCGATGGCGGCTTCCAGCCGGGCCAGCGACGCGCCCAGGCAGTGGTGATGCCCGGCGCCGAACGACACGTGCTGCCGCGCGTTCTCCCGGTCGATCCTCAGTTCGTCGGCGTCCGCGCCCCAGAAGCTCTGGTCTCTGTTGGCCGAACCAAGGCTCGCCAGCACGAACGCGCCCGCGGGGATGGTAGTGCCGTCCACCGTGACCGGCTCCAGCGTGATCCGCCGGCTCGCCTGCACCGGGCTGTCGTAGCGGAGCAGTTCCTCCACGGCGTTGCCCACCAGGGCGGGGTCGGCGCGCAGCAGCGCGAGCTGAGCCGGGTGGCGCAGCAGCGCGAGGGTCCCGCCCGCGATGAGGTTGACGGTGGTCTCGTGCCCGGCGATGTAGAGCAGCAGCGTCTGCGCGACCAGCTCGTCGTCGTCGAGTACATCGCCGTCGTCCTCGGCGTGGATCAGCGCGGTGAGCAGGTCATCCGCCGGGTTGGCCCGCTTCCAGGCGATCATCTCCGCCGCCATCTGGGACATCTCCTCGTCGGCGGCCAGGATCGCCTTGACCAGCTCGGGGTCGGCGACCGGCTCCAGCGAGCGCACCACGGTGCCGGACAGCTGGCGGATCCGTTCGTGGTCGGCCGGCGGCGTGCCGAGCATCTCGGCGATCACGCTGAACGGCAGCGGGAACGCGAGCGCGTCGACGAGGTCCACCCGGCCCTGCGCGGCCATGGCGTCGAGCATGTCGTCGACCAGGTCGGTGATGCGTGGCCGCAGCGCCTGGATGGCCCGCGGGGTGAACGCCTTGGACACCAGCTTGCGCAGCCTGGTGTGGTCCGGCGGGTCCCGGTCGAGCATGGACAGCGCACCCGAGCGCGGCGCGCCGTCGCCGTACACCTCCTCGCGCAACTGCCGCAGCAAGCTGTCGGCGGCGACGTTGCCGTCCTCTACGGACAGGCCGGTGGCCCGCAGCAGCCAGGACACGTCCTCGTAGTGCGTGAGCAGCCAGAACCCGAACGGGTGCTCGTACACCGGCGCCTGCTCCCGCATGATCGCGTACTGCGGGTACGGGTCGTCGGTAAAGCCTGGTGCGAATGGATCGAAAAGCGGCGGGGGCATGGTTTCGGTCAAGGCGGGTGCTCCTTAACTATCCGGTACGCCGCCGTGAAAGAACGCCGTGCTGGAGTTCACATACTCGGCGCTTGTCACATACACAGTGTTTGTCACTATACTCAGCGCATGCCCGAGGTCAAGAGCCGTCGCGAGCTGTACTCGGCGGCCACCAGGGCCGCGCTGCTCGACGAGGCCACCGTGCTGTTCGCCGAGCGCGGGTACGCCGGGACCTCACTGGAGGACGTCGCGTCCGCCAGCCGGGTGACCCGCGGTGCCGTCTACCACCACTTCGCCAGCAAGCAGGCCCTGTTCGAGGCCGTGCTTGACCTGCAGGAGGAGCGCGCGACCACGGAGATACTCGCCGCCGCGACCGCGGCGAACCCGTGGGACGCGGCGATGCTGGCGCTGGATGCCTACCTCGCGCACTGCTGCGACCCGGTCTACGGGCGGCTGGTCTGGCTGGAGGGCCCGGCCGCGCTCGGCTGGCACCGCTGGCGGGAATGCGAAAAGAAGTACTCCTACGGGCTGGTCGAGCAGTTCATCCGGGATCTGGTCGACGGCGGGTACCTGGCGGGCAGGGCGTTCGACAGCCTGGTCCAGTTCTCGTTCTGGATGCTCGGCGGCGCCGGGCTCGCCGTAGCCGAGGCCCCGCCCGGGGACAAGCCCCGGGTGCGGGACGAATGGCGCTATCTCATCGGCCAGGCGATAAGTTCGCTCCGGATCAAGTAGGGCGCCGGGATTGGCGCGGTCATCTCGAGATCTTGCTGCCCGGAAGGGCGGGCACGGGATGCGGTTTGCCCGTAAGTTGCCGGTAGTGATCGCGCAGGTTTTGGCGGAGGTGGCGCATGATCCGGCGCAGGGCGACGTTGCTGCTGGGCGTGGTCGGGCTGGCGCTCCTGGCCGCCGCCGCGGCGCGGGTCATTTACACCAGCAGCGGCGCTGGCATTGTCACCCTTCTGGTCATCGGCGCGGTGCTTCTGGTCAGCCCGTTCGTCATTGCCCGGGTCGAACGGCTTTCGGCGAACGCGGCCGGATCCGACTTGCAGTTCACCCGGGAGATCGCCGAATTGGGCGCGCCGAACGCGGCCCGCATTCTGGGCCAGACCGATCTCGCCAGGTTCGCCGAGTCCTATGCCGTGGCCGGCAAAGAACTCGATGACTCACGGTTCCACGGCGCCAAGGCGCATCTGCAGGACCTGCTGGTGCGGCGGGCTGCGACACTTGCCCATCAGGAGAAGTTCGAGGCCGCGGAGGTCAGGACGCTGTTCGCGAACGGCTCCCCCGAGGTGCGGGTCCTCGCCATCGGGCTGATGAAGGGCGATCCTTCGCTGGCCGACGGCGCCACCATCCTGGCCGCGATCGCGGACCCGCGCTCACCGAACGAGCAATACCAGGGACTCGAACTGGCGAAGGCGTGCTGGTCCCAGCTGTCGAGGTCATACCGCAGCGCGATCCAGTCCGTGATCGCAGACAGCCCGGACATCCGCACCGGCAGCGACCGGGCGGAGGTCGCGGCCGAGCTCCGCTCCCTGCCGCTGTCTTGACAGGACTGGGTACCAGGTAACCCGGTTGGCGCCCGCTGCCCCTTGCCGCGCAGCCTTCGTTCTGTCACAAAGGGCGTTGTAGGTGCTGGCAGTGGTCGCGGCGGGAGGTCCCATGGACTGGGGTGCGTCACCGGCAATACGGGCAGTGCGGCAGGCGGGGGCGGTAGCCGCCGTCGCCCGCAGCGTCGGCTGCGGACCCGACGAGGCAGCCGGCATGCTGGCGGAACGCGCGGTGGCCGGAGCCGGGGAGCGCGGTGGCGTGTCCCGGCGGGCCGTCCTCGGCGGCGCGGGAGCCGCCGCTCTCACCGCGGCTGTTCCGGCCGGCTGGCTGAGCCCGCCCCGGCACCCGCCGGACCGGGACCGGCTGGTGCTGATCATCGGCTCCGGCATCGCCGGGCTTGGCTGCGCCTACCGGCTGTGGGCGCGGCACGGGATACGCAGCGAGGTCTACGAGTACAACGCCCACCGGCCCGGCGGGCGCATCTCCACGCTGCGGAACTTCTTCGCCGCCGGCCAGTACGCCGAGCAGCATGCCGAGTTCATCTCGAGCGAGCACACGGCGACCCGGCGGCTGGCCGCCCACCTCGGCCTCGTCCTGGACAACATGCTGAAGTACCCCCCGCACACCCACGCGAACGCGTACCGGTTCCGGTTCAACGAGCGGTTCTGGCCCCAGGCGGCGCTGAACCGGGACTGGCACGAGTGGGGCTGGCGGCTGTTCCACGACGCCGCGTTCCGCAAGGCACCGTGGCCCACGCTGTACAACAAGCACACCGCCTGGGGACGGCGGTGGGACCGCATGCCCGCGACGGAGTGGATCGAGGCCAACATCCCCGGTGGGCTCCACGGCGATTTCGGCAAGCTGTGCGTGTCCGTGCTGCTCGACGAGTACGGCGGCCCGGTCAGTGAGCAGTCCGCGCTCAACCTCGTCTATCTGCTCGGCATGTACGACAGCGTCCCGAGCGGCCGCCAGCCCCAAGGCAGCCCGCAGCTGTCGGGCACCGACGAGAAGTGGCACATCCGGGGCGGCAACGACCAGCTCATCTCCGGGCTGATCGACCGCCTGCCGCCCGGCACCGTCCACCTGGGCCACCGCCTCACGGCGGTGCGCGGCCGGGGTCACGGCCGGTACACGTGCACGTTCGCCGCCGACGCCGGCACTCATCAGCGTCACGCCGATCACGTGGTGCTCGCGCTGCCGTTCACCAAACTGCGCGAGGTTGACCTGTACGGGATTGACCTGCCGCCGCGGCAGCTGAAGGCCATCCGCGAGGAGCCACTCGGCGCCGACGCGAAAATCCAGATGCAGTTCTCCAGCCGGGTCTGGAACGCCGATCACTGGACCGGGAACATGTACACCGATGCGATCGCCCAGGGCGGCTGGGAGACCACGGTCGACCAGCCGGGCCGGCCCGGCATCCTGATCGCCTTGCCGGGCGGGGCGGTCGGCGCCAATCTCGGCCCGCGCTACGGCCTCACCTCCTATGAGGGGCCGGCCCCGGAGCGGATGGTGCGCGACTTCCTCGACTGTTTCGAGCGGAACTTCCCCGGCGTCCGGCAGGCCTACAACGGCAAGACCTACTACGCCTGGTCCCATGGCGATCCGCACACCGGCGGCGCCTACTCCTACCTCAAGACCGGCCAGTACACCGCGTTCAACGGCGTCCAGGGCCGGCGGCACGGCAACCTGCATTTCGCCGGCGAGCACACTTCGCTGAACTTCCAGGGCTACGTGGAGGGCGCTCTGCGCAGCGGCTACCGCTGCGCCATAGAGATCACGGGCGGCTGACCCGCCGCGGCATAGGGCATCAGGCGGACTGGGCGGTACCGCCGTCTGGCTCGATGCCGTGCTGGCGGAGCAGGTCGCGCAGCCGGTCGAGTTCGCGGTGCACCCGCTGGTTTTCAGCGATGACGGCCTGCACGTCCATGCCGGATGTCAGCTGGTCCTCCAGCCGTCGCTTGTCGGCCCGCAGTTGCTTTTCCCGGTCGCGCAGCGCGGCGGCCCGGTCGAGGTTCCCCGCGTCGAAAGCGGCCTGTTTCTGCCGCCGCGCCACGGTCAGCTGCTCCGCGACGGCCACGAGGTCGGCGGGTACGCACACCCGGACCACGCGCGTGTGCGGATCCGCCAGGCCGCCCCCGCTGGACAGCAGGCGCAGCACCCGGTCACGAACCCGGCCGTGGTCGGCACCCGCCGCGGCCAGCACCCGGGCGGCCGTCCCCTCGCTCTCGCACAGCAGGGCCAGCAGAACGTGCTCGGTGCCGATGTAGCTTTGCCCTAGCTGTAGCGCCTCGCGCAGCGACAGCTCCAGCGCCTTCTTGGCCTGCGGCGTGAACGGGAGGTGCCCCTCGGCGGGGTGCTGGCCGTGGCCGATGATCTCCCCGACCTGCCGCCGGATGTCCTCCAGCGAGAGGCCCAGCGACTCCAGCGCCGTTGCGGCGACGCCCTCCCCCTCGTAGAGCAGGCCGAGCAGCAGGTGCTCGGGGCGGACATGGTCGTGCCGCAGCAGCCGGGCTTCCTCCTGGGCAAGGTAGATGGCCTGCCTGGCCCGGTCGGTGAACCGCTGGAACATGCCCTTGGGCTGTCTCCGCATCGTCGCCATCTTGAGCCGCTCGGCAAAGGCGGCTCCCTGCCGCAGTGGTACTTCCCTGACCCGGCCCGCGGCCTGGCCGATGGGCCGCAGCCTCGGCGCCAGCCAGGCGGCGACGGTCATGACGTCGGGTGTGCCGGCCGCAACCTCCGCGACCATGGCCGCGACCGGCCCGGGCGGGTCCGGATCCATATCCCAGCCGTTGACCGCCAGGAACTGCAGCATGGCCGCCAGCGCGACCCGCTGGTTGCCGCGCTGGAACGGCCGGTGGCGCATGAGCGCATGCAGCAGGGCGGCCGCCACGACGGCCGGGGCGCCCGGGCTGCCCGGCACGTCCAGCATCTTCAGGAATTCCGGGGTACTGGACGTGTCCGCGATCTTCAGGATTGCCGGGGCGCCCACGATGGGCCGGTAACCTGGTTCGCTGACCGGCCGCGCCTGGGCCAGGGCCTGCTCGGCGGCGGCTGGGTCGAGCAGGTCGAGCACCTGGCCGGTATCGAGGCCGAGGGCGCGACCCGCGATGACCACCAGGTCGGCGGCGTCGAGCTCGATCACCGCTGGTCGTCCCTGAGCAGGTCGAGTGCCTTCTGGTGCCGGGCGAGGTTGTCGTCCAGCAACCGCAGGAAGCGCTCGTCGCTGCGGCGCTGCTCGACCAGCTCGGCGATGGCCTCCCGCACGACGTCGGAGACCGAGCGGCCCTCGACCTCGGCCACGGTCTGCAGCCGCTCGGCCAGGTCCGGGTCGAGGCGCAGCAGCAGGTTCTTGGTACTTCCCGGCTTCATCGGCATGGTGATATCACGATATCACCATGCCGTGCTACGGGATACGGGCGATCGCGATGCCCTGCGGGGCGCTCCCGGCCTTGATTGGCTTCAGAACGGTGTTGCTGGCGGTGCGGATCGGGGTCACCGTGTTCGCAAGGTTGCTGGTGACGAAGACGGTCCTGCCATACGGGGTGATCGCGATGCGGAAGGCGATCAGGAAGGTCTCCACGACGAGGTCGTCCGCGGCGCCGGGTCCCAGCCGCCGGACGATGTACCGGTAGATCGCAGGCGCGTGCCGGTCGAACAGCACGCCGAAACACTCCGGCATGTCCAGCGACCGGGCGATCAGCGCGGCATCGTCGCCGGCGCCGGGCTCGGCGCCGATAGCTCCCGCCGCCTGCCGCGCTGCGTCGCTCATGTCGGCCTCTCGGGTCCGGGCTCGGGTCCATCCCCTATTGCCCGGTAAGGCCAACCTTGCTCCAGCCCGGACCGGAGTGTTTGTCGCTGGGCCCGATAGTCCTGGTGATCAGGACTTCACCTTGTCCACGATCGCCCCCGACGACGAGGCCCCGACCGCATAGCAGGCGCTGGCGCACGCGACATCCCGGAGGCCGAAGTTTCCCGCGTAGTTGGCGGGCTTCCCGGCTTGCCCTTGACGACGGCCACCACCGCGTTCTTCGCGGCCGAGCCCGTGCCGGTGAGCCCGGAAACCAGGCACGTAGTGGCGTTCAGGCAGGTCAGGCCAGCGCCGCTGAAACCGCTGATCGTCGCCATAGGGCCGGCGGCTCCGGTCGCCGGGTTGAGCGGGAACAGCTCGTCCGGCACGGACGGCGACGCGGTGGTGTTGCCGCCGAGTGCGAGGCACAGCGTGGCCTTATAGCAGCTGATGGCCTGGATGAAGGTGCTGGCGGGCAGCTTGTGCGACGCGCCGAACGAGCCGTTGGTCAGCAACTGGATCACCTCGCCGCTGGTGTAGTGCTCGCCCATCAGGCACAGGCTGGCCGACGGGCACGCGATCGCGCCGGTCCCCGCGCGTGCGCGGGGACCGGCGCCGCAGGCGGTCCGGCCCGGTCAGTGGACCGGCTCCAGGTCAGCGGCCGGCTCGGCAGCGGGCTTGGCAGCGGGCGCCGCGGCCGCGGGGAGCGCAGCGGTCTTGCGCAGCCGGGGCAGGGCCAGGGCCGCAGCGGCCGCGGCCGCCACCGCGGCAGCGCCCACCCAGACCGCGGGCGACAGGCCTGCCACGAACGACGCCCCGCTGGTGTAGCCGCCGCGCGCCGCGAACACCGCGCCGAGCACCGCGATCCCGAACACGCCACCGAGTTCCCTGATCGCGTTGTTCGCACCCGAGGCGATGCCTTCCTGGTCCCGGCGCACCGAGCCGAGCACCACGTTGGCGACCGGCGCGAAGAACAGCGACATCCCGATACCGGAGACGACGAACGCGGGCACCAGGGTGGCGTAGGCCACGGTGGGAGTGGTGACCGCGGCCAGCCAGCCGAGGCCGATCGCCTGCAGGGCCAGGCCGGTCACCAGGAGAGGCCGGCCTCCGATCCGGTCGGACAGCGCGCCAGCGATCGGGGTGACCAGGACCGGCATGGCGGTCCACGGCAGCGTGCGGAGCCCGGCCTGCAGCGGGCTGTAGTGCTGGACGACCTGGAGGAACTGGGCCAGCAGGAAGATCGAGCCGAACATCCCGAAGAACATCAGCAGCGAGGCGACGTTGGTCATCGTGAACGCCCGGCTGCGGAACAGCTGCAGCGGCAGCATGGGCTCGGGAGCCCGCATCTCCCAGGCGGCGAAGGCCACCACGAGCAGGGCACCGGCCACCATCGGCGGCAGCACGGTGAGGCTGGTCCAGCCATGGTCGTTGCCGCGCACCACGCCGAAGACGATGCCGAGCAGCCCCAGGCTCGCCAGGACGACGCCGGGCAGGTCCAGGCGGGTCGCCGGGCCACGGCTCTCGGTAAGCCGGAACCAGGCGATCGGCAGCAGCGCGAGGCCGATGGGCACGTTCAGCCAGAAGATCCACTGCCACGAGGCGCCCTCGACAACTGCCCCGCCGACCAGTGGCCCGATGGCGATGGCCAGGCCGCCCACCGCGCCCCAGGCACCGAGCGCCACGCCGCGGCGTTCGGGTGAGACGGCCGCGGACAGCAGGGTCAGCGTCAGCGGGATGAGGATGGCCGCCCCGACACCCTGCACCGCGCGGGCCGCGATGAGCCAGCCGACGCCAGGGGCGAGGGCGGCGGCAGCCGAGCCCGCGGTGAACAGGGCGAGACCGGCCACGAACATCCGCCGGCGGCCGTACCTCTCACCCAGCGAGGCGCCGGTGAGCAGCAGCACGGCGAACGTCAGCGTGTAGGCGTTGACCGTCCACTGCAGCCCTTCGAGCGAGGCGTGCAGGTGCTCCCGGATCGACGGCAGCGCGGTCGTCACCACGAGGTTGTCCAGCGACGCCATGAACAACGCGGCCGAGGTGACCACGAAGGTCCACACGGTGCGGCGGTTCGGGTTCATTTTCCTGTCTCCTATGTGAGTGAGTAATCACTAACTTCGGTGGCGAAAAAAAAAACTTATGTCCGGAGCCTGGCCGGGCTCATTCTGAACACCAGCTCGCCCACCGCTCGTCAACGGCGGGGAGGTCCATGGCCGCCGCAACGTTCATCAGCATGCCCATGGCGAAGAACGAGACGACCGTGTCGTAGGGCATCCCGGACAGCCGCTCCACCAGCGCCCAGAGCCGCTTGTACCCGGCGCGGGTCGTGGCCCGGATGTCGGGGTCGTCGCACGCGGCGTAGGCCTGCATCTGGAGCAGCAGCAGCGTCCGGTCCTCGAGCAGCCGATGGTACGCATCGCCCATCGCCTCAAGGGCCTGTTCGCCGGTCTTGTCCCCGGCGGCCGCGGTGAACGCGTCCGCGACACGCTGGAAGCACCGGTCCACGAGCGCGAGGAACAGCGCCTTCTTGGTGGGGAACAGCCGGAACAGGTACGGCTGGCTGATCCCGGCCGCCCGCGCGACGTCCTCGGTCGAGGTGCCGGCCAGGCCCCGGGCGGCGAACTGGGTGACCGCCGCCTCGAGCACCAGCTCGCGGCGCTCCCCGGCGCTCATCCGCGTTCCTGTCTGCGTCATGGAGCCTAAGTTAGTAACCACTCACTACCTTTGTCAAGTCCTACCGCGGCGCGTAGCTGACCGTGGTGAACGGCCAGGCATCCGCCAGCCATGCGGCCACGGCATCGTGCAGCCGGACGTCAAGCTCGCCCCGGTCGGCCCGGACCCAGGAGCGGACGTCTGCCCCCTCACCCGATTCCGCTGGGTAGATGTAGACGCACCCGATCACGCGGCCGTCGTCGCTGGCCAGCACCGTGTAGGTGAACCCGGCCCGGTTGGCGAAGTCCTCGGCGTGCCGCCGCAGGTCGGCCAGGTTCTGCTCCGGTGGCATTGGGTGCGGCCAGCCCCAGCCCGCGAAGCCGGGCGTGGCCGCGATGTGCTCCATGCTCGACGTCCAGGCCTCGTAGTCGCCGGCGTTGTGCTGTGGTCCCAGTGGCTCCAGCCGGAAGCCATCGGCGACAAGTTCGCGAGGAACCACGAAGTCGTCCGGTACGAAAGCCCGGGTCTCGCCGTGTCCGGTCATGCCGCGCTCCCCACTCAGCGTCCTGGCCACTATCCGTGCAGACTACTCAGCTGGCAACGGCCAGCCATGCGTCAGGCGGCGTCGTGGAAGACCAGGCCCAGGGCGTGGCGGCGGCCGGACCTGATGGCTGACACGCCGTGCCGGACCGGCGCGGCGGACCAGCCCCGGGCCGACCGCACCGGCCGGTCGCGGGTGGTGAACACCAGGCCGTGCCCGCACGGGATCAGCGTCGCGGTGCCGCGCGACTGGGCCCGGGGCCGCTGTTCGACCAGCAGGAACTCTCCGCCGGTGTGATCGCGGCCCGGGTCGTTGAGGTTGATCACCACCTGCAACGGGAACACCTTGTCGCCGTACAGGTCCCGGTGCAGCGCGTTCCAGTCACCGGCTTGGTACCGCAGCAGGATCGGGGTAGGCCGGGCCTGCCCGGCCAGGTGGCAGACGTCCAGCCATTCCGCCAGCGTGTCCGGCCACTCGCCGGCCCGGCGCAGCTTCGCCCACCAGTCGCGGGCGATCGGCAGCAGCCGCGGGTACAGCCCTTCCCGCAGCCGCTGCACCGGCTCGGGGAACGGCTCGGCGAAGTACTTGTACTCGCCCCGGCCGAACCGGTACCGCTCCATGTTGATCGTGGCCCGGAACCGCCCGGGCTCGTCGTACAGCGCCGCGATCTGTGCGCACTCCTCCGGGGTCAGGAGCCTGGGCAGCAACGCACAGCCGTGGTCGTTCAGTTCGCCGGTGACCTGGTCCCAGTCCGCGGCCGCCAGCCGTGGGCCGAAGCGTTCTGCATGCTGATCTTTGCCGTTGCGGGTCTTGGCCGCCGGCGGCATCATGCCGCGGACTCCAGGGCCAGCAGGGCGTCCTTGGCGTCCGGGCCGCCGGCGTACCCGCCGGCCGTTCCGTCGGAACGCACCACCCGGTGGCACGGGACGACGATCGGCACCGGGTTCTTCGCGCAGGCGGTGCCGACCGCGCGGACCGCCTTCGGGCTCCCCACGGCGGCCGCGACCTGCGCGTAGCTCTCGGTCTGCCCGTACGGGATGACCGGCAGGTGGTCCAGTACGGCGCGCCGGAACCCGGCCGCCAGGCGGAAGTCCAGCGGCAGGTCAAAAGCCGTCCGCCGGCCGGCGAAGTACTCATCCAGCTGCCGGCTCACCTGGTCGAGCCGCCCCGGCGCGCGCAGGACGCGCGGGCTCACCGTCTGCGCCAGCGACGCCAGCACCGCGTCATGCCCCTGGCTGGGATAGGCGACCCGGACCAGGCCGCGCCCGGTCATGGCGAGCAGCAGTTCACCGACCGGGGTCGCGATCGTGCGGTAGGCCACGTCGAGCACGCCGTCCCGCTCCGCCGCGGCGACCAGCCGCGCGTGCAGCCGCGCGTTCGCCTCCTCGTCCACCGTTGGCAGGGCGCCGAACAGCCGCGCGTTCTCCGATTCCGATGTGCTCATGACCATCTCTCCTTGGTGCGATTAGACACCAGGAAGACGCCCGCCCCCGGCGGAATGTGAGGCCGGCTACCCGGGACCGGAGGTCTCGGCGACCTTGTGGGCCAGGTAGCGGCGTTCCGCGTCGGTGACCGCCAGGCCGAGAGCCTCGCGGTAGCTGGCGGCGGCCTCCGCCCGGCGGCCAAGGCGCTCCAGCAGGTCGGCACGGGTGGCGGGCAGCAGGTGGTAGCCGGGCAGCGCGCCGGATGCTTCGAGGGCGGCGACCAGTTCCAGGCCGGCGGCCGGGCCGTCGGCCATCGCCACGGCGACCGCCCGGTTCAGCTCGATGACCGGTGACGGGGCGATCCGCGCCAGCCTGCCGTAGAGCTGGGCGATCCGGGCCCAGTCGGTATCGGCAGCGCGGGCGGCGGTGGCGTGGCACGCGCCGATCGCCGCCTGCAGCTGATAGGGGCCGGCCCGGTCGCGGCACAAGGCTGTTTCGAGGACCCTGGTGCCTTCCTCGATCTCCCGCTGGTCCCAGCGGGTACGGTCCTGGTCCTCCAGCCGCACGATGTCGCCAGCGGCGTCGACCCGGGTCATCCGCCGGGCGTCGTGGAAGTACATCAGCGCCAGCAGGCCGAGCGCCTCGGGCTCGTCGGGCATGAGCTGGGCCAGCGCCCGGGCCAGCCGGATGGCCTCCGCGCACAGCCCCTTGCGCACCAGGTCAGCGCCCGCGCTGGCCGAATAGCCCTCGTTGAACAGCAGGTAGAGCACGGCCAGCATCCCGGCGGTGCGTTCTGGCAGCAGGTGCGCGGGCGGGACCCGGTACGGAATGCGCGCGTCGTGGATCTTATTCTTGGCCCGGACCAGGCGCTTGGCCATCGTCTGCTCCGGGACCAGGAACGCCCGGGCGATCTCCGCGGTGGTCAGCCCGGCCAGGGTCCGCAGCGTCAGTGCCACCCTGGCCTCCAGCGACAGCGCCGGGTGGCAGCAGGTGAACATCAGCCGCAGCCGGTCGTCCGGGATGCCGCTGTCATCGTCGTCGGCCAGGCCGGGGTCGGTGAGCGACAACGTTGCCGCCTCTCTCAGCTTGACCGCCTCGGCCGCGCCGCGGCGGAGCCGGTCCAGGGCGCGGTTGCGCGCCACGGTCGTCAGCCAGGCGCCGGGCCGGCGCGGGACGCCATCGCGCGGCCAGGTCTTCAGCGCCTGCGCGAAAGCGTCCTGCGCGCACTCCTCGGCCAGGTCCCAGTCGCCGGTCATCCCGATCAGGGCCGCGACGACGCGGCCCCACTCCTGGTGGAACGCCTCGGCGACCGCCTCGCCGATGCCGGCATCAGCGGCGGCGCCGTGACCGGCGGTGCCGCCGGTCAGTCCACCCAGAACGGCCTCACCTCGAGGGTCCCGAACTTGGCGACCGGGTGCTTGGACGCCACCTCGATGGCCTCGTCCAGGTCCGCGCACTCGAGGATGTCGTAGCCCGCGATCTGTTCCTTGGTCTCGGCGAACGGCCCGTCGGAGATCAGCAGATCACCGCCGCGGACCTGGACCGTCGTGGCATCGCTCACCGGCCGGAGGCGCTCGCCCTCCAGGCGGAGCCCGCGCCCGTCCATCTCCTCGACCCAGGCGTCGGTCGCTGGGCCGATCTGTGCGATCTGCTCGGGGGTCAACTCGACGGACTCGGCAGCGCAGACCAGCATCATGTACTTCACAGTTCCTCCACCGTCTTGATCATGCGGTGCGGGTGGACCTGGACGGCGCCAGCCAGTGCGGCCAGGCTGCGCCACGCGCTGCGCGGCTGACGGGAGTGGCGTGGCCGGCCGCCTGCCGCGGCCGCCTGCTCCTGGATGTCCCTGACCCGGTCGGCGACGACGTCCTTGCTGTTTACCAGATTCATGGTGTCCTCCTCGATCGCAGCCCGCGAGCCGCAGAACTTGTTGGTCACCCCGACGACGAACGCCTGCGCCGCAGATGGACACCCGGCCGAAGAAATCTGGAATTACCGCTGGCGGGCGGGCGGCACCCGACGCTCAGGACTGGGCGGGCGGTGCCCACGAGGGACGCCGTTTCTCCCGGAAGGCGGCCATCCCTTCGGCCGCCTCCTTCGAGGCGAACAACGACTGGGACAGTTCGGTGGTACGGGTGAAGGCCGCGTTGCGCTCCATGCCCGGGATCGTGTAGACAAGGCGCTTCGCCGCGGCCAGCGCAGACGGGCCGCCGGCCAGCAGCCGGGTCACCATCGCGGCGACCTCGGCGTCCAGTTCGCCAGCGGGCACGGCCCGGGTGATCAGGCCAACCTCGGCGGCCCTGGCGGCGCTGATCCGCTCGCCGCTCAGGAACAGTTCGAGCGCGTCCGCGCGCCGGATCTTGGGCAGGCAGACCACCGAGATGATGGCGGGCGCGACCCCGACCCGTGACCTCGGTGAAGGCGAATCGCGCCTCGGCGTCGGCGATGGAGATGTCGCACGCCGCGGCCAGCCCGATCCCGCCGCCGACGCAGTGCCCGGCGATGCGGGCCAGCACGGGTTTCGGCGCGTCCTGGATGTCCTCGAGAACGTCGGCAAGCCCCACCGTCTTGCTGCGGCGCGTCCGCTTGGCCTCCCCGCTGGACGACAGGTCCGCACCGGCGCAGAAGGCCGGTCCCGTGTGCGTCAGCATGATGACGCCCACCGCCTCGTCGGCCAGCGCGGCGGCAATGCCGTCGGCCAGCCCGCTGAGCAGGGCCGGCGTCATCGCGTTGCGGTTGTGCGGCTGGTCCATGGTCAGCGTGGCCACGCCGCCGCTCACCCCATACCGCACCGGCCGGTCATTGGTCACGCGCACTCACCCTCATTCACCACTCGGTCACCACCACACCCACCACTCTCGGGCTTCCGCTTCCGCCATACATGATCATGGGAATGTGGCGGTTCCAGCGACCAATTTCCCATGATCATGAGCGGTTCGCGGCTGCCTGGAGGCGCCCCGCGCCCTCTTTTCACGCTGGCGCGTCGTTGCCCGCCCTGGTTTGTCCCGGTTTGTGACCGCCGTCGCCGTGAAAAGCCGGTCCGGCAGCCGCTTCGCCATGATCACGACGGATTTCCGGGCAGCAGGTCGGCCGGGACGTCTACGATCCGGGCACGCAGCCACTCGCCGAGGCTCTTGGCCTGGGGATCGAGCCTCGTGCTGGCCGCCACCCCCTCGCCGAGCAGCCCCGCGATGACGAAGTTGATCGCGCGCAGGCTGGGCAGCTCGTACCGGTCCACCGGCAACAGCGCGGTCTCCGGCAGCAGTTCCTTCAGCCGCGGCACGGTGAGGAAGCCGGCCAGCCACGCGTACCCAGCGTCGGTGCGGGCCCACACGCCGAGGTTGGCGTTGCCGCCCTTGTCCCCCGACCGCGCCCCGGCCACGCGCCCCAGCGGCGCCCGCACCACCGGGCCGGCCGCGGCAGCCGGGCCGGCCGCGACCTCTGCCTTTCCCACCCCCGCGCTTCGCGCCCGCCCCCGTCCCGCAAGCACCGGCGGGTCCGGCGGCAGGGTCGGCTCGACCACGGTCCTGTCCGAGCCGACGACAACTTCTTGCTTGACGAGGCCCGCCGGAACCGTTGTCGGCCAGTACACCCCGAACGCGCGGGCCCCGCCGGTGAGACCGTCCCCGAACATGCCTGGATACGAGGCCAGCGCGAGTTCGGTGACCCGGGCGGAGAACCCGCGTCCCACCGTCCGCTCGTCCGCGGCCTTCACGGTGATCCGGAGCTGGGCCATCGCGTCGGCGTTGGTCGCCGGATCGGGCTTGTCCGTGCGGAGCAGGCTGACCTCGACGGCGTCAAAAGCGTCCCGCCCGCCGGGGATGCTCGCCCACAGCGCCCGTTCCACCAGGGCGGCCTTCTCCTCGATATCAAGACCGGTGAGGTACAGGGTGAGCGTGGACCGCCAGCCGCCGGAGTAGTTGAGCGCGACCTTCGCCGTGGCCGGCGGGGAATCACCCAGCACGCCGGAGATCCGTACCCGGTCCTGCCCCTCGGGCAAGAGGCGGATGGTGTCGAAGCGGGCCGTGACGTCGGGGTTCAGGTACGCCGGGCAGCCGATCTCGTAGAGCAGCTGGGCGGTCACCGTATCTACGGATACCATCCCGCCCTGGCCGGGGTGCTTGGTGATCACCGACGACCCGTCGGCGGCCACCTCGGCGATGGGAAACCCCGGGTGTTCGAGCCCGGGGACTTCGGTGAAGAACGCGAAGTTCCCGCCGGTGGCCTGCGCTCCGCACTCGATCACGTGGCCGGCCACCACGGCCCCGGCCAGGGCGTCCCAGTCATCGCGCCGCCAGCCGTGATGCCACGCCGCCGGGCCTGCCACCAGGGCGGCATCGGTGACCCGGCCGGTGATCACGATGTCGGCGCCGCGCGCCAGGGCCTCGGCGATGCCCCACCCGCCCAGGTAGGCGTTGGCCGTGATGACCTGGCGCTCGCCCAGCGGCTCGCCGGTGTCCAGATTCCAGCAGCTCCGCGCCCGCGGCCCGCAACTCCGCCATGCGGGGCATCAGGTCGTCGCCTTCGATGTAGGCAATGACCGGGTCCAGGCCGAGCTTGGCGGCGACGGCCTGCACCGCCTCGGCGCAGCGCTGCGGCGACAGCCCGCCTGCGTTCGAGACGACCTTGATCCCCCGGTCCAGGCAGTCGCCCATGACCTGCTCCATCTGGGTCACGAACGTCCTGGCGTAGCCCGCCGCCGGGTCGCGGAGCATGTTCTTCGCCAGCACCAGCATGGTCAGCTCGGCGAGCCAGTCACCGGTGAGCACGTCGATGGGCCCGCCGTCGACCATCTCGCGCGCGGCGGCCAGCCGGTCGCCGTAGAAACCGCTGCAGTTCGCAATGCGGATGGGCGCCGCCGTCATGAGGTGCCCCCGGACTCGTCGATGACGGCGAGGAGGTCACCGGCGGCCACCTGGTCACCCGGCTGGGCGCGGACCTCGCGCACCACCCCGGCATGCGGCGCGGTGATCCGGTGCTCCATCTTCATGGCCTCCACGATCATCAGCAGCTGGCCACCGGCCACGGTATCGCCGGCGGCCGCGTGAACCGCCAGCACCGTGCCCGGCATGGGGGCGGCCAGGCCACCGGTCACGCTCTCGCCGGGCCCGGCCTGCGGGAACCTGGGCACGGCGCGCAGTTCGACGTCGCCGTCCGGGCCCTGAACCCAGACCCGGTCGCCGCGGGCGAGCACGTGCAGCCGGTGCCGCTGCCCGTCCTCGGTGAAGTCGGTCCAGCCATCGCCGACCCCATGGAGCGTCAGCATCCGAGCGGATGGGGCATCTGAGCCATCTGGGACTATGGGGGCCGGTGAGGGTGATGATTCCGGCGAGGAAGCTGGGGCGGGTTCGGGGGGTTGACCGGATCCGGCTGGGGGACCCGGGATGCCGGTGACCGTGGTGGCGAACCGGTCGTCGCGCTGGCGCTGGTAGCTGACCGTCACGGTGTCCGGCCCGTGCCGGTAGACGGCCTGCTCCGGCGGCATCACGCTGTTACGCCAGCCGCTCGGCAGGGTGCGCAGCACCGGCGCGCCGAGCCCGGGAATCCGCCTGCGCGGCGAGCGCCGCCCCGATCGCGGCGGCACGCAGTTCGGCGTGCCCGGGCTGGCGCGCCACCGGGATCGCGCTGCGCTCGATGAAGTCGGTCGTGGTGTGCCCGGCCAGGAAGTCCGGGTGGCGCAGCGCGGCGACCAGGAAATCCCGGTTGGTGGTGACGCCCCGGATCCGGCTCCGCTCCAGGGCCAGGGCCAGGCGCAGCGCGGCCTCGTCCCGGGTCGGCGCGTGCGCGATGACCTTGGCGAGCATCGGGTCGAACTCGACGCCCACCACGCTGCCCCGTTCGACGCCCGAGTCCCACCGGCAGGCCGGGGCGGCGGCCGGGGCCCAGTCGAGCACGGTTCCGGTCGCCGGCAGGAACCCGGCGGCCGGGTCCTCGGCGTACAGCCGGGCCTCGATCGCGTGCCCGTCCAGCATCAGGCCGGACTGGGTCACCGACAGCGGCAGGCCCTGCGCCACGAGAAGCTGCTCGCGGACCAGGTCGATCCCGGTGACCGCCTCGGTGACCGGGTGCTCGACCTGGAGCCGGGTGTTCATCTCGAGGAACCAGAAGTCTCCCGAGGGCTCCAGGATGAACTCGACGGTGCCGGCGCCGGAGTAGCCGACGGCCTTGGCCGCGGCCAGGGCGGCCGCGCCCATCCGGTCGCGAAGTTCGCTGCCGACGGCGGGCGAGGGACATCTCCTCGATGATCTTCTGGTGGCGGCGCTGGATCGAGCACTCGCGCTCGAAGCAGTGCACGGCCCCGCCGCGGGTGTCGGCGAGTATCTGGATCTCCACGTGCCGGGCCTGGGCGACGTACCGCTCACCGAACACGGTGGGGTCGCCGAACGCGGCGGCCGACTCCCGGCGGGCGGCGGCGACCGCCTCGGCCAGTGCGCCGGGCTCGGCGACGACGCGCATCCCCTTGCCGCCGCCGCCCGCGGCCGCTTTCACGATCAGTGGCAGCGGCACTTCGCCGGTGCCGGGCAGGGCATCCCCGGTCAGCTCCCAGGACGGCAGGACCGGCACGCCCACGTCGGCCATCAGCCGCTTGGCGGCGGGCTTGTCCCCCATCACCTCGATGGCCTCCGGCGGCGGGCCCACCCACGTCAATCCCGCGGCGGTGACCGCCCGGGCGAAGTCCGCCCGCTCGGACAGGAAGCCGTACCCGGGATGGACGGCGTCGGCTCCGGCGGCGGCGGCCGCGGCGAGCAGCGCATCGATGTTCAGGTAGGTCTGCGTGGCGGTGCGGCCTGGCAGGGCCACCGCCCGGTCCGCCTCGGCGACGTACGGCGCGCGGGCGTCACCCTCGGCGTAGACGGCGACCGTGGTGATCCCCATCGCGGACGCCGTCCGGATGATGCGGCGGGCGATCTCGGCCCGGTTGGCGATGAGCAGGGTCGTGATCACAGCCGGAACACCCCGTATCCGCGGGCCCCCTGCACCGGGCCGCTGTGACACGCGGACAGCGCCATGGCCAGCACCGTCCTGGTATCCCTGGGGTCGATGATGCCGTCGTCGGCGACCCGGCCGGTGGCGTACAGGGCCAGCGAGCCAGCCTCGGCGAAGTTCTCCACCGCCTCGGTGATGGCCGTCTCGACCGCCTCGTTGATCTCCTCGCCCCGCCGGGCGGCCCGTTCCCGGCGGACGATGGACATGACCCCGGCCATCTGCTTGGGGCCCATGATCGCGATCTTGGCGGTTGGCCACAGGAACACGAACCGGGTGTCGAAGGCGCGCCCGCCCATGCCGTAGTTCCCGGCCCCGTAGCTGGCGCCCATGATCACCGTGACGTGCGGCACCGTGGAGTTCGACAGCGCATTGATCATCTGGCTGCCATGCTTGACGATCCCGCCCCGCTCGTAGTCGCGGCCCACCATGTACCCGGTGATGTGCTGCAAGAACACCAGTGGGGTGCTGGTCTGGTTACACAGCTGGATGAACTGCGCCGCCTTTTGCGACGAGTCCGAGAACAGCACCCCGTTGTTGGCGAGGATTCCCACGGGAAACCCGTGCACTTCGGCCCACCCGGTCAGCAACGTAGTGCCGTAATGCACCTTGAACTCTTCAAACCGGCTGCCGTCGACGAGCCGGGCGATGATCTCCCGCGCGTCCACCGCGGCGCGCAGGTCAGGGGGCATCAGCCCGAGCAGTTCCCCGGGGTCGTAGCGTGGCGGCTCGGGGTCGGCGGTGGCCGGGCCCGGGCCCTGCTTGCGCCAGTGCAGGTGCGCGACCACATCCCTGGCCATGCGGATCGCCTCGCGTTCCCCGCTGGCCAGGTAGTCGGCCAGCCCGCTGACCGAGGCGTGCATCTGCGCGCCGCCCAGTTCCTCGTCGTCGGAATCCTCCCCGGTGGCCACCTTGACCAGCGGCGGGCCGCCGAGGAAGACCTTGGCGCCGCCGCGGACGAAGATGTTGTAGTCCGCGAGCCCCGGCTGATACGCGCCGCCCGCGGTGGAACTGCCGAACACCACCGAGATCGTCGGGATCCCCTGCGCGGAAAGCTCGGTGATGTCGTGGAACATCCGGCCGCTCTCGGCGAAGTGGGTGAGGTTGCGGCGCATCGCTGCCTCCGGGTCCTCGCCGGACCCGCCGCCGCGCAGGTCGCCGCCGGCCGATTCCACGAACTGGATGTAGGGCAAGCGGTTGTCGCGGGCGATCTCCAGGGCGCGCATCAGCTTGCGGATGCTGACCATGGTCATGGCCCCGCCGAGGTCGGTCGGGTCGTTGCCGACGATCACGCACTCGGTGCCCTCGACCACCCCGATGCCCAGCACCATGCCGCCACCGACGTTGTAGTTGGTCTGGTAGCCGGCCAGCGGGCTGAGCTCGAGAAACGGCGTGTCGGGATCGAGCAGCAGCGCGATGCGCTCCCGGATCAGCAGCTTGCCGCGGCCCTTGTGGCGGGCGATGGCCCGTTCGCCGCCGCCGAGCGAGGCCTGGTGCAGCAGGCCGTCGATCTCGGTGAGCTGCGCCAGCATCGCGTCCCGGTTGGCCACGAACGCCTCGTCGCGGGTGTCGACGGAGGTGGGCAGGACTGGTGCGGGCATCGGCTCAGCCGGTGAAGCCGTCGAGACGGGCCAGGATCTGGAGCATCATCTCGTCGGCTCCTCCGCCGATGGACAGCAGGCGGCTGTCGCGGAAGTAGCGCGACACCCAGCTCTCCTCCATGTAGCCGAGCCCGCCGTGGAACTGCAGGCAGGTATCGGCGATCTCCCGCTGCAGCCGGCCGGCCTTGAGCTTGGCGATCGTGGCGAACCTGGTGGTGTCCTCGCCCCGCAGATACGCCTCGGCGCAGGCGTAGTTGTAGTGCCGTAGCGTGTCCACCTCGGCGGCCAGCTCGGCCAGCCGGAACTGCACGTACTGCCGGGACAGGAGTGGCTCGCCAAAAGTCTGCCGGTCGCGCAGGTAGGCGGCCGTCAGGGACAACGCGCGATCCATGGCACCCACGGCCGTGTAGGCCGCGATCATCCGCTCGTTCTGGAACTGGGTCATCTGCTGCTGGAAGCCCCGGCCTTCCTGGCCGATGGTGTTGCTCACCGGGACCCGGGCATCGGTGAACGAGAGTTCCGCCGTGTCCGAGCAGTTGTTGCCGAGCTTGCGCAGCTTCCGGCTCACCGAGAACCCGGGGGTGGACGTCGGGAACACGATCTGCGACATGCCCCGGTAGCCGCCGCCGGCCGACGTCCGGGCCAGCAGGCACAGCCAGTCCGCCTGGGTCCCGTTGGTGATATAGAGCTTCGACCCGTTGATCACCCAGTCGTCGCCGTCGCGGACCGCCCTGGTCCTGATGCCGGCCACGTCGGAGCCGGCGTCGGGCTCGGTGACGGCGATGGCGGCGACCATCTCGCCGCGCAGGGCCGGGGTGAGGTAGGCCTGCTTGAGCTCATGGCTGCCGTGGCTGTGCAGAGAGGGGGTGGCCATGTCGTTCTGCACGGCGATGGCCATCGCGACCCCGGCACATCCCATCCGGCCGAGTTCCTCGCCGAGGATCACCGTGTAGGAGTGGTCGGCCCCCTGGCCGCCGTAGGCCGGGTCGTACTCCAGGCCGAGCAGCCCGGCGGTGCCGAGGGCCTTGAACAGCTGGTGGGCCGGGAAGATCCCGGCCTCCTCCCACTCCGGTGCGTGCGGAACGACCTCGCGCTCCAGTACGCCACGCGCCGCCTGCCGGAACGCCTCGTGGTCTGCCGTGAAGTGCATGCTCACAAGGTAGACCTACCACCGGGTAGCGCGGCGGCCCGGGGATGCCGGGCGTTTGTCGTGGCGGGCCCGTGCACGACATTCTTGTGTTGTCGTGGGTCCAACCATGACAAACGCGCCCGAAGGAGGACTCATGCGTGCCCTGGTGCTGGACCGCCCTGGCAGCTTCCGGGTGGCACAGGTACCGGATCCCACGCCGCGGCCAACAGAGATCGTTGTCAAGGTTGACTGCTGCGGAGTCTGCGGCACGGATATGCACATCCTTGCCGGAGAGTTTCCACCGACGCCCTACCCCATCATCCCCGGCCACGAGTTCGCCGGGCAGGTCGTGGCCCGCGGCGCTGACGTGGCACAGGACCTGCCGGACGGCACCAGGGTCGCGGTAGATCCCTCGCTGTTCTGCGGCTGGTGCCGGCGCTGCCGCGCCGGGCGGGGCAACCTCTGCGAGAACTGGGGGGCGATCGGCGACACTACGAACGGCGCGTTCGCGGAGTACGTCGCGGTGCCCGCGGTCAACGCCTACCGGCTGCCCGACAACGTCGGCGGGCAGTACGGGGCGATGGCCGAGCCGCTGTCCTGCGCGGTGCACGGCGTGCGGCGGCTCGGCCCGGTGGCCGGGGACGCTGCGGTGGTCGTCGGGGCCGGCACCATGGGCCTGCTGCTGCTCCAGCTGCTGCTGCACGCCGGGGCTGGCCCGGTTGCCGTCGTGGACCGGGTCCCCGGCCGGCTCGACGTCGCCCGCAGGCTTGGCGCTGCGCAGGCGGTCACCGACGCCGGCGAACTGGACGGGGCGCGCTTCGCCGTCGCCGTCGACGCGACCGGGGTGGCCGGCGCGATAGAGACGGCGATCGGGCTGCTCGAGCGGGGTGGCCGGATGCTGGTCTTCGGCGTGGCGCCGGCCGACGCCACGATCAGCGTGTCGCCGTTCCGGGTCTACAACGAGGAGCTCACCATCGTCGGCTCGATGGCCGTGCTGCGCAGCTTCGGCGCGGCCGTCGACATGCTAGCCAGCGGCGCGATAGACCCTCGCCCGCTGCTTGGCGAGCCGTTGCCGCTGGAGGGGTTCGGCGCGGCGGTGGAGCACGTACGCGCCGGCCGGGGGATCAAATGGCACATCCGGCCCTGATCGCCGTCACCGGCGAGGCGCTCATCGATCTCGTCGTCGATCCGGACGGCCGCGTTGCCGCGCAGCCCGGCGGTGGGCCGTTCAACACAGCCAGGACGATCGGCCGGCTGGGCCTGGCACCCGCCTTCCTTGGTGGCCTGTCCCAGGACAGGTTCGGTGCCCAACTGCAGGCCCTCCTCGGCCGGGACGGGGTGACGCTCGCAGTGCCAACGATGGCCGCCCCGACCACCCTCGCCCTCGCGGATGTGGACCCCGACGGGGTGGCCCGGTACCACTTCTATCTGGCCGGGACCGCAGCCTGCGCGCTGGAGTACCCCCAGCTGTCGGCGCGCCCTCCCGGCGGGCGTGACCGCGCTGCACGCGGGCAGCGTGGCCCTGGCAGCCGAGCCCATCGCCACCGCCATCGAGCGCCTGATCACCAGCGATGTACCCGCGGACACGCTGGTGATGATCGACCCCAACTGCCGCCCCGAGGCGGTCACCGACCGGGAGGCGTACCTGGCCCGGCTCTCCCGCATCCTGGGCCGGGCCGATGTGGTCAAGGTCAGCATCGAAGACCTCGCCTACCTCGCCCCTGGCGTGCCGGCCCACGCCGCGGCCGCCGCCCTGCTCGACCAGGGGCCCGCACTCGTCCTCATCACCGATGGTCCCCGCAGCGCCAAGGCCCTCATGCCGGGGCAGGCGGTAAGCGCCGACGTGCCCGCGGTGCGGGTCGTGGACACGATCGGGGCGGGCGACGCGTTCGGCGGGGCGTTCCTCGCCTGGTGGTCGGCCAGCGGGCTCACCAGGTCCGACCTGGACCGGTGCGGCCAGGTCCTGGAGGCCCTCCAAGCCGCCGTTGAGGTTGCCGCCGTGACCTGCACGCGCGTCGGCGCCGAACCGCCCTGGCTCAGCGAACTCATCGGGCGGCCGGGATGGGAGTCTGGTCTGGGTACCAGGTCAGCGCAGCCGCCTGCGTAGCGGCAAGTCCAGGCGGGTACGCAGCGCAACAGGAGTAAGGAGACCGCAATGGGGTTCGAGCACATCCTGGTCGAGCGGTCGGGCGAGTTCGTCACCGTCACGATGAACCGGCCGCAGCGGCGCAACGCGCTGTCCCTGGCGCACATGCGTGAGCTGATCGCCGCGTTCCGCGAGATCGGCGACAGCGACGCGCTGGGCATCGCGCTGGCCGGCAACGGCCCGGTGTTCAGCGCCGGGCATGACTTCGCCGATGTCGCCGACGCGGACCTCTCGTCGGTCCGCTCCCTGCTGGGGACCTGCACCGAGCTGATGTCGCTGATGCAGCAGGTACCGCAGCCTGTGGTGGCCCGGGTGCACGGTCTCGCCACGGCAGCGGGCTGCCAGCTGGTCGCCACCGCCGATCTCGCCGTGGCCAGCGAGGACGCCGGCTTTGCCGCGCCGGGAGGCAAGGGCGGCTGGTTCTGTCACACCCCGATGGTGGCGATCGCCCGCAACACCGGCCGGAAACGGGCCATGGAGATGGCCCTGTCGGGCGACGTGATCGACGCCCAGACCGCGCTGGACTGGGGCCTGGTCAACCGGGTCGTGCCCGCGGCGCAGCTGGACTCGGCCGTCCAGGACCTGCTGGAGCGCGTCACCCGGGGTTCCGCGGAGAGCAAGGGCATCGGCAAGCAGGCGTTTTACGCGCAGGTCGATCTCGACCAGCCCAAGGCATACGCCTATGCCATCGAGGTGATGGCCGCCACCAGCCAGCTTCCCGACGCGCGCGAAGGAATGCACGCCTTCCTCGACAAGCGCAAGCCGGTATGGGGCGCCGGGCGGCAGTAACCCAGACGGCGTGGCCTACGGCAGCTCGGCGCCGGCCTGCGGCGGCTCGCTGTCGGCGCGCTGTGCCACGGCACTGAGCCTGTCGACCGTCGCGCCCATCCGCGCCGTTTCGTCTTCGAGCCGCCTGATCGTGGCACCGGGCTCACCGCCGCGCTGCCGGTGGTACGCGGCGTATCCGGCGACGACGCTGAGCGGCTCGCGCAGTTCCTGAAGGGCGTCCACGAGGGCCCGGCGCATCTGTTCGCTGGTGTGACGCGCCGCCGACTCAGCCGCGGCCTGTGCCCGGGGCGCTTCCCCGGCCCGGCTCAGGATGGTGCTGAGGGAACCGCCGAGGGGACGCAGGCTGGCGCGGATGGCCACGGCGCCGATGCCCGCTGCGGCAACGATCATCACGATGCTGAACGCGAGGCCGGTAACAGCCAGCCTCCCTGCAGCCTGGCCGATGCCCGCCAAGCCCGTTCCGACGACCAGGGTGGCGGGCAGGCCCGGTTCAGCGCGGCTGGTCAGGACGAAGGAGACGTCGTCGGCCCCGTAGACATACATGATGTGATGCGCCTGGTAATGGACCGGCACGGCGATGATGCGCCAGCTTTGCCCGCCGCCCCGGCCGGGCACCGTGACCGGCCGCCCCGCGTGTGCCCGGACCCAGGCCGGGCGGGCCGTGATGGCCGGGCCGGGCCGCTGGTTTTGTGGTAGCAGCGGCTGGCCGCCGGCGGCAAACACCTCGACGTAGGTACCGCCTCGGTCACCGGGCACGGCCCCCTGACCGGGCCATGCCGCCTCGGCATGGTGGGCAAGGCCGGCGGCTTCGGCGGCGAGCTGCTGGTCCGCCTGCCAGGTGAGGTATCCCGCGCAACTCGGCCGCGCCGGCCAGGGTGATGACGCCGGCCGCGGCGCCGGCCAGGCACAGGACGGCGGCCACGAGCTTGCGCCTCAGGGACACCGGGGCGCCCTAGTCCTCGAGTCCACCGGGGCTGGCCGGGACGTCGACCGCATGCTCCTGGAGCGCCGCGAGCGGGACGATGTCGAGGGCCCGCTCGTGGGTCGACGCCAGCACCACGGGCGCGGCAACCCCGTCGTGGTGGGCCCAGAGCCAGTTCGCGGCCGTCACGCACCAGCGGTCCCCCGGAATCAGCCCGGGAAAGTGGTACGCGGGCGCCGGGCTGGACAGATCGTTGCCTATCCGGCGCTGATGCTCGAGGAACTCGGCGGTCATCACCGCGCAGACCGTGTGGCTGCCCAGGTCTTCCGGCCCAGAGTGACAGCACCCGTCGCGGTAGAACCCGGTGACGGGATCATCGCCGCACGGCTCCAGTTCCCCGCCAAGCACGTTGCGATCGGCGTGATAGCCCACCCCAGCAGTATCGCCATCGGCGGAACGACCGGACAAGTACCCGGCCGGGCGGCGGCATGGCCGGGCGGGTGTTAACTAGCGGTATGCCAGAACCGGACGACTACGCACCAAGCCCGCGGAACTGGGTCCGCGAGCAGGTCGAACTGTATGAAAGCTCGGGCGGTACGCAGGGCGCCACACTGCGCGACACCAGCCTTCCCGTGGTGATCATCACCAACCGGGGCGTACGCAGCGGCAAGCTGCGCAAGACGCCGGTGATGCGGGTCGAGCACGACGGCCGCTACGCGGCGGTGGCGTCGCAGGGCGGTGCTCCCACCAATCCGAACTGGTACTACAACTTCCGGTCCAACCCGGCGGTCGAACTCCAGGACGGTGCCCGCAAACAGCGCATGGTCGCTCGTGAGGTCGCCGGCGAGGAGCGGGCGCAGTGGTGGGAGCGTGCCGTTGCCGCCTACCCGCCCTACGCCGAATATCAGCAGCGGACCACCCGCCAGATCCCGGTCTTCGTGCTCGAGCCGGCCGACGGCGACGGCGCCAGCGGCTGAGCGCCGTAACACCCGTCACGCCGGGCGCAGCACACGGCACCGGGCCGGCGATCACCTCGCCGGCCCGGCCCTCGCTGGTGTCAGGCGGACGGTTTGATGGGTGCGCCGATCCTGATCGGGTTGCCCGAGGGGTCGCGGAACTCGCAGTCCCGCACGCCGTAGGGCTGGTCGATCGGCTCCTGGACCACTTCGGCGCCGGTGGCGCGGATCCGCTCGAACGCCGCGTCGCAGTCCTCGGTGGTGAAGATGATCCCGTTTAGGACGCCCTTGGCCAGCAGTTCCTTGAGCGCGTCGGTGTCGTCCGGCCCGTGACCCATATCCGGGGTGGCGAGCACGATCTCGATACCGGGCTGGGATGGCGCGCCAACGGTCAGCCAGCGAAACGGCCCGAGGGGCGCGTCGGCGGTCACCGTGAGCCCGAGGGCGTCGCGGTAGAACGTCAGCGCTTTGTCCTGGTCATCGACGGTGATGAAGCTGTGTGAGACTTTGAATTCCATGCCAACGACGCTACGCAGGCCTCGGCGGTTCGCGCTTCTTAGATCCTGCTCGGTCTGGTCCAGGACTTGAAGATGCAGGCCGGGACCATCGCGGTGGCCTCGTGGCAGCGGGCCCGGTAGGCGCTGGGGGTCTCGCCCACGATCTCGGTGAACCGGGCACTGAACGACCCCAGCGAGGTACAGCCCACCTCCAGGCAGACTTCGGTCACCGACAGGTCACCCCGGCGCAGCAGCGCCATGGCGCGCTCGATGCGCCGGGTCATCAGGTAGGTGTAGGGCGTCTCACCGAACGCGGCGCGGAACTGCCGGGAAAAATGAGCCGGTGACATGAGCGCCTGGCGGGCCATCGTCGGCACGTCCAGCGGCCGCGCGTACTCGCGGTCCATCAGGTCACGGGCCCGGCGCAGATGAGCAAGATCATCCGGCGTCACCTGCCCAGTATCCCACCCACGCCGGCCCGCTGCTGCGCTGGTCGCCGCGCCGCGATCCACCCCGCCCTAAACGCTTTGCATGCCCAACGCCCCGCGGGCTAGCCTCGTGTCCGCCAAGCACCCCGTAGCAGCGGGGCCGGAGTGAGAAAGGAGGGCGAGCCGATGAGTGTCATGACGATCGCGCACCCGCCCTCCCCCGGGCACTGACGACAGCACGCCCGGGGCCAGCGGGGCGCTGCTACCGAAGGAGTGCGCCCTGACTACGCAAGACGAACTGACTATCCGCCCGATCACCGGGCCCGGTGAACTCGAACTGTTCACCACCCTTCCTTACCGGCTCAACGAGGAACTGGCTGACGACCTCCGGCTCGGCCGGCGGCAGCCCGGGTGGCTGTGGATGGCCCTGCTGGACGGCCACCTCGTTGCCCGGACTGCCTGGTGGACCCGGTCAGGGGCCGGCGAACCGGCCCTGCTGGACATCCTCGACATCGACGACACACAACGCCCGGGTGCCGTCGACACCGCGACCCGGCTGCTGACGACCGCCATAGCCGAGGTGATCCCGCCGGGCACCCGGCCGCCGGACTACATCCGTTTCCTCACGCCGGGCTGGCGCGACGAAGCGGCCGAACGCCAAGCCGCCGAGGACCGCATGGCGGCCGCCGGGCGCACCGGCGCGCGGTTCTTCGTCGAACGGCTGAACCTGGAGTGGCGGCCAGGTATGGAGATCCCGGCGCCGGCCGGCCGCCTCGCCTTCCGGCCGGTCCGCGGCCCTGGCGAACTCGTCGGGCTGATGACCCAGGTCATCCACGGCACACTGGACGCACACGACCGCGACGACCTGACCCGGATGTCACCGGAAGAGGCGGCGGCCAAGCACTACCGCGGCGAACTCGCCCGCTACACCAGCCCACGCGGCTGGTGGCAGATCGCCGAACTGCCCGGCGGCGAGCCGGTGGGCTTCGTGATCCCCGCCCACAACGGCTACAACCCGATCATCGCTTACCTCGGCGTGGTCCCGGCGCACCGGGGCAACGGCTACATCGGCGAGATCCTCGCCGAGGGCACGAGGATCCTCGCGGCGACCGATGTCCCCCGGATCCGGGCCTCCACCGACCTCGGCAACGTGCCGATGGCGCGGGCCTTTCACCGCGCCGGATGGGTCACCACCGGCCACCAGATCGATATGACCTGGGACCTCGCCGGCGGTTAGCGCCGCGACGGGGCGGGACCGCGGCCGGTGGCCGCGGTCCCGCCCCGCATTTCGCGTGCTGAATCCTCAGGAGGTCTTGCAGAAGGCGTTCTTGGGCACCCCCTGACACGGGTTCGGCATGGTGGGCAGCGGCGGCAGCGGCGCAATGGAGGTCTTGGTCTGCTGCGGGTAGTGGAACTGCTTCGGGCACGGGCCGAGCGGATCTCCGGCCGCGCAGTTCAGCTGGGTCAGCAGGACCGAGTTGGTGCTGGTCCCCTGCTTGCCGCACGGCGGGCCGTCCACCTTGGGACTCTGGATGTTCGCCGGCTCCGAGGTCACCACGCCGGCCGCGTCACGGTTGCCGAAGAAGCAGTTCCGCGGCGTCGCGGAGTTCTGCAGCAGCCCGACAGTCCCCAGGTCGCCGTTGCCGGGGTTGCCGAACGTGCCGTTGTGCGCGAAGAAGTTCCCGAACACGCGGTTGCCGTGCGCCGGGAACAGGCACACCGTCTTGGACAGCTGCACGCCGCCCTGGCAGTGCGAACCGGCCGGCGGCGTCTCTGAATCGGGGTAGTCGTGGGTGACCACACCCCACCCGCCCTGGTCCACGATCACGTTGTTACGGACGGTGTCGAAGGCACCGCCGGAGATCTCCACGCCCGCCCCGACGGCCGGGGTGAGCCCCGAGGTGGGCACGTTCGCGTTGTTGTTGCCCGCGATCAGGTTCTGCGAGATCACCATGCAGGACTTGGTCTTGCTGCCCGGGCACAGGCCGTTCTGCGGCGGCGGGGCGTCGTCGTTGTTCAGCGAGTTCGGCGCGAGCCCGGTGCGGTTGCCGACGAACGTCGAGTGCGTGATCAGCAGTCGGCCGCCGGAGTTGGTGCCCGAGTAGCCGAGCGCCGAGTTGGTGCCATAGTCGCGGGTCAGCACGGTGTTGCACTGCTGCTGGCACGCGCCGACGTAGTAGGCGGCGTCGGCCATGTTGCTCGCGTAGGAGTTCTCGATCAGGCCGGGACCCTTGGCGTTGCTCACGAAGATTCCGTACTGGGCGAGGTTGGGGCTGTGGATGTCCTTCGGCCCGTACATCGAGGTGGCGGTGAGGAAGGAACCCTGGTAGGCGCCCATGCCGATGACTCCGGAGCCGTCGCCGCCGTTCCACCAGATCTCGTTGCCGTGACCGCCGGTGCCGGCCAGGTAGTCACACACGGTCAGGTTCTGGATCGTGACCCCGCTGGCCTTGAAGGCCACGATGCCGTCCCGGCCCATGCCGCCGTTGGTGTCCTGGAGCTTGGGGCTGGACGGGCAGGGACGGCTGGCCGACCCGTTGCTGCCGTCGATGATCACCTTGTTCCGGTCCAGGCCGCGGATGTGAATGTTCGGCTTGCTGACCCAGACACCGGCCGTGGGCCACTGCTTGCTCTTCTCGTGATAGACACCGGGCCAGATCAGTACCCAGTCGCCCGGGTGCGCGGCGTTCACCGCGGCCTGGACGGTCTTGTAGACCTTCGTGCCCGGCGAGGCAGGGCATTTCACCGTGCTGCCGTTACAGACGAGCAGCGCCCGCGCTCCGCTCGTCGATAGCTCCTGCACAGCGTGCCCGGGCGCCGCGGCCGCGAGGGCCTGGCTCCCGGCCAGCGCCGGCGCTCCGGCGATCATGAGCGCGAAAGCCGCGCCCAACAGCCACAACCGTCTCATGAGATACTCCCGTCTCCCGCGGCCCCTGATTTGCCGTCTATATGGCATTCGGGACATTAGCGCGGTGACGAACGGTTTTGCGAGAGCAACCCGCTATTCCTGGCGCGAGGATCCCCGCCCGGACCCTGGTTCGTGCGTCACCACGCGGCCGCAGCGGCCGGCCGCGCTTAGCGGCCGGCGTCGGCTCTGCGCTGGGGATCAGACCGGTCCCAGGCGGCCCGACCCCCAGCACAAGCGGATCTTGGGGCCCACCTCCCCAGGCGCCGCCCGGGATTGGCGCGACCGTGGCAACGGCCAAATGCGGGCACCGCCGGAACTACACAAACGGTTGTGGTAGTTAACCGCCACCCGTGGCCGATTCCGCCTGTGCGACCATGCCGAACAAAATGGCTTCGGCCCGCCATGATGCGGGTCAGCCGGACGTCCGGCCCGGCCGTTATCTGGCGCGCGGGCATACCCATTTTCGCGGCGTAACATTCGCCGCGTTACCCCTCGTACCGTCCCGCGCCGGGCGGACGGCCGGCGGCACTCGTCACGGCTTGGCGTCGGGCTCGGTGCCGGACGTGCCCGTGGGCCCCGGGCCAGCGCCGCCGGTGGCCCGGCGACCGCGGGTGGCAGGCAGGTCGAGCTGGCCTCCGCCGCCCAGGTCGAGCAGTTCCCAGGCACGCGCGAGGCCGACCCCGAGGAAGATGAACACGAGCGTCGCGGCGTCCGACTGCGCCACCAGGCTGCTGCCGGCGGTGAAGGCCGTCGAGATCTGGTAGCCGTAACAGGCCAGTGATCACCAAGAGCAGGAACGGCTACCGGTTGCTCAGGTTCTCCCGCTCCCTGGCCCGCCACAGCCTGATCGTGAGACCAACCGTGCTGGTCAGGCCTATCGGCCCGAGTACCAGGCTGGCGCTGGGGGGGATGTTGTTGCCCGGCCGCAGCGCGAACAGCGAGATCCACAGCGCGTCAACCAGGGCGGTCAACGCCGTGGCGGCGACGGACTGCCGCTCGACCGAGGCATGCTCACCCGTCAGCCGCCCCGGCGCGATCGACAGGGAGACGAACAGCAGGCCGGTGAGGGCGCCCGCCGCACCGGTGCGGCCAAGGAAAGTCGTTGCAGGACAACACCCTGGCTATCCTGCCCGCCGCGCACCCGTCAGGCCAGGCCAGCGCGACCGTGGCGAGATCGTGGCTCCGCCCCCAGCGCAGCCGCATACGCCTCTCACCGCCGGGCGGGGACGTCGGGGTAAGCTCTCGTGCTCGCCGAGTGCCGATTCAGGCAAAATCCTAGCCGTGTCATTCTTCTTACTAAACGACAAAGCTGGCAAAGTACCGCATTCGCCGATTAAGTCAGCAGTTCGCCCCTTCTGAGCGGTGCGATGCTGCTACGCTCATTAACCCCTGGGGTCACGAAACTCCTTAGTAACTTATCAGTCACAAATCCGCCCCAAACCCATCCGAGGCCATAGCCATGAGTTGGCGTCTGCGGTCTGTGCGCAAGAGGATCTTGCTTCTTGCCCTTGTGCCCGTTCTGTCACTGTTCGGGCTCTTTGTCTTCACCACGAGCATCTCCGCCAGGGATGCTCTCAACCTCGAGCGCGTCACCACGGTGAAGAACATCGCCGAACAGCCGGCGTCCCAGTTCCTGGGCGCGATCGACGCCGAGCGCCCCCTCGCGATCGTCTACCTGGCCGACCCCAGCCCGGTGAACCGGGCGAGGCTGAACCTGCAGGCGCAGAAGACCAACCGTGCGGTGGCCGCGATGCGCGCCGCCGTGACCTCGAACACGACGATGAAGAGCGCGACGCCGGCGGAAAACCAGGCCATCGCATCGCTGCTGCACGCCTTCGGCGGCCTGACCGCCCTTCGCGGGCACATCATGTCGCTCAGCATCTCCAGAACGGCCGCGCTCGCCGCCTACGACGGCATCGTCAACGACGCCTACATCATGCTGAGCCAGACCATCCGTCAGGAGACCGACGCCACCGTCGTCACCCAGGCGCTCGCGTTCGTGCGGCTGGGCAGGTCAGAGGACATGCTCCTGCAGGAAGACGCCCTCCTGGTCGGCGACCTGACCGCCCGCGCCTTCCCCTCTGCTGACCGGCAGGAGTTCACCGAGTTCGCCGGCGCCCGCCGGGCGCTGTTCGGCCTGACCCTGACCGACCTCGACCCCACCTACCGCGCCTACTACACCCGTTACATCACCCCGCAGGAACTCGGCGCCCTGACCGTGCTCGAGAACAAGGTGATCAGGGACACCCGCCCCGGCCAGCTGCCGGCCATCCAGCCGCTCGCCTGGCAACGGGCGGTTCTCGGGGTCTCCGCCGGACTGACCCGGGCGGGCACGCAGGCTGCCGACGTGCTGGCCCAGCAGGCCAGCAACGACGCCTGGTCCACGTACCGGGGACTCATCGTGACTGGCGCGATCGGCCTGCTCCTGGTGATCCTGTCGATCATCGTGGCGATCTTCACCGGTCGCAGCCTGGTGCGCGAGCTGCGTGAACTGCGTGACTCTGCGGAGGACCTGGCCAGCAACCGGCTGCCCGAGGTGGTGGACCGGCTGGCCCTTGGCCAGGCGGTCGACGTAGCCGAGGCGACGCCGAAGCTGCCCGCGACCACCGAAGAGGTGCGCCAGGTCAGAGACGCCTTCGACGCGGTACAGCGAACCGCGGTCGAGGCCGCGGTCGGGCAGGCGCGGCTGCGGCAGGGCATGAGCGACGTCTTCCGCAACCTGGCCCGCCGCAGCCAGTCCCTGCTGCACCGCCAGCTCACCCTGCTTGACGCCATGGAGCGCCGGGCCCGCGATCCGCAGGAACTCGAGGACCTGTTCCGCATCGACCACCTCACCACCCGCATGCGCCGGCACGCGGAGAGCCTGATCATCCTGTCCGGCCACGCACCCGCGCGGGGCTGGCGGAACCCCGTCCCGCTGATCGACGTGCTCCGGGCCGCGGTGGCCGAGGTGGAGGACTACACCCGCATCAAGGCCACCTCGGGCACCAACGCCGCGCTCGCTGGCCCGGCCGTCGGCGACGTCATCCACCTGATCGCCGAGCTCGCCGAGAACGCCACGATGTTCTCTCCGCCTAACACGCCGGTGACCATCCACGGCGACACCGTGGGCCAGGGGTTCGCCGTGGAAATCGAGGACCGCGGGCTCGGCCTCAGCGATGACCAGCTGGATATGATCAACAAGCTCCTGGAAACCCCGCCGCCGTTCGACCCCTCCAGCTCCGACCAGCTTGGCCTGTTCGTGGCCGGCCAGCTCGCGAAGCGGCACAACATCAAGATCTCCATGCGCCACTCCCCCTACGGCGGCACGACGGCGATCGTGCTCATCCCGCGCAACCTGGTGGTGTCCGAAGAAGACCAGGCCAGGGACCCAGCCCTGACCGCTGCCACGCCGGGTAACCTGCCCCGGATCAAGGCACGTCAGGTCATCCCGGACCGGGCGGTCACGGCCGGCGACGCCCGCACCGGCGCGGACTCGCTGACCCTTCCGCCATCGGGCACCACGAGTACCTGGCCGGGGATCGATGTCCCGCCGATGCGGGACCCCGGCGACGTAGCCAGCCTGGACGTGACCGGCCTGGATTACAGCAGTCCTGGCCCGGGCGATCCCGGCGGCCCCATCAGCACCGGTGCGGGCGGCTACGGCCCGGGTGCCGACGGCCCGGATACCGCCGACCTGCCCCGGCGCGTCCGGCAGGCCAGCCTGGCGCCGCAGCTTCGCGAGAGCACGATCGACCCGCTCCCCGCACCCATGGTGGAGGACATCATCGCGCCCTCGCCGGAGGAGGCCCGCTCCACGATGAGCGCCATCCAGCACGGCTGGGAGCGCGGCCGGTCGGTCTTCGACGTGCCGGCCGGTGACGGCGGGGACCCGCTGAGCGCTGCCGCGCCCGCCCGGGATAGCGAGGCCACCGAAACGCAAAGAGGCGAAGCGTCGAGTGACACCGGGGGTTCGAGTGGATAACGGCGCTAGCCCCGACGGCCAGGGCCGGGGCCATGCTGGTGACCTGGGCTGGCTGCTCAACGACCTGGTCGCCCGGGTTCACGAGATCGACAAGGCCGTGATCCTTTCCCGCGATGGCCTGGTCACCGGAGCCTCCCGCGATCTCACCAGGGAGGATGCCGAGCACCTCTCGGCAGTCGCGGCCGGGGTGCAGAGCCTTGCCCGCGGCGCCGGCCGTCACTTTGGCGGCGGACGGGTACGCCAGACCATCGTTGAGATGGAGAATGCATTTCTGTTCGTGACGGCCGCCGGTGAGGGCAGTTGCCTGGCCGTGCTGACCCCGGCCACCGCCGACGTGGGCATGGTCGCCTATGAAATGGCGGTCCTGGTGAAACGCGTCGGACCGCACCTCCATGTGGACCCCCGGCCCGGGCTGGCCGACGGCCTGAGCGAATGATCCAGCATGCCCGCGAACGAAGATCACTGGCTTGACGAGGAGGCGGGTCCCGTCGTCCGCCCCTACGCCCTCACCCGCGGCCGGACCCGGCCCACCGGGGAAGTTCTCGACCTCATCGCGCTGGTCACCGCCGTGCGGGGCGTCGAGGTCGACCGGGTCAGCCTGGACCCCGAGCATCTCGCCCTGCTGTCGATGTGCCGGCTGCCCGCCTCGGTCGCCGATCTCGCCGCGGATCTCGACCTGCCGCTGGGCGTGGTCCAGGTCCTCCTCGCCGACCTGCGGTCGCTCAAGCTCATCGCGGTTTATCATCCGACCCCGCCCGCCCAGTTGCAGGACATGCAGGTACTCAGGGAGGTGGCTGATGGCCTCCGCCGGCTCTAACCAGGCCAGCGGCCCGCCGGAAGTTCCAGTCACCATCAAGCTCCTGGTCGCAGGCGGCTTCGGAGCTGGTAAGACAACGCTGGTAGGGGCGGTGAGCGAGATCCGCCCGCTGCGTACCGAGGAATCCCTCAGCGAGCCGGGCACGAACGTGGACATCCTCGACGGGGTCGAGCGCAAGACCACGACCACGGTTGCCCTGGACTTCGGCCGCATCACCATCCGCCGGAACCTGGTGATCTACCTGTTCGGGACGCCCGGGCAGGAACGGTTCTGGTTCATGTGGGACGAACTCGCGCGCGGCGCGCTCGGTGCGGTCGTGCTCGCCGACACCCGCCGGCTGGCCGACTGTTTCCCGTCGGTGGACTACTTCGAGCGGCGCCAGGTGCCGTTCGTCGTGGCGGTGAACTGCTTCGACGGCGCCCGCCGCTATCATCCCGCCAACGTCAGGTCCGCGCTCGATCTGGACTCCGTCGTCCCGGTCATCATGGCCGACGCCCGCCAGCGGGGCTCCGGCCGCGACGTGCTCATCGCGCTGATCGAACACGCTCTCCAGGAGATACAGCGCCAGGCGCGCCCCGGCCGCCTGGGTGCCGGCCCCGTAACAGGCCCGCCAGATTTCCAGTCCTAACGAGCTGCGCGTCCAGGCCCCGGTTGCGCCCGCTCGCCGGATCAGTGGCCGGCTCCGGCCCGCATCAGCTGCGCGGTAAGCCGGGGAACCGCGGTGCCGATCGGCTCCCGGATCACCTCAGCGGCGAGCCCGTCATACGGGGTCGGATCCCGGTTGACGATGACAAGCGCCGCGCCCGCGGCGGCCGCGAGCGCACACAGGGACGCGGCCGGCTCGACAGTGAGCGTGCTCCCGACCGCGAGGAACAGGTCGCAGCCGGTGGCGGCACGTTCCGCCCGGGCAAACACCACCGGATCAAGCGGCTGGCCGAACATCACGGTCGCCGACTTGAGTATCCCGCCGCACGTGCCGCAGGCCGGGTCCTGTTCGCCCGCCTCGATCCGGGTCAGCGCGCCGGCCATCGTGGAGCGGTCACCGCAGGACACGCAGACCACGCCGAACATGGTCCCGTGCAGCTCGATCACCCGCTCCGCGGGCGTGCCCGCCTTCTGGTGCAGGCCGTCGATGTTCTGGGTGATCACCGAGGTGTCCAGGCCGGACCGCGCGAGGCCAGCCAGGGCGGTGTGCGCGGCGTTCGGCTCGGCACGCCAGGCGGGGTGGTCACGGCGCGCCTGCCAGGACCGGCGGCGCACGGCGGGATCGCTGACGTAGGCCTGGTAGGTGAACAGCTGCTGGGCTCCTGGGTTCTTGGTCCACACGCCCTGCGGGCCGCGGAAGTCGGGGATTCCGGAGTCGGTCGAGATCCCGGCGCCGGTCAGCACCGCCACGGCCCGCACGCCGCGCGCCCAGGCCGGCCCGGCTTCCGCGTCTTCAGGCGTGGGTTGGGCAAAGCTCACGGTTGCGATCCTCGGCCACGATGCCCCGCCACGCAAACCCGTCCGCGCACCCTACCCCGGATCACGGCGACCTGCCTGTTCCACCGCCACAACCTCCATGATCTTGAAGGTTTTTCCACCGTGGTGGCGGAGGATCCTTCAGGATTATGAACGTGGGGCCGCCCCGGGCCGGCACAGTCGGTCTCGGTTCGGCTACGAATCTGATTGGGCCTTGTCTGCTGCCCGAACCTGGCCTTGAATTGTGATTCATCATCTAGCAATAACTGCCCTGTAAGCAGGAAAAGTTTGATGAATAGCAGTTCAGAGTGGGCGCCGAGGCCAGCTGGTGCCAGCCCGGGGGTGCTGGACATCCGCGACGTCACGGTTCGCTTCGGCGGGCTCACCGCGCTGGATTCGGTGTCGTTCGCGGCCGCCCCCTGCCAGGTGACCGGCGTTATCGGACCGAACGGGGCCGGCAAGACCACCCTGCTCAACGTGCTGTGCGGGTTCGTCCGGCCGGACGCCGGCCGGCTGACCTTCGGCGACACCGACCTGGCCGGGCTCAAACCGCACAAGCTGGCGTCGCTCGGGATCGCCCGCACCCTGCAAAACGTCGGCCTGTTCCCCGGGCTCACCGTCAGCGAGAACGTGATGGCCGGAGCCAGCTGCCATGCCCGGGCCGGCTTCTGGCCCGCGCTGGCCGGCCTGCGGCGCTCGGACCGGGACGAACGCGCGCTGCGGCGGCGTGCCCTGGCCGCGCTCGACCGGGTCGGCATCGCGGACACGGCCGACAGCCTGCCCGGTCAGCTTCCCTTCGCCCATCGCAAGCGGGTCGCGCTCGCCCGCGTCCTGGCCGCGCAGCCCCGGCTGCTGCTTCTGGACGAGCCGGCCAGCGGGCTGACCGAAACCGAGCTTCCCGAACTCGGGCAGCTGATCAGCAACCTCGCGGCGGACGCCTCGGTGGTCGTGATCGAGCACCGCATGGACCTGATGATGTCGGTCTGCGACACGATCGCCGTGCTCGACTTCGGCAAGCTCATCGCCTTCGGCACGCCCGCGCAGGTGCAGGCCGATCCGGCGGTTACCGACGCCTATCTCGGCGCGGAGCGGTCCCGCGAGGAACCGGCCGGTGCGGAACCGCCCGATGGGCCCACGCCGCACGACGGCCCGCGCCACGACGGGCCAGCCCAGGACGGCCCGACCACCGAGGAGCCGCCCCATGGCTAGCGCGGCGGCCCTCACGGTCGAGCACGTGGTCGCCGGCTACGGCGGTGTACTCGTGCTCCAGGATGTCTCGATCACCGCCAAGCCCGGCACGATCACCGCGGTGCTCGGGGCGAACGGCGCGGGCAAGACCACCCTGCTGGCCACGATCAGCGGGTTTGTCCGCCCCCGCCAGGGCCAGATCCGGCTGGACGGCACCGACCTGGCCCGTCGCCGCCCCGAGGAGATCGTCCGCGCCGGGGTGGCCCACGTGCCGGAAGGCCAGGCCGTGATCACCGAGCTGACGGTCGAGGACAACCTCCGGGTCGGCGCGCTGCGGCAGCAGGGCCGTACGGAGCGTTCCCGCGCGCTCGCCGATACCTACCAGCGCTTTCCCATGCTCGCCAAGGCCCGGCACCGCAGTGCCGGCACCCTGTCCGGCGGCGAGCGCCAGATCCTCGTCATCGCCCGCGCCCTGATGATCAGCCCGCGGGTCCTGCTCCTCGACGAGCCGTCACTCGGGCTCGCACCCAAGATCGTCACCCAGATCATGGACCTGATCCTGCAACTGCGCGATGAGACCGGCCTGACCGTGGTGCTGGTCGAGCAGAACGCCCGCAGCGCACTAGCCATCTCCGATCACGGGGTGGTGCTCAACGTCGGCCGGGTGGTCGCGACGGAGGACGCGGCCCTGCTCGCAGCCGACGAAGCGCTCCGTCGGCACTACCTGGGCTTTTAGGAGGCGCGGTGAATGAATTCCTTCAGTTCACCCTCGGCGGGGTCAGCTTTGGCATGGTCTACGCGGCGATCGGCCTGTCCCTGGTACTGATCTGGCGCGGCACCCGCATCCTCAACTACTCCCAGGGCGCGATGGCCATGCTTACCACCTACATCGCGCTGACCGTGATCAACCGCACCGGCTCCTACTGGGCGGGCTTCGCCGTCGCCCTCGCCAGCGGGCTGATACTCGGCGGAGTGATCGAGCGGGTGGTCATCCGCCCCGTGGAGAACAAGCCCCCCCTGAACCCCGTGGTGGTAACGATCGGGCTGCTTGTGTTCATCGAAGGCCTCGCTGGCATCATCTACGGCGGCCAGTACCGGTCCTTCCCCGCGGCGTTCTCCGTGACCGGACTGCACGCCGGATCGGTCCCTCTTGGAATTTCACGGAACGATTTGTTCGTGGCGGCCGCCGTCCTCGCCGCGGCCCTGGCACTCGCGGTGCTGTTCCGGTACACCTCGGCCGGGCTTCGGCTGCGAGCGGCCGCGTTCAACGCGTACGCGGCGAGACTTCTCGGGGTCAGGGTCGGCCGGGTGCTCACCCTCGGCTGGGCCCTCGCGGGCCTGATCGGGGCGCTGGCCGGACTGCTCGTGTCACCCGATACCTTCCTCTACCCATCCAGCATGGACTCGATCTTCGTGCTCGGGTTCACGGCAGCGGTGATCGGCGGGCTGGACAGCCCGGTGGGCGCGATCGTCGGCGGTCTCATCCTCGGCGTGACGCTCAACTACGCCGGTGGCTATCTCGGCTCCAATCTGGTGCCGTTGTTCGGCCTCGCCGCGCTGATCACGGTGCTGATGATCCGCCCGTCCGGGTTGTTCTCGGCCAGTCACAGCCGGCAGGTATGACGATGACTCTTCTGCGTCACCTGGCAGTCGCGATCGTTGCGGGAGCAGTTATCTGGGCAGCTTCCGTTCAGCTGAATGCTTTTCGTGACTATCAGATCGCGGAGATCGCGGTGTACGTGGTCGCGATCGCCGGCCTGTCCGTGCTGATCGGGCTGAGCGGGCAGATCTCGCTCGGCAACGGGGCGTTCATGGCGATCGGCGCCTATGCCGCGGCGCTGCTGGTAACCCACCTGAACTGGCCGGTCTGGGCGGTCTTCCCGGCCAGCGCGGCGATTACGGCCGTGGCGGGCGGCGTGGTGGGCGTGGCCGCGGCGCGGCTGTCCGGGCCGTACCTGGCGGGCGCTACGCTCCTGCTGGCGGTGGCCCTGCCGTCGGTGGCGCTCCAGTGGCCTGGCGTCTTCGGCGGCGACCAGGGGCTGAGCATCATCGTCACCGCCCCCGCCCGCCTGGGCGCGACGTTCCCGCTGACCCGCTGGCAGGCGTGGGTGTGCTCGGCCGCCGCCCTGATCACCCTGGTCCTGCTGGCGAACCTGGTCCGCAGCAGGGTCGGCCGCAACTGGCGGGCAATCCGCGACGACCCGGTGGCCGCGGCGCTGACCGGGCTCAACGTGGGGCGCCTGCGGGTGCTGGCCTTCGTCGTCAGCGCCACCTGCGCCGGGCTGGCCGGGGCCATGCTCGCGTTCATCACCACGCTGGTCTCACCCGGGTCGTTTACGCTCAGCCTGTCGATCGCGCTGCTGACCGGCGCGGTGCTCGGCGGCCTGGGCACCCTGGCGGGCGCGATCTGGGGCGCGCTGGTGGTCGTCCTCGTGCCCACCTACGTCACCGATGTCGCAACAAGTCACGGGCTGTCCAGCGGGGTGGCGGCCAACATCCCGATCGCCGCATACGGCGTGGTCCTCATCATCGTCATGCTGCTGTTCCCCAACGGAATCCAGGGCGGCGTGCGCCGGCTTGCCGGGCCGCTGCTCCCCGCCAACCTCACCCGCCTCGGCTCGCCGGACCGGCAGAAGCCAGCCAGTGAACAGGCCGAAGGCCTCGCCTCGCCGGACCGGCGCCGACCGGTCAGCGAACACCAGGAAGAAGGGACTAAATGAACAGATCCCACCGGACGCGCACCTTGGCCGTCGCCGCCGTGGTAGCCGCGGCGCTGGTCGCCGCGGGCTGCGGCTCGTCGTCTTCGGGCGGCGGCGGGTCGGCGGCGGCCGCCGCCCCTGGCATCACCAAGACCCAGATCCTCATCGGCAGCCACCAGCCTCTCACCGGGCCGGCCGCACCGGGCTACAGCGAGATCGCGCCGGCCTCTAATGCCTACTTCCAGTACGTCAACGCGCACGGCGGCATCTACGGGCGCAAGATCAAGTACACCTACCTCGACGACGCGTACGACCCGTCCAAGACCGCGTCGGTGGTCCGCCAGCTCGTGCTGCAGGACAGCGTCTACGCGATCTTCGACGGCCTGGGCACCCCCACCCACCTGGCTGTGGTCAAGTACCTCAACTCTTCCAAGATCCCGGACGTGTTCGTCGCCTCGGGCTGCGACTGCTGGGACAACCCGACGGCATACCCGGAGACGTTCGGCTGGCAGCTCGACTACATCCGCGAGGGCAAGATCCTCGGCGCGTACGTGAAGCAGCATTTCCCGGGTAAGAAGATCGGCTTCTTCTACCAGAACGACGAGTTCGGCCTGGACGGCATCAAGGGCCTCAGCTACGAGATCCCGTCCTCACAGATCGTGGCCAAGCAGAGCTACGTGCCGACCAACGTGAACATCGGCCCGGCGGTCGCCGCGCTGAAGGCCGCCGGCGCCCAGGTCGTGGTGTCGTTCGCCATCCCGGCGTTCAACGCGCTGTTCAAGCTGGCCAGCCTCAAGCTCAGCTTCAACCCAACCCTCGTGGCCAGCAATGTGGGCACGGACCCGACCACCCTCGGCGGGCTGCTCGAGGCCTACGCCAAGCAGGGCGGCGCGAAGGTCAACGGCAACGCGCTCACCCAGGGAATCATCACCGACGGTTACCTGCCCACGCTGGGCAACGGCAGCAACAGCTGGATCGCCCTGTTCAAGAAGATCCACGACACCTACGATGCCAAGGCCCCGTTCGACGGCAACGTGCTCTACGGCGAAGCCGTGGCGTACACGTTCGTCCAGGCCATGCTGAAGGCCGGAAAGAACCCGACCCGGGCCGACCTGACCAAGGCGATCGCCGGGGGGCTGCCGCAGGGCCCGGCGGTGGCGCCCTACGACTACTCCGCCACCAACCACGGCGGAATGCAGGGCGCCTTCATCGGCGTGATCAAGAACGGCGCGATCGTCCAGCAGGGCCCGGTCTGGACCACCGACACCACGCCGACCGGCGCGGTCATGGCGTTCAGCGGCACCCAGCCGCCGGCACCATCCAGCGGGATGCCTTAACATGCGCGAGGGTGCTGGCTTGCCACTGGACGCGGATGCCGTGCCTCGTGGCGGGCCAGCACCCCGGCCAGACAGCCCGCCTGCGGTGCCCGCCCGCGCCCGGCAGGCGCGGGCGGAACGCACCCGGATGGGGGTAGCTGGTGTGACTCTGGCAGCGAACCGGCGGAGCGCGGCAAGCCCGGAGGCCCCGCCCGCGGAGCGGCTGCTCTGGGCGGCCGAAGAGCTGTTCGGGGAGCGCAGCTACTGGCGGACGACCGTGGCGGACATCTGCGCCAGGGCCGGCATCGCCACGGGCAGCTTCTACGCCCACTACAGCTCGAAGGCGGAGATCTTCGTCGCGGTGGTCAGGCAGATCAACGCGGACCTGCGGAAGGCCATCAGGACCGCGATGGAGTCGGCCGGCGAGAGACGGCGGGAGCAGGAGCGGGCCAGCTTCCGTGCCTTCTTCTCGCTGTTGTCACAGCGGCCCTGGATCGACCGGATCGTACGCGAGTCAGAGTTCGTCGCGCCGGCGGTGTTCCGCGAGTACTACGAGCACCTCACCCGCGGCTACGCTCGCGGGGTGCGTCAGGCCCAGCTCGACCGGGAGATTGATGCCCGGTATGACCCCGAGGTGATCGCGTACATGTACACCGGGATCGGCAACTTCATCGGCATGCGGTGGGCGGACTGGACCGCGGGCGGCCAGGTCCCCGACGACGTGGTCGACGACATCATCGAGGTGCTCCGCCGCGGTCTCCCGCCGGTGGACGATGGCCGTGACTGACCCGTCCGGGCCGGCCCGGACGGTTTCCGGGTCTCCCGCGGACGGGAGCACGCCCTACCGGACGATTCCCCAGGTCCTCTCCGAGGCGGCCCACCGGGATCCGGACGGTACCTGGCTGCGTACCGACGACGGGTCGCTGACCTTCGGCGGTGCCGCCGCCCAGGTGGCCGGCACGGCGCAGGCCCTGCGTGATGCCGGGGTTGGTCACGGTGACCTCGTCCTGGTCACCGCCCGCACGACCGGGCCATACCTGCTGTGCTGGCTGGCTCTGGCGTCCATCGGCGCGGTCACCGTGTCGGCCAACCCCCGGAGCGCACCGGCCGAGCTGGCCGGCCTCGCCCACCAGACCAGCCCGCGGGCGATCATCACCGACTCGGGGCTCGCCGCCCTGGTCGGCGAGGCGGACATCGCGAACGTGGCGCCGCTGGGCGTCCTGGACGCCGACGAGCTCACCGCGGGCTGGGCGGGGCGGCGGGGTCGAGGCCAGCAGAGGGCGGGGCGGCGGGGTCGAGGCCAGCAGAGGGCGGGGCGGCGGGGTCGGGGCCAGCAGAGCCCGGGCCGCCCGGCCGGCCCCGATGCGCCCGAGTTGTCTTCTGGGGTGACCCCGGGTGACCTCGCCGTGCTGATCCCGACCTCGGGCACGACCGGGCGGTCGAAGCTGGTCATGCAGACCCACCGTGCCTACGCGATGGCTGGCGAGGGATTCCCGTTCTGGATGGAGCTGACGCCCGCCGACCGGATGATGACCTCGCTGCCGTTGTTCCATATCAACGCCCCCGCGTACTCGATGATGGGCTCGCTTGCCTGCGGTGCCGGGCTGATCCTGCTCCCGCGCTTCTCCGCCAGCACGTTCCTCGACTCGGCCCGGCGGCACGGGGCCACCGAGTTCAACGCGATCGGGGCCATGCTGGAGATCCTGATGCGCCAGGAGGCGCGGCCGGGAGATGCGGACACCCCGCTGCGGCTGTGCTACACGGGCCCGGCCCCCACCAGGGAGCGCCAGGAGGAGATGGAGCGGCGGTTCGGCCTGCGCATCGTGGTCGGTTATGCCATGTCGGAGAGCCCCTACGGGCTGATCTGGGCGCACGGCACCAGGCCTTACGGGACGCTGGGCACCCCCCGCCAGCATCCCAGCCTTGGCGTGGTCAACGAGGCCAAGGTGATCGGCCCCGACGGCGAGGTCCTGCCTGCTGGGGAGACCGGCGAACTGATGCTGCGCAACCCGGTGATCACCCTGGGGTACTGGGGCATGCCGGCCGAGACGGCCGGGGCGATCACCAGCGACGGCTGGCTGCACACCGGTGACCTGGTCACGCACAACGACGACGGCACCTACACGTTCGTGGCCAGGAAGAAGGAGGTACTGCGCCGCCGGGGCGAGAACCTCTCCCCCGCCGAGGTCGAGGAAGCGCTGCTGAGCCACCCGTCCGTGCTTGAAGCGGCGGTCGTCGGGGTTCCGTCGGAGCTGTCCGAGGAGGAGGTGAAGGCGTTCGTGGTGCCCGCTCCCGGCGCCAGCCTCGATTTCGCCGCCTTGCGGGCCCATGCGGCGAACCTGCTTGCCTCCTACAAGGTGCCCCGCTTCTGGCAGGCCATCGATGCGCTGCCGCATACGCCCACGACCCGGGTGGCCAAACACCTGCTGCCGCAGGGACATCCTCCGGGCGAATGGGACGCGGAGGCCAGCGGATAGCGCGCGGCGGCCCCATCGATACCCGAGCTCGCCAGGGGTCGCGCACCGAGCTGGCGTCCAGGTTTCACACAGCGGCTATCCAGTGGGTGGTCAGGTTCACCGGGTGATATTCACGATGGCTCTCCCGGCGTTACGTTCCGGTCCCTGCCGGGAAGGCCATCGGCCGCCGCCCGGCCCTCGACGGCGAAGGCCGGGCGGTGGCCCCGGGGCAGGCCTACCGCGTTACGTGATTCAGATCCGGTAGAAGAGGTTGAGGAACCGGTCGGCCAGTGCCTGGTCGCCGCGAGCGTTTCCGCCGTTGATCCGGCCGAACGCGGTGAGCACCAAACCGCCCGCGTCGAAGTCCAGCACGGTCGGCAGGTCGCTGACGTCGCCGGGCTCGTAGGCCATCCCCTGGTCGGAGATGCTGACCCGGTAGCTGCCCGCGTTGCGCCCGCTGACGGTGACGCCGATGGTGAACGGGCTGAGGTCGGCGCTGGCGCGGACGGTCGACTGCCAGATGATGAACATGAACGGAACCAGCAGGTCCGCCGCGTCAGCGGACATGGCGTGGGCGCGCCCGATACCCTCCCGGATGTCCCAGGAGTGCACTCCGTAGTCCATGAGCTGGCCGCCCGCGTACACGAACGCCGGAACCGGCCCCATATAGACGTGCGGGACTATGAGGCCGCCCCACTCCTCCTCGGTGAGGGGCTCCAGGATGCCCATCATCTTGTCGAGATCGTTCCGGATCCGGCCCATCATCTCGGCCTGCGAGTGGTTACGGAAGGCCCTGCCTCCGTCGCCCGCCAGCTCGTGCATGACGGGCAGCCCGCGTGCTTCGGCGGAGCCCCCCATCCGCGCGGTCTCGAACGCCTTGAAGTATCCCTCGGTGGTGTCAACGATGTGGCCGATGATGTCGCGGACCTGCCACTCGGTACAGGCGGTGGGGGCTTCCCAGGCGCCGGGCGCCTCGGCCATCGCGAACATGCGTTCCGCTTCTTCGCGGACGACCCGGAGGATGGTGTCTTTCCCCTCGTAGGTCATGGCATTCCACGCGCTCATTGCGATTCCTCTCTTAGTGAGCGCCCCGGTCGGCCCCCTCAGGACCAGCAGTGGCGCGCTGCGACCGTACTGCGCCACGGAAGTCCCAGCGCCGCACGAAGGTTCACCATACGAACCACAGCGCATGCACTACCTGGATGTCAATCCTGTCCGCGCCGGAACCGGTCCTCTGCTGCGGGCTGGGGTGATTGAACGGCCGCACGGGCCGCGAGATCAGCTCCCCAGCACTGCCCGGAGGCAGTCCTTGGCCCGGGAGGTGTGGGACTTGACCGCGCCCTTGCTGATCCCCAGGGCCGCAGCGGTCTCCGCCTCGGACAGATCAGCGTAATACCGGAGCACCACCACCTCCCGTTGCCTGGGGGGCAGTGCGTCCAGCGCTGCCAGCACCGCCGATCGCTCCACCACCGCCAGCGCACTCTCCTCCGCGCTGGGCAGCTCTGGCGCCGGCGCCGGGAGATGACGGTCGGCCACCACGCGGTGCCGCAGCACCGACCGGGATTTGTTGATCACCGCACGGCGCAGGTAGGGCAGCGCCCTGCTGGTGTCCCGCAACTGCCACCACATGCGGTGGGTGGCGATGAGGGAGTCCTGCACCACGTCCTCCGCGGTGGCGAAGTCGCCGACCAGTACCGCAGCAGTCCGGACCAGCCCGGCGTAGTGGGCCTGGTACAGCTCCGTGACCGCCTCATCAGCGGTCAGCCCCGTCATGTCCGGCGCAGCGGCGCCCGGCGTGGCCGCTCCGGGCAGAGCATCACGTACCCACCGGGGATCCCCGGCGAAACCGCTCACTGCCATAGTCATCTCGGCATCCCCCTGCCTGCCCCCCCGAGCCGGACAACTTACGTATCCTTGCGCGCCGCAGCCGCGATGGCAACCCCCGCGACGGGTATCTTCGTTCTCGCCGATTCCGTCACCAGCGCCACGCTGCGGCCTACCAAAGCGACGCTGAACGACCCAACCTTAAGGCAGGATCGCTGATGCCCGGGCGTCAGGAGAGGCGCACAGTGCCGAACTGGCGCCACCGGCTGGGTCATGTGTGGCCGAAGATGCGAGACTTACTGTCAGAGCGCCAGCCGCCGGCCCAGGTGGCAGCGCCGCGGATGAAAGGGGGCGCAAGAGGATGGCAGGCGGCCCGGTTGTCTTTGTGCATGGTTTGTGGCTGCACGCGAGCTCGTGGGGCTCGTGGGCGGACCTGTTCCGCGAGTCCGGCTATGAGCCGCAAGCGCCGGGCTGGCCCGGTGTCCCGGACACGGTCGAGGAAGCCCGTAAGAATCCCGGGCCGGCCGCGGGGAAAGGCATCGACGAGATCGTCGAGCATTACGCCCAGGTCATTGCCGGGCTTGATGCCCGGCCGGTCGTGGTCGGCCACTCGTTTGGTGGGCTGATCGCGCAGCGGCTGCTGGGGCAAGATCTGGCCGCTGCCGCGGTGGCGATCGACCCGGCGCCGATCAAGGGCGTGATCTTCCTGCCGCCGTCGGCGCTGCGGGTGGCCTCGATCGCGCTGCGCCGCCCGGCGAACAGGAACGAGGCCGTATCGCTGACCGCGGAGCAGTTCCGCTACGGTTTCGGCAACGCCGTGCCCGAGCAGGAGTCCAGCGAGCTGTACCAGCGCTGGGCCATCCCCTGGCCGGGCCGGCCGCTGTTCGAGGCCGCGACGGCGAACTTCATGCCGCACTCGCCCGCCAAGGTCAACACCGGCAACAAGACCCGCGGGCCGCTGCTGATCACCGCTGGCGGCCACGACCACACCGTCCCGGCGGCCATCAGCCACGCGACCCGACGGCTCTACCACAAGTCGCCCGCGGTCACCGACCTGCGCGAGTTCCCCGACCGGGGGCACTCACTGACCATCGATCACGGCTGGCGCGAGGTCGCCCAGACGGTGCTGGACTGGCTCAAAGAACGCCTGCCCTAGCCCCGCGCGCGAGGCCTGCTGGCTAGGTCCCGGCTTTCGTGATGGGCGGTATCTGGTAGGTGCCGTCCAGGATGGCAGCCTGGGGCTGGTACAGGCGCAGGAGCGGCCGGAACGGCGCGGCAGGTGCGGGCAGCCAGTTGCTGGTATCAGCGGGCTGCTCGTGCTGGATCACGATGGTGAGCGACCCGTCGCGGTCGCGGCGCAGGCCGGGGGTGCGGTCGCCGATGAAGTACCGGTCGATCGGGTTGGCGACCAGGTAGAAGCCGGGCAGGTCGTACATCGTGATGGACCAGAAGGCGTCGACCGGCGGGTCCTCACCGAAGGTGAGGGTGTACCGGTTGCGGCCGTCGAGCTGGTCGCCGTTGGCGTCGGTGCAGGTCATCGGGTAGGCGGCCTCGTAGCCGTGGTTGCCCCATAGGCCGCCGCGGGCGGTCAGCGCCCGGGCCAGGTAGCTGGCGTGCCGGTCGGGCATCTTCCAGTCCCGGCTATCGATGGTGCCCGGGCCGATGCTTACCACCCAGCAAGTCACACCCAGTTCTTCGCGAGTTCTGCGGCGTTCACCTTGGCGGAAGCCCGAATGGGCGCGGTGTGAGGACCAAGGTAGGCTGGAGTTTACGATTCTCTCGTACCGCTGCCTGTGTTTGACGGGGCATCCAACCGCCGCCCGATCTTACCGGCGTCCACCATGGCACCGAGCACGTCCATAATCGCGCGGCAGCCGAGCTGGGCGGTCATATCGCTCACGTCATAGGGAGGGCAGATCTCGACGAGCTCCATGCCGGCGAGACCTTCCCTGGCGACAAGACGTATGAATTTCAGCATCTCCCTTGGCAGCAGACCGCCGGGCTCGGGCGAACCGGTCCAGGTGTGAAACCAATATCGACCACATCGATGTCAAGGCTAAGGAAGACGGCCGCGCAGTCCCGCCAGGCCAATTCCAGCGCCATTTCCGCAGCCCGTTCCACGCCCAGCTTTTCAACGTCCCCGACGGTCAAGACTGTCGTATCGCGGTCACGTGCGACCTTGAGGCCTGGCCGCGAGCCATACCAGCCACCGATGCCGACCTGGACCAGATTCGCAGCGGGCACGTTGGGCAGCATGGTCGCGTGGAACCACGGTGTCGTGTGCATCCGTTCATCCATGTCCCGTTCCTGTACCGCCCGAAGCCAGTCACGGGAATCATCCGCAACCGCAATGAAGCTCTGGTGACTTGCGCCTGGTCACATGACCGTTGCGGGAACTAGGACTGGTACCCCGGCGGGTGCCTTGCTAACGCTACCTTTAGCGGCCTGAGACCCGCCGAGCGGTGCGCCGCCCAGTCCGCCGCGCTACCCTACGTGATCCGAACATCACATACCTCCCAAAGGTTTCCTGGCCAGCCGTCATGCCCTGGCGGCAGCTGACGTCTCCATGGCGTGCAGTTCCTTCGCCTCATCCGCTGACATCAGCCCGATCTCGACAAGATCGAGAGGGCTGATAAACCCATCGTCGAGGCGGAAGCCGCCCGCACGGGCGATCGCATCCCGCAGCGGCACCGCCCAGTGGTGCTCTATCAGGATGAGCGCCGCCGCCGAGTCGTTCGGGATGTCTGCCAGCACATCCCATTCCTCGGCATCGCCGAACACGTTGATGCCCTCGGCCGCTGCCTCTTCGGCGCCCGCGGTCGCGCCGGCCTCTGCTCCCTTTTCACCCTCGATGCCCAGGCCGATGAGAGCTCCGATCTTGCTGCCGAGCTCGATGGCCTCTTGCTCGGTGAGGTTGCTGAGGTGCTCGACCTCGAGTTCGCCGTTCGCGTCCTTGTAGACGGCCAGCGAGTCGATAACGCGGATCGTTTCGCTTTCGCGGAGCCGTTCCAGTTCGTTGATGATCTCGCCGTGGAAGCGCGGGTGGTTGAACCCCAACACGATGAGTTGCACAGGCCCAATCGCCATGAGTAGTCCCTCCGTCTTCTGAGAGTGCCAGAACGCACGCACCTACCCACCGGCAAGCCTTCGCGTGCAACGGCTGGTCCCGGCCTTGTGATGCCAAGTTCACTCTGGACCGGGTGGTGGCGCATCATCCTGACGGGGCTTCGCCTCCCAGTCGCCCGGCGCAACCGAGAGCAGCTTCCGCGCCTCACGCACCGATTCAGCCGGCCGGCCCTGGAACATGTGCCACCGCATCAGGAACCGCAGCAGGTCCGGTGCGGACGGGTCGGCCTCCTGTTTGCGGAACATCTCCAGCCGCCGGGCCTGCCGCGGGTCGTCGGGCTGGTCGTTGACCAGGGCGACCAGGCACTCTTCCGCCTTCTCGTAATTGTTTTCGAACAGGTAGCCGTCAAGTTGCCGCTCGAAAAAGGTCAGCCGGAACTCCCGGCGGCGCTCGTAGCGATAGTAAGCCCAGACCCCGCCCGTGGCGGTGAGGGCGATCACGCCGACGACCGCGACGCCGACGAGCTGCCACGGCGTCCGGGACCGGAGGAAATACCAAGCCCGAAACGGCGCGTGATAGGCGAACCGGGCCAGCAACCACGGCAGCCAGAGCAGGAACCAGAAGAAGCCGACGGCCGTCGAGCCGAGCACGCGGATGACGGTGCGGAAGAGCCCCGCCGCCTCCCGGCTGCCGCCGACGAGTTCGGACCCGAGCGTCCGCGGCCGGGCCAGCCGCATCATCAACAGCACCTCCATGACCCCGCCGAACAGGAGCCGCATGGCGTGACGCGGCCGCAGCGCCCGGATCGGCGTGGACAGAACGTGGTACCATTCGACCAGCCACTCGCGGAGGGTCGTAGGGATATTGCGGACGGAGGCGGTCAGCCGGCGGAACATAGTGTTAGGAGGTTTGAGTCGCGGGGGTGGCGGACCGAGGCGCACGAGAGAAAGCCAAACACTCCACTCAGCTTACCGGACCGATTCGGACCGAACAACGCCGGATCGACATAATCCGCACAGCCGGCCGCGTCCTTCCGCTTGTCCAAAGATCGCGATCCTCGCATGATGGAAGAATTGCGGCCGATCCAATATCTCACCGAATGAGCACGACTTCACTGTCCGCCGTTGCCGTTCCGACCCGCCCCGCGTTTGCCAGGACGGCGGCGTGGGTCGTCGTTGCCGGCGGGGCGTGTGCGCTGCTCGCGGTCCTGGCGTTCGACGTTTGGCCCAAGCGGCCGGAGATGGGCGATCGCTTCTTGATCCCGATCGCTTCCGGCGTCCTCGTTTACCTGCTGCGGCCCCGCTGGCGAGCCACGCCGCGCCGTCCGGCGGCCGCGGGTCTGGTCGCGGTCGCCACGGGGTCGATGGCCTTGGCGCCGCCGGCTTGGTACCTGCTCGTGCAAGTGGGGCCGCGAACACTGTTGCTGTGGTGGCTGGGCGTTGCCCTGGCGTTGGTCGTCCTCGGGTTGCTGGCGATTACCGACGGCTGGCGGCCGGCGGCGGTCGTTGCCTTCCCGGTGCTCTTCGCCTTATTCGCCCTGCCCACGCCGGACAATTTGCAGGCCCGACTGCTGCCCGCCCTGAAGGACGCCACGACGGCGGGGGCCGCCACCCTGCTGCCGTGGCTCGGTGTGCCGGCGGTGCGATCCGGCCTCGGTTTCACGCTGACACTCCCGACCGGCCAGCTGGGGATCGTCGACGCCTGTAGCGGCGCGTTGTCGCTGACGTCTCTGCTCGCCATTGCAGTGCTCACCGCCTACGTTCGGCTGATTTTTCGCCGTGATTTCACGGTCATCCGTGGCATCGTCTTGATCGGCCTAACGATCCCGATCGTCGTCGTCAGCAACACCGTACGCGTCGTCGTCACCGGGTTGTTGCACGAACATGTCGGCCCGGCCGCGGTTCAGGGTGCCTGGCACGACCTGCTCGGGTACCTGGTGGTGCTGGTCGGGTTCGGGTTGATCCTCGGCACGTCCCAGGTGCTGGCGACCCGGACGAAGAACCCTATCCCCCCGGCCACCCTTCCAGAAACGGGGGGCGGAGAGAAGCCACTGGAATCCGCTTCCCCTTCCCACCTCGGGAAGGGGGCCGGCGGGGCAGCTTCGTGGCTTCTTGTCGTCGCCTTGCTCGTCCTTCTCCCGACCGCGGCCGCCTGCCTCTGGTCGGAGCAGTTCCGCCAGCGCCATGTGGACATCGCCGACTTGAACGCGGTGTCACTGAGCCTGCCCGGCTGGGACGGTCGGGACGAGCCCGTGCCGCCGGACGTGGCCGAGATGCTCAAATGCGACCAGATCGTCCACCGCGAATACACCGACAACCTCGGCCGGGCGGCGGAGGTCTATCTGATGTTTTGGGCGACCCCGGCGAGCACCGCCCACATGCACCACCCGGACGTTTGCTGGCCGGCCCGCGGCTGCACGCTGGCGTCGGGGCGGGTGCGGCCGGTTATTTTTGCAGCCGATCATGAACCGCTGCGCATTTCGGTGCGGCACTATGAGACGCCGCAACGAAACCGCGAGATCGTTTTCTACTGGACCCAGAACGGCAACGCCGTCTTGCCAGACGGGCAAGACCCGGGCCCGGGGCTCGGAATACGACTGGGTGCTCGATATGCTCCACGGCCGTCAGGTGCCGCAGCGAACGTCAAGGCTCTCGGTGCTGATCGCGACCGGAAACCCACTCGGCCGGCCGGCCGACCGAGAAGACCGACTGGCCAAACTCGGCGGCGAAATCGCCGCGGAAGTGTACCGAGTCTGCCCGTGGGCTGAGCCGGCGCGTTAGGTCTTCACCGCCACGACGTGGCAAAAACAATGTGAGCCCGGGCGCCGGCCAGGGGTTGATCCTCGCCGGCGCCCGGGCTCGGGACGTTGTTCTCGGACGGCGCCTATGGCTTCTGCCCCATCGGGGCGGGCGCGTTTTTCTTGTCGTCCTTCTTTTCGGAGGCCCCGGCCGGGCCGGCGGGCGGCGCCGCCGGCTTGGGCAACTTCTGTTCCATTTCCTCGACCTTCTTCGTGTATGTCGCGGCCGGCCCCTTCATGCCCAGCTTTTCGTAGCAGTCCGCCAACGCCCGATACAGTTCAAGTGTTTGTTTGCCGTCCTGCTGGAAGACGCCCTGGACCCTTTCGAGCTCCTTCAGGGCTTCGCCATACCGGCCCATCTTCCGCAAGATGTGGCCTTTAGTTCCGTGGTACGCCGGTTTGTCTTCCTTCTCCAGCGCCTTCTCAACCAGCATCATGGCCCGGTCGAGGTCGACCGGCTTGTAGAAGGCCAGCAGCCAGGCCAGGTTGTTGGCCACCATCGGGAACGAATCCCCACCGAGCTGGAAGCCGAGGTCCCACTCGTGGCGGGCAGTTTCCGGGTCGTTGTCTTGCCAAGCCGCCGTGCCCAGGACGATATGGCCGACGGCCGACTGGGGCCCGCCCTGGGCGATATTGGCCTCGATCGCCGCCCTGGCCTTTTTGCCCTCTTCCCCGCCCTTGCGGAGCCATTCGGCCGCCGCCATGAGCATGTTGAAGTCGTTGGGGAAAAGGTTCAGCCCTTCGGTCAGCAGGGCGAACCGCTCGTTTTCGGAATTCGGCTCGTTGGCCGTGACCCGGTACTGCGTCAGCAGCACCATCTTGAAGCCGTCCTTGTACATCTGGGCGACCTGGGGCTCGGACGCGATGACCCGGCCGCTGTGACAGTAGTTCTTCGCCTGGGCCAAATCCTCCTTGCCCGTCTTGTAATCGCCCTTGTTGCAGCGGATGGCACCGAGGACCCGGTAGCAGTCGATCAGGTTCAGGCGGGCCTCGTCGTCGCCCGATTCATCGGCCCGCTTCTTGTAGGCGGCCGCGGCCTGCTCGAACTGCCGTTCGGCCAGCTCTCGCTTGCCGGTCTGGAGATACCAGTTGGCGAGCTCCTTGCGATACGGCGGCATCACGTCACCGAGGCTGCGAACCGCCTGCTCGAGTTCCTGTTCGGCTTCGTCGGGGCGGTTCGTGTACCGCAGGACGTAGAACAGCATCGCGTGGGCCTGGGAAGTGTAAGGCTCTTCCTTGAACTGGACGGCCCGGCGGAGGTGCAGCTCGGCGTCGCGGATCTGGACCGAGAACCTCTGCTGGAGCTTGCGGTCCGCCTGAATCTGCTGGAGCATCTGGGGGTTGCTGAGCGGCCCGATCATCAGGGCGGCAACCTTGACGTGAGCCGGCCCGTAGCCGAGCTCCTGCGAGTGCTTCAGGATCGTGCCGACGTACTTTTTGAGTTCCTCCTGGTCCATCAGACCCGCCAGCTTCTCTTGAAGCGCGTCCGGCCCCAACCCCACATCCTTGATCGGGTTGAGCTTGGCGATCGTGGCTTCCGGGCGCGGCGGTCTTCATCGCCGCCAGCGTTTTGTCGGTCACCTTGCAAAGTGCCGCCAGCTGCTCGTAGATGCTAAAGCCGGCCTGCGGCTGCCGCATCAGGACGTACGACTCGCCCATGTAGAAGCTGATTTTCGGCTCGTTATACGGCGGGTGGTTGGCGAGGTACTTGAAGCACGTCTGGGCCAGGGCCGCGTACGGCTTGGCGTCCAGCTGGGCCCGGTACATCTGCTCGGCATTATCCTTGGCGTGCTTGCCGACTTCCTGGTATTCCTGGGCGAGGGCCCCGCGGTCCTGGAAGAAAACCAGTGCCCCGACCACCAGCAGCGCGATCGACACGACCAGGGCCGGCAGCCCTTGCAACAAATACCGCAGGTTACGGGTTTCCCACCAGCCGGCCAGCGTGTGGCCGGCCGCCCGTGGGCCAGCCGGAACGGCAAGGCGCACAGGTAGAGGACGGCCGACATCACGGCCCCGCCGGCCGACTCCATCTGCCGGCCGGCACTGCGGGGTCCGAACCACCGACTCAGGAAACGAAAGCGCATCGGAGCACCTGTGATCACTCGAGGAACGGATTTCTGAAATCAACGGCCGGAGTCACGACGCGGGCTGGGCCGGCAGGCCGGCGAGACACTTGCGGCGGATCAACTCGGCCGCCTGTTCGAAGAATCGCTCGGACTGCTCTTTTTGCTCCGGCGACACTGGCCGAAGTTCTTGACCAGCACCTGCACCTGGAGCACGTCCATGTAGCTGGGCGGGGCGGTGGCCTTGCCGACCAGGGACAGCCAGCGGTCCCGAACCGCATCCAGTCGCTCGCCCCACCGGATCTGCGGATTTGATCGAGCCGTTCGGCCTGGCGGCGCTCATCGATCTCATCGACAGTACCCGCTGTCCGGCAGAAATCAACGGATGCTGAGGCGCGGAGCGATGCCGGATGATGCCGCCAGGCATGCGATGGTTCATCAACTCTGCGTTTCAGAAATGACCTCAGCAGCCACGAGGGTTCGATCGCGTTCAATCACTGAAACCCGGTCGCATTGGATACGGGGCAGCATGCGACTGCGTGGCTTCAATTGGAAACTGGAGAGTGTCATGGCTTCCCACGACCCGTCCGATAATCATGGCCGCCTTTCGATTGCGGCGAGCAAGGTCAACGGCACGAATGTCTACAATCGTGCGAGCGAAAAGCTCGGCAGCATTTACGACGTGATGCTGGC
>CAWEYV010000012.1:0-163496 GCA_963813395.1 uncultured Actinomycetes bacterium
ACTTGGCGGCGAAGGTGACCGGCCTGGCAAGAACCAGCGGCAGGAAGATCGAGTCGACGACCGACAGATGGTTGGAGGCCAGGATGGCCCCGCCGGTCAGCGGAATGTGCTCGCCGCCGACGACCTGGGGCCGCCACAGCACGTGCAGGAACGGTCCAGCGACCGTCCGGGAAACGCGGTACTTCACTACGGCCCTCCACGCAGCCCCCGTCGTCAGCGGAGGTTAAACGATAGCCGGACGAGCCAGCCAAAGTGCAGCGCGCCCGGCAGCTAGTGCAGCGCGCCCGGCAGCTTCAGTCGGTCCCATGGCGTTCAGGTGCAGATGTTCTGGGTGGCGGTCCTTGGCGCGAAGCTGGACGCCGGCTGCGGGGATGTGGTGGCACCGATGGTGGTCGTGGTCCCGTAGTCGGAGCCGACCACCAGGATCAGGTGGGGGGTGCGCGCTTGCACGCCATGCTCCTCGACCACGGCTGCTCCGTGCACCCTCTTGGCCAGCAACAGTGCGTCCGCTTCCTGGCCGGCCCGGTAGCGGATCACGGTCTGGGTCACCGCCTGCGAGCTGGCGGTCCCGGTGTGAGTGACGCGGAAGCCCTCCTGCTGCAACGCGCCGGCCACGGTGTCCTGCAAGCCGATCGAGGCGGTTCCGTTCAGCACTTTCACCGCGACCTTGGCGGGTGACAGCTGCGGAGTGCGGGGGTTCCGGAGCAATGCCTTGTTCACCGGCTTGTCGCTACGGAACGCCTGGAGTATCAGGCTGTCCTGCGGCTGGGTCCACAAAAGGTTGGCGGTGTCGGTGGGCACCACGTAGGAGCGCGGATAAGTGGGCAAGGTGAAGAACGTGACCTTGCCAGGCGGCAGGTTCTTCAGGCTCGAGGCCAGATCATATAGGCCATGAATGCCGCCGAGCTGACTGTCGATCGTAATGGCCTTGGTAGCCGCGTCGAGGAACCGGTAGATGGCCAACGGGTTCAGCAGCTTGCTCTTGACCCGGCCGACGAGCGCGGACATGAACGCCTGCTGCCGCGTAATGCGCTCCAGGTCGCTGCCATCACCAAGGGTATACCGGGCGCGGACATATCCAAGTGCCTGCCTGCCATTGAGGAGATGATGGCCACGGGACAGGTGGAGTCCCGATTTGGGGTCGTTGATCCGCGTGGTGTTGCACTCTGGCACCCCGCCGACCGCGTTCACCATGTCCTTGAAACCGGCAAAATCGACGTTCACAAAATGGTCGATCCGGATGCCAGTGTCGGCCTCGACCGTCTTAATGGTGCACGCGGTCCCCAGGTCGGTCTTGTTCCCGTAGAGGTTGCCAATCGTGAATGCCTCGTTGATCTTGAAAGTCTGCGGAGAGGCCAACTGGCCGTTACCCATACGGCAGGCAGGGATGCTCACCCATGAATCGCGCGGAATGGACAGAACGTCCGCCCACTGCCGGTTCGCGGCGATGTGCACTATCAGCAGGGTGTCCGAGTGGTCGGTGTTGAGCTGACCGCTGCTGCCATACCCCCGGCCTTGGCCAATTCGGGTGTCCGAGCCGATGACCAGGATGTTCTCGGCCTGCGGGTGAAGGTCAACCGGCTGACGGCCAAGCAGGCCCGAGACATTCACCTGGTGCAGGTTCCCGTTCAGGTGGCGGTACACCAGGTACGCACCGGTCACCGCGACGACCAGGAGAACGGCGAGAGTCCCCGCTACCCAGGCAAAGATCTTCCTCCGGCGACTCCAGCCCCGCCGCTCAGGAGGCGGAGCGATGGTCGGCGGCACCGGAGGCGCGGGAACAGTGGGAGGAGATGCCGACCCGGCAGAACCTGCCTCTGCGACCACGGCGGTCCCGGAAACCGCTGCAGCCTGCGAGTCCACAGCGAACCCGGAGGCCGAAGCGCCACCAGAGGCCGCCGCCGCATCGTTCGGGTCGGCCTCCGGCGTGCCTTCATGGCGCGGTTCGGGACTTCGCGGGTCAGCAGGATGCATCATCTCTCCCCATACCCGTGGACACCAGTGCCACCGCGATCCCACGCCACTAGACAGAACGTAACAAATAGCTGCTGGGTTTCACCGCTGGCAGGACCCCGTGTCCGCGGCGTACCGTAACTCCCCACAAGCCCCCTACCCAGGAGATGCCGCCACATTGGCGCACTCCCGTCCTCCCCGTATGGGCGCACCGACCTCCTGGCGGCAAGGCGCGACCGTTCGAAGTACGGCATCGACCTGGAGCCGGTGAGCGGATTCGAACCGCTGACCTGCCGTTTACAAGTTGACGGCGGACCACAGGCCGGACAGCTCGGGGCTGTTGGTGGCGGCCATGGTAGCGGGTCTACGTCCGCTGCCGTCCGACGGATTGGCTGCGCTCTTGGCTGCATAGTGCTGACCGAACCTGCGGATTAAGAGTCGGGCTCGGTCAGTGTCCAAATGGTCTGAGACCGTCCAATCCTTCGGATGATCAGGACAGACGTGCTCTAGGTCGTTGGGGTGAGTCCGGGCCCGTGCATCGGCGCTGCTGCCCGGGTTGCTGCTCGCCGTTCTTCGCGCCGGTGGTCCTGATAGTTCAGGCAGCCGGGGCCACCAGGGTGCCCCGATCGACCGTGGACTCGTCGCGGTTGCCATACCGTTCGCGCAGCGCCTGCCAGGCCGCCAGTTTCTCCGGCCGCATCCGCTGACCGTCATACAGGTCGTGCACCCAACAGCTAAACGAGCTCTCGCCGTCTGACCCGAGGAAGTCCACGGTCAAGAGCTCCCGCCCGGGGAACGAGGGGAACGGGTAGGGCTCACGCCCGAAACGGACGCCGGTGATCTCATCGACTCGCACGTCCATCGTCCATCTCGCCGCGTCGTCGCCGAGCTCGACGTGCCACCAGCGCCGGTCGGCTGGTCCGCGGAACAGGTGCGTTGTCACGCCGGCGAGGTGCGCGACCCACCAGCCGACGCCGAAGATAAAGGCCTGCAGCCCAGACCCCGGCAGGTCGGCGATCAGGTGTTCCAGTTCGCTGGCGGGTTCGCTGGTATATGTGGTCGTGCTCATCTCGCACTCCTCACCCCAGGTCGGTGCCGTTAGTGGCTGGCAACACGACGCCACGCAGGATCGATACCCGAGCGCCCGCAAGATGACCAGCTTGGAAGGCTGCGACTACCCCCTGCCCGACCAGCGGTTACGCAGGTCATGGTCTTGTCGTTGCTCGCTTGAGCGGCCGTGAGTGCCCCCGTCTTACCCGACTGATCGGACGCAGCGGGCACGAGCCAGGTAGTCCCCGGCTGGGGGTTGTGCGTTGATTAGGCGTGGGATCCCAACGGCTGGACTTCGCGGAGTTCTACCGCGGAGCCAGGGATGAGTGCCTCCGCACGGTTCTGGTGAGCGTCGGTGACTATGACGCCGCGCAGGAGCTTGTTGATGAGGCTTTCGCCCGGGCGTGCGCATCGTGGCGGAAGGTCAGCAGGCATCCGGCGCCTGCGGCGTGGGTGGTCCGCACCGCGCTGAACGTGAACGTCTCCCGGTGGCGACGCCGCCGCCGGGAAGTGGCGGTGCCAGACCTCGGCACGGTCGCGGACCTGTCCACTGCGCACGAGGCCGCCGACAGCCCTGTCGACCCCAGGATCATGGCGGCGCTGCTGCGGCTGCCCGCCCGGCAACGGCAGGTCGTTGCCTTGCGGCTGTTTCTGGACCTGGATACCGCCCGCACCGCGGAGGTGCTCGGCGTCGCGCCCAGCACGGTCAAGGCTCACCTGGCCCGTGCCCTCACAGCGCTGCGCGATGACCTTGTCCCCACCCAAGAGCAGGAGAGATCATCATGAACGACCACGACTTGATCACTGCGGTGCGAGACTCATTCACCGATGTACATTCGGACACGCCAGTGGAGCAGATCGTGCGCCGCAGCCGCGCGGTGCGCGCCCGGCGCCAGGTTCCCGCCTTGACTGCAGCCGTGGCCGTGGTGGCCGCCGCGGGGCTCGCCGTGACCTGGCTACTGCCAGGCCACTCGGCCACCGTTCAGCCCGGCATTCACCTGGCCGCGTGGACGGTAGTCAAACACGCCGACGGCACGGTCTATGTCAGGATCAACCAGCTGCGCGATCCGGGCGGGTTGCAGCGCAAGCTCCGCGCCGACGGCGTACCGGCCAGTGTCGTCTTCGGAAACCCGATGAACGTCCAGCAGAAGCCGTGTCAGTGGTACCACGGCAACCACTCTGGGCTACTGCCGAAGGTTGTCCCCTCAATAGCCCCTGGGCAGCCCCCGGGACACGCGATCCTGGCGATCCGCCCCTCAGCCCTCCCCGCTGGGGCCGGGGTGCAGATCATCACCATGACCAACCTATCCAGAATCGGCGTCCGCCTGGTGAGCACCAGCCAGGGGTGCACCGGCAGCTGAACCCCGGACCGTCTCTGGTCCATCCCCGTCCTCCTCGATAGGCGCCAATCTCCGGGTGAGTGGCCACCGGGTCAATGGTCGGCGAAGCCGATCGCATGCCAATGCCGCGTAGTTAAGGGTCTGGTGCGGTTGTCGAGGCTGACGGCGGTGTCGGCGTGTTGAGCCGGTAGGTGCCCAGGCCGGTGTGGGTGAAGAAGCCGAGCAGGGCCCATTCGCGGAGCTGGGTGGCCAGGGGGCGGGGGTGGACGTCGAGCATTCGGGCGAGTTCTCGTGGCGTCCAGTCGCGTGGGGGCTGGCTGGTGATGATGGCCGTGATGCGCTGGTGGCGGGTGGGTGGCCGGGGTGGCCTGGGATTTTTGGGTGTGTAGTGGATGCGGCGGGGGCGGGGGTCCAGTGCCGGGGTGGTGATGGTGATGCCGATCGCGGTGATGGCGGTTGCGGCAGAGGGCCGGGGGTCGTGGCGGGCCTGGTAGCGGGAGGTGGGGGCTTTGATCTTGCGGGCGCTGCAGCGGAGCCGCCGGGCGGGTAGCAGCGTGGCTAGCACGGCCCGGCCGATAGCGCCGGGCAGGCCGGCTGGGCTGTGGGGGCAGATTCCGGCGGCGGCGGTGACCTGGTCGCGGGCGGCTTCCAGGGCGGTGGTGAAGCTGGCCCGGTCGGGGTTGGTGCCCGGCTGGGTCTCCACAGCGGTCACCATGGCCATGCGCAGCAGCTGGTAGAGCGTCAGCAGGGCCCACAGTTCCTGCTCCGCGCCGGGCCGGTCACCCGAGCGCAGCACGCGGCCGCCCAGCAGGGTGTGGCGCAGGGCCAAAAAGGCGGTCTCGATTTCCCACCGCTCGTGGCAGAGCCGGACCAAAGCGGTGGCCGGGAACGTGCGGTGGCCGGTCAAGGTGGTGATCAGCCGGTAGGAGCCGGTGACGCGGGTGCCGTCAGCGCCGGTCGCGGTCACGCGGGCTTCGATGATCCGCACGTCCAGTCCCTCCAGGCACGACAGGTAGGAACCGTCGGGCAGGTGCTCGCGGACTTGCGGGTTGCGGGACGAGCAGGCCCGGCACAGCCAGCATCGCCCCGGTGCGCGCGATTTGTTTGAAGAACCAGTTGGCGTCGAAGCCACGGTCGGCCAGCACCAGCATGCCCGGGCCCAGCAGCGGCAGCAGCCCGGTGGCCAGGGCGGTCTGGTCCCGGTCGGTGACCGAGCCGACGGTGGCGCCCAGCAGGGCGCGGGTGCCGGTCTCCACCAGGGCCATCAGCCGCAGCGTGGGGTATCTGGCCCAGCTCATCCGGTAGCGGATGCGGCCGATCCAGGACCGGTTGCGCTCGGTGCCGGGGATCTTCACCGAGTTACAGCCATCGAACGCGACGGTGCGCAGCCCACCGAACCGGACCCCGGGGGTGTGCGGCTGGGCCAGCGGCCCGGCCACCACCTCAACCAGCGCCTTCAGCGGCGCCGGGCCCAGGCGGCGGCGCAGGTCCCGCAGCGCCTTCTCCGACGGGCACGCCAAGCCCAGCCCGGCCAGGCCCGCGGTCAGCTTCCCCCAGACCCGCGCATAGCCAAGATGCGGGAACATGCCCAGCGCCAGCACGAAGTACACCCCAGCCCGGGACGGCAGCAGCCGCAGCCGCCGCTGCGCCGTCTTGGTCTGCTCCAAGACGTCATCGACCAGCTCGAACGGCAAGTACTGGGTTAACTCACCCAGATGCCCCGGTGCGAAGACCCCCGCAGCGACGGTAACAGTACCGGTGATGGTGGCCGTGGCAGACTGAGCACTCAACGGGACCTCCGGCGGTTGGGAAGATCGTCACGGATCGCTCCGATCTACCAGAGGTCCCGCCTCATCCCACCCCGCCACGCCGTGCCGCGATCAGCCTTGACCTGGCCGCCATGTCCTTAACTACGCGGCATTGGACCCGGAGGGCGCCGCAGGCGGCCTTGATGCGGCTGCCGCGAGCGGGACAATCGTGCGGCGAGGAAGACGGCCTTGTACAGCACCGGCCTGCCCGCTGAGTGAGCCGCTTTGATCGGCGTGCCTGCGCGATTTGGCCCGGCGTGCGCCGGGCGGGCCTTGGGAAGGCTGAGCCCGGCGCTGACGCCGGGCCAGCGGCGCCGCAGGCGCCGCCTTGGCCTGCGCTGGAGCGACATAGATTTCGGCAATTCCACTCTGACAATCCGCCAGGCCCTGCAACGGGTCGGTGGCCGCCTAGCCCTCGTCGAGCCGAAGACCGCGCTATCTCGCAGGACGGTGCCAGTCCCCCGCCTACGCTGGCCGCCCTGCGTGATCATCGGGTGAAGCAGAAAGCCGACCAGCTCGCGGCGGCCAACGGGTGGCAAGACAGCGGTCTGGTGTTCACCACGCATCTGGGCGGGCCGCTGGAACCTAGCAGCGTGAACCGTGCCTGGTACGCCATCAGACCGCGGGCCCGCCTTAACGGCGGCCGACTCCATGACCTGCGCCACTCGTGCGCGTCCTTCCTGCTGGCAGCGGGGGCCTCGCCGCGGACGGTGATGAAGACGCTCGGCCATAGCCAGATCGGCCTGACGATGAACACCTACACGCACGTGCTCCCGGAGATCGAGCGTGAAGCGATTGACGCCGCCGCGAAGGTGATCTTCGAGTGACGGGCCAGCCGGACGCCTTGGCTGCACTCTTGGCTGCACTCGGGCGATCCCAGTCTCGCAAGCTGGTACTGGGACTGGGCTTGACCTGGGAGCCGGTGAGCGGATTCGAACCGCTGACCTGCCGTTTACAAGACGGCTGCTCTGCCAACTGAGCTACACCGGCGAGTGACTCGCTGCATGGTAGCCCAACCCGCTACTGACGTGCGCATTCCTAGGCTGACCTGCTGGTTTGCCATCGCTGCTGTTGGCCACTAGAGGAGGCAGTGGATGTGGTGTATCCGGCTGGCACCGGCCGAAGGTGGCTGTTGGCGGCCTTCTGCCAAGCCAGAGGGTCGGCCTGGACGGCATCTGCCAGCGGCCGGGCGAGGTGAATCCGCAAACCTCCGTTGACGGTGAGCAGGCCGGTGTCGAAGGCAACGTCATGGGCGGGCAGGCCGCGCCGTTGCGGGGATCGAGGCGCTCGCTCGGGCCGCTGTCCTTCCACGGCTTGATATGGCCTGCCAGCAGCATGCGCTGGCCACCGAACATCGAAGGATTCAACCCGCAGAACACGCACTGACGGCCGCAGTTGGCCAGCACTTGCGAGGCGAATACATGCTGCCCGACCCGTGCCGCAGCGAGCAGGATCCGCTCGGTATCCCGCTCCGACAGCGCTCTCCTGGCATCCTGGCGGCTCACTGTTTGGGCAGCTGGGAATGCAGAGGTGCCAGTGCCCGTCATCCGCGAGCTCCGGGTGCTCCGCCCCGCCGATATCCAGGGCCACCGGCTCGAACTCGTAGGTGTAAATGGGCAGGTGTTCACGGCCCAGGTTGTTCTTGATCGTACTCACTCCAAGAGCCGCCGCGCCCCGGTCGGCTAGTTTTCGTCATGCTCGCCCGTGATCGCCAGGAGTAGCCAGGAACATGGATGAGTCGCGCATCGTGCGTAGTTCGCGATAAATGCGGTCGGACATATCGAACATCCTGTCTGTCGTTTCGGTTAGTACTGAGCCAAAATCACCTTTCGTCTCCTCATTGGGTGACATGCTCTGGAGTTCCTCGGCCATCCGTTCCAGCTGCTGCAGGAGTGGCCCGAGCATTTGCACGCCGCGCTCGCCAAGGAGCGCGCCTGTGCTGGTCAGCTTGGACGAACACTCCACAGCGATGCTGGCCAGCTGCCGTCGGTCGGCCTCGCCCGGAGGGTTTAGGAGGCGGACACGGCGTATCTCCCCGCGAAGCCGTCCGAGGTCGCGGTACGCATCACTGAGCCACGGAGGGCTGGTGCTCGTTGACTCAAGACTTGACAGGTACGAGTCGAGTGAGCTGTGAAGCCGCAGAGCCTCGGCGAAGTCCGATCGCAGGAACTCGCCAAGATCCGCAGGCAAAACACGGAGCTCAGGCGAAAGATCTTCAAACGCAGAATCCTCTCCGTCCCGGTAACGAGTGAGCGCATCGATGAAGAGCAGCGAGTCGGTAAGAATTGCATCGTAAAGTGGTCGCCACTCGTAGCGGAAGATCAACGTCTGTAGAGCCAGCACTACGTCACGATCGAGCCCCGGGCGCACCAGTGTCTGGAGCGTATAAGTATTCAGAAAGCGTTTTACCTGCCGGGGGTTGACCTGCCGTTCCACAGCGATGTGACTGAGGTATGGGGCCACCCGTTGCCGGAAGTCGTTCAGCTGGGTTGCCGGGAGATTAGCTTCCAGGTACATCGTCTCAAGGAGGGCTTCGAGCTGTTCAGCCACCATTGGCGGCAGGCGATAAGGGACTTGGAAGATCTTTTCGATATAGTCGCGTTCGAGTTCTGGTATAGACGCGGGTCCTGGGCCACCGCCGGTCGCGTCCGTGCCCGGCGTCTTCGCCGCGTCAGCGCCTTCGAAAAAGCGCGCCCGGACTGCTCGCTGGACGACACCCTCATCCAGCCCGACCACAAAGACGAAGCCAGGAAGGTCGAAGAAGAGCTTCATCGACTCCAAGACGTCCAGTGCGTTAGCGGGCAGGCACCGGTCGAGGTCGTCGACGAAGACCACTACACGTCTGACACCACCATCGCCGAGTTCCTCGAACGCCAGGGACAACTCCTGGAATGCGGCAAAGTAGAGCGACTGCGGCTGGTCGGGATCGCTGCCCCCCTCGAACACATCCATGGCCTTGCCGACATCGTATTTTACCTTGACAGCACCAGGGACGCCGACCTCGCCCGACAATCCTGCTGCCAGGCCTCGTACGACGCGCGCAATCCGTATGGTTACACCGCGAATGCGCTTCTGGGTGCTGGTGTCACGGGTAGTCGACCAGCTGACCAATGCCGCGCGGACTGTGTCGATCAGAGGGACGAGCAATTGCGGCTCACGCTCGAAGCGCCAAGCGTTGAATTCTACAACAACGCTATCCGGCGGCAGTTGAGCTTGGATCGCCTGCATCAGCGTCGTCTTGCCCGAACCCCACCCTCCGAATAGGCCGATGGCGAAGCGTGGGTCACTGTCGGTGATGATCTGTGCGAGCGCCCGCGCGGTGCGATCGAACCCGAGGGCGGGTGCGACGGAGGGCGCATCCACGAGAATCTTCGCGGATTGAGGAGGCGTAACGGACGTTGATGAGCTTGCCACTGACATGCGACCTCTCACTCGCGGCCATTGGATGAGATAAGGATCTGCCTGCTGTGTCGGTCAGCGCAAGGAAGGCGGCAAGGTCGCGGACTGTTTCCGGCGCCGTGAAACGGCTTCACCTTATCAATGTGCCGGGCAAGGGCGCAGCAGCGTCGTCGGAAAGTTATGCGCGCCGGTAGTAGGTTCGCCTTCTCCGCTCAGGTCCAAGATCGCTGAATTTCGTTTGGGCAGCTAGACTACAAGGCGAGCGGCGGAGCGCGGGTGCCAAGGGTAATCGCGCTCGCTGAGGATGGCCGCGGGGGTGGTAGATTGGCTGACGAGCAGGGTAAAGCCGACGATGGTGAGCTGCAACACCTCGACAGGCGTTTGGACCGGTCGCGCAAAGACCTGCATGAGAGCGTCGGCGGTCACGAGGCGCGGGTTCCGAGCGGACGAGAGATCGATCTCCATGGCCGGTCGGGCGAACGAGTGCCGAGAATGCTCCCACCGGATGTGGCTCATTTCACGGGCCGAGCCGACTACCTTAGGGCACTCGATGGGCTGCTACCCCGTGCCGAGGACGACGAGCGCGGGGACGAGGAACAATCCTCGCTGGTGGTGATCACCGGTACCCCTGGGGTAGGAAAGACCGCGCTAGCGGTGCATTGGGCAAGGCAGATTCTCGATCGATTCCCTGGCGGGCAGCTGTATGCCGACCTGGGTGGCGACGACAGGCGCACACCGCTGGCCCTGCGGCAGTTTCTTTATGGACTTGGCGTGCCGCCGACCGAGGTGATCGAAGACACTGCGACCATGGCAAGCCAGTATCGCTCGCAGCTTGCGGGCCGCCGAGCCCTCATCGTGCTGGACAATGCGGCCAGCGTCGGCCAGGTGCTGCCGCTGCTTCCCGGGACGGGATCCTGCATGGTGATAGTCACAAGCCGTAGCCGCCTGTACACGCTCAGATCTCGTTACGGTGCCCGGGAAACCATCCTGGACTTGCTCGCTCCCGGCGATGCCGTCAAGTTGCTGCGCCGCATCGTCGGCGCCGAACGGTTCGACCGGGAACGCGCCGCTGGAGAAGAGCTGACCCGATTGTGCGCTCTGCTCCCGCTAGCACTGCAGATCGTCGGCGAGCACGTCGCCGCCCACCTCGACACCACTCTCACCGAGGTCGCAGCGGAACTCACGGACGAGCATGCGCGCTTGGAGATCAAAGCCGACGACGAAACGACGCCGATTCGCGCGGCCTTCGATTTGTCCTACGGCAGGCTCCACGACGAGGCTGCGCACATGTTCCGGTTGCTGAGCTTGCATCAAGGCACCGATATCAGTACCGCTGCAGCGGCCGCCTTGCTCGGTACCCCCACCCGTACGGCTCAGCCCCACCTGCGTACACTCGCCGATTTGCATCTGGTCGAGCGGTCGGCGGATAACCGCTACCGCTTCCACGACCTGCTTCGCGCATACGCTGGCGAACGCGCAATGCCGACAGAACGGACCGGCGCGATCCCGCGCATGCTCACGTGGTACCTACATACGGCCGATGCCGCATGCAAAGCCGCCAAGCCGGAACGCATACCCTTGCCAGTTCCACTGCAGCCTCTTGCACCACACTGCGAACCTCTATCCTTCAAAGACTTCTCCACCGCGCTGAGCTGGTGCGACCACGAACATTCCAACATAGCGGCCGCAGTTAATCAATCTGCTGAGCTTGGCCACCACGCCATTGCGTGGCAACTATCGGCCGTCATCAACACCATTTTGCCAATGCGCAGGTACTGGCCGGAGTGGCTTTCGATGAACAGGACCGCGCTTGCCTCCGCAAGGCACTGTGACGACCAGAAGGCCATAGCTGTAGCCCAGATGTATCTTGGCTCCTGTTATCGCAACCTTAAACGTTACGATAAGGCCCTCAACCACACTCGCCAGGCACTCGAGACCTACACCCGGACCGGCGATCGCTTTCGCGAAGCGCGATGCCTCAATGAGCTGGGCCTCATCTACCGGAGTCGCGCGGAGTACGAGGAAGCCCTCTATCAGTTCCTACTGGCGCTGGACGTCTTTACCCAACTGGGAGACGCGTATGGCCGCGCGGCAGCACTATGCAACACTGGCCTGACTTACCAGGATCGCGGCCATCATGCGGAAGCCCTAGAAAACCTGCTACAGGCGCAGGGCCTCCTAGCAGAACTCGACGCCCGTCACGGACAAGCCATCATCCTGACTAACCTCGGCACTGCCTTGCGGGCGCTGGGCCGTTATGAGGAAGCGGTGGAGTCCTACGAGCAGGCCCGCGACGCCTACGCCGAAGCCGGAGACCGGGACGGCCAGGCCTGGGCGCTTGGCAACCTGGGCAAAGTATTTGAGGACCTGGGCCAGCACGAACAGGCGGTGGAGTCTTTCAACCAGGCCCGCGACGCCTACGCCGAGGTCGAGGACCGGGGCGGCCAGGCCTGGGCGCTTGGCAACCTGGGCAAAGTATTTGAGGACCTGGGCCAGCACGAACAGGCGGTGGAGTCTTTCAACCAGGCCCGCGACGCCTACGCCGAGGTCGGGGACCGGGGCGGCCAGGCCTGGGCGCTTGACAACCTCGGCTACGTATATGAGGACCTGGGCCAGCACGAACAGGCGGTGGAGTCCTACAAACAGGCCCGCGACGCCTACGCCGAAGCCGGAAACCGGGACGGCCAGGCCCGGACGCTGAACAACCTCGGCCTGGCCCAGCGGGCCCTGGGCCAGCACGAACAGGCGGTGGAGTCCTACAAACAGGCCCACGACGCCTACGCCGAAGCCGGAAACCGGGACGGCCAGGCCCGGGCGCTGAACAATCTCGGCAACGTATATGAAGACATGGGCCAGCACGAGCAGGCGGTGGAGTCCTACAAGCAAGCCCACGACGCCTACGCCGAAGCCGGAAACGGGGACGGCCAGGCCCGGGCGCTGAACAACCTCGGCAACGTATATGAAGACATGGGCCAGCACGAGCAGGCGGTGGAGTCCTACAAGCAAGCCCACGACGCCTACGCCGAAGCCGGAGACCGGGACGGCCAGGCCTGGGCGCTTGGCAACCTCGGCTACGTATTTGAGGACCTGGGCCAGCACGAACAGGCGGTGGAGTCCTACAAGCAAGCCCGCGACGCCTACGCCGAAGCCGGAGACCGGGGCGGCCAGGCCCAGGTGCTGAATAACCTCGGCCTGGCCCAGCGGGCCCTGGGCCAGCACGAACAGGCAGTGGAGTCCTACAAGCAAGCCCACGACGCCTACGCCGAAGCCGGAGACCGGCCCGGCCAGGCCCGGGCGCTGAACAACCTCGGCCTGGCCCAGCGGGCCCTGGGCCAGCACGAACAGGCAGTGGAGTCCTACAAACAGGCCCACGACGCCTACGCCGAAGCCGGAGACCGGCCCGGCCAGGCCCGGGTGCTGAACAACCTCGGCCTGGCCCAGCGGGCCCTGGGCCAGCACGAACAGGCAGTGGAGTCCTACAAGCAAGCCCACGACGCCTACGCCGAAGCCGGAGACCGGCCTGGCCAGGCCCGGGCGCTTGGCAACCTCGGCAACGTATATGAGGACCTGGGCCAGCACGAACAGGCAGTGGAGTCCTACAAGCAAGCCCACGACGCCTACGCCGAAGCCGGAGACCGGCCCGGCCAGGCCTGGGCGCTGAACAACCTCGGCCTGGCCCAGCGGGCCCTGGGCCAGCACGAACAGGCAGTGGAGTCCTACAAGCAGGCCCACGACGCCTACGCCGAAGCCGGAGACCGGCCTGGCCAGGCCCGGGCGCTTGGCAACCTCGGCAACGTATATGAGGACCTGGGCCAGCACGAACAGGCAGTGGAGTCCTACAAGCAAGCCCACGACGCCTACGCCGAGGCCGGGGACCGGGGCGGCCAGGCCTGGGCGCTTGGCAACCTCGGCTACGTATATGAGGACCTGGGCCAGCACGAACAGGCGGTGGAGTCCTACAAGCAAGCCCGCGACGCCTACGCCGAAGCCGGAGACTGGGACGGCCAGGCCCAGGTGCTGAATAACCTCGGCCTGGCCCAGCGGGCCCTGGGCCAGCACGAACAGGCGGTGGAGTCTTTCAACCAGGCCCGCGACGCCTACGGCGAGGCCGGGGACCGGGACGGCCAGGCCCGGGCGCTTGGCAACCTCGGCAACGTATGTGAAGACCTGGGCCAGCACGAACAGGCGGTGGAGTACTACAAGCAAGCCCGCGACGTCGGCACGTAGATCGAGCGGGCTAAACGCTGACCAGGCCGCATGATCAGAAACAACCGGTATTTCAGGCGGCGGATTCAACCGGTCAGCGCGATGCCTCAGCGAGTCGAGAGGATTCTCGGTGAGCTGAGGAGGTTGGGATGCGCCCGTATCTGACGGTGGGGCAGCGGCAGCTGGCGCTGCGGCTGAAGGCACGGGGTTTGTCACTGCGGGAGATCGGCCCGCAGGTTGGCCGTTCGCATCAAGGCTCACGCTGGTCGTGCGCCATGCCTCGCGGCGGCCTGCTGAGCTACACCGGCGGGTGACTCGCTGCATGGTAGCCCGCCCCGGCTCTGACGTGCTCATCTGGGCTTTGACCTGCAGTGTGGGCTGCCAGGATGGTGGGATGGAGGTACTGAGCAGCCGGATCTTGCTGCGCCCGGCCGACCTGGGCCGAAGCCGCCATTTCTATCGGGATGTGCTGGGCTTGGCCATCTACCGGGAGTTCGGGCCGTCGGACGATCCGGGGGTGGTCTTCTTTCTCGGCCCAGGGTTTCTGGAAGTCTCCGGGCACTCAGAACGCGCTGCCGGGCAGTCGGTGATGATGTGGCTGCAGGTGCGGGATATCGATGCTGAGCATGAACGGCTGGCCGCGGCCGGTGTTCGCATTCTGCGCGAGCCGGTCACCGAGCCCTGGGGATTGACCGAGATGTGGATCGAGGACCCCGACGGCGTTCGGATCGTTCTTGTCGAGGTCCCCGCCGATCACCCGCTGCGCCGCGACCCGCGGTCCTCAATGGCCACTTGATGGACGTGTGGGAGCCGAACCGGCAGAGATCGACGTAGCGTAGCTACGTGTGCGTGTTACGTAGTTCCGGCCCGGCGATGCGCGTATGTGGTGCAGCCTGGTGCACCATATGCACCCGACCGAAGGCTCGATCGTGTCCCGCACGTCCGCCAGGCATCGGAAAGCGCCGCGATCCTCACCGGCCCGCACGGGCGAGGCCGCCTGGGACCGGAAGCGATCACCGGTGCGGCGGAACAGGCCTGCCCGGATGGCGGCCCTGGCCGTCACCGGCTTGGCTGCTCTGGTTTGCGGCTGGATAGCCACGGCTGCCTGGATGACGGGAGCACCCCAGCCAACGGGGGTGGACCAGGCTGATGTGTTCGGCCTGCCGACGAGCGGCGCCACTCAGGGCCCTGCCAGCCCGCGGCCCACGGCCTCGCGGGGCGCCCAGGCCAGCCAGCAGCCTCAGATCGTCCGCATCAAGGTCGCCAGCCGCCCAGGGCAGCACGCGCGGGCCCGGCCAAGCCGGGTCCGGCTACCTCAACCCGCTGCGGGGAGTAAGTGGCCTGGTTCCCGAGCGCATCGACGAGGGCGTCGACTTCGGCGGGTCGGGCCCGATCTATGCTCTCGGCGACGCTGTCATCACCAACGCGGGCGAGAATTCCGGCTGGCCGGGCGGCGGCTGGATCACCTACCAGCTCACCGACGGCCCCGCTGCAGGGCTGATGGTCTACGTGGCCGAAGATGTCACGCCAACCGTTTCGGTCGGCCAGCATGTCTCGTCCTCGACAGTGATTGCCAACATGTTCGCCGGAGCCGATGGCATCGAGACCGGATGGGCGCAGCCAACCGGCGTCTCCGCGGAATCGGAGCTTCCGGAAGCCGGGGGCATCGGCGGGAGCGGCCCCTACCCGACCAGGGTCGGCGTTGACTTCGACGAGTTGCTCCAGGCGCTGGGCGTACCGGCCGCACCTACGCCTCTCGAACCCGCCTATGGGACCCTTCCGGCCAACTATCCAGCCAGCTGGGGATAACCCGGGCCGGATGGGCGGCCTCAAGAACGCACCCCGGCATCGTTCGTGCTGGCCAACTACGTGCCACAGTTAAGGAACGCCGCCGCGCCGGGAGAGGAGCGCGATGGGGTTCGTTCCGCCGCCGCGAGTTACCCCGGCTGGGCATGGGCTTTCGTAGCCTGTCCCGCCGCCGGAAGCTGCTCGCCGCCGGGGTGACAATCGCTGCCGTGGCCGGGGCCATCACCGCTGGTGTCGCGGCGCTCGCCGCGGGCAGCGGAGCGGGCCGCACCGCCGGTTACCCGGCGCAGGACAGGCCGGGTCCGGTGCTGCTCGTGCCTGGCTATGGCGGCCAGACCGGCTCGTTGAGCGTGCTCGCGGCGCGAATCCGGGCGACTGGGCGGCGACGCCACCGTGGTGCGCCTGCCCGGCAGCGGGACCGGCAGCTTGATCACCGACGCCGCGCGTGCTCAATGCGGCGGTCGAGCGTGCGCTGCGGGGCGGGGCGCCGTCGGTCGACGTGGTCGGCTACTCGGCTGGTGGCGTGGTCGCCTTGCTTTGGGCGCGCGAAGACAACGGGAGCCGGCAAGGCGCGGCGAGTCGTCACCCTGGGCTCTCCGTTCCATGGGACGCGCCTTGCCGCGGACGCCGCCGGGTTCCTGCCGGGCGCGTGCCCGGCGGCGTGCCAGCAACTGGTGCCTGGCAGTCCGTTGCTGGCGCAGGCTGGACGCGCACCGCGAGTGCCGGGCCGGCTGCGCTGGCTCTCGCTCTGGACCACCGATGACGAAGTGGTGATGCCAGCGGACTCGGCGCGGCTGGCTGGTGCGATCAACGTGCCGATCCAGTCCGTCTGCCCCGGGCATCAGGTCGAGCCACACCGACCTGCCGACCGATCCGGTCGTCATCTCCCTGGTACTGCAGGCCATCGGCCCGGGCCCGATCCGCCGAGAGGCCCGGCTGCACTCCGACGCCAGCGGCCGGTGGCGCGCTGAGTGCGAGTGCGCGACGCCTGCCTTGAGCGGCGCTGTGGCGTCAGACTGGCTCCGTGAGCGCCGCGCCGCCCGGCCAGGTCAGCTGGTGACGTCCTTGGTCGCGAAGTTCGCCCATGCCGCGGCCAGGAATACCACGACGTAGACGCCCTGAATGGCGAAGCCCCGGTCGATGTTGCGCCAGAGGATCGGCTCGCGGAAGAAGTCCGCCCAGGCCAGCCAGTACCGGGTGGGCAGGTACGGGCTGACCGACGCGGCGGAGTTGAGGGCGACCAGGACGCCGCTGGTGATCAGTGCCGCCAGTGCCCCGAGCGCGGCGCCAAGAGAAGAGTCGGTGAGCGTCGAGAGGAACAGCGCGATCGCAGCGACTCCGAGCATGGACACGCCGATGAACGCGACCGCGCCAAGCGTCCGCATGGCGATGTCGGCCGGGGTCATCGGGGTGCCGGACAGCGAGGTCGCGACGCCCGATGCGGCCAGCCCGTGGGGCGTTACCAGCAAGGGCCTGGTCCCGAACAGTCCCGCGCCGGTCGCGTAGCCGGTCACCGCGACGAGGACCACGGCGCCGAGCACATAGGTGATCACCGAGATCAGCTTCGCCACCAGCAGCCGGGTCCGGCCGACCGGCCTGGCCAGCAGGTACCGCAGCATGCCCGAGGTTCGCTTCGCCGGCGATCGCGTCACCGGCCATGATGGACACCGCGATCGGCAGGAAGATCGGCAGCACGAGGGCAAGCGCGGCCGCCGGGTAGAGCGTTCCGTTGGACAGCACGGCCGAGAGCAGCGCTGGTCCCTGACCCGGGGCCGGTGCGACATGGGTCACCGCGATGAACACCGCGACCACGGTCGGCAGCGCGCAGAGCAGCAGGATGCTGGCCCAGGTCCGGGGCCTGCGGACCAGCTTGACCAGCTCGACCCTGATCACGAGGCACCGCCGGCCGGAGGCACGCTGCGCAGGCCTGCCGGGCGTGGCCCGGGTCCCGGTCGACCCGGTCAGCGCCGGGACCGGTCAGTTCCAGGACCAGGTCTTCGAGCGAGCGGCGTTCCGGCCGGATCTCGGTCACCCGCAGCCCGGCGGTGACCAGCCGGGTGTTGAGCTCCGCCGGATCCGCCCCGGTCACCACCAGCCGGTCGCCGTCCCTGCTCGCGATCTGGCCGTTCAGCTCCGCCGCGGCGCGGTCCGCGTCCGGGCTGCGCACGATCACCCGCCCGGTGACCGGCCGCAGCGCGGAGAGTTCGGCCTGCAGGACCAGCCTGCCGCGGTCGACGACGCCGACCCGCGTGCACAACTGCTCCACCTCGGCGAGCTGATGGCTGGACAAGAACACGGTGGTGCCCGCCTGGTTGAGCCTGGCCAAGCAGGTCCCTGATCTCGCGGATCCCCTGCGGGTCCAGGCCGTTGGCGGGTTCGTCGAGCACGAGCAGCCTTGGGGCACGCAACAACGCCGCGGCCAGGCCGAGCCGTTGCCGCATGCCCAGCGAGTACTTCCGCACCGGCCGGCCGTCGATCCCGGCCAGGCCAACCTGCTCCAGTGCCTCATCGATCCGGCGGCGCCGGGTCCGCCGGCCGCCAGCACGCCCGGCCGCATCGATCAGCGCCAGGTTGGCCCGGCCGGACAGGTGCCCGTACGCCGACGGTCCCTCGACGAGCGCCCCGACCTTCGGCAGCACCTCGCGTACCCGCGATGGGATCGGCCTGCCCAGGACCTCGATCTCGCCGCTGGTGGCAAACACCAGGCCCAGCAGCATGCGGATCACGGTGGTCTTCCCCGACCCGTTCGGGCCGAGGAAGCCGTACCTGTCGCCCTCGCGCACGTCGAGGTCGACATGGTCCACGGCGAGCACCGGGCCGAACCGCTTCGTCAGCCCCCTGGTGACGATCACGGGAGAATCACCGATTCCGCCATCACCGCCGGAGGCTGCCCGCTGCAGCACCGCGGGAGTGACCGGGCCGGCGAGCAGGAACACCGGCCCGCCGAAGCTGGAGCTGGCCAGGGCAACGGTCAGCAACGGAGTGCGGATCACCACGGCCGTCCCGTCCTGGAACTCGACCTGCTCCGCACCGGCCGCCAGGGCCGCGCTCAGGGCCTGCGCACCAACCCGGCCGGGAAGCGGTACCACGACGAACCGGGAGAACCCGGTGCCGTACGCCGCGATCGACGTTATCCCGCCGCGGATCTGGGTGCGGGCGAACCCGGCGAGCCGTCCCGGCAGCGGCGGCCCAATCCCCGACAGGATCTCGGCGACATCGGGAAGCTCGGCGGTCGTTACGCCAACGCCGGGCGCGGGATTCGGGCTAACCGCCGGCAGGCGGCGGGGCGGCTCTCGCTGAGCTGCAGGAAGCTCGACGTCACGACGGGATGGGCGGAATCCCGGGCGAAGACCTGCACCGCGGCCGGGAGCCCGGTCGCCGGATCGGCCCAGATGTCCACGGCTGCGATGGTGGTCCGCGGGTCAGCTGGCCGTACCTGCAGTCCCGCGGCGTCTATCCCCGCGATCCGCCGCGACGGCAGCCGGGAGAGGCGGCCGGATCCCGCGGCGAGCGCAAGCAGCCTGCGCCCCAGCGCCGGCGGGAGCAGGTCGGCGGCCCTGGGCAGCCGGACAGGCTGCGAGCCAACGATCTTGGTGAGCAGGTTGCGGCTGTAGTCCCACAGGTAAGTAGCGGCGCCGGCCTGGTAGGTGTCGTCCTCGCCCGCCGGGGTGCTGACCTCGGCGCGCCAGTGCTCCGGCGAGCGGTACCACGTGTACTGGTCGGTGGTGCCATCGAGGAGCATGCTGACTCCGCTCAGGTCGGGCAGGCTCGGGAGCCCGAGGCTCACCGTGGATTCGGCATATCCCTGGTAGGGCACATGCGCCGAAGCCAGGATGCGGGACCGGAGCGCCATGGCGCTGAGCGATGAATCTGGTACCGGCAACGCTCCGACGACCACCGGCAGCGCGCACAGGGCCGCGGTGCCGCACGCCACGGTCGCCCACCGCAGCCACGCCTGGCGGCTGACGACGCTCACCAGGACCCGCGCTTGCCCATCGGTGCCACTGCTCTCAGTATGCGGCGGATGTTCTCAGTATGCGGCGGACCGCTCGGTGGGCGATGTCAGCAGGTCATGGCGGCGTTCAGCTGCCTGCGCTCGGACTCAGTGAAGGGGACCGGCTTCCGCTGGTCTGCGTCCCACCGGACGGTGACCACGCGCGCTTCGGCCGCCAGCCTCGCCAGATGGCACCAAGATCGTTTCGCGGGTGGTCAGGCTCGTCGTGCCCAGGTTTTCCACCTCGACGCGCACCGTCACCCGCTGGTCGGAGAGGCGAACCTCCGCGCGGAGGTCCACTTCGAGCCGGACGACCACGTAGCTGGGATCGCTGCCAAGAGTCTGCACGTAAAAGGCGTCCCTGCCCTCTTCGAGGTAGGTCAGGAACACCGCATGGTTGACGTGGCCCAGAGCGTCCGCGTCGCGCCACCTGACGTCGACCGAACGCTCAAACGCCGTAGCCAAGTGCTGCCCCCTTGGGTGCCGCTGCGACGCCATACTCTCGGCCTAACGGTTGACTCTCGGACCTTAACCGGTTGCCATCGTGGGGGCTCCATGGACATGGTCACTGAGGCAGAGTTCCTCGCCGCAGCCACTGCCGGGCACGCCGTCGAGTGCGGCGACAGCAATAGCCACACGACGGCCGGTGGAGGCCGCGTTGCTTCGCCGCTGTTGTCACGAGCTGAAGGACCGGATCGATCCCCGGGGGATACGGCTGCAGGACGCATCGATCGTTGGGTCTCTGGATCTGGCGGGCCTTGATGTGCCCTTCCCGCTGCGGTTTGACGGGTGTGAGTTCAGCTCGCCTCTCGTGGCGGAGGGTGCGCAGCTGTACGAACTGGTGCTGACGGGGTGTGTCCGGCTGCCCGGTCTGCTGGCGAATGGGGTACGCGTTCGCCGCGACCTCGACCTGTCTCGCACGCACGTGACGGGAGCACTTCGCACCAGCGCCAGCACGTCAAAACACTCAGCGATTTGGCTCTGCGAGTCGGAGATAGGCGGCCGGCTGCTGTGCGTGGATACCGTCATCGACGGTGGCGGCGAACGCTCCATCCAGGCCGACCGGCTGCACGTCACCGGGAACGTCAGGTTGCTGCACCAGTTCACTGCGCGCGGGGAAGTGCGGATGATAGGTGCCCGCATCGGCGGGTCACTGGACCTCACCGGTGCCAGCATCGAGGCAGCCGAGACCGGGCTGGCCCTGGATCTCGGTGAGGCGGCGATCGAGGCCAGCGTCTTCATGATCGACGACCCATCCGGCCGGCGGCCCGCCATCCGCGGCCGCATCGACATGGGCCAGGCGCGCATCGGCGGCCAGCTCCTGATCCGTAACGCCACGCTGGAAGCGAAGCAGGCCATGCCGGTGGGCAGTGCGTATTCCAGGTCCCGGGTAGGGCGGCACTGCGCTGAGCGCACCGCGGCTCACGGTCGGCGCAGAAGTGACCCTGGACGGAGACTTGCCAGGTCACTGGCGGAATAGACCTGTCAATGAGCGAGCTGAGCAGCCTGTCCATAGGGCCGGGCTGCTCGCTGCACGCCGCGGGGCGAACCGCGCTGGACCTGACCAATGCCGAACTGCTCGCCACGCTCACCGTGGGCGAGAAGGTGCCCGTGGCAGGCACCGTTCGGCTGAGCGGGGCGCGCATCCACGGCAACCTCTGCCTCCGGGGAGCCAATCCTCAGCGCCCCGGAGGGAAGATCCCTCATCGCCGCCCAAGGCGTGACCATCGACGGTGAAACGGAACTGCAAAATCTGGCAGGCAACCGGCGGCGACCTGGGGTTCCGGGCGGCCACCATCGGCAGCTTCATCGACGCAACGGGGGCACAGTTGCGCAACCCGGACGGGTACACGCTGAACCTGGTGCAGGCGAACGTCAAGGGCTCCGTCCGCCTTGTCGATGGGTTCGCGTCCTGCGGAGAAGTCGTCCTCAACCGGGCCAGCATCGAGGGGCGGCTCCTCTGCACCCAAGGCTCCTTCGAGAATCCAGTATCCCCCGGGGGCACTGAGCCCGGTGACGCCATAGAGGCCATATCGGCGACGATCGGCGGGGGCATGGACCTGGGCTGGAAATCGATCGCGCCCAGCGTGGACCTGACCAACACCCGGACAACGTTCCTGGCCGATGATCCCCGGACCTGGCCCGCGCGGTTCGTCGTCGTCGGCTTCACCTACGACCGATTTGAGAAACCACAGGACAGCGGAGTCAGGCGACCCTGGGACCACCTGGCCCGTAGCGATTGGCTCGCCCGCCAGGCCACCTACGACGCCGGCCCCTACGAGCAAGCCGCCCGGGTCTTCCGGGAGCATGGGTACATCTCCGGGGCCGAGGAGATCCTGATCGCCCAGCGCAAGCACGCCCGCCGGGCCATCACCGGCCGCAGCGCCCCGCTCCGTCGCGCACTGGACATGGCATACAGCACTACCGTCGGCTACGGCTACCGGCCCCGCCGCGTGCTGTGGCTGCTCGCCGCCCTGCTCATCCTCGTCATCGTCTCGCTCGAAGTCCCCACCGCCCAGGCGACGATGCGAGCCACCACCTCCGCTGGCGCGGTGTACAGCACGCATGGACCAGCGCCGCGCCGGAACCGGCCGTGGCGTTGGTGTTGGCGCGATTCCGCACTCGGATGCCTGCGGTGACGGTCAGGTCCGCTGCTTCAACCCGGTCCTGTACGCCATCGACACCGTGGTCCCGCTCGTCTCACTCGACCAGCGATCCACCTGGTATCCCGACCCCAACGTCCGCGACGGCGCCTTCATGCAATGGTGGCTTAACGCCGCTACGCTGCTCGGTTGGCTGCTGTCCTCGATCTTCGTCCTGTCCCTAGCCCGCCTCTCCCGCTCAACCTAAGCCAACCCAAGTATTGGCCTGGACCTGTCGCCAGTGGGTAATGCTGATCTTGAAAGAAGGGAGACTTCCCGAGCGCACCTGACCAATCGCTCGGATTCATGATCTGGTTCCGGCCGCGGGCGATGCACCCCGCTGGAACGTCCTTTGTGATCAGCGCCCCTGCGCAAACGTAGGCGCCAGCCCCGATATTGACGCCGCCTACGATCATGGCCCGCCAGCCTACGAAGACACCATCCTCGACGATCGGCGCTGGCTCCTCGGCGGCTGGGTCGTCCCAAGGGATAGTCGGATCAAGCTGGCGGTGGATAAGGTCTCCCGCGATCCTGCAGCGTGCTCCCACCTGGGCATTGTCGCCAACGTGGCCCTTGATGACAGAATCGTCGCCCACGGTAGCGCCGATGCCGACGTAGGAGCGGGTCGCCACAACAACCCGCGATCCGATCGCACTTTGGGGCTGAACGCAGACGAAGTCCTCAAGCTTCGCGTCTGCGCCGATCGTTGCGCCTTGCCCGATCGTGGTGTACTGGCCGATCCACACCCGGGGCCCGATGACGGCCTTACGCTCTGCGCTGACCTGACGACCGTCGAGGAGCGGACGGAACTGGTTGCCGACGATAGCGGTTGGGGCTATCTGAGCAGTCAGATCGATCGCAGCTGTGTCATACATGGTCACTCATCCACCCAGCTTTCCCCGCCTGGAAGATCAAGGAACTTCGCCGCGGTTGCCAAGTCACCAACCAGCGGCAGACCCAGCAGTTGTTGCCGCCAGTTGTCGAGGTCTGTGCGCCAAGCGTGGACGAACGAGACACAGGCCAACGGTGTTATCGCGGCGAGTCGCTTGCTGGCGGCAGCCAGCGACATCAGTGCGCGTCCGATCACAGGTGCATCACCCCGCGAGCCCAGCAGTTGTGCTGCTATATGGTCGATCAGCCGGAACCGTCGCTCCAGAACGTCCTGCCAGTACTGGACTGTTGCGTCGGTTACGCTAATTCCCTTATGTATGAGCCAGTAGAGTCCCTCGGCAATCACGTCGCCGAACTCTTCGGTCGCGGCACGGTCCGAATGGGCGAACGGTTGATATTCGACCTGGGAAAGCGTCCCTGCGACCGCGAGAGAACAGGCCTGGACGGCATCGAACAAGAACAGCCAGTCCTCGTTATATATTGGTGGAAATAGTGAGTAGCACTCCTCCATGTCCACCAGCAGAGCGCTGCCGCCTGGAAAAATATCCTGCGCACCGCCGGTCAGCCGATTCGCATGACAGACAACCGAGTTATCCGGATAGCTCTTAATTTTGAAACCAACGGCGTTGAAGCTGGCGGTCAGGTTTGCTGCACGGGATACATCATCTCTCGTCATGTCTCTGATGTCGTCGTCCAGATACATGATCGTGCGCCAGCCGCAAAGCCGAGCCAGCAACAAGCCGACGTTTCGTTTCCTTGCGATGTCGATGTGGCAGGATGGCTCGATATCCATCTCCGGATGCACCACAGTCAGGAATGACAGCAGATCGCTCTCATAAGACTGTGGCACATGGGTCACCAGCATGTCGTCGGGCGGCGACTCGTACCGGGCCAGCACCTCTGTGACTTGCCTCTGGGTGCTGCACAGCACGACGAGCGCGCACTCGGTGTCCCGAGCAAGGTCGATCGCTGGCTGGAGGGACTGCGGCCTGATCGTAGGCACCACGATGGCGTCCAGTGCCTTGCGCGCCATCTCGGCACCAGTCGGTTGTTGCAAGAGGGCCGCGTGTGACTCGATATGGAATGAGCCACGCGGATCGCGTCCAGCGCCCAAGGGAGTGATCCTCTATTCAGTATTAGTGTCGGCGTCGCACCACTCGAAGAGGCGGTTCTCTTTCTTGGACAGGTCAGGTGTCAGCGGATCGTGGTTAACGACAGGCACCCTCATTACGATGCAGTACGTTGATCCCTCAGGAAACCGCGGCATGAGCCACTGGTCGTTGCGTTCCCGCATCTCCCAGTCGATGAAGCACATCGCAGCTCCATGAACGCCACGTGTGGTGATTCCACCGCAGATCGTGAGCGTTCGCCGAGGCGCCGACGGATTCTCCCCACGAGCGAAGAAGCCAACATCCTCCACTAGCCTATCGCCAACAAGAGTGTACTTGAACTCAAGGTCTTCACCATTAGACCCATGAGCCGCTATTACACCACGGTCCCCGGGATCTTCGGGCTCGATCGGTATAGGAAAAATTCGGGAAAACCATGGAGTCACGGTTTTCCAGGTCCGTCCGCCGATTAGCACCAAATGGTTCGAAACATCTTCCTTAGTCAGGTCCTGCGCGGGTCTAATGACGACCCGCGACGTAGGGTTGTAAGCTCTGATTGCGCCGTAAACGTCGATGAGGGTATCCAGGTCAGCCAGGTCAGCATTGCGGACATAGTTCAGAACGCCCTCTTCCGCGCTCGGAGGGCGGCGATCTGGGGGGAGGCGATAACAGACCAGCGTGATGCGCGAGCCGTCCGGGAAGTGCCACATCGACTGGGCTTCGCCGGGCGCGGACGCCGCCGCTTGGGAGCCTGCGTTGCTCCGCAGGGCGAGGAGTTCCCGCTGGAGTTCCTCCATGCGGTCTTGCTCCTGTTCCGTCAGCTCGTTGACGTCGAGCATCCGCACCCCACCTTCCCCACCCTCGAAGGATCGTGGGGTACAGAAGAGCCGAGCGTACGCCTCCAGCCGGAATGCGGGCGGAAGGCGTCCGCTTGTCGGGTTCTCCCACATCGAGATCGTGGCCGGGCTGAGCGCCTCATCCTCGCCGAGAGCCTGGCCCAAGTCGCTCTGGGTGAGGCGCTTGTACTCACGCTCTCGCAGTTCACGAAGGCGCCGGGCAAGCCTGTGCGCTCCTGGGGTGGGCTGGACGTTGACCATCGCTGCGGCGCCCTCCACGGACTGCACGGGCCGAGTATGGCGCTGTAGATAGTTCCCTGTGACTCAGACCCGCGAACTTCACTAAACCGTTACTTATCTGCAGACCGGTCTACACTAGGTCTACTTGTTTCATAAGTAAAATTCAACTAATATTTCACATAGATCCTGCTAGGTTTCACAGGAACTCTACAGGGCACAACGTAACTAGCGAAAGACCGCACCACGGTGTGTCGTCGGCGAGGTCACGGGCCCTCCTCCGTGACGCCGACAGGGCTGGAGACACCACCAAGAGGAGCTGGAGACCACAGCCGAGCAGGAAGGCTCACAGTGCCAACTCCCCCACCCACCGTGTCAGACGAGCTAGGAAGCCCCGCCGCGCTCCCCGCTGTCAGAGGCCGAGGCAAGGGTCTCGCCGGCGTTGCCGATGTCGTCTGCCACTTCACCGCCTCCAACAAGACCCCGGGGGGTCACTAGCGGCCTACTTCGAGGAAGGTGTTTGAGCTCGGTGAGGAGGTGCCCCACATGTACGACACCGAGCCACTCGACAGCCCGCGCGGCAGACCAGGGAGCTTTCACGCCGAACTCGCCGCGATCCGCAGTGACCCGAAGATATGGAGTCTTGCCTTGCGGCACGCAGGGAAGCATGACCTCGCACAGGACGCCCTCCAGGAGACCTATTACTCGGTTGCCCGGGTGAAGGATCCCAGACACATCGAGAACCTCCGTGCGTTCTTCTGCAAGTCCTTAATTAATGAGATCCACCGTATGCTTGGGCGGCCTGGCCCGATCCCGGTGGAAGATCCCGAGGCTGTGGCCGGAGCACGGCGCGGTGTCCACCCGGACGCTCACGCGGCAGCCAGGCCTGTCGACGAAGCGGCGATTTTGGACCAGCAGTGTCAAACGTGGCTGAGACGTTTCCATAACGAGCGCACGCGGCTCAGCGCGATGGTGCCGGAGAGTTCCAGCGACCCCGAGCGCTACCGGGCTGTCATCCTCGCAACAGCAGAAGAGATCCTTCGATCCGCTGGGGACGGCCAAGTGACCTGGGCAGACTCCAACGCGGCGCTGCAAGCTACCTATCCGGAGTGGTTCCGCGGAGCCGGCTGCTCCTCGGCTACCCATTACAAGCGGCTCAGCCGCGCCCGCAGCGAGGTGCGGGAACTGCTCAGGACGATCGTCAGCAAGGAAGAGCTGACTCCCTGAGGACAAGCTCTGCCCACAAGGCGAACCACCGAAATCGAATCCGGCCAAACCTCCCATGGCCGCTGTCAGATTCGGAATCAGGACACCTCTTGTTCCTTGGCATAGCCCGACTTGAGGAGGCAGGTATGACAGCCACAACCGTCGCGGACCGCGACGAGCCGGAACGTGACGCAACCGACCCAACGTTGGACGCGCAGGCCAGCGCGGCGATCTCAGGCTGGCTGGACGAGTACCCGGCAGTGGCAGGTGAGCTGGCGGAAGCAGTCCGAGCTCATACCCACCTCCAAGAACTGCGACAGCGCGCAACCCTTGCCGCCGACGCCGCCGCGGAGGCCGAGCAGCGGGCGGCGACCCTGGCAGCCAAGCTCGACCCAGCGGACCATCGGATTCTCGGGTTCACCACCGGCACCGTTCTGGTGACGATCGTGATCATGCTGGACGCCATCCCGCTCAACTGGGCGGCACAGGCGTTTGGCCTCGATGCCGCGGGCAGCTGGCTGGTGACGGGCATCCTGCTCGTCGCGTCGATCGGCGCCATGGCAGGCCTTGAGATCACGCGCGGTAACCCACGGCGGCGCGGGGTGCTGGGCGCCCTTCTGGCGGCGATATATCTGGCTTTGGTCGTGCTCCGCACGGAGTTCCTGACCAGCGTCGCCGCGGAGTCGCTCTCGGCCGCCATTCTTCAGGCGGTCCTCCTCAGCGCGATCTCGGCAGGCTTGGTCTTGGGCGGGTCAGCCATTATGGCGCGGACCCGGCCCTTCAGCCTTGCCCGTGCCCGCGCGGATGCGCAGCGGGCCCGTCAGGCAGCAGGGGCCGCTCAGGCCGCAGCCCGCACGGCTGCCGAGAAGATGGCGCGTCACATGGGGGCACTCCGCCAGATACTGGTCCCCTGGGCACTGCGTTCAGCAGCCCCCGAAGAAGCCGACCAGGCCAGCTGGGCGGCGGCTTTGGAGCGGGCTATCCGGGCTCTCTTCCCGGGCATCTGACCACCTCTCCCGCACCCCTTTCCCGCCAACCGCGCGTCGGTCACACTGTGATCACCGGTTAAGGCTGGATAGCCGAGGTGCGGCACGTGGACGGCCACGAGCCGAGTTCACACAGCGAACTCGCCAAGACCGTTCGTCGGGAGAGAGGAGTGGTCTCATGACGAGCGAACTCACCCCGACTTATGACAACGACACCGAGCAAGTAGTGCTGAAGGATCTTCCTGCCGGGGCAGCAGGCGAAGCCGTGCTCGTCCTGGTACCGGGTCTCCAGCTAGCCTTCGACCGTGCTGACGGCCGCCTCTTCCGGGTAGTCGTCGATACCGGGCAACCGGGGTGCCCGCCGGTCCTCGACGAGGCTACTGCCGCCGTTCTCACAGTCCTTTTCGGGCCGAGCGCTCCCGCTGCGGTTCGTGCCGCCGTTACTCAGCGCAAGGCGCAGTGCGCGCTGCATCCAGATGAACGCCTCTCGGCAATCTGTTCGCGTCTGGCCCGTCTCGAGACTGCCCGCGGCACGAGTCCGGTGCCAGCCCTGCCATTGTGGGCGGCAGAGGCCGCTCAGCTCGCCGAACAGGCCGGGCTGCACGACAGGGCCCGGGCGGAGGCGCAGCGGGCAATCGGCGATCTCGCCGACATCTTCGACCGCGGTCCCCTCCCTGCGGCGTTCGCGGCGGCGGCTCTTGCCGTGGCCGACCTTGCCGAGGAATATCAGCCGGATGCCGCAAAGCAGTTGCGAGATAGGGCCGAGCAACTGCAGGCCGAGCCAGTGGGGCCATCGCTTGCTGGCCAGGCGAGCGCGCCGAAGCCATCCGATACCACGCGCCTGAGCCTTGCTGGCGAGAAGGAACACGGCCTGCGCTGGTCACTCGACCGGGGCTCCTTCCCGGAGGGACTGCTCCTGGCTGGCCTGTCGCCGCTCGCCGACCTGTTCCTCCATGTCACCGGCGGAGGAGACGGGAAGGGTGGCGCAGGCGGAAGAGAAGGGAAGGATGGCACGGGCGGAAGAGGCGGGGTGGATGACACAGGCGGAAGAGGCGGGGAGGCCCGGGTGATCGTGAAGGCAAGGCTGGCCCCCGGGGCGGACCGCGACGCCCTCGGTCGCTGCCGAGCCCGCCTGGTCGACCCCGCCGTCCGCCGTGTTCTTGCGTCGGCACCATTAACGGAGAAGGGACCGTGGGCTCGGGCCGAGCTTCGGCCACCATTTCCCGTGGATGAGCTCACAGCGACCTGGGTCGAGGTGGTGGACGACGATCACCGGCCAGTCCAAAGCGAGCGGTCTCGCCGGATCCGCCTGGCGCTGCGCTGGGCAGACGCCGCCCTTCGCGCCGAACAGCACCCAGCGGGCCTCGCGCCACAGTTCACCAGCGAGGACTGGGCGGCGTTCGCGGCCGACGCCTGGGAACACTGTGCCGGTAACTGGCACGTAGCCGGCGACGCCGATCGTGCCTACCTCGCCACCCGGCGGCTTGCCGTCCACCGGCCTTCGGTACACATGCCGACGGCACCGTCCGCAGGGGCGGCAGACCTGGCGGACCGTCCCCAGCTCAGCGAACCGGCCTTCCTCGCCGAAGCCCTCGGGCGTTGAACGGTATCCCGCCCTGACGCAGCCGGCCAGGTGTCTGCGGCCAGATCGCGGTGGCTTCCTGGCGGGTTCACCGGCATCAGGGCCGACGTTTCAGGGTTCCTCGATGACGACTACCACTCGGCTGCCGGCACCCGCTGGCGCCGGAGCTACCAGGTGGCTGGCGCCATGGCCGACCACGACAAGTGAAGACGCGGGGACGCCGCGGGCTTCGAGGAAGCCAGCAACGGCGACGGCCCGGGCGTGGGAGAGGTCGTAGTCGCGCTGGCCATCTCCGTCGGCAAAGGCGTAACCGTTGATCACGGCGGTGGTCCCGGGCCGCCGCAGCGGAACGAGCAGCGGTATGAGCACACGGCTCGCAGCCGGCAGCAGCACCGCGCTGTGATCGGCGAACAGTACCGATCCGGACAGGGTCTCGGAGGCTGCCTTCTCGCTCAGGCCCGCGGTGACCAGCTGGGCAAGCTGGCCGGCTGTTGCCTCCGGGCCAAGGACAGTAGCCCGGGCGGCACCGGCGTCAAGCAGCTTCGCCTGGGCGGTGCTGGCGACCGCCGCCGAGGGCAGGAAGCGGCTGACCACGATCACGTCGTCCCCGGCAAGCTCGGCCGTCTGCGGGATGCCGCCCAGGTTGGCGACATACAGGAGAATGACCCGCCTGGCCGCGAACCGGCCAGCTGCCTCCTGGTCGAGGCCCGCCATGGCACCGGCGGCCAGCCTGCACTCGTCGGCCATGCTGCCGGGGTCTCCGCCGACCTCGGGGACGCCGGTCACCTTTGCCGTGATCCCGAGCCTGCGTGCCCACCCTGATGTGCCCGCTTGGGTACGGGCGACGACCTCTCGCCTTCCAGCGACGACCTCACCATCCCAGCTCTTGAGGCGCTTCTGGTACTGGGCCCACTGATAGGCCGTGGCGCCACTACCGGGTGCCACCGGCTTACCGGCAACCACGACCTGCGCCGGGGCCGGGGAGGTTGACGCAACAAGGGTCCCGGGCCGCGGACCGACGCCTATGACGTCAAGATCCTCTTCGGGACGAGCTGTGCCGATTACAAGCCTGGGTAGCGCCAGACCAACGGTGGTGCCATCCACGACCGTCACCATTGCCGAGGGAGCGACATGCTCCGTAACGATGACAGGCAATCCCGTTGCCGGCTTCGCCGCCGCGCTGTACAGGCCGGACATGCCGCAGCCGGCGGTGATGAGGGCCGCCCCCGTAGCGAGGCAACCGAGGCCAACGATCCTCTTCACGGACATTTCTTCCTCCCCGCTCGCGGCAGCCCCCGGCCGCCCCGGCTTGCTGTCAATGAAAGAGCCGGGCCAGCGCCGCATCTGACACCGATGTCGAGATCGCGCGCACTGCCGGTCCTCCGCGAGCGCCGTCGGGCATCCGCGCCTCGCCCCGGGCACTGACGGGCTCTCCGCCGGGCGCTGTCAGACCATGGGCCTCGATGGCTCTTCTCTTACAGAACCGTCGTGATTTGGAGGCGAACTGTCATGACGGGGAGGGAGGAAACAAATGTCTGCTGCTCACATGTCCACGCCGTCGCGCATCGTGGGCGAGGTGCTCACCTACCACCCAGAGGCGGCGAGTCTCCTCGGCGAAGCCAGCCACCGTCGTGCCCTAGCCGCACATTCCACGGCCACGGCCAGCCAGGCGTTGTACGCCGCGCAGGCAACACGGGTCTGCTACGAGGAGCTACGTCACAGGCTCGACCCTCGTAACCGCAGACCGGTGCATTTCGGTGCCGGGCTGGCCATCCTCGCCGGACTCGGCGCGGGGCTGGCCGTGGTGGACGGACTTGAACTCATCACGGTGCTGTCCGCGCGCATGGCCGTTCCGATCACTGTCGCTGCCGTAGCGGTGTGGCTCACCGGCGCCTGGCTGGCCGCGCTCGCCGCGCGCGAGGGGCGTCGCGGGCTGCTGGCCGGCATCATCGCCGGGGCCGTCGTCATGAGCCTCCTGCTTGTGGCGATCCACGGGTTCATGCCGTTCTCGAACCGGTCAGTGCCGTGGGGGCATATCGCAGTCGGTGCCCTGCTGGCCGTGCTGATCGGTGTGCTCGCCGTTGCTGCCACGGTAGTCATTGCCCGGATGGAGCCCGCGTCCGTCTTTGTGGCGCGACGGCGCTGGCAGCGGGCCCACACGATGAGCGAGGCTGCGGTCGGGCTGGAACAGGCCGATGCCGAGGCGGCGGCAATCGCCAGGGAGGCCTGGCTTGGCCTGATCCGCACGCAGGCGAGCACAATCGCCGCAGACAGCGGAACCCATGTCCTGCAAGACACCCTGACGCTCGCATCGGCCCTGCAAGAGACCAGCCGGGTGCACTCAGGCCCGGCTGGAACCGGCGCATAGCCAGCGGCCCGCCCGGCTGGGACCGGCGCATTGCCAGCGGCGCGCCCGGCCAGCACCAGTCACGGGACAAGGTCTTCGACCGACGGGCAGCCGGTGGCCTCATGGTCGAGCCAGTCGCGCAGGGCACGGGTCGCTTCGACGTCGTTGCGGTTGTAGGTCAGGAGCCAGTCCCGGGCGGCACGGGCCCGGGCAGGCGGACCAGTGCCGACGGCCTGGTCGTAGCGGATCATCGATTCGCCACCGCCGGGGTCCTCGACCTCCCAGGTGAAGCCGCACAGCGCGGCCACATTCTTGAGCCCGGCCGGGCCGCCGGTGACGAGCTGGGTCTCGAATACGCGCAGCAGGTCCACCCACTCCGCCGACCCGGTGAGGGCGGCGACCGCATCCACGACGCTCATGTCCGATTCGCCGCGCGGTCCGCGGGCACGGCCGGGCGAGGCCAAGCGGCGCATCTGGGTGTTCTCGGCCGCCGCGTTGTAGCAGTAGGCACGGAACGACAGTCCCGCCGCGGCCACGTCCCGGCGCAGCCCGGTCAGCCAGCTCCCAGAATTCGGCGAACAACGCGGCTTCGGTGTCGCCGGTCACCGGGTCCCAGGTGCAGAACGGCCGGTACCCAGCGGACACCACGTCCCGGCCGGACCGGTCGGTGACCAGGGCGCCCCACAGGTAGACGCCTTCCTCGACGTTCTCCATGTCGATGTCGACTTCGATATCGCCGCGCGGCACCCGCACCCGGGCGACGCCCCTGCGCCGGTAGGCGGGCGAACTGCCGAGAGCGGCACGGGCCCGGTCGATCTGTTCCGGCAGATCGGCCATCGGCTCGTCGCAGTAGGCGGCCGTGCGCGGGCACAGCGCCCGGGCGTCGCGCAGCGTATGGATGCCCGCCCGCGCAAGGCGGGCCAGCTGCGCCCGCTTCCGCTCGCCGATGACGGCCGACACCCGCGTGTCATCCGGCTCAGTTTCCATCGCGGCAATGACCGGCCGCAGGTCGACCTTGCCAGCGACCAACGTGGCGGTTCGGTGGTCGAGCGCGGCCAGCCCGGCCCGGCTGGTAACCCCGTGGTCGCGATGGATGCGCCACGCTCGCCAGCCCATGCCCGGCAGCAGGCTCACGTCACCTGAGCCGTCCTTCAGCCGCGGTCCACACCACGACCACCAGGGACACTCGGCACACTCGCCAATCCGGACCGGCACCACCAGCAACGCGACATCCGGGTCGGCCTGGTGCGCGGCGGCGACGGCGAGGATGTCCAGGCGGAAGCCGAACTCGAAGTCGTACACCGCCATGGTCGAGCGCCGCCGCCGACGGCCGCTGGCCGATGGGGTCAGCCAGATGGGAGCGTCCAGGTCATACCAGGTGACAACGCCGTCGACACCGATGATGCCGCCGATCCGGCCGCCTGCCGCGGCGAGCCCGGCGGCTTCCAGCATCCGCTGGTAGTGGGCCAGTTGCAGCAGGTCGTCCTTGCGCTTGCGGGCCGATGAGCCCAGATCCTCCTCCGCCGCCTCCCAGACCAGCCGGTCCAACGGCGAACAAACCGCAGGCAGCCCGCCAGGGTCAGCATCCAGACAGCGATGATGCTTGATATCCACCGGCCGGTAACCGGAACCTCCGGCCGCGGAAACCAGCAGGTCGGGTTCGCCCACCCGGCGGCGCGGCGAGATCAGCCGGGAGACGCCCGCCGACGATCACCGGCGCCCCTGCCCTCATCGCCGCGAGCGTCGCGCTTCCCGCTCGGCCCGGTCCACGTCACCAACGAACATGGGCACGCCGGGATGAAGGGCAAGCAGCCGGGCAACGACCTCGCGCTCGAACTGCCGTCCACGCTCGAACCGGCGCTCGAGCAGCCGCGACACGGGCAGCGGGTCGCCCGGCCGGACGGTATCCCACTGGGCCCGAACCGGGCACTGCTTGGCCACGTAACCGCCCTGCGGCGGCACGCCCGACACGTCGTAACGAGTGCGCACGACCCTGATGTTACGGATCGCCACCGTCAGCGGATTGCTCTCCGAAGGCGACGTAGGCGGGGAGCAGGAGTTCGGTCAGCGGGCGGCCGCGCACGGCGATGGTTACCTCGGGAAGCTGGTCCAGCAGGGCGGCGCTGGACGTGGCGGCCGGGCTGGTGGTGGGCAGCGGTACCGGCATGGCGAAATACGAGCCGAGGCAGTCGGCCAGCGGCACCCCGGCGGGCGGGCCGGCCACGGAACCCGGCCCGGCCACGGAATCCGGACTAGCCACGGAACCAGGATTCGCCACGGAATCGGAGCCAGCCGGACGAGCCACGGCGCCAGGCCGGACGAGGCGAAGCACGCAGGGCGTGCAGGTTCGCGAGCAGTTCCTCCCGCTCGCGGCCCCGCCAGGCCAGGATGGCGAACGGGTCGTCGTCGAAGGCCTCGGCCAGCAGGTAGAACACGGCGGCGATGTGCTTGCAGGGAACCTGCCAGTCCGGACAGGAACACTCCATTGCCAGCTCACCGGAGGACGCGGGGAACAGCGCCAGCCCCAGTTGCCCGAACACGTCCTCGATGTCCTCGGGCATCTCCCCGGCCAGCAGCTTGGCCGAGTACCAGGCACTCTCCGCGAGCGCCCGCTCCAGCCTGGCCCACTCCGGCTTGCCGAACGCGGTCAGGCCGACCCGGACCCGGTAGGGCTGGAACCTGCTGCCCTGGACCAGCGCGCTGACCATCCCCGGAGCGACGTCCAGCGAGATCACCTGGCCGCGCCGGGCGTAGTTGCGGCCCCGTTGCAGCCGGCCGCCCACGATGATCGACTCAAGCACCGCGATGAACCGCCCCGACCACCAGGTGTGCCCGATCGCCCCGCGCGTGCTGCGTGCCTTCAGCCCGCCCTCCACGGGCAGCGGCCGCGACGACTCCGACCACCATGGCCTATTCACCGACGGCCTCCTCGGAGAGCGCGAACACGGTGCGCAGGTCGGCCGTTGACAGCTCGGTCAGCCAGCCCTCGCCGTCGCTGATCACCAGGTTGGCGAGCGCCTTCTTGTCCTCGATCATCTCGTCGATCTTCTCTTCGAGGGTGCCGGTGCAGATGAACTTGCGCACCTGCACGTTGCGCTTCTGCCCGATCCGGAACGCGCGGTCGGTCGCCTGGTTTTCTACCGCCGGGTTCCACCACCGGTCGAGGTGGATCACGTGGTTGGCCGCGGTGAGGTTCAGCCCGGTTCCCCCGGCCCGGAGCGACAGCAGGAACACCGGCGGCCCGCCCTCGGACTGGAATCTGGTCACCATCTCGTCCCGGCGTTTCCTGGTGGTCCCGCCGTGCAGGTACGCCACGTCCGTGCCGAACCGCGCCGACAGGTGCGGCAGCAGCATCTCCGCGAACTCGGTGAACTGCGTGAAGCACAACGCCTTGTCGCCCTCGGCCAGGATCTCCTCGAGGATCTCCTCGAGCCGGATCACCTTGCCGGACCTGCTGCCCACCGCGGACCGGTCGTGCAACAGCAGCGCCGGGTGGTTGCAGACCTGCTTGAGCTTTGCCATGGCCGCGAGCACGTTGCCCCGGCGCTCGATCCCTTCGGAGTTCTCGATCTTCTCCATCATGTCGTCAACGACCGACTGGTAGAGCGAGGCCTGCTCGGTGGTGAGACGGCAGTACTGCTTGATCTCGATCTTCTCCGGCAGGTCGGTGATGATGGCCGGGTCGGTCTTGAGCCTGCGCAGTACGTAGGGGCGGGTGACCGCGCGCAGCCGCTCGGCCGGCTCGGTCTGGCCGTGCCGCTCGACCGGGATCGCGTAACGGGTGCGGAACTTCTCCGCCGTCCCGAGCATGCCCGGGTTGAGAAAGTCCATGATCGACCACAGCTCGGCCAGCCGGTTCTCCACCGGGGTCCCGGTCAGGGCGACCCGCTGCCCGGCACGCAGCCGCCGCACCGCCCTGGCCGCCTGCGACAGGCTGTTCTTGATCGCCTGCGCCTCGTCGAGCACCACGCGCCGCCACTCGTACCCGGCGAGCTCGTCGATGTCGCGGGTCGCGGTGGCGTACGTGGTCACGATCAGGTCGGCCTGCGCCAGCTGGTCCGCCAGCGGCTCGCCACGCAGCCGCCCCGGCCCGTGATGCGCGTACACGCGCAGGCCCGGCGTGAACTTCGCAGCCTCCCGCTGCCAGTTGCCCACCAGCGACATCGGGCACAGCAGCAGCGTCGGGCGGTCGCCCGGGTTCTCGGTGCGGTGCACCGCCTCCAGCGCCAGCAACTGCACCGTCTTGCCCAGGCCCATGTCGTCGGCGAGGCAGGCACCCAGGCCCACCGACGACAGAAAGGCCAGCCAGGAAAGGCCGCGCTCCTGGTAGGGCCGCAGCTGTGGCCCCGAAATCATCCGGCACAGGCACAAAACGCAGATAATCCTGAACGGCCCCGCCCAGCAACTCGCCTACCCAGCCGTCGGCCTGGATCCCGGTGACCGGCAGCGGGGTACCCGAGTCCTCGGGATGCTCGGCCGCCAGCCGGAGGATTTCCGCGGCGGTTGCCCGCCCGGCCTTGTTCCTGGACAGGAACTCCAGGCCGCGCCGGAGCTGGTCCGGGTCGACCGCCACCCACTGGCCACGCAGCCGGACCAGTGGGGCCTTGGTCTGCGCGAGCGCGGCGATCTCCTCCTCGCTGAGGGTGTCGTCGCCGACGGCGAGCTGCCAGCGGAACTCCATCAGCTGGTCCTTGCCGAACCTGCCTGCCTTCTCCACCACACCGTCGACCCGGGTGTGCGCCGACATGGTCAGCCCGAGCTTGTGGCGGCGGTTCCACCAGGACGGCAGCAGGACCCCGAACCCGGCCTCGTCCAGGGCGGGAGCGGCGGAGTCGAGGAAGTGATACGCGCCGTCGGCGTCCAGGTCGAGGGCGCACGGCCGGGCCTGGCGCAGGCCGCCCGCCAGCTGAGGGTAGATCCGGCTGGCCCGGCCAAGCTCGGTGAGCAGCAGTTCCTGCGGACGGGGCAGCCAGCGGCTCAGGGTTCCGTCGTCGGTCCAGGTTTGCTGGGCGGGCACCAGCAGGCTGGGGTCGGCCACGGACTGGAGCAGGAACTCAAGGCGCCAGGCCGGTTCGCCCTGGCCCTCGCCGCCGGCCGCGGCGCCGTTTCCACGGCCGGCGGGTGCGCTGAGACTCGTCGCTCGCCGGCCGGGACCTCGGCCAGCCGGAACGTCGCCCGGGCCGGCCCGGTCTGGCCGGTGCCCACGTCCTCCCACGGAGCCAGCCCGGAGGCGAGCACGCTGAGTTCGCCGGGATCGGCGTCGAACCGGCCGTCCGGCCCCACCAGCGCGGCCAGCCAGGCCTCGGTCGCGGGCAGCTGGGCGGGCCGCCGGCCCCGCCGGGCCGGCGCAAGCTGCAGGTCAGTGGGCAGCACCTGCCGCGCCGCGGCGTCGGTGAGCGCCGCCAGGGCCGCCATCACCAGGTCATACGGATCGTCCTTGTCCGGTACCGCCCGGCAGACCGGGGGCATCGCGGCGGCCAGGGCGCGCAGGGTGGCGGCATCGGGCCCCTGCACGACCGGGCGCCACCGGGCCACCGCGCCAGCGCCGTCATGATCGAGCGTGGGCAGCACCCGGCCACGGGCCACGAGTTCGGCCGCGAACGCAGCGACGCCCGCCAGGAAGTCCACCGAGGCGCCATAGCGGACGTCGGGGGCCCGCTGGGCGAATGTGGCCAGCGCGGATGCGGCGTTCAGCAGGACAGTGGGAACGGTCCACGGAAGCAACGCCGGCTTTCCTCGTGGATCCGGGCGGGGCGCGATCCGGACAAGCTCCGGTGAATCCAGCGGAGCCATGCGCTGCGACGGCAACAGCAGGACCGCCTCGGCCGGTTTGCCCGCGTGGATCGCGGCCAGCGTGCTGGCGGGCGCGGCAAACGGGTGCGGCCGGGCCGACCGGACGGCCTGGCTGTCGCTGCCGACCGGGCGGGCGGAATCCTCGGCCCACAGGCACAGGCCATCGCGGGCGGCCCAGAACCCGTGCAGCACCAGCATGCGGAATCGCTCCAGCGACGAGGTATGCGAGCAGCCTAGCCGCGGCTACCGACACGTTACCCAGTCATACGCGGCCTGCCTGGCGTTTCAGCGGCACGTCAGTGCCGTTTCAGGCAGCTTGGGCAGGCTCGGGGGCGGTGGTGATCGCGGCAAGCGTGCCCGCGATCCCGCCATTTGCAGCCCTCAAGGAGGAAGGAAATACCGATGCACCGTCATGACGGCCTGGCCAGGATGGGCTGGCCACGCCGGGAAACCCTGCGAGCGAGCGCCACCGCGTGCGCCTTCGCCGCGATAGCCGGGCTGGGCCTGGCCGCGTGCAGCGCCAGCGCTTCCGGGGGGACATCGAGCGGTAACACCGCGCCAGCGGCCGCGCCGGCCGCCTCTGGCGCGCCAAGCGGGTCCGGTGCGCCGGCCGGATCCGGTGCCGCCAGCGGAGCCGGCCGCCTGACCACGCCCGGCGCACACCTCGGCTTCGGCCAGGCGGCGACCGTGGCCTGGGTCCCGCCGTCGGCCGACGCGACCAGCGCCCAGAAGGGGTTCAAGCTGCAGGTCACCGTCGAGTCGATCGAGAAGGGAACGATCGGCGACTTCCGGAACGTCGAGCTCAGCCCGAGCGAGCGCCGTACCACTCCCTACTACGTGACGCTGCGGATCAAGGCGCTAGGAAGCACCGCGCCGCGGGGCAGTGACGACCCGGCCATCTCGTTTGACGCGATCGATGACCGCGGTCAGCAGCAGCAGAGCATCACCTTCCTGGGGACCTTCCCCCGGTGCAACGAAACCTCGGTCCCCAAGCCATTCGTGGCCGGTAAGACCTACCAGAGCTGCCTGGCCTACCTCATGCCGGGTGGTGGCTCCATCCGCCAGGTTCAGTGGGGCGACGGGCCGCACGGGGCGGACCAGGTCACCCCCTACTTCGACCGCCCCATCGTGTGGGGAGCGGGCTGACGGCTGGTGCGGCAGCCGCCAGTGGCTGGCGCACGGGCTCTCAGCTGTCCGTGCGCCGGCAGGCGGCGCCTCCGCCAGCTAGCGCCGGTGCTCTCAGATGAATCGACGCCGCGCGTGCTGCTTTGCCCTGGCCGTCCCCGGCGCCCTATTTCTTCTGGCGGTAGCGCAGCCGGTCCCGGGCCGACTCGGCCTTTCCGCTCGCCTCGTTGGCGGCCGCTACCTTCTCCGCCAGTTCCAGATCCGCCTTGGCGATCAGACCATTGGCGAGCAGGAATTCGGCGAGTTCCCGCGCGTGCCCCTGCTCGTGCCAGATGAGGCGCTGGAGTTCTTTCTTGTAGTCGGAGACCGCGCCATCGCCGGTAAGGTCCAGCGCGATAGCGACCTCGATCATCGGGATGGCCTGCGCGGCGACTGCTCCCCTGATGAAGTTCTGGTAGTAGTACGCCATTGCCATTCGCGCCTCGCCCTTGCGCTCAAGGTAGGCACGAACATCGGCGACCGCGTCCGGAAGGGGGAGGTTGCCACGGCCGCGGGCGGGGGAACCCGGCACCCGCGTTCTTTCCTCTTGCGTGGCAAGCTCACCATTGCCGGCCATCGCCGTGGGATCCTGGCGGCGCGGAACCGGAACGTCGACGTACACCTGCAGCGGCCATTTCCCTATGCTGACCCGCCACACCCCGGTTTCCAGGCGGACCACGCTCTCGATGCTGACCGCGTAATGCTCGTACCGGGACAGCGCCGCTGGCAGCACATGCCGTGCCCCGGCCTGAATGGTTTCGTAATTCAGCGGGGTTTCCTCGGCCGGGGAAACATAGACCTGGTAGGTCGTGTCGTGGCTGAACAGCTCCCAGCCGTGACTCACATACCGGAAACCGGCGCAGCGCGGCGGCCGGTGCAGCGTGGCATCCTTTCCGGCGCTCAGCAACTGCCGGTCCAGCCAGGTGATCTCGTCAAGCTGGCAGTTCAGCCACTCCCGGCACCCGGGTGACCAGATAAGAAGCTGGGCCATAGTCCCTCACCCGCCGCCCCGGATGACGGCGCGCCACTCCTTCTCCTCACTGCCACGCGAGCCAGGATAAGTGAGCCGCACGTCCATCACGGCTTGCCATCTCTGTTGCGGGAACCGTTGCTGTACCAGCGTGCCGCGGCACTGCCGGCCACGCCGGGCACGGTTGTCGGGTCACCGAATTCGCCCGCATGCGCGGGATCGGCCGGTATCAGCTCCAGGGTGGTCCCGGCTCTGGCCCCCTCTCCCCATGCGGTGCTGCTCGGCGCGGAACCTTGCCGCCAGCGGGCCCGCAGTTCGGTGAAGTCCGGCTCCTGGGTCACCTTGGGCCCGACCGGGTAGTCGGCTTCACCGGCGGCGTGCACCCGTTCCGCGACGGCCGCCAGTTCCAGCCAGGCTCGCTCGGCCATGCCCTTGGGGTTGCCCGGGCAGCGCATCTCCGGGTCGATGCGCAGCCACCCGCGCAGCAGCAGGTCCAGGTCCTGAGGCATGTAGCTGATGAGCTCGGCGACCCCCACCGGCTCTACCGCGGCGATCAAGGAGGTCATGCGAAGGTGGGTGGCCGCGTCGCCGAGCGGCGCCCGGCCGTGGGCATCGACCAGGCCGATCGCGCGGGCTTCCCGGAGCATGGGCGGGTATCCGGTCAGCATCCGGTAGATCACCGCGCCCAGGGCACGGATATCGGCGTTCCGGTTGATCCAGCTGCCGTCCCGGCGTTCCATCTGTTCGGGCGGCGCGTAGAACAGCGTGAACCTGGCCGCGGTCGTCGTGTAGTTGCCGCCGTTGATCCCCTGATAGTGCTTGGCGAGGCCAAAGTCGATGAGCTTCACCGTCCCGTTCTCGGTCAGGGCAACGTTGGCGGGCTTGAGATCGAGGTGGACGAGGTTGCGGTCCCACGCGGCCCGCAGCCCGGCCAGCATCTGCTCGGCGAGGCGGAACGCCTCCCCCATCGTCAGCGAATCCTGGCCGTTGGCTTGCTGCAGGTACCGTTCCAGCGTGTTCGGGTACAGCCGGGTCACGATGTAGGACCCGTACTCCGGGTCAAGGTCACAGTCGAGTACCTCGGCGATGTTCTCGTGCACGTGGCCGAGCGGGAGCGACATCTCCATCTGGGCGTGCCGGCGTTCGCCGAGACCCTGCCAGCCAGCGACTCCCGGGCGGCGGGGCGATGATCTTGACGACGACCTCGAACGGGTACTCCCCGTACAAGTCGGCGGCCACGTACGGGACCCGGCCCAGTTCCGGCCCGTCCGACAGGGGCCGGAGGATATGCCAGCGGCGCCCGATCACCCAGCCCGCGCTGCCCCGGGCGGCTGCGCCGCCCGCATCGCCCGCCGGTCCTGCGATCCTCGGCCGTTGCCGCGTCCCGTACCGCTCCCGCTGCGGCCGTCCTTCCCGGAGACAGGGCAACCCCGGGCCTGCCGGTTCCGTGGCCGCCGCTCAGCTGAGGCGCGCTGGCCGGGCTGCCGATGAGCCCGGGTACCGGCCGCGCCTGCGTCACCTTGCGTTCGTACTCGGTTTCCACGGCGAGCCGGTGGGTCTTGAGATCAAACTCGCGGGTGACCGCGTTCTTGGCGCCTTCGTGGTCGGCGTCCGCGGCTGCCTCGGCCATCGTGGTGCGCCCGGCGCGAACCGCGGCGCCGCGCTGCAGGGTCTCGTAGAGGGTTGGTGGCGAGAAGGTCTTGAGCAGGACAGGTGCCAGGTCGATGAACATGAGCGCCATCCACAGCAGCAGCCTGCGCAGCAGGAATCCGGGATTCTGCCTGGTCAGCGTGTCCAGTGCCCGCTCGCGAGCCAGCAGCCCGGTGTCCGCGGCGATGGTCTTGGTGGCGTTCGCGATCAGGACCTTCGTCTGGGCGTTGACCGCCGCGATCTTCGCGGCCTGGTGCTTGCTGGTCTGGGTGAAGGCCTGCTGGGCCTTGTTCTGCTCCCGCTCCGCTTGCCGCCACAGGATCAGGTCCTGCGTCGTCTGCGGCCCCAGGCCGGCCACGCCGGTGACCTGACCGGGCGGCAGCTGGCATTGCGCCGTCAGCTCGCACAGGTAGATCTTGTGCGCCCGGTCCGCCTTCCGGGTCGCGACCGCCAGGTTCTTCTTGGCCGCGGTCACCGGCTGGCTGAGGACGGCGATCTGCCGTGCCGCCGCGGCCTGGATCTGGGTGGTCTGTGCCTTGGTATCCGCGACGTGCTGGGCGGTGAGCTGCTGGTTGATCTCCGGGCCGAAGATGGCCAGCACGATGGGCTCGCTGATCACCAGGCCGACAAGCGCGGCCATGATGAAACGGACCAGAAAATGCACCGTTTTCGAGACCCCGGCCCAGCGGCGGGAGGGCCCGGTATCCCCGGCTGAAAGCGGCCCATAGTCGATGCTGCTGACGATCCACCGGTCGAAATTGAATACGACGGCGCCCCACAGAATGCCGGCCGGCAGGAATACCGCCCAGCCATGATGGGGGAATACCAGCGACAGGGCCACGGTAAGCGACGCGGCTGCGGCGCAGGCGGTGAGCAGAATGACCGCGCCCATGGAGCTGTAGCGGGCACGGTCGGGCACGGTCAGTACGGACTCGGGATCGACGCCCGCAACGTGCAGGAGAAAGTTCGTCTTGTAGACGCGCGCAGCCAGCACAATCAGTGCCAGCACAATTACCACGATAAGAACGGTTCCCCACATGGGCGTCCCTCCGCCCCCCGTTTGGCCTCTAACCCGATGGTGCCAGCAGCGATCGAATAAGGGCGAGCGTCGCGGGGAGTTCTCCAGCCAGTGGGAGAACTCCAGCATTTCCTTGACGTCAGCGCCTCGGCTGTGCTAGCGGACGACCTGTACCCGGGACATCAGCGCCTCCGGCCCTGTCCCCCAGCCGATGGCGTCGCCGTCACTGACCGGGCGTTCACCCGCCACGGGCACTCCGTTCAGCATGACGCCGTTGCGCCCGAGGCTGGTGATCCACCACTGGCCCTTGGTGAACACGAACTTGGCGTGCAGCCGGGAGACTGTGGGCTCGGCCGGCAGCACGAGTTCCGAGGTGCTGGCCCGCCCGGCATTGGCCCCGGACTGGCGCGTCTCCACCACGGAGCCGTTGGTTATCAGCCGGAGCGCCGGGATCGCGGGTGCCTCGGCGACCGTCACCAGGTCGGTCACCACGCTCCGGACACCGGCCCCTTCGCCGTGCGTGTATCCATCGTGGGGATTGAAGGGCACCCGGCGGCCACCGATCACGGCGCTCACCGGCCGCCCGGCGTCCGGCAACGGCCCGGCGTCCGGTGGCGGCGCAACCGGGTACTGGCCCGCGGCCATGGGCTGGCCAAGGCCCATAGGGTGGCCCGCACCCACGGGCTGGCCCACGTTCACGGGCTGGCCCACGTTCACGAGCTCGCCCGCGCCGACGGGCTGGCCCGCGCCCAGCGGCTGCCCCCGGCTGGCAGGTTGCCCGGCGTCCTGCAGAAGCCCGGCGCTCAGCAGCGGCCCGGCGCTCACCGGCCGTCCCTGCCTGACCCGGTAACGCCCGGCAGGCACAGCCGGGTCGCCGACGACCCGTACCTCGACCGGGCCGTCGCTGCCCAGACGGGCCCCCGAGTCGGCGATATAGCCCTGGTAGACCTCGGCCGCGCTCGAGTTGATCAGGTCAAGGTCCATCATGTCGGTCAGCGACACGAGATCATCCGGACTCATGTGCAGCTCGACCGCGTTCGGCGCGAGCAGCGACCCGCTCGGGGCCACCAGAAACAGCTCCGGCAGATGCCGCAGGCCCTGCTGCAGCACCTCCCGCCCATCACGCCACGGCCGCTCGGCCATCCGCTGTACCCACGGATGATCACCGTCGATGCCCAGGGACCGAAGCCCGATCACGCAGGCAGCGGCGAGCATCGTGAGCACCACGAGCAGCACCGTCGCCAGGACCAGGGAACCCGAGCCGTACAGGAGCAGGAGCCACAAGCCGCTCATCACGCCGGCCAGCAGCCATTTCCTCCGGGTGGTCGCCCGTACCGGAGCACGGGCGGGCCGGCGCATCTGGTCGTTGCGGTCAGCCATTGCGGGCACCATCTCCTCACGTCGCGCAGTCGGCATGACTGGCTCGTCAGAAGAGAGTGCGCGAGGAGCAGGCGCAGGTCAACGCGCTGGCCAGAGTTTCCAGATCTCTGGAAACTCGGCTAGCCCGGGCGCCCCGGGTTTCGTCTGTGCTGGTCGCCACCAACCACGGCAAACCCGACACCCGTGAGCGGCGCTAGCTGCCATGGTTGTCGCCGCGGCGGTGGGCCGGCTTCCGGCCCGGCGGCTGGCTGGGCCGCGGGCCGGCGGTGATCGTGGGGATCGGGCGCTCCTGTGGCTTGCCGCCGGACAGCTTCACCTTCGTACCGTGGTGGGTGATCTCGAGCGGCTGGCCGTCATCGATGCTGTACCGGGCGCCATCGTGGGTGACCTCCACCCGCAGCCGTTGTCCCCGGATCACGACGTTGAACGCCAGCCTGGTGAGGTCCTCGGGCAGCCGCGGCGCGAAGCCGATCGTCTCCCTGCCGTACCGCATGCCAGCGAAACCCGCGACGAGCGCGATCCAGGTGCCGGCGAGCGACGCGATGTGCACACCGTCCTTGGTGTTGTGCTCGAGGTCGTCCAGGTCTATGAGCGCGGCCTCGCCCAGGTAGTCGTAGGCGAGACTGAGCTGCCCGACCTCGACCGCGATGACCGCCTGGGTGCATGCGGACAGGGACGAGTCCCGTACGGTGAGCCGCTCGTAATAGGCAAAGTTGCGCGCCTTCTGCTCCGTGGTGAAGTGGTCGCCGAACATCTGCATCGCCAGGACCAGGTCAGCTTGCTTGATGACCTGCTTGCGGTACAGGTCGAAGTAGGGGTAGTGCAGGAACAGCGGATAGTTGTCGGCCGGGGTGTTCGCGAAATCCCAGACCTGGTGCCGGGTGAAGCCTGCGGCCTGGGGATGGACGTCAAGCTCCTCGTCGTAGGGAACGGTCATGGCTTCCGCCGCGTCGCGCCAGCTAGCGGCCTCTTCCGCGTCGATGCCAAGCTCGCGGGCCCGGTCGGGATGCCGCTCCGAGGCCTCCGCGGCCGCGAGCAGGTTCTGCCTGGCCGTCAGGTTGGTATAGATGTTGTCGTCGCCCAGGGCGCTGTACTCGTCCGGGCCGGTGACCCCGTCGATGTGGAATCCGCCCTGGGCATCGTGGTGGCCCAGTGATCGCCACAGCCGCGCGGTCTGCGCCAGCAACTCCAGCCCGACGTCCTGGATGAAGGCTGAGTCGCCGGTGGCGTCGACGTAACTGATCACCGCGGCGGCGATGTCCGCGTTGATATGAAAGGCGGCGGTCCCGGCCGGCCAGTAGCTCGAGCCCTCCGCACCGTTGATCGTGCGCCAGGGAAACGCGGCCCCCTGGAAGCCAAGCTGGACGGCCCGGTCCTTCGCCGCCGGGAGCACGCTGTGCCGCCAGCGGAGCGCGCTGGCCGTCGCCTTCGGGACGGTCAGCGAAAGCACCGGCAGCACGAACGCCTCGGTGTCCCAGAAGGTATGCCCGTCGTAACCCGGCCCGGTCAGCCCCTTCGCCGCGATCGGGCGGCTCTCGGCACGCGCACCGGCCTGCAGGACGTGGAAGAGCGCGAACCGCACCGCCTGCTGGACCTCGGCGTCGCCGTCGATCTCCACGTCGGCGTGGTCCCAGAAGTCGTCCAGATACGCCCGCTGTTCGGCCAGCAACCCGTCCCAGCCAGACTGCCGGGCCGCGCTCAGCGCCGCGAACACCTGATCCCGGACTCCGGGCAGCGACCGCTCGCTCGACCAGCCGTAGGCGACGAACTTGGTCATCCGCATCCGCTGCCCCGGCTGGCACGACCGCGGTCGCGGTGACCAGGCCGCCATCCTCAAAAGCCCGTGAATCGACCTGGGCACCAGCGCACTCGACCACGTGGTCCATGGCCGCGGCAACGCGCAGCCCGCTGTGCTTGGTCCGGTGCACCAAGGTCACGTTCGTGTCGCGCGCGGCGTCAAATTCGCTGGTGAACGGGCTGTCCAGCGCGGCGCCGAGGCGAGGGTCGCCACCCAGTGACGGCAACTGCTCGTTCGCCAGCAGCTCGGACTGCACCGCGATACGCGCCGAGGTTTCCAGCGGCTCCACCTCGTAGCTGATCGCCGCGACCGCACGCTGGGTGAACGACACCAGCCTGGTCGAGGTGACCCGGACCGAGCCGCCGGCCGGCGACGTCCACTCGGCGCGCCGGGTGAGCACGCCCGCCCGGAAGTCCAGCGTGCGCTCGTGCGAGACCAGCGTGCCGTACCGGACGTCGAACGGCTCGTCGTCCACGAACAGCCTGATCAGCTTGCCGTTGGTCACGTTGACGATCGACTGCCCGGACTCGGGCAGGCCGTAGGAGGCCTCGGCGTACGGCAGCGGCCGGACCTCGTAGACCCCGTTGAGGTAGGCTCCCGGCAGGCCGTGCGGCTCGCCCTCGTCCAGGTTGGCCCGCCAGCCCAGGTGACCGTTCGCCAGCGCGAACACCGACTCGCGTCTGAGCCAGCATGTCGAGGTCCAGCGCCGTCTCCCGCAGGCACCACGGCTCGACGGTGAACGCACCATGCTCGATCATGAGCGGTCCAGCAACTCGGCGAGGTCGGTGACGACGACGTCCGCGCCGTGCTCGCGCAGTTCGTCCGCCTGGCCGACCCGGTCCACCCCCACCACGCAGCCGAACCCGCCCGCCCGGCCGGCCGCCACACCGGCCAGCGCGTCCTCGAAGACCGCCGCAGCGCGCGGCTCCAGCCCGAGGGCCCGCGCGCCGGCCAGGAACGTGTCCGGGGCCGGCTTTCCGCGCAGGTGCTCCCGTTCGGCGACTACGCCGTCGATCCGGGCCTCGAACAGGTCCTCGATGCCCGCGGCGACGAGCACGTCGTGGGCGTTGGCGCTGGACGACACCACGGCGCGGCGCAGCCCGGCGTCCCGGACCGCGCGCACATAACGGACCGAGCCCTCGTACGCCTCCACGCCGTCGGTGCGGATCCGCTCCAGCACGATCTGGTTCTTGCGGTTGCTGAGACCATGAATGGTTTCGGCGTCTGCGGCGGGTCGTCCTCGCTGCCGTCGGGCAGTTCTATGCCGCGGGAGGCGAGAAACGAGCGCGTTCCGTCCAGCCGGGGCTTGCCGTCGACGTACTTGTCGTAGTCCGCGACCGGGTCGAACGGCACGAACGGCTGGCCGGTCCGCCGGGACCAGTCCCGCAGGAAGTCATCGAACATTTGCTTCCAGGCGGCGTCGTGCACCTTCGCTGTTTTGGTGAGGACGCCGTCCAGGTCGAACAGGCAGCCGCGAGTGCCGTCCGGCAGACCGAGCACGCTGCTCACCACCCGTAGATGCGGGCCGGGAGCTTGTGCAGCGGAACCTCGTCCGGGCCGGGATAGGTGACGATCAGCCTGATGTCGTCGGGATCCCGGCCCTCCAGCACGGTCACCCCCTCGTGGCTGCGGGTCTCCCGGTGGGCCGCCCGGCCCCGCAGCGCCTGCTCGCACCGGTCCAGGTCCTCGGAGTCGGCGGCGGTCCAGATCACGTACTGCACGCCTACCGCGCCGAGGGACCGGCCGATCCCCGGGCCCATCTCGCGCAGGACAAGCTGCGTTCCCACGGCGTTGTTCAGCAACGCGGCCGTCGTGCTGTGGTCGGCGACCTCGAGCCCGAGGACTTCGGTGTAGAAATCCACCGACCTGTCCAGGTCGTGCACGAATATCACCACCGAGCTGAGCCGGGCACCTTGCGCCATCTGCTGACCCTCCATCCCGGTAGGTGCGTCGCATGAAACTTGGCCAGCACCAGTCTGGCCCCTGCGCCGCTCCGGGAGTTCAGCAACCCCGCCCGCGGGCGCCGGTGCTCTCAAATGAACCTGCGGCGCGCCGTTGCTGCAACCGGAACCGTCCCCCGGCGCCTCAGACGAAGGCGCCGGTGCCGGTGATCGCACGGCCGACGATGAGCGTGTTCATCTCGCGGGTGCCCTCGTAGGAGTAGATCGCCTCCGCATCGGCCACGAACCTGCCCACATGGTTCTCCAGCAGGATCCCGTTTCCGCCGAGCAGTTCGCGGGCGTAGCCGACGGTTTCCCGCATCCGCACCGTGCAGAACGCCTTGGCCAGCGCCGAATGGTGATCCTGCGCCTGCCCGGCCTGCTGCAACTGGGACAGCCGCAGGCACAGGCAGGCGGAAGAGGTGACGTTGGCAAGCATCCGGACCAGCAGGTCCTGTACGAGCTGGAAACCGGCGATGGGCTTGCCGAACTGCTGCCGCTCGCGGGCGTAGGCGAGGGCGTGCTCGTAGGCACCCCGGGCGCATCCGGTAGCCATCCAGGCCACGCCCGCCCTGGTCAGCCGCAACACCGCCGCGGTGTCGCGGAACGAGTTCGCGCCCTGCAGCCGGTTCGCCTCGGGAACGCGGACATCCTCCAGGCTGATGTACGCGTTCTGGACGACCCGGAGCGCGATCTTGTCGCGCATCTTGGTGGTACTGAACCCCGGCGTGCCCTTCTCCACCACGAAGCCCTTGACCTGGCCGTCCTCCACGGAACGGGCCCAGATGACGACGTAGTCGGCAAACGTCGCGTTGCCGATCCACTTCTTCTGCCCGGACAGGACCCACATCCCGCCCGCCTCCCCTTCCCCCTTCACCCGGCGGGCCGTCGTGGTCAGCCCACCTGCCGCACCCGAGCCGACCTCGGGCTCGGTCAGGCCGAACGCGCCTATCTTCTCCATCCGGGCCATGGCCGGCAGCCAGCGCTGTTTCTGCTCCTCGGACCCGCACAGGTAGATCGACCCCATCGCCAGACCGCTGTGCACCCCGAAGAACGTGGCGATGGACGAGTCCACCCGGGCCAGTTCCATCGAGATCATTCCGTCCAGCAGGTTGCCGCCATCCGGGCAGCCGTACCCGGTGTAGGGCAGGCCCGCGATGCCGAGGCCGGCCAGGCCCGGCAGGATCTCGTGCGGGAACTCCTCCCTGGTCCAGTACCGGTTGATGACCGGCTCGACCTCCTTCTCCATGAACTCCCTGACCTGCGCCAGCAGCAGCGCGTCCCGGTTCGTCGAGCACCTGCTCCACGGCATAGAAGTCGGCGTCGGCAATGGGATCCCGGATAGTACTCATTCCGGTTCTCCTTTCAGGGGCGCGGCCAGGAACTGGTTCACCACCGGCGCGAGCTGTGCCGCCTCGGTGACCAGGCCGAGATGGCCGCCGTGGTAGACGTGCAGCCGCGAGTCCGGGATGAGACGGTGCATCAGCCGGGCGTTGGCCAGCGGGATTATCGGGTCGTCGTCACCCGACATGATCAGGGTGGGCTGCCGGACCAGCGGCAGGAACGGGAGGCTGGTCCAGCCTGCCCCGGCGGCGAGCTGATACAGGTACCCGCGCGGCGATCCGACGCGGTTGTTCGCGTGCATCGCGGCGCTCACCCGGGCCGGCTCGGTTCGCGCGGTGCCGCCGTACAGGTGCGGCGCGGCCCGCCTCGAGGTAGCCGGGATCGAGGTAGCGCCGGGGCGTCACCATCCGGGCGAGCACGGCGGGCCTGGCCGGCACCATGAGCGCACCGGTGGCGGTGCTGACCAGCACCAGCCGACGGCAGCGAGCGCGCTGGAACGCGGCGAAGTGCTGCGCCACCCCGCCACCCCAGGAGATGCCGAGGACGTCGGCGCGGTCGTGCCCGAGCGCGGTCAGCAGCCGCGCGATGAGGCTGCACAGACCGGTGAAGCGGTAGGGAGCCGCGGGGAGCGGCGAGCCGCCGACGCCGGGGACATCGAAGCGGATCACCTCAAGCGCCGGGTCCAGCTCGTCGACCAGCGGCTGAAGCAGTTCGAGGCTGGCGCCGATGCCGTTGATCAGCAGCAGCGGGTATTCGCGCCGCCTGTCGCGCCGCAGGACCCGGTGGGCCGGCCGCACATCGATCCGCAGCATCTGCCGGCCAACCGCGACGCTGCGCACGCTAACGGTCGAGACCATGGCCGCCGCGACCCGTCACCGGTCGAGAACGTAGGTGCCGGGAGCAGGCGCAGAGCACCGGGAACGTCTTGCGGCCGAGCTTGGCCGGTGCCTTCTTCTGCCCGCCGCTGCGCTCGCCGAGCCAGGACGCGTAATCGGGCCACCAGCTACCGGTCACGGTCTCCGCCTGCTCCAGCCACCAGCGCGGGTCGGCCGGGTTACTGGCCGCGGTCTGGAACGTCGCCTTCGGGTTGCCCGGCGGATTGACCATGGAGGCGATGTGCCCGCTGGTGGACAGCACGAACTTGGCAGATCCGCCGAGCAGCTGCGTGCTGCGGTAACACGACTGCCAGGGGCAGATGTGGTCGGCCACGCCCGCGATCACATAGGAGTCGATATCCACCTTCGACAGGTCGACCGGGGAGCCGAGCATCGTCGCCTGGCCCGGCTTGGTCAGCGCGTTGTCCAGGGCCAGGTTGATGAAGTCACGGTGCAGGGCGGCAGGCAGCCTGGTCGTGTCGGCGTTCCAGTACAGGATGTCGAACGGTGGCGGCTCCTTGCCCTGCAGGTAGTTGTTCACCCAGTAGTTCCAGACCAGGTCGTCCGGGCGCAGCCACGCGAACACCTCGGCAAGCGCCCTGCCGTCCAGGTAGCCGCGGGCGCGGGACGCGGCCATCGCCGCGGCCGCCGTGGTCTCGTCGATCATCGCCGCGGCGGTCCCCGCGCGGGACTGGTCCAGGACCGTGACCCCCAGGCACAGGCTGGCGACCGCACCGAGCTGGCCGATCGCGTTCAGGTGGGCGGCCACCATGGACGAGACGATGCCGCCCGAGCACAGCGCGCAGATGCTGGCCTTGCCGGCGTTGCTGATCATCCGCACGGCGTCGAGTGCGTCGACCACGGCCTGGCCGTAGGTGTCCAGGTCCCAGTCGCGATGCCGGGCGTCCGGGTTCCGCCAGGAAATCACGAATACCTGGTGGCCTTCTTCAACGAGGTACTCCACCATGCTCCGGCCCGGAGCCAGATCCACGATGTAGTACTTGTTGATCATTGGCGGAACGATGAGCACGGGGTACCGGTGTACGGACTCGGTAACCGGTTCGTACTGAATCAGCTCAAAAACGTCCGTGCGGTGGACCACCGCGCCCGGAGTGATCGCCAGGTCCTTGCCGACCTCAAAGGCGCTCGGCTCGACCATCGCGGGGATCCGCGGCGGCGCGGCGAGGTCCGTCACGAAGGACCGGATGCCGCGCACGGCCGACATGCCGCCGGTGTCGATGAGCGCCTTCCAGCCGGCCGGGGACAGGACGGGGTTGTTGCTCGGCGCGGCGGCCGCCACGAGGTTGGTCACCAAGAACCGCATCCGCTCGCCGTCTCGCCAGTCCAGTTCGGCGGTGGACAGCAGCGACTCCGCCGCCTGACCGGCGGCCAGGTACGCCTGGACGGTGCGCTTCAGCACCGGGTTCTGCGTCCAGGCCGGGTCGCTGAACCGCCGGTCGCGGCGGTTGGGCGCGATTTCGGACCGGCCAATGGCGACGTCGCGCAGTTCGCCCGCGAGCGTGGCCGCCTGACGGCCGACGGCCCGCGGGTGCCGCGCCAGCCCGAGGGCGAAGCGCAGCATCGAGCCGTCCGGACGGAACCGGCGGGCCATGCCCAGCGCGGCGTCGGCCAGCAGCAGGTCGAGCGCGCCGGCCTCGGCGGCGGCTTCCGACCACGCCTGACCGGCCGCGCCGGACCACGTCCTGCTGGCATCCGACGGGCCCCGGCCGGAGACCAGCCGCCGGCCGGACGCGCTAGCTCCAGCTTCGCCGGACCCATCGGCCGTGCCTGGCCAGCGTCGCCGGACCCGGCCGCACCGGACGGTTTCGCCCCGGTGCCGTCCGAGCCCGTGGTCATTGGAGTTCCTCGGGAGGCTGTACCGAACGCCGGAGAATCTTGCCGGTGGGCCCCTTGGGCAGCTCAGCCACCAGCCAGACGTGCCGGGGGTATTTGTAGGCGGCCACCCGTTCCTTGGCGAACGCGCGCAGTTCCTCTGGCGTGGCGTCCGCGCCCGGCTTCAGCGCGACCGCCGCGCCGACTTCCTCGCCGAGTTCGAGGTGCGCGATCCCGATCACCGCCGCCTCGGCTACCGCCGGGTGCTCGTGCAGGACTTCCTCGATCTCCCGCGGGTAGACGTTGTACCCGCCCCGGATGATCATCTCCTTCTTGCGGTCGACGATGAAGTAGTAGCCGTCTTCGTCCACCCTGGCCAGGTCGCCGGTGCGGAACCAGCCGTCCGGCATGGCCTCCGCGGTGGCCTCCGGCCTGCCCCAGTAGCCCTTCATCACGTTGTGGCCGCGGATGGCGATCTCGCCGACCTCACCGGCGGGCACGTCGGCGCCGTCGTTGCCGACCAGCCGCATCTCCACTCCTACGACCGGCGTGCCGATCGAGCCGGGCTTGCGGACCTTGTCCGGATGGTTGAACGAGGCGACCGGGGAGGTTTCCGACAGCCCGTAGCCCTCCAGGATGATGCAGCCGAACTTCTCCTCGAACCCGCGCAGGATCTCCACCGGCATGGCCGCGCCGCCGGAGACGCACAGCCGCAGCGTGGCGGCCTTGGCTGGATCCGCGTCCGGGAGGTGCAGCATCGCGGCGTACATGGTCGGCACGCCCTCGAAGATCGTCACCGAGTCGCGCTCGATGATCTCCAGCGCCTTCCCCGGGTCGAACCTGGGCAGCAGCGTCATGGTCCCGCCGGCGGTCACCGCCGCGTTCAGCCCGCAGGTCAGGCCGAAGACGTGGAACAGCGGCAGGCACCCCATGATCACGTCGTCGGGGCTGTTGTTCAGCAGGGTCTCGGCGGTGAGCTGCGCGTTGCGGCCCAGGCTGCCGTGGGTCAGCTGGGCGCCCTTCGGCGTGCCCGTCGTTCCCGAGGTGTACAGGATGACCGCGTCGTCGTCCGCAGCGGCGTCCGCCCACGAGGTCTGCGGCGTGATGCCCGCCAGCGCGCCGGCCAGCGCGGGGTCGTCCACCGCGACCATCTGCGCGCCGGCGTCGGCGGCGCCCTTGGCCGCCTCCCCAGCCATCGCGTGCCAGGCAAACAGCAGCTTCGCGCCCGAGTCACCGAGGTAGTAGGCGACCTCGCGGCCCTTGAGCAGTGGGTTCATCGGCACGACGACGGCCCCGGCGCCGAGTGCGCCGTAGAACGCGATGGGGAAGGCTGGCACGTTCGGCAGCATCAGCCCGACCCGGTCGCCCGGTTCGATCCCAGCGGCCGATAGCAGCGAGGTGACCCTGGCGGCGGCATCATGCAGTTGCCGGTAGGTCAGGACCAGGTCGTCCATCCGGACCGCCGGGCGGTCAGGCTGGCTGGCTACAGCCTGCTCTAGAACCGAACTGAGATTCGCCATGGCACACTCCAGCGGCCGCCGGGCAGGTGACCGTCCCATTATGGGTTTTGCTCCGGCGCGGTGAACAGCCCGGCTCGGTAACGGCGGCCGCCTGCGGGCTCCCCGTCAGCACGCACCCCGCCCGATTCGTGATCATGGAAGTGGTGCGGTTGGGGCAGGGCGTACCAAATCCGGAGGGCCTCTGGCAGCCCGTCGGCCATGATCACGTGACTTTGTCCGTCGCATGCCTGGACAAACTCACGTGATCATGGAAGTGGGGCATAGGCAAAGCAGGTCCGAGAACGTCTCCGGGTCCCGGTTCCATGATCCTGAAGGCCTCTACTGCACAGTGCAGGACAGAGCACCATAATCATGGAAGTGGCGCCGGTGGGGATGGCGTGATAAACCCGGAAACCGGGGCCCCGCTGGCCGGGCCCACCCACTGGCTATCGCGTGGACGACCAGCCTGTGACCTTCCGGCAGCGGCCAGTGCCTAGCTGACGTTGGCCGCCAGGTCTTGATAGGCAGGAAGGAGCTCCTGCCACCGCGCGGCGGCGGCGACCCGCTCACGTCCGGCGAGGTAGGCGGCGAGATCTTCGACATGGACCTGCACCCCCGCCCCGTAGGCGGCGAGCAGGTCCAGGGGCATGCCCCGTTCCTCCCAGACCAGGATGGTCTGGGCGCCGTCGGCGGTCAGCGTGGCCTCGATGACATCCTCGTCCGGCTGGCCCAGTGCCATGGTCAGCAGCAGCCGCCGCGGGGGCTCGCACGCGTCCACGCGCCCGGTGCCTTCCGATCCGCTGGCAAAAAAGCGGAAGCGGTACTCACCGCCGAGGCGGAGGTCACCCTCGACTTCGCCGATCCAGCGGGCTAGGCGGCGGGGATCGGTGAGCGCGGACCACAGGTCGTCGATATCGGTGTCGAAGCGGTCCTCCATCCGCACGACGCCCTTGCCATCTGCTGATCGCAGGCTGCCCAGGATGCGGCCGCTCCCACGTGCGTTGCTGGTCATCTGGTGCTCCTTCATTCGCGTTTCCCCCGGGCCACCTCGGCGTGCAGGGCATCCAGCCGCTGCTCCCACAAGGCCCGGTACCGGCCCAGCCAGTCATCGACCTCGGCGAGCGGCTCAAGGCGGAGGCTGTAGACACGCCGCTGCGCCTGTTGGCGGACCTCGACAAGCCCCGCCTCCCGCAGCACCCGCAGGTGCCGCGATGCGCCCGGGCGGGCAATCGGCAGCAGCGCCGCCAGCTCACCCGCGGTCGCCGGACCGCCAGCCAGGGTCTCCAGCATCGTCCGCCGGCTCTCGTCTGACAGCGCCTGCAAGACAGCGTCCACAAGACGAGTGTACCTAGATGGTTACGTAACTATCAAGATACATAAAGCGGGACGCAAGTGCGCCATGCCACACCAGCGAACCGGATGCGGGCGCTCCGCCGCAGATCACAACCCGAATGGCGGCTGCTGCAGACCCGCCAGCCGGCGCCATACCCCCCGCCAGGACTAGCGGCAAGGAGAGCTCAAGCCACAGCGCCCGGCGGCCGTCTGGGGGTGCCCCGCAAATATCCCCGCACAGGCCCGGCACGCGGAGCCATCCCAGTCCCACCGCCGATTCGTGCAGGGACCATCTGACAACGAAGGGAAACCTCGACCCCGATGAAGAGGGCCGGCCCCAGCGCGAACCCCAGTCATCGGGCATAGCCGGGCCGCTGCCTGTCACGCCCTCATGGCAAAGCAGGAAACCAGGCAGCCATGATCATGGCGGAGTGTCCAAAGAGCATGGCGCGCCAAAACCGAAACCCCACATTCACGCTGGCAGGTCGCGGGAGCCAACCATGATCACGGGACTACCGCACCTGGGACAACCCAGATCGCCATGATCACCAACAAGTGGCCGCGAGCCGGGCCGGATGGCGCGGGGCGCGCGGGTCACCAGGGCAGGGGGCCGGTGGCGGACGGGCCGTCGACGGTCCACAGGTGGCCCCAGAGGAGCCCGGTCGGGCCGTCCTCGGGGAGGGTGGCCAGGTGGACGCTGATCTCGGCGCCCTGTTCCGGGGTGCGGAACCCGCTGTGACCGTTGAGGTCGGTGGCACAGTAGCCGGGGTTCGCCGCGTTGATCTTGATCGGCGTGTCCCTGAGTTCCTTGGCGTACATCGCGGTCACCATGTTGAGCGCGGTCTTCGAGGACGGGTAGGGGATCGAGGCCATCGCCGCCATGGGGCCGCCCGGGTCGGTCATCGAGGTGATCGAGCCGACTTCGCTGGAGACGTTGACGATCCGCGCGGCGGGCGCGCGGCGCAGCAGTGGCAGCATCGCGTTGGTCACCGCGACGACGCCGAACACGTTGGTCTCATACACCTCGCGCATCGTGGCGAGCGTCGTCTGGCTGGGCGCACCGCTGCCGTCGCCGCGGGCGATGCCCGCGTTGTTGACCAGGATGTCCAGCCTGCCGAACTCCGCTTCGGCCCACTCGGCCGCCCGGGTTACCGACTTTTCGTCGGTGACGTCGAGCTGGACGAACCGGGCGTCCGCCCCGCCGTCCCGCAGCGCCCGCTCGGCTTCGGCGCCCCTGGCCTCATCCCGGGCGCCGACGAGCACGGTCATGCCGCGCGCGCCGAGCAGCCTTGCGGTTTCGAATCCGATGCCCTTGTTGGCACCGGTGATCAGAGCAATCGTTGTCATGGCACCGATCCTCGCGGCGACCGGGCCGCAGCGGGAGAGACCGGCTGAGCCTGGGATCGGCGGTACCACCCTGCCCGTCCTGGGATGAGGCAAGCTGGAAGCACGACCGGATCGGAGTGGCCCATGCTGAACCGTGGTGAGCTGGCCACCTTCCTGCGCACCCGCAGGGGACGGCTGCGTCCCGCCGACGTGGGCCTGCCCAGCGCGGGCCGCCGCCGCACACCCGGGCTGCGCCGCCAGGAGGTCGCTCAGCTCGCCGGGATCTCGGTCGACTACTACATCCGGCTGGAGCAGGCGCGCGGCCCGCATCCCTCCCGCCAGGTGCTGACCGCGATCGCCCGCGCGCTGATGCTCACCGCCGACGAGCGCGAGTACCTGTTCCGGCTCGCCGACGCCAGATCCCTCCGGCGCGGCCGGCCCGTCCCGCGAGATCACCCTGGGTATCAGGAACCTGCTGGACAGCCTGCCGGAAATCCCGGCTTACGTGGTCGATGCGAAGTATGACGTGCTCGCCTGGAACAAGCTGGCCACGCACTTCATCGGGGACCTGTCCGGGTTCGGAGAGGCGGACCGGAACATGATCCGCTGGGTGTTCCGGCTCCCGGCCACCGCGCTGCCCTGGACCGATCCGGAAACCGTGCGGTTCACCCGGTCGACGGTGGCGGACCTGCGCACCTCCTACGCCAGGTATCCCGCCGACCGGGGTATTCAGGCGCTGGTCACCGAGCTGCTGGGCGCCTCACCCCAGTTCGCGCGGATGTGGGAAGAGCACGAGGTGGAGTCCCGCCGCCCGATCATCAAGCGGGTCACCCACCCGCTGGCCGGGCCGCTGGAGTTCGAGTGCCAGCTCCTGCACATCCCCGGTACCGGCCAGCGGATGATCGTCTACTGCGCGGCACCCGGATCGGCCACGCAGGCGGCGTTCCGGCGGCTGGCCCAGCTGGACAGCCTGCCGGTGTCAGCGCCCGTGGCTAGTAACTGGCGGTGATCATGCGGGCCGGGCCGTCGATCGTCATCGTGCCGCCGTAGGGGATCACCCACTGCGGGTCGGTGTGCCCGATGTCGACGTTGAAGACGATCATCGCGCCGGGATTGTAGGCGTCGAAGGCCCTCAGCGCGGCGTCCTGCTGACCGGCCCGGTAGCGCGCCCGGCCCTCCGGGTTGACCGGCCGGTCGAAGCCGCTCGCCTTGGCCAGGCCGAACACGACCGCAGGGAACTGGGCGAGCAGCCCGCGCTCACCGAAGTTGCGCAGGATCCGGAACACCTCCTCGGCGGACGGCATCTCCTCCGAGGTCTCCAGAATCAGGATGCATCCGGAGTAGTCCGCCACCGGCCGGACCCAGCGGCCGACGGCGAGGTTCCAGTGGATGATCTCCAGGTTGCCGCCCCAGGTCGGGCCGGTGACCACCTGGTCGGCCCGGTGCCAGGACCAGGTAAGGCCCGGCTGTGTCGGCGCCGGGTAAGCCATGCCGTCAAAGTCCGCCCAGCTCAGCTCGTCCTCGCTGAACCGGTCCACTGGGTGCAGCAGCAGCTCACCGGAGTCAAACAGTGCCGCCCGCAGCGAGCTGGCGGACACCGGGTGCAGCCCGCCAGGGCGGGCGAGATGCACCATGGTCGAGCCGCCGTGGTACCCGGCGATCCCGAGGTTCCACAGCCAGTTCAGCAGGTTGGTGTTGTCGCTGTACCCGGCGAACGCCTTCGGGTTCGCCGCCGCGACCTCGGGATCGAGAAACGGCAGGACGGTGATCTGGTCGTCCCCGCCGATCGTGGCCAGGATCGCCTTGATCTGCGGGTCGGCGAACGCCGCCATCAGGTCCGCGGCCCGCGCCTGCGGCGTGGCACCCAGCTGCCGGGTGGTCGGGTACTCGACCGGCTCCAGGCCGATCTCCTCCCGCAACCGGCGCATCGCCAGTTCATGCACCTTGGGGTACCGGCCCGGGGCCGCGTAGCCAGGTGACACCACCGCCACCCGGTCACCCTGAACGAGCTTGCCCGGCACGATCAGTTCGGGACGCATCTACTCATCCCATCACGCAGCCAGCGACGGGGTACCGGGCACATCGCCGTTCGCGACGATGCCGATCGTGCCGTACGGAGCGTAAAGCAAAGCAAGCGGGCCGGGCCGCACCTGCCGCCCATGCCAGCTGTCCGCCGAACCCGTATCGTGGTGCGCATGCCCGGCGAACGTGTCCTGGTGACCGGCAGCGCCGGGCATCTGGGTGAAGCACTGGTACGCGTTCTGCGTGACGCCGGGCGCGAGGTCGTCGGCATCGACCTGCTTGCCTCCCCGTTCACGACGGTGACCGGGTCGATCGCCGACCGGGACACCGTGCGCGGGTGCCTGGACGGCGTCGGGGTTGTCCTGCACCCGGCCACGCTGCACAAGCCGCACGTCGGGTCCCATGACCGGCAGGCGTTCGTGGACACCAACATCACCGGGACGCTGACGTTGCTGGAGGAGGCCGTCGCCGCTGGCGTGGAGAGCGTCGTGTTCACCAGCACGACGAGCGCCTTCGGCCGGGCGCTGACGCCGGGTCCCGGCGAACCGGCCGCGTGGATCACCGAGGATGTCACCCCGGTGCCCAGGAACATCTACGGCGTGACGAAGACCGCCGCGGAGAACCTGTGCGAGCTGATCCACGCCGACCATGGCCTGCCCGTCGTCATCCTGCGGACTTCGCGGTTCTTCCCGGAACCCGATGACGTGGCGGACGTCCGGAACGCTTACCCCGACGCGAACATCAAGGCCAACGAGTTCCTGTACCGGCGGGCGGACATCCAGGACGTCGCCGACGCCCACCTGCTCGCGATGGCCCGGGCACCCGCGATCGGTTTCGGGCGCTACATCATCAGCGCCACGACGCCGTTCGCCCCCGCCGACCTCACCGGGCTGCGCACGGACGCTCCGGCCGTGGTGCGCGGCCTGTTCCCCGATCAGGAGGCTGAGTACCAGCGGCGGGGATGGCGGATGTTCGGCCACATCGACCGGGTCTACGTCAACGCCCGGGCCCGTGCCGACCTGGGCTGGGCGCCCCGCTACGACTTCCGCCGGGTGCTCGACCTGCTCAAGGCCGACGAGGATCCGCGCAGCCCGCTGGCGCGGGCCATCGGCGCCAAGGGCTATCACGCGGAGTCCACCGGCGTCTACACCGTACGTTGACGGCGGCGGACTCTACCGGCGCGCGGACGGGCTGCGGCGGGCGGGCTGCGCGCAGGAGCGGGCCCGGCGACGGGCGAGTTCCTTGGCATGGACGATGTCGGCGTCGCGCGGGTCCAGCGGCAGCGGGTCCTGTGATAGCGCGTCACGCCGGCGGCCGCCTTGGCGGGGACGCCTGCTGATCTGGATCTGCCTCACCGAGACCACCTCCCGCGGCCGGGTCTGCCGGACGGCGTGCCCAGGTCGTCTCCGTGCCGGGCACGTATCCGGCGGTCACGTTCTCAGAGTGCCGCTAAGCCGTTACGGCCGGCATCGGTCAAAGTACCGATTTCGTATCCGCCGCCCGGCTGATGCCATCGGCGTGCTTACTTACTTAGCCCCCCGGGCCCGCTGTTCATCGGTGGCAACACGCCGGGCCAGGCCAGTGAAGAGGCCGGCCAGCAACTCGCATCACTGCCCGGCCCGCATCACGTCGCGGGCTGCGATCAGGCGCCATCCCCCGGCGCGGTAGCCAGCAGCGTGCGCAGGTGGCGTACCGGAGGCGAGCCGTGCCCGAGCACGGCGTCGTGCACTCGCCGGTCGCCCCAACCGGGCCGCACGCTGCGCAGGCTGGCCGCGAGGTCGCTGACCTCGGTGTAACCCACGTAGTAGGTGGACAGCTGCGCCGATGTCAGCAGCACCCGGCGCCACTTGGCCGCCGCCTCGCCCTCCTCTTGATAGCCTCGCCCGGTCATCAGCGCCATCGCCTGCTCCTCCGTCATGCCGGCGCAGTGCACCCGGGCATCCATGATCGCGTTGATGATCATGCGCAGCTTCATCTTCAGCCGTTGCAGGGTGATCGCCGCCGGGTTCCCCTCGCCGGGGTAGCCATGCTCGCCCATCACCTGTTCGGCGTAGACCGCCCAGCCTTCGACAAACGAGCCCGACCTCAGTACCGCCCGTACCGGCGTGGAACCGGTGAACCGGCGCGAGTGCTCGAGTTGCAGCGCGTGTCCCGGCATCGCCTCATGGATCATCAGGTTGTGCACCAGGTGCCGGTTGTACTCGCGGTAGAAGGACCGGACCCGTTCCTGCGGCCAGTCCGCTGGCGTCGGTGACACGGCGATGAACGTCGGCAGCGGGGCGCTCTCCAGCGGGCCCGGAGCGTCGCAGTAGGCGATCGCCACGCCCCGGTCGATCTCCGGCATCTCGATCACTTCTACCGGGTCGCCGAACATCGTGACGAGGTCGTGCTCGGCCACGAACTTGCGCTGCGCCCCGAACGCCTCCCAGACCAGCCCGAGGATCGTCGCGTCGTCGGGGGCGTCGGCCGCAAGCGAGTCGAGTGCTCGCTGGACCTGGTTCTCCCCGGCCGCCGCCGGCCCGCCGAAGCCATCCGCGGCCGCCGTGATCTCCTCGGTGACCTGCGCCAGGTCCGATTCGGCGCGGGCCATGACCTCATCGGCGGTGAACTCGGTGTCAAGCACGAGGCGCAGCTTCGCCGAGTACAGCTCCGCACCCAGGCGGGGATCACGGAACCCGTCGTGCCTTCCGTCGGCGAGCCGCTGCTCGAGCCACCGCATGTGCTCGCCGATGGCGTCGACCGCCACCGGTATCGCCTCGCCGAGTTCGCGCTGCCCCCCGTTCGCGCTCTCGACGAGCGGGGCCAGCTCGCCGGCAATGAGATGCTGCGTGCCGGCGAACTGGGTGAGCGCGGTCTCGATATGCACCTCGGGCATTGCGGTGAGCACGGTCCGGGCAGCGGCCAGCGATTCCGGCAGGCAGGCGAGCCGGTGTGCCACCGAGCGGAGCCGCTGCGCCAGCGGAGCGAAGTCCCGCGCGAGCAGCAGGTAGATCGCCCGCCCCGGGTTGGCCGCCATCGGATCCCACTCGTGCTCGCGCAGTTCCTCGATGCCGAACCGCAGGCGGGCCAGATGGTTCGCCAGGATCTGGGCGTCCACGCGGTTTTGCGGGGAAAGACGGGCCGCGTCGATGGCGGTCAGCTCCGCGAGCCGTTCTGCCGCCCAGCGGCTTGCCCGCTCGTAGTGCGCCGCCGTGCCGATGGTCAGCCTGTCGTCATAGCGGTGATCGCCCGCCTCGGTGGCCAGCTCGGGCTGGAGCTCCAGCATGGCGTCCAGGGTCGCCGCGGCATGGGCGGTGAACCTGCTGTCAGCATCGTCCGGCATTCCTGAACTCTAGGCCGCTGCCGGGCACGCTGACCATCGGCCTTGGGGGCCGGGGCACCCGTTCCCTCCCGGACACAGCACATGCGATACGCCCACGGGCGCCGTCATCCACTGCCGGAAACCAACCGCATCGCGGGGCCGGCCGTCCCGGGTGGCCGTCGTTACTGGCGGTACCCGGCGAGGAAGCGGCCGATGCGGACGATGGCTGCGTCGAGATCGTCGACGCGCGGGAGAGTGAGGATGCGGAGGTGGTCGGGATGCGGCCAGTTGAACCCCGTTCCCTGCACGACCTGGATCTTCTCGCGCAACAGCAGGTCGAGGACGAGCTGCTCGTCGTCGTGGATCTGGTGCACGGCCGGGTCCAGGCGCGGGAAGGCGTAGAGGGCGCCCTGCGGCTTGACGCAGGAGACGCCCGGGATCTCGTTGAGGCGCTGCCAGGCCCGGTCGCGCTGTTCGTGCAGCCGCCCGCCGGGCAGGACCAGGTCGGTGATGCTCTGCCGGCCGCCGAGCGCGGCCTGGATGGCGTACTGCCCGGGAACGTTGGGGCACAGCCGCGTTCCGGCGAGGGTGGCCAGGCCCTCGATGTAGTTCTTGGCGTGCTGCTTGAGCCCGGACACGAGCAGCCAGCCGGAGCGGAAGCCGGCCACCCGGTAGGCCTTGGAGAGGCCGTTGAAGGTGAGGCAGAACAGGTCGGGAGCGAGGGTGGCCACGCAGTGGTGCACGGCGCCGTCGTAGAGGATCTTGTCGTAGATCTCGTCGGCGAAGACCAGTAGCTGGTGGCGCCGGGCCAGGTCGAGGATGCCGTCAAGCAGTTCTCGCGGGTAGACCGCGCCGGTGGGGTTGTTGGGGTTGATGATCACCACGGCGCGGGTCCGGTCGGTGATCTTGGCCGCCATGTCGGCGAGGTCCGGGAGCCAGCCAGCGCCCTCGTCGCACAGGTAGTGCACCGCCCGGCCGCCCGCCAGGCTGGTGACAGCGGTCCACAGCGGGTAGTCCGGGGCCGGGATGAGCACCTCGTCGCCGTCCTCGAGCAGGGCCTGAACCGCCATCGTCACGAGCTCGGAGACGCCGTTGCCGAGGAACACGTCATCGATGTCCACGTCGGCAACGCCAAGCTTCTGGTAGTACTGCACGACGGCGCGCCGGGCCGGCAGGATGCCCCGGGAATCGCTGTAGCCGTGGGCGTGGGGGAGGTTGCGGATGATGTCCTGGAGAATCTCTTCCGGGGCGTCAAAACCGAACAGGGCGGGGTTCCCGGTATTCAGCCGGAGCACGCTGTGCCCAGCCTGTTCCAGTTGATCCGCGTACTCGATCACCGGCCCGCGGATCTCATAGGAGACCCCGGCGAGCTTGCTGGACTGCCTGAACTCCATCTGCGGTGGCCCTCCCGGACCCGTGATCTCGTGTCGTCTCCGGATACTTGGTTCTGCCAAGTTACTACTTGGATGTTCCAACTGTCTGGCAGACTGCTGGCATGCCGCGGCGAAGTTACGACCAGTACTGCCCGCTCTCCCGTGCGCTTGACGCGATCGGGGAGCGCTGGACCCTGCTGATCGTCCGGGAACTGCTGGCCGGCCCGCGCCGGTACACCGACCTGCACGCCGACCTGCCGGGGGTCAGCACCGACGTGCTCGCCACCCGGCTGAAGGAGATGGAGCAGGACGGCCTGATCACCCGCAGGCGCCTGGCCCCGCCCGCGGCGGCCGCCGTCTACGAACTCACCCCGCGCGGCCGGGACCTGCTGCCCGCCCTGACGTTGCTCGCCGACTGGGGCGCGGCGGATCTGGCCGAACGGCGGCCCACCGACGCGCTCCGCGCGCACTGGTTCGCCATCCCGCTGCTGCGTCAGGTCGCCGAGCTGGCCGGCCCGGGCGCGGGCGCTGTCGACGTACAGCTCGACGAAGGCACCTTCCACATCCTGATCAACGGCACGGGACCGTTCTACGGCCAGGGCCCGGCCGAGCATCCCGGCGCCCGGCTCACCCTGGACGGCCCCGCATGCCTCGCCGTGGCACGCGGGGACGCCTCGCTGCCCGAGATGATCAAGAAAGGCCAGGCCCGCGTCGACGGCGACGGGCCCCTTGCCGAGGCTCTGCGCGGCCAGTGACCGAACCCGTGCTGACCAGTGCAGGAAGCACGGCGCACCCGCTCCTCGGTCGTGCGCGGGTGAGTCCCGATGAGCGGCGTTGCTCTCGTCCTGGTCCTCGCGGCGGCCGGGTTCCACGCGGGGTGGAACCGGTTGCTGCACGGTGCCGACGACCGCCTGGCCGCCGCCGCCGTGGGCGCGGTGGTGGGTGCGGTGCTTCTGCTGCCCGTCACCATCGCGGTGCCGCCGGCGGGGGTGTGGCCGCTCGCCCTGGCCTCGGGCGCGGCCGAGGCCACGTATTTCGCCCTGCTCGCGGCCGCCTACCGGCGCGGCGAGCTGTCCTACACCTACCCGGTTGCCCGGGGCATCGCGCCGTTTCTGATAACGCTGGGTGGCGCCGTCGTGCTCGGGGAGTCGCTGACCGCCGCGCGCATCGGCGGTTCGCTTGCGCTCGGCGTGGGCCTGGGGATCATCGCGCACGCGGGGCTGGCCAAGGGGCGCGGGGCCGCCCTGATGTTCGCGGCGCTGACCGGGATCACCATCGCCGTTTACTCGGTGATCGACGCGGACGCGGTGCGTTCCGCGAACGCCCTGGGTTATCTGGGCGTGGTCACGCTCGTGGAGGCCGTCATCCTGCTCGGGGCGGTCCGGCTGGACTGGGCGCGGCTGCGGGCCAGCGCCCGGGCCGGGGCCGGGATCGGGATCGGTTCGCTGGTGGCCTACCTGCTGGTCCTGCTGGCCTATCAGCGCGCCCCGGCGTCACCGGTCGCCACGCTGCGGGAACTGTCGATCCTGCTCGGCATCCTCATGGCCAGGGAGCGGCCCGGCTGGCGGGTCTGGGCAGGTGGCGCCCTCTGCGTCCTCGGCGCCGTCCTAACAGCTCTGTAGCAGGAGAAGGCAAGCCCCCAGCTGAAACGGAAAGCGAACAACCCACGGTAACCGGTAGTTGCGGGGGTCCGGGGGGCTCGGCCCCCCGGGCTAGCACTGCGGGCTCCGGCGAGCCGCCGCAGGTGGCGAGCAACCTTGCCCGCCACGGCGAAGCTGATCGAAGATCAGCGAGCAGCCTGAGCCAGCCCGTGCGCCTTATCGGACGTTATGCGGGCGGAACTGCACGCTGATCCGGGGGCCGGCGGGCCGGGCGGTCTTCGGCACGGCGTGCTCCCAGGTGCGCTGGCAGCTCCCGCCCATGACGAGGAGGTCGCCGTGACCAACCTCGTGACGGAGCGTGGCACCGCTGCCGTCCCGCGGGCGCAGCAGCAGCGCGCGGGGCGTGCCGAGGGACACGATCGCCACCACGGTGTCCTCGGTGCTGCCGCGCCCGATCGTGTCGCCGTGCCATGCCACGCTGTCCCGGCCATCGCGGTACAGGCACAATCCCGCCGTACACAGCGGCTCGCCCAGCTCGGCCCGGTAGTGCTCGCTGAGCGCGTCCCGCGCCGTCGCCAGCACCGGATCCGGCAGCGCCGCCTCCTCGCCGTAGAAGCACAGCAACCGCGGCACGTCGACCACCCGGTCGTACATCGCGCGCCGCTCGGCCCGCCAGGGCACCGCGCTCAGCAGCCGCTCGAACAGCACGTCGGCACCGGTGATCCAGCCGCGCCGGACATCGACCCAGGCGCCGTGGGCAAGAACCGTCCGGCGTACCGACCGGCCCAGCGCGCCGAGGCTGGTCTCCTCCGCGACGCCTAGCAGCGAACCCTGAAATGCACCGCCCATCGGGCAAGTATAGAACTTCATCAAACACATTTTCGGACTGACCGCCCGGGCCTGGCAGCTATGCCTGCCCGGGACGAGTTCTTCCGGAGCGTGTCCTATGGAGAACGCCAAGTCGGCGGCGTGAGCGGCGGCGCGAGATCATACTGGGCGCGGGGGCGGCGGGAAGCGCGCTGCCAGGGAAAATCCCCGCACGAAGGAGGCAACGATCCCTGGGAGCGGTCTGTCCGCCATCGAGCACGTTGTGGTTCTCATGCTGGAAAATCGGTCGTTCGATCACATGCTCGGATTTTTGTACAGCGAATCCGGGAACACCTCGCCCACCGGGCAGCCGTTCGAGGGGCTGACCGGGACCGAGTCGTGCCCGGACGCCTCTGGCCAGCCGGTGACCGTGTTCAAGATCGAGCCGAACACGCCGAACGCCTACTTCATGCCGGGTGCGGATCCCGGCGAGGGGTTACATGGCCACAAACGAGCAGCTGTTTGGCAGCATCTCAGCTCCGGCGCAATCGGGCCAGGCGCAGGCCGGCGAGGGCTTCGTGAAGAACTTCACCTCCACGCTCGGGTGGGAAGGGCACAGCTGGGGGTTCAAGCTCGTGACGGGCACGACCGCCAGCAACATCATGGGCTGCTTCACGCCCGAGGCGCTGCCGGTGCTGTCCGCGCTGGCCCGCGGGTATGCGGTGTGCGACCACTGGTACTCCCCTGCGCCCACGGAGACGCTGCCGAACCGGGCCTTTGCCAGCGCCGCGACCAGCCAGGGTCACATGGACGACAAGACCCGTACATTTACCTGCCCATCGATCTTCGGAGCACTCAGCTCACACGGGCTCGGCTGGGCCATTTACGGATACACCTCGGAGCCGCTCACCAAGTCCAACTTCACCGACATCTCCTCGGCAGACGCGAGCCATTTCGGTCACTTCACCGACTTCACGGCCGCCGCCGCGGCTGGGACGCTGCCGCCGTATACGTTCCTGGAGCCGAGCTGGGGATCCAGCGGCAACAGCCAGCACCCGAACTACAACGTCGCGCTCGGCGAGCAGCTGATCCATGACGTGTACGAGGCGCTGCGCAGTGGCCCTGGGTGGGCGCAGACGCTGCTGATCATCACCTATGACGAGCACGGCGGGTGCTACGACCACATGCCGCCGCCGTCCGGGGCCACCCCGCCGGACAACAACACCGGCGAGTTCGGGTTCGACTTCACCAGGTTCGGCATCCGGGTCCCGACCGTGCTGGTCTCGCCGCTGATCAAGGCGGGGGCGGTATTCCGGGTCCCGGCCGGGTCGGTGCCGTTCGATCACACGTCGATCCTGAAGACCGTCGAAGAGCGCTGGAACCTGCCCTCGCTCACGGCCCGGGATGCCGTCGCACCGAGCGTCGCCGACGTGCTCAGCCTGACCACGCCGCGCACCGACGACGTGCTGGCCGGCGTCACCGTGCCCACCGCCGGGCGAGCCCGTCCGCCGGCCTCCCGTCGCACATGCAGGAAGTCCAGGCAGACCTGGTATCGCGCCAGTACCCGGCCGGGCAAAGCGAAATCCCGGGCGCCGCGGATTCGCAGTTCACCGAAGCCGGCCTACACAACTACATCGGCACCCACGCAGAAACCCAAAACAGCTAACCCGTCGCCCCGGGCTCCCGCCGCCGGGCCCTTGGCGCGCGCCCACCGCCAGGGGCCCGGCACGCCCACCATGGGCATGCCGGCGCCCGCGCCTGCCCGGAGACTGCCGGTGCCCACTTTTCACGCTGACGCGTGAATTTCCGCTGGGATTTGTCCCGATTTGTGCCACCGTCGCCGTGAAAAGTGGAGGGAAGGGGCTGCGAGCCGTTACGCAGCGGGGCTTCGGATCTGGCCCGCTACGTCCCAGGTGCCGAACTGCCGTGATCAAGGCCCACGCCGCGCCCCTCAGCATCGTGATCTTGGGCAAGTGGTCGTCCTGACGACCACTTGCCCATGATCACGCCGGGAGGTGACATTTCGGAGTTGGACCGGGGCCGGCGTGTGACCGGTCATCTGCTTGTGGGCTCGGTTGGTTCCGTGGATGCGAACTGGTGAGGTCGTCGCAGGCCGGGCGGTGGCCGTGCTAGCCCTACCTCAGATTCGGGTATCCGCACGGTGGATGTCCTGTTCGCGCCCGGCGAGCATTGAGATACAGGTGACCGGAGTGGCCGTGCACCGTAGCTCACCGGAGGCATTCCGATGTACGCCCCGAATGACAGCGCCCGTTCCTCGCGATCTGTCGTCATGAGATTTCTGGTCAGGTCCTGGGAGTACCGCCGCCCCCGTCTGTGGGTGGGTGTGCGTTTCGCCTGTGGCATCTTCAACGTCGTCCTTGGCGTCCTGCTGCTCGCTTCGGCCCACTGGCTGGGGCCGCTGGCGTGGCTGGCAGCGCTGCCGCTGGCGGGGGCGGTGCTGATCTTCTGGACCGCCTACCGCTTGCAGACCAGTGTCCAGAGCTAACTTGGGAGCATCTCCCCGTAGCGGCGCCGATCAGCCCTCGGCCCGCCTGGGGAGATGCTTCCGCTGTCCGGCCAAGGTTTCGGTTGCGATCCCAGCCGATGGCGCTGCGCGTTACGGGAGGTTTCCCGATGTACGCATCGGCTGACGGATGACTCCCTCGCGGTCTGTCCTCATGAGGTTTCTGGTCAGGTCCTGGGAGTACCGCCGCCCCCGTCTGTGGGTGGGTGTGCGTGTCGCCTGTGGCATCTTCAACGTCGTCCTTGGCGTCCTGCTGCTCGCCTCCGTCGACCTGGTTGGGGCCGTTGGCGTGGCTGGCAGTGCTGCCGCTGGCGGGGGCGGCGCTGATCTTCTGGACCGTCTACCGCCTCCAGCAAGACAGCGTCCGCCGGGTACGCGAACTGGAACAGTCCCGGGCCCAGCTGGTGGACGACTCGGCCGCGAGGCTGCGCCGGATCGAGCGGGACCTGCACGACGGCGCGCAGGCGCAGATGGTCGCCGTCACCATGAAGCTGGGGCTGGCCGTGAAGAAGCTTGGCGGCATAACCGGCGGGACCGGCCAGGCCGACCTGGACCGGGTCCTGGAGCTGGTGGTCGCCGCTCATCGCGGCGCCAAGGAGGCCATCACCGAGCTGCGTAACCTGGCCCGCGGCATCCACCCTCCCGTTCTCGACCAGGGCCTAGGCATCGCGCTGACCAGCCTCGCCGCGCGCAGCGACCTGCCCGTCGAGCTCGGCATCGACCTGCCCGAGCGCCCATCGGCCGCGATCGAGACCATCGCCTACTTCTGCGCCGCCGAGCTGCTCACCAACGTGACCAAGCACAGCGGCGCCCGGCATGCCACGCTGGAGGCAGTCCACGTGCCCGGCCTGCTGCGAGTGCGGGTCAGCGACGATGGCTGCGGCGGCGCCCGCGTCGAGGCCCGCGGCGGCCTGGCCGGGCTCGCCGAGCGGATCAAGACCGTCGATGGCAGGCTGCAGCTCAGCAGCCCGCCCGCAGGCCCCACCGTGGTCACCGTTGAGCTGCCGTCCCACGCCTGAGCCGAACCGGAGCCCCGATGCGGATTGTGATAGCCGAAGACTCGGCCGTGGTGCGAGCGGGCCTGGCCGAAATCCTGGCCGATAGCGGCCACGAGGTGGCCGCCGCCGTCGGCAACGCCGACGACCTGCTCGCCGCGGTGGACCAGCACCGCCCCGACGCCGCCGTGGTGGACGTGCGAATGCCGCCCGGCTATACCGACGAGGGCCTGCGCGCGGCGATCGTCATCCGCCGCGACCATCCCAAGACCGGGGTGCTGGTGTTCTCCCAGTACATCGAGACCCGGTACGCGGCCGACCTGCTTGGCGCGGCGTCCGGTGGCGGTGCCGCGGGGGTCGGGTACCTGCTCAAGGACCGGGTCAGCGACGTCGAGGAGTTCGTCGAAGCGCTGAGCCGGGTGGCCGCCGGCGGCACCGCTCTCGATCCTGAGGTCGTGACGCAGCTTCTGGGCGCCAGCCGCCGCAACGACGGGCTCGGCACACTCACCGCCAGAGAACGCGATGTGCTCGAACTGATGGCCGAGGGCCGCTCCAACGCCGCGATCGCCGGGATCCTGCGTGGTGTCCGAGCGGTCCGTCGAAAAGCACGTCGGGAACATCTTCAGCAAACTCGGCCTGGCCCCCTCGACGCCGACCACCGCCGGGTCCTGGCCGTCCTCCGCTACCTGGAGTCCTGACCGGCCACCATCGCCGATACCAATCTCACCCGGTCACCTGGCTGCGGGATTGTGCCCTCTGGGCCGACAGAGCGTGATCAATGCCACAACGATCACGAATAGGCCGACCGGCCGAGCGGAATCGGGGCATGGCGGGCATGGGATCGGGCGCAGGGGGCGCGGGTCGGCCTGGGCTGCCGTCCGTTACAGGATCGCGCGGCTGGCGTTGTTACAGGCGGGCGGCCAGTTCGGAGTCGATCTGGCGGGCCGCTTGCTGCAGGCGGGGCAGGAACTGCTTCTCCAGGGTCCGCATGGGCACCCGGGCCGCGTGCGCGCTCGCGTTGATGGCCGCGACCACCTTGCGCGAGCTGTCCCTGATCGGCACGGCGATCGAGCGGAACGCCGGCCTCGAGTTCCTGGTCGACCGCGGTCCAGCCACGGCTGCGGGCGGTGGCGAGGACCGCTCGCAGCTCGCCGGGATCGGTGATCGTGTGCTCGGTGAGCTGCGCATGGTGGTCCGGCGCAGGTAGGCGTCGAGTTCGGCCTCGGGCAGGTGGGCCAGCAGGATGCGGCCCATCGAGGTCGGGTACGCCGGCAACCGGGTGCCCACGGTCAGCGCGATCGTCATGATCCGGTTCGCGGACGCACGGCGACGTAGACCAGGTCGTCACCGTCGAGCACGCTCACCGAGCACGACTCGTGCAGTTCCTCGGCGAGGTCTTCCAGGTGCGGCTGGGCGATCTGGGAAACGCTGAACGAGGAAAGATACGCATATCCAGGGCAAGCACCCGGGGGCGCAGCGGAACTTGCCGCCCGGAACTGCCCACGTAGCCGAGCTCCTGCAGGGTGAGCAGGAACCTGCGCGCGGCGGCCCGGGTGAGCCCGGTGCGCTCGGCCACCTCGGACAGGTCAGCGAGGGGTGCTCGGAGGAAAAGCAGCGGATGACGGCCAGCCCACGGTCCAGCGACTGAACGAAGTCGGTCCGGCGGCCGCCGCCAGGCCGGTCCCCATCAGCGGCCCGGCGGGCACCTTCGCGGGCGTCCGCGTCGCCGTCCCCGGGGAGGTCCGGGTGCGATGCGTCCCCGGCCGGGCCGGACGCAGGCGCCTGTCCCGCCGCCCCGTCCGGACCAGGCCGTGCCCCGGAGCCCTGCCGAACGTTCACATAGCGAACGATACTGCCCGACCGGCCCGGCTTACCAGTCCGGCCCGCCCGTCAGCCCGGGCCGCTCCTCAGCCGAGGCCACTTCTTCGCAGGGGCCGCTCCTCAGCCCGGGCCGTACCGCCGCACCCGGGGCAGCAGGGCCGCGGGCACCAGGGCATCGCGGCCAGTCCGCGAGCAGCGCACTCAGCGGGCGCGCGGCCGTGATGGCCGGGGCGCGCAGGCGAGTGGCGAGCGCGGGCAGGTCGCCCGGAACGTGGCCCTGCCCGGCCGCGCGGATGGCCGTCCCGACCTCGTCCTCGCTGCCGGTGCATTCAAAGGGTTTCGAGCCGCTCACGCGGCCATCTCCGCATAGAGCCCGGCGAGGGCCGGGTCGGCGAACATGTCCCCGCCGGTCTTGCGTACTGCCAGGTCATGGCCAACAACGCCGCGGTCGCCAGGAACACCCAGGCGCACTTCGCGCAGGCCCGGCACCAGCCCTCGCCCCGCACCCGGTTGCAGCTCGCGGTCCGCAGGTAGCCGTCGATGTCGTCGGACAAAGACGCGATGATCTGAAGCTCATACAGCGGCCGGAGCGGGCGCTGTACCGCAGCACCCGGCCAGCCACCGGTCGCGGTAGGCCGCCAGCGCGGTCTCGAACTCGTAGCTCTTGGTCCACTGGTGGTTGGCCGGGTGACCGAGTCAGGAGTCGACGTTCGGCTCGTCGTCGCTGCGTGAGTTGCCCGCCACCACGAACTCGCCGCCGCGCAGGTAGCCCACCAGCATCGCGGCGATCGCGAGGTACGCGGAGAAGGGCGTGTGCCCGTTCGGATCGCCGGCCGCGTTCAGCCGCAGCGGTTCGGGCAGGATCGTGCGCCTGACTTCGAGGAAACGCCCCCGCCGGCCAGCGACTGCGCCAGATCCCACTGGCGCGCCGCCGGGTTGTACAGGAAGAAGTCGGCGGGCCCGCCGGACCGGACGACCCGGGCCAGCGCGAGTGAGTCCTTACCGCCGCTGAACATGACCAGCGGCGGCGCCGCGACGGGGCGCTCAGCGGCACCCACCAGGCCAGCTCATCCCTGGCACCGGCGGGCTCGGCCGCTACGGCGGCCTTGATCTCCAGGAACCCGGGAACGGTGTAATGGATGCCGTTGCGGTAGAAGAACTCCCCCATGGCGCCGGGCCAGAACGACTGCCACCAGTTCAGTCCCGCGGCGTCCGGCGCTGGCAGCGCGACCTCGATGACCGGGCTGCACAGCGCCTTCCAGTACGAGAAGGCCTCGATGATGGCCAGCGCGCGGATCATGCGCCGCGCCGTGGGCGTGGTTATCCAGGCGGTCTCGTCCCGGGTGCAGCCCGGCGAGTTCCGACGCCCGCCGGAACCGCAGCTCACCGGCGGCGAACGCGAACTCCAGCGTCGCCCCGTCCCGACCCGGGGTGGCCCGGGCACCCTCGATGCGGAACACCGGATAGTCTCGCGAAGCCGCTGTAGCTGCGGCGAGACGCCGGTCGTGGTCACGTCGTGCACGCTACCGGACCGGGCCAGTGGCCTGTTCATCACGAAGGGATCTGCCGGGCCTGGGCCACCGCGTACAGGGCGACCGCGGCGGCGACCCCGGCGTTCAGCGATTCGGGTGCGCCGCCATGGGGATCCGGGCCAGCAGGTCGCACCGCTCACCACCAGCCGGGACAGGCCGCGGCCCTCGGACCCGACGACAAGCACCAGCGGCCCGTCCGCCGCCTCCAGGTCGCCGACCGGCGTCGTACCCGCGGCGTCGAGGCCCATACGAACAGGCCCGCCTGCTGGTAGGCGGCGAGGGCGCGGGTCGCGGTTGGCGCGCCTGGGCGACCGGCACCCGGGCCAGCGCCCCGGCCGACGCCTTCCACGCCCCCGCGGTCACCCGGGCCGAGCGGCGCGCGGGGATCAGCACCCCGTGCCCGCCGAACACGGCGACCGAGCGGGCCACCGCACCAAGATTGCGGAGATCGGGTGGCACCCGTGCCAGGGCCACGATCAGCGCGCTCGCGGGCCGGTCTCGCCGGCCCGCGCAGTCAGGTCATCGGCGGCGGCATAGTCTAGGGGCGGACCCCGCGAATGCCAGGCCCTGGTGCACCGAGTCGCCGGTCAGCCGGTCGAGTTCGGTCCGTCCCGTCTCGATCATCGGGATACCGGCCGCGGCGGCGAGGTCTACCGCCTCGCGCACCCGGTCATCGGCGTCCCGGCGCGGCCCGGCGTACAGCGCGGCCGCGGGCACGCCCGCCCGCAGCGCCTCCACCACAGCGTTCCGCCCGGCGACCACCTCAGGCGCGTCACCCGCCCCGCGTGGGCGGGCGCCCGGTCCATCCCCTGCCCGCCGTTCCCGCTTTCCAGGCAGAACGGCCCTCGCCACCCGGCCTCCCGTCACCGCCGGCCTGGTTTCGTGGCCCGTCCTCCGCCGCTCCGCGGCGGGACCGGGTTCCCGCGGCACGGGCTGCCGCCTCGGCGGCGCGGCGCTGTGCCGGGTGTCCCGGGCGCAGATGCGCGGGCGGGGTCGGGCCCTTGCCCTCGAGCCGTTCTCGTCCGCGGCCGCCGGTACCTGGCCGGGGCTTTCCAGGCCTTGGAGCGCCCGCCTCGTCCTGCCCTCGGCGTATCTGCCGCTCACGTGGTCACCCGACGGCGCAAGCCAGCCGGCAGCGTGGCCCGGGCGCTGCCCAGGGGGCCAGATTACGGATCATCGCTTGATCTCCCATCTCGGCCCCTCGGCGTGTCCTCGATGACCACCCCGGCTGCTTGCAACTGGTCCCTGATCTCGTCCGCTGCCTGGTAGTCCTTGCGGTCCTTGGCCGCCTGCCGCTGGTCGAGCGTCACCTTGACCAGCACATCGACTACTTCCCGCAGATCGTGATCGGCGCCACCGCCCGGCCCACGGGCCGACCAGGGGGTCAAGCCCGAGCGCGCCGAGCATGGCCCGCACCGTTTCCAGCGTTTGCCACGTCACCTCGGCGTCCGCCGAGGCCAGGGCGTTGTTGCCGTCGCGAACCCAGTCATGGATTACGGCCAGTGCCTGCGGCACCGCCAGGTCGTTGTCGAGCGCGGCGGTGAACGTGGGCAGGGATCCAGTTCACACCGATCGGCCCTGTTCGTACCCCTCGCCAGCCGGGCGCCCAGCGGTGAGCTCGGCGGCGCGGGTCACGAAGCCTTCGATCCGCCGGTACGCGGTGACCGCCTCTTCGAGCGCGGCCGGTGAGTACTCGATGTGCGACCGGTAGTGCGCCTGGCCGAGGTAGTAACGCAGTTCCACCGGGCGGGTCTGGGTCACCATCGCGTCGACCAGCAGCGAGTTGCCCAGGGACTTGCTCATCTTCTCCCCGCCACCCCGACGAGGCCGTTGTGCATCCAGTACTGGGCGAACCCGTCGCCGGCCGCGTGGGACTGGGCAACCTCGTTCTCGTGGTGCGGAAACACCAGGTCCAGGCCGCCGCCGTGGATGTCGAACGAGGAGCCGAGGTACGTGGTGGCCATCGCCGAGCATTCCAGGTGCCAGCCAGGACGGCCCGCGCCCCACGGGGTCTCCCAGGAGGGCTCGCCGGGCTTGGCGCCCTTCCAGAGGGTGAAGTCCCGCGGGTCCCGCTTGGCGTCGGCGGTCTCGGTGTCCTCGGCGGGCCGCATGTGGTCGAGCCGCTGACCGGACAGCAAACCGTACTCCGGGAAGGACTTGACGTTGAAGTAGACGTCGCCGTCGGCCGCGTACGCGTGCTCGGTGTCGATCAGGCGCCGCATCAGCGTGATCATCTGCGGGACGTGCCGGGTCGCCCGGGGCTCCACATCCGGCGGAAGGCAGCCGAGCACGTCATAGGCGCGGCTGAACGCCCGCTCGTTGCGCTGTGCCACGGCCCACCGGGCACGTTCTCTTGCGCGGCGACCCGGATGATCTTGTCGTCGATGTCGGTGACGTTCCGGCAGAACGTGACCTGGTAGCCACTTGCCTTCAGCCAGCGGACCAGGATGTCGAAGTTCACCCCGGACCTGATGTGCCCGATGTGCGGCGGCGCCTGCACCGTGGCACCACACAGGTACAGCGATACCTTCCCCGGCACAAGGGGAGAGAACTCGCGCACGGTGCGCGTTGCGGTGTCATGAAGGCGGAGCGTCACGCCGCCAAGGCTACCGCCGGCCCCGCCAACCGACTCGTAATCCCAGCCCGCGAACCTGCTCCTACCGAAGGGATCCCGTCCAGCCGGTTGCCGTGGTTGTGGCAACCACGACAAAAGCCTGGGCGGGGTGGTGGGGTCAAGGATGTGCTGTCGTCGCTGTGACATCCACGACAAACCGGAACGGGCAACGGACGGCGGAGCTCAGCGGCGGGCGGCCCGGGCCCAGCTCCATGGATACTCGGGGTCCTCGGCCCGGCGGGCCGCCGGGCCGAGGCCAGCGGGCGGAACGTGTCGATCATCACGGCGGTCTCGTCGGTGGTGGTCTTGCCCTCGGCAAGCCCCGCGACGGCTGCCTCCACCGCACCCGGCTGGGGGCCGTGGGTGAACCCCGAGGGATGCAGCGTGATCGAGCCGAGCCCGACCCCGGAGCCCTTCCGGGCGGTGTAATCCCCGCCGACGTAGAACATCATCTCGTCGGAGTCGACGTTGTGATGGTTGTAGGGGATGGGGACGGCAGCAGCGTCGAAGTCCAGCGGCCGCGGGCAGAACGAGCAGATCACAAAGTTCGGCCCCTCGAATGTCTGGTGCACCGGCGGCGGGGCATGGGTCCGCTTCACGACCGGCTCGAAGTCGGCGATGTTGAACGCGAACGGGTACAGATAGCCGTCCCAGCCGACCACGTCGAACGGGTGCCGGGCATAGGTCAGCCGGGTCAGGCCGGCCCTGGTCCGGACGATTACGGGGACGTCCTCCCCCTCGGCCAGCAGCGGGCCGTCGGGACCGCGCAGGTCACGCTCGCTATAGGGGGCATGCTCGAGCAACTGCCCATACTGCGAAAGGTATCGGCGGGGCGGCCGGATGTGCCCGCTGGCCGCGACAACCAGCGCGGTCACGCCGGGTGCGGCGGGCACCCAGCGGTGAATTGTTCCGCGTGGAATCACGATGTAGTCACCGGCCACGGCGCTGATCCGCCCGTAGACGGACTCGAAGAACGCGGTGCCGTTTTGCAAATAAATAGCTTCGTCGCCGACAGAATTACGGTAGAGCTCTCGAGGAAGCATCCGCGGCAGCCGAAGAAATCTGCACATCGTCATTGGCGAACAGGCAGCTGGCGGCCCCCCACCAGGTCACCGCCACGGGGCAGGTCGGTGGTGCGCACGTGGCGCGGCTATCAGCGGGTGATTCGGCGTGCTCTCTTCAATGGCGGCACCGGACACCCCCTCGCTCTTCACGATTGCCGTGGGCGGGTGCACATTGATAGAGAAGCGAGGAATCAGAGACGAAGCCTTCTTCGCCCATCAACTCCTCGGAGTACAGGCCGCCGTCGGGGCGCTGGAAACGCACATGGCGTTTACGGGGGATCTCCCCGGCCACCCGGTAGTACGGCATATCGTCTCCTTGCCGCCGAGATCGGATGGCGAGCGGTTGCTCGCCGTTTGGTCCCAGCCCCACGCCTGTCCTGACCCCGCCCCACATCGCTACGGCGCGGCAACCTCTGTGCGCGGAGGAAGGCGCTGTAGTTTCGACGATAGGCGGGCCGCGTCAGCCCAGAGCAGTGCCGCAGGAAGGACTCCGACTCCCCGATGACTAGCTATTCCGCTGATGGCGGCCTCCGCCCCGCCGATCCCCAGCAAACTCCGGCTGGCCGCGCGCTAATTGCCGTGATTGCCGGTGTGATACTGCTTGCCGCCGCCGCTTTCGCGCTCTCCTACGAGGGAATCCACCATCTCGCGCTCCGCGCCGGGGTCTCCTCCCAGCTCGCCCGGCTGTACCCGGTCATCTTTGACGCGATGCTGGTGATCGCGGCCGCCGCCGCCCTGGCGCTGCGCGGAGCCGGGTGGTGGGCTAAGGGTTACGCCTGGTTTTCGTTGTTGCTCATGCTCGCGGCCGTCGCGGTCGGCAACGCCGTCTACGCCACGAACGTCACCTTGCCTGCCCAGCCCACCCGCGCCGTGGTCGCGGTGACGCCGTGGGTGCTCCTGTTGCTCGCGTTCGGGTTGCTGCTCGAAATGCTGCGGTACTTCCGCAGGCCACGGCCGGCCAACGGCCAGCGACGGGAACCGGGCCAGGCCGCCGCAGCGGCTGACCCGGGCGCGACGGCGGCCTCGGGCACAAACGGCACCGGCGACTCCGGTGCGGGACAGCGGGCGGCGGTTACCTGGGCCGCCGCTGCCGGCGGCACCGCCGAAGGGCGGTCGCTGCCGCAGCCGCGCACCGGGCTCGACACGCTGCTGGGACCGCGGGAAGGCGAGCCGCCCGCCATGCCAGGGACCACGCACGACGGCGCGGCCACGGCGGAGTACCCCGGTCAGACGGCGCATCACGGCGCGGGCCACTACCCGGACCCAGTGGCCTACGGCGAGGAAACGGGTTACGTCCACCCGGACAGTTACACCGATCACAGCGACTACCCCGGCGCAGACGGCCCAGAAGGTCATGCGAGGCCCGGAGGCCAGGACCACCCCGGGCACACTGACGAGCCAGCCCAGAACCAGCCGCGTGGTGAGGATTCAGCCCCCAGCCCGGCCGAGGCACCGCCGGCGGCCCCCGCGCCCCCAGGGCCTCCGGCGTCAACCGCAGAGCCGCCCACCGGGCCGCAACCGGCCACGGAGAAAGCGGCCGAGACCACAGGGAGCTCAGCCGACACCACGGGGAGCTCAGCCGAGATCACGGGCAAGGCCGCCCCGGCCGAATCCCAGGACCCGCCGGCCCCGAATAGCGGCGCCCGGCCCCCCGCCCGTTCGGTCATGCCCCTGCTAGAGCGGCTCCACAGCACCCCCGCATCCCCCGAGGAGTAGCCAGGACGGTCAGAACTGGACCGCAGAGCCAGCACCAGAGCAGACCTCAGCCGACAACCAACAGGCACAAAACCACAGCCCCGGCACCGGGCACGCAGACCTCAGCCGACAACCAACAGGCACAAAACCGCAGGCCCGGCACCGGGCACGCAGACCTCAGCCGGCAACCAACGGACACAAAACCGAGGGTCTGGTACCGGGTGCGTGGGGGCTCCGGGGGGCTCGGCCCCCCGGGCTAGCATCGTGGCGGCCTTACCGGCGAAGGAGGCTAATGCCGCCGAGCAGGCAGGACCAAGGCCGTCGCCACGGCCGCGATGCCTTCGCCCCGGCCGGTCAGGCCCAGGCCGTCCGTGGTCGTCCCGGACACGCTGACCGGTGCGCCGCCCAGGGCCTCGGAGAGCACCTTCTGCGCTTCGTCGCGCCGCGACGCGATCCGCGGCCGGTTACCGATCACCTGGATGGCGACGTTCCCTATCGTGAACCCCGCCTCGGTGAGCAGTGCGGCCGTGGCACGCAGCAGCGCGGGCCCAGACGCCCCGGCCCAGCCGGGTTCGGCGGTGCCGAACTGCGCACCAAGGTCACCGAGGCCAGCAGCCGACAGCAGCGCGTCGCACGCGGCGTGCGCGGCCACATCCCCGTCAGAATGCCCGGTCAGCCCGTCTTCACCGGGCCAGAACAGTCCCGCCAGGTACAGCGGACGGCCGGGCGCCAACGGGTGAACATCGGCACCGATGCCGGTTCTTGGCGGGTCAGCGGGCATGCCAAATCAGCCCTTACCCAAAGATGCTGGTCAGGAGGCGAGGATCTCGTCGAGAAGCGCCTCGGCCTTGTCCTCGTTCGTCTTCTCGGCAAGCGCGAGCTCGCTCACCAGAATCTGGCGTGCCTTCGCGAGCATCCGCTTCTCGCCAGCGGACAGCCCACGCTCCTTGTCCCTGCGCCACAGGTCGCGAACGACCTCGGCTACCTTGTTCACATCGCCGGAGGCGAGTTTCTCCAGATTGGCCTTGTATCGCCGGGACCAGTTGGTCGGCTCCTCGGTGTGCGGGGCGCGAAGCACCTCGAACACCCTCTCCAGACCCTCCTGTCCCACGACATCGCGCACGCCAACCAGTTCTGCATTATCTGCAGGGACGCGCACTGTCAGGTCGCCCTTGTCGACCTTGAGGACCAGGTAGCTCATCTCAGCGCCCTTGATCGTACGGGTCTCGATCTCCTCGATACGAGCAGCCCCATGGTGGGGGTAGACGACCGTGTCGCCGACCTTGAAAGTCATGTGGCACATACCCCTTCCGCTACGCCAATACTACCACGCCAAACACAGCCCAAAAGCCTCCCTAGGCGCCAAACGTGCAGGTCAAGGAGTCAATTAACTGATCTGAAAGTGTCACTGCACGGCCGCTGGACACACCTTTCACTCCCGCGCCAGAGCACAGGAGCGACCAGCCGTACCCGGTCAGAGGTGGCCGGGGCACGCGCCCGCGCGGGGCGTGACAAGCTGGGTAAGGGCACCATGTTCCCGGTGACGAGGCGACCACCGCTGACCCATACTGGAACGAGGACGAGGCCGCTCATGCGGGAGAGATGCGCGTGAACAATGGCGGCGACCCTGGGCGAGACGATTACGGTCTGCCACCGGTCGACATCAAGGTTCCGGACGATGCCCGGGAACTCGACAGGGACGTGCAGGCTTACCATCGCGAGCTGAGATCGCTGCGCCGGCGGATGCTGGCAAGAAGGCTGACCGGGCCGCTGGCCAGGGACGGCATGGTATTGCCGCTGCTGGCGGGGTGTCTCGCGCTGACGCTGCTCGCCGCGACGCTGCTCACGGTGTTCACGGTTGGCCAGGGCGCGATCGGCCAGGGCCAGGGCCCGGTCGGCGGACCTTTCACCCATCCGGATTTCGCCCGCTCGAGCGCTGCGAGCCCGGCGGCCGGGAGTTCGGGCGCCTCCCTCGGGCCGGCCATCGGCCGGCCCGGCGGACCGCTCCCCGACACCATGGTGCTGGTGGACGGCCAGCCAATGCACCTGACCGACCTCACCGGGCCCGGGGAGTACGTGGTCGTGCTGGCCCTGATCCCGCCGGCCTGCAAGTGCCTGCGCGACCTGCGTCAGCTCACCGTGCAGGCACAGGGGGGCGGCGCGCAGACGTACCTGGTCGGCGTGCGCGGCGAGGACGTGAGCCAGCTGAGCAATCAGGTCGGGCTCGGGGCCGCGCACGCGGTAGAGGACACCGAGGGCCTGCTTCCCGCGCTGTATCGCAACAGCACGGTGCTGACCGCCGTCGTGGTCGACAAGGACGGCTCGGTCGCTCATCTGGTCACCGGCAAGCAGGGCTTCCAGATCATCAAGGCGCAGGTAGATGCGCTGGCATCGGGACATACCGTGCAGTCACCTGGAGTGAGGCAAACTCCATCCGCTGGGAAGCAGGCAACGGCCGCCCCGGCCACACCAGCCGGGTAGGGCGCGCGCCGCAGCCGCCGATGGCCTGTTGCCAGGGGTGGTGTAACCGCCGCGACCACGGGCCGATACGCTGTGCCGCGTCCCCGTGTGCGCGTGCATGGAGCCGGAGGAGTAGCAGTGATCCCCAGCAGTCGCAGCCTCCCGCTGCGAGGCCTGTTGATTGTGGCGGCCGCCGCGCTGATTCCGGTGATCGCTGGGTGTGAAGCCGGGACCAACGCGCCCACCCAGGAGTGGCATCAGCCGACGGCCGGTGCGTCCGCGGTCGTGAGCGACACGATGCGGATCAACAACATGTTCGTGCTCGGGCCGGTGCCGGGATTGAGGCTTCCGGCCGGTGCCTCGGCTGGCGTGTTCTTCGCCCTGAACAACAGCGGCGTGCGCGACCGGCTGATCAGCATCACGGCGCCCGGCTCGGCGAGCCAGGTTCAGGTTCCGCTCGGCGGGATCCAGGTGGGGCGGGACCAGTCGCTGTTGCTGACCGGCCCGCAGCCCCGGGTACTGCTGAAGCGCCTCACCAGGACGCTGCACGGCGGCCAGTACGTCCGGATGAACCTGAACTTCCAGAGCGCGGGCCACGTGACGCTACTCGTGCCGGTCATGCCGCGGGCCGCGTTCTACTCGACGTTCTCCCCGGCGCCCCGGCCTTCCCTGGTGCTGACGCCCACGGCGACTCCCAGCCCGCTCGCGACCCCGACAGCGTCGCCGACTCCCTAGCCACCCGCGCCCCACGGCGGCGAGCAGCGCCAGCCGCCACGGCCCCCGCGGCCCTCAGTCGCCAGGCTCGAACTTGTAGCCGAGCCCACGCACCGTGATGATGTGCCGCGGGTTGCCCGGGTCTGTCTCGACCTTGGCCCTCAGCCGCTTGATGTGTACGTCCAGGGTCTTGGTGTCGCCAACGTAGTCCGCGCCCCAGACCCGGTCGATGAGCTGCATCCGGGCCAGTACCCGGCCCACGTTGCGCAGCAGCACCTCGAGCAGTTCGAACTCCTTGAGCGGCACCTGTACCTGCTCGCCCCGGACGGTTACCACGTGCCGGTCCACGTCCATCCGGACCGGCCCCGATTCCATGATCGAGCCGCCGGGCTCATCCGGCTCGCCGCGGCGCCGCAGCACCGCGCGCATCCGGGCGACCAGTTCCCGGGACGAGAACGGCTTGGTGACATAGTCATCGGCGCCGAGCTCAAGGCCCACGACCTTGTCGATCTCGCTGTCCTTGGCGGTAAGCATGATCACCGGAACGTTCGAGCGCTCGCGCAGCGTCCGGCAGACCTCGCTCCCGGGCAGCCCGGGAAGCATGAGATCCAGCAGAACGAGATCGGCGCCATGCCGGTCGAAGGCCTCGATCGCGTCCGGGCCGGTCGGGCAGACCGCTACCTCGAAGCCCTCCCGGCGCAACATATAAGACAGTGCGTCGCTGAACGATTCCTCGTCTTCAACCACGAGCACCCGTGTCACTTAACTGCCTCCCTGACAGGCTGCGCAGGACCGCCCGCCGAGCTGCCGCCGGCGGCGGAGGAGTTGCTGACAACTGGCATTTGCAGCGTAAACGTGGACCCCACGCCTTCCTGGCTCCACACCGTGACCTTGCCACGGTGAGCCGCCATCACGTGCTTAACGATGGCCAGTCCCAGCCCCGTCCCGCCGGTGGCCCTCGATCGGGCTGGGTCTACCCGGTAGAACCGTTCGAAGATCCGCTCGAGGTCCCGTTCCGGGATCCCGATGCCTTGGTCCGCGACACTGATCTGCGCGGTGCGCGTGCCATCCAGCGACGCTGATACCACCACCCTGGTTCGTTCGGGGCTGTAGGCGACGGCGTTGTCCAGCAGGTTCCGCAACGCCGTCACCAGCAGGTCCTCGTCGCCGAGCACGAGCACCCGCTCATCCTCGCAGGCGGCCACCAGTTCGATGCCGCGTGCACTGGCCTTCATGCGGACCCGGTCCAGCGCCTCGGCCACCACCGCACTCAGGTCCACGGGGATGGGGTCGGGCACCGGCTCGGCCGCCTCGATCCTCGACAGCGTGATCAGGTCCTGGACCAGATAGGTCAGCCGTGATGCCTCTTGCCGCATGCGGCCCGCGAAGCGCCGCACGGCCTCCGGGTCGTCGGCCGCCTCCTCCATGGTCTCCGCGAGCAGGGCGAGCGCACCGACCGGGGTTTTCAGTTCGTGGCTGATGTTGGCCACGAAGTCGCGCCGGACCTCCTCCACCCGCCGGCTCTCCGTCTGGTCTTCGGCGAGCAGCAGGATGAGGCCGTCCGCGCCGAGGGGCGCCACGCGCACCGCGAAGCTGGTCCTCCGGCCGCCGAACGAGCTCCCGGAAAGGTCGATCTCCCCCTCGCGGGTTTCGCCGTCCCGGCGCACCTGCCGGACCAGGGCGAGCAGCTCGCCGACCATCAGCTGGCCGTCCTTGACCAGCCCGAACGTGCGTGCCGCCTCGCTCGCCATCAGCACCCGGTCGGCGATGTCGAGGACCACGGCCGAGGAGGAGAGCACTGAGAGGACCGAGGCAACGCCAGAGGGTAGCCTTGTCGCACGCGGCCGGTCCGTAGCGGGCTCGATATCGGTGACCCGCCCGCGGGTAGTCACCCGCAGGCCCCTGCCGTGGCGGGGCATGATGCTGACGCATAGCCGCCCGCACCCGCCGTCACGCGCGTGCTCACGCTTCGATCGTATGCGGAGATGGGCCGGAGCGGCCATGGGCTCTGTATACACCCATGAGGGTGTTCTTCAGGGATTCATAAAAAAGTCGCCAACTGGTCATACTGTCCCGCAGGTCAGCGCCCCTGGTTCCGTACTGCCTCAGCTGCGGCTGCCGCGGCCGCCGGATCGAGGTAGCGGCCGCCGGCCACCTTCGGCCGGAAGCTGTCGTCAAGCTCGTAGAGCAGCGGTATGCCCGTGGGGATGTTGAGCCCGGCGATCTCGGCGTCGGAGACGTCGTCGAGGTGCTTGACGAGCGCGCGCAGCGAGTTGCCGTGCGCCACCACCAGCACCACCCGGTCTGCCGCCAGGTCCGGCACGATCGCGTCGTACCAGTAGGGAAGCAGCCGGTGCAGCACGTCGGCGAGGCACTCGGTGCGGGGCAGAAGCTCCGGCGGCAGATGCGCGTACCTGCGGTCGCCGGCCTGGGACAGGGGATCATCGTCGGGAAGCGGCGGGGGCGGGACGTCGTAGGACCGCCGCCAGAGCATGAACTGCTCCTCGCCGAACTCCTGCCGGGTCTGTGCCTTGTTCTTGCCCTGCAGCGCACCGTAGTGGCGCTCGTTGAGCCGCCATGACCTGGTCACCGGGAGCCAGAGCAGGTTCGCCTCCTCCAGCGCCAGGTTGGCCGTCTGGATGGCGCGAGTCAGCACCGAGGTGTGCACGATGTCCGGACGGAGCCCCGCCTCGCGCAGCAGCCGCCCGCCCGCGGTCGCCTCGCGGGCGCCGGTCTCCGAGAGCCCGACGTCAACCCAGCCGGTGAACAGGCCTTCGGAGTTCCACGTGCTTTCGCCGTGCCTGAGCAGCACCAGTGTGGACATGCCGCTGAGCCTATCCGCAGCCCCCTGCCGAGCGGGCGACCGCGCTGCCGGGCGGGAACAGGCGGTGCCGGTGCGTGGTTGCAATGCGCGGGAACACGCAATGTGGCGGCGTGTCCCCCTGGGTGGGAGGTGGGTGCTCGTGTCGCGACGCATGCCGCGGCGGGTCGCGACCATCAGCGTTCATACTTCGCCACTCGAGCAACCTGGTACCGGCGACGCCGGCGGCCTCAACGTCTACGTGGTCGAGGTTGCCAAGCGTATGGCCGCCCGTGGCGTTGAGGTGGAGATCTTCACCCGTGCGGTGTCCCGCGACGCCCCTCCGGTGAATGAACTCGTGCCCGGCGTCCTCGTCCGGCATGTGCCCGCCGGGCCGTTCGAGGAACTCGACAAGGCAGACCTGCCCGCCCAGCTGTGCCAGTTCACCCTGGAGGTACTCCGCACCGAGGCCGCCTACGCCCCGGGCCGGTACGACCTCGTGCACGGCCACTACTGGCTGTCGGGTCACGTCGGCGCGGTCGCCAAAGAGCGCTGGGGCGTTCCGCTGGTGCAGTCCATGCACACCCTGGGCAGGGTCAAGAACGCGGCGCTGGCACACGGCGACATGCGGGAACCCGAGGTACGGCTGCGCGGCGAGGCCGACGTGGTCGCCGCAGCCGACCGGCTGGTCGCGAACACCGACGAAGAGGCACGGCGGCTCGCCGGGCTCTACGAGGCCGACCCCGCCAAGATCTGGACCGTCAACCCGGGCGTGGACCTGTCGATCTTCCGTCCCGGGCCAGCGGACGCGGCCAGGAAGCGGCTCGGCCTGCCCGAAGATGGCCAGGTCATCGTCTTCGCCGGCCGGATCCAGCCGCTGAAGGCGCCGGACGTGGTGCTGCACGCCGCTGCGGCGCTGCTCCGCGACTGCCCGGCGCTTGCGGCAACCCTCACGGTCGCCTTCGTGGGCGGGCCAAGTGGCACCGGCCGCGCCGACCCCGACCAGCTCACCGAGATCTCCCACGCCCTCGGGATCGATGGGGTCGTCCGGGTGGAGCCGCCCTGCCCGCAGGCGGAACTGGCCGACTGGTACCGCGCGGCCACCGTGGTCATGGTGCCGTCGTACTCCGAGTCCTTCGGCCTGGTCGCCGTGGAGGCCCAGGCCTGTGGCACCCCGGTGATCGCGGCGTCGGTCGGCGGCCTGCGCACGGCCGTCCAGGACGGCGTGTCCGGCATCCTCATCGACGGTCACGATCCGGCCAGCTATGCGCGGGCCCTGCTGGAACTGTTCGGCTCACCCGCGCTGCAGGCCAAGCTCGCCCAGGGGGCGGTCGAGCACGCGAGCCGGTTCGGCTGGAGCGGCACGGTGGACCGCTTGCTCACTGTCTACAGCGGCGCGATGACCCCGTCGCTGCCCACCGAGAGCTACACCACGGCGGGCTGACCGGAAACGGGTTTGCCGCGCGTTGAACGCGGTCCGCGCCGGCTCAGGGCCGCCTGGCAGGATGACTCATATGAGGCTAGAGCGAGCGGCGGCGGTGGGCCGGTGACGCCGGCCCAGGCCAAGGCCGCTGCCGTCATCGAGTCGGCGCTGGCCGAGTCGGGGCTCGTGCCCGAGTCGCCGGAGCCGGGCAGCTACCTGGTCCGGCTCGAAGGCCAGCGCAAGCTCGCCACGATGACCTGGCTCATCGCAGGCACGCACAGCCTGCACGTGGAGGCGTTCTTCTGCCGGAGACCGGATGAGAACCACGCCCGCTTCTACCGGTTCCTGCTCGAGCGCAATGCCCGGATGTATGGCGTTCATTTCGCGGTCGACCAGCAAGGCGATGTCTACCTGACAGGCCGCCAGCCGCTGGCGTCGGCATCCAGTGAAGAGATCGACCGGCTGCTTGGCTGCGTGCTCAGCTACTCCGACGACAACTTCAACGCCGCGCTGGCCATCGGCTTCGAGTCCTCGATCCGCCGGGAGTGGGCGTGGCGGATCAAGCGAGGCGAGAGCACGGCGAACCTTCGCGCCTTCGCCCGCTTCGCCGGCCCCGACGCACCCCCCTGACCGGCCCCGGATGTGGCGCGCTCAGGACTTGACCAGGCGGCTGATGGCTTCGGCCGCTTCGCGGACCGATTCGGCGCCCTCGTCGCCGCCCTTGCGCACGGCTTCGGTCACGCACTGGCCGAGGTGGTCTTCGAGCAGTCCGAGCGCGACCGCCTGGAGCGCCCTGGTCACCGCCGATACCTGGGTGAGTATGTCGATGCAGTAGACGTCCTCGTCGACCATGCGGGCAATGCCCCGCACCTGGCCCTCGATGCGGCGGAGCCGCCTCAGGTAGGCGTCCTTGTCCTGCGTGTAACCGCGCATGCTGTGACACTACGCGGCGGGTCGGACTTCGCCCAGTCAGAGCACTGGCAACGGACTCGATTCAGCGCCCCACTACCGGGCGCGCTGGGGCATGACAGGCTAGCGTCGTGGACACAGCGACGGGCCCTTTGCGTGGGCTGAAGGTCATCGAGGTTGCGAGCCTGGCGCCAGCGCCGTTCGGGTGCATGGTCCTCGCCGATCTGGGTGCGGACGTGCTGCGGGTCGACCGGCCCGACCGCACCGGGCGCCAGCAGTTGCCGCCCGTCGACCCGCTGTGCCGCAGCCGCCGGTCGATCCGGCTCGATCTCAAGAACCCGGCCGGGGTGGACATCCTGCTCCGCCTGGCGGACGACGCCGATGTGCTGGTGGAAGCGTTCCGGCCCGGCGTGGCCGAGCGGGTCGGCTTCGGCCCGGAGGTCTGCGCCGAACGGAACCCACGCCTGGTGTACGCCCGGATGACCGGCTGGGGCCAGGACGGCCCGCTCGCGGACACGGCAGGGCACGACATCGACTACATCGCGGTATCGGGCAGCCTGGAACCGATCGGCCGGGAGGGCGAGCGCCCGATCCCCCCGCTGAACCTGATCGGGGACTTCGGTGGTGGCGGCATGCTGCTCGTGGTCGGCGTGCTGGCCGCCTTGCTGGAACGGGAGCGGTCCGGCCAGGGGCAGGTCATCGACGTGGCGATGGTGGACGGGTCGGCGATGCTCGCCTCGTTCCTCTACGGGCTGCTTGCGGCGGGCGCGTGGCAGGACGGGCGGGGCACCAACGTGCTGGACGGGGGCGCGCCGTTCTACGACACCTACACCACCGCCGACGGACGTTATATGGCGGTGGGCGCCCTTGAGCCCAAGTTCTACGCCGAGCTGCTGGCCCGCCTTGGCCTGGACGAAGCGGGCCTGCCCGCCCAGTACGACCGCTCCGGCTGGCCGGAACTGCGGGCCCGGTTCACCGAGGCGTTCGCCGGGCGCACCCAGGCACAGTGGGCGGAGGTTTTCGCCGGCTCGGACGCGTGCGTGGCGCCTGTGGTCAGCCCGCGCGATGCGCCTGCCCACCCCCACAACGCCGCCCGTGGCACCTTCATCGATGTCGGCGGCGTGATCCAGCCCGCACCCGCACCCCGGTTCGCCCGCACTCCCTCTGGTCCCCCATCGCCCCCGGTCCGGCCGGGCAGCGACACCCGCGAGGTGCTGGCCGGTCTTGGCCTGACCCAGGCCGAGATCACCGCCCTGCGCGACAGCGGCGCTGTCAGCTAAGGCAGCTGGCCCGCGCCGGGCCGCCGTCACCGGCGCCCGGCGAGCATGGCGTGGTGGTCAAAAACAACCCAGGCCGCGCTGGTGCGGCCCGCCCGCAATTACGGCCTGCCCGGGACGCATGCGCTGCAACGAGCGAGGCACGGCTCCTGGGTGAGCGGGGATTGGCTACGCGTAGCGACGGCAAGCCCTGACTTTTGTTTCCGGCGCCGCGCCGTCTAGCCTTGACCTCGCAACCGGAAACGAGGGAGGTGCGGTCGTGCTCGACGATCCCTGCAGTACAACCACGGCGGGCGCGGCTATCACCAGGGGCCGGGCCGCCAGACGCTGCCCGTCCCAATCCCTATGCTTGCCGGGCCCTCCGGGGTAGATCACCCGGACTGGCCGGCGGTCCAGGAGGTTGCTGTGTCCGACCGGCGTATTTTCTCCCGGCCCCCGGCTGCTGCCCGGCGGGCCCGTAACGGCGACCATGGCGCGGCCACCTCTTCGGTGCCTATTCGCAGCGCCTTACGGCCTCGCGCCAGGTGCGGCAGAACATTATCTCGCTCGTCGGCCTGGACGGTTGCCCGGTGCTGAACCAGTCCGGCGAAGAGGTGGGCCACCTCGTTGACCTGGTAGCCCGGGTCCATAACGGTGACGACTATCCGGCGGTTACCGGGATCGTGGTCCGGGTCGGGCGGCGCCGCGCCTACCTGGACGCCGCGGCGATCCACCAGATCGACCGGCGGTCGGTCACGCTGCGGACCGCCCGGCTGGACTTGCGTGAGTTCCACCGCCGCGAGGGCGAGGTACTGCTGGCCAGGGACATCCTCGATCACCAGCTCGTAGACACCGACGAGGTCCAGGTGATCAGGGCGGCCGACCTCTACCTGGCACAGGTCGGCGACAAGGTCCGGCTCGTCGGCGTTGACGTGAGCATCCAGACGCTGCTGCGCCGGCTAGGGCCCAAGCGTTTCCGGTGGCATCCCACCCCCGACCGGGTGATCGACTGGGCCGCGGTCGAATCATTCGGTGAGGATTCGCCCGAGGAGCCCGCCGCGATGAAGCTGCGGGCGCCAAACTCGGCACTGCGCCGGCTGCGCCCGGCAGAGCTCGCGGACGTACTGGAGGGGCTTGGGCGGACCGGGCGGCAGGATCTGCTCGCCAGCCTGGACCACGACCTGGCGGCGGACGCACTGGAGGAGATGGAGCTCGACGAGCTGGCCGCACTGCTACGGGAGCTGGAACCGGCTAAGGCGGCCGACCTGGTCGCCCGGATGGAGCCGGACGAGGCAGCGGAGGCACTACGCGAGCTGCCCAAAGACGAGCAGGCGCAGCTACTGGCCCAGATGCCATCCGCTACCCAGCGAGAACTCGCCCGCCTGCTCGGCTACCCGGCCGACGAGGCCGGCGGGGTGATGACCACGGTGCTCGCTCTTGCGAAGCCCGAGGAGACCGTCGAGGAAGTACGGAAAAGGCTGGTCAAGCTCGCCAAACACGAGACGGAGATCGACTCGGTGGCGGTACTCGACGCCGAGGGCCGGGTCATCGGCGACGTGTCCGCCTTCGACTTGCTGATCAACAAGGCCTCCAAGCCACTCGCGGCCATTATCGATGCGGAGAATCCCCCGGTCACGCTGCGGCCTGACGCCGACCTGGACAAGGTCGCCACCGAGATGGTGGAGTCGCGGCGTTCGTCGCTGCTGGTCGTCGACGACGACGGCAAGCCGCTGGGCCGGATCCTGTCCGACGACATCCTTGACGCGCTGGTGCCCGGCCACGGGCGCCTGCACTTCCCGAGGATCTGGCAGTGAGCACGGAGCGCGGGCAAGCTGAGGAAGCATCGGGCCTGGAGAAGCCGGGCGCGGAGGAGCCGGGCCGGGAGGAGCGGGTACACGAGGCGCTGGAGGCCGAGGCGCGGCAGGCGCCGCAGAGTTCCCTGACGGCCCGGTCTCTGGCGGGCCTGACCACACGCACCCGGGTCCGCATCGGCGGGGTCCGGCTGACCAGGGTGCGAAAGAGCCGGATCTTCCTGTTCCTGGCGATCCTGGGCCCAGGGGTGGTCGCCGCCAACGCCGGGAACGACGCGGCCGGGATAGCGACCTACGCCTCCGCGGGCTCGCAGTTCGTGTACCGGACCCTGTTCTTCATGGTGCTGGTCACCGTGGCGCTCGTGCTGGTGCAGGAGATGGCGGTCCGGCTCGGCACCTACACGGGCAAGGGGCTGGCGGCGCTGATCAGAGAGCAGTTCAGCCTGCGGTTCACCGCGCTGGCGCTTGGTGTTGTGCTGCTGGCCAACACCGGGCTCGTCGTCTCGGAGTTCGCCGGGATCGGTGCCGCGTTCGGGCTGCTCGGAGTCAGCCGGTACGTCATCATCCCGATAGCAGCGGTCGCCATCTGGGCACTCGTTCTGTTCGGCTCTTATCGTTATGCCGAAAGAATCTTTTTGGTCATGTCGCTGGCGTTCCTCGCCTACCCGATCGCGGCGATCCTCGGCCACCCCGACTGGTCGGCCGTAGGCCAAAACCTGGTGATACCGCACTTCGAATACTCCAAGGCGTTCCTGCTGCTTGGGGTCGCGCTGATCGGGACGACGGTGAGCCCGTACATGCAGCTGTACGCGGCGGCGGGCGTGGTCGACAAGGGTGCTGACCCGGCGGACTACCCGCGGGCGCGGATCGACGCCGTCTCGGGCGCGCTGTTCGCCTGCGTCATCTCGGTCACGATCATCATCGCCACCGCCGCCGCCATCGGTGGGAAGGGGCCGCTGACCTCGGCTTCTGAAGCCGCCCAGGCGTTGCGGCCGGTGGCCGGGGCCGGGGCCGAGGTGCTGTTCGCGATCGGCCTCATCGGCGCGTCGGCGCTCGCCGGGGCGGTGGTCCCGCTGTCGAGCGCCTACGCGATCAGCGAGGCGGTCGGCGTGGAGCGGTCGGTGTCGCGCCGGTTCACCGAGGCGCGGCTGTTCCTCGGGCTGTTCACCGTGCAGGTCATCATCGGCGCCTCGCTGGCGCTGACCCACATCAACCTGATCACGCTGCTCATCGGCACCCAGGTGCTGCAGGGAATCGTGACCCCGGTCATCCTGATCTACATCCTGATCCTCACCAACCGGCGCAGCGTGCTGGGGAAGGCCGCGAACAGACCGGTGTTCCGCATCGTCGCCACGATCTGCGTCACGGGCATCTCGGCGATGAGCCTGCTGCTGCTCGGCTCGACCGTGCTCGGCTTCTTCGGCATCGGCTGAGCTCCCGCTCATCTCGTTGCGGTGTCCACGCACGTACGCGGCCAATTGCTGATCTTGACGGGTTCTTAACGCGGAGGTCAGCAACCTTGACGCCGCCTTAGCGCCCTCAGCAGGCAAGCGCGCTTAGCGTTTGTGACGGTGATTGCCCACGAGCCGGGTCGCTGGCTGATTTCAGCCCGCCCTCACGGTCAAGAACGCTGGCAGGCGGTGGTATGAAGGCCACGATAGGGAAAGCGACGAACAGGACGGCGGATGTGGCGCTAGGCAAGGCGGTCGGGCTCCTCTCGGGCAGCGGTAGCCAGCGGGAGACTTCCTGGTACTCGGCGAAGCGCCGCCTGCTCGGCCCCCCCATGGTCAACGAGTCTCTCGGTGAGCAGCGGTTGTCCAACGTGCTGGCGCTCGGCGTGCTGGCCCCCGACGGGATCTCCTCCTCGGCCTACGGCACCGAGGAAATCCTCATCGAACTGCTCAAGGGCGGCCTGTTCATCACCGCGTTCGCGCTGATCCTGCCGCTGACCGGCGTCGTGCTGGCCGTGATGACCCTGGTCGTGCTGTCCTACCGCGAGGTGGTCACGGTCTACACCCGGGCCGGCGGCTCCTACGTGGTGGCCCGGGACAACTTCGGGCCCCGGGTGGCCCAGGTCGCCGCCGTTGCCCTGCTCATCGACTACGTGGTCACGGTGGCCGTGCAGATCGCCGCGGGCACCGCAGCGGTGGCGTCGGCCATCCCGAGCGTCCCGCAGCTCAGCTGACCCGGACGTGCTGACCATCATCTCGATCTGCATCGTCCTGATCATGTGCTTCGGCAACCTCCGCGGAATCCGCGAGGCGGGCAAGGCCTTCGCAATGCCCACCTACCTGTTCTCCGGCGTGATGATCCTGGTCATTGTCGTCGGGCTGGCCCGCGAGGTGTTCGGTGATCTGGGACACCGCCCCTTCCCGGTACCGGGGCAGTACGGGTACGGGACCGCGCACAACTACAGCTCGCTGATCTCGTTCGGGCTGATCTTCGTGTTGCTGCGCGCGTTCGCCAACGGCGGGTCGTCGCTGACCGGCATCGAGGCGGTATCGAACGCGGTCAGCGCGTTCCGGCCGCCCGAGGGCCTCAACGCCCGCAAGGTACTGGTCGCCGAGGGCCTCATCCTGGGCACGCTGGTGGCCGGGATCTCCTGGCTGGCGCACGTCACGCACGCCGCGCCGTACGTCTCCGGCGTGCCGACAGTGATCTCCCAGGAAGCCAAGATCGTTTTCGGACGGGTAGCCACCGGATGGTTCGGGTCAGCGATGTTCATCCTGGTCCAGGCAGCGACCGCGCTGATCCTCTACACCGGCGGGAACACCAGCTTCAACGGGTTCCCGTTCCTGGCCAACTTCGTGGCCGAGGACGCCTTCCTGCCCCGCTGGCTGACCAAGCGCGGCCACCGGCTGGTCGTTCTCCAACGGGATCATCGTGCTGACCGTGCTGTCGTGCGCACTGCTGGCAGCCGTCGGAGCGAACGTCAACAAGCTCGTGCCGTTCTACGCGATCGGGGTCTTCACCGCGTTCACCCTGGCCGGCTTCGGCATGGCCAGGTACCACTACACGCACAAGGAGCAAGGCTGGCGGCGCAAGCTGGTCATCAACTTCTCGGCCGGCGTGACGTCGCTGGTGGTCGTGCTGATCTTCGTGGTGGTCAAGTTCACCGAGGGCGCCTGGCTCGTGGTGATCCTCTTCGCGGCCGGCGTGCCGTCCCTCATCCGGCTCAACCGCGAGTACGGGACGCGAGGCAGAGGTCCTGGAGCGGATCGGCGAAAGGAAGCGGCCGCCGGAGCCGCCGAACTACGCCAAGCGTACGGTGTTCGTGCTGGTCGACAGCTTCGACCTGGCCACGCTCGCGGCGCTGCGGTACGCCCGCAGCCTGCGGCCGACCACGCTGCGGGCGGTGCACTTCGTGATCGATACCGCAGTAGCCGACCAGTTGCGCGAAGAGTGGATGCGAGCGGACCGGGGCGTGGTACTCGACTTCATCGACTGCCCGGACCGGCGGCTGACCCGGTGCGCCGTCGAACTGGTCAGCGCCGAAGCCGCGCTGCCCGGGGTGCAGGTGACCGCCGTGCTGCCCCGGCGCAGCTACGCCCCGCTGCTCGGCAGGTTCCTGCATGACCGCACCGCTGACAAGATCGCTGGCGCGGTCAGCCAGATCCCGCACTCCGTGGCCACCATCGTGCCGTTCGATGTGCAAAGCCGGGTCGAGGAACTCCATGCCCGCCAGGTCGAGGCCGCTAAGGAAGGCCGCGGTCAAGGAGCGCCCAGCCAGGCCGACCCTGGTCGAGCTGGCTGCGGCCAAGGCGAAGGAGCAGGCCGCCGCCGCGGGAGCAGCCGCCACGGCGGAGGTAGCGGGCGCCGCTACGGCGAAGGGCCCGGGCGCCGCCACGGCGAAGACCCCTGATCCGGGGGCGGCGGGCGACGGGGCGGCCACGACGGCTGCCTCCGCACTGTCTGACGCCGGGACGGCACCGGCCAGCCAGGGCGCTTCGCCCGACGGGCCAGCCGCAGCCCCGGCGGGCGCCGGAGCTCCCAGCGGGCCGCCGGAGCCAGGACCGGTGACGTACCGGCCGACGGCGCTGTGGCTGCCGGAGCGGGAGCAGCGGGCCGTGAGGACGGGAAGCCCGGCTACGCCGATCCCGCCCGCCTCCTCGATGCGCGGGCTGCTGCGCGGCCGGCGCCCCCGGCAGCGTGGCGACGCTCCCTCGCCGCAGGCGCCCGGAAGAACCCAGGCCAGCTACGACAGGCCCGCCCCGTCCCCGGGGGTCAACCCGATCGGTGCCATCGAGGCACCCGGGCGGGCCACCGTCGAGGGGCGGGTCCGGGCGGTGGAGATCCGCCCGGTCGAGCGAAGTTCCGTGCTCGCCGTGGAAATCTCCGACTCGACGGGCGACCTGACCGCGCTGTTCTACGGCCGGGCCCACATCCCCGGCATCATCTGCGGGTCACGGGTGCGCTTCCGCGGCCCGGTCGGCATGCGGGAAGAGGGCCCCATCATGATCAACCCCGCTTACGAACTGCTTCCCAGCGGGGGGGAATCTCCACCGCGCAGGGAAGATTCCAGTTAGAGGGCCTGGGCCGCCGCGGCTGACGCGGCCCGGGGCAGTGACGGAAGGAATGGCAGCCATGGGCACCGGGCACGCGCACGGGCCTGGACGTGAGCTCACCGCGACGGGACGCTACCGGGGCAGGCTTGCCGTGGTGCTGGCGATCACCGTCGGGATCGCGGTCGCCGAGGTCGCCGGTGCGATCGTGAGTGGCTCGCTGGTGCTGCTCGCCGACGCCGCGCACATGGCGGCGGATGCCGCGGGGGTCGGGCTCTCCCTGCTCGCCGCCTACGTGGCCGCCCGGCCCGCGACCGACCGCCGGACCTTTGGGTACGCCCGGGCCGAGATTCTGGCCGCGACGGTGAACGCGCTGCTGCTGTTCGGCATGGCGGTGTTCATCATCGTCGAGGCGGCGCGGCGGCTCACCTCGCCGCCCGAGGTCGGGCCCACCGTGATGGTGATCTTCGGCGTAGTCGCACTGGCCGGCAACGGCGTCTCACTGCTGCTGCTCCGGCACGGCCAGGCGGAGAGCCTGAACGTGCGCGGCGCGTTCCTCGAGGTCGCCTCGGACACCTTCGGCGCGATCGCGGTGATCATCACCGGGGTGGTGGTGGCGACGACCGGCTTCTACCTGGCGGATCCCATCGCGTCGCTGGCGGTGGCCGTGCTCATCCTGCCCCGTACCTGGCGGCTGCTGCGGGACGCCGTTGACGTTCTGCTCGAGGCGAGCCCCAGGAGCATTGACCTGACCGAGGTGCGCACGCACATGACCGCGCTCGAGGGGGTCGTGGGCGTGCACGACCTGCACGCCTGGACGATCACCTCAGGGCTCCCCGTGCTCTCTGCGCACGTGGTCGTGGATCCCCGCGTCCTGGCCAACGGACGGAGCGCGGCCATGCTCGACGCCCTGCAGGCGTGCCTGCACGGGCACTTCGACGTCGCCCACTCCACCTTCCAGCTCGAGCCTGCCAGCCACGCAGGTCACGAGCCGTCGGTGTGTTCCTAGGCCGCATCCCCCTCCGGCGAGTAAGCCGCCCGGGACCCGGTGCGAACCGTCCGGGACCGGTGAGCGGGGCCGTCTGGGGCTGCGGTGAGCGTCAGCCCCAGACGGCGCTGCTGTCAGTAGCGCAGGAAGCAGATGCCTGCGTGGCCCTTGACGTGGCCGCACACGTCCATGCCGAACCGGTTCGTGCTGGCGATCCACAGGCCGCCGCTGGTGACCAGCAGGTCGTCGGCGTTCGCCCTGGACATGCTGAAGACCGCCTTGCCGTTCGACTTCACCCGGGCGTTCCCGTTGGAGGGCAGCAGGCCCTGCAGGCCGTGATCGGTGACCGCGCCCTTCCCGGCGCTGTTGCAGGCGTTGGAGTTCTGCGACCAGCGCGGGTGCCCGGCCACGTACACGGTGCTGGCGTCGGCGGCAACCGAGTACAGCGAGTCGCAGCCGGTGTAGTTGATCCACGTGTGCGTCACCGAGCTGACCTTGGCAGGGAACGCGGCCGTTGAGTCGCACAGGCCGGAACGCTTCCCGCTTGACGAGATGTTCCATGGCGACTTGCCCGTGGCGACGGTGTAGACGGTCGAGTCGCTGGGCGACCACGCCGCGGCGCGGATGTAGAACGGCTCATCGAACGAGCACTGGTACGGGAAGCCGTTGGGCAGGTTCCCCTTGCTGCCGTCGAACTCCGGCGATGTCCAATTGGTAACGGTGCCCGCCTGGCCGCCCAGGTTCAGCATGAAGATCTGCTGCCTGGCCTTACCGCCTGCCGAGGTGAAGATCCCCTCGACGAGTACCAGTTTCCCGCTGTGGCTGAGTTGCTGGTTGTAGACGCTGGTGTGGTTGGGCGACGAGCAGGTGCTGCCGCTGCAGTAGTGGTAGCTCCCGGACAGCTTCAGGTTGAGGTAGCCGTCATCCTTGCCGGTGGACGGGTTCAGGCTGGCGTAGAACGGGTGGGCCGTGCTGCCGTTAATCGACGTAAAGAACCCGCCTACCAGCAGGTGCCCGTTGGGCGTCAGCAGCACACTGTCTACCGGGTTGTTGGCGCGGTTACCCCAGGATGTTTTCACCGCACCGCTTGACGTGCTGATCTTGGCCAGGTGGTCTGCCGCGGTGTGGTGCACGCTGGTGAAACGCCCGCCGATGAACGCGGTGGAACAGTTGGAGGTCAGTGCGATGGAGTCGACCTCGGCGTTGGCGCCTGGGTTCCAGGAGGTGACCTTGTACGGGGCGGTGGCGCTGAAGCTGAAGATGTTGCTCCGCTGGAAGGTAGTGCCGTTCCAGCTGATCTGGGTGAACTTGCCTACGGCGTAGATGTTCCCCCCGCACTGCACCAGCTGCCGGACGTTCTGCGTGGCGCTGGTCTTCGCCAGCTGCGGCGTCCCCGACGCCGGTGTTGCAGACACTGGCCCGGCCGGCGCAGCGACGGATGGGGCAGCCGACGCCGGAGCCATGAGCAGAGACACACTTGCTGCCGTGGCCACTGCGAATATCCCGGCTGCACCGTACGACCTGCGCAGCTGCCGGAATCCACTGATATGCACAAGTCCTCCATTCCGAGACGCAGCACCGGAATGCGCTCCCCCACAAGCCCGGAGCCGCTGAGGTTAGGGACAGCCCCTTATTAGACGCCACGGGCGTGCTCGCAGATGCCATGTTTTGTGAATTTTGCGCCCTACTGCCCAGTAAGCTCGCCGCCGTACAGCGGGACAAGCGGCGGGCCTGCGTGGCGTTGCTCATCCAGGTGACAACTGACCCTGGAGCGCCTTGGTACCAGCCGGTAATATGTGGGCAAAAGCCACTCAGGGGAGCCGCCGTGAGCACCTACGACCACTACGCCACCCCCGTGCCGCCAGGCACCTGGGACGTCCCCGCAGCCGGCGCCACCCGCTTCTCCTGGGAGTACGACGAAGGCCGGCAGCGGCTGCTCGACCTGTACCAGCGCGGCAAGGACAAGCAGTGGGACGCGGCCAAGCGGATCGACTGGGACCTGCCGGTCAACCCGGCGAACATCATGGAGACCTCCGACGAGTTCGTCCCGATCTACGGTTCCCGCCAGTGGGAGATCCTCAATCAAGGCGAGCGCGACGAACTCGGCCATCACCTGGGCGCCTGGCTGTTCAGCCAGTTCCTGCACGGTGAGCAGGGCGCACTGACCGTCGCCGCCAGGATCGTCGAGTCCGTGCCCGACATGGATTCCAAGTTCTATGCGGCCACCCAGACCATGGACGAGGCCCGCCACGTCGAGCTGTACTCCCGCTTCCTGCGCGAGAAGGTTGGCCTGTACTACCCGATCAACGATGACCTCGCCAAACTGCTGGCCGACGCGCTCAACGATGCCCGCTGGGACCTCCCCTACCTGGGCATGCAGGTCCTCATCGAGGGACTGGCGCTGGCCGCGTTCGGCGTGCACCGGGACATGGCCCAGAACGCGCTGGTCAAGCAGCTGCTCGCCTACGTGATGCAGGACGAGGCCCGGCACGTGGCGTTCGGCCGTCTCGCCCTGCGCGACCACTACCGTGAGCTCACCCAGGCCGAGCGGGCCGACCGCGAAGAGTTCGTGGTCGAAGGCTGCTACCTGATGCGGAACCGGTTCCGGGCGCAAGAGGTATGGGAGCGGATGGGCTTCGACGTCGAAGAGTGCCTGGAGTTCACCGAGCACTCACCGATCCAGCAGGCGTTCCGTACGCTGCTGTTCAGCCGGATCGTGCCGTGCGTCCGTGACATCGGGCTGTGGGGGCCGAAGGTGCAGCACGCCTACGCCGACCTCGGCGTGCTCGACGCCGCGAACACCGATCTCGAGTCGCTGATGCGCGACGACGAGCGGATCGCGGAAGAGGTCGACAGGCAGAAGTACGAGGCGGAACTGGGCGCCCGCCGCGCCGAGGTCGACGCCGCCATCGCCGACGCCCCGCTCTGACGCGGCCCTCTGACGCGCCCGCTCCGGGCGGTGCCTCCCTAACCGTGCTCCCAGCTCGGAGTGAGATACCACGGTAGCCGCGCCCCCGTGACGGGTCACGGGGGCGCGGCCGTACCGGGGCGGGTGGGCTTAGCCTGCTCCCGCCACGGCCGGCTCGGCGGCATCGCGTCCTGCCACCGGCGAGATGGCTTGTTTGCCCGCACCGGCCGGCAGGATGAACATGAGCAGGAAGCTCAGGAAGAACACGCCAACCTGGAACCAGAGAGTGCGGACCACCGATGCCACGAAGTCGTTGCGCACCGCACTGGCGCCCGCCACGGCGATGGCCCGGTGGGCAGCGCGTGAGAAGGCCTGCCCGGGCTTGGGCTTGCACGACGCCGGGGTGACCGTCGGGTCCGCGGCCACCAGCCGGTCGTGCAGGCAGGCGCGGAACTGCGTCTCGATGGGCGCGGTGGACCGAGCCGGCATTCCAGCCGCCACGAGGCTGGTGCGCAGCGCGGGCGCGACCGACGTCGCTGCCGCCCCGGACTGGGTACCGAGCAGCCCGAAGAAGATCACGCCGATCACCGCGATGCCGATCGAGTTGCCCAGCTGCAGGCCGGTGTTGAACACGCCGGACGCCGAGCCAGCGTCCTGTTTCGGCACCCGGGCCAGCACTATGTCGGCCAGCGGCGCGATCACCGCACCCAGGCCGAAGCCCGCGGCGACCAGGCCGGGCACCAGATCCCAGGTGCTCACGGCGGCCCCGTAGTGGTGGATGTCCGCGATCAGGACGGCCATGCCGCCGGCGATGACGAGCGCCCCGGCCATGGTGACCCCGCGCCCGAACCGGGGGGCCAGCCGGGCCGCCGCGGCCGAGGAGAGCAGCACGCCTACCGAGAAGGGCAGGAAGGTCAGCCCGGCGTGCAACGGGGTGAAGCCGAGGCCAAGCTGCAGGAACAGCGTCAGCACTAGCCCGAACGAGGCGATGCCGAGGAAGAACGTCACCGCGATGGCCATCCCCACGCTGAACCCGCGCTCGCCGAACAGCCGCGGCGGCACCAGCGGCGAGGCGTCCCTGCGCGCCTTGACCTGCTCGTACCAGGCGAACAGCGCGAACACAGGCGCGGACGCGGCCATCGATACGAACGTCCAGCCCGGCCAGCCGAGCTGGCGGCCCTCGACGAGCGGGTACAGGAGCAGCAGCAGCGCCGCGCTGATCAGGCCGACGCCGACCAGGTCCAGCTTGGGCGGGCTGGGGGCCCGCGACTCGCGGATCAGGACCGCGGAGGCGGCCACGGCAAGGATGCCGACCGGGACGTTGATCAGGAAGATCGGCCGCCAGCCGAGGCCGAACAGGTTGTGCTGGATGAGCAGCCCGCCAAGGAGCGGGCCGCTGACCGTGCCGAGGCCGGCCGTCACGCCGAAGCCGGCCAGCGCCTTGATCCGCTCGGCGGGCGGGAAGATGACCTGGATCACGGCCAGTACCTGGGGAACCATGATCGCGCCCATTGCGCCCTGCGCGACCCGGCAGGCGATCAGCATGCCCGGGCTCTGCGCGGTCCCGCACAGCGCCGACATGATGGTGAACCCGGTGACGCCGATGAGGAACAGCCGCTTGCGCCCGAAGATGTCACCGAGCCTGCCCCCGCTGATCAGCACAATGGCATAGGCGAGCGTGTACCCGGCCAGCGCCCATTGCACGTCCGCGTAGCTGGCGTGCAGGTTGCGCTGGATGGACGGGATGGCGATGTTGACGATGGACACGTCGAGCAGGTTCATGAACGCGGCCAGCAGCAGGATCGTCAGGGTCAGCCACCGCCGCGGATCGGGCTGCTCCCCCGGGGCCGGGGGAGGTGCCAGGATCTGAGCGTCGGAAGTCATCGTGGTCTCCGCTCACAAGGAGGTATCTGAACTACACTAGGGAGCCTAACATCTTGCGAGCCAGACATCTAAGTTAATTAGATAATAGGAAGGTGAAGCATGTCCGGAGACCCAGCCGGGTCAGCAGCCGGGCAGCATGGCTCCGGGCAGCCTGACTGGGACGTGCCGTGGGCCGAGTCGCCGGTGACCGGGACGAAACGGCCTGAACGCGCGGACCTCGAGGTAGCCTTCCTGACCGCCATGCGGCAGACCGGGGCCCTGATGCAGCTGATGACCCAGGCGGCCGCCGACCGGATCGGCATCAATGCGACCGACCTGCAGTGCCTGAACATCTTGAGCTTCCGGGGGCAGATGACCGCCGGCGAGCTGGCCAAGGCCACCGGCCTGACCACCGCGTCGATCACCGGGGTGGTCGACCGGCTGGAGGAGGCCGGTTACGTCACCCGTGAGCGTGACCCGCACGACCGCCGGCGCGTGGTGGTGAAGCTCGTCCTGGACCGGGCCGTGCGGGACGTGGCGTCCGTCTTCCTGCCAACGCTCCGGGCCTGGCGGGAGGTGGCGGCCCGGTACTCCGACGACGAGCTCCGGCTGATCGTTGACTACTACGGGCGGATCCAGGAGGTGCTCCGCGAGAACCTGGCCCGGCTCCGGGACACCCCGGCCGCTGACCAAGCCGGTGGCCGGGTGGCGGCGGTGGTCGAGCAGCGTGGTGATGAGCCGGTAGCGGCCAGTGCGCCGCCCGCCGCCGCGGAGTGTGGCGGTAACCTCGGCGTCGATCACCCGGAGGGTGAGCGGCCCGCAGCGGGTGAGCCAGGAGCCGTCGGGCAGGTAGCTGGTGGCGGGCAGTTTGCGGCCGTTCTTGCACCGGATGAGCAGGTCGGCGCCGGTGGAGGCGATCTGGCTGAACAGGCCGGCCACGGCGAAGTTACGGTCGGCCAGCAACAGCATCCCCGGCCGCAGGCAGCCCAGCAGCCGCGGCGCATAGGCCAGCTCGCCGACCCGGTAGGGGCCGAACACAGCCCCCAGGATGGTGCGTGTGCCGCAGGCCACCACGGCCACCAGCCGCAGCATCGGATACCCCGAGCCGCCGTGGGTGCCGGACTGCCGCCCATAGCAGCCCAGGTTCGCCGGGCTGTCGGGCACGAACATCGTGGTGCCATCGACCGCGCACACCAGCAGCCCCCGCCACCGGGCAGCACCGGCGGCCGGGCCAGCCAGCAACGCCAATAGCGCTTGTAACGGCGCGGCCCCGACCCGGCGGCGTGCCTGCGCCAGCGCCGAGGAGGTCGGCGCAGCCACCGGCAGCCCGCCCAGGCCCGCCACCAGCCGCCCCCACACCTGCCGGTAGCCGGCGTCGGCGAACAACGCGCCCGCGAGCAGCAGATACACCACCACCCGCGACGGCAGGTCGCGCACCCGCCGCTGCGTTCTGCCGGTCGAGGCCAGCGCCTCATCGACCATCTCAAACGGCACCTGCTGGGTCAGCTCACCCAGATGACCCGGCGCGAACCGGCCTGCGGCCACCACCACACGGCGGCAAATGACAGACTGAGTTTCCAACGGAGCCCCTGCTAGCTGGTGATCTTGGTCGACACCGTTCTAGCAGAGGGCTCCGTTGCCCGCTCAGCCACTTGACAGACAACCCCCACGCCTAACTACGCGGCAGCGGCTAACCCTCCCCTGGAAGGGAGCCCGCGATGGCCTGGCACGGGCCGAACGGACAGCAGCTCTACTACGAGGACACCGGCCGTGGTGACGCGGTCCTGCTCATGCCCGGCTGGGCCGGCACCATCGTGGAGTTCTCTGAGCTCCGCCGAGAACTCGCGAGCGGGTTTCGGGTAATCGCGGTCGACCTGCCTGGATCCGGGCGGTCGCAGCCCCAGCCCAGGCACTACCGGCCGAGCTACTACCTCGACGACGCCCAGGTCCTGCTCGGCCTGCTTGACGAGCTCGGGGTGGACGCGGCCCATCTGGCCGGCTTCAGCGACGGCGGCGAGGAAGCCCTGCTCATGGCCGCACTCAAGCCCAGCCGTGCCCTGTCGGTGGTCACCTGGGGAGCGGCCGGCCAGATCGTCGCCTCGCCAGACCAGCTGGACGAGGTTGCCCACGCCGTCGATCGCCCCGGCGGCCCGTTCGAGGAGCTGGCCGCGTACCTGGCGCAGGCCCACGGCGCTGAGGGTGCCCGGATCATGACGGGCAGCTGGGCCCGGGCGATGGGGGAGATCATCGACGCGGGCGGCGACATCAGCCGGTCGCGGGCGCCGTCTATCAGCTGCCCCGCGCTGCTGATCACCGGGTCCGCCGACCCGTTCTGCCCTCCGGGCCTGGTCCGTGACATGGCCAGCGCGATCCGGCGCGGCAGGTATCTCGAAGTGGACGGCGGCCACGACCTCTACCAGTCACACCGTCGCTTGCTGGTATCGGCCATCAGCGGCTGGCTGACCGATCACTAGCGCGGCAGCGACGGCGCCGCACCCGCGGCGACCCGGTGCGGCGAACCGGTTTCCGCGGCCTGGAAGGCACAGCAAAGCGAGTGGCGCCCGGCCGCCCGCGCCGGGAATGCTGATCGCATGGGATCCCCGGAGACGCTGGAACGCCAGATCCGCTTCGTGCTCGAAGCCGACCGGCTGAAGACCGTGACCAGGCAGAGCGTGATCACCGGCGAGTCGCGCCGGGAGAACTCAGCAGAACACTCCTGGCACCTGGCCGTCATGGCCGTGGTGCTGGCCGAGCACGCCCCACCCGGCACGGATCTCGGCAAGGTAGGCGCCATGCTGGTGCTGCACGACCTGGTGGAGATCGACGCCGGCGACCTGTTCCTGTACTCCGACGCCGCGGCGCAGGCGCGCCAGGAGGAGGCCGAGCGCGCCGCCGCCGACCGGCTCTTCGCGATCCTGCCCCCGGCTCAGGCGACCGAGCTGCGCGGGCTGTGGGAGGAGTTCGAGGAACGGCGGACGCCAGAAGCCAGGTTCGCCCGGGCGCTCGACCGGCTGCAGCCCATGCTGCTCAACATGCAGACCCGGGGCGGCACCTGGACCGCCCACGGGGTCACGCTGGACCAGGTGCTGCCCAAGGTTGACCTGATCGAGGAGGGCTCGGCCTCGCTGGGCGCCTACGCCAGAACGATGATCGCCACCGCCGTACAGCGTGGCTTCCTCCGGCCGGCTGCTGGGTAGGCCAGAACAACTGCCGGGTAGGACTTCTTCTATGAGCCGATCCTTCGCCCGGCTCTTCCCGGGCGCGCGCCATGCCCGCCGGTCCGGTTCTGGTCTTGGCCGGCTGCCGAAACCCGCCGACGCCGCCCGGCGGCTCGAGCACGCCGGAACGCTGGACGGGACCGTCCGGGTGCTCACGGACGCCGTACAGCGCCGGACCGGAAGCGGGGCTCAGGCAGACGCGCTGCATGGCGTCTGGCTCGGCCAGCCGGTGCATCCCGCGCTGACCGGGCTTCCCGTCGGCTTCTGGACGTCCGCGGCGGTCCTTGACTTTGTACCGGGCTCACGGCGGGCCTCCCAGGTGCTGATCGCCCTCGGGCTCGCCGGGTCAGTGCCAGCAGCGGCCGCGGGGCTGGCGGACTGGTCCTCGCTGCACCGGGAACAGCAGCGGGTCGGCGTGGTGCACGCGGCCGCCAATGCGGGCGCGATGGCGCTGTTCGCTAGCTCGCTGCTGGCGCGGGCGGCTGGCCGGCACGCCGAAGGCAGGGCGCTCGCGCTCGGCGGGCTCGCCGCCCTGACGGCAAGCACCTACCTCGGCAGGCACCTGGCTTTCCCCCTCGGCGCGGGGGCCAGCCACGCAGAATCCGTATCGCACCTTGCCCCACTCGGCTGGCACGACCTGTGCCGTATCTACGACCTGCCCGACGGCCGCGTCGCCCGGCGCCAGCTCGGCTACCTCAGCCTCGTCGTGGTCCGCCAGGGCTCGGACGTGCTGGCCCTGGCCGACCGGTGCGCGCACCTGGGCGGGCCGCTGCACCAGGGGACGCTCACCAACGCCGAGGACGATCCGTGCGTCACCTGCCCCTGGCATGGCAGCATGTTCCGGCTCAGCGACGGGACCGTCGTGCACGGGCCCGCGACGGCACGCCAGCCCGCGTTCGACACACGGGTCGTCGAGGGCGGCGTGGTCCAGGTCAGGCCCCTTGGGCCGGCCCACCCCCGCGCCTGACCAGCGAGATTTAAGACGCAGCAGAACGCCTTCGGCTGCCGGCTCGTGCCCCGCTCCCCCGCTGTGGCAGCGGGGCACCCAAGGACGGGGCCGGGCCAGCCGGATATCTTCGGGCCGGGTGTCGATTCCGGTGACCGGCGTTCGTGAACAGGACGGAGAGGCCGGCCGGACGCTGGCCCACGGGAAGGAGAACCGGCATGAAGCAGTACCTGCTCGCCGTGCACATGATCGATGGAGAGCCCGCCCCGTCCGAGGCTGAGACGCAGCGGGCCTACAAGGCGGTTGACGCTTACAACGCCGACGTCAAGGCGGCCGGGGCCTGGGTATTCGCCGGCGGCCTCTACCCCCCGTCCACCGCCACGGTCGTCCGCGCCCAAGGCGGCCAGGTGGTCACCACCGACGGGCCGTTCGCGGAGACCAAGGAGCAGCTGGGCGGGTTCTGGGTCATCAAGGCCGCCGACCTGGACGCCGCGCTCGACTGGGCGGCCAAGGGCTCCGCTGCCTGCGGCCGGCCGGTGGAGGTTCGGCCGTTCCAGGACGAGCCCGGGGAGTAGGGCGTGCCCGGTGCGGCGCCGGGGACGGCTCAGCCAGCACCGCGCCACGCGCAAAGGTTCATGTGATGGGACCGTCGCCGGCGCCGGGGACCGCTCAGCCAGCACCGCGCCGCGTGCATAGGCTCACGTGATGGGACGGTCGCCCGACGCCGCTGCCATCGAGCGGGCCTACCGGGAAAGCTCGGGACGCGCGGTGGCCACCCTGGTCCGCGTCTTCGGCGACATCGACCTCGCCGAAGAAGCGGTGCAGGAAGCCTTCGCCGTCGCCATCGAGCGCTGGCCAGCCACCGGGGTGCCGCCCAACCCCGGCGGCTGGATCGTCACCACGGCCCGCAACAAGGCTCTGGACCGGCTGCGGCGCGAGTCGACCCGGTTCGGCCGCGAAACCGAAGCGACCCGGCTGCACGCCGAACCCGAGCCCGCGGAGGAGGTGGGACCGGTGCAGGATGATCGCCTGCGGCTGATCTTCACCTGCTGTCACCCGGCCCTGGCCGCCGAGGCGCAGATCGCACTCACCATGCGACTGATCGCCGGGCTGCAAACGCCGGAGATCGCGCGGGCGTTCCTCGTGCCCGAGGCCACGGTCGCCCAGCGTCTCGTCCGGGCCAAGCGGAAGATCCGCGCCGCCGGGATCCCCTACCGGGTGCCCCGCGACGCGGAGTTGCCCGACCGGCTGCCCTTCGTGCTCGCGGTCGTCTACCTGATTTTCAACGAGGGGTACACGGCGTCGGCCGGGGACAACCTGGTGCGTTCGGACCTGTGCGCCGAGGCCATCCGCCTGGCCAGGCTGCTGGCCGGCCTGATGCCCGACGAGCCCGAGGTGCTGGGCCTGCTGGCCCTGCTGCTGCTGACCGGGGCCCGGAGCCCGGCCCGCACCGGGCCGGACGGCTCCCTGGTCCTGCTGGGTGACCAGGACCGGAGCCGGTGGGACTATGCCATGATCACCGAGGGGCAGGACCTGGTCCGGGCCTGCCTGCGCCGCAACCAGCCGGGCCCTTACCAGCTGCAGGCCGCGATCAACGCCGTGCACAGCGACGCGGCCACCGCGGCGGACACGGACTGGGGGCAGATCCTCACGCTCTACGACCAGCTCATGGCGCTGGCGCCAACACCGGTCGTGGCGCTCAACCGCCTGGTCGCCGTCGCCGAGGTGCAGGGTCCCGGCCCCGCCCTTGACCTCGCCGACCAGCTTGGCCTCGACGGCTACCACCTGTTCCACGCGACCCGCGCGGACCTGCTGCGCAGGCTCGGCCGGCGCGATCAGGCGGCGGACGCCTACGACGCGGCGATCGCCCGCGCCGCCAACAGCGCCGAGCGGTCCTTCCTCGTCCGCCAGCGCGACAGCCTACCTAGGCCGCGTTCGGCGCGGACACCGCGGGGACCCGGTCCAGGACCACACCGAAGTGATCGCGGTAGGCGGCCAGCAGAGCAGCGTCATCGGGCAGTTCCTGCTCGGACCGTACGCCGCCGGTGGTGGTCGTGATCAGGGTGCGGCCACTGATCGAGATCCTGCCGTCGGCGGTGAGCCGCGAGCAGATCGTGCTGCGGGTGAAGTGGGACTGCGGTGAGGTCTGCTGGTACCAGCAGGTGGGGACGAAATCGGCCAGCGAGCGTGCCCGCGTCTCGAGCCGGTATTGCGGCTCGCCGCCCTTGAGCACGTCCACGTCCCCGTCTTCGGCGCCGGCCAGCCGGAACGGGCCCGCCGGATCGTCTTGCTCCTGCCTGCTGCCCAGCAGCAGCGGGTACACGGTGTGGCTGCCGAAACCCACGTCGGCCAGCCAGGGCCCGGTTCCGTCGGCCGGGTGCACCAGCAGGGCCATGTGGTCGAAGGGCGGCCCGAAGCCGTCCGAGCCGTGCACGCGGGCGGCGGTCATGATCACATCGGCACCGAGAGCCCGCAGCAGCAGCGCGAACGCGCCGTTGAGCTCGTAACAGAACCCGCCCCGCCGCCTGGTCACGATCTTGCCGAGCAGCTTGTCCTCGTCCAGGCATATGGGCTCGGACAGGTGGATGCTCAGGTTCTCGAACGGCACGGTCAGCTGATGGGCCCGGTGCAGGGCCCGCAGGGCCGCCGCGTCGATGACCTCCGGGCGGCCGGCGCCCACGCGGTCAAGGTAGGCGGCAACAGTCTTGTCGTCCATCACGCTCCTGGCTCTACCGCGGCGGGTACAGCCTCCACGGTAGAGCCGGAGCGGCGCGCCCTAGCCAGTGGGCGGCGGCAGGCCGATCTCTGACGCCGCGGCCGCGGCGTCGATTTGCAGCGCGTCGCCAGGCAGCAAGAACCCGGCCCGGACGTCCTGGGCGGCAGCGTGCTCTACGGCCAGGACGTAGACGGCGTGGTTCGGGTAGAGCTTGGCCAGTTGCCCGTTGGTCAGCGGCGTGGTGGTGCCGAGGAGGAAGCACAGCGGATTGTTGCCGGTGTTGCCCAGGCCGGTGAGCGTAGCGACCGGGACCTGGACGGCCGGGGTGCGCAGTCCGCCGACGGCGTTGCCGAACTTGTCGGTCACGTACTGACCGTTGCGGATCTTGATCAGTGGGGGCCGCGCCGCGGGGACGCCGCTGAGGGCCCAGTGGTTGAGCTGGGCCAGCGCGGCGTCCATCACGTAACGCTCCTGGCCCTGATTCGGCAGGGCCGAGCATGGTAGCTGCGGGAAGGCCGGGATGTCGCGAAGCACCTCGGTCGAGGCCAGGCCGAGTTCGGTCTGGTCGACGTGCGACGTTCCGGGCACCTCCCAGAGCCGGAACTGCTGGGTGTCCGGCTGGGTCGCCGGAAGGTAGCCAAGCCCGGTCGGGAGGATGTCGGTCTCGGTCTCCACGGTGAGCGTGGGCACGCCGAGGTCGGCCCGGATCCGCGCCACCGCTGGCATGGCCGGCGCGGGCTGCGGCGGCTGCGAGATCGGCGCGCCGGACGCGCCCCGGCTGTGGATGAGGAACCCGCCGAACAGATGGTTGAGCGGCTGGATCGCGTTGGCGTAGGTCACCATCCGGAACGCGGACTGGGACTCACCGTCGGCCAGCAGCAGCCGCGGGCGCAGCGAGCCGAGCGGGTGCGCGCCCAGCGGGTCGATCAGCGACTTGGCGGCCTGGGAGAAGATGCTGTAGGAGAACGTGTCACCGGGATGGTGCAACGCGTGATAGCGCTTCGGGTCCCAGTGCTTCAGGCCAAGCGGGCCCTGCACCCCGAGCTGCTGTGCCGACACCCCCACCCAGGCGTAGCCCTGGTTCAGCAGTTGCTGGCTCTCGTAGAGGTAATCCGGGTCGACGTCGGCCTGGAAGCTCACGTTCAGCCATTCGACCACGACCGTGCCGTTGAACTTCGCCGGGTTGGCCGGACGCCGGACGAGCATCCGGGTCTCGTAAGGGGCCGTCTCGGCCGGCTTGGCCGTCCACTTCCCGTTGCTGCGCCACTTGCCGGCGGGCAGGTAACCGGTGGCCGTTCCGCGCAGGAAGAACTCTTGCTGGAGGTAGCCGGCCGGCTGTAGCGGCAGCGGCGACGAGGTGAAGGGGCGGCCGTGCGTACCGCCGGTGATGGGCCCGATAACGAGGGGCCGCGGCACGCCGCTGCCCCCGGGCGCCAGCGGCGCCCCGGTCAGCGAGGCCCCGGACGGGGCCGCCGTCCCCGCGGCCGCGGTGCCCGCAGCCGCACCGCCGGCCGAAGCCACGACGATCGCCGCCCCTGCCGCTACTGCGATCCGGCCGAGCCGGCGCGCTCGCCGTCGGCCCGGCCACCGGGCCTGGCCCAGGCGGAGTACCCGCGCCTGCCGCCGAACGGGGCTGCCTGGCCCACCTGGATCGCCGTTTGCCTGCCTGTTCATTGGCTCACCCTCTATGCAGAGATGAATAGCCGTTCACACGTGCTCTAACGTCATACGCTGAGCTTCTATTGAGTGTCAAGAGGCTATTCAACAGGTAATGAGGCAATGAGAGTTATCAATATGAACGCTCATTCAGGCGCATGCGGCGACCGCCACCTACTGGTCTTGCCGTGACTTGCAGGCGCAATCCCGCCTCCACCAGCGCGAAGCCGATCCGGCTCCGTATCCCTGGCCGGCCTGCCGGGCCCGCGGCCGCCCGCGATTCCCGGCCACGGGCGGCGGCGCGCCGCGAAGCTACCTGGCGCGCGATATCACCGGTGTGACTGCTGACGAGAAGGTCGATCATCCTGAAGTTCATGACGTGCACCCCGCGGTGTCTGTAGTGGCTGATGCGGCACCCGGCCGCCGGCCGCGTGGCAGGCGCCGGGGAGTTGCGGCTGGGCTTGAATCGTGGGTGGCGCCGAAATTCCGCCAGCTCCGCTGGCTGAGCCCGGCGAGAATGGCGGCCGCGAGGAGGGCCGCCGCGAAGGGGAAGAACAGCGCGGGTCCGTAGTTGTGCACCACCAGCGCGCCGAGCGCAACCGAGATCGGGAACACGCCGAAGCTGGCCAGCATCAGCAGGCCGGTGAGCCTGCCCAGCAGGTTCGGTGGCGCCCACCGCTGGAAAATCGTGATCATCACGACGTTGCCGAAGCCGTTGCACACTCCGACGGCGGCCATGGCGGCGCCGACGGTGATCAGCTCCCCCACGTAGGGCACGACGGCGAGGAAGAGCGCCTCACCCAGGAACACGAGGGAGCCCAGCACGGCGGGCCGCCGCGCCCGCCGAACCTGGCCAGCGACGAGGGTACCGAGCAGGGCACCAGCGCCGAAGGCGGCGATGAGGCTGCCGTAGCCGCCTGCCGTGCCGCGCAACGGCCCATGCACCAGCGAGGGCAGGGCTACCTCGTCGGCTCCTGCCGAGCCCAGGTTGGCCGCGACGGTGACCAGCAACGAGATCTGCAGGATCCGTTCGGTGCGCAGCAGCTTCCACACGGTCGGCGAGCTTGTGCCATCGGCCCGGGTACCCCGGCCGGGAACCGGGCCCGGCACCCGGCTCGCGTTCATGAGCCCCGCGGGGCGCTGGGCGCGGCGCACGCCGGCCAGGGTCAGCGCCGAGACGGCGAACGTGGCCGCGTCGACCGCGAACGCGGGTGCGGGGCCGGCCAAGGCGACCAGGGCACCACCGACGGCAGGCCCGGCCAGCGTTGCGAGCTGGGTGACGGCCGATGCCAGTGCGTTGCCGCTCTGTAGCTCCTCGTCCGGCAGCAACACCGGGACGATGGCGAACGACCCGGGCAGGAACAGGCCTTCCCCGGCGCCAAGCACCGCCGCGATCGGCACGAGAACGACCGCGCGCGCTGGCCCGCTGGCCGTCGCCACGGCGAGGGCGGCAACCGCAACGGCGCGCACGCCGTCCGACGTCATCATCACCGTCCACGGCCGCCACCGGTCGCTGGCGTGCCCCCCGAAGGCCAGCAGAACGGTGCGCGGCACGCCGTAGGCGGCGAGCACGGTCCCAAGCAGCAGGGCCCCGCCGTGCTCGGCGAGCACGTACCAGGGCAGCGCCACGGCGTAGAACGCGTCGCCGAAGTTCGAGGCAAGCTGGCCGCCGACCAGAAGCCGGAAGCCGCGGTGCCGGAGCGGAGCAAAGCTACGAGCCATCACTCGGCCCGCCAGAACCAGGCTCGCCGCCGGAACCAGACCCGCCGCCGGAACCAGACCCGCCGCCGGAACCAGGCTCAGCCTCCGTGTCGGGGAGCTGGACCGGAAAGGTGAACAGCAGCAACTCCACCGGAGCCGACCCGGCCGGACGCTGCGCCGGGTCGACGAGCCGGCCCCGGAACTTGGGCATCAGCAGGTCAGTGATTTCCTGGTTGAGTTCCTTAAGCTCGGCGGGAGTCAGGTAGTACAGGTACTCGCTGTCGTTGGCGGCATCCCGCCACTCTCGCGGGTAGGTCCCACTGCTCTCCAGCCAGGTCCGGTACCGGTCGAGCTGGCGCTCGTGGACCAGCCGGGACAGCACGCCCGCCGCGATCTCGGTGGCCGGATCGTCGTGGGTGTTGCCGAACGAGATGCCGATCGACGTCAGCCGCCAGGGCCGGGCCCGGCCCTTGCCGCCGCCCGCCTCCTCGACGAACCCGTACTTCGCCAGCTGGCGCAGGTGGAACGAGCAGGTGGTCGGCGACTCGCCGATGCGCTCACCGAGCTCGGTGGCGGTCAGCGCGCCGCCGAGTACCAGCTCTTCAAGCAGGGCCATCCGCACCGGGTGAGCAAGGGCCCGCATGGTCCGCGCGTCGGTGATCCGCCGCATCTCCGGTGAGGGCGCCTGGTCCGGGGAAGGCTGGCGTGATCCAGGATCATCAACAGACATGTCTCGATAGTTCTCTCTCGAGACCTAATCTGTCAAGAGAAAACTCTCGAGAGCAATATCTTCATAACTCTGCGGCTCTACCTCCCCGTAGCCCAGCCGGTCACTTCCATGATCAAAACGACTTATCCTCACAAACGCACGGTTTCACGCCCCGTTTGTCCTAGTTCGGGCGTGCGGAAACGAGGATATGTCGGCGGCTCTTGTCCGCATGGTGGGGCAGAGGGGTGCCCTTCGGTGGGACAGGGCCGATTCAGGCCTGAGTTCCGTCTCCGGGGCCGGAGCCCGGCTCGCTGGGACGGCGGGGGGCGGGGTGCTCGACCAGGGCGAGGACCCGGCTGGACATGAAGCGGGCGGTCCGCACCGGCGTGCCTCCCCTGGTCACCTCGCTGACCTCGATCAGGCCGCGGCGGTTGACCACCTCGACGCGGCGCCCGGCACGGGTGGCCTTGACCTCGTAGTTCATGGTGTTGCCGCCGGCGTCGATGACGATCTCTACCCAGTCGCCCTTCACCGCGTCCTCCGGTCACAGCCGATGCCCCGCATACTCCACTTGTGCCCCAGGCACCGCCAGCCAACCCGCACGCCACGCCGATGATCTCTGCGGGGCCGGGGCAGAGCCGGCGGGCCGGGTACGGAGGCCAGAGGCGGGCCGGGACGAGCGGCCGGACGCGGACGGGAGCCGCGGGCCGGGAACGCTACAGGACGGCCCGGGCGGACCAGCGGTGCCCGCGCCGCTCCAGCGCCAGCGGAACGCCGAAGCACTTGGACAGGTTGCGCTCGGTGAACACGTCCTCCAGCCGGCCCAGCGCCAGCACCGAACCGCGCCGCATCAGCATGGCGTGGGTGAATCCCTGCGGAACCTCTTCGACGTGGTGGGTCACCATCACCATGGTGGACGCCGTTCCGTCGGCCGCGAGCGCCGCGATCCGGCGCACCAGGTCCTCCCGCCCACCGAGATCAAGGCCAGCGGCGGGTTCGTCGAGAAACAGCAGTTCCGGGTCGGGCATCAGTGCACGGGCGATCTGGACCCGCTTGCGTTCCCCCTCCGACAGCGTCGCGAACCGGCGGCGGATCAGGTGCGCGCAGCCCAGCGCGTCGAGCAGTTCGACGGCCCGGGTGACGTCGGTGGAGTCGTACTCCTCCTTCCACCGGCCGACGATCGCGTACGCGGCGGTCAGCACCAGGTCGATGACCTTCTCGTTAGGGGGTACGCGGTCGGCGAGGGCCGCGCTGGCCAGCCCGATCCTCGGCCGCAGCTCGAATACGTCCGTCGCACCCAGCCGTTCGCCCAGGATTCTGGCGCTGCCCTCGGTGGGGAACAACTGGGCGGCCGCGACCTGGAGCAGCGTGGTCTTGCCGGCCCCGTTCGGGCCGATCACCACCCAGCGCTCGTCGGCGTGCACCGTCCAGGTGACGCCGCGGATCAGCATCGAGCCGCCCCGCCGGACGCCGACGCCAGACAACCGCAGCACCTCGTCGGACATCCGGCTCCTTCCTGCGGCACGCTGTCCCCAGCGGCATCCTTCAGGATGAACCTACGGCATGCGGCTCACTGCCAGCCGCACCCCGCACCGCCTTTTCCAGCGGGCATCGGGAGCGCCGTCTCAGGCGGGTGTGTTCCGTACCGCGTAGAGCGCGGCTTGGGTGCGGTCGGCCACGCCGAGCTTGGCGAGAACCGAGCTCACGTGGGTCTTCACGGTCTTCTCCGACATGTGCAGCAGGCGGGCGATCTCCCGGTTGGACCGGCCCTCCGCGACCTGGGCGAGCACCTCCCGCTCCCGGGCCGTCAGCGCGTCGAACCCCCGCACGGCCGCCGATCTGGCCTGGGATCGCACCAGGGAGCCCGCCGCCTCGGGTGCCAGGACGGTGTGCCCGTCGTGCACCGACCTGACCGCCCGGACCAGTGCGTCCGGGTCGACGTCCTTGTACAGGAACCCCGTCGCCCCGGCGCGCATGGCCACGGTGACCGAGGCCTGGTCGGCCACGCTGGTGAGGACCAGGGTGCGCGGCGGCAGCCCACGGTCGCGCAACTCGGCGAGCACGCCGAGGCCGTCGAGGACCGGCAGCTTGAGATCGAGCAGGATCACGTCGGGAACCAGCGCCGCCGCCAGCTCGACCGCTTCGGTGCCGTCCCCGGCCTCGCCCACGACCTCGATGTCATCTTCCAGGCTGAGCAGCACCCGGAGGCCTTGCCGGACCACCGGATGGTCGTCGGCGATCAGGACCGTGATCTTCTTCATGCTGGCCCTCCCGAACCGGCCGGCCTGGCCCGGTCCACCGGCATGACCAGCCGGACGGTTGTACCGTGCCCGGGCGCGGAACGGATCACCAGCGACGCACCCGCCCCGGCGGCCCGTTCCCGCAGCGAGGGCAGGCCAAGCCCGCCGGAGGCCACCTCGGGAACGAAACCACTGCCCTCGTCGGTCACCTCCAGCGTGACCCGGCGGGGGGCCGCGCACACGGTCATGCTGACTTCGCTGGCACCGGAATGCCGCAGCGCGTTATGCAGCGCCTCCTGGGCGATCCGGTAGAGCGCGGCTTCGCGGTCCGCGCCGAGCGGCGGCAGCTCGTCCGCGGCGAAACTCACCCGCACCCCGTGGGCCTTGCCCGCGAGCAGCGCGTACCTGCGCAGCGACTCGGCCAGGCCGCCCGCGGAGATCTCCGGCGGCGCCAGCCCGTCGATCACCGCGCGCAGTTCGGCCTGGGCGGCGCCGGCCAGGGCGGCCACGCTCTCCATCTCGGCGGCGGCCCGTTCCGGGTTCCCGGCCGCCGGGTCCCGGCCCGCGAGCACCGACGCCGCACGCGCCTTGACCCGGATGCTGAACAGCTTCTGGGACACGGCGTCGTGCAGGTCCCTGGCCAGCCGCGCGCGCTCCTCCAGCACGGAAAGCTGGCGGGCGCGTTCGTACAGGCGCGCGTTCGTCAGCGCGAGCGCGGCGTGCGCGGCGAACAGCGACAGCAGTTCCTCGTCGCGGTCGGTGAACCCGTCCCCGGAGGTCTTGTTGGCCGCGAAGATGAAGCCGAGGACCCGGTCGCCGTCCTTGATCGGCATACCGAGGATGTCGGCCAGTTCCGGGTGGGCATGCGGCCAGCCCTCGAACCTGGGGTCGGCCCTGATGTCGGCGAGCCGCAGCGGCTGGCCCTCGCGGAGCATCACCGCCAGCATGCCATGCTGGCGTGGCAGCGGCCCGATCGCCTTCCGCTGCCGGTCGGAGATACCGTCCACCACGAACTCCGCGAACGAGCCACGGTCGTCGGGGATACCAATGGCGGCGTACCTGGCGCCGGACAGCGAGCGCACCGAGCGGACGATCACCTGCAGCACGTCCCGGACCGACAGCTCACGGGTGACCGCCAGTACCGCCGCGCTGACCCGGCGGAGTACCTCGTCCTGGTCGTCCCGCTGGTCCACCGCTGGCGCCAGCCGCAACGCCCCGGCCGGCCGGCGCCGGGCACACCGCCGGGCACAGCGGCACCGGGCGCACCGGGACCGGGCGCGACGCCCCTGGCGCGGCCGGGCGAAACGCCAGCCCGGGATCTGTCCTTACCCACACCTGCGACGTTACCGCCGCAACCGGCGCCAGGGATCGGCCACGGGTCCTAGGACCAATGTCCCAGGCCGGCCGCTACGCGGGCCCGATGCCCCGGCGAACCGCCCCGCCTAACGTCGCTGTCATGACCGAAACACAACGCGTCAACGACATCGCCCCGCAGGCAGGCCGCCCCGGCCGGGTCGCCGTCGTCACCGGCGCCTCCCGGGGGCTCGGCCGGGCACTCGCCCGCGCCCTGGCCGAAGACGGGTACCGGCTCGTCGTCGACGCCAGGGACGGGGCGGCGCTACACGCGGCCATGGCCGGCCTGCCGGCCGGTGCCGTGGTCACCGTGCTCCCCGGCGATGTCACCGACGCCGCCCACCGCGCCGACCTGAGCCGTGCGGCCGACGCCCTGGGCGGCCCTGACCTGCTGATCAACAACGCAGGGACGCTGGGCCCCAGCCCGCTCCCCGCGGTCTCCGACTTCCCGCTGGACGAGCTGCGCACGGCCTTCGAGGTCAACGTGATCGCCCCGCTCGCCCTCACCCAGCTGCTGCTGCCGGCCTTGCGCGAGCGCGGCGGCGCCGTGCTCAGCGTCACCTCCGACGCCGCGATCGAGGCGTATGCGGGCTGGGGCGGCTACGGCGCCGCCAAGGCCGCCCTCGAGCAGGCCTGCAACGTGCTGGCGGCCGAGGAAGCCGCCGTGCGGGTCTGGCGGGTGGATCCCGGCGACCTGCGCACCGACATGCACCAGCTGGCCTTCCCCGGCGAAGACATCTCCGACAGGCCGCTGCCCGAGTCGGTGGTACCCGCGTTCCGCAGGCTTATCGCCGAGCGCATGCCGAGCGGGCGGTACCGCGCGGCCGACCTCATGCCCGCCACCGCCGGTGCCGCCGCGGAAGCGGGGCTGTCATGACGGTCCTGGTCGACTTCGTGCTCCCGCCGGGCAGCGAGGCCAGGGAGCCGCCGGAGGCCAGAGGCATCTCCCGGGACGGGGTCCGGATGCTGGTGAGCCGCCGGTCCGGCGAGATCACCCACCATGCCTTCACCGACCTGCCCGGCCTGCTGCTCCCCGGGGACCTGCTGGTGGTCAACACCTCGGGCACGCTGCCCGCCGCGGTCCGCTGCGCCTACGGGCCCAGCGGGCTGAGCGTGCACTTCTCGACGCCGCTGCCCGACGGCAGCTGGCTGGCCGAACTGCGTGCCGCCAGCGGCCACGCCACCAAGCCCTACCCCGGTGGCTCCCCCGGCCAGGAACTCGGCCTGCCCGGCGGCGCGCGGCTGAGCCTGCGGGAACGGGTCACCGCACGGCTGTGGCGGGTACGGCTGTCCACCGCCGTGGTCCCCTACCTGCTGCGCCACGGCCGCTACATTCACTACTCCTACGTCGAGCAGGACTGGCCGGCACAGGCGTACCAGACCGTTTTCGCCGCCACCCCCGGCAGCGCCGAGATGCCCAGCGCCAGCCGGCCGTTCACCACCGGGATCATCGCCAGGCTGGTGGTCCGCGGGGTCACGATCGCGCCGATCACTCTGCACACGGGGGTGTCCTCGCTGGAAGGCGACGAGCAGCCCTATCCCGAACCGTTCGACGTGCCGCCCGCCACCGCCCGCCTGGTGACCATGACCCGCCAGGCCGGCGGCCGGGTGATCGCGGTCGGCACCACGGTCGTGCGTGCCCTGGAGTCCGCCGCGCTGAATGGCCCGGGCGGCGAACTGGCGGCCGCGTCGGGCTGGACGCATCACGTGGTGACCCCGGAAACAGGCGTGCACATGGTCGATGGGCTCTTCACCGGACTCCACGAACCGCGTTCCTCGCACCTTCATATGCTGAACGCATTCGCCGGGGAGCCCCTGCTGCGCCGGTGCTATGCGGCGGCCATCGAGCACGAGTACCTCTGGCACGAGTTCGGCGACGTACACCTGCTGCTCCCCTGAGCTTTCTGCCTCCCTCGCGGGCGGTCGGCCCTGGGGGCCTCCCTGGCTTCGGGAGGCCCGGCGGCCGGAATGGGGTTCTGGCGGCGGTAGCGTTACGCGCGATGAATGGGCCCACTACGATCCTGGTGACCCTCACCGGCCGGGACCGGCCGGGGGTCACGTCCAGGCTTTTCACCAACCTTGCCGCGCACGAACTGGCGGTGCTCGACATCGAGCAGGTGGTCATCCGTGGCCGCCTCGTGCTCGGCGTCCTGCTCGGCAGCGACGGTGAGCCGGATCTCACCGCGATCCACCGCGCGGTCCGCGCGCTCGCGGCCGACCTGGACATGGAGGCGGAGATCACCACCGGCTGGGGCGAGCCGCCGCCGCGGCGTGGCCGGCTGCACGTCACGGTCCTCGGCAGCCCGCTGCGGCCGAGCGCGGTGGCGGCCATCGCCGGGCGGATCGCGGCGAGCGGGGCGAACATCGACCGGATCGACCGGCTCGCCGACCGGCCGGTCACCTGCATCGAACTGGACGTGTCGGGCGCCGACCCGGACCTGCTGCGTGCGGCACTGACCAGCGAGGCGACGCAACAACGGGTGGACGTGGCGGTTCAGCGCGGCGGGCTGCACCGGCGGGCCATGCGCCTGATCGTGATGGATGTGGACTCCACGCTCATCTCCGGTGAGGCGATCGACCTGCTGGCGGCGCGGGCCGGCTGCGCCGAGCAGGTCGCCAAGATCACCGAGGCGACCATGCGCGGCGACACCGACTTCGCGGCCTCGGTCCGGGAGCGGGTCGCGCTGCTGGCCGGCCTGGATGTCTCGGCCCTTGACGAGGTCCGCCAGCGGATCCGGCTGGCGCCGGGTGCCCGCACCCTGATCAAGACCCTGCAGCACCTTGGGTTCCGCTGCGGCATCGTAAGCGGGGGGTTCACCCAGATCACCGACGGGCTCGCCGCCGAACTCGGCCTCGACTACGCGGCCGCCAACACGCTCGAGATCGCCGCCGGGAAGCTGACCGGCAAGCTGGCCGGGCCGGTCATCGACCGGGCGGGCAAGGCCGAAGCGCTACGGCAGTTCGCCGCGCGGGCTGGCGTCCCGCTCAGCCAGACGGTCGCGGTCGGGGACGGCGCCAACGACCTCGACATGATCGCCGCCGCCGGCCTCGGCGTCGCCTTCAACGCCAAACAGGTCGTGCGGGACGCGGCCGACGCCTCGGTCACCGTGCCCCACCTGGACGCCGTGCTCTACCTGCTCGGCGTGTCCCGCGACGAGGCCCACGCCGCCGACGGCTAAGCGGGGGTCCAGAGGGCGGCCAGTTCGCCGTGACCGGGGGCTGCGTCGGCCCAGTGTGCGGTGAGCTTGATCACCGCGAGGGCGCAGGGGGGAAACGCGAAGTCGCGGCGGCTGGTGAGTTCCGCGGCAAGCTGGTGCGACGCCGGGTTGTGGCCCACCGTCATCACCACGCCGGCCTCGTCGGGCTGCTCGGCGACCAGGTAGAGCAGTCCCTGGGCATCGGCGTCGTACGCGCGCCGGTCGAACGTCACGGCGTCAGGGTCCGGCGCTGCCGTGCCGAGCGCGGCGGACACTCGCGCCCAGGTCTCCCGGGTCCGCTGCGCCGATGAGCAGACCACCCGGTCGGGCCCGAGGCCTTGCGCCAGCAGCCACCGGCCCGCCTCGTCGGCGGTGCGCCGGCCACGGCCGGTCAGCGGGCGCCGCATGTCGTTCACGCCAGGCTCCCCAGCGGCCTTGGCGTGGCGGAGCACCAGCAGGGTGCGCGCGGCATCTGCCATGTGCGCTCTCCCCCCTTTCCGTTGCCCGCGGCGCCCGGGCCCGAAAGGCCGGACGGCCCGGGCGGGCTATCCCGTCCGGGCCGTCCGGCGCCGTGTTCTGCCGTCAGCCGCTGGCCCGGGTCGTCGGCTGCTCTGCCGGAGCGCCGCCGGTGCCATTCGTCCCGGAACCGGAGTCGATCGCGTGCGAGCCGTCCGGGCTCTGCGCGCCGCCGATCGCGGCAGGCTGTTCCGGCCCGCTGGACGACAGGCTGGACGAGCGCCGCTTGGAGATCACGACGGCGGCCACCACAATGGCTATCGCGCCAAGCGCCACGCCGGTGCGCAGGCCCACGTTGTGGCTGTACTTGACCACGCTGGCGGCGATGAGCAGCGAGACCAGGTTCATGACCTTGATCAGCGGGTTGATCGCCGGGCCCGCGGTGTCCTTGAACGGGTCGCCGACCGTGTCGCCTGTGACGGTCGCGGCGTGCGCTTCGGAGCCCTTGCCGCCGAAATTGCCGTCCTCGACCAGCTTCTTGGCGTTGTCCCAGGCGCCGCCGGAGTTGGCCAGGAAGACCGCCATCAAGACCCCGACCGCGATGGTGCCCACCAGGTACGCGCCGAGCGGGGCATAACCGAACGCGAACCCGACGGCGATGGGCGTCAGCACCGCCAGCAGCCCCGGCGTGGCCAGTTCGCGAAGCGAGTCCGCGGTGCAAATGTCCACCACCCGGCCATACTCGGGCTTCTCGGTGTAGTCCATGATCCCCGGGTGCAGCCGGAACTGCTCACGCACCTCGACGACCACCCGCTGCGCGGCCCGGCCCACGGCGCGGATGAGCAGGCTGCAGAACATGAACACCACCGCGCCGCCGACAATCACGCCGACCAGCACGTTCGGCCTATCGACCGACAGGCTGAACGTGGCCGCGGCCTTGCCAAGCGCGCCTACGACCGCGGTGCGGAACGCGCCGAACAGGGCCGTGGCCGCCAGCACCGCGGTGGCGATCGCGATGCCCTTGGTGATCGCCTTGGTGGTGTTGCCGATCGCGTCCAGGTGGGTCAGCGCTACCGCGCCCTCGCCCGTGACGTCGCCGGACATCTCCGCGATGCCCTGAGCGTTGTCGGTCACCGGGCCGAACGAGTCCATCGAGACGATGACGCCGACCGTGGTGAGCAGGCCGGTACCGGCCAGCGCCACCGCGAACAGCGCGAGCGTCGCGTTGCCGGTGCCGAGCAGGAACGCACCGTACACCGCCCCGCCGATCAGCAGCGCGGCGTAGACGGCCGACTCCATGCCGGTCGCCACGCCGGACAGGATCACGGTCGCGGCGCCGGTGAGGGAGCTTTCGCCGATTTCCTGCACCGGCCTCCGGTTGGTCTCGGTGAAGTAGCCGGTCAGCAGCTGGATGGTGCTGGCCAGCACGAGCCCGATGACGACCGCGCCGATCGCCAGCCAGCGCGGGTCGCCGCTGTGACGCAGGATGCCGAGCTGGGTGACCCCCGTCAGCTTGCTGAACTTGTCGGGCAGATACAGGAACGCGGCGCCGATGACGAGGATCAGCGAGATGACCGCGGACACGAAGAAGCCACGGTTGATGGCCGTCATGCCGCTGCGGTCGCCCTTACGGGGACTCACCACGAAGATGCCGATCACCGCGGTGATGACGCCGAGCATCGGCACGATCAGCGGGAAGATCAGTCCGTAGTTCCCGAACGCGACCTTCCCGAGGATCAGCGAGGCCACCAGCATGACCGCGTAGGACTCGAACAGGTCGGCGGCCATGCCCGCGCAGTCACCCACGTTGTCCCCGACGTTGTCGGCAATCGTGGCGGCGTTGCGCGGGTCGTCTTCGGGGATGCCCTTCTCGACCTTGCCGACGAGGTCGGCGCCGACGTCGGCGGCCTTGGTGTAGATACCGCCACCGACCCGCATGAACATCGCAAGGAGCGCGGCGCCGAAGCCGAAGCCCTCCAGCACGTTCGGGGCGTTCGCCTTATAGATGAGCACCACTATTGCGGCGCCGAACAGCCCAAGCCCCACCGTGAACATGCCGGCCACGCCGCCGGTGCGGAAGGCGATACGCATCGCTTTGCGCTCACCGCTCTCCCGCGCCGCGGCGGCCACCCGGACGTTGCCACGCACGCAGAGCGACATGCCGGTGAAGCCGGTCAGCGCCGAGAACACGGCACCGACGACGAAGAAGGCCGATCGCCCCCACCGCACGTCGGTGGAATCAGCGGGCAGCAGCAGCAGCACGAAGAAGATCAGTACGACGAACACGCCGAGCGTGCGGAACTGCCGCCGCAGGTATGCCGCGGCACCCTCCTGGACCGCCTGAGAGATCTCCTGCATCTTCGCGGTGCCCTTGTCCGCGGCGAGAACCTCCCGCACCAGCACGCCAGCCACGGCAAGCGCGAGCAGCGCGACCACTGCAACGACAACAACCAGGGTCAGGTTGCTGCCGGTTACACTGACCGCCCCACCGCCTGCGGCGAGGTATTGCCTTGCCATCTGTCCTCCTTGACAGCGCACACGTCGTTGCGCGCGCTTATTCGCCCCTCCGGGTCACTGCCATGGCATCCAGGAGTGAGGTGCTTGCTAAAGGCTGATGCCACCAGGACAGTTCCGGGAGTCTACGCATGCTCGCCACGGGATGGCGAGGCGGGGTCAGTCCGTCACCGCGACGCAATGCGTTCGGTCACGCCCAAGGAAACCATAAAACGGTGCCGTATGCGCCCACCGTCCGCCTGCCCGTAAGGACGAGTGCACCCCTCAGAATCCTTGGCGACGACCTCCGTTCACCACCCCGCTAGTCGCCCCCCAGGCCAGCAGAGCGGGCCGCAGCGAGCAGGATGCAGCGCCCGGCGAGCACCGCGGGCCACCCGCCGGATTACTCCTCGGAGGGCCAGCTCATCCGGATGCTGAGGCCGTCGCCGGTCCGCGATACCTGCACGTCGTCCGCCAGCCCCGCGATGACGGCCAGCCCGAGTTCACCTGGCAGGGCGGCGGGCAGTCCCTGGCCGTCCGGCCCTGGGTCACTGATCGCCGACCATTCCATTCCGTCGTCGTTCGCCGCGGTATTGGTCACGACGACCTCGAACCGCTTGTCGGCGCCGGTCAGTGCGACCCGGACCGGCTCGGCCGGGCAGTGCTCCTGGTGTACCTCGACGGCACGGGAACATGCCTCGCCCACGGCGAGGCGGACCTCGTCAAGTAGCGCTTCCGCCACGCCGCTGCGCCTGGCCACGGCGGTGGCAACGAGCCGCGCCGTGCGCACGTGCGCAGGCAGCGGCGTAAATGTCATCTCGACGGTGGCCATTGGTCAGCTGCAGCGGGGCGTCACTTCTCCGACTTCCGTGCTGCGATGGCCTCGTCCACGCTGTCATGGATGCCGAAGACCTTCGTCAGCCCGGTGATCCTGAAGATCTTGAGTATGCGCTCCTGCGTGCACACCAGGTCCAGTGAGCCATCGTGGGCACGCACGCGCTTGAGCCCGCCGACGAGCACGCCCAAGCCGGTGGAGTCGAGGAACTCCACCTTCTCCATGTTCACCACGAGCTGGTAGTGGCCGTTGTTGACCAGGTCAATGAGAAGCTCACGCAGCCGCGGGGCGGTATAGACGTCGATCTCGCCCTCGACGTCGACAACCTCGATCCCGTCCGTCGTGTGATGCTCCAGCTTCAGGTCCACAAATCCTCCCGCATCATGCGGTCTCTCCTGTTCAGCAGGCACGCGCTCACGTGCCGCCACCATTGCCCTTCCCTCAGGGCGCCGGCGCCCCGTCGCGCGTTGAACCACGCACTGACGTCATGTCTACACGAGTTCACGCTTCGCGGCATCCCGCCTACGGACAGCGCCCCAGAATTGACGCGTCTGTTCCGTCTCCGCCGCCGGTCAGGCCGTCGGTGCCTGGGGGCACAGGACAGCGTAAGGGAGCGTGGCCCCGCGCAGCACAACCTGGCCGCGGAACATCCCCTGCCAGAACGCGACGCTGAGCGAGCCGTCCGTGCTCATCGCGGTCACGATCTTCTGCTCCAACGCCGCGACGTCGGTGCCTGTCTCCAGCCAGAGCCCAGGATCAGCGGCGGTTGGCGTGGTCCCCGACGGCGTGTAGAGGACCGGGAACGCCGGCAGGGGGGTGTCGCTGGGATTCCAGCCCATGGCATCGGGCTGGGAAAGGGCGGCGCTTCCGGCAGCCGTGGACAGCACAAGCCGCCCCTGGAGCGGAGAGGTGACCGGCACCACGACCGGGCCGGTAGCCCCGGCCAGCTGCCCGGCCAGCGCCTGATAGTCCACGCCCTTGATGATCCAGGGAAACGAGTCAGTCCCGATTTGCAGCTTCAGGGGCGCCACGGGTCCTCCTCGGCTCGCTCATGGCCGACCGGAGGAGACGCGTGGGCCGGGACCAGCCGCGCGCCGACCGTCGCCGCTTCGGTGCGGTTTCGCACCCCAAGCTTGTCAAGGATCCGGGAGACATGCACGGCAACGGTGCGTTCGCTGATGAACAGCGCCCGGGCGATCTGGCGGTTGCTGTCCCCCTTGACCAGCAGGGCGAGCACCTCGGTCTCCCGGCCGGTGAGATCGAACCTGGCTGAGGCCGCGGCCGGGCTTTTCGGCGGCGCCGCGCGGTCGGCCAGCCTGGCCCGGCGGGCCAGTTCCCGGGCCATGCTGAGCAGCGGCGCCGACGGGAGTTCGCTGGCCAGCTCCTGGCAGGCGGCGAGGGCACGGGCGGCCTGTGCGCGCCGCCCGGCCCGGACAGCGGCCCCGGCCTCCCGCAGCCGCGCATACGCCTCGCGGTACGGCTGGCCGGCCACCTGCCAGCCGTCGGCCACGGCGCGCCAGGTCGCCCGGTTATCGGTCCCCTGCTGTCGGGCATACTCGGCAGCCGCGAGCGCCCCGAAGGCGGCAACGCCCGGCAGGCCACCGCCATCGGCGGCCACGATGGCCCGGGCCTGGCCGGGAAAGGTGACCGCCACCTCTTCCCAAAGCTCGGTAAGCCCCCGGGGCTGGGCCGCGGCGGGGAGCGCGGCCAGGTCGGCGGCGGCCCGGGCGCCCGCGGCGAGCAGCCGCATCTCCTCCTCGGCCATCGCCGCGCCCTCCAGCGCCGCGAGCCCGTCCAGCACCTCCTCGGCAGCGGTGGCCGGGTCGCCCGCGTTGAGCGCCTGCTCGGCGAGGCAGGAGTGGAGCGGGCCGATGAGCCTGGGGTCGGACGGCGCTTTTTCCAGCGTCGTCGTCAGCTTCGCCGCCTGCTCACTGTCGCCCCGGCCGACCGCCAGTTCCAGCTGCAGCAACTGCAGGTACCTGGTTGCGTTCGCCGGTGACTCACCAACCAGCTCAGCCAGTAGCTGGCCGGCTTCCGCCCACCGCCCGGTTGCGGTCAGCACCGCCGCGGTGTTGTTGTCCAGGGACGCCGTCGCCGCAGGCGGGGCGTCGAGGGACCTGGCGGCCCGCTGACCGTCGCGGGCGACCTCGAGCGCTTCGGCGAACCGGCCGGCCGTGCACAGCAGGTACATGTGATTGGCCGCGGCCCGGACAACGTCTTCGACGCTGCCGGCCTGCCGGGCGAGGGCGAAGGACGTGTGCAGGGCCGCCATCCCGGCGTCAAGCTCGCCGCGCTGTGCCCGGATGATGCCCAATGTGGCCAGTCCGTGGGCCTGCTCCGCGATCGCATTGGCCTGCTGCGCCTCGGTAACCGCCCGCTCGGCGAGCGGCAGCGCCTCGCCGTACTCGCCCAGCAGCATCCGGCGGGTGGCTAGCGCGGCCAGGACGCGGGCCCGCAGGGCAGACGGCTGGCCCTCGGGGAGCAGCGCTGCAGCCTGCTCGGTGGCATCCACGGCGGCACGTGGGTCGCCTGCCTCCCACCGGTACCGCCCCAGCCGCTCCAGCAGCCTGGCCCGGTCGGACGGCGCTGCGGCACCGGACTCGGCCAGCGCAGCCGCCAGCCACTCCGCGGCCCGGTCCGGATCCCCGGCCCAGCTGGCGGCCTGCGCCGCCTCTTCCAGCAGGCCGGGACCTGCCGCCGGGAGCCACCGCGCCAGGTCGATGGCCAGCGTGTAGTACCGGTCGGCCTCCGGATAAGCCCGTGCCGACACCGCGCGGCGCGCGGCCACGACGGCCGCGGCAGCCGCTTGATCGGGGCACGCGGCCAGGTGCCAGTGCTGAGCGAGGAGCCCAGGGTCAGCGTCTGCTCGCGCAGCGAGAGCTCCAGCGAGACGGCGGTGCAGCCTGTGGCGATCACCTGGGAGCAAATCAGCGTAAAGCACCTGCCGGATCAGCGCGTGCGGGAAAGCGTAGCCGTCGCCGCGGGCGCGCAGCAGTCCCGAGCCGACCGCCTGCCGCGCCGAGTCGAGCAGCTCCTCCTCAGGAAGCCCGACGGTGGCGGCCAGCAGTCCGTGGGACATCCCCCCGTCAGCCACGCAGACCTGGTCCACCAGCGCCCGGGCGGCCGGCGTGAGGCCAGCCGCCTTCGCGAGCACCGCACCGGCGATCGAGGAGGGCGCCTCGTGCGGCCCCGCGCTCGCGAGTTCCCTGGCGTAGAGCGGGTTGCCTTCGGCGGCCGAGACAACCGCCGCCACCTGGTCGGTACTGGCATCGGCCGGGAGCAAGCCGGTGACCAGCTCGCTGATCTCGGTATCGGCGAGCCGGCCCAGCCGCAGCCGCGTCACCGCCGGGCGGTGCTCCAGTTCCGCGAGCCAGCGCCGGGCGTCACCGCCCAGGTCGTCCGCACGCAGGGTGGCCGCGATCAGCACCGGCGCCTGGCGAAGCCGGACCGCCAGGAACGCCAGTAGCTCGCGGGAGGAGTCGTCCGCCCAGTGCAGATCCTCCAGGATGAGAACCAGCGGCGCCTCGGCGGCGAGCTCGGTCAGCAGGGCAAGCACGCGCACGAACCGGCGGTGCCGCGCCGCGAGCATGTCGCCGGGGCCGTCCTCGGCCAGCAGCCATTCGGCGTGTGCTCCCAGCGCGTCCACGAACGGGCCGTAGGCCAGGGCCGCGCCGGCCAGCGGAGCGGACTCCCCGGCCAGGATCTGTGCCCCCTCAGCCCGGTCGGCCAGCTCCTCTGCCAGCCTGGTCTTGCCGATGCCAGCCGCGCCTGTGATCAGCAGGAGCTGAGCCTGGCCCGCCGCCGCGCGTGCATACGCAGCGGACAAGCCGGCCTGCTCCGCGCCCCTGCCTACGATCGGCAACGATCCCGCCACGCATGAAGTGTCCCGCGCGCCGGATAACTGTGTCGATACCGGGACAGCGGGCTCGAAACGGCCCACGGGCGGGGCGCAGGTGCGCGGCCCGGCCGCGCCGCATAGTCAATTTCTGCACGCGTGAATACGTATCACTGCTGATGTGCCGATCCTTCGGCGTTGGGCAGTCTGGGCTGGTCAACGGCGCTGACCAGCCCAGACCGACGGGGGCACCTGGCAGCGCCAGAACTGAAGGAGACCCAGCAATGCGCAAGATCATCACCTCGGCCGCGGTCGCGGCCGCGGCCGCGGCAGTGATCGGCGGCACGGGGGTTGCCGTCGCCGGCACCCACTCGGCGACGACCGGGACCGAGAACTTCCAGTTCATGTCGACGTCGGCAACCTCGTCGACCAGCAGCCTCATCGCCAGCGGCGTTTTTACCGCTCCCGGGGTCGACCACGAGGCCCAGAACGGCAACACCGCGAAGTTCGTGTTCGCCAACGGCACGATCAGCCTCAAGCACTCGAAGGGCACGGGCAAGCAGTCCTTCAACCCGAAGACCTGTCTGCTCACCATCAACCAGCACGGCACCTACACGCTCACCGGCGGCACCGGCAGCTACTCCGGGATCACCGGCAACGGGAAGTACCAGCTGAGCATCCTGGCCATCGGGGCACGTAACAGTGCGGGCAAGTGCTCACAAACCAAGGCACCAGTCGCCTTCCACCAGGTCATCAACGCAAGCGGCCCGGTCACCCTGCCGTAGCAGGTCCGGGTAACCCGCCAAGCTGCCGCCGTCCTTGCTAAGGGCGGCGGCAGCAATCGTCCGCCAGCGCGGACGATGCCGGGCGGGCAGGGCCAAGGCACCACATAGTCAATTTCCGCAGCTTCGAATACGTATGGCTGCCGATGCGCCGGTGCGCCTGGCTTGTGCACTCTTGGTCCGTCAACGACGCTGACCAGCCCGGCCAACGGGCGCCGCTGGCCAGCAGACACAACTGAAGGGGACCCAGGAATGCGCAAGATCATCACCTCGGCCGCACTCGCGGCCAGCGCCATCGCCCTGCTCGGCGGCACGGGGATCGCCGCGGCCAGCAGCCACGCGGTCACCAAGACCGAGAGCTTCCAGCTCATGTCCACGTCGGGAACGAACAAGTCCAGCGCGATCGCCTACGGCGCGTTCACCGCCGCCGGCGTGGACACCTCGGGGGCGCACAACACCGACACGCTCACGTTCTCCAACGGGACGCTGAAGCTGGTGCACAAGAAGACCGGCGGGAGCCAGCACTTCGACCCGACCACCTGCCTGCTCACCATCACCCAGACCGCGACCTACACGCTCGGCAACGGCACCGGCGCGTACAAGGGAGTCACCGGCTCAGGCAAGGCCACGGTGAACATCCTGGGCATCGCGGCCCGCAACAGCGCGGGCAAGTGCTCCATGGCCAAGGCGCCGGTCGCCTTCCACTTCCTCGTGAACGGGAGCGGGCCGGTCACCATGCCGTAGCCCTCACCGGGGGACCGACGCTGCCGCCGCCCGCACGCAGGGCGGCGGCAGCGTCGTATCTTGTCCGCTGGCGACATCAATCGAGGTAATGGCGCGAATTCCGCAACTTGTTCGCGGATGAGTGACACACTGAAAGCCGGCGCCCGCACCCCCCATCCCGGCTCCCGCGGGCAGGCAGATAATGGGACCTGGCATGAGGCAACTCGGCGGGCGGGAAACGGTCCCCGCGGCGCGGATCCTGCGCCGCGGGGCGCGGTCCGGCCGGCTGATGCACGTCGAGGAGATCCCTGGCCGCCCCGGGGAGGGCGTTGCGTGGCCGGACTGGGTGCCGGACGAGATCACCCAGGCGCTGTCCCGGGCCGGTGTCGTCCGGCCATGGGCCCATCAGGCGGTCATGGCCGAGCACGCGCACCAGGGCCGGAACGTGATCATCTCCACGCCCGCCGCCTCGGGCAAATCGCTGGGCTATCTGCTGCCCGCCCTCACCTCGGTGCTGGGCGGGAGCACGGTCCTCTACCTGGCCCCGACCAGGGCGCTCGCCGCCGATCAGCTGCGCGCGGTGCGGGCGCTCGGCATCCCCGGGGTATGCGCGGCCGTGGTGGACGGCGACACCCTGAGCGCCGAGCGGGAGCGGGCGCGGACCCGGGCGAACTACCTGCTCACCACCCCGGACATGCTCCACCATGGCCTGCTGCCGCGGCACTCGCGATGGGGGGAGTTCTTCGGCCGCCTCGAGTACGTGATCGTGGACGAATGCCATGGCTACCGCGGCGTGTTCGGCTCCCATGTGGCGCACGTGCTGCGCCGGTTGCGGCGGGTGGCGGCCTACCACGCCCGCCGTCACCCGGCCCGGGTGCGTGCCGGTGCCAGCGGAGCTGACCTGGTGTTCCTGCTCGCCTCGGCCACGGTCAGCGAACCAGGTACCTGTGCCCGCCTGCTCACCGGTGCGGACGCCGAGGAAATCACGCAGAGCGGGGCCCCGCGCGGGCCGCTGACGTTCGGCCTCTGGGAGCCGCCGCTGACCACGGCCCGGGGGGAGGGAGGCGCTCCCGTCCGCCTGGCCGGCGACCGCCGAGGCCGCCACGCTGCTGGCCGACCTGGTGGCGCACGACGTCCGGGGCCTCGCCTTCACCCGGTCTCGGCGCGGCGCCGAAACGGTGGCGATCGCCGCCAAGCGCGCACTGTCCGGCCGGTCCTCGCGCACGAGGCTGGGGAAGTCGCGGGCCGGACCATCACCGGCGGAAGCCGGGCCGCCGCAGGCGGAGACGGGGCCGTCGCGGGCTGTGCCCGGGCCGTCGCTGGCTGGGGCTGGCCTGTCACGGACGCAGGATGCGCCGTCGCGGGCGGGACGGGTTGCCGCGTATCGCTCTGGCTACCTGCCCGCTGACCGGCGGGAACTCGAGGAAGCGCTGCGGACCGGGTCACTCCTGGGCCTGGCCGCCACCACCGCTCTTGAGCTGGGCGTCAACATTTGCGGGCTGGACGCGGTGCTGATCGCGGGATGGCCGGGCAGCCGGGCGGCGCTGTGGCAGCAGGCAGGACGGGCCGGCCGGGAAGGCCAGCCCGCGGTGGCGGTCATGATCGCCAGGGACGATCCCCTCGATACCTACCTGGTGCACCACCCCGAGATGCTCATGAACCGGCCGGTCGAGGCCACCGTCCTCGACCCGGAAAACCCCTATGTGCTGGGGCCCCATCTCTGTGCCGCCGCGGCCGAGCTGCCGCTCACCGACGCCGACCTGGCCCTGTTCGGCCCGTCCGCCGCGGCGACCGCGCAGAGCCTGGTCGGCAGCGGCATGCTGCGCCGGCGTGGGCACCGGCTGTACTGGACCCGGCGCGGCTGGGCCAATGGCCCGGGCCTGCGCGGTGAGGGCAGCTACCCGGTCAAGATCGTTGAAGGCGGTACCGGGCGGCTGGTGGGAACCGTTGACCAGCCGTCCGCGCACTTCCTCGTGCACGCCGGTGCTGTGTATCTCCATCAGGGCGAGCCATACCTGGTAACCCGGCTTGACCTGGCCGAGGGCGTCGCGATCGTGGAGGCGCAGGACCCCGGCTATGCCACGTCGGCCAGGGAAATCACCGGGATCGACGTGGTCGCCGAACAGCGGCGGCAGGCGTGGGGACCCGGTGCCGTGCATTTCGGCGAGGTCGAGGTGGTCCGCCAGGTCACCTCGTTCACCCGGCGCAACCCAGAGACCGGCCAGCCGTTCGGCGAGGAGGCCCTCGACCTGCCGCCGCGCACGCTGCGTACCCGCGCCGTCTGGTGGACGATTTCGGCAGGCCAGCGGAACGCGCTGCTGGACCAGGGGGTGGACCTGCCCGGTGCCGCACACGCCGCCGAGCACACCGCTATCGGGCTGCTGCCGCTGTTCGCGGCCTGCGACCGGATGGATATCGGCGGCGTGTCCGCTGACCTGCATCCTGCCACCGGCCTGCTGACCGTGTTCGTCTACGACGGGAACGAGGGCGGAGCCGGCTTCGCGGAGCGGGGGTTTGCGATGGCGCGGGAGTGGCTGACCGCTACGGCCGAGGCCATCACCGGTTGCGAGTGCCAAGCCGGATGCCCGTCCTGCATCCAGTCGCCGAAGTGCGGCACCGGCAACGAGCCGCTTGCCAAGCAAGGCGCGCTTCTGCTGCTGCGCACCCTGCTCGCCCACGCCCCGGGGCCCACCACGCCCCCGGGCGACGCCGACGCGGCCGCCACCGGCACAGTCACCCATTGTGATCAACTCGAAGCCTATCCGCCACGACGCCGCGCGGATTGCCGGGCCCCGCTCCTAGGCTCGCTGGGCGCCAGCGCCAGCCCGAAACAGTCTGAGCGAAGCCGCAGCCGCTGGCTCGGGCCCCGACACGGTCCGGCGCCATGACGACGGTTTCCGTATACGTGATAGATGTGAATTTGATACCTCTATGAGATACAAACTGGCCATTTGTAACTAGATACGGTCACCGGCCGTGGTCATCGGGGCCCGGCAGTTCTTTGCACACGACCGAACCATTTACTATACCTTTAGCCCTAAATATGCTCACAGAACGTGAAAGGGCCAGCTAGGCGGGCCAGGCAGGCCCGTGCTGCCGGTTGCAGACCGAAAGGTGCTAGAAGTGTGGCCCCGGCGCCACCCCCGGCGCCGCATCAGGCGTGCCACGAATCGCCACAACAGCGAGTAGCGCGCGGTAGCCAGCCAGAGACCTCATGACCGACGAACGGGGCCGGCCGACTGTGCGCGGACCCCACCGACCCGGGCGCGCTGGTTCCAGCGCAACCGCGCTGACCAGCGAATCTGCCCCAGAACGGGTGCGCTGGGGAGGCCCCGGCTGGGACACGGTCTCGTCATCGGGGGCGGGTCAACGGCGGGCGTGACCGCGACAGAACGTAATGTCCAGAGCCTGCCGGAGTGATCGCGGCAGAAGTGCGGTTCAAGCGGGGATCTCAGGGGCCTGGGTGCCGACGGGATCGGCTCGGGAGGAGCTTCAGCCGGCGCACCGTGGGGGTTCCGGAGGCTCGGCCCCCGGGCTAGCACCCCGGGTCTGGGCGAAGCAGCAGCCGCTGCGAGCAGGCAGAACCGCCGCGTAAAAAGGGGCGACCCCGGCCGGGGGGGAGAGCCGGGGTCGCCGCACGGTCCAGGTCCGGGTGCGGACGCCAGAACCGTCTTCCATAGAAGCATAGATGTAGGTAAGGCCAAGTTACCAATCGACTACGCGGAGATGCCATGGATTACCGTGTTCGGGCTTATGCTGCCGGATCGTGGGCACTCCCGTCGAGGGCGTATGGCGGCCAATATCGGGGCCGGCGGTGGCGGCCGCGTTCTTCGACCTCGACAAGACCATCATCTCCAAGTCGAGCACGCTGGCGTTCGGCCCTTCCTTCTATCGGCATGGCCTGCTCAGCCGCACCGATGTGGTCCGGGGCGGCCTGGCCCAGGTGCTGTTCCAGCTGGGCGGGGCCAACCACCGGCGGATGGAGAAGATCCGCGAGCAGGTCGGCCAGACATGCCGGGGCTGGCCCGCCGACCGGGTGATCGAGATCGTCACCCGGAACCTGGAGAGCCTGATCCTGCCCTACGTCTACGCAGAGGCACGAGAGCTGCTGTCCGAGCATCGCGGCGCCGGCCAGGACGTGATCATCGTCTCCACGTCCGGCCATGAGGTCGTGGCCCCGATCGGCGCACTGCTGGGCGTGGAATCGGTCATCGCCACCCGGATGCGGATCGCCGACGGTCACTACACGGGCGAGATGGAGTTCTACGCCTACGGCGAGGCCAAGGCCACCCAGGTCCGCGAGCTGGCCGAGCAGCGGGGGTACTCGCTGCCGCACTGCTATGCCTACTCCGACTCGGTGACGGACCTGCCCATGCTCGAGGTGGTCGGTCATCCCCGGGTGGTCAACCCCGACCGCGCGCTGCGCCGCATCGCCGCGCAGCGGGGGTGGCCGGTACTGTCGTTCAGTACTGTGTAGCGCTGTGACGGCTGTGCCTGCAGCAATGTGGCTGCGGGAATGTAAACGGCGCGATCAATCAAGATCACCAATTCTTGCCAGGCAAGCTCTATGCATCCCGGCCGATCCGTCGTACAAAGGTGTCACGGACCTACGGGTCTGGCACGGCGACCGGGCACCCACGCGCGACCAGCCGCGGGAGGCGAGCCAGGGCAGTCAGCCGCGGTGTGTGGCACCGACAACGGTGCTCGCGGCGGCGGGCCGTCCGGCACACTTGATGTGCGCTTGGTAACCCGGGCCTGACGTGCAGCGGCGGCGCTCCCGCGGGAGCGCCGCTCGCTTGTTCCCTGGCACTTTCCAGTGCGTGCCGAGGGCGGCCGAACACGCCGCCAGGGCAACCGCCGAGTGTGCCGCCCGGCGGCGGGATGATGATCCCGTAGGATCTCTTGCCGTAGGCGGCTCGTTACTGCAGCGCGACGGTTCTGGCCGGGCCCCCATTCAGCCGTGGTCACGCGCGGCGGCGGGGGGCGCCGCACGGAGGCAGCCTGCGCGATCCAGCATCCGGGCGCAGGAGGGAAGAGAACGATGGCCGAGCCCGCAACCGCAAGGCCGGCGAAAGACGATAGCCGGTCGGTCGGCGACCTCGTTTCGCATGCGGTCAATGATCTGACCCAGCTGGTCAAGTACCAGGTCGACCTCGCCAAGGTGGAGCTTCGCGCCGACGCGCGCCGTCTGGGCCTGTCCGCGGGGCTGATAGCCACCGCCGTCTTCACCGCCTTCCTGGTTCTTGTGATGCTGTGCTTCGCGCTCGCCTATGGCCTGCAGACGGTCGGCATCTGGGACTGGGCGTCGTTCCTGATCGTGGCCGCCGTGTGCGTCGTGCTGATCGCCGCCGCCGCCGGAGTCGTGTACCTCAAGATCAAGCGCATGACCGGCCTGCGCCAGACCAGGGAATCGGTGCAGGGCGACCTGGCACTGCTGCGGCGGGAGGATCAGGTACCCGAGGCCTTGCCATCAGGCACCCAGGTGACCTGATGCCAGCCAGCGGCGGCTCGGCCATTTACATCGACGGCCCATGGTCGCACCGGCCGGTCAGCGCGAACGGCAGGCGCTTCCACATCGCCGAGGCCGGCGAGGGACCGCTCGTGCTGATGCTGCACGGTTTCCCGCAGTTTTGGTGGACATGGCGGCGGCAGCTCACGTCGCTGCCCGCCGCCGGATTCCGTGCGGTTGCCGCCGACATGCGTGGTTACGGCGGCAGCGACAAGCCACCCCGCGGCTACGACCTGATCACCGCCGCTTCGGATGCGGCCGGGCTGATCAGGGCGCTTGGCGAGGCCAACGCCGTGGTTGTCGGCCATGACTGGGGCGGCCTGGTGGCCTGGACCATGGCCGCTTACCACCCCAAGGTGGTGCGGCGGCTTGCGGTCGTGTCGGTGGCCCACCCGCTGCGCATGCGCGCGACCATGCTGGCCGGCCCGGCCCACCACGGCTGGCGCCACGGGTACACACTCGGCTTCCAGTTGCCGGTGCTGCCCGAGTCGCGGCTGGTCCGCAACGACGCCGAGCAGGTCGGGCAGATGCTGCACGCGTGGTCGGGCCCCGGCTGGCCGGACAAGGAAACCGAGGACCGCTACCGGGCCGCTATGGGCGTCCCATCGGTTGCCCACTCAGCCCTTGAGTACCATCGCTGGTTCCTGCGGTCGGCGCTGCGGCCCGACGGCATACGGTACGCCCACCGGATGGGTGCCCAAATCCAGGCGCCCACCTTGCACCTGCACGGGGCGCTCGACCCCTGCGTGCTGACCCGCAGCGCGCAGGGCTCGGCCCGTTACGTCGCCGCGCCCTACCGCTGGCGGCTTATCGACGGGGCTGGCCACTTCCTGCCGGAGGAACAGCCGGACCGGTTCGATTCGGCAGTCCGCACCTGGCTGGCGGACTCAGAACCTGAACGATGAGACACCCTCTGTCAACGTCCGACGGTTCCCCGCATGCGCCACAGGCGCCGGGCCGAACGCCGCGAGGACGCGAAGCGCCGCAGCGGTGTCCCGGCGCCGAGGACCAGCCTCCCGAAGCCAGCGAAGCGCCCGCGAGGGAGGCAGACAAACGATGAGCCCGCGCCCGGCGCAGGAACCGGCACCGTCCGGTCATCCCGCCCGCGACCGGGACCCGGCAGGCCGGGCCCGCAATGCCAGGCCACGCGATGCGCTGGGGCGGCCGTTGCCCCGTGGCGCACCCGGCGACGAGCGGATCCCGGACGATCTGGTGCTTGCGCCCGCGGATGCGCTCAACCTCGCCCAGAGCCTGCTCGACACCGGCCGCCCGTTCCACGCGCACGAGGTGCTCGAGGCATCATGGAAGGCCGCACCCGCCGCCGAGCGGGATCTGTGGCAGGGGCTGGCCCAGATCGCGGTCGGCCTGACTCACGCACGGCGCGGCAACGCCCGCGGAGCGAGCGCGCTGCTGCGCCGCGGCGGGCAGCGGGTGAGCGGGTACGCCGGCACCGCCCCGCACGGAATCGACGCCGCCGCTATCAGCCTGGCCGCGAGCGAACTGGCCACCCGGATCGACACCCAAGGCCTGGCCCCGATCGAGGCGGGGCTGCTGACCGTGCGCGTGGCTCCCGGCGATCGGTGACGCCGCGGCGGCTTCAGCCGCCGGGGCTGCACCGCTGCGTCGACACTCCCCGCGTAGCGTGGGCCCAGCCCCTGGCGTCGTTTTCGACCTGACTGGCGGTGAGCGCGTACCCGGTGTCGCGGTAGTTGACGGCCGCCGCGAAGACCACCCCGTACACCGTGCCGTTCGGTGCCAGCAGCGGGCCGCCCGAGTTCCCCGGCTCCACGCGCGCCCGCACCTCGTAGATGTCGCGGGTCACGTTTCCGGATCGGTAGATGTCCGGGCCGCCGGCCGATGACTCGCCGCTGATCCGGGCCGGCACCGCGAGGAACTGCCCATTCAGCGGGTATCCCGCGACAATCGCGTTGTCTCCCCTGCTCGCGCTGGTGGTGGCGAACCGCAGCGGCGGCGCGGTCAGCCCGGGAACATACAGCACCGCGAGGTCCACCTGCGGGTCGAACCGGACCACGGTCGCCGGAAGCGTGGTGCCGTTGGCGGTGACGATACCGAGGTCAGCATTGACGCCGGCCACCACATGGGCGTTGGTGAGCACGTGATCGTGGGAGATGACAAAGCCGGAGCCTTCGAGCCGCTTGTTGCAGGACCCCGCCACCCCCCTGATCTTGACGATGCTGTTCAGGTCCTTCTGGACCGCGGGTTTGTGCAGAACGGCGGGGTTGCCCGGGCCGACGTTCAGCGCGCCATTCACCCCCAGCGGGCCGAAAACCTGCGTGTAGGGGCTCTTGTCCAGCAGGTGCCGGAAGTCGGAGAACATGCTCATCGCGGCCGGGGGCATGACCTGGCCCACCCCGCGCAGAACCTCCGAGCTGCGCACCTGCCTGGCTACCGCGGGGAACGGGGAGTTGATCACCGCCGAGCCGATGAACCAGGCGATGAGCAGCACCGATACCACGCTCACGGCGGCACCGCCAAGCGCGTCGACCATCGTCGCGGGCCGCCAGGTCACCCGCGAGCGCAACGCGACCCCGGCCAGCGAGGCGAGCAGCTGCCCGATCATGGCGATGATGAAGACCACGATGATCGCCACCAGGGCCTGCTGGGCGGGGCCGTGCACCACCAGTTTGGCGAGGCTCGGGGAGAAGGTCGCGCCAATGGCAGCGCCAGCGAGGAACCCGATACAGCTGAGCATGCCGACGATAAAGCCCTGCCGGTAGCCGGCGACGGCGAATGCGGCCGCAAGCACAACCAAGATCAGATCTAGCAGGTCGCCGGGCACGTACCCAAGGTATAGTCCCGCCCGACCACCCGCATCGCGCTGCGCGGCGCCTGTGTGCTAACCGCGGGCGGCGGCGCTGAGCACGTCGGGAGGGAGGTCCTCCTCGCGCCCGGCGTCCCACGGCAGCTCCCACCCGCCGAGCGCGATCAGCCGGTCCACCACTGCGGCCGTGAAGCCCCATATCAGCATGCCGTGCAGGCGGAACGCGGGACCCGCCGTGATGCCGTTGGGCAGCCGCACGGTCAGCCGGTTGGCCGGATCGGCGAGGTCGGCCAGCCGGGCCCGGACCGCGGACACGACCTCCCCGTCGCTGGCCGGGACAAGCGGGCTGGGCGTACGCCACCAGGCGAGCACCGGCGTGACCCGGAAGCCGCTCCGGGGGATGTACAACTCGGGCAGTACCGCGAGCACGTCCACGCCCGCTGGGTCAACGCCCACTTCTTCGGTGGCCTCCCGCAGCGCCGCGCCCACCGGCCCGCCGTCGGAGGGCTCCATCGCCCCGCCGGGAAAGGCCGGCTGGCCCGCGTGCCGCCGCAGGTGTGGGCTCCGCTGGACGATCAGCAGGTCGGCCTCGCCATCGGTCTCCCCGAACAGGAGCAGCACCGCCGAGGGGCGGCCGCCCCGGGCCGGGGCCTGCATCCGGGCCGGAACGGTCAGGTCCCCGGCCCGGCCCGCCAGCATGGTGAGCCACTCCGGTGCGGTGCCGGACTGGGTGGATGTCACGAGAAGGGGCCCTCCTTGACCAGCTTCTTGGCCACCTCCGGGTCGGTCGGGCCCAGGCCGTAGGAGGGGCACCAGTGGGCGACGCCGCAGGCGCCGCAGGCCGGCCGCTGGGAGTGACACACCCGCCGGCCATGCCAGATGAGCCGATGCGACAGCAAGGTCCACTCGGAGCGAGGGAACAGCGAGCCCACCGCCGCCTCGATCTTGTCCGGGTCGGTCTCCGCGGTCCAGCGGAAGCGGTGCGACAGCCGCGCGAAGTGGGTGTCCACGGTGATGCCGGGTATGCCGAACGCGTTTCCCAGCACGACGTTCGCGGTCTTCCTGCCCACGCCGGGGAGCGTGACCAGGTCCTTCATCTTCTTCGGCACTTCCCCGCCGTAACGGTCACACAGGGCCTGGCCGAGCGCGATGAGGCTGGTCGTCTTGGCCCGGAAGAAGCCGGTCGACTGGATGATCTTCTCCACGTCCTCCCGGTCGGCGGACGCGTAGTCCGCCGCCGTCCGGTACCGCGCGAAGAGCACCGGGGTCACCATGTTGACCCGCTTGTCGGTGGTCTGTGCGGACAGGATCGTGGCGACGAGAAGCTCCAGCGGCGTGCTGAAGTTCAGCTCGGTGTGGGCGTCCGGGTACATCTCGGCCAATTCCCGGTTGATGCGGCGGGCGCGGCGGACCAGTGCGATCCGCGATTCTGGCTCCTGCTGGGTCACTGTCTCAGCCTATTGACCGGCGGCCGGCACGTGGCGGCCTAGTACGACGGTGGCCACGGATCGCGCTCCCGCGCGCTTGAGCGCCACCGCGGCGGACTGGGCGGTCCCGCCAGAGGTCCACGTGTCGTCCAGAAGCAGGACCGACGCTCCGGGGAGGGGGCGCGGCGCGCGGAACCGGTCCGGGTCCAGGGCCCGGGCCCATGGATCGGCGCCGGGCTGGATACCCAGCACCGCCCACGGCAGGGCGAGGAACTCCCGCAGCAGCGCCTGCAGCGGATGCGCGCCGGGACGGCCCCGGCAGCTCGGCACCACGCAGGCATGGGTGGGCGCGGTCATCCCGGCCTGCTGCCAGACCAGCCTTCCGTGATCGTGCAGGAACACCAGCAGCAGGGCGCGTAACGCGGTCCCTGCCTCCCCCGCTCCAGGCCGGGCAGACTTGTACAGCCACAGGTTCGTGGCCAGGCAGCCGCCCTTGGGCGCGTACGCCACCGGAGCCACGACATCGGCAAGCATGCCGGGCGCGCTCTGCGCGTGCAGGCTGCACTGGAAGCAGCGGGTGTAGCCGCGGCGGAGCGGGCCACGGCAGGCTGCGCACACGCCGGGACCGGGCCAGGGCGGGGCGGGCAGGCCGGCGACGGCCGTCCGCGCCCGGGCCCGGAGTGCATCCCAGGAGGCGGGACCGGCGGCGGTGCCGGGCGTGGTGGTGGACCGCATAGGCGCCATGCTAGGAACGGGCGCCGACATGGTGCCCGTTCCGGCGGCGCGTCCGCCCCGGCCGTGAATATCCTGGAAGAGGCGGCCTGGGCTGCCACGAATAGGATTTACCTGCCTGGGCGCGGTGCGGCCGACTCGTGACCGGCCACCCAGGCGCAGGAACAACGGGCTGGCCGGGACGGGCGGCTACCCTGAGTTTCGTTATGCTTACCCAGTGCTGTCTCCGGGGGAGCGCATTCCCCAATGAGCGGCCTGAGCAGGCTAGCGTGACGCAGTGTCAGCGTTCGGGGCGGGAAGCAGGCGCGGCCGCCCGGACGAAAACGACCATCGTGCCGGGATAACGTCCATGCGAATGCCTTCGACCGCTGCGGGTGATGCCGCGCCCGCGCACGGCCAGCCCGTTACTGCCCCGGGCAGGCTGGCACGGCTGCGGACGGGAGCACGGCATATCCCGGCCTTGGCCCGCCGGCACTGGCTGTTCACCATCGTGCTGACCGCCGGGCTGGTGCTGCGGATCTTGGCCCAGATCGCCTACCGCCCGGCCCTGCTCTACATCGACTCGACGAAGTACCTCCTGGGCGCCTATCCCGGCGACGACCCGACCGGCTACCAGTTTGCGATCAAGCCGGTGCTCACGCTCGGCAACCTGGACGAGATCGCGGCCCTTCAGCACCTGCTCGGCCTGGCCATGGCCGTCACCCTCTACGTGGTGCTGCTGCGCCGTGGCGCGCCCCGCTGGCTGGCCGCGCTGGCCACCGCCCCGGTCCTGCTCGACGCCTACCAGGTGCAGATCGAGCAGGTCATCATGCCCGACGTGATGTTCGAGGCGCTGATCGTCGCGGGTGTGGCTGCCCTGCTCTGGCGCCGCACGCTGACGCCCTGGCTGACCATCACCGCTGGCCTCGCGCTGGGCGCCTCCGCCACGGCCCGCCAGATCGGCGAGATCTTCATCCTCCCCGCCCTCGGCTACCTGCTCATCGTCGTCCCCGGCTGGCGGGCGCGGCTCAAGTACGCCGGCCTGTTGTGCGCCGCCTTCGCCCTGCCCATCCTCGCGGCCAGCTACGGGAACTACGCCAACCCCCAGCTGCGCAGCTTCTCGCTGGCCCCGTACGCGTCCGGCTCCATCTACGGCCGCATGGCCGGGGCGGCGGACTGCGCGACCCTGCGGCTCCCCTCCTACGAGCGGATACTCTGCCCGGACGCGAAGCAGAAGCTGCTCGGGCCGGACGGCCTGGACCACAACCCCGCCTCGCCCATCAAGGGCACCACGATCGCCACCCTGAGCCCCGCCAGCCGCCAGGCTCTGCTGCGGATATGTCCCGAAACGGTGGGGGTCACCATAGTGCCCTCGATATGCGGCCAGGTGACGAGCAACTTCGACCACCAGGTGCTGAAGCAGCAGCCGCTCCGGGTCGCCGCGTCGGTGGCCAGGGACACGCTGAAGATGTTCGCGCTGACCCGGGACACCGACACCGGGGACGTGCCGCTCTCCCGCTGGCAGTTCCAGGCCCATTACCCGCAGTACCCGCCCTACATCGTCATCACGAACGGGTCATTCGTCTTCGGCACCTACAACCACCAGGGCCAGGAACAGACGATCGGGACCGGCCAGGACTTCGCCGGCGGGAACCCGGTCGTGGTGCACCCGCTCGCGGCGTTCCTGCGTGCCTATCAGCTCGACGGCGGCTACACCCCCGGCCCGCTGCTCCTGTTCATGGTGCTCGCCGGGCTGGCCGGCAGCCTGGCCACGCTGCGCCGCCGCGCCCCGCCCGCGCAGCGCGCCGCCGCCCTGGCCTGCCTGCTCTTCTTCAGCACCGGCGTCATGGTGCTGCTGGCCTCCGATGTGTTCGAGTTCAACTGGCGTTACCAGCTTCCCGCGCTGATCACGCTGCCCCCGGCCGCGGCGCTGGCCATCACCGTCGCGCTCACCCGGCGCACCGGGTCACCGGCAACGGCCGCGGCGTCACCGGCCGCCGGGCCTCCGGCGGGGGCTGAGGTGATCCCTGACCCACTCGAAACCGGCCACGGACGTCACGATGACCGCGCCGAGGGGCAGGAGTACCACCGCGGGCAGCCAGGCGGGAACGGTCTTCACGATCACGCTGGCGACGGCCGCCCCGGCGATGATGGCGGCCAGAACGCCCAGGCTGCGGGCCATTCCATCGGGTTTGCTGCCGGTCACCAGCCCGGCGACGAGACCCGTAAGGGTGCTGGTCAGGTAGGTACTTGACATCTGGCCGAGGCGGCGGACGGCGGCCGCCTGCAGGCCCATCGCCGCGGCGAGAACGGCGACGAGCGCGAGCTGGACGCCGCCCCGGGGAGCCGCGCCGGCCAGTTCCCAGGCGACGCTGAACGCGGCCAGGACCCCCAGCTCGACCAGGAGCGTGACGGTCACGCGAGGCGGCCAGGTCTGGCCGCGGTCATCCGCGTGCACTGCGATCGGAGCGCCACCGGCCACCCCGGCCACGTCGCCGGCCAGGGCCACCCCACTGTGCACCGCCAGCTCAGGCCGCGCGGTACCGGCCGCCACGCCGAGCAGCACCAGGTTGCCCGTGATCACGCTGGCGAACACGCTGCCAAGGGCGAGGAAGGAAGCCGCGTCCACCGCGCCGGTGGTGACGGTGAGCAGCACCACCAGCAAATCGCGTATGGGCACGTGAAGGCGGCTCATGGCTGACGACCATAATCCGCACGCTGGACAGGCCATTGCTCAGGTGGTCCTAGAACCAGCCGCGGCGGCGGAACAGCCACAGCAGCAGCGCCACGGCCACGACCTCGGTGCCGATCCCGAGCCCGAGAAACACACCCAGAGAGGTCAGCCGCTGCACCATCCAGCCGAAGTTCTGGCCGAAGAAGCCGGTGAGGAACGACAGCGGCAGGAAGATCGTGGCGATGATCGTGAGCTGCTTCGTGACCTGGTTGAGCCGGTTCGACACCGTGGACAGGTAGGAGTCCAGGGACCCGCTGAGCAGGTCCCGGTAGCTGTCCACCAGGTCGCTGATCCGGATCAGGTGGTCGTAGAGCTCGCGGAAGTACCGCTCGACCTCCCGGGTCATGCCGGGCAGCTCGGTCACGCCGGCCACCACCGAGGCGATCATGTCGCGCTGCGGCGTGATGACCTTGCGGACCATGATGAGCCAGCGCTTCATCTGGAACAGATCGGCCAGCTGCTGGTCGGTCGGCTTGGCCAGAATCGCGTCCTGAATCTCGTCGATCCGGTCGTCGAAGTCCGACAGCACGGGAAAGAACCCGTCGGTCAGCTCGCTGAGCAGGCGGTGCAGCAGCATGATCCGGCTGGGTCGCTTGATCTCATGCCGTTTCAGCGTCTCCCGCACGTCGGCGAACGCGGCGCAGTCTGCCTTTCGCACGGTGACCAGGTAATGCTCGGCGTAAAAACAGTGCACCTCGACGAGGGGCTCTGTCATGGAATGGACGCCGTACGCGACGATCTGGGTGAAGCCGTCGTAGTCCTCGACCTTCGGGCGCTGGCCGAAGCGCTGCGCGTCCTTGGTCGCCAGCGGGTGAATGCCGAGGAACTCGCTCAGCTGGGCGAGGGTTTCGTCGTCCGGGTCGTACAGGTCGAACCAGAGCAGCTTGCCCTCGTTGAACAGCCGCACGGCAGCTTCCCGGCTCGCCTCCACCTCCGACCCGTCGACCGTGATCAGGTGTGCCTCCACCGGCCCATCGTGCCCGATTATCGATGCCCAAGGCGACCGGCGGTACCCGGGGCATGCACGGACGTCGTTGCCAGGCGATCCGGCAGGCCCGAAACGCGGGGGTCAGGAACCGGCTGGCTCCCGTGCCGCCCGCTGCCGCAGGTGGCTGAGCAGCGCCGAGCCGTCCGGCCCGGCGAACCAGCGGGTGTGCCCGATGAGGTAGGTCTCGTAGGCGAGGCTGGCGTTGTCCGGTGAGGGCACCACGCTGGCAAAGTACTCGACCTCGGAGAGCGCGTACTCGACGTGGACGACCGGAAGCAGCCGCGGCAGCGCCGCCAGCTCTGCCTGGGTCAGCGGCCGGACCGCCTGGTAGCCGTCCAGCAGCGCGTCCACCGCGGGGATGTCGGCATCGGCCCGCCCGGTGTCGGCCAGGTCGAGCCAGGCCACGGCGCTCCGCTCGATCGCGACCGCGAGATCGTGCGCCGCGAACGTGCGGTTCGCCAGACCCAGGTCGATCACCGCCGCGACGTCGGCATCCGGGGACGGCGTGGTCCAGGTGAGGTTGGAGGGATGCCAGTCCCCGTGCCCCCACAGCCGGCCCAGGTGCGGGAGCAACGGTGCGAGGTGGCCGATCGCCGGCAGGTGGTACCGGGTAAGGTCCTCCCGCCACGGGCGCCGGTCCAGGTAGCTGGCCAGGCCCGGCCGGCGGGCAGCCAGGCGGGCCACCTCCGCGAGCGGGTCCGCTGCCGTGATGACCGCGCAGGAGCTGGTGAGCACTCCGGCAGGCCGTCCCGGCAGGCCGAAATTCGCGCTGGCCCGGTGGAACCGGGCCAGCGCCGCTCCGGCCGCCCGGGCGTGGTGCAGGCTGGTGAACGGCGACCACGACAGTACGTCCCGGTACAGATCGATCCCTGGGGCCAGCGCGTGTACCTCATAGAGGTAGTCGCCGGACCGCACAATGGTGGCCCCGTCGTCCTGGCGCAGGACCGCAGGCACGGTCACACCGAGTGCGCGCAGGTGGGCCGCGAGGGCGTGCTCGGCGGCCAGTTGACCGGCAGTGCGGACGGACGTGTGGTGCCGCTTGACGAACACCTCTCCGCCGTCGCCGCTCTGTTTCTCCTGCCCCCGCACAGTGCTTTCCCCGCCCCCGCGCTTCGCGCCCGCCCCCGCGCTGTGGCGCCCACCCCCGCACAGGACCAGGGCCGCCGCCGACATGGGCCGCGGGCTGTGCCAGCTCACGGTCGCGGTGCCCGGACGGCCGTACCGGGCGAGCAGCGTGCTCACCTCACCGTCGGTGAGCGGCGGCCAGTCGGGCTCGACGGGCTCCTTGCCCATGCCGTGGGCGAGAAAGCCCACGGCCCCGGGCGGCCTGGCCATGGGTCAGGCCGCCGTCACGTGCTGCTCTGCGGTCTGGGCCCGGCCGCCGCGCGGGCGGGCCAGCGAGGTGACGCCGCCGACCAGGAGGGTGACCCCCGCGGCGACCGCAAACGAGCAGATCGACGCGGACATCCAGCTAGCTGGCGTGAAATTGATCGCGTGGGCGACCGAGGTCCAGGCGGACGCCCACCAGGAGACATAGCCGGGGTTGATGAGCTGGTAGGTGACGAACCCGGCGGCCCACGGCAGCAGCATCAGCCAGCGGGCCGGCGCTGTCGCCGAGGTGTCCCAGCGGCCCTTGGCCAGGATGAAGAAGTCGACGATGAGCACCGCGGACATCGGCACGAACACCGAGCCGATCAGGATAAGGAAGTTCTCGTAGTCGCTGATGTTCAGCCACAGCGCACCGGCCGTGGCCAGCGCGGAGATCGTGACGGCGAGCACCCGGCGATCCCACAGCGGCCGCAGGTTCTGCGTTGACGCGGCGGTCGAGTAGACGTTGGCGAACGACTGGTCCAGCTCACGCACGGCGAGGATGCCGAAGCCGATCGCGCCGAGGGGCAGCGCGATGAACGCACCGTAGATGTCGTTCGGGTTGCGGGAGACGGTGACCAGCGCGAGCAGGCCGATGACGTAGCACAGGATCTGGGTGAAGCCGTAGCCGAAGAAGGCGCCGTTGAAGGCCGCCGCCTGGCTGCGCGAGTGACGGGTGTAGTCCGCGGCGAGCGGGGCGAACGAGATGGCGGCCGCGACCACTGTGTCCACCGCCACCCAGAACCCGCTTCCCCAGGTGCCGTGGGTGAACGCGGGCAGCGGGTGCCTGATGAGCTGGATGAACAGATAGGCAAGAACGATCACGACCGCGGTGGTCACGTACCGGCGCAGGACGCGGATCGCGCCGAGCGGGCGGATCGCGAGCGCCGCGGTGGCCACCCCGGCGATGAGGATGTAACCCCACCGGGGCAGCGCCGGGGCTACCGTGTGTGCGGCCGTCGCGATCGTGACCAGCTCGAATACCGCCCAGCCGAGGCACTGGAGGATGTTGAGTGCGGTCGGCAGGTAGGAGAGCCTGGCCCCGAACAGGCCCCGGAGCAGCACCATGGCCGGTGCGCCGGTGCGGGTGCCGGGGAGCCCGGCCAGCGCGACCGGCAGCGTGCCGAGGACGGTGCCCAGGACGATGGCGGTCAGGCCCGCGGCGAGCGACAGCTCCGGGGTGCCCGCGCCACCAGGTTGCAGGACGAAGATCGCTCCGGTGAAGCCCAGCAGGCTCACTCCGAGGTTGCCCCACAGGCCCAGCTGGTCGAGGGCGCTGAGCGCCTGCGGCACCGGCTCGGCGAGCGTGTGCGCCACCTCGGAGTGACGGTCTCCGGGAACGGTGACAAACGTTCCCTGCGGCGATGTGGATGTGGCGGTCACAGCTGCCTCCCTACGCCGGCATTACCCGGTCAGGTTCCGACGGTCGGTGGCGCGTGCCCTGCGGCCAGCCACCCTCTCAGCCCGATCAGCCCGAGCTCCCGTGTTTTTTTTTTGCCATTTCGATACTACTCCGCGACCTCGTTGGACGCGTGCGCGTGACTTGCTTGATGACAAGTGGGAAGTGAGGCGGGCCGCTGGCAGACTGGGCGCAGGTGCTAGCACTCGCCATGGCGACAAGCCCTGCCTCCGCGAGCGATCGCGTGCTGACAGTCCTGGCCGAGGGCTTGGAGGTTGCCATGCCGGGAAGAGGGGCACCCCGCGGTGTAGACGCCCGCCGCGCAGCGGGCGTACTGCTGCTCGTCGTCATCGCGGCGGTGGGCCTGCGGGCCGGTGGGGCGTTCTCCGCGGCGGGCAGCCACGCGATCCTGGGCACGAGCGGGCACGTGCTGTACTGGGTCCTGGTCGTCACCGAGGCGATCCTCTTCGTGGCCGGCCTGATCCTGCTCGTACTCCGGCTGATCTGGCTGCGCAAGGGCGGCGGGGCCCTGCCGGAGCGTAAGCGGCGGTCGATCTGGTGGCTCCTGCTGCTCCCGTTCATGGTGTTCGGCTTGGCGCACACGATTGCGGTGCTGCGGGCGCACGGGATCGGGCCGCACCATGCGATACAAGGCGCTCAAGGCACCAGGGGCGGCGGGGCGGCGCAGCACACCGGAGGGAGTTCGTGGCCGGTGCTGGCGCTGTTCCTCGTGGTCGTCCTGGTGGCAGGAGCGGTGACCGTGTACCGGCGCCGCCGGTCGGCCGCGCTCACCCTGGCCGGACCCGAACCTGTTCCCGCCCCGGAACCACTGGCCGAGGCGCTGGCGGCCGGCGCGCGGGCCCTGCGCGAGGATCCCGACCCGCGCACCGCCATCATCGCCTGCTACGCGGCCATGGAGCGCAGCCTGGCCGACGCGGGCTCGCCCGCGGAGGCAGCGGATACCCCCGCCGAAGTGCTCGCCAGAGCGACCGCGGGCGGCCTGGTCTCCTCGTCCTGTGCGGGCACGCTGACCGGGCTCTTCCGCCGGGCGCGCTACAGCAGGCACCCGATGACGGAGGACGATCGCGCAGCGGCCATGGAAGCTCTCGCCCAGGTGCGCGCCGACCTGGGGGAGACAGCCGGCATGGGGCAGACGTGAGCGGGCAGCGGCCGGCCATGCGGGCCGTCGCCAGGATCGCGGCCGTGCTCGTCCTCCTGCTGCTGACGTTGGGCACCTCGCTCGTCATCACCGGCCCCTTCGGCCTGGTCGTCGCCGCCGAATGCCTGGCCGGTCTCGGCCTGATCATCGCCCTGACCACCGTGCCACGCGGCGGTCGCGAGCTGCCTGCCCGGCGGCCCGCCAGCAGGTGGGGCAGCCTGCGGTGGCCCTGGTTCTGGCGCCGCCAGGTCCCGGCCCCGCCGGTGCAGACGGCCGATTTCCCCAGCTACGCCAAGATCAGCTCCGACCTTGGCTGGGCGCCGGTGTCCCAGTGGCACTACGACCACGGGGTCCGCCCGCTGCTGGCCCGCCTGGTGACCATGGCGCTGGCCGAGCATCACCGGGTCGACGTGGCCGCCGATCCGGCCCGGGCCCGGCAGCTGGTGGGCGAGGAGATCTGGCCACTTGTCGATCCGTTCCGGCCGCCTTCCCTCGACAGCAAGGCACCCGGAGCGGACCTGCGCACCCTCGCCCGTATCGTGGACCGGCTGGAGCGGCTATGACCGGGACCCTCGTTCCCGCAGTGAGCGTCACCGCCCAGCGGTGTGACCAGATCCTTACCGAGATCGAGCGGGTCATCGTCGGCAAGCGGACGGCGGTCGCACACGTGCTGCTGGGCATCCTGGCGTCGGGGCACATCCTCATCGAGGATCTCCCCGGGCTGGGCAAGACACTGCTCGCCCGCTCGTTCGCCACCGCGCTTGGCCTTGAGTTCACCCGGGTCCAGTTCACCCCGGACATGCTTCCGTCCGACCTCACCGGCGCGCCTGTGCTCGACCCGCGTACCGGCGACGTGGTGTTCCGCCCAGGGCCGGTCTTCACCAACCTGCTGCTCGGCGACGAGATCAACCGCACGCCGCCCAAGACTCAGGCCGCCTTGCTGGAGGCGATGGCCGAGGGACAGGTCAGCGTCGACGGCCGCACACATCCGTTGCCGCAGCCGTTTGTGGTGCTCGCCACCGACAACCCGATCGAGTACGAGGGCACCTACCCGCTCCCCGAAGCGCAGCTCGACCGGTTCACCGCCCGGATCCGGCTCGGCTACCTCGATGAGGCGGGTGAGACGGAGATGGCCCGGCGACGGCTGGCCCGCGGTTCCACGCCACCGCAGCCGGAACAGATCCTTGACGCCGTCACACTGCTGGCCATGCGGGAGTCCCTGGAGCAGGTCCATCTGGATGATGACCTGCTTGGGTACATCGTCCGCCTGGTCGCCGCCACCCGCGCCCACCCGCAGATCACGGTCGGGGCCAGCCCGCGCGGGACCCTGGCGGTGATCCAGCTGGCCCGCGGCCACGCCGCGCTCGACTCCCGCGACTACGTCATCCCCGAGGACGTCAAGGCGGTTGCCGTGCCTGCCCTCGCGCACCGGCTGGTGCTCCGGCCCGAGATGTGGGTGCGCAAGGTGACCGGCGAGGATCTGGTCACCGAGATCCTCACCGCCGAACCGGTCCCCAGGGCCAGTCAGTGACCGCGCCAGCGAGCTGGCAGCCTTCGCCCCGGATGCGCAGGCTGGCCACGGTCGCGGTGATCGCCGTGATCGTGGCGGTGCTGACCCGGCAGGCCAGCCTCCTGCTGCTCGGGGCGCCCGCGCTCGCCGCGCTGGCGGCCGTCGGGCACGGCAGGAAGCCCCCCGTCCCGGGCGGGTCGGTCACCGCGTCGCCGTTGCGCTGCTTCGAGGGCGAGGAGATCGAGGTCATCGCCACCGTGACCACGCCGGTGGACGAGGCCAGCTTCCAGCTCCAGCTCGGCTCGGCGGTCGTCTTGGTGGAGGGCCAGCCAGTCCAGGTCGTGGTGGGCGAGCAGGCGGCACAGGCGCGCTGGGTGCTGCGCCCGCAGGCCTGGGGACGGCGCCTGGTCGCCGAGGTGCGGGTACGCTGCCGCAGCGAGGGAGCAGGACAGGTGGACCTGACGCTTCGTCCCGCGCTGGCCGAGGTCTTCCCGCACCCGCCGCCAGCGCGGGCCACGCTGCTGCCCGCCGACCTGCTCCGGCGCATCGGGGAGCACACCGCGAGCGCGACCGGCGCGGGCATCGAGTTCTTCGGCATCCGCGGCTACCAGCCGGGGGACCGGCTGCGCGATATGAACTGGGCGGTGACCAGCAGGCTGCGCCAGCCGTTCGTCAACCAGCGGGCCGCACTGCGCGCGGCCGACCTCGTGGTCGTGGTCGACGCGTTCTCTGACGTGGGCCCGCCGGGTGAAACCACGCTGGACGCCGCGGTCCGTGGTGCGGCCGGCCTGGCAACCGCGTACCTGCGTACCGGTGACCGGGTCGGTGTGGTCGTGCTCGGCGGTGTGCTCAAGTGGCTCGCCCCCTCCCCCGGTAACCGGCATTTCTTCCGGATCGTGGAGATGGCTTTCGGAGTGCGCTTCCCCAGCGAGGTCGTTCCGGACCTGGATCGCGTCCCCCGCATCGCGCTTCCGCCGCGCGCGCTCGTGGTTCTTTTCTCGCCGCTGCTCGACCGGCGCGTCCTCAGCGCGGTCGCGGACCTGCGCCAGCGCGGCGTGTCCCTGGTGATCGTGGACGTCCTCCGGTATGAGCCGCCGGCCGATCCGCGGCTGCCCGTCTCGGCGCTGGCCGTCCGGCTGTGGCGGCTGGACCGCGAGGCGCTGCGCGCTAACCTGGCCGGCCTGGGCGTGCCCGTGCTCAGCTGGGACAGCGGGACTGGCCTGGAGGGCGCGCAGGCGGCCTTGCGCGGGCGGCCGGTCGGGGCGGGGCGGCCATGATGGGGGTGGGCAGGAGGGGGCGGGGCGGGATCCGGCGCGGCGGGCCCGGCCGGGACATCGCCGGCCGGGACGTCGCCGGGCCGAACGGGACCGGCGAGAGCGCAGGCCGGAAGGCAGCCGGCCCGGAGCGGACGCCACGGGGCGTGACCATGGTCGTGGCCACGGCCTGCCTGGGTACCGGGATGATGGTCCTGCCCGCGCTGAGCCTGCCGGGGCGTGGTCAGGCGCTCACCGTTGCTGGACTGCTGCTCGTGGCCGCGAGCCTGGCCCGGCCGCTGGCCCGTTGGCCCGGGAGGGCAACGCTGGCGGCGGTGGCAGCGATCGCCGGGTCGGCGCTCGGGCACCCAGGGACCGGCCTGCTGGCTGCCGAGGGCCTGCTCATCCTCGGCTACCTGCTGCTGATCGATGCCCCGGCCGCGATGCCCGCCCGGGTCGCGGCCCGGTGGCTGCGCCTGCAGGTACCTGCCGCCGCCTGGGCCGCCCTGGCGTCGGCCGCCGTGGTGCTGGGGCTGGGCGTGCAGGTGCGGGTCTCCGCCTGGCTAGTCGTGGCCGGCGCCACGGCCGCCGTCGCCGCCGCCGTCATCGCCCTCCCCCGGCGGTCCCGCCAGCCCCGGGAGCCCCGGTAGCCTGCGCGCCGTGGCCTGGCCGTCCACCAGGCCGTACTCGACGGCCTCGGCGACGCTGAACAGCCTGTCCCGCCGCGCGTCGGCGCGCACCTGGTCCAGGTCGTGGCCGGTGACCTCGGCGATCCGGGTGAACAGCTCGCCGAGCATGGCGCGGGCCTGCTCCTCTCGTGCCGCGACGGCGGTCACCGTGCCGTCGAAACTGACCTGGGGCTCGGACAGAACGAACAGCGCGTTCGGGTAGGCCCACCGGTGCCGGGACGCCGCCAGGATCCCCAGCGCGGGACCCTGGATCCGGCCCCCTGCGTAGGCGGACACCGGGCCGCGGACGACATCGAGGACGCCCATGACCGACAGCACGGCGGACAGCTCCGCATCGAGGTTCTGCAGTTCCAGCCGGATCGGCCGGGTTCCTTCGGCGTCGAGCGTCAGCAACTGGGCGCAGAGCCGGGTCGCCGCCTCGCCGTCCAGATAGCCATGCGCCATCACGATCCGCTGGGCCAGCAGCCGGTCGTAGAGCCCCTCTGGCCATCTCTCCTGGTCCAGCCACACCCGCGTGGGCTGCAGAGCCGGGTTCGGGTGCGCGGGCCCGGGAGCAGGCTGCGGACGCCACGGGAACGGCCCGGGGTACCCCGGGTGCTCGGGCGGCCGGGGCTGCCAGGGCGGTCCCGGCGGGAAGCCCTGCGTGCGCGGCATGGTCATATCTGTCCTTCCTGCCCGGGTCCTAGCTGGCTGTGCCCAGGCTGGCCAACTCCCGGTTGGCTGACTCCCGGCTCGGCATGCCCTGCCGGGCCGGTCCCCGGCTGACCAAGCCCGGGCTGGCCCGGCCCTGGCTGGGCTGGTTCCGCCTGGCCCGCTTGCGCCTGCCAGGCGAGCTGGCTTCCGATCGCGGCGGCGTAACGCTCCAGCGTCGAGACCCGTACGTCCGCATCGCCGGTCTCCAGCCGGGCAACGGCCGACTGTGACGTGCCCATCCGCGCGGCGACCTCGGTCTGCGACAGGCCGGCCGAACGCCGCTGGGCGGTCAGTTCGGCGACCAGCCGGCGGCGCTCGGCCGACATCCGGCGCAGTGCCATCTCCCGGAACCCGGGCAGCAACGGCAGCTCGGGCAGCAAGTCGCCCTCGGCCGGCTCAGCCCGCTTGTCCCCGCGATCCATACAACAAACGGTATCTCAAATATGAGATTCCCTCGGTGAGATAAGCCACCGGCGAACAGTCGCCCTAGCCGAGCCTGGCCGGGACGGGCTGGCCCCGGTCCTCGGCCAGGATCTGCTTGAGCGCGAGCACACCGCCCCGCCTCGCGGCCAGGTGCCGGTTCGCGAGCCCACGCTGGGCACCCGGGTCGCCCGCGAACGCCGCCACGCACCGCTCCGGCTCGACGTTGGCCAGCGCGAGCAAGGCACCGGTAGCGCCCATCGGGCCGGCCAGGCCAAGCACCGCGGAGGAACCGACATAGGTTGCGCCCGGGTAGTGCGCGAGCTCGTCGAGCAGCCGGTCCGGGTCACCGGAGGAGTCCTTCTGCCCGGTCACGGGCAGGTCCGCCAGGACGTCCACCGGAATGCCCGGCGGGAAAACCCGGGGAAAGTGGTATGCGAGCACCGGGTGCGGGCCCGCCGCGTCGGCCAGGGCCTTGAAATACTCGCCCAGATCCCGGCTCGCCGCCGGTGGCCAGGCCAGTACCGCGTCCGCGCCAGCGGCCACGGCGTCCCTGGTCAGCGCGACGGCCTGGCGCGTTGACGGCGCCCCGGTGCCGGCGATGACCGGGACGCCGGCCGGGATCGCGCCGCGAACCGCCTCGATGAGCGCGCGGCGCTCCGCATCGGCCAGCGTGGCCGCCTCCCCGGTGGTCCCGGCCACCAGCACCGTGCGCATGCCGCGCTCCACCAGGTCGGCAGCCAGTTCACCGGTGGCACCGGGATCGACCGCGCCGTCGTCGCCAAACATGGTCAGCAGGGCCACACCCACGCCACGAAACAAGTCAGCCATACCGGGATAATGCCCGGGAAAGGGACGGGTGATGACAATGACCGACAGCGTTCGGTGGGGAATAGTCAGCACGGCCAAGATCGCGCGCACGCTGTTCCTGCCCTCGCTCCGCGAGGCGGGTGGCGAGCCGGCCGCGGTAGCGGCCCGCGACCGCGACCGGGCCGTTCAGTGGGCGGCCGCCAACGGCGTTACGCGGGCGGTCGTCGGGTACGAGCACCTGATCGAGGACCCGGAGGTGGACGCCCTCTACATTCCGCTGCCAAACGCGCTGCACGGGGAGTGGACGATCCGCGCCCTGCGAGCCGGTAAGCCGGTGCTCTGCGAAAAGCCGCTGACCGGGTCGGTCGCCGAGACCGAGCAGGTGCTCGCCGTGGCCCGCGACACCGGGACGCCGCTGTGGGAGGCGTTCGCGTTCCCGTTCCACGACCAGCTGGCCCGGCTGCGCATTCTGCTCGCCGAGGGGGCCATCGGCGAGCTCCAGGAGATCCAGTCCGACTTCCACTTCCTCATGAGCGACCGGGACACCAACGTCAGGATGTCCACGGTCCTGGCCGGCGGGGCGCTACTCGATGTTGGCTGCTACCCGGTCCGCCTCGCTCGCGACCTGTTCGGCGCCGAACACGAGTCCGCCTGGGCACAGGCGGAGTACGACGCCGGTGGCGTGGACCTGACGACCTGGGGCTGCCTGAACTTCCCTGGCGGCCGTCACCTGTACCTGTCGTGTGGGTTCGGCCGGGCCGATGACACCTTCAGCCGCCTGCTGGGCACCGGTGGGCAGATCAACATCACCAACCCGTTCCACCCCAGGGCCGCGGACACCTTCGAGGTGCGTGTGGCCGGCAGGGAGCCGGTCACTCACCCAGGGGCCGGGCCGAACCAGCATTCGTTTACCCCGGTCATCCGGCACATTCAGGCGGTGATCACCGGCGCGGAGGAGCCCCGGCTGCTGGCCGTCGATACCGCTCTGGGCTCCGCCCTGGCCCTGCAGGACCTCGCCGACGCAGCCAAGGCGGGCGTCTGAGGCCACCGGGCGGCTGGCACGCCCACAGCTAACCTGTCGCACGCTGGGCCATGGCCAGGCCCACGGCGGCGGCGTAACGGTGACCAGCGGGAGCGCCGCCGAGCGTGCCGCCGACGCTGGCCCGGCCCACCGGGACGTCCCCGGGAAGGGAACGCAGCACCACCCCGAGCAGTTCGTCGTCTCCGGCCGGGCCGCCAACGATGAGCACCTGCGGCAGCGCGGCACCCAGGGTGTTCAGGGCACGGCGCAGGTTCACGGCGAGGACCGCTTCCTTGAGCCGCAGCCGGATCGCCCGCCACTCGGCCGGGCTGTGCCGCCGGTCGAACGGAAGCAGCCCGGCCGGGCCGCGCACCGCGAGCATGCCAGCCGCCGATGACGGCGCGGGACGGTCGAGGAAGCCCCGGCTCCCGTCCTCGGCCTCGAACCGCTGGCCGCCGTCCACGCGCAGGCACGGGCCGCGCTTGACCCAGTCCGCGGCCGCCCGGGGGATGCCCAGCGTCTCGGCGACCGCCGCGGTGAGCAGCCCACCCGCGCCGGCCGCCACCACCTCGCCATCGGGTGCGATCACGTCCACCGTGCCCGCGCCGAGGTCCACCACGACGGCGTCCGGCCGGGCACCGGGGGTGGTGAGGGCACCGAGCCTGGCGGCGGCGGGCTCGGTGAGCACGCTGTGCACCGGCAGATCCAGCAGGTCCGCCAGGGTCCCGGCATGATCGGCGCCGTCGGCCATCCGGCGCAGCGAGGCGACCAGCGCCGCGGAGCCCAGGCTGCCGCGCCGCGCGGTGGCCGCGTCCGCGACGGCCGCCAGGTCGAGGGCGAACAGGTCGTCCACCTCCATCTCACCCTCCGGCGTGCCCAGAGCGCGTGCCGTGCCGACCGGCCATCCCTGCGCCCGGGCGCAGGCCAGCCGCAACCCGATGCGTTCCCCGGCCGCCACTACCCACGGCTCCTCTGGTTCGCCCGGGCGTTCCCGGCCAGCCGCGGCCGCCGGGCCAGCCGGGGCGCTGCCGGCCCAGGCCCCGGCGTCGGCACCGGCGGATCCGGCCCGGGCCGCACACCCGACCACGGCGTTGGAGAAGTCGACGAGTGTGCGGCACAGCGCTGCCGCGTCCCCCGCCTCGCCGCCGGACAGCGAGAAGGCCGCGGCGAGCGCGACCGGGTCGGCCAGCAGGGTCAGCGGCTCACCCGGCCGGCGGACCTCGACGGCGATCAGCTGAGCACCACGGAGCGCGGCCAGGTTGACCTGGTCGATGACCGGGAGACTTGCGTTGAGCCTGTTGGAGATCAGCACGCCCTCATCCCCGCCTGCCAGTACCGCGCCAACCGGTACCCCAGCGGACAGCAGGGCGCGCAGCCGCTCGGCGGCGCGGGCGTAACCGAAGCCGGCCGGAACGATGGCCACGGCCGGCGGCCCGGCAGCGGGCGCAGCGGCCGGCCGGGACGCCGTGAGCGCGGCGCTGCCAGCGGACGACGGGACGCCCGGCGACACGGGCGGAAGCGGGCGGTCCAGCCACAGCGGCTCGCCCACCCAGGCACCGGTCCCCCCGGGCGTGGTGACCCCGGCGGCGAGCAGCCGCAGCCTGCCGGTGGTCGGCGGTGCCGCCGGGATTGTCAGCGTGGTCGTGTCCACGGCCCGCAGTGGGGCCACGCGGGCCTCGCCGGCGCGGCAGCCGAGCCTGCGTTCCAGCCGCCGCACCAGGGCCGCGGCGCCCCGGAGCGAGTCCACGGACCCCTTGCGCCCCCGGGTAGCTACCCGGTCGGCACCGAGCAGGCGATCTCCGGCCAGGAACGCGACCTCCGTGGTCGCATTCCCCACATCCACCCCAGCAGTAACGGTCACCCAGCCCGCCACCGGTCATGAATGTGAGTTTGCTGCCCTTCTATGGGCGTGATTGTCACAGTCACGCCCCTACCCAGCCGGCGCGCTTCCATGATCGCGACGACTTTTCATTACTTCGCGCTGCCCCACGGTCAGGCGGACAGGCCACGGCGGGCGTAGACCTCGGCGGCCTCGGCCACCAGTGCGGCGCAGCCGGGCAGGCCGCGGGCGGCCAGCGAGTCCGCCAGCGTGGTCAGCTCCGCCGGCGTGGCACGTCCCGGCCGGAGCGTTTCGTAGATCGCGAGCACCTCCTCGTCGGTGAGCTGGGTCAGCTCGGCGGCGCGGCGCAGGTTCTGGGCGAGTTGCGGGTTCGCGTGCTGCTCCGCGACCACCGCCTGCCGTTCCAGCGTGTCCGGGTGGATCCGCAGGTCCGCGAGGCCGACCTCGCCACGCCTGACGGCATCGAGGGTGAGCTCATCGACCGGCCGCCCGGACAGTGCCCGGGCCCCGGCCCCCTCCGCGGCGGTCACCGCAGCCCCGCCACGGATAGTTCCTCGGCCGGTGCCCCCGGCGTGACCCAGGCCCGTTCCAGGGCCATCAGCGCGATCACCGTGGTGTGATACCTGGCCTCGATCGCCTCGTCGGTATACGGGTTGCGGGCCGGGTCCGGCGTGCCGCCCTTGGCGTGGCGGGCCGCGTTGGCGCCCAGCAGCCGGTACAGCTCGGCGGTGACCGCCGGGGCGACCGAGTAGAGCTCCAGGTTGGCCAGCGGGGCCAGGTCCCGGCGGTGGATCAGCGCCGTCCCCTTGCCCTGCAGGCCGATGCCGATGCCCGAGCCGGCCAGCCGGGCGCCGGCCAGCCCGATGCGGCCGAGGTCCACCGTGTCGTTGAACCGGACCACCCGGCCGGTGCAGCCTTCCTCCTCCAGGCCGGCCAGCAGTTCGGCCAGCACGTCGGTGACCAGCAGCCCGGACAGGCAGCGCCACACGTCCCGGCCGACCGCCGGGGATACCCCGATGATCACCTCCCGCGGGTCCTGGCCGGGGACGGCCGCTCCGGTGACGGTGAGCAGCGGCACCGCGGCGGTGGCCTGTTCCGCCCGCAGGTCCCCGACGCCGCGGGCCTGGCGGATCGCGTCGATCTCGGCCTGCCGCTGCGGCGAAGGCTCGAAGCCCGTGCCCGGCCCCGCGTAGTCGTTGGGGTCGGTGACCAGTGACAGGACGCGGAGCTGCTCGTCGAAGATGGCCGAGGTCTGCAGGTAGTCACCGGCCAGCCGGGCCCGCGTCATGTCCATGATGCGCTCGGCCTGCGTCTCGTAGCCAAGCTCGTCCAGCGCGGCGACCACGTCCAGCACGGTGATCCCGCCGTCCCGGATGGCGTGGGCGGCGCCGACGACGGCCAGCGTGTCGGTCTCGCCGAGATCCTTCGAGCCGGCCGCGTCCACGGCAAGCTCCACCTGCTCCTCGGTGAAGTCGGCAAGCCCCAGGTGCTGGTACACGGCCCGGCACAGCTGCGCCGCCTCCCGGCGCAGCGCGCCGATCCGGTCCGCGGGCACGGTGCGCAGCCCGCCGTCCACGCCCCAGTCCCGCTGCATGGCCAGGAAGTCGTCGATGTCTTCGGCGTTGAAGTTGCTCGGCCCGAACATGTTGTCGTAGCGCTGGATGCTGCCGAACCCGCTGAACATGAAGTCCGAGCCGGCCAGCACGATCGGCAGGGTGCGCGAGGTGCGGCGCATGTCCGACTCGCTCATCAGCGCGTCATTGCCCGAGCAGGACTCCAGGTTGCGCATCATCGCCATGAGGTTCTCCGCCATGAGCTCCCGAAGCCCGCGGGGCACGGCGGCGGCGACACTGGCGCCGTCGATGCCGCCGTTCTGCACCCCCTGCGCGCCGATGGCGCGGGCCAGGGCCACGCAGCGGGCTTCCAGGTAGAGCATCGACTTGCCTTCGGCCCCGGCCATAAGGACCTCGGCCCCCGCGCCGGAGGAGACCCGCATCTTCATGCCGCGAGAGGCATACGCCGAAGTCAGGAAGGCCTTGGACCACGGGGTGTCGTCGCCGTCGGTGAACACCTGCTCGGTGCCGTAGAGCGAGACGGTCTCCGCGTACGAGGTGAGGCCGCGCATGCCAAGCTCCAGTTCAAGCGCCTCCTCGACCGAACACTGGAACAGCACGCCCTGGGCCCCGACGGCGGCCCCCACCAGGCACGCCACCGCGTTGCTTGGCGCGTCGGCGAGGACCGGCACGGTTGTTTCGATCTCCCGGAACCCGAACGCGGCGGCGGTCGCCGAGTCCGCCGCGAGCAGCAGCGGGTCGTCGAGCCGGTTGGTGACGTGGGCCTGATTGCTGGGGGTGCGCCTGGCCCGCATCTTGGTCATCGCCTGGATGAGCTCGGCCGGGCGCAGCAACGCGAGCACCCGGGCCAGCTTGGCGGGCGTGGCACCGGCGGACAGCCGCACCACCTCCGACCTGGGCACGTCCGGGCTGACCAGCCTGCGCGCGAATTCCACGTCGGACAGCCCCATGGCTTCGGGAGCCGCCGCGAGGTCGAGGCCGTGCCGGGCGATGTAGGTGTCCAGGGAGTCGAACCGGTCCTCGGGCACGCCGTCCATCTCGGTGACCCGGCCATCGGTGATGACCAGCCCCGGCTCCGGGTCGCGTGGTGAGCGCATCGCGATGAGCCCGAGCGTGGCATCCTCGACCGCGAAACCGTCCAGGTTGACCCGCTGGGCGTCCATGAACCGGATCCGGCCCACGGGCCGGCCCTCCTGCGTTGTCATGGCACGGCTCCCTCCGCTGTCATGGCGCGGCCTCTCCTGTCATGGCGCGGCCTGGGCGCGCAACTCGATCACCTGGCCCCGGCCGCGCGACGCCCGGGTCACGCCGCCGTGGCCGGGGGTGCGCACGACGATCCGGGTCCGGTCGCCGCGGAACAGGTCGTGTGAGAACTCGATCGGCTCGTCCCCGGTGTCGGTGGTGGTGCGGGTGACCGACAGCAGCGGCGCACCGGCCGGCACGTCGAGGATCATCGCCTCGTCGGGCGACGCGCTGACCACCTCGATACGCTCCACGGCCTCCTTCGGGCGGGTGCTGAAGCGCTCGTCGAGCAGTTCGTACACCGAGCCGCCGAGCGGCATCTCCAGCATCCCGGGGAACCGGTCGGCGGGCAGCATCAGGTGCTCGACGGAAAATGGGCTGCCGTCCGCAAGCCGGATGCGCACCAGGTCGATCACCAGATCACCCGCGTGCAGGCGCAGCGCCCGTGCCGCGGTTTCGTCGGCGGCGGCAAGGCGCGCCGACAGCACCCGGGTCCCGGCGACCACGCCCTGGCTGCGAAGCAGGGCCGGCACCCCGACCACCCGGGACAGGTCCCGCTCGATCTTGCCCTTGCTGACGAACGTGCCGCCGCCCCGGCCGGGCACCCGGCGGACCAGCCCGCTTTCCTGAAGCACCGCGAGCGCCTGCCGCAGCGCGGCCCGGCTCACCCCCAGCTCGGCGGCCAGCGCCCGCTCCGCGCCAAGCCGCTGCCCCGGCCGCAGCCGGCCCGCGGAGATCTGGTCGGCCAGGATCCGGCGCACGTCCTCGGGGGTGCGCACGGTCCCAGCGTCGCCGAGAGCCGGCTCGCTCGCGCTGCCGGTCATCAGCCGTCCAGGGCGGCCAGCGACTCCGGCAGCACCTGGCCGCCGTCCACCACGATCGTCTGTCCGGTGATGTAGCCCGCCTCGTCGGTGGCCAGGAACAACGCGGTGTAGCCGATCTCCTCAACCGTGCCGAGCCGGCGCAGCGGGATGGAAGCCGACATCTGCGCCTGGTAATCCTCGCCCAGCTCATCCAGGCCCTCGGTAACGATGTTGCCCGGCAGTACCGCGTTGACCGTGATGCCGCTGGCGGCCAGCTCGATCGCGGCGGTGCGCAGGAAGCCGAGCTGGCCGGCCTTGCTGGCGCCGTAGTGGGCCCAGCCGGGGAAGCCGGTGATCGGCCCGGTGATGGACGAGGTGAGGATGACCCGGCCGCGGCCCGACGCGGCCAGCGGGCCCAGGCACGCCTGCACCGAGAGGATGGTGCCCTTGAGGTTGGTGCCGAGTACCTCGTCGATGTTCTCGTCGGTCATCTCGGCCAGTGTCGCCGCCGGGAAGATCCCGGCGTTGGCGCACAGCACGTCGATGCCGCCGAGCCTTTCGGTGGCCGTTGCCGCGATCCGCTCGCAGTCTTCCCGCCGGCTGACGTCGGCGAGGACGTGCGAGACCTCCGCGCCGCCGGCCGACAGCTCGGTCACCGCGGCCTTGGCCACGTCGGCGTCCCTGCCGACGATGAGCACGCGGGCACCCGCGCCGGCGAAGACCTTGGCGATGCCCTTGCCGATGCCGCGCGTCGCACCGGTCACGACGACGGCCCGCCCCGCGATTGATGTGAACATGCTCGCCTTCCCTTTCCTGTGGCGCCGCTAACCCAGCCGGCTGAGGTAGGCCTCGGCCAGGTCGCAGCTGCCGGCGGTGTACCCGGCGCCGAGTTCCTGTGCGATGTCCACCGCCTGATGCGAGCCGATCCAGGCGACCAGCAGCAGCCGGCGGAACAGGATGAACGTCCAGATCTCGGCCTCGTCCTCAGCGGGCAGGTCGAGCACCCGGCGGTACCCGGACAGCCAGGCCGCGATCAGCTCGGGCACGTGCGGCTGGTGCTCGAAGAAGCTCACCGACGTGCCGGCGTCGTAGAGGTACCAGCTGAATCCGGAGTCGTCGAAGTCGATCACGCTGACCGCATCGCCGTCGACCAGCAGGTTGGCCAGCCTGGTGTCCGCGTGCACGAGCCCGTACCGCGCCGCGCCGGTGCCGAACGCGGCCAGCCGGGCCCGCAGGGTGGCGTCGAGCCGGCCGAGTACCTCCCGCTCGGCCGGGCCGACCCCGATCCCGTCCTGCCAACGGCCCCACCGGGCGCTCGCGCCGAACGCGGTGTCGTAGTCCCAGCGGAACCTGGTGAAGCCCGCCGGGCGCTGCCACTGCCGCGCGTGCCGGTGCATCCGCGCGGTGATCTCACCCAGCTCCGTGAAGTGCGGCAGCGAGTCGCCGGCCGGCTCGGTCCCGGGCAGGAACTCGAACCGGACGCAGTTGCGTTCGTCGCCGCTGGCCTCATCCACCACGGTCACGATCTGGCGGCCGTCGGGGGTGGGCAGCACCGCGGGCGTGCGCACGCCCGCCTCGGCCCGCAGTGCGCCCATCCAGGCCAGCTCCGAGGCGATCTCGGCGTGGGAGTGGTAGCCGAGCCGGTGGACCCGCAGCACCGACGGACCGGCGGCTGGGTCGTCGATCAGGTAGGTCGCGTTCTCCGACACGTTCATGAGCTGCACCGAAGCGCCGGGGTGACAGCCATATTCGCCCAGCGCCGTCTGCGCGCAGCGGGTCACCCGGTCCAGCACGTCACCGCCCACCGACAGGTCATGAGGCGGCATGGGATGCCTCACCGTGCTCGCGTCCTTCGACGGCGGCCAGCACCTCCGCCATCGCCTGCTGCGCGCTGGTCACGTCGGCGGTCTGCCCGGCCAGGTAGATCCGGCCCGCCACGCCGATCATCGACACGTCGACCAGGGTCACCCCGGGCGCGGCTCGCTCGGCTTCGTTGGCGGCCACGGTCGCGAACAGGGCCGGGGTCACCTCGCACACGCCGAGGGTGTCGCCGGGGATCACCATGGAGCCGCCCCGGTTGCGGTTGATGATGACCGCCTGCCGGTCGGTGATGTCCTCGATGACGTCGGAGAACAGGATCCTCGGCCGCAGCTGGTCCGCCGGGTCGGCGCTCAGGCCCGCCAGGATCGCCTGGCCGGCCCGCTCCACGTCGGCGAGGTCACTGCCGTGCACTTCGAGCACGCCGAACTGGCGTTCCACGAACAGGATGCCGGGCTCGACCGCGGGCACCGCGCGCAGCGCCAGGTCGGTCACCCGCTCGATGGCGAGCCCGGGTGCCACCTCGACGATGAGCGAGTGCTGGCCTTCGAACGGCGGGTACCCCCGGGCGCGTGTGGGCGTGCCAAGGTAGGCGGCGAACTGCCGCTGCAGGTCCTTGACCAGCAGGTAGACGCGCAGCTCCGGGCCGGGGGCCGCGGACCGGGCGGGCGCGGGCCGGGCAGGCGCGGACCGGGCGGGCGGGCTCATTACTCGGCGCGGATGGTGAAGTGCCTGCCGAGTTCGGCGTGCGGCCGGGGAATCACGTGCACCGAGACCAGTTCGCCGACGGCCGTGGCGGTTTCCGAGCCCGCCTCGGTGGCAGCCTTCACGGCCCCGACGTCGCCGATGATGGTGACCGCAACCAGGCCGTCACCCACCTGGTCCCGGCCGACGATCGTCACGTTGGCCGCCTTCACCATGGCATCGGCCGCGGCCAGCGCGGCGACGTAGCCCTTGGTCTCGATCATCCCTATCGCGTTATCCGCCATTTGATTTCCCTTTCTTCCTGCCAGACCCGGCTGCCGCGACCGAGCCGCCGGCCGGGGGGGTGTCGATGGAACCGATGATGAGCGCGTCGATCGGCGGTGGCTTGCCGGGGAACCACGCGGCGGCCACCGAGCCCTGGGCGATGAGGACCCGCTCCCCCACGCCGCTGCCGAGTACGTCGAACGCCACGAACCTGGTCCCGCTGCCCTCCGCCTCGACTTCCAGGAACGCGCCGTTCGGTATCTCCGCCAGCCGGCGGGTTGACCAGACGTTTCCGACCACCGTCGCGGTAAGCATCAGCGCTCCTTCACGATCTCGACCCCGGCGGCGCGGGCGCGGTCGCGGCCGAGCGGCGTCAGCACGGCCCGCGGCCCGAGCACGAGCCTGGCTCCCGCCTTGGCCGCCGCGGCGACCATCGCCTCGGTCACCGCGCCCTTCTCCACCCGCTGGCTGGGCTGAACGGAGCCGGGCACCGCGGTCGCCGCCAGCCGGAACCGCAGCCGCCCGGAGCGCAGGGCATCCCGGTGCTTCGGGTTCTCAAACAAATGCAGCAGATGCATAACGAAGCCCGCGAGGTCGGCGTCGGTCCGTAGTGACACGACCTCGACCGACTCAACGTGCTCGGTCACCGCAAGAGCGAGGCCCGGCTGCCCCGGACCCGCCCCGCCGGGGCCGCCCTGCGTGAAACCCGGCTGCGCGGGGCCATACCCAGCATCGCGCGATGGGGCCTGGCGGCTTGCCGCCCAGGCGCCATCGGCAGGGCCGGCCACGTCTGCGGCGTTCAGCCGGCAGCAACTCGGCAAGCACCTCCCGCACCAGCGCCCGGATCGCCTCCCCATCCACCCCGGGTCCCACGGTCACCGGGGGCCCCGCAATGCGTCCTCGGCTGCCTCGGCGGCCTGCCGTACATCCGCTTCGGCCCCGGACAGGTACACCCGGCCGGTAGCCCCGATCATCCGGTAATCGACAACCTTGATCCGGGCGGCCTTCTCCGCCTCGTTGGCAGCCAGGATCGCGTACGACGCAGGCTGCATCTCCAGCACGAACAGCGACTCCCCGGCCAGCGCCATTGACCCGATCTTGTTCCGGTTGATCAAGAACGCGTGCTGCGGATCCAGCATCGAAATGATCTTCGACGCCAGCACTTGCGGCCTCGTCGCGTCGGTGGCCGTGGCACCCAGGGCATCGAGCACCGCAAATCCGGCCGCCGTAACCTCGTCGTTCCCCCCGTGGATCTCCAGGTACCCGAACTGCCGCTCGACCACGAGCACCCCGGCGCTGACCCCCGCATGCTTGAGCGCCACATCGGTCAGCGGCTCGATGTCCAGCCCCGGCGCCACCTCAATGATCTGCGCCGCCACATCGCTCCGCGGCAGGCTCCCCCGAATCCACGTGCCCAGATAGCACATGGTCTGCGGCTGCAGCCGGTTCAGAAAGATGAAAGATCGCAGCTCAGCCACGTGATCCTCCGGCGTACCTGGCAAGCTCCTCGACGACAATCCGCCGGATCTCCTCCCGAATCAGGCCGAGCTCTGGTCCCGAATCCGCACCCGAAGCCTGCCCGGCGTCCGCCGCGGAACCTGATGTGCCGTGGGCCGGAGTGTCGCCACGGCGCGGCGTTCCGCCAGGAGCCACGCCGAGGTGACCTCCGTGCCCGCGCCCGACCTCAGCCATATTCGAAGCGACCGGGTATGCAGGCACCGGACCACGGGGCGATTCCCACGGAACCAGACCGGCGAATGACCCGAATGACTCAGCAGGATCAACGTTGTAAGCCAGCCGTGTCCACTGAACGAGATGCTTGGGCTCCAGGTTCTCCACGAGCGACGACCGCCCGAAGAACCCGGTCCCCACGGTCATCGACGGCGCCAGGTGCGTCCCGATCCCGGAACTGCCGAGGCTGTTGCCCGCGTTGACCGATACCCGCAACACCTCCACACCGGCCCCGAACTCCATGATCGTCCGGGGATCCGTGCTGTGGATGGCGGCCGAGTGACCGCGCCCGGAGATCCGGAGGACCGCCCGGGCGGCGTCGATGCCCCGGCGCACGTCCGGCACCCGGACCAGCCCGACCACCGGGCAGAGCTTCTCGTGCGCGAGTGGTTCCTCGGGCACCACGAGGGAGAACGGCGCGAGCAGGACGCGGGTGGTGCCGGGCACGCGCAGCCCCGCCTCCGCCGCGATCCAGGGGGCGTCCTTGCCGACGAAGCGGATATCGAAGTGCCCGCCGGGAAACAGCACCCCGGCTACCTTGGCCGCCTCGCCGGGCTCCAGGAGATAGGCGCCCTCCCGCTTGAGGTGGCGCAGCAGAGTGTCAGCGACCGCGTCCTCCACGATCAGCACCGACTCGTTCGTGCACAGGATCGAGTTGTCAAAGCTCTTGCTGTCCACGATCCGCTTGGCCGCCTTCGGCAGGTCAGCGGTGGCGTCGACGAGCACGGGCACGTTGCCGGGACCCACGCCGATCGCGGGTGTGCCGGAACTGTAGGCGGCGCGGACCACGGGCACACCGCCGGTGGCGACGATGACCTGCGTCCGTTCGTCGGTCATCAGCGCGTTGATCAGCGGCACCGACGGCTGGTCCACCACCTGGATGACCCCGTCGGGCGCACCGGCCGCGACCGCTGCCCCGGCCAGCGTGCGGGCCGCGTCGGCGCAGCACTCGCGGGCCAGCGGGTGCGGGCTGATCACGATCACGCTGCGGGTCATCAGCGCGAGCAGGGCCTTGAAGAACACGGTGGCGACCGGGTTGGTGGACGGGGTCAGCGCGAACACGACGCCGGCCGGGCGCGGGACTTCCACGATCTTCGCCGCCGGGTCGAAGCGCGGCGTCACGTAGTCATGCGTGGCGTAAGCCTCGACGAGCCCGGTGCTGCACGCGATGTTCTTGATGACCTTGTGCTCGGCCACCCCGAACCCGGTTTCCCGCACCGCCCACTCGGCGTACTCGCGCGCCTTGGCGGCGCCCGCCTGCGCGGCGGCGTGCACCACCCGGTCCACGGCCTGCTTGTCGTAACGGGCAAACGCCCGCGCGGCCCACTCGGCCCGCTGCAGCATGGCCCGCGCCCGCGGCACCCCCGCCGGGTCGCTCAGCTCCTCAATCGTGATCGCCCGCGGCTCTTCCGCAAGGCCCGCCGTGCCCATCCCTGCCCCGGCAGCTGCGCTCGGCCCGCTCATGGCCACCTCCCCTGGCCACAGCATTCGTGATCAATGTGACAACGATCACCATCTATGGTGATCAACGTCACAACGATCACTTTCGCGGCGGTCACCGGGGCCTCCAGGTGCGGGCGTCAGCGGCGGCCCTGCCGATGGCGGCTTCGGTCCGGTCGAGCAGCTCGTCGCAGAGCGCCGGGGGCATCAGCACCCCGGGCTTGTACTGCAGGACCCGGGGGTCGAGGGTGGAGAAGATGGCCCAGACCCCGGCCTCGTAGAGCCGCTTCATGACCAGCTGGGCGCCCTGGGGATGGGCGAATTCCAGGCCCATGACCAGGCCGTCCTGGCGGATCCCGGTAAACCAGCCCGGGTACACGCCCTGGATCCTGGCCAGTCCCGCCCCCAGCAGGTCGGCGATGTAGTGCACCATGGACCTGACCTCGGGCCGGCAGGTGATCTCCAGCGTCTTCAGCGCGGCCACGCAGCCGAGTTCGGCGCCGCCGAAGCTGGACATGTGCGCGAACCCGTCCTCGCTGAGCCAGCCCGCGGCCGCCTCGCTCACCAGCACGGCGCTGATCGGGTACATCCCGCCGGAGATTCCCTTGCCGGTGACCAGGATGTCCGGCACGACCCCATGCTTGGTGATCCCCCATAGCTCCCCGGTGCGCATGAGCCCGGTCTGCACCTCGTCGGCGATGTACAGGGCGCCGTGCCGCTCGCACAGCTGCTTGACGGCGGCCAGGTAGCCGGGAGCGGGCAGCGGGAAGCCGTAGGTGGCCGGGATCGTCTCCATGATCACCGCGGCGACGTCCTTGCCGCGCACCGCCTCCTCCATCGCGGCCAGGTCGTTGAACGGCACGTGGCTGAACTCCTCGGGGCGGTCGGCGAGGAAGAGCGTGGAAAACCGCTCGTCCCCGGTGGCGACGGCCAGGCCGGTGTGCCCGTGATAGGCCTTGGCCACCGAAACGATCTTGCGCCGCTTGGTGGCGTGCCGGGCCGTCTTGAGCGCGATATCGATCGCCTCGCCGCCGCCGCTGCCGAAGACCACCTTGGTGATCCCTGGCGGCGCGGTGCTCACCAGCGCTTCGGACAGTGCCGTGCGGGCCAGCGAGGGGAAGTGGTGGTTGCCGATGTCGAAGTGCTGCATAGCGGCGGTGACGGCGGCCACCACCTCAGGGTTGCGGTGACCCAGGTTGTAGGTGCCGCCGTTCAGGTGGGTGTCGATGAGCCGCTTGCCCTCGACGTCATAGATGAAGTAACCCTCCCGCCGGTCGATGACCAGCGGGATGCCCGAGTCCACCCAGAACTGGGTCTTGGCCGGATTCCAGAACTCCTTGGACTTGGCGAGCATGTCGCCCTTGGAGGCGAAGGCGATCAGTTCCTCAGCCACGATCACCTCCGCGCACCCAGGGGTTCCAGGAGCCGAACCGTTTGGTTCAACCAAATAAATACCGGATGCAACCAATTCGTGTCAACCGGGTCCACATTAACTACATTTTTCCTCAACCAGAACTCTTGTCACGGCTTCTACCAGCTGATACTGTCCGCGCTGTGACGTGTACCACAACGCACATGCCCGACCAATAAGCCACGCCTGCCCGCTGGAATCCGGCGCACCCCACGATGGGGGAGGAATCATGGCACAGTCCGACGTGTCCGTTGAAGGGGGCGGCGAGGCTGCCCGATCCACAGCCGCAGTCCCCGAGGACTTCGACGTCTCTCAGCGCAGCGATGTCGCCAAGCTCCGCAGGGGCGCCGTCGGGCTCGGCGGCGTCCTGTTCCTCACCGTTACCGGGTCCGCCCCCATCTCGGCCATGATGTTCAACACGCCGATCGTGGTCGGGTTCGGGCAGGGGATCGGCGCGCCCGCCACGTTCATCTTCGCCGCGATCGTCCTGACCATCTTCTCGGTCGGCTACGTGGCCATGGCCAGGAAGAAGACCACCGCGGGCGGCTTCTACTCCTACATCAGCCACGGGCTGGCCGGGAACTGGGCATCGGCACCGGCTTCGGCTGCTGGTCGCCTGACTCGGTGTCGAGGCGTCGCTGGCCGGCGGAATCGCCTACTTCCTCAACCTGAAACTGGCTTCGTTCGGATGGAACGTCGCTGGCCCTGGCTGGCCTTGTTCATGATCGCGCTCATCGGGGTGCTGGTCTACTTCTACGTCCGCGTCTCCGCGAACCTGCTGGCGATCGGCCTGATCAGCGAGGTCGCCATCCTGATCATCTTCGACATATTCCTGTTCGGCCACGGCAACGTGAACTTCAGCGCGATCAACCCGGTGAACGCGTTCAAGAGCTTCCCGGCCGAGGGCAAGCTCGCCGCGGGCGCCATCGGCATCGGGCTGTTCTTCGCCTTCTGGTCCTGGGTCGGCTTCGAAGATGGCGCCCAACTACGGCGAGGAGTCACGCAACCCGAAGCGGATCGTGCCCCGGGCGCTGTACA
>CAWEYV010000013.1:0-112662 GCA_963813395.1 uncultured Actinomycetes bacterium
CGAGCTTTAGTCGTGGAATTTTCTGGCCGATGAAATGCTCGATTGCTTGCAACGCCGGCAGCTCCTGGCCGCTCATCAGCGTGAAGGCGTCGCCGACATTTTGAGCGCGTCCGGTGCGCCCGATCCGATGAACATAATCTTCCGGATGCTCGGGCACATCATAATTGATCACATGACTGACACCGGCGATGTCGAGGCCACGCGACGCAATATGAGTCGCCACCATCATTGCGTATTTGCCGCTCTTGAATCCCTCGAGTGCTTCGATCCGCTCCCGCTGCGTCCGGTTCGAATGCAACACCGCCACGGCATGCTTTCCCTCCTTCAATTGGTGCGCGATGCGATCGGCGCCGTCCTTGGTCCGGCAGAAAATCAGCGCGCTGTCGAAATTTGTTCGTTCGAGCAAAGCCATGAGCAGATCAAATTTTTGTTCGGCGGCCACCGGATAAACCGCATGCGTCACCGTTTCTGCCGGTGATCGGCGCACGCCGATTTCCACCAGAGTGGGATCGCGCAACACCCAGGCGGCCAGACGTTCGATCTCCGGCGGTAACGTGGCTGAGAAAAGAAGAGTCTGTCGATCTGTCGAGGTTTTCTCAACGATCCGGCGCACGTCGGGCAGAAATCCCATGTCCAGCATCCGGTCCACCTCATCGAGCACAAGAATTTTTATCTCTTTGAGACTCATGGCGCGCTGCTCGAGCAGATCGAGCAACCGCCCCGGTGTCGCTACGAGAACATCCACGCCGCGCTTGAGTTCCTCGCGTTGTTTCCCGTAACCGACGCCACCATGCACGAGCGCGACTCCCAAATCTGTTGAACCTCCCATAATCGCGAAACGCCGTTTCAACTTGCGCGGCCAGCTCTCGCGTTGGCTCAAGCACCAGACACCGGAACCCGCCGTGCTTTGCGAGCAACGTAAGGATAGGAAGGGCAAACGCCGCGGTCTTACCGGTGCCGGTCTGCGCGGTCCCGATCAAATCTTTGCCTGCAAGCACAATCGGAAAAGCGCGAAGCTGGAATGGGCGTTGGCTCGACAAAGCCCATCGCCTGCGTTCCGCGCACTACTTCTGACGAAAGTTCAAAGCGATTAAATGACATGGCAGCTTCAATGTTAGGAGAGTTGCAAAAGTTACAAAGCTAAAAAGTTACAAGGAGATAGAGGGACGAAATGACGAAGCCACGAATGTCGAATGACGAATCAATCATTGGCGACATCCAGGGAACGACCACTTGGGCAACCGTCGACATGATTCTGCCGCCTGGGAAGTGGTCATTCCTTGCGAGAAAAATCCGGGAATAAATGAAAAAAATTGACAGCCGTCCGGCATCCAGTTGAGAAAACCTACCCCTTCTCACGATTTCCAATGAAGAAGATCCGTCTCCTAGTCCGGCTTTCCTCATTGGCGCGCTTTGATTGGTCTCATTCTTTGCGCCGCGACAGCTTTCTTCATTCTGATGCCGATGAGGTCTCGGCTCGCGTTCCTCTATCCTCAAGCGCCTGCGACGCTTCCCAAAGACGCTCACGTTCGAAGAAGGAGCGCGTGTCGTATAACGGCTGTCGAGAGATGTGTACTGGCGTCACCGCCTGGCCAGAAGAGCACCGATACCAAGCTATCCCTCGATGCAGTGATGTCTGGCGCAACTCGAAAAGAAGAGTCGAAGATTATCTGCGCGAGATTCGCAGGCGCTGGAGGATTACTGGCAACAGCCGATGTTCGGCGCAATCTCGTTCGACACCAAGTCCGACACCCACAGCGACCCCTACTCCGACGCCAACACCATGCACGGGCAGATACTCACCCATGCCGGGCCGCGTCCGACGCCGCACACGCGTCCGACGCCTAAATGAGAGGAGAAGAGTGAACACGTAATCAGCGAATTCTGGCTACAGGTAGAAGTTAATATGAAAAATGGAATGACACTCAATATCAGATTCGCAATTGTCTCGATCCTAGTCTTCGAGACGATCATTGCGGCTGCAAGCTGCCACCATCACAGTCACTAACACAAACGATAGTGGTCAGGGCTCGCTGCGCCAAGCCCTCGCTGATGTAACGATGGCGACATTATCACGTTCGCGGTGACTGGCACGATTACCATAAAGAGTGGCGAACTGCTGGTGGACAAGAGTATCACCATCTCAGGTCCTGGAGCTGATAATCTTGCTCTGGCTAGCAGCGGAAGCCGCGTGTTTCATGTGCAAGCGAATAACACCGTCCTCATTTTTGACCTGACGATCACAGGCGGCTCGGCCTGCTGCAGTTTCCCAGACGACAGCGGCGCTGGCATTTACAATGATCACGCAATCTTAATGCTCAGCCGTTGCACGATTAGTGGCAATTCAGCATTCGGTAGCGGCGGCGGCGTCTTTAATGATGGTTCGTTTGGGAGCGCAAGCTTGGAGATTAGCGACAGTGTGGTCGCCGGTAACTCAGCCGCAACCGGCGGTGGTGGCGCTATTCGCAACGAGGGAAGTTCCGGCAGCGCGACGCTGAACGTTCGCACCAGCATGCTACTTGCTAACTCAGCCAAGACTGGCAACGGCGGCGGCATCTACAACGCAGCTACTGATCAGGGCACCGCTGTATCAGGAGTTAACGATAGCACGTTCGAGTTCAATTTCGCCAGTGGAGTTGGGGGCGGTATCTATAACGATCGGGGAGTCGGGCAGCGCGACGGCTCACGCTCAGCAATTGCACGCTTCACGGCAATACGGTCAACTCCAGCGGCGGCGGAATCTATAACAAGGGCATTGCGGGCAACGCCGTGGTACAGAATAGCACAATCAGCGGTAATTCAGCCGGCCCGTTCGGCGGAGCGATTTATAACGACATCGCTGCCACACTAACAATCGACATCAGCACATTCAGCGATAACTCCGCGATCACCGCGGGCGGTATCTATAACGATGCATTCACATCGATCGGAAACACGGTACTCAACGCAGGCGCGGAGGGGAAAACATCGTCAATGGTATCGGTGCGGTGAACTCGCTAGGTTACAATCTCAGCAGCGATGACGGTAGTGGATTGTTGAACGGTCCCGGCGACCAGATCAACACCAATCCGCTACTCGGTCCCTTGCAAGACAATGGCGGCCCCACCTTCACGCGTGAGCCTGTCCGGCAGCCCAGCCATTGACACAGGCGATCCGCAAGTTCGCGCCGCCGCCTTTCTACGACCAGCGAGGCCCAGGATTTTTCCGCGCAAGAAATGGACGCATCGACATTGGCTCTTTCGAGGTGCAGTTCGGTTCAACCCCGACCCCCTCTCCAACACCAACACCCGCTCCAAGCGCAACACCTACACCGAGTTCTACTCGTCACACCAACCGTTACTCCAACACCAACTGCTACACCGAGAGCCAGGCCGACGCCGAGGTCGCGTCCAAGTCCGCACCCTCGGCCAACGCCGTAGAAGACGAGCGAAAGGTGGACCACTGGTTAGTGATTGGCGAATCAATTTAAAGCAGTCCAAAATCAGACACCAAGAATTGACATGAATGGATAATTCAAAATGAAGAAACAAAGGATCACCACCATCGTCACGATTCTCCGTTGGAGCGCGTTTTTCGTCGCCGTGCTGTTTGTCGTTATCGAAATAATGCCCTCCGCGGTGGGACAGCGAGATCAGCCCGAAAACGTCGTACGCTCCGTCGCGCATGGATGGCGGGACGTGGACGGTCACGGGTAGTATGAACACTGGGCGCTTTCTGCATAGCGCGACCTTACTGCCCAACGGAATGGTGCTGGTTACAGGCGGACTTGATAACAGTTTCCACGCGATTGCGAGCGCCGAGCTCTACGATCCGACCAGCGGCGCTTGGACAACCACTGGTAGTCTTAACACCGCACGGTATGAGCACGGCGACGTCTGGAGAATGGGAAGGTGCTCGTCGCGGGTCGCAGTGATAGCGGCGGCAATGCTTCCACCAGCGCCGGCTGTACGACCCGGCCCGCGCGAACCTCGACGCCACCGGCAACCTCGACACCAGCGCCTGGCACGCGGCAACTTTACTGCCTTGCGGAAGACGCTGGTTGCGGCGGGACCGATCAGTTTCAATGCTTGTGCGACCGCGGAACTGTCCGGTCCGGCTAGCGGAACCTCGACTGCCACTGGCGATCTCGACACCGCGCGCAACCTGGCACGGCGACATTGCTGCCCGATGGGATCGTACTCGTCGCAGCAGGAGCGGTTTGCGGTCAAAGTGCTTCTGAAGCGCGGAACTGTAACCCGGCAGACGGGACATGGACGGTCACCGGTGATCTCGACACGGCGCGTATGGGCATCCGGCGGCCTTGCTACCCAACGGGATCGTGCTGGTTGCAGGCGGGGTCGATGATGACGGACCTGCTTCTGCGACCGCAGAACTGTTCGACTCGGCGACCGGAACATGGACAACGGCTTGGCAACCTCGGCACCGGGCGATTCGGGCGCACCGGCGGCTTGTTGTCCAACGGAATTACGCTGGTACGGGGGACGATACCATCGGTTTCGCTCTAGCACGTGCAGAACTGTCCGACCCGGAGAGCGGGGCCTGGACAGTGACCGGTGACCTTGACGGTGCGCGGGCTCGGCACACGGCGATTGCTGTCCAACGGCATGGTCCTGGCGGCAGGGGGAAACAGTTCCACCGTGACGCAGCGCGGAATTGTCCAGTGGCCCTGCACCTGTTCCGACACCTCGGCTCCCCCAACTCCTACCGCTCACCTACATCTACCCCTACTTCTACTCCGGCGTCACTCCGACACCTACCGCTAGGCCAAGAGCAACACCAGGCCGCGCCCGACTCCGCATCCACGCCCGACGCCGCCATGATGGTTGTCGCGTTTGCCCTTTGATGAAACCTTGGCGGAGACTACGGGTGTTAGAGAGGTAAGAGGTGGAGGAGCAAAAGACCACCACCGTCGTCGCGACTTTCGGTTGGGGCGCGTTTTTGATCGCTGTGCTGTTTCTCGGCATACAGACAATGCCCACGCGGTGGGACAGCGTCGGCGAGCCCTCAGCCAGAGGGTCCCGGGGGCGCCGTCACACGTGGAAGGCGGGACATCGACGGTCACTAATAGCCTGGACACTCACGCTATCTGCACACCGCGACGTTGCTCCCAAACGGCATGGTGTTGGTCGAGGGGACTCAATAACTTTTCAACGCTACCACGGGCTCGGAACTGTACGGTCCCGCGAACGGCACCTCGACTGTCACGGCAATCTCGACACCACGCACACTAATCACACGGCGACATTGCTGCCCAACGGCGGGGGTTCACCGCAGGGGGACCTGGCGGTGGTGACTTCGCGAGCAGCGGAGCTGTCAAGCCCGGCGACCGGCACCTTGACGTTCACTGGCGGCCTGAATACGCACACGAGAGTCACACGGCGACATTGCTATCCGATGGTATCGTGCTGTTGCCGGGGGATTTGATAGCATGACCCACGTTCTCGCGAGTGCGGATCTATGATCCGTGAGTGGTAGTTCGACCCCACGGGCAAGTGAACACCACTCCGACGGTTAAGACGCCACGTTCCTGACCAATGGCATCGGTCCTTGTTGCCGGGGGAAGTCCCAACAGTGGCATCCTCGCGAGCGCGGAACTGTATGATCCGGTGGCGGGAGCTCGACTCTCACCGGCAGCCTGATCACGACGCTCCACGACACCGCGACTTGTTACCCAACGGCATGGTGCTTGTCGCAGGAGGAGACGGTGTGCTTCCCCTTCTCCCTATCGCCAGCGCGGAACTGTACCGATTGACGGCGGCACTTGGACTGTCACTGGTAGTCTGACACGCGCGCGATTTGCACACTGCCACGGTCCTGACCGATGAATCGTTCTTGTTGCGACGGGAGCCGTATGAGTGGTCCCCTACCGTGACGCGGAACTGTCCGATTCCGGCGACTCAGCGGTACGTATCACCGGCAGTTCGACACCGCACGCGGCTGCACGCGCCACTTTGTTGACCAACGGCATCGTCTCTTCCGCGGAGGATTGATGGCGACATGCTGTCTCCACGAGCACGGAACTGTCCGAGGCCGCCGTCGCCCACGCCTACCGCGACTCCTACGACTACAACTACGCCACGAGTCACCCCAGCCGCGCCCTACTCCACATCCTCGCCGACACCACCGGGCTCGGCCATTGATCCGAGATCCAGATAGTGTTGATCAATGGTGGTGATGGGTTTACCGCGTGTAGTTGAACCGGCTCCACGCCTCGAGTCTTCCCCGGATACGTTCGGGTCTTCACTAGTTCGTGAAAGTGACGAACGTGTTACTTCGAATCGTCCCGATTCTCGTGCAATGGTGCGGTCTAGAAGCGTGGCATTGTTAAGTCCGCGGCCATTGCCTAATCTGGCCTGCGCCCTCGCAACCCCCCCACCGGTTCGACCAGATCCGTGGCGACCGCCGCGCCCGGGCCTTTCTCGGCGGCGCCGGGCCGCCGCCATCGGCGCCATCTACGGCTCCGCCATCCCGCTCACCCGCGCGCTCAGCCACCCTTGGCAATACGCCGTCCTTGCCGGAGCCCTGCTCCTGCTCCTGCTGCTGCGCCGCGGTGTCGTGCTTACCCCTCCTGTCCGCAGGCGCGGCCGGAATCATCATCGCCCTCACCGCCAGCACTGCCTTGCACTAGCCCGGTCTGGGTCGCCCCCGGGGATGATCGGAAACCCACCCGCGAGGATGACGTCGGCTGGCAGGTGCCGATCTACAGTTGGGATGTGGCAGTCCTGTACGCGTGGGTCCGCCGTCACCCGAGGCTGGTGGACGGCGTGCTGGCTGCCGCGCTGCTGCTGGCCGGCATCGGGTCGGCCATCGCGAGGGGCAGCATCCTCTTCATTCCGGTGGCGCTCGGGCTCGCAGTGCCCGTGGTGTTCCGGCGGGCCAACCCGATCGGCTCCTACGCGACGGCGGTCGTGGCCGGCGGTATCCAGGTGGCGCTGGGTGTCCGGCCCATCGTCACGGACCTGGCCATCCTCATCCTGCTCTACACGCTGGCCGCGTACCGGCCGCGACGGGTATCGCTGTGGGGGCTGGCCATCTGCCTGGCCGGCGCGACGGTCGCCACCTGGCGGTGGCACGCCAGTCCACCCTGTGGACGGCCTGTATACGGTCGGCGTGGAGACGGCCCTGTTCGGCGGCCCGGTGCTGCTGGCCTGGCTGCTGGGCGACTCGGCGCGCTGGCGGCGCGGCTACTACCAGGCGCTGGAGGAAAAGGCCGCCCGCCTGGAACGGGAGCGGGACGCGCAGGCCCTGGTGGCCGCGGCCGCCGAGCGGGCCAGGATCGCGCGCGAGATCCACGACGTGGTCGCGCACAACGTCAGCGTCATGGTGGTGCAGGCGGACGGGGCCGCGTTCGCGCTCGACGGCTCACCGCAGCGCGCCCGGGAGGCGCTCGGCGCGATCTCGGCGACCGGGCGGCGGGCGCTGGCCGAGATGCGGTCGCTGCTCGGCGTGCTCCGCGATCCGGCCAGCCGCGACGTCGATCTCGCGGCCGGACCCGAGCTAGGCCCCGCAGCCGGGCATCGACGAGCTCGGCGAGTTGCTCGGGCAGGCCCGCGCGGCCGGGCTGCCGGTGTCGCTCACGGTCTCCGGGGTGCCCAGGCCGGTGCCCGAGGGCGAGGCGCTGGCCGTCTACCGGGTCGTGCAGGAGTCGCTGACCAACGTCGCGCAAGCACGCCGGGCCCGGGGCGACGGCCGCGGTGAGCCTGGGGTACGCCGGGGAAGGGCTGGTGATCCGGGTCACCGACGACGGGCGCGGCCCGGCGGTTCCCGACGGCGCCGGGCACGGGCGGTGCAGGCCCGGGCGGTGCAGGCCCGGATGGGGACGGGCACGGCCTGACGGGCATGCGGGAGCGGATCGAGCTCTACGGCGGTTCGGTGCGGATCGGGCCGCGGCCCGGCGGGGGGTACGAGGTCGTGGCGCGGCTGCCGCTGGCGCTGGAGCCCGCGTGAGCATCCGGATCATCCTGGTGGACGACCAGGAGCTGGTCCGGACCGGGTTCCGGATGGTGCTCGAGGCGCAGCCGGACATGACCGTGGTCGGCGAGGCGGCGGACGGGCTCGGCCGCGGTCGAGATGCGCCCGGCGGCATCCGGCCGACGTCGTGGTGATGGACGTGCGGATGCCGCGGCTGGACGGCGATCGAGGCGACCCGGCGGATCTGCGCCGCCGGTGAGCTGCCGCGGGTGCTGATGCTGACCACGTTCGACCTGGACGAGTACGCCTTCGCCGGGCTCAAGGCCGGGGCCAGCGGTTTCCTGCTGAAGGACGTGCCGCCGGCGGAGCTGCTGTTCGCGATCCGTTCGGTGCACGCGGGCGATTCCGTCGTGGCCCCGTCGACCACCCGCCGGCTGATCGACCGGTTCGTGCCGCTGCTCCCGGCCGGCGGTCGCCCCGCCGTCCGACCTGGCCGAGCTCACCGAGCGGGAGCGGGAGGTCCTCGTCCAGGTGGCCGCCGGGCCTGTCCAACGCCGAGATCGCGACCCGGCTGTTCGTCTCCGAGGCCACGGTGAAGACGCACGTCGGCCGCATCCTGGCCAAGCTCGGCCTGCGGGACCGGGTGCAGGCCGTGGTCCTGGCCTACGAGAGCGGTCTGGTGAAGGCGCGGGGCGCCCGGTAGTCGGGCAGGGTAGTCCTCCCGGCTGACCGCCGTGGCCCCTGAGGGGGACGCGAAAACCAGATTCCCGGCCGACGCGCCGGACCTGGCCGCGTCCCTAGCGTGCCGGTATGACTACTAGCCCTCTTGTTATCGCCCCGGCCGCGGTCGCGGCCGCCGATCTGGTCAAGGTGTACGGCTCGGGAGACACGGCGGTCCACGCGCTCGACGGCGTCACCGCCGCGTTCGCGACGGCGCAGTTCACCGCCATCATGGGCCCGTCCGGGTCCGGCAAGTCCACGCTCATGCACTGCCTGGCCGGCCTGGACACGCCCACCTCGGGCTCGGTCCGGATCGGCGGCGGCCGAGCTGTCCGGGCTGTCGGACCGGGCGCTCACCCTGCTGCGCCGCAACCACGTCGGCTTCGTCTTCCAGTCGTTCAACCTGCTGCCCACGCTGACCGCCGAGCAGAACATCCGGCTGCCGCTGGACCTGGCCGGGCGGCGGCCAGAGCCGGACTGGTGGGATCAGGTCATCGGCCGCCTCGGCCTGGCGAGCCGGCTCGGGCACCGGCCCAGCGAGCTGTCCGGCGGCCAGCAGCAGCGGGTCGCCTGCGCCCGGGCGCTGATCACCAGGCCGGACGTGGTCTTCGCCGACGAGCCGACCGGCAACCTCGACTCGGCCAGCGGCGCCGAGGTGCTCGGGTTCCTGCGCGCATCGGTCCGCGAGCTCGGCCAGACGGTGATCATGGTGACGCACGACCCGGTGGCCGCCAGCTACGCCGACCGGGTGGTGTTCCTCGCCGACGGGCGGGTCAGCGGCGAGCTGTCCGCGCCCGACGCCGCAGTCCGTGCTCGACTACCTCAAGCGCGGCCGGGGAGTGAGCCGCGGCCATGCTGCGGACCGCCCTGACCAGCCTGCGCTATCGCACCGCGCGGCTGGTGCTGTCCTGCCTCGCGCCATCGCGTCTCGGCGTCGCCTTCGTCTCCGGCACCCTGGTGATGGGCGCCTCGATGAACCAGGCGTTCTTCACCAGCTTCGCGGCCGGGGCCAGGAACGTCGACGCCGCCGTGACCCCGCGAGCCGCCAGGGTCACCGATCGTCCGGGCAGCCCGGACGCATCCTTCGATACCGCCCGCCGTGCTGTCCCAGGTCCGCACGGCCCGCGGGGTCGATGTCGGCCGCCGGGCGCCTGGTGGGGCCGGGCGCCGCTGGTGGGCAGCGACGGCAAGGTCATCAGGAACGGGGAACTGCCGGGCGTCGGCATCAACGTCGCCGGCCGACCCGGCGCTGCGGGGTTTCACGGTCGCGTCCGGACACCTCCCGGCGGCCCAGGCCAGGTCGCCGTGGACACAGTCCACCGCCGCCGACGAGCACTTCCGGCTCGGCCAGACGGTCAAGGTCGTCGACCACACGGCGGCGGATCCGTTCCTTCCGCCTGGTCGGCACCATCGACCTCGGCGTTGACCACGAGTTCGGCAACGCCACGGTGACCGCCTTCCAGACGGCCACCGGCGTTCACCGTCACCGGCCGACCCGGCTACGACCAGATCGTCGCGCGCGCCGCGGCGGGCACGTCGCAGGCCGCGCTGACCGCCACGATCGCGGCGCTGCCCGGGATGTCGCGCTATCAGGTGCAGACCGGCAGCCAGCTCGCCAACGTCGGAGGCCAACGCGGCCGTGCACTTCACCCAGCAGTTCACCTCGGCCATCCTGGTGTTCGCGCTGATCGCGCTCGTCGTCGCGTGCATCGTCATCTACAACACGTTCACCATCCTGGTCACCCAGCGCGGCCGGGAGCTGGCCCTGCTGCGCTGCGTCGGGGCCAGCCGCGGCCAGGTGTTCCGGGCACCCTGCTGGAATCGGCGATCGTCGGCCTGGATCGCGCTCGGCCGCCGGCGTCCTCGGCCGGGCTCGGCCTCGGCTGGGGGCTGGAGCGGCTGTTCGCGCGCGTTCGGCGCCGGATCCCGTCGGGACCGCTGTGTCCTGCCGCCGTCGGACCGTGGCCGATCTCGATGGCCGCCGGGCTGGTGGTCACGGTCGCGGCGGCCGTGATGCCGGCCCGGTCGGCGACCCGCGTCGCCCCGGTCGCGGCGCTCGGCGGCCAGCACGAGCAGCCGGGCACCGCGCGCGGGCTCGGCTGGCTGCGCGTCGCCGCGGCGGTCTGTTCGCCGCGGCCGGGATCCTGGCTCACCTGTCCCGGCCTGCGGCACGTCAGCGGCCGGAGTCCGGCTTCGTGGAGATCGCCGCGGGCGGCTGCCTGTGCTTCGTGGCGGTGCTCGCGCTCGGGCCGCTGATCGTGCCGCCGGTGCATCAGCGTTCCTCGGCTGGCTGCCCGGCCGGCTGACGGGCGCCCCGGCCGCAGGCTCGCCACCGCCAACGCCCGCCGCAACCCGCACCGGGTGGCCGCCACCACGGCGGCGCTCACCATCGGCCTCACGCTGATGACCCTGTTCACCGTCGTCGCCTCGTCGGCCCAGGCGTCCACCGACAGCCACGATCGAGCAGCACTACCCGTTCGACTACGCGGTGACCGGCCGGCAACGGCGGCCAGGTCCGTCCCGGCGCGGGTCGTCAGCGCGCTGCAGGCCGTCCCGGCGCTGGGCGTCGTCGCGCCGACTACTCCAGGCGGGACGCCGGTCAACGGCGTCACTACGCCGAGGTGGGCGCGCATCGGCCGGGCCGCGCTCGGCGCAGCGTCAAGCCCGCGATGATCTCCGGGTCGCTCGACCGCGATGCGGCCCGGGCACGGTCGCGCGTGGACTCCGGCCAGCTCGCGCAAGCTGCACACGCACCAGGGCGGCACGATCGACGGTCCGCACGCCCGGCGCGGGACGCTGCGACGCTGCGGGTGGTCGCGGTCGTACGACAGCGCGGGCACTGAGCCCGCTGCCGACGTGCTCCTGTCGGTGACCGACTACCTGCGCGCCTTCCAGCCCGCCGGGGCCGCATGCGTGTTCGTCAACGCGGCGCACCGGGCGCTCTCGCTGGCGGCGTCCCGCGCCGCGGTCGACAGGCCGCGACGGCCAGCGACCCGCTGCTGGCAGGTGAACACGGTCGCCGACTACAAGGCGACGCTGGCCAGCCGCGGGTCAACCAGATCCTGGCGCTGTTCGCGCGTGCTGCTGGGGCTGGCGATGCTGATCGCGCTGCTCGGCATCGCCAACACGCTGTCGCTGTCGGTGATCGAGCGGACCAGGGAGTCCGCGCTGCTGCGCGCGCTCGGCCTGACCCGGGGCCAGCTGCGCCGGATGCTGCTGACCGAGGCGTTGCTGATGGCCCTGCTCGGCATCGTGCTGGGCGTGGCTCTGGGCGTCGACGTTCGGCTGGGCCATGGTGCACGGGTTCATCCAGTCCACCGGCGGCGGGGCTGTTCTCGGTCCCGTACACACAGATCGCGCTTGTACGTGGCGATCGGCGCTGCCGCCGCGCTGGCCGCCGCGGTGCTGCCCTGCCCGGCGGGCGGCCCGGACGTCGGTGGTCGTCGGCGATGGCCGAGACGTAGCGGGTGGTCGCTACGGCTTGCGGGCGGTGGCCCGGCGCAGCGACCAGCCGAGTGCCGCGATCACGCAGACGGGCAGCAGCCACCAGGCATTCACCGAGGCGGCGTGCACCAGAAGCGCGGTCGCGGCCAGGGCCACCGCCACCACCGCGGCGCCGCGCCAGTCGTCGCCGATGACAAAGTCGTACCAGAACGCGCCGAACGAGCGCAGCCACCTGGTCATACCGTGCTCCCTTCCGCCCGGTGATCCTGGCCACCACGCGGCGGTGCACCGAAGCGCAGCCACCTGGTCATACCGTGCTCCCTTCCACCGGCCGCGCCGCACCCGGGCCTGCCTGGAACGCCGCGGCGTGCACCCGGCGCAGCAAGGCCGTGTAGCCGAGCCCGACCAGGGCCATCAGCGGAACGATCGCCAGCAGTGCGGCATCGTTGCCCGGCCAGGACACCCCGGCTCCCTCCGCCCCCCAGAACACCCCGAACGAGGTCAGCATGACGCCAACCGCGAACTTCATGGTGTTCTCCGGTACCCGCGACAGCGGCGCGCGCACCGCGATACCCATGGCCGCGACCACGACCACGGCGGCCACCGCGGCGGCCGCGGCGAGCCCCAGGTTCTGCTGGTTGTCCCCGAAGGTGATGGCGATGAAGACCACCTCGAGGCCTTCGAGCAGCACCCCCTTGAACGACGAGCGTGAACGCGTACCAGTCCCGGACGCCACCGCGGCTACCACCGGCGGCGGCCTGGGCCGCGGTGACCTGGCGCGCGTAGATGGCCCCCTCATCGTGCAGGTCCTTGTACCCCGAGGCACGCAGGATGGCCTTGCGCAGCCACTGCAGGCCGAACACGGCCAGCAGGGCGCCCACGACCAGGCGCAGCCCGGTGAGCGGCACCAGGGTGAGAGCGGGCCCGAGCACAGCGACGATGGCGGCAAGGACGATCAGCGCGGCGGCCATCCCCTGGAACGTGGACCGCCACTCCCTGGTCAGGCCGGCGGCGAGGACGATCGTGAGCGCCTCCACGGCTTCCACCGCGCAGGCGACGAAGACGGTCAGAAAGAGGACTAGCGAGTTCACCCGGCCTCCCGGGGTGTGGGCGAGTTGCGGGCTCTGGGCCGTTGCCCGGTTCGGGGACGATGCGGGACAGGTCGCGGCTCAATGGCCCTCCGCTTCCTCGGCGTAGACGCGCGCGGCGTACTCCTCCAGCGACTGCCCGCACGCCACAAGCGCCTTCTCCGCGGCCTGCCGGCCGTCGGCGCCGAAGGCGTCCCGCTCCCGCACCCGGGCGAACCACTTCTGCAGCTTGTCCAGGTCGACTTCGTTCTCTTCCAGCTCCGCGAAGGTGTAGTGGTTCGCCACGTGCTCCTTCTTCACCTGCGCCAGGAAGTCCTCGCAGCGGTCGACGATCTCGGCGTACTCGTCGTCCCTGGCCGCCTGGAACGCCGCGTGCACCTCGGCCGCGCCGGCCAGCACCGCGCACGACAGCAGGACCGCCGTCCCGCCCATATCAAGGATCTCGCTGCGCAGTTTGCGCAGCGCCCGCTCCGCACCCACGCTCACCGGCAGGGCCGCTGCCGAGTTCTGCAGGTAGATGGCGCCGAGGCTCTTCAGCCTGCGCCACACCGCCGCGCGCAGCCTGCTCGGTTCGGGTGGCACCCGGTAGACGAGCAGGAGCCAGCCGTCTGCCGCGTGGAGCCTCACCGTTGGTCACTAGCGCATAGTAACAGATGTGCTAGACCTGATCTAACAGCCGTTAGATCGACGGCTGGAGTCGGGCCCCGTTTGCTAACCGCTTGCCCACCCTTCATCCAGGGTCTTACCTGGCGATTTTCTGACTCGTCACGCTCGGGTGGGTGTGCCGTGCGTGCCGCCCAGCTAGGCGGCGCACGGCACGGCATGGCCCGTCCCGCAGACCGAGGGAGTCCCCCGCATGGCAAGAAAGCTCATCCACCCGGCGGTGGTGGCCGGCGCCGTGGTCGCCGTCACCGCCACGATGACCGCGGCGGCCGCGGCAGCACACCGCACGCGAGCAGCCACGCCCCGCACACCACCACGCCGATCAAGCACGTGATCGTGATCATCGGCGAAAACCACAGCTTCGACAACGTGTTCGCGACCTACCAGCCGCCGGGCCACCAGAAGATCTGGAACCTGCTGTCCGAGGGCATCGTCACCAAGAGCGGTGCACCAGGGCCCAACTTCGCCAAGGCAGCGCAGCTCACCGCGTCGAACACCAAGACCTACAGCCTGAACCCGAAGATCACCGGCAAGTACAAGCCGCTGCCCCGGCCCAACACCACGTACGTGTCGCAGGCCTGCGACGGGCAGAAGGCGAATGTCCCGGACAAGCGGTTCCCGGCGAACCTGCCGAACGGGCCGTACCAGATCACCAAGTCCGTGCCCTACTTCGACGATCACATCGCGTACTCGAGCTTCGGGCAGTGCGAGCTCTACGGCGCCTACGTCGGCGACCCGATCCACCGCTTCTACCAGATGTGGCAGCAGTACGGCTCACACAACGGGCAGCTCAACACCTGGGTCGCCAACACCGCGGGCGACGACAACGGCGCCAAGCCGCCCGCCCAGATATTCCAGGGCGGGCTGCAGACGGGCTTCTACAACATGGCCGCGGGCGACGAGCCGATCATCCATGACCTGGCACTGAACTACGCGATCAGCGACAACTACCACCAGGCGGTGATGGGCGGCACCGGCGCCAACCACATCGCGCTCGGCACCGGCTACGCTGCCTCGTTCCAGAACAGCAAGGGGCAGACGGCCACGCCGCCAGCCGGCGAGATCGAGAACCCGAACCCCAAGCCGGGCACGAACAACAACTACACCCAGGACGGGTACGGCAGCAGCACCACCGCCAACGCCGGCGGCAGCTACTCCGAGTGCGCCAACTCCAAGGCACCCGGGGTCAGCGCCATCGACGGCCTGCTGGCGAAGCTGCCCTACAAGCCGCTGGCGAACTGCAAGCCCGGCCGGTACTACCTGCTGAACAACTACAACCCCGGCTACAACCTGGACGGCACCGTCAACACCTCGCCGTACACGGTCCCGCCGCAGAAGACCGACTACGTGACGATCGGCAACTCGCTGTCCGCGCACCACATCAGCTGGGGCTACTTCGGCGAGGGCTACGACAACGGCCAGCCGAACTTCTCCTACTGCGGCATCTGCGACCCGATGCAGTACTCGTCGTCGATCATGACCAACCCGGCGCTGCGGAAGAACACCCAGCACGGCCTCGGCGACTTCGTCTCGGAGGCGGCGAACGGGACTCTCCCGGCGGTGTCCTTCCTCAAGCCCGGTGACAACGACGGCCACCCCGGCTACTCGACGATGTACGCGTGGGAGAACTTCGTCGCCCGGGCGGTCGCCGCGGTGCAGGACAACCCGAAGCTGTGGCGCTCGACCGCGATCTTCATCACCGAGGACGAGAGCGGCGGCTATTACGACTCCGGCTACATCCAGCCGGTGAGCTTCTTCGGCGACGGCCCGCGCATCCCGATGATCCTGGTGTCCCCGTTCACCCGTCCTGGGTTCGTCGACCACACCTACACCGACCACGTCTCGATCCTCAAGTTCATCGAGGCCAACTGGGGCCTCAAGCCGCTGACCTCCTACAGCGAGGACAACCTGCCGAACGCCACGCCAGGGGTGTACGTGCCGAAGGTCCGGCCGGCCATCGGCAACCTGATGACGATGTTCGACTTCTCCCACCCGCACTTCGGCACGATCAAGCTGCCGGTACACCAGCAGCCACGACCGCCGTCGGCAGCGCGGATCCCGGTGATCTCGGTCTCCGAGCGCTGATCGCTGACCCAATGGGTGCCCCCGGCTGACCAAGCCGGGGGCACTCCCTGTTACCGGCTATCGGCCCTACGTTGTTCGCTGACCCTGAGCCCCGGCCGTGGTTACTTATCGTTTACTGGCCCTTCACTTAATGCTTGTCTGGCGATTTAATGGCTCAGCACGCTTCGCAGGGGGTATGCCGTGCGCCTGCCCGCCAGCCGGCGGGCGGGCGGCATTGCCCGCCCAGACAGGGAAGGGAGCCGGCATGGCTAAGAAGCTCATCCATCCGGTAGTGGTGACCGGTGCCGCGGTCGCCGTCACTGCCATGATGACCGCAGCCGCCGCGAGCACCACGCCGCATGCGGGCCAGGCACCGCCCACGACCACGCCGATCAAGCACGTGGTCGTGATCATCGGAGAGAACCACAGCTTCGACAACATGTTCGCGACCTACCAGCCGCCGGGCCACCAGAAGATCTGGAACCTGCTCTCCGAGGGCATCGTCACCGCCAGCGGTGGCCCAGGGCCCAACTTCGCCAAGGCGACGCAGCTCACCGCCACCAACACGAAGACCTACAGCCTGCACCCGAAGAGCACTGGGCCGTACAAGACCCTCCCGCAGCCGAACACCACGTACGTGGCAAAGGGCTGCGATGGCCTGAACGGGAACAGCCCCGACACGAGGTTCCCGGCCGGCCTGGCGAACGGGCCGTTCCAGATCACCAAGTACGTGCCCTACGCCGACCCGCACATCCGCTACCAGAAGTTCGGGCAGTGCGAGTTCTACGGCGCCTTCGTCGGCGACCCGCTGCACCGCTTCTACCAGATGTGGCAGCAGTACGGTTACGGCGGCCGGCTGAACGTGTGGGCCGCCAACACCGCGGGAGACGACAACGGCGCCAAGCCACCGCAGCCGGTCTTCCAGGGCGCCCTGCAGATGGGCTTCTACAACATGGCCAAGGGCGACGCCCCGATCCTGCGTAGCCTCGCCCTGAACTACGCGCTCAGCGACAACTACCACCAGGCGGTCCAGGGCGGCACAGGCGCGAACCACATCGCGCTCGGTACCGGCTACGCGGCCTCCTATCAGAACAAGGCGGGCAAGGCAGTCCAGCCGCCGGCCAACGAGATCGAGAACCCCAACCCGAAGCCGGGCACCAACAACAACTACACCCAGGACGGGTACGGCGGCGGCAGCTACTCCGAGTGCGCCGACCCGTCGCAGCCGGGCGTCGGGGTGATCGACAAGTACCTGGCCACCCTGCCCTACAAGCCGCTGGCGAACTGCAAACCAGGCCGGTACTACATCCTGAACAACTACAACGCCGGCTACAACGTGGACGGCACGGTCAACACCTCGTCGTTCACCGTTCCGCCGCAGAAGACCGACTACGTGACGATCGGCAACGAACTGTCGGCGCACCACATCAGCTGGGGTTACTTCGGCGAGGGCTACAACAGCGGCAAGCCGAACTTCTCCTACTGCGGCATCTGCGACCCGATGCAGTACTCGGCGTCGATCATGACCAACCCCGCGCTGCGGAAGAACGTCCAGCACGGCCTCGGCGGCTTCATGTCCGAGGCGGCGAAGGGCACGCTTCCCGCGGTGTCCTTCCTCAAGCCCGGCAATGACGACGGCCACCCCGGGTACTCGACGCTCTTGGCGTACGAGAACTTCGTGGCGCGGGCGGTCACCGCGATCCAGAACAACACCAAGCTCTGGCGCTCGACCGCGATCCTCATCACCGAGGACGAGAGCGGCGGCTACTACGACTCCGGTTACATCCAGCCGGTGAGCTTCTTCGGCGACGGCCCCCGGGTGCCGATGCTCGTGGTGTCCCCGTACGCACGCCAGGGATTCGTGGATCACACCTACAACGACCACGTCTCGATCCTCAAGTTCATCGAGGCCAACTGGGGCCTCACGCCGCTGACCTCCTACAGCGAGGACAACCTGCCGAACGCGACGCCAGGCGTGTACGTGCCAAGTAACAGGCCGGCCATCGGCAACCTGATGACGATGTTCGACTTCTCCCATCCGCACTTCGGCACGATCAAGCTGCCGGTGCACCAGCAGCCACGGCCGCTGCCCGTGGCGCGAATCCCGGTGATCTCGGTCTCCAACCGCTGATCGCCCGCGTTTAGCCCCGGAGCCGCACATGACTCCTCATGTGCGGCTCTGGGCACTCGGCGCACTGCCTGTGGGCTACTGGCCGGCCGCAGGTGCGCAGGCACTAGCATCAAAGCCGTGACTACGACGTTGCATATCAGTGAGGCTCTACCACACCTGGTCGACGCAGACGCGGTCGTCATCGGGGTTACCAAGGGAGCTGGCGGGGCAATCCCCGTGCCGGGTACCAAGGACGTGGACGAGGCGCTTGGCGGCACGCTGGCCGGCACGCTGTCCGCGCTCGGCGCCACCGGTGAGGCCGGCGAGGTCACCAAGATCCCCGCGATCGGCAAGCTGACGGCACCGTTGGTCGTGGCCGTCGGAATGGGCTCCGCCAGCGACGGCGACGGTACTTTCGACGCCGAAGTGCTGCGCCGCGCCGCCGGGGCGGCCGTGCGCGCGCTCGCCAGCTCCCGCAAGCCCGGCAGCGAGGACGACATCCGCGTGGCACTTGCCCTGCCCGCCCGCGACGAGGCCGAGGCGCAAGCGGTCGCGCTGGGCGCCCTGCTGGGCGGGTACGCGTTCCGGCGCTACCGGCACGACAGCGCCCCGGAGGTCAGCATCACGCTGCTCGCGCCCGCCAGCTACGCGGCCGCCGCCGGCCGGGCGGAGGTGATCGCGGATGCCGTGGCGCTGGTTCGGGACCTGGTCAACACCGGCCCGTCCGATCTGGTTCCGGCGGAGCTTGCCGATGTGGCCGACCAGGTCGCCGCCGACAGCGGCCTGTCGATCACCGTGCTGGACGAGCACGAGCTGACCGAGGGCGGGTACGGCGGAATCATGGGCGTGGGCCAGGGCTCGGTGCACCCGCCGAGGCTGGTCCGGCTGGAGTACTCGCCGCCGGGGGCGCAGAAGACGCTGGTGCTGGCCGGCAAGGGGATCACGTTCGATTCCGGCGGCCTGTCCCTGAAGCCCGCGAAGTCCATGGAGTCGATGAAGGCGGACATGGGCGGCGCGGCGGCCGTGCTCGGCGCCATGCATGCCATCGCGGAGCTCGGTATCCCGGTACACGTGGTCGGCTACATGCCTATCGCCGAGAACATGCCAAGCGGGACCGCCCAGCGCCCTTCGGACGTCATTACCATCCACGGCGGCACCACGGTAGAGGTGGCCAACACCGACGCCGAGGGGCGCCTGGTGCTCGCCGACGTACTTGACGCCGCGGCGGCCGACTCTGCCGACGTCCTCATCGACGCGGCCACGCTGACTGGATCCCAGGTGACGGCGCTCGGGCCGCGCGTCGGCGGCGTCATGGCCAACGACGACGCGCTCCGGGACGCCGTGGTGGACGCGGCCCGCCGGGCGGGCGAGGCGATGTGGCCCATGCCGCTGCCCGATGAGCTGCGCAAGGGGCTGGAGTCCACGGTGGCCGACCTGTCGAACGTGCCATCTGACTCGCGAGCGGGAGGGATGCTGGTCGCCGGGCTCTTCCTGCGGGAATTCGTGCCCAGTGGCGTCCGTTGGGCTCACTTGGACATAGCCGGCCCGGCGTTCAATGAGGGTGCCCCGCACGGGTATACCCCCAAGGGCGGCACGGGCGCCGCGACCAGGACCCTGGTCCAGGTCGCGCAGGACATGGCCGAGGGCCGGCTGTAGCCGCCGGCCAGGTCAGGGCAAAACCGAGAACCAAGGAGCGGGCCTGTGGCGGAAAGCGGCCGGTACGACATCGTCATCCTCGGCGGCGGCAGCGGCGGCTATGCCTGCGCGCTCCGGGCGGCCGAACTCGGCATGAGGGTCGCGCTGATCGAGCGGGACAAGGTCGGCGGCACGTGCCTGCACCGGGGCTGCATCCCCACCAAGGCGCTGTTGCACGCGGCGGAGATCGCCGATCACGCCAATGAGGCCGAGGCGTTCGGCGTGCTGGCCCGGTTCGAGGGCATCGACATGAACGGGGTCAACACCTACAAGGACAAGGTGGTCGACCGGCTCTGGAAAGGGCTGCAGAGCACGCTCCTCAGCCGCAAGATCGACATCATCGAAGGCGACGGCCGCCTGGTGTCCCCGAACGCGGTCCAGGTCGGCGACGCGATCCTGGAGGGCGAGCACGTCGTGCTCGCCACCGGGTCCGAGCCGAGGAGCCTGCCCGGGCTCGCGGTCGACGGCCAGCGTGTGATCACCAGCGACCACGCGCTCAAGCTCGACCACGTGCCCGGCTCGGTGGTGATCCTCGGCGGCGGGGTCATCGGGGTGGAGTTCGCCAGCGTGTGGCGGTCGTTCGGCGCCGAGGTGACCATCGTCGAGATGCTGCCGCACCTGCTGCCCGCAGAAGATGAGTCCTCCTCCAAACTCCTTGAGCGGGCGTTCCGGCGGCGCGGGATCTCCTATCAGCTCGGGGCCAGGTTCGAGGGGGTCAAAGACACCGCAGACGGGATCACCGTCACGCTGGAGGGCGGCAAGACGCTTGACGCGGAGCTGCTGCTGGTCGCGGTCGGCCGCGGCCCGGTCTCGGCCGGGCTCGGCTACGAGCAGGCCGGGGTCGCCACGGACCGCGGCTTCGTCATCGCGGACTCCTACTGCCGCACCAGCGTCCCGGCCATCTCGGCCGTCGGCGACCTGACGCCTGGGCTGCAGCTCGCGCACGTCGGCTTCGCCGAGGGCATTTTGGTTGCCGAACGAGTGGCCGGGCTCGATGTGACCCCGATCGACTATGACGGTGTCCCGCGGATCACCTACAGCGACCCGGAGGTCGCGTCGGTCGGGATCACCGCGGCCACGGCCGCCGCCCGCGGGATCGAGACCACGGAGTTCACCTACAACCTGGGCGGCAACGGCAAGAGCGTCATCCTGCAAACGCAGGGGGCCGCGAAGGTCATCGCCGCCGTCAGCGACACCCCCGGCAAGCCGGGACCTGTGCTCGGCGTCCACCTCGTCGGCGCCAGGGTCGGCGAGCTGATCGCCGAGGGCCAGCTCATCTACAACTGGGAGGCGCTGCCATCAGAGGTGGCGCAGCTCATTCACCCGCACCCCACCCAATCGGAGGCGATCGGCGAGGCGCATCTCGCACTCGCCGGAAAGCCCCTTCATGTGCACGCCTGAGGCGGGCCGCGCGCTTGCCGCGCCGCCTCCTACCGGCAGCCGCAAGGGCTGAGCAGCGAAGGAGTCACGACAAGCTATGTCGGTCACGGTATCCATGCCCCAGCTTGGCGAGAGCGTCACCGAGGGCACGGTCACGCGCTGGCTCAAGAAAGAGGGCGAGCGCGTGGAGGCGGACGAGCCGCTGCTCGAGGTGTCCACCGACAAGGTGGACACCGAGATACCCTCCCCGGTCTCCGGCATCCTGCGCGGGATCACGGTCGCGGAGGACGAGACGGTGGCGGTCGGCGCCCAGCTAGCGATCATCGATGAGGGCGGCGACGGCGCGGAGGCGGCTGCCGCGCCCGCGGCGGCGGAGCCGGCGGACCGGCCGCCGGCCGCGCGAGCCTGCTGGCCCCCCACCGGGCAGCTACCCCTACCCGCAGGCCGAACCCGTGCAGGCCGCCCCGGAGTACGGCCAGCCACCCCAGCCCAGCCCGGCGGCGCCGCAGTACCCGCCGCAGCCGGAGTACCCGCCGCCGTACGCCCAGCCTGCCGAGCCCGCGTACCAGCCTGCTGAGCCCGTGCCCGGCTACGCACCTCCCCCGCCGGCAGGCTTCGACGCTCCGCAGGCCCCCCCGGCCGAGGCTCCCCCGGTCCAGGCTCCCCCGGCGGTGCCGGTCCAGTCCCAGGTAACCGAGGCAGTGGCCGCCCCGGCGCCCACGCCAGCGGCGCCAGCCCCGGTAACCGCTGTGCCGCCACCGCCGGCCCCGCCGGTGACCGCCCCAGCACCAGCCGCCCCGGCGGCACCGGCCTCCGCCGAAGGCCCGTACATCACTCCGCTCGTACGCAAGCTCGCGGCAGAGCACGGCGTGGATCTCGCCACGGTGGCGGGCACCGGCGTCGGCGGGCGGATCCGCAAGCAGGACGTGCTCGAGGCGGCCAGGGTCCTGCGCGAGCAGCAGCCGCCCGCCGCACCGCAGCCGCCCGCGGCCGCCGACGGGCAGCAGCCCGCGGCCGCCGCGCCCGCACCGGTCCAGGCACCGCCGGTGCCGGCCGCCCCGCCCCGGGGCATCGTCCCCTCGACGCTCCGCGGAACGACCGAGCGGCTGTCCCGGGCGCGGCAGCTCATAGCCCGGCGCATGGTCGAGTCGCTGCAGATCTCGGCCCAGCTCACCACCGTGGTGGAGGCGGACGTCACCGCGATCACCCGGCTGCGGGAACGGGCGAAGGCCGATTTCGAGGCCCGCGAGGGCGTCAAGCTGTCGTTCCTGCCGTTCTTCGCGCTGGCCGCGGTCGAGGCGCTCAAGGTCCACCCCAAGCTCAACGCGGTGCTGAACACCGAGGCCGGGCAGATCATCTACCACGACGCCGAGCACCTGGGCATCGCCGTCGACACCGAACGGGGCCTGATGGTGCCCGTCATCCGCAACGCCGGCGACCTCAACATCGGCGGGCTCGCCCGCAAGATCGCCGACCTGGCCGCACGGACCAGGTCCGGGCAGGTCAGCCCCGACGAGCTGGCCGGTGGCACGTTCACGATCACGAACACCGGCAGCCGCGGGGCCCTGTTCGACACGCCGATCATCAACCAGCCGCAGGTGGCGATCCTGGGCACGGGGACGGTCGTGAAGCGTCCCGTGGTCATGGAGGACCCGGCCCTGGGTGAGGTGATCACGGTGCGGTCGATGGTCTACCTGGCGCTCACCTACGACCACCGGCTCATCGACGGTGCCGACGCGGCACGCTTCCTTACCACGGTGAAGGACCGGCTTGAGGAGGGCTCGTTCGAGGCCGAACTCGGGCTCTGACCCGCCACGGCCCGCCGGGAGGGTGGCCCGGATGAGGATCGCGGTCACCGGATCCTCGGGGCTGATCGGTACCGCCCTGGTCGCCGGGCTGCGCGCCGACGGCCACGAGGTAACCCGGCTGGTCCGGGGCGGGCCCGCCGGTGATGACACGATCACCTGGGATCCGCGTGCGGACGGCGGCGGGCTGGACCCGCGGTCGCTGGACGGCGTAGCCGCCGTGGTGCACCTGGCCGGGGCGGGGGTCGCCGACCGGCGGTGGACCGAAAGCTATAAGGCCGAGATCAGGGACAGCCGCGTTCACGGCACCACGGCGCTGGTCAGCGCGCTCACCGCGATGGCCACCCCTCCGGGCGTTCTGCTGTGTGGTTCTGCTGTTGGCTGGTATGGGGACGTCGCGGGTCGGGAGGTGGACGAGTCATCCCCGGCGGGAACGGGCTTTCTGGCCGGTGTGGTCAGGGACTGGGAAGCCGCCGCAGCTCCCGCCGGGCAGGCGGGCATCCGGGTTGTCACCATGCGCACCGGCCTGGTGCTGTCTCCCCGCGGCGGGGTGCTGGCCCGGCTGCTGCCGCTGTTCCGGCTCGGGCTAGGCGGGCGGCTGGGACCGGGTACCCAGGTCATCAGCTGGATCGCGCTGTCCGAACTGGTAGCGGTGATGCGGTTCATGCTCAGCCGCGAGGACATCGCCGGGCCGGTGAACGCGACCACCCCGAACCCGGTCACCAACCGAGAGTTCACCTCGGTCCTGGCCGCTACGGTGCACCGGCCCGCGGTGCTGACCGTGCCCGTTCCGGTGCTGCGGACGGCGATCGGCGGTGCCAGCGTCGAGCTGCTGTCCAGCGCGCGGGTGCTGCCCCGGCGGCTGCTGGCAGCGGGATACCGGTACGAACATCCCGGCCTGGCCGGGGCGCTTGCCGCGGAGCTCTCCGGGCATCCCGGCTGACGGCCTGTGCCGCGCTGGTTAGGAGGCCTTCCTGACCTCGGCCACCTCGGGGACGTCGCTGACGTCCGCGCCGAGCGAGATCCGGGGACTTGCGCAACAGGGTGCGGTAAGAGCCCCCATAGTCACCGAACAGCGGCACCCGCCAGAACGAAGGCACCGGGCCGGGGGCTCCGGCCAGCACCTCGAGCCGGCCGATGGTCAGCCGCAGCAGGCGCCGGGCACCGGTCAGCGCCACGGCGGCCAGCGGCAGCTCTATCAGCAGCGCCGAGAGCAGGCTCAGCGTGAAGCCACCGGTGCCCCAGTCCAGCGTGGTGTCGAACCACGCGTCGCAGCACAGCAGCGTCGCCAGCACCATGAGGCAGACGATCAGGACCTGCCGCCGCCGCCAGGCCGCCCACGCGGTAGCCGCGAACACCAGCAGCAGGGCGATGTCGAACCCGACCCAGGCGGCCCGCCAGCCACCGGCCTGGTAGTGGCGCGGCAGCTTGACCTCGAGCACGCCGATCCATATGGCGAGTACCACCACCCCGGCCAGTGATGCCGCGATGACGAGCCGGCGCCTGCGCTGGCTGAGCGGGGTCGGGGCGAGGCACTGAGCGTTCAGCTTGGCCAGGGTACGAGCCAGTCCCGCTCGCTCGTCGGGGGTCATCCGCCGCAGGTCTGCCTCATCAATCACCGCGATACCTCCTCCCGTCAGGTAAAGGAGACATACCCCGCATACAATTCCGGCTCCCATCAGAAATCTGGCTCCGCGGGCCGGTCCTCGGCGCGGGCCGGGCTGGCGGACCGGGCGGCCGGCCTTCGCCTGCCCGGCGGGATGAGGACCTCCGGCCTCCGCCCGCCGGGCGGATAGGCTGGCGGAATGAGCGGTGAGCTGGTCTTTGCCCATGCTGGCTTCGGCGCGGCCGCGGTTCCTTACCTCAGCGCCTGGGACCTTCAGCGGCGCCTGCACGAACGCCGCGCCAACGGTGAGATCCCCGACACGTGCCTGCTGCTGGAGCACGAGCCCGTCTACACCGCCGGTAAGCGGACGAGCCCGCTGGACCGGCCGCTGACCGACCCGGGCATCCCGGTGATCGACGTCGACCGGGGCGGCAAGATCACCTGGCACGGGCCGGGGCAGCTGGTCGGGTACCCGATCGTCAAGCTGGCCGAGCCGATCGACGTGATCGCCTACGTGCGTGCCCTTGAAGAGGCGCTGATGAGGTGCTGCGCGGGCGTCGGCGTGGCCACCGCCCGGGTCGAGGGCCGCAGCGGGGTGTGGATCACCGAGCCCGGTCACCAGGACAGGAAGGTGGCCGCGATCGGCATCCGGGTATCCCGGGGCGTGACCATGCACGGCTTCGAGCTCAACTGCGACTGCGACCTCGGCTGGTTCGGCAAGATCGTGCCGTGCGGCATCAGGGACGCCGGGGTCACCTCGCTGTCCGCCGAGACCGGCCGCCAGGTGACCGTGGCCGACATGCTGGGCTCCGTGCAGCATCATCTTGCTGACGTGCTGGGCGCCACCGGCTGGCGCCAGGTGGACGGCACGGAGGGCCTGCTGCCCGCTGTGCCCGCCGCCACGCGCTGATCAGAACTACTCCGCCGCGTCGGCCAGGCCCGCCAGATACTCGGTCAGCGTGCTCACCGGGACCGCGGCCTGGTCCCCTGTGGTCATGTCCCGGACGGTGACCTTGCTCGCCTCGTCCTCGGCGCTGCCGTAGATCAGCGCCCAGCGGGCTCCGGTGCCGCTGGCCCACTTGAGCTGGCGGCCCAGCTTTCCGGAGGAGCCCAGGTAGACGCTGGCCCGCAGGCCCGCCGCCCGGGCGGCGGCGGCCAGCGCGAAACTCCGCGCGGCGTACTGCTCGGCCATGACGGTGACGGCCACGTCGAGGCGGGCGTGTGCGCCGCCGGGCTCCGGCAGCATCATCAGGATGCGCTCGACTCCCATCGCCCCGCCGGTGGCGGGCACGTTCGGCCCACCGAGCTGCTCGATCAGGTGGTCGTACCGCCCGCCCCCGGCCAGCGACCCGGGCACGTCCGGGGCGACGACCTCCCAGATCGGCCCGGTGTAATAGCTCAGGCCGCGCACCAGCCGGGGCGTGAACACGATCCGGTCTGCCGGTATCTGGCCGGCCAGCAGCGACAGCAGCTCGTTGACCTCCTCGATGCCCGCCGATCCCGCCTCGCTGGTCTTGAGCGCGTCCCTGATCTGCTCCGGCGCATCGTCGGCGGTCAGCGCCGCCACGATGGACGCCGCCGCGTCTTCGGCCAGGCCCCGCCCGGCGAGTTCGGCGCTGACCTCGCCCGGGGTGAGCTTGTCGAGCTTGTCCAGGGTGATCAGCACGCCCGGGCCGAGATCGGCCGGCACGCCGAACCCTTCGAGCAGGCCGGCCAGCACGTGGCGGGAGTTGAGCAGGAAGCGGAAGCCGGTCAGGCCAAGCTCGGCCAGCGCGTCGTGCACCGCGCAGATGACTTCCGCGTCGGCCATCACCGACGAGGTGCCGAGCGTGTCGAGGTCGCACTGGGTGAACTCGCGGTATCTGCCCCGGCCGGGCCGGTCAGCGCGCCAGACGGGCCCTATCGCGTAACGCTTGTACGGGGTGGGCAACTGGCTGCCGTAGGCGGCGGCCACCCGGGCCAGCGGAACGGTGTGGTCATAGCGCAGCGCGAGGTCGGCCTCGCCGGTTCCTTCGTGCTCCCCGCGGCGGAGGATCTTGAAGATCAGCTTGTCGCTGTCGTCGCCGTACTTGCCAAGGAGCACGTCAAGGCGCTCGAAGCTGGGCGTGACGAGCGGCTCGAAGCCGTACCGCGCGAACACGGACCTGATCCGCCCGAAGGCGCGTTCCCGGAACTCCCAGTCGCGGGCCAGGAAGTCACGGGTACCCGATGGCGGGTCGAACTGCGTTGGCATGCGCCCATGTTCCCCGAAGCCGGGCCCCCGCGTCACATCGAATACCCCCAGGGATCGCGGGACGTACCCTGGAAGCGTGGTACTCGCACCCGAGGGGCGCAGGCTGCTCCGCATCGAAGCCCGTAACAGCCAGGTCCCCATCGAGCGGAAGCCCGAGTGGATCAAGACCCGGCTGCGGACTGGGCCGGAATACACGGCGCTGAAGGAGCTGGTGCGGGGGAAGGGCCTGCACACCGTCTGCGAGGAAGCGGGCTGCCCCAACATCTTCGAGTGCTGGGAGGACCGCGAGGCCACGTTCCTGATCGGGGGCGACGCCTGCACCCGGCGGTGCGACTTCTGCCAGATCGCCACCGGCAAGCCGGAGCCGCTGGATACAGGCGAACCGCGCCGGGTGGCCGAGTCCGTCGCGGCGATGGGCCTGCGGTACGCCACGGTCACCGGGGTGGCCCGCGACGACCTGCCCGACGGCGGCGCCTGGCTGTACGCCCAGACCTGCGTGGAGATCCACGCCGCCCTGCCTGGCTGCGGCGTCGAGCTCCTCATCCCCGACTTCAACGCCGAAGCAGAACGGCTGGCGGTGGTCTTCGGCTCCCACCCGGAGGTCCTTGCCCACAACATAGAAACCGTCCCGCGGATCTTCCGCCGGATCAGGCCCGGCTTCCGTTATGACCGATCGCTTGAGGTGCTCAGTAGGGCGCGGGACGCGGGCCTCGTCACCAAGTCCAACCTGATCCTGGGCATGGGTGAGGAGGACCAGGAGATCAGCCGGGCCATGACCGACCTGCGCGCCGTGGGCTGTGAGCTGCTCACGATCACCCAGTACCTGCGTCCCTCGCCCCGGCATCACCCGGTCGTGCGCTGGGTCAGGCCCGAGGAGTTCGCCGCGTGGCGCGAGGAGGCGGAAAGCCTGGGGTTCGCGGGCGTCATGTCGGGCCCGTTGGTCCGCTCGTCTTACCGCGCGGGCCGCCTGTACGGCTCCGCGATCGAGCAGCGAAGGAGTCAGTCCCGGGTGCCAGTTTCTCCCTGAGGGCCGGCTCTCGTATCCTGCCGTCCATGGTGAACAACCCCGCGGACCCGGCCAGCGTCGGCCGCATCAAGCAGCTCCGCATCGCGGCCGGGATGATTCGCAAGTCGAATCCCTGGGCGCTGCCCATTGTCGCGCTGATCGGCGTGGGCGTACTGCTCGTGTTCGTGGTCGTTGGGCTGGTCACCGGCCTCGTCGCGTTTCTCGCCCCGCTCGGTGTGCTGTCCGGGCTGCTGGCCGCGATGATCGCGTTTGGCCGGTTCGCACAGTCCGCTCAGTACTCGGCGATCGAGGGCCAGCCGGGCGCGGCGGCCGCGATCCTGCAGACCATGCGCGGTGGCTGGACGGTCACCCCGGCGGTGGCGGCCAACCGGAACATGGACGTGGTGCACCGTGCCGTGGGCAAGCCCGGCGTGGTACTCGTCGGTGAAGGCTCCCCCAGCAGGCTGCCGAGCCTGCTGGCCGCTGAGAAGAAGCGCATCTCCCGGGTGGCTTACGACGTGCCCATCTACGACATGCAGGTGGGTGACGAGGAGGGCCAGATCCCGGTCCGGAAACTGCAGCGCAAGATCATGCGGCTGCCCCGCAACCTGAAGGGCCAGACGGTAGCCGAGCTGAACTACCGGCTGAAGGCGCTCCCCGCAAACCTGCAAGCGCCCAAGGGCCCGATGCCGAAGACCGGCCGCATGCCCAAGCCCCCCCGCCCCCGCTTCCGCTAGGTCCCCGCCCGTCACCCGGCCGCCGGCCCCGGCAGCCCAGCCCGGTGCCACTGTGGCTCCTGGGCAGATGTGGCTGCCGGGCGTGCCGCCCCCGGCCCTTCCCCCCGCTTCCGCCGGCCGCTCGCCCCGGCCCATCCCCGCTTCCGCCCGCCGCTCACCCCGGCCCCAACGGCCCCGCAGACAACATCGGGTCACCTCAGGCGCCACAGGGATCACATGCCGCACTACTGCTTCTGCTATGACATATAATCATTATTACGATGTCAGCTGAAATGCGGCCTATCCTGCAGAGTTCGCGGCTGTCCCGGGCCGAGGCGCTCGCCCGCGAGATCGAAGAAGAGATCGCCGCCGGCGTCCTCAACACCGGCGACCGGCTGGGTACCAAGGAAGACCTGCGGCTCCGGTTCGGCGTGGCCGTGGCCACGGTCAACGAGGCGATCAAACTGCTGGACGCCCGGGGGCTTGTAGAGGCGCGGCCCGGCCCCGGTGGCGGCGTGTTCGTGGCCAGCCCGGCCTCGCGCCGTCGCGGCGGCCCGATGATCATGGGCTTTGAATGGACCGGTGCCGGGCTTGACGACTACGTCGAGGTCCGCAACGCGCTGGAACCGCCGATCTACAACCATGCGATGCGCTACCGGACCGAGGCGGATATCCGGGCCCTGCGGGTGATCGTGGCCAGCATGGCGGCCAACCTCGATCAGCCGGGCGCCTGCGCCAGGTACAACACGGCGTTTCACCGGCGCGTCGCGCGGCTGTGCCCCAACATCCCGTTGCGCAGCTTCTACGTCACGCTGCTGGATTTCTACGAACAGGATCTAGTGGCGGCGCAGGGCATGCCCGAGGTGCTCAACCCCGGCAACGCGGAGGTGCATCAGCGCCTCGTGGATGCGATCGAGGCGCGAGACCCGGCCGTGATGGCCACCGCGATCGGCGATCACGACACCAACCGGCTCGAGCTCGGCGTGTTCCGCCCCCGCTCGCAGTAGCCGGCGACGACGGGGCCGCTCCCCGGCCCAGAGCCCAGCTAGAGGCGGACCTCGATCGTGTTGGCGGCCCGGTCGTGCAGCCCGCGCAGGTCGCGATCGGTGACGAGGGGCGGGATGACCGCCAGCAGCAGCGCCGTGCGGACCGCGGCCCAGAGAAACCCAACCGGCCTGCCGTCCAGGCGGACGACCCTGATCCCGGTTATCCGCTTGCCGAGGGTCACCCCGGTCAGCGCGACGAGCACGTAGGTCTCGACCGCGAAGACCGCCAGGGTCCAGTACTGGGAGTGGAACGCCGCCTGCGCGATCAGCATGCACGCCAGCCAGTCGATCAGCAGGGCCAGTACCCGCCTGCCCATGCTCGCCACCGACCCGGCCCCGCTCTCCGGCAGCCCGAACCTCTCGCCTGGATAGGCTGACCTGCTCTCGGGGGCCTGAGCGCCGGGCGCTGATGAAGCTGACACGCCATCCACGGTACCGCGCGGCGATCCCGTGCCCACCACGGGTTAGGTCACCTTCGGTGAGCTGGCCACGGGCCAGGCGTAACACGCGTGAAACACCCGGGACACCGCTCGGAAACGGCAAGTGCCTAGCGTCGTGGTCGCGGCCCTGCGATGGGCGCAGCCCGCGCAGCCAGAACACGGCCGCAGCTTCGAGGGAGGGTTGATGTTCACGAACGCCGACGAGGTACTCAGGTTCATCGGCGATAACAAGGTGGAGTTCGTCGACGTCAGGTTCTGCGACCTGCCGGGGACGGTGCAGCACTTCACCGTGCCGGTCGAGTCCTTCGATGAGAAGGTCTTCGCCGACGGGCTGATGTTCGATGGCTCCTCGATCCGCGGGTTCCAGCAGATCCATGAGTCCGACATGCTGCTGCTGCCCGACCCCGCCACGGCCGTGCTCGACCCGTTCCGCCAGCACCCGACGCTGAACCTCACGTTCTTCGTGCACGACCCGCTGACCGGCGAGCCCTACAGCCGGGACCCGCGCAACATCGCCCGCAAGGCGCAGGACTTCCTGCGCGGCACCGGCATCGCGGACGTCGCATACTTCGGCCCTGAGGCCGAGTTCTACATCTTCGACTCAGCACGGTTCGAGACCAGCGCGAACGAGGGCTACTACCACATCGACTCCATCGAGGGAGCGTGGAACACCGGCCGCGACGAAGCAGGCGGCAACCTTGGCTACAAGCCGAGGTACAAGGGCGGCTACTTCCCCGTCCCGCCCATGGACCATTACACCGACCTGCGGTCGGAGATGGTGCGCATGCTGATCCGGTGCGGCGTGGACGTGGAGATGCAGCACCACGAGGTCGGCACGGCCGGCCAGGCCGAGATCGACATCCGGTTCGGGCCGCTGCTGAAGATGGCCGACAACCTCATGCTCTACAAGTACGTGGTGAAGAACGTGGCCCGGGCCGCCGGGAAGACCGTGACCTTCATGCCCAAGCCGCTGTTCGGCGACAACGGTTCCGGCATGCACTGCCACCAGAGCCTGTGGAAGGACGGCGCGCCGCTGTTCTATGACGAGGTCGGCTACGCCGGGCTGTCCGACACCGGCCGCTACTACGTCGGCGGGCTGCTCAAGCACGCACCCTCGCTGCTGGCCTTCACCAACCCCACCGCGAACTCCTACCACCGGCTGGTGCCCGGCTTCGAGGCACCCGTGAACCTGGTCTACTCGCAGCGCAACCGCTCCGCGTGCGTGCGGATCCCGATCACCGGCGCCAACCCCAAGGCCAAGCGGCTCGAGTTCCGGGTCCCCGATCCCTCGGCCAACCCGTACCTGGCGTTCTCCGCGATGATGATGGCGGGCATCGACGGCATCAGGAACAAGATCGAGCCGCCCGAGCCGGTGGACAAGGACCTGTACGAGCTGCCGCCGGACGAGGCACTGGCCATCCCCCAGGTGCCCGGCTCCCTGGACGAGGTGCTCGACACCCTGGAAGCTGACCACGACTACCTGCTCGACGGCGGAGTGTTCACCCCGGACCTGATCGAGACCTGGCTGGACTACAAGCGGTCCAACGAACTCGACCCGATCCGGCTCCGCCCGCATCCCCACGAGTTCGAGCTCTACTTCGACGTGTAGCCCTAGCGGTACGGCTGGCCTGCGGAAACGTCACCGCGGGCCAGCCGCAGTCCGCAGGGAGTCCGCACGATCTTGCATGACCGCATCGACGGCCGCGCGGGTGGACTCGTCCCGGTCGGGCCACAGGTGCCCGTAGCAGTCGAGGGTGGTCTTCGCCGAGGCGTGCCGCAGCCGCGCCTGCACGGTCTTGAGATCGGTGCCCGAGGCGATCAGCAGCGACGCGAAGTAGTGCCGCAAGTCGTGATACCGGAAGCCGGCGGGCAGGCCGATGACCTTGCCCCGGGCCGTGCGGATGGCGCGCTCCAACGCCCACGGGGGAAGCTGGCCCGCTGGGGGCCAGTTACGGCGACGAAATGACCCTCCCGGCCGTTGTTAGCGCTGCGGGTTTCGACCCGACCATCTAATGCCCCCGCGGGATGGCCGTGAAAGTCACCGGCCCCGGTGCTCCACTTCGGTCACGCCGGGACCCGGATCCAACGCTGCAGGAGGGCGCCCGTTCCCTATGATCGCGCGTGCGGCCGTCCCGCGGGGAGCCTGAGTTGGCAGAGCGGCGCCGGTCGACGCTATGGGGGCGCCTGTTCGGCCGCCGCTGAGGGCGCCCCCGGCCGTGGCATCGGGCACGGCCCGGGGACAAGCGAAAGGCCCGGCAACGGGAGACAACGGTGCCGGGCCTTTCCGTGTTGTCAGGCGAGGACGATGATCTGCCGGTGGGTCATGCCCGATCCGGCCCGATCGCCTCGCGCAGCCCGTCCACGGTGGCCGCGTGCAGCACGAGCGGCGGCTGCGCCCCCACATGCCAGGCGCAGTAGACCCCATCCGGGCGGCGCCACACTTCCCACCCGGGGCTGCCGGCGGCGAGCGCATCCAGCGTGAGGTCAGCCTCGGTCATGGCTGCCTCCTGGTGATGAGCTTGTGCTCAAGTTCGGCGAGCGTCTTGGAGTAGACGCGCTGCCGGGTGGCCTGGTTTACCGCGCTGAACCCCTCGGCGGTCCGGTGGATGGCCCACAGCGGGAACTGCGCCTTGACGCGGGCGAGTTCGGCAGCCGGGGTGGTGCTCATGACGCACCATCCTGCACCGGGCCCATCACCCCGGAGCAGTGCGCTAACGGGCACGAGTGGGGACCCGGCAAGGTGCTGGTGTCATGGGAGCGCTGCCACTGCGGCCCGGCTCGGGCGGCGCACCCGGCCCGGGCCGCGTGGGGGCACCTGACGGTGGCGTGCCGGGCGCCCGGATGCCGGTCGGTGTGGTACTCGCCGCGGCACGAGCCGGGCAAGCAGCAGTGAAACGGCCCGGGACCGCGGCTAGCCGGCCGCGGTCCCGGGCCTAGACCCCGTCTGGGAAAGGAACCGTCAAGGCGGTAGCCCCCCGAAGGGTTAAGCGATGCAAGCCGCTTCCGCGTTACATCACGACCATGGCCCGGCCCGGGGCACGCCCCTGTCGCCGCGCCCGGGCCGGGTCATCGCGCGCTACCCGATACGCCCGGGACTATGCGGAACCCACGCGCCCGGTCAGAGCGGCCAGTGTGTCCGTGATGGCCTGGAAGTGCCTGTGTCCACGTTCACCTATGCTCCTGTTCCCACTCCCGTATCTGGCGGGCGAGCCCTTCCCCGGTCACGTCACGGAAGACGACCGGCGGGGTGGAGCGGCGGCGCCGGGCGTACAGCAGGCCACGCTGATGCAGACCTACGGGGTGGCACGGGAGACGGCACGCAAGGCCGTGCGGGTCCTGGTCGGTGAAGGGCTCGTGTACGTGGTGCAGGCCGGGGTGCGTACGTCGTAAGGCCCGGCTGAGTCCGCAGGAAGTCCGCAGCGGTCCGCAAAAAGTCCGCAGAATGACCGTCTCTCGCCAACGTGAGCCAACGCTAACCAACGGCACCAAATGAGCACGTCAGCGGGGGTGCCAGGGACATCGGCGCAGGCAGGCGGCCATGGTGCACGAGTTCGAGCTCTACTTCGACGTCTGACCGAAACCGGTCGCTGACCTGCCTTTTAGGATCGGCCGTAGCGCTGTTGCGCCGCTTGTTCCGTCCGGCCAGCGGTGACGGTCGCGAGGTCATCGTCGACCATCCCAGTACGATCGGGCTGATTACGGCGCCAGGGATGAGGAGGCAGCGATGAGCGTCCCCACCGGGGTAGACACCGGCGCTCCAGTGTGTGCCCACCACGAGATCGACATCAATGCGCCGCTGGGCACCGTCTGGCAGCTCCATACAGACGTCAACGGGTGGCCCGCCTGGCAGACTGAGATCACCGCGGCGCATCTCGATGGGACGTTCCAGCCGGGTGCCTCTTTCGAGTGGACCAGCTATGGCTTCACCGTCGTGTCAACCATCTACGCGGTAGCTGAGCAGGCCCGTGTGCTGTGGGGCGGCACGTCCGGCGGCATCACCGGAGTCCACCAGTGGGTTTTCACCGAGACATCCACGGGCGTCCATGTGACCACCGAGGAGTCATTCGCCGGCGAGCCGGTCAAAGCCGACGTCACCGGGATGCAGTCAGCTCTGGACAGCTCACTTACCGCCTGGCTCGCACATCTTAAGGCGGCCGCCGAGGCCAAAGGCTGAGCAGCGGTGCCGCCGGTACTGCAGCTCGACGACCCCGTTGCTGGAGGCGGTGCTGGAGACCAGGTCGAGCCGCATGAGCGATCGCCAGAGGCTGACGTCGCCCCAGGCCGCGATGTGGCCGTCGCCGCCTTGCCTGAGCTTGTCGATCTCTTCTGACCGTGTCACCGGCGGCGATGGTGGTGTTGGCCCAGTCGGCCGTCGTCAGAGTCCGGGAGACCAGGTTTTGCTGGCCCTGTCCCGGAGCGGTCTTCCCGCCCCGGGACGGGGGCCGGGTCATCCCGGAGATCAGGCGTTCCTGGGATCGTCGCTGGGGTTGATGTAGTCGAGGCCGAGCGGCCCGATCGCGGTGACCTGGGTGACGTACTCACCGGACTTTGCCCAGTGGAAGTGATGCGTCTCGCCAGGCAGAACGACGACGCTGCCCGGCGGATACGCCGCCAGCTTGCCGTCATCGAATTGATCGCCCAGGCCGATGTAGAAAGACGCCGGATATGACCGTGTACACCCGGTCCTCCGGGTGCTTGTGTGGCATCAGCTTCACGCCGGAGGGCACTTTGACCCTGACTCACGTAGGGACCGGGCTCCGCAGGATCGCCGACGACGACGGCCAGCCGGGCCGACGGCGGGAACGCCGCGAACGGCTGCCAGTCGATGTCTTCGGGCAGGACAGCCCCGAAAACGGCCTGGCCGGGCTGGTGGGCTCGGCTCATTGATGACCCTCCTCGGCTCGGCGGTTCGGATGATTATGAACGCCACTGCCGCCACGGTCCCACTCCGAGCGGTCCGTCGCACCCGTGGACAGCCCTGGTCGGCCCCTGGTCCGCTGGCGGCTGACCGGCGGTTGCGGCGGGCAGGGACTTCGCCCGGCGGACGCTAGTGTTCTATCGCGGGAGATGAATGAGCAGCGACCAGGAAGTGATCCTCGCCAGCCTGAACACCCACGGCGGGCGCGGTGCCGATGGGCAGGCCTACGACCTGGCGGCCGCCTGCCGGCAGCTCAAGGCGGACATCATCGCCCTCCAGGAGGTGTGGCGCCCGCACGGCGGGCCGGACCCGGTGGACGAGATCGCCTTGGCACTCGGTGCCGAGGCCTTCCGGGTGGACCTGCGCTCCGGCACTGACCTGCGCAGCCTAGGTATTTCCGGGGAGACCGGACGGGGACGATGGGGCGTCGCGGTGCTCGCGACGATGCCGGTCGCCCGCAGCGAGAGTCGCCGATCTGGGCCGCACTCCCGGCGACCCGATCGGCCGGGTGGCCCAGCTCATCACCGTGGACGTCCCGGGCGGGGGCAGGCTCCGGGTGGCGAACACCCATCTGACGCACCTGTTCGCCAGCCCGGTCCAGTTGCTACGGCTGGTGCGGCAGCTGGCGGCCGCCGACGTCCCGACCGTGATCACCGGAGACCTCAACATGCCGCTTGCCGGTCACCGGGCTCGCGGTCGGCTACGGCCCGGCGGTCATCGGGCGGACCTACCCGGCTGCCCGGCCCGTCGTGCAGCTCGACCACATCCTCGCCGACCGCCGGGTGTCCGTTGCGGCGGTGACGTGCTCGCGCCGACCGGATCGGATCACCGTGCGGTCCGGGCGCGGCTGGTGTTGAACGGGCCGGACTAAAAGACGCCGGGCAGCAGCGCCGCGGTGCGGCTGCGGTAGTCGCGGTAGCCCGGCAGGGCCGCAGCAGCACCTGCTCCTCCGCAGGGCCCGGTATGCCTGCAGACCGCACATCGCCAGCCACAGGGCCACCGCCGCAAGGCTGTTCATGCCAACGATGATGCCGAGCGAGGCTACGAGCTCGCCGGTATACAGAGGGTGCCGCACCCACCGGTAGGGGCCACGGTCGACCAGGCAGCGAGCCTGGGCCAGCACGGACAAGTTGCGGCCAAGGAAGCGCAGCGACCACACTGCCCAGGTGGTGCCGGATATGAGCAGCACGTCGGAGATCGCCTGGCTGGCCGGTCCCGGGTGGCGCACCGCGCAGCAACGGAAGCACCAGCGGCAGCCAGGTGGCAGCCACAGCCGCAACGTGGGCAGTGACCGAGCCGCTGGTGACAGACGCCAGGCTGCGCCGCAGGTAGCACCAGATGATCAGCGCATAGAAGGCGCACGTGGAGCACGACACTGACCAAACGCGAGCACTCCCGCGATACCGGAAGCGTTAGCCATGACGCAGGCTAGCGAGGTCGGCGGCCAGGATTGCCGCAGCAACCGGAACCATGATCAACCTGCCGGTATCGAGTCGGCGCCGACCGGACGCAACGGCCATGATGTCTCCTACCTGCCAAACAGCGTATGTGCGATCTGGATGAACCCCGGCCCCACGATCATCACGAGCAGCGCTGGGAGCAAGCACATGATCAGCGGAAAGGTGATCTTCACCGGCACCTTCTGCGCCTGCTCCTCAGCCCGCTGGCGGCGCCGTACCCGCATCTCCTTCGACTGTTCGCGCAGTACCTGAGCGACGGGAATGCCCAGCTCAGCGGATTGGGTCAGGGCGGAGACGAATGCCCGCAGTTCTGGCACGGTGGTGCGATCGGCCATCGCCCGCAATGCTTCACTGCGGGACTTGCCGATCTGCATCTCCTGCAGCATTCGGGAGAATTCCGCGGCCAGAGGTCCCTTGGTGTTGCGTGCGACTTGCGCCGAGCGCGGCATCGAACCCGAGGCCGGCCTCCACGCAGATGGTGAGCATGTCCAGCACGTCCGGCAGGTCGGAGGGAATCCGCTGCTGCCGTCGCTGCCCCGAGTTCTGCAACAGGAGGTCGGGCAGGAAGAAGCCGACCACGGCGCCCAGGCCGGCGCCTATGACGAGCCACTGGGGGTTGTGCAGCCCGTACAGGGCGCCGAGCGCAGCCAGCGTTATCAGGCCGAGCCCCTTGACTGCCAGCATGCGGTCGGGGGTCCAGCCCGGAGGGTTTCCCGCGATATCGAGCCTGCGCTGCATGGTAGTGGCGACACCCGTCGGCGACAGCCGCTCCGCCAGCCGCTGCAGCCAGTGAGGCAGCTTGAGCGGCTCGGCACGCTTGCCGGTCGTTGCCGCCCCGTCGCGGGTGTAGCGCTCGTCGATGGTGGCCAGCGCACCTAGGACGCTCGGCCCCGCCTGTCGCTCCGGCATCAGCGCCACCGTCATAGCCACGATCGCGAGCACGATGGCACCCAGCCCGGCGATGAGCATCGCAGAACCCGACATGTCAGATCCGTATCTTGATCACTCGGCGCATCCAGAGAGCGCCTACCACCATGAGCGCTATGGCGCCCACGAGCATGATCTCGCCGACATGCGTCGTGTAGAGCAAACGCATGTACTGTGGCCTGCTGATGAAGAGCCAGATACCGATCAGCCACGGCAGTGCGACGATGATGTAGGCGGACAGCCGTCCCTCCGCGCTGAGCGCACGCACCTGGCGGCGGAGGAACGCACGTTCCCGGATTGTGCCCACGATAGTGGTGAGCACCTCGGCAAGATTGCCGCCGACGCCCTGTTGGACACGGATCGCCGTGACTGTCCAGCGCAGATCGTCGGAATCCATCCGGTTCGCCACCGCCTCCAGCCCGTCCTCGAGATCAGCGCCGAGCCTGGCCTCGGCCAGGGCGCGGGCGAACTCCCCGGCAACCGGCTGGGCGTTCTCACGGACGACCGCGTCCAGCGCCTGAGGCAGCGAGAAGCCGGATTTCAGGGCGCTGGCGACGAGCTGCAGTACGTCGGGCAGCTGATCGCTGAAGGCCGCCCGCCGCCGCACGATCTGGAAGCTCAGCGAAAGACGCATGGCCAGCCATCCGACGAGCGCTCCCACCAGAACGCCGGCCAGGACATAGCTGGTGATGAAGCTCAGCGCAGCCGCGACCACGATGCCCAGGCAGCCGCCCACCAGCGCCCATTCGGCCGGCTTGCGTGCGATTCCCGCCAGGTCCAGCCGCTCGGCGAGCCGCTGCTCTGCGGCAGGGCTCATCAGTCGTTCGGCCACGCCCTGGGCAGCGCGCTGCACCCTTGGTGCGCTAGTGGTCTTGTCGCGGTCGGGGGTGGGCTTGTGCCCGGGGCCATACCGCTCGATCCGCTGTTCGAGATCTCGGTTCTGGCCAGCGCGGGCCACCGAGCCGAACGCCGTCATCACCGCGATGAAGAGCGCAGCGAAGACGGCCACCAGGCCTGCGACGAGCGGCCATGGCAAGTTAGGCACGACGATACTGGACGCTCCGTGTGCCTCAGCCCGCGCCCGGTGAGTCGCCGCTGCCGGCCGGTGAGTCGTCGCTGCCGGCCGGGGAGTCGCCGCCGGCGTCCCGAACGCGGCAGCGGCAAGTGCGGCCGCATGCCTGGGAACGGCCAGGTGACCACCGGTGCTGGCAGCAAGCGCCCTCAGCCTGACGATGTAATCGTCTTCGTCCTGGCGCAGCGCGGCGACATCCACTGGGATGGCCACCGTAAGGGCGGGGCCAACGAGGTTCTCGGCGTTGGAGACCACCAGAAGCCTGCTTCCTGCCTGGCGCAGGGTAGGCACGGCCGATGTCACGTGGGCCAGCGCACTGTACAAACCTTCTGAGTCGTAGTAGCTGCCTCCGGCGGGCTGCACGGCCAGCACGGCCTTTTCCAGTCGCGCGTGATCGGCGGTCGGGCGCAGCGCGAGCTGCCACTGGCTGGCGACCGTGATCAGCCCGGCGCGCACGTTGGCTGGGAGCGCACGCGTATAGGCCAGCGCGGCCGTGCGCGCAACAGGCAGCCACCCGCCCGAACTGTTGTTGTCGAGCAGGATCATCACTGTGCGGCCCGCGGCCGGGCTCGAAGCGCTTGCCGTGCCGACGGTGACGGCTGGCAGCAGCACTAGCACTCCGGCGCAGACCAGCATGACGCATGCGCGCAGCATCTTCTGGCTTGCCCCCGCCGAGGGCTTGCTACCGGCTCTTACACGGCCATCGCGCCGCCATCGGCTGGCCCGTGCGGGGGTCACCACTGCATCTCACCGCTGAAGATGCCTGGCGGCACATGAATGCCCCGGTCCGCCAGGCGGTTGAGGAACATCGGGCGCAGGCCGGTGCTGCGCAGCGTGCCCTGGTGGCGGCCATGGCCGTCCGTCCCGGCATGAAAGTCGAACAGGAACAGGTCCTGCAGCATGACGACGTCGCCCTCCATGCCCTGCACCTCAGTGATGTGAGTGACCCTCCGGGAGCCGTCCTTCAGCCGGGCCTGGTGCAGGATGAGGTCGATGGCGGAGGCCATCTGGTCGCGGATCGCGCGTTGCGTCAGGTCCACGTTGGCCATCATCACCATCGTCTCCATGCGGGACAGGGAGTCGCGCGGCGAGTTGGAGTGAATGGTCGTGATGGAACCGTCGTGGCCGGTGTTCATGGCCTGGAGCATGTCGAGGGTGGCCTCGTCGCGCACCTCGCCGATGATGATCCGGTCTGGCCGCATGCGTAGCGAGTTCCGCATCAGATCGCGGATCGTGATCTCGCCGCGTTTTTCCAGGTTCGGCGGGCGGGACTCCAGCCGCAGCACGTGCTCCTGGCGTAGCTGAAGTTCGGCTGCGTCCTCGATGGTGATGATCCGCTCATCTTCCGGCACGAAGGCGGACAGCACGTTCAGCGTGGTTGTCTTGCCCGAGCCGGTGCCCCCGCCGATCACGATGTTCAGCCGGCCTTCCACGCAGACCCGCAGCAGGTCGGCTACCTGAGGCGTGATCGTGCCATAGCGGATGAGGTGCCCCACCGTGAGCGGTTCGTACGCGAACTTCCGGATCGTCAGCAGCGAGCCGTCCAGCGCCACCGGCGGCACGACTGCGTTGATCCGGCTGCCGTCGGGCAGCCGGGCGTCCACCATGGGGCTGGACTCGTCCACGCGCCGGCCGACCCGTGCCACGATCTTGTCGATGGTGCGGCGCAGGTGGTTCTCGTCGCTGAAGGCCGCGTCCACGGGATACAGCAGGCCGTCGCGCTCGACGTAGATCTGATCATGGCCGTTGACCATGATCTCGGATACGTCCGGATCGCGCAGATACGGCTCCAGGGGCCCGTGGCCAAGGATGTCGTCCGCCACCTCCTGCGCGACACGTACCCGGTCGGCCGTGGTCATTGGGGTCTCGTCGCGCTGCAGCACCGTCTGCAGGGTCTGCGTCACCTGCTGTTCCAGCGCTTCCTGGTCGATGCGCGCGTCGTAGAGCTTCGGTCCGAGCGTGTCAAGCAGCGCTTCGTGCACGCTGCGCTTCAGCGGGCCGAACGGGTCGGAGTGGCGAGCCGTGCGGCGAGGCGCGGCGCGCCGTTCGAGCCGGGGCGCACCATCGACCCGCAGCTGCGAGAGCCGGTCGGACAGGCTCATGCCACCCGCTTCCTCCCGCGCGACCTGCCCGCCGCTTTCCGGCCGGCCCTGCCTCCATCCTTGTCCTACTGGCCGCTGCGCTGACCAGCTGCTCTTGCGCGAACCTGGAGACGGACTGGCTGACCGGGTGGCCAGGACTTTCCAGGGTGATGGGTACGCCTTTGTTGATCGAGATAGGCACGGCTCGGCTGGACGGGATGTGCGCGGAGATCGGGGACCGCACCACCCGCTCCACGTGCTCGAGGCTCAGCCCCACCTTGGAGTCCGAGCGGTTGACCACCACTGAGCGGATCTGCCTCGGATAGGACAGCAGGTCCAGCATGTCCAGCGTGACGCGGAGGTTCTTCAGCGCAGGCACGTCCGGCGTCGTGAGCAGGACGATCTGCGAGGAGACGTCCATCGCGGTGAGCACGTGTTCGCCGAACGCGGCCGGGGTGTCCACGACGATGAAGTCGAACATGGTGCGCAGGATGGCGAGCAACTCTCCCACCAGCGTCGGTGGGATCTTTTCCGCCTCGCCGGGAGTAACGGGCGCCAGCAGCATGTCCAGTCCCGGCTGGTAACCGGTCAGCAGCGAGGCGGCGCCGGTGACGTCCAGGTGGCCTGCCATCGGCAGCGCGTCCACCATGGTCCGCACGGGGTCGAGCTGGACACTGATCGCTACGTCGCCGAACGCGAGGTCGAGGTCGACAACGCACACGCGGGCGGCGTGCCTGGCCAGTGCCACGCCCAGGTTGATCGCCAGCGTGGTCTTCCCGCAGCCTCCCTTGGCTGAGAACACCGTGACAATCTGGCCCGGGGGTGATTCATCCTGGGGGGGCGGCGCGAGCATCCGCCGCGACACCTCGTAGGAGCGCCTGCAGGCGGCCGCGAGCGCGCCATGATCCCCCGCGGGGACCACCTCGCGCACGCCGGACTGCAACGCCCTGGTCAGCAGGATGACGTCGACGTCGCGGCAGGCCAGGATCACACCTACCGCCGGACGGGCCAGCCGCAGCGCCGCGCTGAACGCCAATGCATCGCCGATGCCCACCCGCGGGCCGATCACCATCAGGGTCTCGTTGGGGTCGTTGTCAAGCAGCTTGGCCGCGGCACCGAGGGTATCCGCCAGGAATACCTCGCCACCGATGCTGTGGATCAGTTCCCTGGCACTTGAGGCTGGCTCGCACAGAATGGGCACGTTTGACTCCTGGTGTCAGGGCTGGAACAAGGGCACGGGCACGCTGGTGACCCCGATCTGGGAATTCGGTGTGAGCAGGGCCAGGTAGGGCAGTCCTGCCTCGTCAAGCTGGATGAGCCGCTGGGCATCAGCCTGCTGGACGGCCAACGTCACCATCACCGCACCCTGGGACACTGGGGAGCTGGCCGACCCGCTGGAAAAGGCGCCGGTACTTCCCGAAGATGTGCCCTGACCGCTTGCCGGGGCCGGTCCCACTGACAGAACCTCCACCCTGGGCACGACAACGGAGGTGTGTACAGCGCCGACTGGCTGGACCTGATGTGAGGCGTCGCATGTCGCCTCCACATTCAGGGATTTACCGCCGTAGGTGTCAAACACCGCGACGTGCGAACCCGCTGTGACATAACCCGCCACCGCTGCCGGCAGGCATATCTGGATGGTCACAGCGACCATGCCCTTAGGAATCGCCACGCCACCGGTGACTTGCGCGGAAGGCACCAGCGTCGGCCGTAGTAGCAGCCCCCCGGGCTGCAGGGCGGCGCTCGTGACCAGCCCGGCCAGGCCGGGGGTGACCGAGTGGACCGCGTCGGCAGGCACTGACGAGGCCGGCATCTTCTGGCTGACGAGCAGCCCGTCACGTACTGCCTGGCCCACCTGGGTACCTGAGGGGACCGCGCCCTGGGCCACGATCACGTTGACGGCCTTCAGGCCCTCGACGGCCCGGGTGTTGGCCTGGTGGACGTAGCCCAGCACCAGCACAGTACCCAGAGCGGCCAGCACAATAGCCACCGCAATGGTCAGTATCCGACGTTTCAACGTTCCTCTTCTCTCCCCTGCGGTTGGCGGGACTCAGCCGGTCAGGTTGATGACGGAGACACCCAGGTAGGTACCGCCGAGGCTGCCGGTGAAAGGAGCGACGCCCTGGACGAAGTAGCCGTTGAGGCAGTAGCTGGTGGCCTGGCAGTCGTTCTGAGGATTCAGCCAGTCCTGGGCATCGAAGTTCAAACCGCCTGGGCCGGGCAGGTGGTACCCAGTGACGACGAAGTCGGCGAACCCATCCAGGGTGTAGCTGGCACTGCCGGAGGAACCGCTCACCGACACGTAGACAGGGATCAGGATCGGGGTCTGGTTTTGCTGCGCGTTCTGCAGGATGGCCTGGCAGGAAAAGCTGACGTATGGGCGCGCGCGGCCCGGGAAGGTAGCTCCGCTGATGGGCACGGTGCAGTTGCCTCTTGGGTGGTTGACCTGGCCGAAGCTGCCCGGCCCATCCGCGCCCGCCGGCTCGGTCGCACAGCCGCTGCCGTTGCCCACGTTCAGCATGAGCACCTGATCGGCGGAGGGCGCGGGCGCCTGGTTTGGCGGGTAGGGCGGTGGGGCGGGGAAAGCAGCGCCCTGCTGCGTCGCCTGGTCCCACTCGCAGGCGGAGATCGTCAGGGCGACGGCGGTTGCGGACGCGGGCGCGCCCCACTCCGCCTGGGCACAGGCGCGGACTGTGCTGCCCTGATAGCTCGAGTTCCCCAGCAGGGTCGCGGCGAAGACCGGGGGAAGCAGGGTAGAGCCGCTGGCGGTGAGGGTGGACGTGTTCACGTCCACGTAGTTGACGCCGACCGGCGGCGGCGGGCAGTCGGTCATGGCCCCGGTGCTGGGAGGGCATACCCCCATCGCCCCGGAACCGCAGACCAGGGAAATCCCGGCCGTCCCCCCGGTCAGCTGAGAGGCGTTGGCGTCGGCATAGCTGGTGGCGGCGGCCGGGTTACAGGCACCGAGCGCGCACGTCTTGGCCACCCCGATCGCGGCCGCGTCAGCACCGTTCTGCAGCTCAGCCCGCTCCTGATACAGCTGGCCGACGTCCACGACCAGGGCGCCAATTCCCAGCAGCACACCGCCACCGAGCAGCATTGTGACGAGCACAACGACCGCGCCCCGCTCGTCACGGCCCCGTTGCCGCACCTGCCGGGCAAGCCAGGCAATCAGGTCTCGCACGGCATCACCCCCTGGGCGGTGAGCATGAGGGGAGCCCCGAGACCGCCACCACCGAACAGCCCAGATAGCGCTCCAACGGGCGTGACGAACGAGAATGAGTAGCTGACCGAGACCACCGCGTTGGCGCCGGGACCGGACCCGGTCGGGCACGGGGTCACGGTCACGTTCACCGGGCTCAGTCCGGTGGCGGCCGCCTGTGTCCGGGACACGACGTTCGGCTGGCCCACGGCCGCCAGCCTCGCCCCCTCACGGGCCGCCTGGGTGAGCACTATCTGTGCGTTGAGCGCGCGGCCGAAGTCGATTATCCCGAACAGGATGAACAGCAGGACCGGGAGTACCAGGGCGAACTCCACCGCTGCGGTGCCACGGTCCCGCAGGATTTCACGGTTGGTTCTCTGCTGGTCCATGCCTTGGTAGGCCCTTTCTCTGTAACCCACAGGGGCGGGACGTCGGGGGCACCCGTCCCGCCCCTGGGCCCATCCCGCCCGCAGGGGCCGAGCGCGCTAGCAGTCCGCAATAGGGTGCTGGGCCCGATACCGACTGTGCTCACGGGTCGTCACTCGCGGCACCACTGCAATCAGCACCGCTAGCAAGTTGGAGCCGCGGCGACCGCAGCCTCACGTGTCAGCATCTCCGCCAGCGCCGTGCTCGCTCCCACGCGGCCATGCGGGAAGTTCTGCAGAGGTTCGGCCGCTCCACGCCCGCGCGGGATGCCACGCATTGCGGCCAGGTTCGGCGCAGACGACAGCCGAATCCTGGCATTCTGTGTGTGTGCCTTGGCTCAGAGGTCCGCCCGGACGGCGTTAAAGGCACCGTTGATCGAGCCAGCGAGCAGGCCCAGGGTCGCGAAGATGGCTACCGCGACTCCCACGATGATCAGGGCGTACTCGACCGAGGTAACACCACGGTCGTCCCGTCCTAGCCGGGCCGCCAGGTAGGTCTGCAGGTACACGACGAGGTTGAGCATTTCAGGCTCCTTCAGCATTTGGGAAAGGCGATCCAGGTCGCCCGCAGCCGGACGGCAAGACACCGTCCCAGGGGGTACACCATGGCCGAAGCTCTGCGGCAGCGGGAGCGGGCAGACGGCCAGACAAATAGAGCCGGGTGGACGACGTGTCGGATGATCGGCCGACACAGGGCACCGGCCGGCCGGCATGGCGGCAGCAGCCGACATGTTTGTCAGCCGAAGTTATCCCCCTTGGCCGGCGCTGGACCTACGGTGGGCGGCATGAATCTCGTCTGGGCCGGGGCTGGCGCCATCCTGGGCCTGTTGGCCGGAGCCGCGCTCAGGGGCACAGTCTTCCAGCTGTCGGTGGCGAGTGGTGACCCGGATCGGACCACCTGTTCGCGCTGTAACGGCTCGGTGCGCCGATGGGCCGCCGTCCGGTGCGGGCACTGTGGCCGCAGCCTCGGCACTCCGCTTGTGCTGGAACTTGCCACCGCTGGGGTACTGGCGCTCCTGCTCGGCAGATTCGCTGGACAGCCTGATGTGGTGGCGTTCGGCTTCCTCGGCGCGCTTGGTGTGGCGCTGGCCGCGATTGATCTCGCCGTCAACCGGCTCCCGGACCGGCTGACGCTCACTGCCTGTCCCATCCTCCTCGCCCTGCTGGGCGTGTCCGCCATCGCTGGCCACGACGTCGCGGCGCTCCTGCGGGCAGTGCTGGGGGGCCTGGCACTGGCCAGCGGATATCTGCTGCTGGCGCTGCTACGGCCGGGCCAGCTCGGCGGCGGCGACATCAAGCTCGCCGGCACAGTCGGGCTCGCTCTGGGCTGGCTGGGCTGGTCCACGCTCATCCGTGGAGCGTTCCTCGGTTTCGTGCTGGCCGCGGTCGTCAGCCTGGTGTTGCTTGTCTTGCGGCGGATCACGCTGCGCAGCGCGGTCTGTTTTGGCCCATTCCTGCTCGGAGGTGCTCTCCTTGCAATGCTTGTCAGCGGGCAATAACGGCGGGGGCGCTCCCCCACGGGATCATGGCAGTAGCCATCTGCACCCGGTACCAGACAGATCCGATCGTTGCCTCGCCCCCGGCCGGGTGCCAGATAGCATGCTGCTCTAAGTGCCAGCTCGACTACAGATTACGTCTCGGTAACGCCCGGGACATGTGAGGCATGTGAGCATAAAACTGGAGCGTCGCTTCTTCGGCATGCGCCGCCAGCATGCAAGGCGATCACTGGGGAGCAGGCACTCAGGGGCGGCAGGCCCGTCGTGCCATGCTGCCTCGCTACCGCTGGATGCAGCGGGAAGGGGCTGGCAATACCGGAGCTATCGTCGTTCACAGTGACGGCGATGGCTCGGCAGAAGTGTTCTGGGTGGGGGGACTGTCATGCCTATCCGTCTTGCGATCATTGATGGGTACACGCTCAGTCGCTATGGTTTGCGTGAGCTCGTCGCTCGTAATCCTGATATTGAGATTGTTGGTGAATGCCGGTCAGCGGCGGATGCCCCGCCGGTGATCGCCACGGGGCAGCCCGACGTGGTGACCATTGAGGTCCGCCTACCTGACGGTGATGGGCTGCGCTTGGCCCGGGACCTCCGCGATCGCCACGCGGACCTCGGTATTGTCGTGCTCGCTTTGGAAAACAACGACGATGTACTATTCCGCGCCCTGGAAACCGGGGTGTCGGCCTTCGTCGCGAAGACCGCACCACTGGAGGAGGTGCTTGCGGCGATCCGGCACGCCGCCGTCGCCGCCTCGTCGTTCACCGCGTCTGGGCTGGCGGTGGCGCTCGCCCGCCGCCGCAGCGTGCAGGACCGGCTCACGCTCAGCCCGCGCGAGCAGGAAGTGCTGCGCTTGCTGCGCGATGGGCTGTCCATTCCCGCGATTGCAGTTGCGATGTTCATCAGCCAGTCCACCGCGAAGACCTACGTAGCGCGGCTATATGACAAGCTCGGCGCGACCAGCCGTGCCCAGGCACTGATGACCGCTCTGCATTATGGCTTGATCCACTACGACGAGTGCCCGCCGTTTCGGGTGCGGTCCCGGCGCGCTGGCAGTTTGCGCGAGTCCGCACTCCTACACGACGCAGTCAGTGAGGGAGCTCTGGGATCAGCCAGCAGAGCAGCGGCCCCCGAACTGCTCCGGTCTCAGGGCGGCCTGCCCGCGCCCAGCGGCTGAATTAGTCACCGTTGAGTCCAGCCCGGGGACCGGGGACGCCAGATATCCGTTCCGTCGTCCGGGCGGTTCAAGTCCGGCAGCGCGGCCGCGTCAGCGTTCCCTTCCCAGGCCGGCCTCGTAGGTACCGAGGAGAGTTCACCCCGAGGTTTCTCGGCGGGCTCCCACGGTGGGCCGCTCGATGCCGTTTGGCTGCTCTTGTCCCAGGGTTCGAATCTCGCTTGGAGAGCGGCAGGCGGCACCTCTGGGCTGGGAGCGCCATCGCCCGCGTTGGCTCCCTCAACGGGAACAGGCCCGTACAGTGCAGGACCCGTCAGGCAGGGCTCTTCCAGTGCTGGATCTCGGGGACGGCGGGTGCCCAATCCGAATCGGCCGAAGGCTGGGTCCCGAGCGCCGCGGCGTGCGGGAGCGGGCCACTCGGCGGGAGGCTCTCCGGAGCCAGCCGGGCCGGCTACGGCGTGCCGGCCATGAACCAGGCCGTCCTCTGGAGCGCCGAGCGCGGAACCACACCGGCCTTTTCGTAGCGGCGTCGACCCAGCAGCGATCCTTCTGCGCCGCCGCACACGGATGAGAATGACGAGGAGGAGCGTCAAGGCGATGGCCAGCAGAGCGAGCTGGCGATGCCGCAGGAGTTCCCGGAAGCGTACCGTCGGAACGTGCAGAGTTGCGGCTGCCGCCGCCGTCCCCCAGATGCGGAACCGCTGTGCCCACTTGTCAGCCCGTCTTTCGAGCACGGGGAAATTCTGCCACGCCCGGCCCGGGAGCGACTCGCCTCCTTGCGAACTGCCGCGCCCCCGGACGGGCCGGATTCCCGCATGCGCTCAGTAGCCGCCGAATGACAGTTAGCCTTTCCGGTTGATTACTAGCGCTTTGTGTGCTCCTCTTGTCTGCCAGAGACGCGTCGTCTTCCATGCGTTCAGGGGGTTGGCCGTTGGCAGATGACAGCCCCGCTCCGCCTCTTCCCCAGCGTGTACCAGGCAGCAATCGGCACGCGCCGGGCTACTCGCGTGGGCTGGGAGCCAAGCCAGTAGGGCCAGCCGCGCTGCCCGAGCATGTTGTCCGGCACATCCGTTCCGCCCTGGACTCGATGAGAGACGAAGCGTCAGTACAGGACCGCACGGCCAGTGCCGAGCGGCCAGCAGCCCTACCTCGGCGAGTGCCGGGCGCGAGCAACGGCCCAAGACCGCCGGCGATCACTGCCCGCCCGGGACTGCCGTCTACGCCGCGCTCCCGGCCAGGCGAGGCTTCAACAGACCAATTCCCAGCCATCAGCCCCTCTCCCCCAAGCGCCGGGAGGGAAGAGATCACCGTACAGCTTGACGGCCACCGCTGTACCAGCCGATCCTCAGCCGACGCCTGCTCCGCTTCCCCGAACGGAGGAACTGCCCCATCGGCAGAGGCGGCCTGACGAAGCAGCGGGACTGCCGTCTACGCCGCGCTCCCGGCCAGACGAGGCTTCAACGGACCAATTCCCAGCCATCAGCCCCTCTCACCCAAGCGCCGGGAGGGAAGAGATCACCGTACAGCTTCAGCCGGCCACCGCTCTACCAGCGGCCACTCAGCAGAGCCAGTGGACAAGTCAGACGAAGTCGCCCGCCCGCCGTGCAGCAAAGCCGGCCCGCCGTGCAGGAAAGCCAGCCAGCCGGATGAAGGGGCCAACCCGCTCTTCGAAGCCGCCACCGTCACCGATACCGTCCCCCTCACCACAGCCGGTATCCCAAATGGCACTGGTATTCCCGCTGGAGCCACCTGGAGAAGAGGGAACGGAAATCCGGCCGGCCCTCATAGTTCCGCAGCGGGGCCGCCTGGGCCGCCTGGGCCGTGCCGCCGCGACATCGGTTGGACGATTGTGGCGCTTACCCTCGTTTCCGGGTCACTGGTTTTGGTGCTTACCCGCCACACGCACATGGCGGCTACAGCTGACGGCTTGAAGTCCGGGGCCAGCACTGAGGCGACGGTTCGCAACCATGCGGCCGCCTGGGTCGTCACCCATGTCAGCCGGCTCGACAAGATCTCCTGCGATCAAATAATGTGCCAATCACTCGAGGCGCACCGCATTCCTGCTACTTCCCTCCATGTGCTCAGACCGGGCGCGGCTGACCTGCCGAGTTCCGGCGTCATCGTTGTGACAGCGGCAGTCGGCCACATGGTCGGCAGCCGGCTCATCACCGCATATGCGCCAAAGGCCATCGCAAGCTTCGGCTCCGGGAGGGAGCGAATTTCCCTATTTAATGCACCAATGCCCGCCGTCAAGTACGCAGATATGAGGCGCCGCTGAGGTCAATGATGGTGCCGCTGGCCCATTCGGCCTCCGGCGAAGCCAGGTACACCACCGCCGCGGCGATTTCCTCGGGCTGCGCCACCCGGCCGAACGGGCTCTGCGCCCGGAGCGCGCCCCCCTGCGGGCCGGCCAGGTAACTGGCGGCCATGTCGGTGTCCACGTACCCGGGCGCCACCGCGGCGACCGCGATGCCGTGCGGGGCCAGGGCCCGGGCCAGTGACTGGCCGAACGCGTTCAGGCCGGCCTTGCTCGCCCCGTAGGCAGGCTGGCCGGGCTCGCCGCGGAACGCGCCGCGGGAGGACACGTTGATGATCCGACCGCCGCCCCGGCCGAGCATGTGCTGAACGGCACACCAGGTCACGTTGGCCGCGCCGATGAGGTTGACGCCGAGCGTCGTCTGCCACGCCGCCTGCCACTCGGCGTAGGACACCTCCGTGATCGGGTGGGGGGTAAAGATCCCGGCGTTGTTGACCAGGACGTCGAGGCCACCGAGCGTCTCGCAGGCCGCGTCCACGGCCTGGCGTACCGCCTCGGGGTCGGCCAGGTCCGCCTGGACCACGGTGTGCCCGCTGCCGGGAAGTGCGGTGACGACCTCCGCCGCGAGCGCGGCGGAGTCACGATGGTGGACCGCCACCCGGTCGCCGGCTTTCGCGAACGCCTCAGCGATCGCCCGCCCGATCCCCCGGGATCCCCCGGTCACCAGCACAGCCCGGTCAGCCACGAGACCAGACCTTACCGGGCGGGCCCGCGGCGGCTGGGCCACGGCGGCGGCCCCTTCACCGGCCTCACGCGCGCCGGTGAACAGTCGTGAAGAACCCCGCCGCGTCGTTGTCACCGTGTCATCTGGCGACATTGAATGGGACTGCGGCCATGGTGCGCATGTCGTCCGTAACCCTCAAACGCTGATCGCGCGTATCTGGAGGGCCGCAATGGGCACTACCGCATTGGTTGCCAACTCCACCATCCGGCTGTCCCCGGGATGGAACGCCGTCTACTACTGGGGCGTCTGGGCGGTCTGCATCGTCTGTATCGCGATCGTTTTGTGGGCCGCGCTGAAGTCGCCCAAGTGGGCGCGGTGGACGACGCAGGACATCCTCATCGTCGCGGCGCTCGGCGTACTGCTCGAGGTCTACGACAACATCATCGGCGACCAGGTGATCGGGCCGCTGCTCAATCCGATCCCGGGAGCTGACTTCTCCCAGATCCAGGACCTGCCGTACATGTTCCTGCTCATGGTCGGCGTGGCCCTGGTACGTAAACCCGGCTGCGTGACGGCCATGATTTTCGTCAACTTCCTGCTGGCCCAGTTGCTGTTCGGCAGCGGGCACGGGGCGCTCGACTGGACCGACGGCCTCACCCAGGGCATCTTCTGCGACATGTACATCGTGGCCCGCCGCGGTGGGGTGTACGCCAAGGGATCGAGCACGCTGTCCTGGTGCTCGACGGTTTCATGATCGGCCTGCTGCGCGGCGGGCCGAACGCGTTCCTCAACGACTGGACCTTCGACCCCTACCTGAACGCCACGTACTACACCTGGCTGCAGATGTGGAACGACACCTGGTCCAACGGCCTGTTCAACGGCCTCGAGGCGGCCGTGAGCGCCCCGCTCGCCTACCGCGTCGCGGTGTCGGTCGTGCCGTCGCTCGGCGCGAGACGCGTCAGAACAGCGGCGGCTGATCCGTTCGCTGAACCCGCTGACGGCCAGGCCGCGGCCGGGCGGAGCGGGCGTACCAGGGCGCGACGGTGGGCCCGCGGCCGAGGCCGCCTCGGGACCGGCCGCAGGCCAGGCGACCGCGCTACTGGATCCGGATTCCCACCGTGCCGAGGGAGGGGTGACATGAGCGGCTTGAGGCGCGGCGCGCTCGTCTTCGGGATCCTGTCCCTGCTGCTGTTCGCGGACGGCATCTACCTGGTGGCGACGCATAAGAACCCAAACGGTGACACCGGCACCCTGTTCGGCAATTCGAGCTACTACCTGAATGCCGGGACGGTCGTGGTGCTCTCCGGCGTACTCGTGCTCGTGGCCAGCGTGATCATGTGGCTGGTGGACGTCCATCGCGAAGATAAGAAGCGAGAGCGGCGGTCGGCGGAACGTCCGCCCGCGAGCGAGCAGCCGAGGCAGTCGGACCGAACGGCATCCAAGGCGTGAGTTCCGCGGCTCCCGCCGGTCAGCTGCGCGCCGACGATGTGTCGTTCGCGTACGTGAGGCGCTGCCCCCGCGGCGCTGCGCCACGTCAACCTCGGCGTCGCGCCGGGCGAGGTGGTGCTGATCACCGGTGCCTCCGGGTGCGGCAAGTCAACGCTGGCGCTGGCGCTGTGCGGGCTGATCCCGTCGCGGGTACACGGCGAGCTGCGCGGCCGGGTCATGTTCGGCTCCACCGCGCTGAGCGGTATGAAGCCGCACGAGGCGTCGCAGCTCGTCGGCATGGTGTTCCAGAACCCGAACCTGCAGCTGATCAACCAGACGGTGCAGTCGGAGGTGGCGTTCGGGCCGGAGAACCTGGCGCTGCCGCAGCCGGAGATCGCGGCCCGGGTCGACTGGTGCCTGGACGTGACGGGAATGGCCGGGATGCGCAAGGCCGCGGTGGTGACGCTGTCCGGCGGCCAGAAGCAGCGGACCGCGATCGCCGCGACGCTGGCCATGCGGCCCAGGGTCCTGGTGCTCGACGAGCCGCTGTCCGACCTCGACCCGGTCGGTGCGCAGGAGGTGCTGTCCACCCTGCAGCGGCTGGCCCGGGACGGCGGCACCGGCGTGATCATCATCGAGCACCGGGTGGACGAGGTAGCGCCGTGGGCCGACCGGGTGGTGCTGATGGACGACGGACGCGTCGTCCTCGACCAGCCACCGCGTACGGCCTGGGCGGAACGCGGTCCGTGGCTGGCCACCGGGGTCGGCATCCCCGACACGGTCCGGCTGGCGCACGCGGTCCCCGAGGTGTTCGGCACCAGGGTGCCGCTGTCGGTCGAGGAAGCCGCCGACGCCGTGCAGGACACCTGGTTCGAGGCCGCGCTCGCGGCCGCGGCCGCGGCACGTCGCGGCGCCGCTGGCATCGCCCGGCGGGCGGCCACGGCCAACGGCACGGCGGCAGCCGCTGGCCCGGCGGTGGGGACCGGGCTGACCTGCCGGCCCGCCGGTGCTGTCCTGGGACGGCGTCAGCGTGGAGTTCGACGGCAAGCGCGCTGTGGACGACGTCACCCTCTCCGTCGGCGAGGGTGAATGGGTGGCGCTGATCGGCGCGAACGGCTCCGGCAAGTCGACGCTCACCGGGCTGACCGTGGGACTGGGCAAACCGAGCGCCGGCGTGGTGCGCTTCCGCGGCCAGCCGGTTCGTCCCGGCAAGGTCTTCGACCACGCGGCCCAGGTCGCCCTGTTGCTGCAGGCGGCCGACGACATGCTGTTCGAGACCACGGTGCTCAAGGAACTCGAGTTCGGGTTCCGGTTCCGCGCCCGGCCCAAGGACCCGGTACTTGACGTGCCGGAGGCGATCGAGTTCTTCGGCTTCGCCGGGCGCGAGGAAGACAGCCCGTGGGAGCTGAGCCAGGGCGGCAGGCAGCGGCTGGCGCTGGCGGCGCTGCTGGTCGGCGCGCCCGGCGTACTCGTCCTGGACGAGCCGACCACCGGGCAGGACGCCGATCACATGCGGTCGTTCCTGCGGCTGCTCGACCGGGTCCGGGCCCGCACCGGGATCACGATCGTCACCGTCACCCACGACATCCGGGGGCTGGCCAGCCGCGCGGCCCGGGTCGTCCTGCTCGGCGACGGCCAGGTCCGCGCGGACGGACCGGCCAGCCAGGTGTTCGCGCTGACCGGTGACCTGATCCGCTGGGGGGTGCTGGCGCCGCCGCTGGCCCGGCTCCAGTCGGAACTGCTCGGACCGGCCGCGACGGACGTCCTGCTCGACGTGGACGAGCTGGCTAGCGCGGTGCTCGCGCACCGGCCGGAGGCGGCGCAGGCCGCATCGCCCCGAACGGGGGTGCTGCGGCCATGATGCAACTCGCTGCTGGTCCAGACGATCATCGCCTACCTGCTGATCTTCGCCGTCCCGATGCTGCTGCCGGTGGTCTTCCTCAAGGTGGTGGGCCTGTCCGGGCTGCGCACGCTGGTCACCTACGAGGCCAGGGACACCCCGCTGCACAAGCTGGACCCGCGGCTCAAGGTGCTCTACCCGGTCGGGATGGGAATCCTGAGCATCCTGTTCACCTGGAAGTTCATGCTGATCGTGTTCGGCCTGACGATCCTGCCGTGGTTCTGGCTGAAGCCGTCCCGGGCGAAGATCAAGGTCCTGATGGTGATGATCATCGGTCCGGCGATCGCCGGGTTCTGGGGACAGGGCATGTACTACCTGCCGCCCCCGCCCATCCACTTCCTCTACAAGTTCCCGTGGACCCTCTCCTGGCTCGGGTCGCCGGGGATTACCAGCTACGGCATGATCTTCGGCCTGCAGCAGACCTCCCGGGTGCTGGTGACGGTCTCTACCTCGATGCTGATCCTGATCAGCACCGACGTCGGGGACTTCACCTGGGCCTTCGAGCGGTTCAAGGCGCCGCCACACGTCGGGTTCGCGCTGACCGCGGCGCTCCGGTTCCTGCCCGAGATGATCGCCCGGACCAGCCTGGTGCTCCGTGCCGTGGAACTGCGCGGCTACGACATGTCGCGGCCGCGCTGGTACCAGTTCACCAAGTGGCCGGAGTACGCCAAACGGCTGTCCCGGTGCGTGGTCCTTGTCACGGTGCCGCTGCTGATCGGCACGCTGCGGGGCACCACGACCATGGCGATGGTGGCCGACGCGCGCGGGTTCGGCGCCAGCAAGAAACGCGGCTCGCTGCGCGTGCACAAGACCACTGCGGTGGACGTCGCGGGATACGCGATCCTGGGTGTGCTCGTGGTCGGCGCGCTCGTCCTCAACCACCTGGGCATCGGCGCTCGCTACTACGGATGACCCGCGGTTACCGATGGAACCAACGCTGCCCGTCACGCGGCCGACCGGACAAGCCACCAGGCGCGACCGGCCCGCATCGGCACCCTCAACACAGCGAGGAGACACGATGCGCTTCGACGCAGTCCTGTTCGACAACGGTGGCACGCTGACTCACCGCACCTCCCCGGTGGCCATGGTGCGCACGCTGGCCGCCCGCTCCGGTGTGGACATCTCCGAGGAGGAGGCGGCCCGGTACTGGCGCAGGTCCCGGGAGCACAGCCGCTCGCTGATGGCGGAGAAGCGGCTGCGCCGGAACCTGTCCCGGGCCGACCATCGCGAGGCCTACGTGGCCGGTTATGCGCCGTTCGAACAGATCGCGCCGGGACTGGCCGAGCTGATGTACGACGAATGGAAGACCAGCCCGCTGACCATGGTCCCCTACCCGGACACCCCGGCGGTACTGAAGGCCGTCAGCGGCGCCGGATTGCCCATCGCGATCGTCAGTAATACCGGCTGGAGTATCGACACCGGGTACGCGGCCACCGGCCTGGACGCGTTCATCACGACCTTCGTTCTGTCCTGCGACCTGGGCATCGCCAAGCCTGCCGCCGAGCCGTTCCTCATCGCCTGCGAGTGGCTCGGTGTCTCCCCGGAACGCACGCTCATGGTGGGCAACAACCGGCTGGCCGACTCAGGCTCGATCTGCGTCGGCTGCCACTGCCTGATCCTGCCGCCGGTGCCGCCGGGCGCGACCAGAGGGCTGCGCGCCGCCGCCGACATGGCAGGCGTTCCGTGGCCGGATTGACTTCCACTCCGTCCTGAAAGGGCGGTGATTCCCGCCTGTCACGCCATTTGCTGACGTGGCTGGCCCGGCCCTCGTCGTCGGGCCCACTGGGAGCAGAGAATCCGTCCTGGCCATTGCGCGGTGTTCCGGCCTAGTGACTGTGAAACTCACCACGGCGACTGGCTGGTGGGCTCACTGGCAGCCGGGCGCAGCGCCGACGCGGTGCCCAGCACGAAGCCGATCGCGTCGGGCCCAGGTGACCGGTCCGGCTCGCTGCCTCGCTGCTGGGCCAGCGCGCGGCCGATCACCTCTGCTGGCCCGGTGCCCCGTCTGAGCATGGCCTCACCGCCTGCGATCTTGGCGACGATCTGGCCGTCGGCCAGGTAGATCAGCGCCCGGCAGGCGTTGAGCACCGCATAGGCCTCGGTCGCATGCTCGATCCCCCAGGCAAGCTCATCAGCGAGATAGTCAAGGACTGCGGGCCGCGGTACCTCGCCGATGAGGTCTGCTGCCGGGGGGCCGTACACCGGCCAGCCAGCGGCACGGCATACCGCGTAGTGCATCAGCAGGTCCCGGTCGCCGGGCGGCCGGCCGCTGGGGCGAACCGTGCGGCCCGGATTGCCCGGACCGGCCACCACGTGCAGCACAAACGGCCACGGCGGCGCCGGGTGCCGGGCCTGTGTCATGGTGACCACGCTGCACTCCAGCTCCCGGCCCGGGCAGGCGCCTGCCGCCGCACACAGCGCCTGGCTCATCCGCTCGACTGCCGCGCTACCAATGCCGTCGGCGGCCACGAACAGCATGTCGACGTCGCTGCGGGCGGGCACCCAGCCGCCCAGGGCAGCCGACCCATGCAGGTACGCCGCCTCGAGCACAGCACCAGACACCATCGCAAGCTGACCGGCCAGCATCCGGGCATAGTCGAGCACCCCGCCCGGAGGTTGCGCGCCGGGGTCCATCGACAGCGGCATCCTCTCAGCCCCTGCAGCGTCAGGTTCGCGGGCACTGGCAGGCCGTCTCTCCGTTACGTGCCACCAGTTCCGGTCTCGATAACGGTCCTGGAAAGCTCACTGCTGAGGGGAGTGACGATTCCGGCAGCCGTGCAGGTGCGCGCCGAGGGGCAGGAGACGCCAAACAAGATGTAATCCTCTGGAGCCGGGCTTGGCGACGCCACCTTAGCCCACCGGGTCCCATTCCAGGATTCGATGAGAGTCCGGAGATGGGAGGCCGGGACCGGCCGGTAGCTGCCAGCTGCGGGTACCGGACGCCTGCGAACCGGCTCCCCCTTGCCCGCGCGGCCGGGGACGGGCAGCGACGAGGGCGGCCGGGGTGACTCCGGCCAGCCGGACACACTCCCTAGTGAGGTGCGCCTGGTCCGCGTAGCCCAGCTCGAAGGCCACCTGGGCCAGGTCTCCCCTGCCGGCCAGGCGTCCGCGGCCGGCATCGGCCCAGGACACGAAGCGGCGGAATCGCAGTATCCGGCGCAGCGTGGCCGGACCATAGCCCACGCTGGCCTGGCAGCGGCGGCGCAACTGGCGCTCGCTCACCCCGAGGTGGTCCGCGACCGTATCCGCCTGGGCCGGTACGCGGCCGAGCAGCCGGGCCGCCTGGGCCGCCAGCGAGTCGGCGGGGCCGTCGTCCGTCAGCGTGCCCGCCGCCTCGGTCAGCATCCGCAGCGCCAGCTCGGGTTCCAGCGACCCCGGCAGCAGCCGGGCCAGCCCCGCGCCCGGCCCGCTGCCCAGGTCGCCGACGTCGACCCGCTGGTCGAGCAGTGCGGACATGGGCACGCGCAGGGCGGGGCCGCCCGCACCCGGGGCGAACCGTACCCCGGCCATGATCGTTCCCGGCGGCGAGGTGACGGGCGCCGGGCCGGTGTCGGGCCCGGCTATATAGGTTCCCTTGCCCTGCTCCCAGATCAGGTCCACGCAGGCATCGGGCAGCACCACGGTGGACCGGTACTGACCGGGCGGGACGACCGCGACCCAGAGGCAGGACACCGACGAGCGCAGCGCCGCCGGAGGCGCCAGCTCTCGGTATCCCGGGGCCCAGTCCATGGAACCAGTCTGGCACCGGCGTGTCCGTTCCGTTCAAGACGGGCGCTGCGGTGGGGTGCTGTGCTGGTGTTCATGACCACACCTGATATCCAAGCGGCGGAGCAATTCCTGGCCGCCAATGCCCGCGTGCTCGAGAAGCGCAGGTTCGAGCGCATGTTCGCCGGCGGCGAGGCCGGCCCGGTCCGCGACGCGGTGGCCGCCTACCGTAATCGCGACGGCGGGTTCGGCCACGCGCTGGAACCGGACACCCGAAACCCCGGCAGCCAGCCGCTGGCCACCGACTTCGCGCTGCGCGCCCTGCTGGACGCCGATGCCTGGGACGTGGCGCTGGCCGAGGGGGCCTGCGCCTGGCTGGCCGCGACCGCCCCGGCCGGCGGCGGCGCGGTGTTCGTGAACGAGTCGGTCAAGGACTGGCCGCACGCCCCCTGGATGGTGCCCGAGGACGGCCAGGCCGCCTCGCTCATCAGCACCGGGCTGCTGGCCGGCACCCTGTACGCCGCGGCCCCGCGGCACGCAACGGGGCCCGGGCACCCATGGCTGCAGCAGGCCACCGACCTCCTCTGGTCCCGGATCGGCACGCTGACCACCAGCGGCCCCTACGACATGCGCGCGCTGTTGTGGTTCCTCGACAACGTGCCAGACCGGGAGCGGGCCCAGGCGACGATGAACAAGATCGGGCCGATGATCTTCGAGCAGGAGATGGTGGCGCTGGACCCAGCCACCCCGGGCGAGGCTCATTTTCCGCTGGACTTCGCGCCGCTGCCGACCTCGATCGCCCGGCCACTGTTCGACTCGCAGGTGATCGAGGCGAACCTCGACCACCTGGCGGCGGCCCAGCGCGACGACGGCGGCTGGATGTTCAACTGGATGGCGTGGTCGCCAGCCGCGGAACGGGACTGGCGGGGCCACGTCACGGTGGACGCGCTGCGCATCCTGCGCGCGAACGGCCGCTGCTGACGCCGGGGCCCGCGCCGCGGCGGTGCCGGAGCCCGGCACACTGGTTGCCAGGCCCTAGCTCAAGTGGCAGGCGGCCGGCCCGGGCACACTGGTAACCATGCCCTGGCAAGAGCTGGCCGACCTGCCGTTCGCCGCCGCGCTGCAGCCCCATGCCGGCCGCCTGGAACTACGCGGGGACTACGACTGCGCCCACTTCGACCAGGCGGTCTTCGACGGCGCCGACGCGGCCAGCAGCCGCTTCCTTGAGTGTGCGTTCACCCGGGTGTCGTTCCACGACGGCGGGCTGCGGGGGTCGCGGTTCACCGACGTGTGGCTGCGCGATGTGCGGCTGACCGGGACAAGCCTCGCCGAGACGAGCTGGACGGACGCGAGCATCGTCGCGAGCGCCGTCGCTGGCGCCGAGGCGTTCGGGGCCCAGCTTCGGCGGGTGACCTTCCAGGGGTGCAAGCTCGACTCGGTGAACTTCCGGGACGCGGTCCTCACCGAGGTGACCTTCGATGACTGCCTGCTGCGTGAGGTGGATTTCACCGGCGCCACGCTCACCAGCACGGCGTTCCCACGGTCCAGGCTGGCCAAGACCACCTTCGCGCGGATGACGCTGGACCGGGTGGACCTGCGCGGCGCGGAGCTTGGCATCATCACGGACACCGTTTCGCTGCGTGGCGCCACGATGACCGCGGGCCAGCTCGCGACCATAGCCACTCTGCTGGCCGACAGCATGGGCATCATCGTCACCGACAGCTAGCCCAGGCGGGCCGGGTCCGGAACTACTTTGACATCAAATGATTTGACGCCGAAGTAGTGGCGCGGCATGCTGGATCGCATGGCGAAGGCGGAGCAGGTGCAGCGGGCGGACCCCCCGCCCACGACCAGCGTGCTCGACCGGCCGGAGATCAATGCTGCGGGCTGGCTCTGGGGCGACGAGGGCGCCAAAGCGCCCCCGGACGCGCCGCTGCCCGCGCTGGTGAGCGCCGCTGCCCGGCTGGTCGGAGCCTTTACCGGGTGCGCGGTGCACGGGATAGGGGCCAGCCCGGCGGGCCTCGGCGTGATGCGGTTGCTCGCGGCCCGCGACGGCCTGAAGTCGAGCGAGGTCGCCGCTCGTGGCTGGTGGACCGCAGGCACGGTCACATCCGTGGTCGACACGCTGGTCCGGGACGGCTACGTCGAGCGCCGCCGCGACCCTGGCGACCGCCGGGTCGTCCGGCTGTATCTCACCGAGCCGGGGCGGCAGAAGGTGGCGGAGTCGGTATCGCTGCTCGGGCCGAGGCTGCAGGGCGCCTTCGACTACGTGGACCCGGCCGATGAGCCGGTCATCCGGAAGTTCCTCACCGACACGATTGAGCATTTCGGCAAGCTGGTTCGAGAGGAGCGGGGCAGGTGACGAGTGCCACACAGGCACCCCAGGCAGCGGACGATACGGCACCGCGTGGCGGGGCCACGATCCGCACCGAGGATCTGCGCAAGACCTACAAGACCTCGCGCGGCGATGTGCCTGCCGTCCGCGGCATCGACCTGGACGTAGCCGCCGGGGAGCTGTTCGGCTTGCTCGGCCCGAACGGGGCCGGCAAATCCACCACGATCGGCATGCTGACCACGCTGGTGGTGCCTACCGGGGGCCGGGCCTGGGTGGCCGGCATCGACGTCGTGGCCGACCCGGTCGGGGTCAAGCGCCGGATCGGTGTGGTGACCCAGAACAACACCCTGGACATGCAGCTCACGGTGGCTGAGAACCTCGAGTTCCGCAGCCGGTTCTTCGGCCTGGGGCCCCGGGAGGCCAGCCGCCGGGCGGCGCAGCTTATCGACGCGTTCGGGCTCGGCGACCGGCGCAAGGCCATCGCCACCGACCTGTCCGGTGGCCAGGCCCGGCGGCTGCTGATCGCCCGGGCCCTGGTGCACCGGCCCGAGGTGCTGTTCCTGGACGAGCCGACCGCCGGGCTCGACCCGCAGACCCGGGTGAACCTGTGGGACATCCTGCGGCTGCTGCATGACCTGGGCCAGACCATCCTGCTCACCACGCACTACATGGAGGAAGCCGAAGCGCTCTGCGACCGGATCGCCGTGGTCGACCACGGCGAGGTGCTCGCCAGCGGCACGGTCGATGAGCTCAAGCAGGGCACCGGTGCGGAGACGGTCATTACTGTGCGTTACGAAGGCGCCGTGCCTGACGGCCTGCCGACGGCGGCGGGGCTGCCGGACCGGCCCGGCGTGCGCAAGGTGGAGACCGACGGCGATCGGGTCCGGGTGTTCACCCAGGAGCCCGACGGCGTGCTCGGCGAGCTGGTGGCGGCGGGAGCCAGCGCCGGGCTGACCGTGCTGGACGCCGCCCAGCTCAAACCCAGCCTGGAGACCGTGTTCCTCAATCTGACCGGACGGGAGTACCGGGAATGACGACAACGAGCACCGCACCTCCGGTCCTGGCCGAGCAGGCGGCTGGCCCGGCCGCGTCCCGCATAGCGGCGCTGATCGCCGAGGCGCCGGTCCCGCAGCCGACCATGCTGAAGACATTCGCCGCGATGATGGCCCGCGAGTTCCGGGTGCTTCGCCGAAACGCGGTCGGCACGTTCCTGCGCTCGGTCATGCAGCCGCTGCTGTTTGTCTTCGTGTTCACCTACGTGCTGCCCAAGATCGGCGGCGGCTTTGTGGCCGGCGGCGCGAGCAGCGCCGCGGCCGACAGCGGGGTCAACTTCGCCACGATCCTGGTGCCGGGCCTGATGGCCTCCATGCTGCTCATGCAGGGCATCATGGCGGTCACGTTCCCCTTGGTCATGGAGTTCTCCTGGCAGCGCACGATCGAGGACCGCGCGCTGGCCCCGGTACCCATCAACGTGCTCGCGGTCCAGAAGATCAGTGCCGGGGCGGTGCAGGCCTTCATCGGCGCGCTCATCGTCTTCCCGATCGTGCTTCTCGTGCACGCCTCCGGCCAGGCGCCACACGTGCACGTGACCAACTGGCTGCTACTGGCCTTCATCCTGATCACAGCGTCACTGCTCACGGCATCCCTGGGCATGCTGCTCGGCACGCTCATGGACCCGCGCAAGATGCAGATGCTGTTCGCGGCGATCCTGCTCCCCGCGACCATGCTGGGTTGCGTGTACTACCCGTGGGCGGCGCTGCACCACATCCGCTGGCTGCAGATCGCCGTGCTGGTCAACCCGATGGTGTACATGTCGGAAGGCCTGCGGGCCGTGCTCACGCCGGGGATACCGCACATGCCGATGTGGGCCATCCTGCTGGTCCTGGTCGGCGGAACCGCGATCTTCGGCTACCTCGGTGCCCGGACGTTCACCCGGCGCGTGCTCAACTGAGGCGCCGGGGATAGCACCGGCAGGTACCACCGCGCGGGCGTCGGCTCCGTTGAGAGCCCGGCGCCAGGCGCCCCGCAAATCCTCAGCCTGCCGCGCGCGTAGGGTTCGCAAGGTGAGCTTCGAAGTCAGTGCCGGCAGCTACCGGCGTCTCATGGATCATTACTCCGGGCCGCTCGCGGTGGCGTTCGCCGACGCGGCGGGGATCCGCCGTGGTCAGCGGGCCCTTGACGTCGGCTGCGGGCCGGGAGCGCTGACCGCCGAGCTGGTGGGCCGGCTGGGCGGCCCGGCGGTCTGCGCCGTGGATCCGTCCAGGTCGTTTACTGCTGCCGCGCGGGAGCGGCTGCCTGAGGTGGACGTCCGGGTGTCGGGTGCCGAGGACATCCCCTTTCCCGACGACGCCTTCGACGCGGCGCTGGCACAGCTCTCGGTGCACTTCATGACCGACCCGGTGACGGGGCTGCGGGAGATGGCGCGGGTTACCCGGCCGGGCGGGGTGGTCGGCGCATGCGTCTGGGATCACGCCGGCGGCCGTAGCCCGGTCGCGCTGCTGTGGCAGGCGGCACACGAGCTCGACCCATCGGCACCGGATGAGTCCGGCCTGGCCGGTGTCCGCGAGGGTCACCTGGCCAGCCTGTTCGCGGACGCAGGGCTGGCCGGGGCGCGGGCGACGGCGCTCACCGTCCAGGCCAGGCATGCCTCATTCGAGGAGTGGTGGGAACCCTTCACGCTCGGTGTCGGCCCGGCAGGCGAGTACGTCACGTCGCTCGCCGGGGAGCCACGCGCCCGGTTGCGGGAACGGCTCCGCGAACTCGCCGGCGGACCACCGGTGGAAATCAGCGCTACCGCGTGGACAGTGACGTGCCGGACCTGACCGGCTCGCCACGCCCAGCGCCGACAGCGAGTTGCTTTAGCCCGAACGATCGGCCGCGGCGTCGAGCACCTCGGGGTGTTCCCGGCGGTAGTGCTCAGTCAATACGGCACTCGCCTGGCCAGGCCTGGATGCCATAGTGCGCTGGCATATCTGGCAGCGAATGACCGGAAGACGACTGACGGTCACGGGGAAACGGCGGGAATTCGTTCTGCTCATTTGCATCTGATAATGCCAGATCGGCCGGCCAATGCATACACCACCCGTACCGCAGTCCGGCGATTCGCGGCCGATCAGTGCGCTCCGGGCAGCACCCGCGGCTCGATGCGCTCCTCGCGCGCCTGGCCGCCATCGCGGGTGACCCAGTAGGTGCCCTTGCCCCGCACTTCCGTCACGGCCTCGGTCAGCTCGGTGCCGCGATAGACAAGACCGGTACCGTCGTCGGTGGCGTACCCGTCGGGCAACGTCCCGTCGGCCATCAGCCGCTGGTACAGCGGCCGGCGCTGCGGCTCGGAGTCGTAGTGAACTCCGTTGGAGAAGGGCAGAAAGCCCAGGCCGTTGGTTACCGGCCGCAGATCCGGGCCGAACGAGTCCGTGGTGCCACCGACGTGCCAGCAGATGGAGCCAGCGGAGACGCCGCTCAGCACCACGCCCGCGGCCCACGCCTTGCGGAAACTCTCGTCCAGGCCGTGCAGCCGCCACAGCGCGAGCAGGTTCGCGACGCTGCCACCGCCGACCCAGACCACATCCTGCTCCAGCAGCATTCCCGTCATGTCGTCGGTGTTCGGCATCGAGAACAGGTTCAGGTGGGACACGGCGATCCCCGCCGCGCGGCCGGCATCGTTGAGCCAGGCCTGGAACCAGCGCTGGTCACCACCTGCGGTACCGACATGGCATAGCCGCGGCGTTCGCCCGGTAACCCCGGACAGTTCGACGGCGTAGAAGATCAGCGGGCCGAAAGCGACATCGGTCCAGGTGCCGCGGACCAATCCACCCGAGGTGGCAAGGATCGTGGGGGAATCGGCTGGCATGGCAGAAAGCCTACCGGCCGCCCCCAAGACCCTGTCGTGGCCGGGGACGGCCGGTACTGCTCGTGCTGGTGGTCGCCGGCGACCACTGGCGGCCGGGCTTCTGGGCCGCCAGCGACCACGTTGTTCTCAGGCGGACGGCCCGTTGACCAGCGTCACTGTCGCGGAGTGCGACTGGCCGGCCTGGTCGGTCCAGCCGATGGTGACGCTGTCACCCGGGTGGTGCTGCTCCAGTGCCGTCTGGAGTCCCTTCGGTGAGGTGACCGCCTGGCCGCCGACCGAGGTGATCACGTCGCCCGCGGCCAGGCCGGTCTGGGCGGCGGGAGTTCCGGACACGACCCCGGCGACCGCGGCGCCGCTGCCCGCCTGGATGCCGTTCGCCGCGGCGTTGTTCGCGGGCGTGATCTGGACGCCGAGCAGGCCGGTGGGGCCGATGTGCACCGTCGGAGGAGGAGTGGCCCGCCACGATCTGGCTGGCGATGGACATCGCCTCGTTGATCGGGATGGCAAAGGCCTGGGTCGCGCCGGACTGGAACTGGAAGCCGGAGGAGGCCGCGGTGTTGATGCCGACCACCTGACCGTACGTGTTCACCAGCGGCCCGCCGGAGTCACCCGGCTGGATGGGCGCGTTGTGGTGGATGAGCCCGGTCAGGTTCTCGGAGGTAGCTGCGCCCTCATCCTGGGCGGTGATCGACGCGTTGAGGCCGGTGATGTGCCCGGTGACGACCGACGGGGTGCCGCCCTTGCCGAGCGCGTTGCCCAGGGCAACCACCTTCTGGCCGACCGCGGCGCTGGAGGAGTTGCCCAGGTCCGCGGTCTGCAGTCCGGACGCGCCCTGCAGCTGGATCACCGCGATGTCCTTGGTCTGGTCGTAGCCGACCACCTTGGCCGTGTAGGTCCGGCCGTTGCCGATGTCGGTGGCCTTGATCGAGGTGGCGCCGGCGATGACGTGGTTGTTGGTCAGGATCTCGCCGTTGGAGGTCAGCACCTGCCCGGTGCCGGCCGCTGCGCCACCCTGGAGGCCGAGGTTGGTGTTGATGTCGACCAGGCTCGGGTCGGTCTTCGCGGCGATCTGGGCGGTGGTCAGCACCGTGTTGCTCGACGCGATCCCTGAGGTCTTCACGACGAAGAACGAGCCGAGGCCGAACACGAGCGCGGTGGCAGCCAGCATCGCCGGGTGCCGGAAACGCCGGGCGGGCTTGCGCGGGCCGTCGCCCCAGCCGCCGTAACCGGCGGGACCGTCCGGGCCCCCGGGGCCAGCCGAACCGGGCCAGGGCGCGTACGGTGGTGTGTGACCAGGCTCCGCCGTCGTCGGCGGGTCGTAGATCGTGGTCATCGCGATCGGGCTCCTCATGATGTATCGATCGTGTCTACATCACTGTCGCTCGCTTACCTGCAAGAAAGCTGAAAGCGTGCTGACCACACTCTCCGGCTTCACTGACAAGCTGAGTGCTTGCTCTCAACGCGCATCCCGGGCCCGGCCACCGGGAACCCCAGGCGGACGCGGTCGGTGACCGCCGGCAGCTGACCGGACCGGCAAAGCGGCACAACGAATTTAGTCAATTCCGCAAGAGCGGCCGAATTGTAATTCAAATGCTCTTACTTAATTTTATTTTGTGATATAGCGTGCCTATTGGTTGTTATCTTCACCGGCGTGACTGTTATTACTGGGCCAAGCCAGACCACGCTCACCGGCAGCGGCCGCGCACGGCCTCGAGCCCGCCGAGCACGTCCACCAGCGTGACGCGATCGACGCCGCCTGTGGCGGCGGTCTGACTCGTTGCGGCCCATCGAGCTGTCGATGCTCGCCCGCGCAAAGGTCCGATAGTTCCGCGGCACCGGGCAAACCCCAGCGCCGCGCGCATGAACCAGCAGGCCGCGGGGAACGCCACCTTTGGGCTGACGAGGAGCCGGGCGAATGGGCATATGGAACTGGATCGTGCGAGGCGGGACCGAGGGCAGAAGCCGGCTGTACCGCTGGGTCATCCCCCGCGGGCGGCCGGACCCGAAGACCGACGAGATCAAGCGGGCCGCGGCCGCGGACGTCGCCGCGATGGAGGCCGAGGACCGCAAGTACTTCAGGCAGGACGGCCCGGGAAAGGACGAAGATGCTCTTTGAAAGGGGCCTCTAGGTGCTCTATGTCTTCGGGTTCGAGCGGGTCGGCGTGGTGGTGGGCGATCTGTACTTCGTGGATCCCAACCCGATGAAGGGCCAGGAGGGTGCCGAGCACGGCGTCCGGCTCGAACTGCGGGTGCTCGGCCGCGGCGAGCTGAAGGGATCGGTCTACTCGGCGCAGCCCATCGAGGTTGGCTCGCCGGTCTGGCGGGCCGATCTGCTGGAATCGGTAGCGGGCCAGCCGGGCAGCTTCGACCGCACGCACCACCATCCGGCGTTCACCGGCTGGAACCCCGGCCGCCGGGTCTTCGTCAAGGAACTGTCGGCCGACCCGCTGGGCTGGCTGGCCGGCCAGCTGGCGGACCTGGATGCACTGCTGGACTCGGCGGGGTTCCCGCCCGGCACGGCAGGCCCGGACGACGCGCGTGACCTGCGCGAAGCCGCACCGGAGATCGTGGACGCGACCCGTAGGCTGCTCGACAGGGTGCGCTCGGGTGAGCTGGGCAACCCGCCACGCGACGCGCCCGCCGGCGACGCGGCGGCCGCGCGAGCGCCGGCGGCGGGCCGGTCCTGGTCCGGTCGGGCTGGCTGTAACCCGGGCGGTACGCGGCGGGGAAAGGTAGCCCGGCGATCCAGGCCGCACCCTCTATGGTGTGTCGAACACCTGAACCCACCGTGGGAGTGCACAAGTGGACCGGGAAGCCTCGACCCAGCGGGTCACCTCGGTGCGGATGAACCGGTGGGTGATCCTGGCCGGCTATGCGCTGCTGGCCGCGAGCACCCAGCTGCTCTGGCTGGCCTACGCGCCGATCACCACGCAGACCCACAAGATCATGGGCGTGTCCCAGGGCGCGGTCGGCGACCTGGCCGTGATCTTCCCGCTCATGTACGTCATCCTGGCGCTGCCCGCTGGCCGCTGGCTGGACACCAGCTTCGCCCGGGCGCTCGGCTTCGGCGCGGTCCTCACCGCGGGCGGCGGGCTGCTGCGGCTGGCCGGCCCGTCGTCGTACGGCTGGGCCGTGGCCGGCCAGTTCGTGATCGCGGCGGGCCAGCCGTTCGTGCTCAACTCGATCACCAAGGTGGCCGCCCGGTACTTCCCGGCCAGGGAGCGGACCGTGGCCATCTCGGTCGGCAGCGTGGCCCTGTTCGTGGGCATCCTGGCCGCCGTGCTGTCCGGCGGGCCGCTGCTGCACGCCGGCGGGCTGACGCTGCTGCTGTGGGTCCAGGCCATCGTGGCGGTGCTCGCCGCCGCGTGGGTGCTGGCCGCGGTCCGCTCGCCCGCGGCCTTTCCCGGCGACCCGTCGGTCGCGGTGTCGCTGCGCTGGCTGCGGGGTGACCGCTTCATCTGGCTGCTGGCCGGCCTGCTGTTCGTCGGGATGGGCGTGTTCAACGCGGTCGCGACGTGGCTCGACTCGATCCTCACCCACTTCGGGCACGGCGGCGCGAGCGGCTACCTGATCGCGATCATGACCGTGGGCGGGATCGCCGGCGGGGCGCTGCTGCCGGACATCGTCGCCCGGCGGGACCAGCGGCGGGGCATGCTGGAGATCGCGGTGGTGGTGTCGGCGGTGGCGTTCGCGGTCATGGCCGTCGTGCACAGCCCGGCCGTCGGCGGCGTGGTCCTGTTCGTGGCGGGTTTCTTCCTGCTGGCCGGCCTGCCGGTCGTGCTGGACTGGTCGGAGCTGCACGCCGGGCCGGAGCGCGCGGGCGCGGCGGCCGGGTTCCTGCTGCTGTCGGGAAACCTCGGCGGCGTCATCCTGGCGCTGATCGTCCAGGCCGTGGTCGGCAGCCCGTACCTCTCCCTCGGCGCCCTCAGCGTGGTCTGCCTGGCCGGGCTCGCGCTGGCCACCAAGCTGCCCGCCCGGGGCCGCGGCCGCCACGCCCGGAAGCCGCCACACCCGAAGGGGCAGCCCAGTGACCGCGCCCAGCGACCCGATGGCCGACCTGCAACGCCAGCTCAAGCCCTACCGCGGCCAGGTTCCCTCGTTTACCGCGCTGCCCGCCGACGGCCTGGCCAGGACCGAGGTGACCGGCCTGGTCGAGCGGCTGGCGGCGGCCGAGGAGCGCACCTGGCGGGACGGCTACGCGTCCGGGGCCGTCTACCACGGCGACCCGGAGCACGTGGCCTTCCTCGGCCGCGTCTACACGACGCAGTCGCAGAGCAACCCGCTCCATCCGGACCTGTGGCCGAGCGCCACGAAGTTCGAGGCGGAGATCGTCGCGATGACCGCGGCCATGCTCGGCGGCGGCCATGCCGCGCCGGAGGCACCGGTGGTCGGCACGGTGAGTTCCGGCGGGACCGAGAGCATCCTGCTGGCCATGAAGACCTACCGGGACTTCGCCCGGGAGCGGCGCGGCATCGCCACCCCGGAGATCGTCGCGCCGGTCACCGCGCACGCGGCGTTCGACAAGGCCGCCCGGTTCTTCGACATGCCGCTGGTGCGGGTGCCGGTCGACGGCGACTTCCGGGCGGACCTGGGCGCGCTGGCCGCTGCGGTGACCGAGCGGACGGCCGTCGTGGTGGGGTCGGCGCCGAACTTCCCGCACGGCGTGATCGACCCGATCCCGGAGATCGCGGCGCTGGCGGCCGACCGCGGCGTGGCCTGCCACGTGGACGCCTGCCTCGGCGGGTTCATCCTGCCGTGGGCGGAGCGGCTCGGCTACCCGGTCCCGCCGTTCGACTTCCGGCTGCCCGGGGTGACCTCGATGTCGGCCGACACGCACAAGTACGGGTACGCGGCCAAGGGCTCGTCGGTGGTGCTGTACCGGGGCAGGGAACTGCGCCAGTTCCAGTACTACACGGTGACCGACTGGCCGGGCGGCCTCTACCTGTCCCCCACGTTCGCCGGCAGCCGGCCCGGCGCCCTGTCGGCCACCTGCTGGGCGGCCATGGTCTCGATCGGCGAGAGCGGCTACACCGAAGCGGCCCGCCGGATCCTGGAGACCGGGGCGCGGATACGGGACGGGATCGCGGCCATCCCCGGCCTGCCGTGCTCGGCGACCCGCTGTGGGTCGTGGCGTTCGCCGCCGGCGACGGCCTCGACGTCTACCAGGTCATGGAGAACATGGGCCACCGCGGCTGGAGCCTGAACGGCCTGCAGCGGCCCGCCGCGGTCCACATCGCGGTCACGCTCCGGCACACCCTGCCGGGGGTCGCCGACCGCTTCCTCGCCGACCTGGCCGCCGCCGTCGAGGAGGTCCGGGCCAATCCCGGGGTGAGCACCGGGATGGCACCGGTCTACGGCATGGCCGGCGCCCTGGACGCCGACGTCGTGCACCAGTTGCTCGCCGGCTACCTCGACATGCTGTTCGAGGTCTAGGCCATGACGCGCCACGTCCTCGCCATCGACCTGGGCACCTCGGCGCTGAAGGTCGCCCTGGTGTCCACGGCCGGCGAGGTCGTGGCGTCGGAGCAGGAGACCCACTCGGTGACCCTGCTGCCCGGCGGCGGCGCCGAGCAGGACCCCGCGCACTGGTGGGACCTGATCACCACGGCGTCGTCCCGGCTGATGACGCGGGCCACCGTCCCGGCGAGTCGGTGGTGGCCGTCGCCTGCACCGCCCAGTGGTCGGGGACCGTGCCGGTGGACGCCGGGCCAGCCCGTCCGCGACGCGATCATCTGGATGGACTCGCGCGGCGCGCCGTACGTTCGGCGCATCACCGGCGGCCCGGTGAAGGTGCAGGGCTACGGGGTGGACAAGCTCGCGCGATGGCTGCGCACCACCGCCGGGATCCCGGCGCAGAGCGGCAAGGACTCCATCGCCCACATCCTGTGGCTCAAGCACGAGGAGCCGGAGACCTACCGCCGGGCGCACCTGTTCCTGGAGCCCAAGGACTGGCTGAACGCCCAGCTCACCGGACGTTCGGCGGCATCGTTCGACTCGATCGCCCTGCACTGGGTGACCGACAACCGCCACCCGGACCGGATCCGTTATGACCCGGCGCTGCTGCGGCTGGCCGGGATCGAGCGGTCGCGGCTGCCGGAACTCCTGGCCGCCACCGACATCCTCGGCCCGCTGTCACCCGGGCCAGCCGCCGCGCTCGGCGTCCCGGCCGGCATCCCGGTCGTGGTCGGCTCGCCCGACCTGCAGTCGGCGGCGATCGGGTCCGGGGCCACCCGGGACTACCAGGCGCACCTGTACGTCGGCACCTCCTCCTGGCTGACCTGCCACGTGCCGTTCAAAAAGACCGACCTGCTGCACAACATGGCCTCGCTGCCCTCGCCGGTACCGCAGCGGTACTTCGTCGCCAACGAGCAGGAGACCGCCGGTGCCGCCCTGACGTTCCTGCGCGACCGGGTGCTGTTCGGCGACGACCCGCCGCCCGCCGCCTACGCCGAGTTCGACCGGATGGCCGGGCAGGCCCCGCCCGGCAGCGGCGGTGTGATCTTCACCCCGTGGCTGTACGGCGAGCGCACCCCGGTCGAAGACCGGTTCGTGCGCGGCGGGTTCCACAACCTGTCGCTGTCGGCCTGCCGCGACGACCTGGTGCGGGCCGTCTTCGAGGGGGTGGCGCTCAACGCGCGCTGGCTGCTGCGGGCGGTGGAGCGGTTCACCAGGCACCGGCTGGAGCCGATCCGGTTCATCGGCGGCGGCGCGCGGTCCGACGTGTGGTGCCAGATCTTCGCCGACGTGCTCGGCCGCACCATCGAGCAGGTGGCCGACCCGGTGAACGCGAACGCGAGGGGCGCCGCGATGCTGGCGGCGGTGGCCCTCGGCGAGCTCACCTTCGACCAGGTTCCGGACCGCGTCCAGGTGGCCGCACCTACCCGCCGGACCCGGCGCACAAAGAGCTCTACGACGGGCTGTTCCGCGAGTTCACCGGTCTGTACCGGCGCAACCGGAAGGCACACGCCCGCCTCAACTCGGGCCGCGGGACCTGGCCGGAAGCTAGCGGGGCGACGGCCGCGGTCAGCTGGCCAGCTTCTCGCCACAGGAACTCGAACACGAGCGCCCACTTCAGCGCCCGCTGCTCGTTGTCGGCCGCCGCGCCGTGGCCGCCTTCGATGTTCTCGTAGTAGCTGACGTCGTGGCCCTGCTCGCGCAGCAGCGCCACCATCTTGCGGGCGTGCCCGGGGTGCACCCGGTCGTCCCTGGTGGAGGTGATGAACAGCACCGGCGGGTAGTGCCGGCCGGCCGACACGTTCTGGTACGGGGAGAACGGCCGCAGGTACTCCCACTCGGCCGGCTCGCGCGGATCGCCGTACTCGGCCATCCAGGACGCCCCGGCCAGCAGCTCGTGGTAGCGCCGCATGTCGAGCAGCGGCACCTGGCTGACGATCGCGCCGAACAGCTCCGGGTACCGGGTCAGCATCACGCCCATCAGCAGGCCGCCGTTGCTGCCGCCCTCGATGCCCAGCCGCGCGCGGGTCGTGATGCCCCTGCTCACCAGGTCCGCGGCCACGGCGGCGAAGTCCTCGTACACCAGGTGCCGGTTTTCCTTGATCGCCGACATGTGCCACTGCGGCCCGTACTCGCCGCCGCCGCGCAGGTTGGCCACCACGTAGGTGCCGCCGCGGGCCAGCCAGCCGCGGCCGATGATGCCGCTGTAGGACGGGGTCAGCGAGATCTCGAAGCCGCCGTACCCGGTCAGCAGCGTCGGCCCGGCGGCACGGGTCGCCGGCCCGACGACGAAGTAGGGCACCGCGGTGCCGTCCGCGGAGGTGGCGAAGAACTGCCGCACCGAGATCCCGGCGGCGTCGAAGAAGGCCGGCGCCTGCTTGAGCACCTCCGGCTCACCGCCGATGTGCCCGTAGCGCAGCGTGTCCGGCTGGGTGAAGCCGCTGGAGACCAGCATGTACTCGTCGCTGTCGTAGGGGATCGGTGTCCACGATGTCGGTGTGGGTGAACTCCGGCACCCCGGCCAGGGCGGCGCGCTGCCACTGGCCGCCGGCCGGGGTGAGCACCGCCAGCTGGCTGCGCACGTCGTGCAGCATGTTCAGGATCAGGTGATGCCGGGTCCAGGCGTAGTAGCTCAGCGAGGTGTGCGCGTCCGGCTCGAACAGCATGGTCAGCTCCGCCTCGCCGGCCAGGAAGGCGTCGAACCGGGCGGCCAGCAGCGCCCCGGCCGGGTAGCTGGCGCCGCCGGTGGCCCAGGGCGACTTGGTGCTGATCAGCAGCCATTCGCGGTGGACGTCGACGATGGCGTCCTCGGGCACCGCGAGCTGGACCAGGTCGCCGCCGGCCGTGCGCAGGTACCACTCGCTGCGCCAGAAGTCGACGCGAACGCACGACGAAGTCACGTTCGAAGCCCTCGGTCGGGTCGTGGAACGCGTGGACCGCCACGTCGTCGGGCTTGCCCTCGTAGACCACCGCCGCCTCGGCCAGCGGGGTGCCGCGGCGCCACTGCTTGACCACCCGCGGGTAGCCCGACGTGGTCAGCGATCCGGGACCGAAGTCGGTCCCCACGTAGATCTGGTCGGCGTCGATCCACCCGACGTCGGTCTTGGCTTCGGAGACGGTGAACCCGTCCTCGACGAACCGGCGCCCAGGGACGTCGAACTCGCGGACCACGCTCGCGTCCGCGCCGCCCCGGGACAGCTGCACCAGGGCCCGCTGGTAGCCGCCGGGCCGCAGCATGGTCGCGCCCTGGAAGACCCAGTTCTCGCCCTCCTGCTCGGCCCAGCGCGTCGATGTCCAGCAGGACGTCCCAGTCCGGCTGGGCCCGCCGGTACTCCGCCAGGGTCGTGCGCCGCCACAGGCCCCGTGGGTGCGCCGCGTCCTGCCAGAAGTTGTACAGGTAGGCGCCGCGCCGCCGGGGATAGGGGATGCGGTCGTCGGCGTCGAGCACCTGGCGCAGCTCGGTGCGCAGGTCCTCGAACCGGGCGCTGCCCGACAGCGTGCCGAGGGTCTCCGCGTTGCGCTCCCTGACCCAGTCCAGCGCCGTCGGCCCGGTCACGTCCTCTAGCCACTGGTACGGGTCGGCGTCAGCTACGTCATGCGCGTCGCTCATCCTGCAAGTGTGGCGGCCCGGGTCCGCCTCCCGCCGCCGTGGCCTGCCGGGCACGCCTCGGGGAACGTGGCGGCGGGACGCGCTGGCGCATGGCCGCGCGAGGTTGCGCAGCAGCAGCGTCTCGGCCAGGCAGGCCCGCTCGAAGACGCCCAGGTGCAGGCTCTCGTTGGCGCCGTGGGCCCGGGTGTCGGGGTCCTCAACCCCGGTGATGAGGATCTCCGCGTCCGGAACGAGCCTGGCATAGGCGGTGACGAACGAAATGGAGCCGCCGGTGCCGATATCGACCGCGGGCCTCCCCCATGCCTGCGCGAGCGCCGCATGGGCCGCCCGGTACGCCGCTCCCCCGGTGCGCACCGTGTAGGGAGCGACCGTCGGGCCCTCGTGCACCGTGAGCTGGGCACCCCACGGCACGTGCGATGCGAAGTGCGCCGCCAGCGCCGCGCGTGCCCGTTCCGCGTCGTCGCCCGGGGCCACCCGCATGCTCACCTTCGCCCGCGCCGCCGGGACGAGCATGTTGGCCGCGGCGTCGACCGGAGGGGCGTCGATGCCGATGACCGCGATCGCGGGCCGGGCCCACAGCCGCTGGGTGAGGCTGCCGGTGCCGATCAGCGCGACCCCGTCGAGCAGCCCCGAGTCGGCCCGCAGCTCGTCCTCGGTCAGGTCGACCGGGCCCGCCGGGCCCCTGGTCAGCCCCGCCACCGCCACGTCCCCGTTGTCGTCGTGCAGCGTGGCCAGCAGCCGGCACAGCGCCGTCAGCGCGTCAGGAACCGGCCCGCCGTACATCCCGCTGTGCACACCGTGGCTGAGCGTCCGCACCTCCACCATGACGTTGGCACCGCCGCGCAGCGAGGTGGTCAGCGCCGGCACGGTCCACCGCCCAGTTCGCCGAGTCGGCCAGCACCACCACATCGGCCCGGAGCCGGTCGGCGTACTGGGCAAGGAACCGCGCGATCGTCGGCGAGCCGATCTCCTCTTCGCCTTCGACGAGCACGGTCACCCCGACGGGCAGCGCGCTGCCGAGCGCGCGCAGCGCCGCCAGGTGCACGGCGATGCCCGCCTTGTCGTCGGCAGCGCCACGGCCGTAGAGCCGCCCGCCCCGCTCGGCCGGCTCGAACGGATCGCTGAACCAGTCCCCGGCGGGCCGGCCGGCTGCACGTCGTGGTGCGCGTACAGCAGGACCGTGGGTGCGCCGGGCGGCGCGGGCCGCCGCGCCAGCACCGCTGGCTGGCCGCCCTCGACGGTGAGCACGTCGACCTCGGGCAGGCCGGCCTCGCGCAGCAAGGTGGCGACCTCGCCGGCGCTGGCCCGTAGCTGCGCCGCGGCCGCCGGATCCGCCGATACCGACGGGATCCGCACCAGCCGCTCCAGGTCGGCCCGGACCGACGGCAGCATCTGCCGCACGGCCGCCGCCAGCTGCTCGGTATCCGTCTGGTCCGCCGTCATGACCCCGGACGCTACCGGCGCGGGCGGTGCCGCCTCAACCCGCGTACAGGTGCAGTTCGGCGGCGAAACGCTGCGCGATCTCCAGCGCCTTCGGCAGGTCGGGGTGGCGGACGATCACCATGCCGTCGGCGGTGGTGGTGGCCCGCCAGTCCCGCCGCGGCGCGCCCACCGGCAGCAACTCGACCGCGGCCACGTGCTCCCCGTACTCGGCCAGCAGCCGGTCCAGGCCCTCGTAGTGGGTGATCCGGCCGGCGCCGCTGGCCCGCTTGAAGACGCTCGCGGCGTTGTAGCGCCGCTGCACCGGCTGCGAGATCCGCCCCTGCGTGACGGCTTCCGCCCAGCCGAAGAACAGGTCGGCGTCGGTGGCGTAGTTCATCACGTCCACGGTGCGGGCGCCGGGCGGCCGGGCGCCGATCTCGCCGAACACCACCTCGCCGTCGGCCTTGCGGTACCACTCCATGTGGGTGAACCCGTCGCGGAACCCGAGCACCCGCAGCACGGCCGCGCCGAGTTCCCGGCCGCCCTGCAGCCCCGGCGCGTCCAGGTCGCGCAGCGCCATGGTCATCGGGCTGACCCACTCGTGCATCTTGGTGACCAGCGGGCGGGGGTGGTACTGGCAGATGTTCTCGACCAGGACCCGGCCACCGGCGCAGATGGTGTCGTAGGTGAACTCCTCGGCGTCGATGAACTCCTCGACGATGACCTGGGGCACGTGCCGGAGCATCGGCATGATCGCGTCGAGCTCGGCGGCCGAGTCGGCCCGGTAGGTGTCGGCCGACCCGGCTCCGGCGATCGGCTTGACGATCAGCGGGAAGCCCAGGCGTTCCGCGGCGGCCCACACCCCGGCGACCGTGTCCGCGCTGTAGTGCCCCGGCACGCGCAGGCCCGCGGCGCCGAGCAGCTCCTTCATCCGCTCCTTGTCGCGGAACGGCACCGTCTGCTCCGCCGTCAGCCCGGGCAGGCCAAGCGACTCGCGCAGCCGGGCGGCGAGCATCATGTACGGCTCCCACAGGCACTCCACCCGGTCGATCGGCACGTGCCGCGCGACCGCGCGCACCGTGGCGGCGACCGCCTCCCCGTCGGCCAGCGACCCGACGTGCACGTAGTGCGCCATGGCCTCACGGGCATTATGCGGAACGGCCTGGTGGTGGCTGGTCTCCGACGCCGATGACCGTGGCTCCGGCCGCGGCGAGTGCCTGGCTGAAGAACGCCATCTCGGCTGGGTAGCCGGGCGAGAGCATGATGACGTTCATGGCGGTCAGCCCGAGTTCCACGCGCACGCCGGTGACCAGCCGCCGCAACGCCTCGGTGACGGCGGCGGTGTCCGGGTGCCGGACGATGACGTAGCCGTCGCCCTCGTAGCTCGCCGAGGACAGCTGGCCCGGCGCGGGCAGCCGGGATTCGACGACCATGGAGCTCACCTCGGCGCGGCAGCCGGTCCAGGCCGCTGGACCGCCCGCACGTACCCGGTTCCCTGCCCGCGCAGGAACGCCGTGCCGGCCGCCCAGTTCCGCGGCGGCGGCGCGAAGGTGCCGTGCAGCATGAGCTGCGCCCAGCCACGGTAGAAGTCGAAGTCGTGCGCGTAACACAGCATCGAGGTGATCTGCGCGCCGGGCGGCCGGGCCGCGACCTCGGAGACTGCGACCGAGCCGTCCGGCCGCCGGAACCACTCCATGTGCGTGAACCCGGTTCGCAGCCCGAGCGCCCGCAGCGCCATCGGGGCGATGTCCCGGATCCCGGCGTACTCGGGCCCGCCGATCTCCCGCGGCAGCAGCACGACCCACTGGATCCACGGGTTGCGCAGCACCTCAAGCGGCGTGGGGAAGTAGCTGGAGATCGATTCCCAGATGACCTGGCCGTCGGCCATGACGCTGTCGTAGGAGCCCTCCTCGCCGGTGAGGAACTCCTCGATCATCGCCATCCGGTCCGGCGCCGGCGGCGCCGCCTCCAGCCACACTCGCAAGTCTTCGGCGTCGTCGAGACGGAACGTGCTCTTCGCCCCGGCACCGGCCGGGGGCTTGACCACCAGTGGGTAGCCGGCCTCGGCGGCAAAGCCGGCCGCCGCTGCGGTGGAGTCGGCCAGCCGGTACCGCGCGCACGGCACCCCGGCAGCCCGGAACACCGACTTCATCTGCGCCTTGTCGCGGAAGTTGCGCGCGGTCGCCGCGTCCATGCCCGGGATCCCGAGGTGCTCGCGGACCTGGCCGAGCGGCACCTGAAGCTGCTCCAGCACGGCCAGCAGCCGCTGCACCGGGCCCAGGTGCCCGCTCAGGCCCTGGACGGCGGCGGCGATCTGGCCTGGGTCGAGCGGGTCGTCGACCCGCCAGTGCCCGGCCAGCCGGCGGCGCAGCTCGCCGGGCAGACGTTCTTCGGGATCGCAGCTGATCAGGGCCAGCTCGGCATCGGGCACGCTGGCCGCGGCGTCGACGAACCGCGTCGTCGCGTCGAGCAGATACGGCGCGACAAACGCGGCGATCACCATGCCTGGGCATATACCCGCCGAACGCGATCACAGTCGGCGGCCCCGTGCCCGGGACCGGCCCGCGCTGCGCCGCTAGCATTCGGTCATGAACGTCGTGTTCGTGGAGCCGTTCTTCCCCAATAATCAGCGGCAGTTCGCCCGGGCGCTGGCCGAGGTGGGGGCCACGGTGATCGGTATCGGCGAGTACCCCGCCGACGCGCTGGACGATCAGCTCAAGGGCTGGCTGGACCACTACGAGCGGGTGCCGTCGGTCACCGACATCGGCGCGATGACGGCCGCGGTCCGCTGGGTGCAGGACAAGCTGTGGGTGGACCGGCTCGAAGCCACGATCGAGGCGCATACGCTGCCCGCCGCGCAGGTCCGCGAGGCCTGCACGATTCCCGGGACATCGGTGCACACGGCCTGGCTGTGCCGGGACAAGCCGTCGATGAAGCAGGTGCTGCGCGAGGCGGGCGTGCCGACCGCCGCCTCGGCCGCGGCCAGCAGCGCCGCCGAGGTGCGCGCGTTCGCCGAGCAGATCGGCTACCCGCTGATCCTCAAGCCGCGCAGCGGCGCCGGCGCGCTGGACACGATGCGGGCCGACGACGAGGCTAGCCTCAGCCACGCCCTGGGCGTCTTCGGCGGGCAGGGAGTCGAGTCGATCGCCGTGGAGGAGTTCGTCGAGGGCCACGAGGGGTTCTACGACACGATCACCGTCAACGGGCAGGTGGCGATGGACTTTGTGTCGCACTACTACCCGAACGTGCTCGAGGCGATGCGGACCCGGTGGATCTCGCCGCAGTTCATCTCGACCAACCGGGTCGACACGGCGCCGGAGTACGGCGAGCTGCGGGACATGGGCCGCCGGGTCATCGGCGCGCTGGGGATCGGGACGTCGGCCACGCACATGGAATGGTTCTTCGGCCCGAAGGGGCTGAAGTTCTCCGAGATCGGCTGCCGCCCGCCCGGCGTCGGGGCCTGGGACCTGTACTCCGCCGGCAACGACCTGGACATCTACCGGGAGTGGGCGAACGCGATCGTGCACGGGGGCACGCACACCGCGCCGTCGCGGCGCTACGCCAGCGGGATGGTCTCGGTGCGCCCGGACCGGGACGGCACCATCACCGGCTACTCCGGTGTCGATGAGCTGAACCAGCGGTACGGCGACTGGGTGATCGACGCCCACCTGCCCGGCCCGGGCACGCCGACCCAGCCGGTCGAGGCCGGTTACATGGCCAACGCCTATGTGCGGATGCGCCACCCCGACTACGACACGCTCCGCGGGATGCTCGACGCCGTGGGCCGCGCGCTGCACCTGTACGCCCAGTGAAGGTGACGTTGCTGGGCCCGCAGCGCAGGCCCACACTGGGCACGGTTGCCGGGTCGCTGCCGCCGGAGCAACCGATCGCCACGATCACCGCTGGCTGGCAGGAGCGCGAGGATGACGACGCCGAGCTGAGCACGCTGCTCGGGTCCCGCGACGTCAACCTCCGCCTGTACCGGCGCTGGCTCAACGTGGCCGAGCGCGAGCCTGGGTTCGCCGCCGCGGAGCGCACGGTGCAGGCGCTACTCGACGAACTCCAAACCTTGTACCTGCTGCGGCTTGACCACGCCCTGCAGGCCGTGTACGCGCTCCAGCGGCGCAGCGGCAGCGACCGGGTCCGGGCCAGCGTGCTGGCCGAGAGCCTGGCCGCGGTCCGGGAACTCGACGCGGCGCACCTGCACCGGGTCAGCCAGGTCCGCCTGAACTTCTACGCGGAATTGCAGCCGCACAAGCGCCCTGTGATCGCCGAGCACCGTGGCGAGGTGGCCGGGGTGCTGGCCGGCGCCTCCGCCCTGGTGGTCGCCGGCGGGCATGTGGGCGTGCTGGCCGACGTCCTGCACCTGTTCAACATCGCGGCCGCGCTGCGCTCACCGGTGATCGCGTGGTCCGCGGGGGCGATGGCGCTGGCCGAGCGGATCGTGCTGTTCCACGACCGGTCCGCGCACGGTCCCGGTCATCCCGAGGTCTACGCCAGCGGCCTGTCGGTGGTTCGTGACATGGTGCCGCTGCCGCATGCCCGGACGCGGCTGCTGCTCGATGACGCGCCCCGGATGGCCGTGTTCGCGCGCAGGTTCGCGCCCGCGCGGTGTGTCCTGCTGGAGAACGGCACCCGGCTGGACATCGACAACGGCGCCGAAGGCTGGCCGCCTGCCACCCGGGTGCTGGCCGAAGACGGCCGGGTCACCGCCCTGGAGGCAGCCTGACCACCGTCGGCGCGCGGACGGCGGCCCGCCGCAAGCTCGCCATCAACAGGCTCAGGGAGCGCAGGCCGGTCGAGCCTGCCGCCATCGACCGCTTCCTGGCCCGGTACCAGGTGCCCATCGTGGAGGGCGCCCGGTGCACGTTCCTGTTCCGTGGCGACGCCGACGAGGTCCACCTGGTCCACCAGATCTTCGGGCTGCCCGGCCGCATCCCGTTGCGCCGTCTGGCCGGCACCGACCTGTGGTACCTCGTGCTGGAGCTGCCGGATGGGTCCCGGGTCGAGTACCAGTTCGAGGTATCCCGCAGCGGGCGGTCCGAGCGCGTCAACGACCCGCTGAACCCGCACCTCGCGCACAGTCCGCTGGGCAGTTCCTCGGTCTGCTTCGCCCACGGATACGAGGTGCCCGAGTGGACCCAGCCAGATCCGGACTCCCGTTCTGGATCCTTGGTGAAGTTCGCGGTGCCGAGCCGCGCGCTCCGCCGGGACGCCAAGGTGACGCTGTACCTGCCCGCCCGGTTCCGGCGCACCGCCCGGTACCCGCTGCTGGTCGTCCACGACGGCAGCGACTACCTCAAGTACGCGGCGGCCAGCACCGTGCTCGACAACCTGATCCACCGGCTGGATGTGGCGGAGATCGTCGCGGCGTTCATCGACCCGGGCGACCGGCTCACCGAGTACGCCAACTCCGCGGCGCACGCCCGGTACCTGACCGCCGAGCTGGTGCCCCGGCTGGAGGCGGAGTTCCCGCTGGCCGGCACGCCGTCGTCGCGGTGCCTCATGGGCGCGAGCTTCGGCGCGGTCGCCTCGCTGTCGGCCGCCTACCGGTATCCGGATGTTTACGGGTCGCTGCTGCTACAGTCCGGCTCGTTCGTCTTCACCGATATCGGCACCGATCACGGCGGCGGCCCGGCGTTCGAGCCGGTGGTGCGTTTCGTCAACCGGTACCGGGCCGCGCCGCGGCAGGTCGCCGATCAAGTGTTCGTCAGCTGCGGCGTCTACGAGCCGCTGATCATCAGAAACCGGTCCATGGTGCCCACGTTCGAGTCCGCCGGGATGACCGTCCGTTATGTGGAGGCTCGCGACGGGCATAGCTGGGAAAACTGGCGCGACCGGCTCCGGGAAGGGCTGTCATGGATATTCCCTGGTCCACAGAAGTTCTTCTATGAGTGACGGCATGAAAGTCGCGGAGCGGTGGTACTCCGACCGCGTCCAGAGCGAGATCACCCTGGTGCGCTGGGGCGCGTTCGGCACGCCCGTCCTTGTCCTCCCGTCCGCTGGCGGCGACGCCGAGGAGATCGAGCGGTTCGGCCTGGTCGGCGCCTGTGGGCCGCTGCTCGCCGAGGGCCGGATCAAGCTGTACTCGGTCGACAGCGTCGCCGGGCAGGCGATGGTGCGGAAGACCGGCTCGGCCGAGCACCGGATGTGGCTGCTCAATCAGTTCCACGAGTGCGTCCGCTGGGAGGTGCTGCCCGCGATCTACGCCGATCTCGGCGGGCGGTCCATCGATGTGATCTCCGCCGGCGCCTCGATCGGCGCGTTCAATGCACTGGCCGTGCTGTGCCGCTACCCCGACGTGTTCGGCGCGGCCATCGGCATGAGCGGCAGCTATCAGATCGAGCGCTTCTACGACGGGGCCTGGAGCCAGGACATCTACTTCGCCGCGCCGCTGCAGTTCCTGCCCGGCCTGGAGGGGCCGCAACTGGACCGGCTGCGGACGCGGCGGGCCGTGCTCGCCGCCGGCGAGGGCGACTGGGAGGACATCGGCGAGTCGTGGAAGATGGCGGCAGCGCTGGGCGCCAGGGGGATCCCTAACCGGCTGGACAACTGGGGCCCGGATTGGTCGCACGACTGGCCCACCTGGCACCGGATGCTGCCGCAGTACCTCCGCGAACTCACCTGACGCCGCCGGCCGGACGGCCCCGGCACCGCGGCACCCGGGCCGGTCAGCCGGACCGGTGATAACCGGGCGGGACCGGCACCCGCAGCAGCGCCAGGTTCGTGGCCGTGGGCTTCAGGTAGTGCCACTCATTCTGGGACCACGTCGCCCCCGCGCCGTTGTTCATCCGGATGGGCAGATGGGTTCGCGCGCTCACCCAGAGCACGGTCGGCAGCGGCTGGTACACGCCGGTCCTGGTCTCGGTCAGCTTGATGGCCGGCTGTCCGCCGATATGGTCGCGGGCGGTGACCCGCCACTGGCCCCTGGCGATCCCCTTGGCGATCCCGGCCGGGCTGAGGTCGCCGGTGCCGGCGCCGGGGTTGACGAACTTGCCGGTGTGCTCCGACCAGGTTCCCGGTGGCGTCTCGGTGTTCCCGAAGCCGCACCCGCTCTGGCCGGTGCCGGCGTGGCAGACCACCGTCAGGCGGCCGTGGGCGTAGTTCCCGCGCTCACTGTCCGGGTTGCCGGGCGGGACGGTGTAGGTGAAGCCATCGTCTTCGGTCAGCAGCAGTGGCTTGGCCCTGGACATGCGCTCGCTGAAGGCCAGCCGCCAGCGGGCCTGCTGGCCGGGGACCGGGCTGCGCCGGCCAGAGCCAGCCCCGGTAGATGTCCACGATGACGCCCCGGTTGAAGCCGGTTTCCGTCGTGTACAGGATGTCGCCGGTCGCGGCGGTGGACGCGGTGAGCATGGCCTGGCCCAGCGCCGTTGCCGAGGGAAGCCCGGACGCTGCCGGGCCCGTGCTTGCCGGGCCCATCGTTGCCCGGCCCGGCCGCGTGCCGCGGCTCCCCCAGAGGGCGCCCCCGGGCAGCAGGGCTATCGTGAGCCCGGCCAGCGCGGCCGCCGTGGCGATGCCCATGACCAGCTGCGGCCAGCGGGGTGACCGCAGGGCCCGGGCCAGGCGGGGGCTGCGCCGCGCGCCAGCCGCGCGCACCGCGTTCAGCACCTTCTCCGCGCTGGGCGCCTGGTCCTCCAGTGCTTTCAGCGCGGCACGCACGTCGTCTTCGGTGCGTACCGGCAGCTGGGGCCCCGCGTGCATCAGCGTCCCTCCTTGGCTGTGGCGGGCGCCATCAGGGGTGGTGGCACGGTCAGCTCGACCCGGAGCGCGGCCAGCGCCCGGCAGGCGTAGCCGCGGACGGTGCCGGGCCGGCAGCCCAGGACGCCGGCTATCTCCGGGTCGGTAAGCCCCTCGTAGTAGCGCAGCACGAGCACCGCGCGCTGCCGCGGCGGCAGCTTCGCCAGCTCGGCCCAGATCGCATCGCGTTCGGCGTAACCGGCGGCATGGTCGGGAGCGGGCAGGCCGCGCAGGTCGGCGCCGGTTCCGGACAGCACCAGCCGCCACGACCGGCGGCGCCAGGACAGGTACTCGTTGACGATCATCTTGCGGATGTAGGCCTCCGGCTTGTCCAGGCCTGCGATCGCCTGCCATCGCGTGCTCGCCCGGATCAGCACCTCCTGCACCAGGTCCTCGGCGAGGCCGCGGTCGCCGGTCAGCACCGCGGCGAACTTCAGCACCGCGGGAAGACGGGCGGCCGCGAACTCCTCAAACGTCATTGCGCCTCCACCGGCAGGGGCCCCGCTAGATAAACGCGCGATAGACACAATCTGCTGCAGGGCGGCCCAATTCGTCACCGGGGCGGGGTACCGGGCACGGCGATAACCCGTTGGGCTGGCCGATGGCGACGCCTATAGTTGAGTGCATGAAGGTCAGCTGTCCCGGCACAGCCGCGCGAGCTATCAGCTCGCCGGCCGCCGCCGCCTGACCTTATTCGTTCACACTCGCTGGCGACCGGAACGGTTCCCAGCGCGTGACGTTGATCTTCAGCTCATGGCCGTGCCAGCGGTCCGGTTCCGGTGCCAGCCAAACCAGAAAGGGATTGGCTGTCATGAACTCGACCGAGACGACCCGTAGATTCCTCGGCTTCTTCGCTCACCGGGGCCATCAACTGCTCCAGAGCAGCTCGCTGGTGCCGCCGGACGGCAATCCGGTGCTGTTCACCACCGCGGGGATGCACCCGCTGACCAACTACCTCGAAGGCCGGCCCCACCCGAAGGGCAGGCGGCTGACCGGCGTGCAGCGCTGCCTGCGCACCACCGACCTCGATGAGGTCGGCGATGAACGCCATCTGACCGTGTTCCAGATGCTCGGCTCCTGGTCACTGGGCGACTACACCGGCCCGCAGAGCCTGCGCTGGGGCTACGAGTTGCTGACCGGCGGGTTCGGCGTCAGCCCGGACCGGCTGTACGCGACCGTGTTCGGCGGTGATGACCAGGTAGCACCCGACGCGGCGTCGCTGCAGACCTGGACGGAGCTTGGCGTGCCGGTCGAGCTGACCACCCAGGACAACTGGTGGTCGAACGGCCCGGCCGGCCCGTGCGGCCCCGACTCGGAGATCTTCGCCTGGACCGGCACTGGGCCGCCCCAGGGCACGCCATCCAGCGACGAACGCTGGATGGAGCTGTGGAACCACGTCACCATGCGGTACCGGCGGCACGACGACGGCCGTCTCGAGCCGCTGGCGCAGTCCAACGTGGACACGGGGATGGGCCTGGAACGGCTGCTGATGGTCCTGCAGGGCCAGCCGTCGGTGTTCGGCACCGACGTGTTCGGTCCCTGGACGAGCACGCTGCCGGGCCTGTGGCAGCCGGACCAGCGATCGCTTCGCCTGCTCGCGGACCACCTGCGTGGCAGCATCGTGATCATCGGCGACGGGATCCGGCCGTCCAGCACCGGGCGGGGCTACGTGCTGCGGCGGTTGCTGCGGCGCGCGCTCACCGTGCTGTGGCGTACTGACGAGACCCGGTCGCTGGGCGACCTGCCGCCGTCGCTGGTCGAGCACACGCTGGCGCAGTTCGGGCAGCAGACCGGCACCGAACTCGTCCGCGAGGTGCTCCGCGGCGAGGAACGGCGGTTCGGTGCGCTGCTGACCCGCGGCCGCAAGGTCCTCTCGCAGCTCGGCCCGCACCGGCCACTGACCGAGGCGGACCTGGCGTACCTGCACGAGACCCACGGCCTGCCGCCGGAACTGGTGGCCGAACTCTGTTGACTTCCTCTCCGTCCTGAGAGGGTGGAGATTCCGCCTGTCACACCGCTTCCCGGCGTGGCTTCGGATGGGTTCCTGTTTCACCGCGCTGCGCCAGAGAAGGGGCCCCTGGTCTTACCTGCGCTCGGCAGGCTGTCACCGCCAGCCCGGCGGCCTTGGCGACGTTGACCGCCGCGTTGATGTCCCGATCCAGCCACCCCCCGCATCCCTGACACTGCCATGTCCGGATGTGGAGCGGCTTGGGACCGTCCTTTGCGCCGCATAGGCAGCAGGTTTGGGAGGTGGGCTCGAACCGGCCGATCCGGCGGAACTCCCGGCCGTACCGCCGGGCTTTGTACTCCAGCATCGCCACGAACGACGACCACCCAGCGTCGTGAACGGACTTGGCCAGGCGCGTCCGGCTGAGCCCTTTCACCGCCAGGTCTTCCACGGCGACCGCTTGGTTGTCGCGGATCAGCGCCGTGGACAATTGGTGGTGAAAATCCCGCCGGGCGTCAGCCACGCGCGCGTGTGCCCTAGCGACCTTGAGCCTCGCCTTCTCCCGGTTAGCCGAGCCCTTATGTTTGCGGGACAGTTCCTGCTGCCTGCGCTTGAGCAGCCTCTCCGCACGGCGCAGAAACCGCGGAGAGACGATCTTTCGCCCATCGGACAAGACGGCGAAGTGCCTCAGCCCAAGATCGATGCCCACGACCGGTTCGGTGGCAGGCAGGCTGCCGGGCCCGGTCTCTATGACGAATGAGGCGAAGTACCGCCCGGCGCCGTCCTTGATGATCGTGACCGACGACGGCTCGCTGGGTAAGGGCCGGGACCAGCGCACTGGAACGTCCCCGATCTTGGGCAGCCGCAGCTTCCCGTTCGCCAGCACCTTGAACCAGGCGTTGGCGGTAAACCTGATCGCCTGCCTATGGTCCTTGCGGGACCGGAACTTCGGTTTCCCTACCTTCGGCCCCTTGCGGGTGCCCTTGACCGAGGCGAAGAAGTTCCGGTAGGCAGTGTTCAAGTCCGCGAGAGCCTGCTGGAGCACCACGGCAGAGACCTCGTTCAGCCACGCCCGCTGGGGGGTGGCCTTCACCGCGGTCAGCCGGGCCGACAACTCGCGGTCGGTGATGTAGGGCAGTCCGGCGTCATGCGCTTCCTCCCGGGCCCGCAGCCCGTCGTTAAACACCACCCGGGCGCACCCGAATGCCCTGCCAAGAGCGATTCGGTGCCGCGGCCACGGGTCAAGGCGGTACTTGTACCGGAGCTGCACCCATCCATCATACTTGGATTCAGGGCGAGTACTGCGACATCTGTACTGGCCAACACGATTTATTCGATCTGTTTTTCGTTACTATCGGACCATCCGGACTCATGCCCAGCCCCTATCACCACCAGCCTGAAGGCCAACGCACCGGCGGCCATCTTGGTCGCCTTACCACGGTACGGGGACGACCGCTTCGATCAGGTGCGGGCCCGGCTCGGCCAGCGCGTTGCGCAACTGCGCGGCGAACTCGGCGGCGGTGACGGCGCGGCTGCCCGGCACCCCCATGCCGGCGGCCAGGGCGGTGAAGTCGATGGCGGGCCGGGACAGGTCGAGCAGGCTGCGGGCAGCCTCCCCGGCGCCGGCCATGACCCGGTCGAGCTCCATGTCCAGGATCGCGTAACGGCGGTTGCTGAAGACGACCGTGGTGATGTCGAGCTGCTCCCTGGCGTGGCTCCAGAGCGCGGAGATCGTGTACATGGCGCTGCCGTCGGCTTCCAGCGCCAGGACCGGACGGCCGGGGCAGGCCAGCGCCGCCCCGGTGGCCACCGGAAGCCCCTGGCCGATGGCGCCGCCGGTCAGCGTGAGCCAGTCATGCGGCGGCGCTCCCGCGGTTGCCCCGGGCAGCCACAGACCCGAGGTGTTGGCCTCGTCGGAGACGATCGCCCCCTCGGGCAGCAGCGCGCCGATGATGGCGGCCACACCCTCCGCCGTCAGCTCACCGTCCGGCACCGCCGGGCGTTCCGGTTGCTGCGGGACCGGCTTGGTGTCCGGCGCGACAAGGTCGGCCAGCGCCGTCAGCGCCCCGGCCACGTCGTCGCTCGCTGTGGCGAGCACATGCACCTGGCAGCCGGCAGGCACCATCGAGCTGGCCAGCGTGGGGTAGGCGAAGAAGGTGACCGGCGGGCGTGCCCCCGCCAGGATCAGGTGCCGGGCGCCCTCCATCTGCCCGGCCGCGAACTCGGCCAGGTAGGCCAGCCGGTGCACCGCCGGGATGCCCGCGCCCCGCTCCATCCTGGCCGGGAAGGTCTCGCCGAGCAGCCGCGCGGAGGTGGCCTCGGCGATGCGGCTCGCGGCCTCCAGGCCCGGCCGCCACAGCCCGGCACCGCCCAGCATGAGCACGCATGACTCGCCGCCGCGCAGCGCCGCCGCGGCCGAGCCGATCGCGTCGCCGGAAACGGGTGTGGCCGCCCGGACTGGGGCAGGCGGGGCAGGGGCGCCCCCCTCGGACCAGGACACGTCGGCGGGCACGATGAGCGTGGCGACCTGGCCTGGCGGCGTCATCGCGGCGGCGACCGCCTCGGCGGTGTCCGCGCCCACGTCCTCGGGCCGCGCCGGGTGCCGGACCCAGCCGGATACCGCCCCGGCGAGGGCGTCGATGTCCGATTCCAGCGGTGCGTCGTAGCGCTTGTGGTAGCTGGCGTGGTCACCGATCACGGCCAGCAGCGGGGTGCCCGCCCGCCGGGCATTGTGCAGGTTGGCCAGGCCGTTCGCCAGGCCCGGTCCCAGGTGCAGCAATACCGCCGCAGGCCGTCCCGTCATCCGGCCGTAACCGTCGGCGGCCCCGGTCGCCACCCCCTCGTACAGGCACAGCACGCCGCGCAGCTCCGGGGTGGCGTCGAGACCCGCCACGAGGTACATCTCCGACGTTCCCGGGTTGGCGAAGCACACGGTCACTCCGCAGCCGGCCAGCGTGCGGAGCAGGGCCTGCGCGCCGTTCATGCATGCCTCCAACAGATCGCCGAGCCGCTCCCGGAGACAGCCTAGAAACCATTGCGGAACATTAGATAGTCCCCGTCGCCCGCGGGCCGGGCTAGCCGGTCGTGGTGGACGCCCGCCGCTCGCGCCACACACCGCTGTCCAGGCGGTTCGGTGACCGGTATACCGGTTTGCGATACATCGGCATCCGGTATAAAGTCGCTGCCGTGGCTACTCCGGGACGGCGCGGCAGCAGTGCCCCACTGGCGCTGTCCGCCCTGGGCCGCAGCGCCGGCCCGGCCACGCTGATCCTGTCCAGCCTGGCCGACGGCGCGAAGCACGGGTACGCACTCACCAAGGACATCGAGACGTTCGCCGGCATCCGCCTGGCCCCCGGCACCCTGTACGAGGTACTGAACCGGCTCGAAAACCAGGGCCTTATCGAGGCACTGGCCAGCGACGACCGGCGCCGCCCTTACCAGCTCACCGCGGCTGGCGCGCAGGCGCTGCAGGCACACCTGCGGGCCCAGCGCCACGTCGCCGACGTTGGGCTGCGACGGCTCGCCGGAAGGTGGGGGGTGACGTGACCGGGCCGGGCGGCATGCCTGCTACCGTCGGCGGCCCGGCACCGGATCCCGCTACAGCCGGCCGGGTGCGCCGCCTGCTCCGCTGGTATCCAGTCAGCTGGCGGGAGCGTTATGGCGCGGAGTTCGCGGAACTGCTGCTCGCCGACCTGGCCGAGCAGCCCCGGGCCTGGCGCCGCACCGCGAACGTGGCCCGCTGCGGCGTGGCCGCACGGCTCGCCAGCGCCGGGCTGGCCGGGTACCCGGCGGACCCGGCCACGGGGGCCCGCGCCTGTCTTGGCACCCTCACCTGCTCGCTGGCCGTCTTCCTGACCGTCGGGACCACCATGTGGGCACAGCTGGCGGTCGCCTGGCAGTGGGCTCCCCCGGCAAGCAGGGCCACCACGGTGGCGATGCTGATGATGTCCGGCTCGCTGCTGCTGCTGGCCGTGCTCGCGCTGCTCGCCGCCATCCCGGCCAGCTGGGCGGCGATCCGGGCCGCCGCCCGGCACCAGGCCGGGCGGTTGCGCGGGCCGGCCGCGCTGGCCGCCGCCGGAGCGCTCGTCCTGGCCACCGGCGCCCGTCATTTCGGCAACGGCTGGCCGGGCACCGGCGGCCACTGGTGGCCGCACCAGGGCCTGGCTCCCGGCGGGATCGCCGCATTCGGCTGGGCGGCCACGATGTCGGTCACGTCCTACTGGGCGCACCCTGCCGCCCTGGCGTCCTTCCCATCCGCCGAGCTGATCTGGATGCTGATCAGCCCGGCAGCGATGCTCTGCCTGGCCACCGGCGCAGTGCGGCTGGTGCGCCGGCTCGAGGTCCCGCCCCGGGTCCTGCGTTATGAAGCATGGCTGGGCCGCGTCGCCGTGACCGGCATGATCGTCTTCCTCAGCGGGGCGCTGTGCTGGGTGCGCCTGGGCGGTCCGGCGCAGGCACTCTTCCACGCCGGCGGCATCGACGCTGCCGGGCTGGCCATCCTGGCGGTCGCTTTGGCCACTGGCGGGCGGGCCGCCTCCCGGACGACGCTGGTCTCCGCGGCGGGACCCAGGTGAGCGAGGCCGGCCCGGCCGCACCCCGGGCGGCGCCTGACCCGCCGCCGGGCACTCGGCATCGGCGCCGGTGGGCTTGTGGCGGTGACAGCCGCCGGGGCCGTGCGCTCGAACTGGTCGCCCGCGGCGTGCTGCCCGGCCAGGCGGCGCTCGACCGGCTGGACGGGGCCTGTTCGGTGGCCAGCCCACCGCTGGTCTTCGCCGCCCCGGGCCCGGCCGAGTCGGGCACGTTCTATTCCCGCGCCCGGCGGTGCCAGGTCGGCTACACGATCGCCTGGCCGCCCGGGCACCGGCCGGGGACGCCGCTGCCGCTCATCGTGGCGCTGCACCCGTTCGGCGCCGATCACCGCCGGGCGCTCGCCGGGATGTCGCTGCCGCAGGCGCTGGCCCTGCGGGTGGACGGCAGGGCGCTGCCGCGGGTGGCGATGGCAGCGGCCGACGGCGGGCCCGGCTACTGGAACCCGCACCCCGGTGACAACCCGATGGCCATGGTGATCGACGAGCTGATCCCACTCTGCCAGCGGCGGGGCCTCGGCCGGGGGGCGACCGGCACGCTGGGCATCTCGATGGGCGGGTACGGCGCGCTGCTGCTGGCCGAGAAGTACCCCAGGGTGATCTCGGCCGTGGCCGCGATCGGCCCGGCGATCTGGACCAGCTACCGGCAGGCGCGCGCGGTCAACCCGGGTGCCTACGCGTCCGCGGTCGCCTTTGCCGACGCCGATGCGGTCACCCATGCGCCCGCGCTGGCGCCGGTGGCGGTCCGCGTGGCCTGCGGAACCAGCGATCCGTTCTACCCCGGCGCGCGGGCGCTGGCCGGGGCGCTGCCGCCGGGCGCGGTGACCGACTTCTCCGCCGGCTGCCACAGCTTCCCCTTCTTCACCGCGCAGGAGCCGCCGTCATTGGCGTTCCTCGGTGCCCACCTGACCGCCGCTGCCAGCCCATGATTCCGGCGCTGAAGGGTTGATATGCCGCGCTTCGGGAAGTGTGGGACGAAAGCACACCTCGGAGGTGCCCATGTCCGGCACGAACAGTAACGAGAAGGTCGCAGCAGCGGCGGCCATCGCGCAGGAACGCGCCCGGCAGGCGGCTGCCAAGGTCAAGCCGGCCGCCGCTCAGGTGAAGCCGCTGGCCAAGAGCACCCAGGAGGCCGCGCTGCGTGGCCTGACCCAGACCCGCACCTGGGCCGCGCCGCGAGTCGAGCGCACCCGCATCTGGGCGGCCCCGCGAGTTGAGCGTACCGGCCAGGTCCTGCAGGAGAGCGTCGCGCCCAAGGTCGCCGACATGCTGTCGTCGGCCGCGGAGCGGATCGAGCCCGAGAAGCCACGCAGCCGGAACTGGTGGACGCTGTCTGGCATCGCGATACTCCTTGCCGCCGCCGCTACCGCGGCCGCGGCGGCGCTCCGTAAGCGCAGCTCATCGGGCCGCACGATCGAACAGGCCGCGGCAGACGCCACCGGCGAGGTACCCGGAGCGCCAGAGGCCAGCGCCGACACTGACGCCTCGCGGGCGGGCCGCACCTCCTGACCGCCGGCCGGCCCCGTGAACCAAGGCGGCGCGCGCCGCCACCGGCCCGGAGGCGGCGTAATGCCCCTTCTGCACTTCCCGGAGGGGCGTTACCCCGTCGCCATCCAGGAACCGGCCCCGGCCTAACCGCCGGGGCTGGTCTTCAGCGCGAGGATCCGCTGCACCGCGGCCTGGAACGCCGCCTGGGCCGTGGCCCCTCCGGCGTTATAGACCCGCTCCAGCTCGGACCTGGCCTGGGCACCCTCGCTGGCATTCTGTCCCGAGCACAAGATCAGGTCCATCCCGGCCTGCGCCGCCATCCGGGCCCGGTCGCGGATCGTGCCAAACGGCCGCAGCGCGCCGGCCTCGAGCGCGTCGGTGATCGTGACGCCGGTAAACCCGAGCCGCTGGCGCAGCTCGCCGCCGACGATCGCCGGCGAAAGCCCGGCAGGCAGCTTCGGGTCCAGCGCCGGGTAGATCGCCCAGGACACCATCACCAGCTTGACCCCGGCTGCGATCGCCGCCCGGTAGGGGTACTCGTCGACCGTGCGCAACTGGTTCGCCGGCACGTTCAGGGTGACCGGCCGCTCGTCGGTGTTCTGCGTGGCGGTGGCCGCGCCCAGGCCGGGGAAATGCTTCACGGTGGCCGCGACGCCGGCCGCCTGCTGCGCCTTGACGAAGTCCGCGCCGAGCCGGGACACCACGTGGGGGTCCATGCTGTAGGAGCGCTGGAACTGGTCATCGAAGTCGCCCGGGCTGCGGTACACGTCGACCACGGGTGCCAGGTTGACGTTCATGCCAGCACACCGGCGAGGTTCTTGCCCGCACCGGTCCCGGCGGCCCTCGCCTCGGCGGCCGGACGCGCGGACTCCCCGATCTGCTTCTCCGACAGCACCGGCTCGCCCGGCAGCCGCCGGACCTCGCCGCCCTCCTGGTCGGTCATCAGCAGCAGCGGGTCCTTGCGCAGCGGGTTCTGCGGGCTGGCGTTGGCGTGATTGAGCTCGGCGATGACCGAGGCGATCTGGGCTTCGCTGGAGATGTTCTGGGCGAAGAAGATGACGCCGCCGACCTCACCCTTCCCGATCCACCGCAGCAGGCTGGGCGGCGGCGTGAGCCCGGGGTAGCTGTAGATCACCCGCTGGCCCGCCAGCTGCGCTGCCGAGAGTTTCGGCAGGCCTGCTGGGCTGCCGGGGGGCCGATGGGCCTTGACCGCCCCGCCCGCACCCGAACCTGCCGCCGGCGCTCCCGCCTTGGCCGGGGGTCTGCCGGGCGAGCTGGCCGTGGCCGCACGGATCACGAGCACGAAGCCGGCCACCGCGGCGAGGACGGCCGCCAGCGCGGCGCCGACCACGATGGCAACGGTGCGCAGCCGCCGCGATCCGCCGCGGGCCCGCCGGCCTGCCGGGCCCGGCGACGCCCGGCGGTTACCTGGTGGCGTCCCCCGGTGCTTGGCCGAGGTTGACATATCCCCCTCACGGTCGAGCGCAGCGTCTGCCGCGTCCTCGCCGTCCACGGTAGACGTTATCAAGCGGTTACGAAGCCACCTGGGTGTTTACCCCGGGTAAGCCTCTGCTCACCGGGCAGCCCGTCCCCTCATCCGTAGAACAGGCGCTCCATCACCGCCCGGGAACGGCGCGCCGCCCGCCGGTAGTCCTGCTCCAGGTCCTGGGCGGCTCCGGGCGGATAGCCAAGCACCGAGGCGACGGCCGCCACCTCGGACGACCGCGCCGGTATCACGTCCGAGGCCCGGCCCCTGACCAGGACGACCGCGTCCCTGATCCGGGCCGCCAGCCGCCACGCCGTGGCCAGCGCAGCGGCGTCCTCCTCCCCCACCAGCCCCGCCCCCGCCGCTGCGGCCAGCCCGTCCAGCGTGCGGGTTGTCCGCAGCGCAGGAACCGCGTATGCCTGCCGGAGCTGGAGCAACTGCACAACCCACTCCACATCGGACAGCCCGCCCGGGCCCAGCTTCAGATGCAGCGCGGGGTCGACGCCGCGCGGCATGCGCTCGGCCTCCATCCGTGCCTTGATCCGCCTTATTTCCCGAACGGAGGATTCGCCGATCCCGCCGTCCGGGTAGCGGAACTGGTCCGCGAGAACCGTAAAGCGCGTGCCGAGGCCGGCATCTCCGGCCGCGGGCTCGGCGCGGAGCAGGGCCTGCCTTTCCCAGGGGACCGACCAGCGCTCGTAGTAGGCCCGGTAGGACGCCAGCGTCCGCACCAGCGGCCCCTGGCGTCCCTCCGGGCGCAGTCCGGGGTCGACGTGCAGGGGCGGATCCGGGGCGGGCCGGGCCAGCAGCGCACGCAGTGCCTCGGCGACCGCGTGGGCGGCCTCGGTGGCCTCCCGCTCGTCCGCGCCGGGCAGCGGATCGTGCACGAACATCACGTCGGCGTCGCTGCCGTAGCCGGACTCGTGCCCGCCGAACCTGCCCATCGCCACCACGCAGATCCGGGTGGGCACCCCGCCACGACGGTCCGCGACGGACCGGAGCGCCACCTGGAGGGCGGCCTCGACGGTGACCGCGGCCACCGTGGTGAGCGCCTCGCCGGCCTGCTCGGCGGTCAGCCGCCCGAGCAGGTCGGCCATGGCGGTCCTGAGCAGTTCGCGGCGGCGCAGCGCGCGCAGCGCCGCCACCGCGTTCTCCGCCTGGGCGTGCCTGCCGACCAGCGCGGCGGCCTCGGCCTGCAGCGCGGCCCGGTCCCGCGGGGTGAGCTGCGCGTCGTCGCCCAGAATCGCGACCGTTTCCGGCTGGCGCAGCAGCAGGTCGACGGCGTAGCGGCTGGAGGCGAGCAGCCGGGCCATCCGCTGCGCCACTGTCATGTCGTCCCGCAGCAGCCGCAGGTACCAGGGCGTGTTGCCTAGGGCGTCACTGACCTGGTGAAAGGCGAGCAGCCCCGCGTCCGGCGCGGGAGCGTCAGCGAACCACCCGAGCATCAGCGGCAGCAGAGTGCGCTGGATCGCGGCCCGCCGCGACACGCCGGAGGTCAGCGCCTCGATGTGGCGAAGCGCGCCGGCCGGGTCGGCGTAACCGAGCGCCTCGAGCCGGGCTCCAGCGGCCTCCTGGGTGAGCCGGGCCGCGTCGCTGGGCAGCCGCGCGACCGCATCCAGCAGCGGCCGGTAGAACAGCTTCTCGTGCAGGCGCTGTACCTGGCCCGCGTGCTGGCGCCAGCGGGCCAGGAGTTCTTCGGCCGGATCCGGTCGCGCCAGGGCGCCGCCGGATCCGGCCCGGCCGTTCTCCGCAAACAGCAGGGCCCGGCCCAGCCTGCGCAGGGCGGCCGGGTCGTCGGGCAGGGTGTGCGTGCGCCGCAGGTTCCGCAGCTGCAGCAGGTGCTCGACCGTCCGCAGGAACCGGTAGGCGCCGGTCAGGTCGGCCGCGTCGTGCCGGCCGACGTACCCACCAGCGGCGAGGGCGGCCAGCGCAGACAGCGTGGCCGGCTCCCGCAGGGCCGGGTCGGCCCGGCCGTGCACGAGCTGAAGAAGCTGCACGGCGAACTCGATGTCCCGCAGCCCGCCGGGCCCCAGCTTGAGTTCCCGGCCCGCCACGGCGGCGGGCAGCGTGCCGACCACCCGGCGCCGCATCGCCTGGACGTCGGCGACGAAGTTGTCCCGCCGGGCCGCCTCCCAGACCAGCGGGCCCATGGCCTGCACATAGGCGTCCCCGAGTGCCGCATCGCCCGCGACCGGCCTTGCCTTCAGCAGCGCCTGGAACTCCCAGGTTTGCGCCCACCGGCCGTAGTACGCACGATGGCTGGCCAGGGTGCGCACCAGCGGCCCGTTACGGCCCTCGGGGCGCAGGTTCGGATCCACCGGGAACAGCGCCCCCTCCGGGGTGCTCTGCGAGCAGACCCGGATCAGCCCGGCGGCGAGCTGGGTCGCGGTCCGCAGCGCGGCGGCTTCACCGTCCGCGGCGACGGCGCCGGCTCCGGAGGCGCCGGCTCCGGCTCCGGCTATCTCCGCGGCGCCGGCCGGCTCCGTGGCGCCGGCCGGCTCGGCGACGAAGATCACGTCCACGTCGCTGGCATAGTTCAGTTCTCTGGCGCCGCACTTGCCCATGGCGATCACCGCCAGACGGCACGGCGCGGCGCCCTCGGGGAGCGCCGCCCTGGCGATCGCCAGGGCGGCTTCGAGCACCGCGGCCGCCAGGTCGGCAAGCTCGGCGGCTACCTGGTCGAGCGGCGCCTCGCCGGTGAGGTCCCGCGCCGCCAGCGCCAGCAGCCGCCGCCGGTACGCCACCCGCAACGCCACGGCCGGATCCGCCGCTGGCCCGGTACTGCCCATTGCCCTCGGTCCGGCTACCGGCCCGACGTCGTCCGCCCGCGCGCCCACGGCTGCCAGCAGGTCGGCCCGCACCTCCCCGGGCTCCGGCGAGTGCAGTCCCTCGCCGTCGCGCAGCACCCGCCAGTGGCCGGGGTGACGGGCCAGGTGGTCGCCGAGCGCGGCGCTCGCCCCGAGCACGGCGAACAGCCGCGCCCGCAGCCCTGGATCGTCCCGCAGGGCGGCGCTCATCTCGCCGTCGTCCGGTATCCGGGTCAGCTCGGTGAGCGCCAGGTCTGGGTCGGCGGCAAGGGCGAACGCATCGATCAGGCCGGTATCCGGCCCGCCATCGGCCAGCGCGGGAACCTCGGCGAGCAGGCGTTCGGCCCGAGCCGGGTCGGCGAAACCCAGCCGGGCCAGCCGGGCGGCGGCAGTGGTCCGGCGCGGCACGCTCACCCCAGCACGCTAGCCCGTCGGCGCGGGTGGGGTCAGCTGAGCATCCGGTGAACCCAGACCCGGACTTGCTGGATCTCGCCGTCTGACAGCCGCTCCAGCGGCACCGGCCGGGTAAAACGCCCGGTTGAGACCGCGCGGCTGCTCGCTGCTCGCCGTTTCCTCCACTTTTCACGGCGACGGTGACACAAACCGGGACAAATCACAGCGGAAAAGGACGCGTCAGCGTGAAAAGTAGGCACCGGGTGTCTCTGGGCAGGCGCGAATGGCTCGTGATCATGAAGGTCTGGTGGTCAGGACCCGCCAGAATCCATGATCACGATGCGGCGTTGGGGCTGGTATGACTGGTGAGCCAGACAGGGAACAGCCGGGCAGCCCGCGCGGTCCGGCCGCCTGCACTCCAGCCCGCCGGTTACCGGGCCGCGTCAGTAGGCCGTGACCGCTCCGCTGGCGGCGGAGCCGACGTTTTCGGCGTACTTGCGGTAGACGCCCGGCGGGCGGGGCTGGCTTGGGGCTGGCGGCGGGCGGCCGCGCCGCCAGGTCAGCACCGAGCACGTCGACCGCCCGGTGCGCGACGTCGATCTCGATCTGGTCGCCGTCGCGGATCCTGGCGATCGGGCCGCCCAGCGCTGCCTCGGGCGACGATGTGCCCGACCATCAGTCCCCGGGTGGCGCCGCTGAACCGGCCGTCGGTGATCAGGGCCACCTCCTCCCCCAGGCCACGGCCGACGATAGCGGCGGTGACCTGGAGCATCTCCGGCATGCCCGGGCCGCCGCGGGGGCCTTCGTACCGGATGACCACCGTGTCGCCTGCGGAGATCTGGCCATCGAGCACGGCGGTGAGGGCATCCTGCTCGCCGTCGAAGACCCGCGCCGGGCCACGGTGCTGCCGTGGCGTCGATGCCGTCACCTTGACCACCGCGCCCTCGGGGGCGATGTTGCCGCGCAGCACGCACAGGCCACCTTCGGGGCTGAGCGGCGCTCGAAGCGACCGGATGACCTGCTGAGCCGGGTCCACCGGTGGCCGCGGCTGGCGTTCGAGTTCCTCGCCCAGGGTGCGGCCGGTGACCGTGATCGCGGAGCCGTCGATGAGCCCGGCGCCGAGAAGCTCGCGGAGCAGCGCAGGCACGCCGCCGGCGTCGTACAGTTCGGCAGCGGTGAACCGGCCGCCCGGCTTGAGGTCGCCCAGCAGCGGGGTCCGTTTCGAGACCGCGTCGATGTCCTCAAGGGACAGCTCCACGCCGGTCTCGCGGGCCATGGCCAGCAGGTGCAGGACCGCGTTCGTGGACCCGCCGGACGCCGTTGCCGCCGCCACCGCGTTCAGGAAGGCGGGCCGGGTCAGGACGTCACGGGGACGTACGCCGGCCGCCAGGGTCTGCATGACCAGCGCGCCGGTGTCGCGTGCGGCGCCGGGTTTGGCCGGGTCGGCCGCCGGGATCGAGTTGAGCCCCAGCGGCGACAGGCCTATCGCCTCCATCACCATGGACATCGTGTTGGCGGTGTACTGCCCGCCGCAGGCGCCCGCCCCCGGGCAGGCCACCCGTTCCAGCTCGTCCAGGTCGCCAGGATCCATCTGGCCGGCCGAGACGGCGCCGATCGCCTCGAACACCTCGCCGACCGCGACCCGCCGGCCACGGAACAGGCCCGGCATGATCGTCCCGCCGTACAGCAGCACCGCGGGCCGGTTGACCCGGGCAAGGCCATCGCGCAGCCGGGCGTCGTCTTGTCGCAGGAGGCGATGCAGACCAGCGCGTCGAAGTGATGCCCGCGCGCGACCAGCTCAATGGAATCGGCGATGACCTCCCGGCTGATCAGCGAGGAGCGCATCCCGTCGGTGCCCATCGTGATCCCATCGGAGATGGCGATGGTGGAGAACTGCATCGGCGTGCCGCCCGCCTGACGGACACCCGACTCGGCAGCCGCCGCCAGGTCCCGGTGATTGAAGTTGCACGGCATCGTGGAGGTCCAGGAGTGGGCGACCCCTACGATCGGCCGCTCGAGCGCCTCCCGGGTATAGCCGATGCCGTACAGGAACGACCTGGCGCCGGCGCGGTGGAATCCCTCGTACAGCACCCGGCTGGGCAGGTCCTGCCCGGCCGTGGCCGGTTCCTCAGGCATAGTCAGCCTCCCGCACCGGATGAGCCACGTGACGGCAGGTCGAGCACGGCGAACCGCGGCCGCCGATTGCATCATCCACGCCCGCCAGACACCCCGGCAACCTCGGCATGCGAGGCAGCCGGATCCCGCCGGCCACTCGCTGATGGTGATCGAGCAGGTCCAGTCAGAAACGCACGAACAGCCCGGCGGCCCAGGAGCGGACAGATAGTGACCTGGGCGGGTGGTCGGCCGCGGCGGCGCCCCCGATCGCGCCGCCGCCCGCGCCGAGCAGCGGGCCGGCGATCATCATGAACACGGCCACCACGAAGAGGTTTGTGAGCAGCAGACCGCAGACAGCACCGGCCACCGAGCCTGCGAGCAGTCCCTGATGGGTCCGCGCCACCCGGACCTGCTCCGGGTCCCCGGTACCTGGCAGCAGCCATGCCGCTGCCACGCCAGCGAGGACAGCGAGCAGCAACGTGGCGGTGAGCATGATCAGGAGCAGCAGGTCGACATAGCGGTCGGTCGGGGTGTTCAGTTCGTAGACGGCCAGGGCGGTGGCCAGGCCCGCGGTCAGGCCGGCGAGGGCGCCGACGGCGAGGGAGGCAGCTGCTACCGGTGACCGCCGCGAGGTCACGGCGAGGATCCCGGCCACGCAGACGATCGCGAGCGCTTGCAGCGGCACAGCGACGAGCACCAGCAGGCCTCCAGTCCCGGCAATGGCCCAGAGCGCGCTGGGATCGGCATCAGGCCATCTGGCCTTGACCACGGCCAGCGCTGCCCCCGCGGCGCCAAGCAGCACGAGCGCGGCGATCTCGCGCGGCAGGCTGAACGGTCCCGGGCTATGCGGGCCCAGGCCGAGGTGGCTGTCCATCCGCACCACGGCCACCCCCAGGCCGCAGACCCCCGCGCAGCCGGCCACCCGCACGGCCCGCGCTGTCAGGCTGCCGCCCACCGGCCCGAACCAGCCATGCCGCCGGCCCACCCACGGCAGTACCACCAGCGCCGCCAGCCCCACCAAGACCCGGACCCGGTCGGTCACGGTCTGCGGGTCAGCCGCCGCAGGGGTGCGCCAGCTCAGCCACACCACCCAGGCCGCCGCGGCCGCCACCGCCCCCATCCCCAGCCAGTACACCAGCTTGCGCATGATCGTTGCCTCCCCCGCTACCAGCCACAATCCGCCCGCCAGCCAGCGCAGCCGCGGCCACCCCGGCGGAACCTGACCGGCCTCGGCCGCCACCGCCTCGGCCCACTGCCGCCGCCCCGGCGGCAGCAGCCGCGCCACCTTGTGCAGCATCCCCGCCAGCATCCTCGTCAGCTGCTTCATGACGGACCCTCCCGGGCCAGCCGCGGCGCCGCAGCCCGGCCCGGCCGCGCCCGGGCCGGAGCGGGCGCCGCCGCCAGCGCCACGGTCGCCGTTGCCAGCCCATCGGTGGTGAGCTGGTACAGGTGACGCCTGGGCCGCCCGGCTGGCTGACCGTCCTCCCAGCAGGCCTGGACGATCTCCCGGTCGGCCAGCCGGACCAAGATCGGGTACAAGGTTCCCGACTTCAGCCCGGTCTCGCGGGCCAGGTCATACCCGTGCCGCCAGGCTGAGGGCTCGGCGGCCAGCGCTGCCAGCACCGCAAGAGTCTGAGCGGAGAAGGCCGTACGACGCGACATGCACGAAACTCTACCTAGATAGATGGAGGTCGTACAAGGCATTTCGCTCAGCTGGCCCGGCACGTGACTCAGCCAGCCCTCGGCAACACCGCGGGCTACGAACAAACGCTACCTAGGTAGAGATCAGGATGTCTGCCTAGGTATCGGGGGAACCTGACGGCGCTGCGCTGTCTTTAAGCTGGGCCGATCGCTGCGGCGCGGACGCCGGTCGCGATCGCGCGGGCGACAACGTCCGCGGCAATGGCTTCCACCGCGTCCGGTGGCGCGGCCACGGTCCCGGCCGCCAGGCAGAAGATCGTGTCACCGTCGTAGAGCGTGTGCGCGGGGCGTACCGCCCGGGCGATGCCGTCGTGCGCGACCGTGGCGACCCGGTTCGCCTGCTCCCTGGTGAGCCGCGCGTCGGTCACCACGGCCCCGATCGTGGTGTTGGCGCCCGCTATGAGGGACGACGCCCGGTCCCAGCCGGTGAGCGGCGCGATCCATTCGTGCCGTTCGTCGTCCCAGATCCCGCCGAGGCCGTTCGCCACCATCACCGCGGCCACGGTCGCCTCGCCCGCCGGTGCGCTGGCGATGCCAAGCCCGCCCGGTCGCACCTCGCCGCCGCCGCCCGCCTTGGCCACCGTCGCGCCGGTGCCGGCGCCGACCGTGCCCTGGGCTGGCCGGTTCGTCGCCGCCTCGCACGCGGCATAACCGGCGTCGCTCCCCGGCCTTGCGGCAGAGTCGCCGGTCAGGAGATCGAAGATGACCGCGCCGACGACGATCGGGATCGCGAAGGTGCCGAACGAGGCGCCGACGCCGCGTTCCTCCAGGTAACGCCGGATCCCGGCGGCTGCGTCGAGGCCGAAAGCGCTGCCGCCGGTCAGCAGGACCGCGTGGGTCTCCAGCATGACCCGGCCGGGATGGAGCGCGTCGGTGCCGAGCGTGCCTGGTGCGCCGCCGCGGACGTCCACCCCGCCCACCGCACCGCCAGGCGCCAGGATCACTGTGCAGCCGGTCTGGCCCGCCAGATCGGTCCAGTGCCCGACGGACACACCCTCCGGCAGCTTGCCCGCCTGATCCTCCGATACCGTCACATCTGCCTCCCGCCTCGCGGCACCGCCACCTGTGACCCATGATCATGGACGATTCTCCCGGGCAAGCTGGCGGCAGAACAAATACGGCAGTCCGCGCGAACGCTTCCGGGCAGGACCCCGCCGGACCGGTCAGGCCACCCCGGGCTGGTCCGGTTCAGATGGCAGCGGAACGCCCCGGCGGGCGATCGCGGTGAGCACGGCCACCACGGCGACCAGCACGGGCGGCAGGAACAGCAGGGTCAGGTGGCTGGGCGTGGGATGGCCGAGCAGGTCGTCGCTGGTGCTGCTCGTTGGGTAGGCAAGCTGCATGACGTAGGGGTAGAACATGACCGCGAGCAGCAGCAGGAAGTACCGGTTCAGCCGCAAGATCACCGCTACGATCAGCGCGGCAACCGCCAGGACGACGCTGATCACGAAGTAGACCGTCGTGTCGCGTGGCCCTGGTGACAAGAACCGCGTGATCCCGGTCGTCGCGTCGTACTGCAGCGTCGATGCCTGAACGGCCCCGGCAGCCAGGAGCAGCACCATCCCGTGGCCCCAGGTCAGCAACGTGCGCCCGCGGCGCGGGTCCGCCGAGCCGAACAACGCGGCCGCCGTCAGGAGGTAAGCGGCGGCGGTGAGCAGCTGCAGCGGACGCGGGATCCAGTCGATCCACTGGCTGGCCACGGCCAGGTACCCGACGGCTCCGGCGATAACGGCCAGCGCCACCCAGCGCAGGCCCAGCAGCACCAGTACCGCGATGAGCACCTGGCAGCCGACGGCGATGTCGAAGAAGGTCACCCGGAGCAGGGACAGCCCGCCGACCTCCGGGTGCCTGCCGAACACCCGCAGCAGAAACGGGAAGCCGGCACGCACCTGCGTGCGGTAGGGCACCGCCACCTCAAGGATGTCGGCAACCAGCAAGAACAGCGGCGCGGCCACGCTGAACAGAGCCAGGGCATCCACCCACTCGTGGTTCCGCAGCCCGGCCGACACCAATCGAAGGCGCATTCCCAGCGCGCTGCGCAGCACATCCATGGACTCCATGAGCCCCGGTCGCCGCTGGCCCGGCTGCGCACCGGCCATCAGCACGGCCAGCATCTCCTCGCCCTGCTCGGATCGGAACCGCACCGGGTACCAGGCCAGCAACCGCCGGTATCCCTGCTCCAGGGCCGCCGGCTCGCTCATGCCGTCCCTCGCGCCGGGTTCAGCCGGGACAGCGCGGCCGTGGCGTTGGCCTGGAGCCGGGCCGCCTCGGCGGCCAGCAGCTCCGACCCCTTCGGGGTGAGCCGGTAGTACCGGCGCAATCGGCCGTCCACGACCTCCTCGCGGTCCACGCCGATCAGTTCCTCGGTGCGCAGCCGGTCCAGCGCCGTGTACAGCGTCCCGGCACGCAGCCGCACCCGCCCGCCGGAGATGTCCCTGACGTCGGTGATGATCCCGTACCCGTGCTGAGCCCCCGCGGCCAGCGCGGTGAGGATCAAGAACGTCGCTTCCTGCATCGCACGCTGAGTCATGCAGACTTTATATACCGCTGAACTACTACTAGCAAGTCCCACCAGCGTGGCACGCGGCCGGACGGACCCGGCGCTGGCCGCCACAGCCTTGCTCACAGGACAGGCAGGTAGCGGTCCAGTTCGAACGCGGTGACCTGATGCCGGTAGTCCCGCCACTCTTCCCGCTTGTTGCGCAGGAAGAAGTCGAATACATGCTCGCCGAGCGTCTCCGCCACCAGCTCGCTGCCCTGCATGACGTTGAGCGCCTCGTCCAGGCTCTGCGGCAGCGGCTGGATCCCCAGCGCGCGGCGCTCGGCCGAGGTGAGCGCCCATACGTCGTCCTCGGCACCGGGCGGCAGTTCGTAACCGGCCTCGATACCGCGCAGGCCAGCGGCCAGGATGACGCCGAACGCCAGGTACGGGTTGCAGGAGGAGTCGAGCGAGCGGAACTCGATCCGGGTGGCGTTCCCCTTGTGCGGCTTGTACATGGGCACCCGGATCAGCGCGGACCGGTTGTTGTGCCCCCAGCAGACGTAGGCGGGCGCTTCCCCGCCGGCCCCGGCGGTCCGTTCAGCCGCTCCCCACAGGCGCTTGTAGGAGTTCACCCACTGATTGCACACGGCGGTGATCTCGGCGGCATGCTTGAGCAGGCCGGCGATGAAGGCCCGGCCGATCTTCGACAGCTGGAACTCCGCCCCCGGCTCGTAGAACGCGTTGCGGTCACCTTCGAACAGCGACATGTGAGTGTGCATGCCCGAGCCCGGATGCTCGGTGAACGGCTTGGGCATGAACGAGGCGTAGACCCCCTGCTGGAGCGCGACCTCCTTCATCACCAGCCGGAACGACATGATGTTGTCGGCGGTGGTGAGCGCATCCGCGTAGCGCAGGTCGATCTCCTGCTGGCCCGGCGCGCCCTCGTGGTGGCTGAACTCCACCGAGATGCCCATGGACTCCAGCATCTGGATGGAGACGTGCCGGAAGTCGTGCGCGATGCTGTGCGGGGTGTGGTCGAAGTACCCGCCGGAATCGATCGGCCGCGGCTTCTCTCCGGGCTCCGGCTTCTCCCTGAGCAGGAAGAACTCGATCTCCGGATGGGTGTAGAAGGTGAAGCCGAGATCGGCGGCCCGGCCGAGCGCGCGCCTGAGCACGTGCCTGGGGTCGGCGTGCGACGGCGACCCGTCCGGCAGCAGGATGTCGCAGAACATCCGGCCCACCCCGGACTCGCCCCGCCAGGGCAGCAACTGGAACGTGGACGGGTCCGGCTTGGCGATCATGTCGGCCTCGTACACCCGGGCGAATCCCTCGACCGCGGATCCGTCGAAGCCGATCCCTTCGGCGAACGCGCCCTCGAGCTCGGCGGGCGCCACCGCCACCGACTTGAGGAAGCCGAGCACGTCCGTGAACCACAACCGGACAAAACGGATGTCACGCTCCTCCAGTGTCCGGAGCACGAACTCTTCCTGCCTGTCCATGTTTCGCCTGCCTCGCTGGTCAGCAGCCCTGCTGAGCGCCTGCGGTCCATGGGCGGCGCCGGCCTTCGGGCGTGAATTCGGGCCTCTTCCAGTCTGCCGCCCGTCTGTTTCCGGCAGGTTACATGCACCTGTCCGGGCGCGGCCTGCTGCCGCCAGCCACCGGCCCGTGCTTGTCCCCCGGCCCGTGCCAACCGCGCCTAAGCTGGCAGTGTGCCGCAGCTCAGGATTGCTCTTGCCCAGGTCGACTCCACGGTGGGTGACCTGGAGCGGAACGCGCAGACGATCATCGACTGGACCGGCCGGGCCGCTGTCAGGGGCGCGGACCTGGTGCTGTTCCCGGAGATGATGCTGACCGGCTATCCCGTCGAAGATCTGGCCTTGCGCGCGTCGTTCGTGGACGCCTCGATCGCGGCCGTGCACCGCACCGCGGCCCGGCTGGCCGACGAGGGACTCGGCGGCATCGCCGTGGTCACCGGGTACCTGGGCCGCCGGTCCGGCCTGACCCCGCATACCGGGCAGCCGGCCAGCGCGGCGCAGAACGCGGCGGCGCTGCTGCGGGACGGCCGGGTGGTGGTCACCACCGCCAAGCATCACCTGCCGAACTACGGGGTCTTCGACGAGTACCGGTACTTCGTGCCTGGCAACCGGCTGCCGGTTGTCCGCCTGCCGTGCGGGGACGCGGACGCCGACGTGGCGATCGCCATCTGCGAGGACCTGTGGCAGAACGGCGGCCCGGTCACGGTGACCAGGCAGGCCGGAGCCGGCCTGCTCGTGGTGCCGAACGCCTCTCCCTACGAGCGGGGCAAGGACGCCGAGCGCCTTGAGCTGTGCGTCAGCCGGGCGGCCGAGGCGGGCGCCACTCTCGCCTACGTGAACATGATGGGTGGCCAGGACGAGCTGGTGTTCGACGGAGACTCGATCATCGTGGACCCGGCCGGGACGCTGCTGGCCCGCGGCCCGCAGTTCGCCGAGGCCCTGATCGTCGCCGACCTGGACCTGCCCAACGCCGACCTCGGCATCGCACTGGGCGACACGCCCGCCGATGCCAGGGATGGCACCGCAATGACGATCCACCGGGTGGCGGTTCCGGCCGGCTCGCCGGCCGCGGGCCAGGCCCCCAGCACGGCGGACACCGAGGATGAGGCCGGCCCGGTCTGGCCGCGCCTGGACCCTTTGGCGGAGGTGTACGCAGCGCTGGTCACCGGGGTGCGCGACTACGTGCGGAAGAACGGGTTCCAGTCGGTCATCCTCGGGCTGTCCGGCGGCATCGACTCGGCGCTGACCGCGACGATCGCGGCGGACGCCATCGGCAGCGACAGTGTGCACACCGCGCTGATGCCGAGCCGGTACTCCTCCGAGCACTCGGTCAGCGACGCCGAGGACCTGGTCATCCGCCAGAAGCTGCAGGCGCGGATCGTGCCGATCGGACCCATGGTGGACGCGTTCGAGGCCGAGCTGGGCCTGCACGGGCTCGCCGCGGAGAACCTGCAGGCCCGGGTTCGCGGCGTGATCCTCATGGGGCTGTCCAACGAGCACGGCCACCTGGTACTGACCACGGGGAACAAGTCCGAGATCGCCACCGGGTACTCGACCCTCTACGGCGACTCGGCCGGCGGGTTCGCGCCCATCAAGGACGTGCCCAAGACGCTGGTCTGGCAGCTGGCCCGCTGGCGCAACGAGCAGGCCACCCGGCAGGGGCAGACCCCGCCCATCCCGGAGAACTCGATCAGCAAGCCGCCCAGCGCCGAACTGGCCCCAGGCCAGCTTGACTCCGACTCACTGCCCGACTACGCGCTCCTGGACGCGATCCTCGATGACTACGTGGTCAGGGACATGGGCGTGGCGGAACTGGTGGCCGCCGGGCACGACCCGGCCCTGGTCGGCCGGGTGGTCACGCTGGTGGACAACGCGGAGTACAAACGCCGTCAGTATCCGCCCGGACCCAAGATCACCCCGCGCAACTTCGGCCGGGACCGCCGGCTGCCTATTACGAACCACTGGCGGGAGCCGGATCCGGCGCAGGCCCGCTAAGGCCCCCGGTGCACCATCGGACGAAGTGCATAACGCACCGTGCGTACTGCTGGATTAGCTGAGCATCAGGACCGCGTAGCAGGCGAGCCAGTGCTCCACCGTGTACTCGTCGCCGACGACGTGCGGGAGGGCCGCCCCGGCATGCTCACGCGCGGCCGCCACGGCGGAGCCGATGCGGGGATCGCCGGCGGGCAGCGATTCGGCGATGCGGCGCCAGCACCAGGCGCGGCTCGCGTTGAGCCCGTGCAGATGGGCGATCTGCCCGTCGCTGACGTCCGACACGACGGCCGGGGTGAACAGCGCCTTGGGCTCTCCGCCGCTGATCCCCGGCAGGTACACCGACAGCCAGGCACTGAACTCCTCGACCGACATGATCCGCGCCATCAGTTCGGCTTCGGTCAGCGCGGGCGACAGGAAGTCGAACCCGGATGGCTCCCAGCTCGCCGGGTACAGGGTGTCGGCGCCGTACCAGGTATAGGCCTTCTCGGTAATCTCATCGAGCAGCGCCCGGTCCCCGTCAGCGGCTCTGGCCTGCGCGTGGTCCAGTGCCCGCGACATGCCGAACGCGGAGTTCTCGTGCACGCCGTAGCGGACCGGGTAGGTCGCCTTCGGCAGCCACTCCAGAAAACACTTGTTCACCGTGTTGGCGAGCCGCTCCAACGCGGCCGCCCACTTCTTGCCGTCCGGGTCGTCGAAGGACTCCGCCTCGTGGACGAGCGCCAGCGCCCAGCCCCAGCCGTACGGGCGCTCCCCCAGGCCGTTGCGGCTGGCGATGAACTCCGCTTCCGCGGCCAGCGCCACCGGGCTGAAGTGCGCGTTCAGCGCAGCCCTGATTTCCTTCCCTGGCACCAGGTCGGACGTCAGGCGCAGCAGCCGCAGCAGCACCCAGTGCATCTCCACGGACGAGTGCCAGTCGTAGCTGCCATAGAAGGCCGGGGTGCGCGCGCGGGGGCGGAACGGGAAGTCACCGGGCTTGGCCATCGAGTGATAGACGCCGGACGGGAACTCGCGCTTGATGTTGGTCAGCGCCACCCTCGCGTAACCGAACGCCTCGGCCCGCAGCAACTGCCCCCAGTCATCCGCTAGTTCCACGTCTCACCTCCATGGATGCGCCTGGCCCGGCAGAACAATGCCACCCGGTTTCTACCCTCTCGCGGCGGATGCACCGGGCTCGCGGGCCACATGGTTGCCATCTTTTCGCGCCTGTCCCATCCCCCGCGCCAGCCGCCTGCGCCACGCTCTCCGGAGACTGCAACACTGAGGCCATGTCTCTCCAGGAATGGCGGCGGGTCCAGGGCAAGTCGTTCGGTGTGGCGGCCGAGGCATACGAGCGGGGCCGGCCTCCCTATCCTGCTGAGGCGATTGACTGGCTGGTGCCTGCGCACGCCACCCGGGTCCTCGACGTCGGGGCCGGTACCGGGAAGCTGACCCGGCAGTTGCGCGAGCGCGGCCTGGACGTGATCGCGGTGGAGCCGTCGGCCGGCATGCGCGACCAGTTGCGCCGCGCGGTGCCCGGGGTTCCGGTCCTGGGCGGCAGCGCCGAGCACATCCCGCTGGCCGCGGGCAGTGTGGACGCGATCCTGGTTGCCCAGGCCTGGCACTGGGTCGAGCCGTCGCTGGCGGTGCCTGAGGCCGCCCGGGTGCTGCGGCCGGGTGGCCGCCTCGGCCTGCTGTGGAACCGCCGCGTCGAGGCGGTGGACTGGGTGGCCGAGCTCAGCAGCATCATGGGCAGCAGCCGCTCGCCCGACGCCGGGCGGCAGTCCCCGCAGATCCCTGAGCCATTCGGGCCGGTCGAGCGCTTCAACGTGGAGTGGATCCACCGCCTGTCCCCCGACGAAATGATCGACTGGGTCGCCTCCCGCAGCTATGTCATCACCTTGCCGGGCCCGCAGCGCGAGAGCGTGCTCGGCCAGGTTCGCCGCCTGATGACCGATCACCCGGCCCTCGGGGGCGGAGCTGAGATCGCGATTCGCATGGTCACCCGCTGCACCCGCGCCGACCTGCCCGGCTAATCTGCCTGGCTGGCCCGGCTGTTCAGGAAGCGCTCGACCTCGGCGGCGTCGGCGGCCAGGGCGGCCGCGTCGGCCGGCGGCAGTGGCTCGAACGGGGCGAGCGTGACCTTGCCGCCCGGCATCGTCCAGGTGCCGACGGCACGGCCCCGGACCAGGGCGAACGGGCGGAACATGCCGCCTGCCACGACCAGCCGGCCGTGCGGCCCGAGGATGGGCTCCCGCGACGACCAGCCGAGCAGGACCGGCTCGAAGGCGCCCAGCAGGCGCGGCGGCGGCAGCGGCGGATCCGGGTGCCCCGCCCCGGCGGGGTTGCTGGGCTGGGCGGCGTCGCCGGGCTGGGCGGCCAGGCTGGCCAGGCCGTCGTCGCGGTCGGCGAGCCGGTGCGCGATAGCGGCCAGCCCGCGCCGGGCGTCACCGAGCGGCAGCCCGGCCCACTGGGCCAGATCGCGGTCGCTGGCCGGCCCGTGCCCGGCCAGGTAGCGCGCGGCCAGTTCCGCGAGGGCGCGGTCTCGGTCGACCGGCGCGGGCGGAGTACCCAGCCAGTCTCTGACCAGCACGTACGCATGCTCCCGCCGCACCATTGGCCCGCGTACCGTGATCCCTCGCAGGCTCGCCAGCACGAGCTGGTGCACGATCGCCTGGCCCTGGGTCCGTACTCCGGCCGCGGCGATCCGCTCGCTGAGCTGCGCCCGGGTGAGCGGCCCCTCCGCCGTCAGCGACCGTTCGATCACGGCGACCCCCCGCTCGGCATCCTGCGGCGGAACGCCTTCCTGGGCGAGGCGGCGGGCGTTGCCGGTGAACAACGGCGGGGTGGTCAGCGGGTGCAGCCACCAGTAGTCCTCGGCCCGCACCAGGTGCAGCGTGCCCCGGTTGAGCCAGGTCACTACCACGCTGCGGTCCCGGGTGAGCGCGCCGTCGACGTCCGCCGCCGACAGGCCGTGGCTGCGGGCGCGGACGGCCAGCCGGGCGCCGCGCGGGTCTTGTGCCTGGATGGCGAGCAGGCGCCCGGCCACCTCGGCCGTGGCACCGCGCCGGGGTTCCGGACAGGAGCTGGGCCGCCAGCCGCTGCGCGACCAGCGCGGAAGATCCTCCTGCCGCCATGAGCGGATCCTGCCACCTGGACCGGGCGCGGCCGGCTTCTCGCGCCGCGCACCCGGCCGGGTACGGATGCCCGAAAATGGAAGGGAGCCGATCACGACCCGACAGTGAGGGCCGATGCTGGATCAGTTCATCTACTCCACCGACGACGTGCTGCGCATGCTGGACGCTCTCGTGATGGACCGCGGCGGCGCCTGGTGGAGCGAGTTCCTCGCCGATCACACCACCTCGTGCCCGTTCCTGGTCGACTGGCCCGACGAGAACCTCGCCGAGTGGTTCGGCGAGGGCCTGCTCGCGCCGGGACGGGTGCTCGAACTGGGCTGCGGCAACGGGCGGAATGCCACCTACCTGGCCGGCCTGGGCTGCCGCGTCGATGCCGTCGACTTCTCGGCGCAGGCGGCCGACTGGGCCAGGGACCGGGCGGCGTCGGCCGGCGTCACGGTCAACGTCCAGTGCTGTTCCATCTTCGATGCGGCGTTCACCGCCGGGTCCTACGACCTGGTCTACGACAGCGGCTGCTTCCACCACCTTCCCCCGCACCGCCGCAAGGACTATGTCGAACTGGTGCACCGGGCCCTGAAGCCGGGCGGCAGCTACGGATTGGTGTGTTTCCGGCCCGAAGGCGGCAGCGGCTACACCGACCAGCAGGTGTATGAGCGGGCGAGCCTCGGCGGCGGCCTGGGCTATTCCGGAGGATCGCCTGCGCGCCTTGTGGGACAGGGCACCGTTCTTCCCTGCGCGTGCTGCGGCAGATGAAAAAGACCGACGGGCAGGGGCCGTACTTCGGCGAGGACTTCCTGTGGACGCTGCTGGCCACGAAGGACGGTCCCTCTTGAGGTCAGGCGCGGCGGCTGGGTGACTAGCTGGATTGCCCAGCGGGCGAGCGGGGGGCCAGGCCCAGCAGAAGCTCATCGACGACGCGCTCGGCGTACCCGGGCGGGATGCTGCCCGGCTCGTACTTCCCGCGCGCGATGTACCGCGCCGGTCAGCATGAACAGCGCCGCTTCGATGTCCACCCTGGCCCGCAGTTCCCCGCTGGCCACGCCGCGGCGCAGCACCGACCGGATCACCTCGCGGCGTGGCTCGAGCACGGTCTCCACGTAGCGCGCCATCAGCCGGGGGTACTTCGCCCCCTCGCCGAGCAGCAGCGCGAACTCCCGCGCCCGGCGCGGGTCGGCGACCGTCTCGCAGATGGCGCCGAGTAGCGTCACCAGGTCTTCGCGGACCGACCGCCCGGCTGGCTCGGGGAGCGGTACCTGCAGCGACGCGATCGCGTCGAGCAGCAGGTCTTCCTTGCCGGGCCAGCGCCGGTAGATGGTGGCCTTGCCCACCCCGGCCCGGGCCGCGACCTTCTCGATGCACAGGCCCTCGGGGCCGGTCTCGGCGTACAGGCTCAGCGCGGCATCGATGATGGCACGGTCGGCGCGCTCGCTGCGGGGCCGGCCAGGCCGCCGGGGACTGGCCCCGGTGGCCTGGCCCGTGCCGGTGCTCGCCGCGGCCGGTCGCGGCGCTCATTGTGACCGAGGGCAACGTTCTCATCCTTCCAGCGCGATGACCGGATCGGCGACGTCGTCGGCCGCGGCCAGGTGCGCAACAGCGGGACCTCGGGCGGCCTGCGCGGCGGCTGCCGCCGCCTGGCCGGTGCTGACCCGCTCCGCGGCGACGTGCTCCGCGGTGACCTGCTCCGTGGCGGGTGACGGTGCGGTAGACGGCTGCTGGGCGGGCGCGGCCGCGGCGCGGCCGGGCATCCAGCGCAGCACGACGATGGCGCCCACCAGCGTGATGCTCGCCGAGATCAGCGTCGTGATGTGCATCGCGTGCACGAACGACGTGTCCGCGAATCTGGAGAGTTCCTGCCCGGCGCTGCCGAGCTTGGCCGCCACCGCCTGGCTGGCGGTGATCGACCCGGCCGCGGCGTTCCTCGCGCTGACGGGCAAGTTGCTCAGGTGCGGGCTCAGCTGACTGCGGTACGCCTGGGCGAGAATCGAGCCGAGAACGGCCACGCCGAGGGCACCCGAGACCTGCCGTGCCGTGTTCGTCAGCGCCGAACCGGCGCCCGCGCGCTCCCTGGGCACCACCGACATCACTGCCTCGGTGGCGGGCGGCATGATCACGCCCATGCCGATGCCCTGGATGAAGAACAGCACGCAGAGCACCCAGATCGGCGTGGTCTCACCGAGCAGCTGGTACCCGGCCAGCGCGACGGTCATCGCGAGCAGGCCGCTTCCCACTACCGCCTTGGCGCCGAACCGCCTGACCAGGCGCGCGCTGCGCGGGGCCGTCGCCATCTGCGCCACCGCGAAGGCCAGCGAGATGGTCCCGGCGTGCAGCGGACTGTATCCGAGCACGGTCTGGAGGTAGAAGTTCAGGAAGAACAGGGCACCCAGCATGCCGAAGAACACCAGCGACAGCGCGCCGATGGCCGAGGACAGGCGCGGGTCGCGGAACAGCCGGACGTCCAGGGACGGGTGGCTGATCCTGGTCTCGTACCAGGCGAAGAACGCGAGGATCAGCAGGCCCGCGGCGGCGATGCCGAGCACGTCCCAGTGGATCCAGGACCCCTTGTCACCGCCCTGGATGATGCCGTACACCAGCAGGACCAGGCCCGCGATCGAGGCGAGCACACCGACGAAGTCGATCCGGCCGGGGCTGGGGTTCTTCGACTCGGGCACCAGGACGGAGATCACGGCCACGCTGGCAGCGGTGAACGGCACGTTGATCAGGAATACCGAGCCCCACCAGAAGTGGCCGAGCAGCAGGCCGCCCACGATGGGGCCGATGGCGATGCCGATGCCCACCGCGACCGCCCAGATGCCGATGGCCTTCGGCCGCTCGGTGGGCTCGAACACGTTGGAGATGATCGACAGCGTCTGAGGCATGACCGCCGCCGCGCCCAGGCCCATCGCAGCCCGCGCCCAGACCAGCTGTTCGGGCGTGTGCGAGTAGGCGGACAGCAGCGAGAACAACCCGAAGGCCAACATGCCGATCATGAGCATGCGCTTGCGGCCGATCCGGTCGCCCACTACGCCGAAGGTGAACAGCAGGCCCGCGAACACCAGCGTGTATGAGTTGATCGCCCACTCGAGCTGCCCCTGGCTGGCACCCAGGCCAGCGGGGGCGGGTTCGGCAATTGTCTTGAGCGCGACGTTCAGGACCGTGTTGTCGAGGACGATCGCCATCAGGCTGGTGATCAGCACGCTGAGGATGAGCCACCGGCGGCGGTAGATCTTGCCCTGCAGCGAGGAAGCCGCGATTTGAGGGGAAACGCCAGGCGAGTCCATAGGTCCCTTCAAGGATCACGAAGTCTGTGGCGTCACGGGCACCGGGCCCGTGCATCCCGGGGCGGCACGCCGCCCCGGGAAAGCCAACGATACGGAACAGGCCCGTATCGCAAAACATTCCCGCGTTGGGTGGGGATTCCGACGGCCACTTCCCCGGTCCTCGAGGACCGGGGAAGCGGGCTGGCACCGGGCCCGGCGTGGGCTATCTTCTGTTTCTGTCGGATGACATCCTGATTACGTCCGGGGACGCCACCGAGGCGCCACGAGGCGAAAGGATTCCCAATGAACGCATCTCCGTCCAGCTCCGGGGAGGCCGCGACCAAGGCGCGGACCGCACAACCCCTGTACGGCGCGACCACGGACCGCCGCGTCACAGTACGGGACATCGCCGCCGCCAAGGCCCGCGGCGAGAAATGGCCCATGCTCACCGCCTACGACGCGCTCACCGCGCGGGTGTTCGACGACGCTGGCATCCCGGTGCTGCTCGTCGGCGACTCAGCGGGGATGGTCGTGTACGGCCACGACAGCACCATCCCGGTGACCGTGGACGACCTGATCCCGCTCACCGCCGCGGTGGTCCGCGGCACGAAGCGGGCGATGGTCGTGGCGGACCTGCCGTTCGGCTCCTACCAGGTGTCGCCGGAGGCCGCCCTCGCGGCGGCGACCAGGTTCCTCAAGGAGGCCGGCGCCCACGCGGTCAAGCTCGAAGGCGGCCAGCGTGTGGTCCGGCAGGTCGAGGAGCTCGTGGCCGCCGGGATCCCGGTGATGGCTCACCTCGGGCTGACCCCCCAGTCGGTCAATGTTTTCGGCGGGTACCGGGTCCAGGGCCGGGGCGAGGACGGCGACCGCCTGCTGCACGACGCCAAGGCACTGGAAGCGGCTGGCGCCTTCTCTCTCGTCCTGGAGGCCATACCGGCCGACCTGGCCGCCAAGGTCACCACGGCGATGTCGATCCCCACCATTGGCATCGGCGCCGGGCCGAACTGCGACGCGCAGGTACTCGTCTGGCAGGACATGGCCGGGCTCACCCCGCGCACCGCGAAGTTCGTGAAGCGGTACGGGGACGTCGCAGGCGTGCTGAGCAACGCCGCCCGCTCGTTCGCCGAGGAGGTCGTCGGCGGCCAGTTCCCCGACGAGGAACACTCCTATCACTGATCCCGTCCGGCATGAAGTGCCGGGGCCCAGGCGCCGGGCCCCGGCACCGCCCGGGAAATGAGCCCGGTAACGGGTACTACTGTCCCTGCGCGTTCATCTGTTCCAGCAGCTCAGTCTCCACGTCCCCGTACGTGGGATGCTGCGGCCAGCCCGGCGGGGAGTCCTCCCAGTCTTCCTGGCGGCCGTAGGGGCACAGGTCGAGGATGTTGTGCACGAAGAGCACCCGGTCGACACCCCGGGCGGTGGTGGAGTACGTGCGGTAGACGTCGGTGCCGTCGCGCAGGAACACGCTCAGCATGAACCCGCCGTCGGCGCCGCAGTCGGCCGCGAACGAAGTGCCATGGGAGGACACGAACGGCAGCGTCCAGCCCATCGTGGCCTTGTAGGCCTGGATCTGGGCCAGCGGCATGTTCGACACGGTGACCCAGGTGACGCCGGCCCCGGCCAGGTCGGCCAGGTCGGTAACGTTCTTGGTGAACCCGGTGCAGCCGGGGCAGAACCGGTCCGGACCGAGATCCATGAACTGGTACACGGCCAGCTGGTCGCGGCCATCGAACAGGTCGGCCAGCGTCTTGGGGCCGTCCGGGGTGTCGAATACGTAGCTGTTGCTGAACTTGACCATCGGCAGCCGGCGGCGGCGTGCGGCGAGGGCGTCCAGCGTCCGGGTGGCTTGTTTCTCGGCCGCGAGCAGTTCGTGGCGTGCCTGCTGCCATTCCGCAGCCGACACGATCTCCGGTTTCGCCATGCTCTCCATCTCCTGGGTCTGCCCAGCGGGGCTTTGCCTTCATCACTGAGACGGGCGAAGGCTGCCGAACTAATCGCCGGCACCGTTATGACTTCCGGGCAGGGTCGCGCTCACCCGTAAACTGCCGCGGCGGCCGCCGCGTCTACTGTCTGGCTGGCATGTCAAAGCTCGAACGGGGACTCACATGGTCGCTTCTATAGCCAGCACCCGGCTGAGAACAGCCGCGCTCACCATATTGCTGGCCACAGCCCCGGCGGCCTTGGCCATCAGCTACCCCGCCGCCGCGTCAGCGCGGGCTAACCGCAATGCCGCGTAGTTAGGGGTCATGGGTCGGCTGTCAACTCGGCCAGGATCTCGATGGTGATGGTGGCTTGATAGTTGGTGCGGTCGGTGGGGCCCTTGGCGCGGTGTTTGGAGATCGCGCGTTTGACGATGCGCGGGCAGATGCGGGTGCGCCGGGGAGGCAGGAGGTCGGCCAGGACGGTGCGGCCGATGTTGCCGGTGAGGTCGATGGCGGTGCCGGCGATGATGCCCGCGGCGTGGATGAGCTGGTCGCGGGCGGCGTGCAAGGCGACGGTGAAGCTGGCCCGGTCAGGGCTGGCGGTGGGGTGGGCGAAGGTGGCGTCGGCGATGGCCAGCCGCAGCGCCTGGTAGGTGACCAGCAGGGCATAGGCCTCTTGGTCGATGCCGGCGGGGGTGCGGGCGCGCAGTACCCGCCCGCCCAAGATGGTGGA
>CAWEYV010000014.1:0-284985 GCA_963813395.1 uncultured Actinomycetes bacterium
GCGAGCATGGAAAACACCCGGGCAACCCCGACCCCGGCCGACCGCACGACACCGTTCCGGTCTCGATCTCGGCAACGGCCGCGAAGATCGCTGCCACAACCTCCCGGACGGCTGGCCAGGTCTAGCCTGCGATCATCCCGAAGCAGGGTGTCTGGGGGTCTTCCACCCCTGTCGCTCTGGGTGGAGGAGGGGGCAGGTGATATGAACTTCGAAACCGCTCCCGGAGCGGGCGGCAGCAGGCGCCCGGAAGGGAGGTAGCGAGTCGGTAAGAAGCTTTCCAGGTCGCCGCCACACTAAGCGCGGTCGCCTTGGTCGCCGCGGGGTGCGCGAAGCCCAGCTCGTCGTCCTCGGGCACGGCCACGAGCACGGCCCACTTCACGGGCTGCATGGTCACCGACACCGGCGGCATCAACGACAAGTCGTTCAACCAGTCCTCGTGGGCGGGTATGCAGGGAGCCGCGGCCGCCGACCAGAACATCTACGGTCAAGTACCTGCCGTCCACCACCACGTCCGACTACGCCAAGAACATCAGCACGTTCGAGAGCCAGAAGTGCGGGATCATCGTCACCGTCGGCTTCCTGATGGGCCCGGCGACCCAGTTCGCTGCCCTGGCCAACTCCAAGCAGAAGTTCGCGATCGTGGACTGCTCGTACGCCTCCTTCTGCCTGTCAACCAAGCCCCATCCGCCGATCGCCAAGAACATCAACCAGTTGGTGTTCAACACCGTGCAGGACGCCTTCCTCGGCGGCTAACTGGCGGCCGGGATGACCAGGACCGGCAAGGTGGCCACCTACGGCGGGATGAAGTTCGGCACGGTCACGATCTACATGGACGGCTTCTGGGACGGCGTGCAGTACTACAACAAGCAGCACCACACCCATGTGCAGGTGCTCGGCTCGAGTTAGCCGAAACAGAACGGCACGTTCGCGGGCAGCTCACCAACATCACCGCGGGGCAGACCATCGCCAACACGTTCATCAGCGATGGCGCCGACATCATCTTCCCGGTGGCGGGCGGCGTCGGGCTCGGCTCGGCGAAGGCAGTCCAGACCGCCGACACCTCCGGCAAGAACATCGCCATGTACTGGGTGGACACCGATGGCTGCGTCAGCGCCGCGACCTACTGCAAGTACTTCATCACCAGCGTGGAGAAGGGCATCAGCACCGCGGTGAAGGCCGCCGTGCTCCTCGCCGCTCATGGCCATAGTGGCGGCACTTATGTTGGCACGCTCGAGAACGGCGGGGCCGTGCTGGCGCCGTTCCATGACTTTGCGAGCAAGGTGCCCGCGTCGCTCCAGAGCGAGCTCGACACGGTGAAGCAGGCCATCATCAGCGGCACGATCGTTCCCGCCACCAAGAGCCCTGTGTAGCCAGGGCACCAGCCGAAGAAGTTACCGTCGAGGTGGTCAGTGTCCCTGGCAACGGCCGGGGACGCTGACCAGAATCGGCTGGAGGGTGGCTGCCGGTGAAACTTGAGTTGCGCGGCATCACGAAACGCTCGGGAGCCTGGTCGCCAACGATCACATCGACCTGGTCGTCCAGCCCGGCGAGATCCGCGCCCTGCTCGGGGAGAACGGCGCGGGCAAGACCACGCTGATGAACGTGCTCTACGGGCTCGTGCAGCCCGACAAGGGCGAGATCCTGCTCGACGACGAGCCGGTCGCCATCCACTCGCCCAGGGACGCGATCCGGGCCAAGATCGGCATGGTGCACCAGCACTTCATGCTGGTGCCGGTCTTCACCGTGGCCGAGAACGTCACGCTCGGCGGCGAGCCGGTGCGCAGGCTGCCGCTCGGCCTGCCGTCACTGGGCCTGCTCGACCGGCGCAAGGCGCGCCGTGAGGTGCTCGCACTCTCCGAGCGGTTCGGCCTGCGGGTTGACCCCGACGCCCTCGTAGAGGACCTGCCGGTCGGCGTGCAGCAGCGGGTCGAGATCATCAAGGCGCTGCTCCGCGACGCCAGGGTGCTCGTCCTCGACGAACCCACCGCCGTGCTGACCCCCGGCGAGACCGAGGACCTGTTCCGGATCATGCGGGAACTGCGGGAGGGCGGCCGGTCGATCATCTTCATCTCGCACAAGCTCAAAGAGGTGCAGACGATCGCCGACAACATCACGGTCATCAGGCGCGGCAAGGTCGTCGGGGAGCGGCCACCGTCCACCAGCAGCACCGAGCTCGCGTCGCTAATGGTCGGCAGGGCGGTCCAGCTGCGGGTAAGCAAGGAACCGGCCAAGCCCGGCGACGTGGTGCTTGATGTCCAGGACCTGAACGTGGCGGGGGAGCGCGGCGAGAAGTCGGTGCGCGACGTGTCCTTCCAGGTGCGGGCCGGTGAGATCCTGGGCGTGGCCGGCGTTCAGGGCAACGGCCAGACCGAGCTGTGCGAGGCGCTCATGGGCTTGCGGCCCTCGACCGGCTCGGTGCACCTGAACGGCGTAGACCTCAGCCACGCCTCGACCCGCGCCCGGCTCCACGCGGGCATCGGCTATGTCCCGGAGGACCGGTCGGAGGACGGCCTGGTGGCTGACTTCTCGGTCGCCGACAACCTCGTACTCGACGTCTACGATCAGCCGCCGTACGCCTCCGGCCTGGCGCTGAACCTGGACGCCATCCGGGAATCGGCGGTCAAGCGCGTCGAGGAGTATGACGTGCGGACCACGTCCACCACAACGCCGGCCGGGACGCTGTCTGGCGGCAACCAGCAGAAGGTCGTGGTCGCCCGGGAGATGAGCCGGGACGTCAAGCTGATGATTGTCAGCCAGCCGACCAGAGGCCTGGACGTCGGCTCCATCGAGTTCGTGCACAAGCGCCTCGTCGCCCAGCGGGACGAAGGCGTAGCGGTGCTGATCGTCTCCTCCGAGCTCGACGAGATCTACTCCCTGGCCGACCGCATCGCGGTCATGTACGAGGGCCAGATCGTCGCGTTCTGCCCGCCCACCGTCCCCGAACAGGAGCTCGGTCTGCTGATGGCCGGCGAAGGGACGGGATCCATCGCCCCGGAGCCGGAGGGCGAACCGGAGACGCCAGTACCAGCCCAGGAGCCGAGCCATGACTGACCAACATGAGGCAGAGCCCCCCGCAGAGCCCCGCGCCGAGCCATACGTAGCGACCGATGCGACCACCACCGTCGAGGACCCGGGCGAGCCCACGCCGGGCGAGGCGCATGGCCGGCAGCCGCTGACCGGCCACGCGATCATTCAGGCGGTGACCGAGGGCCACTCGGTCGTGATCACCATCCTGGCCGTGTTTGTGGCCCTGCTGGTCGGCGCCGTGCTGATCGTGGCGAGCGACCCGGTGGTGCTACGCGCCTGGGATTCATTCGGCTACGCACCGGGCACCGCGTTCTCGGCGACCTGGGATTCGGTGTCCGCGGCCTATTCGGCGCTCTTCGAGGGCGCGATATTCAGCCCGGGGACGATCTCGGCCGCCTTCCACGGCGGTTCGATCGCGGCGATCTTCTATCCACTGTCGCTGACCGCGTTCGAGGCCACGCCGCTCATCCTTACCGGGTTGTCGGTAGCCGTATGTTTCCGCGCCGGGATGTTCAACATCGGCGCGGCAGGCCAGTGGATCGGCGGGGCGCTCGTCGCGACCTGGCTGGGTTACGCGGTCAACCTGCCGATCGTGCTGCACGCGGTGGTCTGCATCATCGGCGCCTTCGTCGGCGGCGCGATAATCGGCTGGATCGTGGGCGTGATCAAGGCGCGAACCGGGGCACACGAGGTCATCCTCACGATCATGCTCAACTATGTCATGTACAACCTGCTGGCCTACCTGCTGTCCACCCCGTCGCTCCTGCAGGCACCGGGGCAGAGCAACGCGGTCGCGCCGAATATCACGGGAAGCGCGACGCTGCCACACGTCGGAGGGCCACCACCGCAGGTCGGCGTCGGGTTCCTGATCGCGATAGCCGCCGCGGCCGGGACATGGTGGCTGCTCTCGCGCAGCACGCTGGGCTTCGAGTTCCGGACCGTGGGCGCGAGCCCGAGCGCGGCGCGCAGCGCCGGCATCAGCGTGGAACGGGTCTGGATGCTCGCGTTCCTGATCGCCGGCGGGCTCGCCGGGCTGTCGGCGACCACGATCGTGCAGGGCCAGACGGCGCCGCTGACGACCAACAGCTACGGTACGTACGGCTTCGACGGCATCACGGTCGCGCTGCTCGGCCGGGCCAGGCCGCTGGGCGTAGTCGTCGCCGGGCTGCTGTTCGGCGCGCTGAACGCCGGCGGCACGGTCATGGAGGCCGCCACCGGCGTCCCCTCCGATGTCACCAACGTCATCGAGGCCCTGATCGTGCTCTTCGTCGCCGCACCGCCGCTGATCCGGATGCTGTTCCGGCTGCGGGGCACCGGCGGCGCCGGCCCGCAGGCCGTCGCCTCGAAGGGATGGTCGGGATGACCACCACGCTGGCCCCACTCACCCCGGTCCGCGCACCGGTCTCGATAAGCCGCAGGTATCTCGCCGCGGGCACGTTCATCGCGCTCGGCCTGATCGACATCCTCGTGTTCGGCCTGTTCGCGCACCGCGGCGACGCCGTCTTCTCGCTGTCCCTGCCCGGTGCCACGCCGAAACTGCCCGCGATCCACGTTCCCGGGGCGGTGACGGCCTACCTGCTCGGCGCCATCTCGATCGGCCTGGGCATCCTGCGTGCCGTCGTCGACCTCCCTCGCTGGGGCAAGCGGCTCACGATCGTGATCGTGCTGCTGTGCTTCCTGGTGTCGCTGCTGGCCTGGGCGGACGCGGGCAGCTCGGTCGGCCCGTTCCAGGTCGTCGACCTGCTGCAGGGGACCCTGACCGCGTCCATTCCGCTGGTGCTCGGCGCCATGGCCGGCTTGCTGGGCGAGCGGTCCGGGATCATCAACATCGCGATCGAGGGCCAACTGCTCTTCGGCGCGTTCGTCGCGGCGGCCGTGGCCAGCGTCACCGGCGGGGTCTGGCTCGGGCTGATCGGCGGGTCGCTGGCCGGCGGCCTGGTCGGGGCGATACTCGCCATATTCGCGATCATGTTCCTGGTAGACCAGATCATCGTCGGCGTGGTGCTCAACGTCATCGCGCTCGGGCTGACGAACTACCTGTACAACCGGGTCATGGTCCCTTACGCCACCACTTTCAACACCGGCAACACGTTCGGCACGGTCAAGATCCCCGTGCTCGGTAACATCCCGATCATCGGGCCGGTCTTCTTCGACTCGAACGTCTTCCTCTACATCACCTACGCGCTGATCCTGGTGATCCAGATCGCGTTGTTCCGGACCCGGTGGGGGCTGCGGGTGCGCGCGGTCGGCGAGCATCCGACCGCGGCCGACACGGTCGGCATCCGGGTGCTGTGGACGAGGTACCGCAACGTCATCCTCGGCGGCCTGGTCGCCGGGATCGGCGGGGCGTACCTGACGGTCGGCTCGGTCGGCTTCTTCACCTCGGACATCAGCTCGGGCTTCGGGTACATCGCGCTCGCCGCCATGATCTTCGGGCGCTGGACGCCGCTCGGCTCGGTGGGGGCGGCGCTGCTGTTCGGGTTCAGCTTCCAGCTGCAGACCGAGCTGTCCGTCCTGCGGGTGCCGGTCTCCTCGTTCATCCTGCTGATGGCGCCGTACGTGGCGACGATCATCGCGGTGGCAGGGCTGGTGGGACGGGTGCGGCCGCCCGCCGCCGACGGCAAGCCGTACGTCAAGGCATGACAGCCGATCCTTACCAGGCCGCGCGGGCCAGTGCCGCCCGGCTGGCGGAGCTGACCGGCCAGGCCCGGCACGACGTAGCGGTGGTCCTCGGCTCGGGCTGGGCCCCGGCCGCCGACGCCCTCGGCTCCGCGTACGCCGAGGTCCCGCTGGCCGACCTGGGCGGCTTCCCGGAGCCGACGGTGGGCGGGCACTCCCCCACGGTCCGCTCGCTGTCCGTGGGGGACGTCCGGGCACTGGTCTTCCTCGGCCGGGTGCACCTGTACGAGGGCCACCCGGTGGCCACCGTCGTGCACGGGGTGCGGACCGCGGTAGCGGCCGGCTGCCAGGTCATCGTGCTCACCAACGCGGCCGGCGGGATCCGGGCCGGCTACCAGGTCGGGCAGCCGGTGCTGATCGCCGACCACATCAACCTCACCGGGCGCTCGCCGCTGGCCGGGAGCCCACCGCCGGACGGCTACGCATCCAGGTTCGTCGACCTCACCGACCTGTACTCGGCCCGGTTGCGCGCGCTGGCCAGGCGGGCCGATCCGGACCTGGCCGAAGGCGTCTACGCGGCGATGCCCGGGCCGCACTACGAGACCCCGGCCGAGATTCGCATGCTCGCCACGGCGGGCGCCGACCTGGTCGGCATGTCCACGGTCCTCGAGGCCATCGCCGCCCGCCACCTTGGCGCTGAGGTACTCGCGATCTCGCTGGTCAGCAACCTGGCCGCGGGGCTGGCCCCGAGCGGGCTCGACCATGCCGAGGTGGTGGCCGCGGGGCGGGCGGCCGCGGGCCGGATGGGCGCCCTGCTGGCCGGCCTGCTGCCCGGCATCCGGCCGGCCGGTCCCGGATCGGCGGCCGGTCCCGAGCGGGCAGCCGGTCCCGCACAGTCTGTCGAGCCGGCTGAGCCGCCGGGCTGGCCTACGTGACCGGCGACAGCCTGTACGTGACCGGCGACAGCCTGTCCGCCCGGGCCGAACGCTGGATCGCCGACGACCCGGACGAACGGGACCGGGCCGAGATACGGGCGCTGCTCGACGACGGCGGCGAGGCAGCCCGGGCCGAGCTTGCCGGCCGGTTCCGCGGCCGCCTGGAGTTCGGCACCGCCGGGCTGCGCGGCGCGGTCGGCGCGGGCCCCAACCGGATGAACCGGGCGGTGGTCCGGGGCACCACAGCGGCGCTGGCGGGATGGCTGCTGGCGGGGAACGGCGGCCCGGGAGCGGCTGAGGCCGGCGTGGTCATCGGCTGCGACGCCCGGCACCGGTCCGATGAGTTCGCCGACGAGGCCGCCCGGGTGCTGGCCGGGGCCGGGCTCCGGGTGCACCTGCTGCCGCCGCGGAACCCGACCCCGTTGCTGGCCTTCGCGATCAGGCACCTGGGCGCCGCCGCGGGGGTCATGATCACGGCAAGCCACAACCCGCCAGCGGACAACGGGTACAAGCTCTACCTCGGCGACGGGGCGCAGATAGTCCCGCCGGTGGACGAGCAGATCGAGCACGCGATCGAGGCGCTTGGCCCGCTCGCCCGGATCCCGGTGGCGCCGGCCGGCAGCCCGCTGATCAGGCACCTGGGCGATGAGGTGGCCCGCGCCTACACCGGCGTGGTCGCGGCGGCGTTCCCCGCCCTGGCGGCGGCGAGCGGGCTGCGCGTCATCTACACGCCGCTGCACGGCGTCGCGGCCGGGCTGCTGCTCCGGACGCTCGGCCAGGCCGGGTATCCAGCGCCGCAGGTGGTCGCGGTCCAGGCCGAGCCCGATCCCGACTTCCCGACGGTCGCGTTCCCCAACCCCGAGGAGCCGGGTGCGCTCGACCTGGCGCTGGCCCAGGCCCGCGAGATCGGCGCCGATCTGGTGATCGCCAACGACCCGGACGGCGACCGGCTGGCGGTGGCGGTCCCCGGCCCTGGCAGCACCGGCGGCTGGCGGATGCTCACCGGCGACCAGGTCGGCGGCCTGCTCGGCGCCTACCTGCTGGAGGGCGGCGGCCTGGAGGGTGGCGGCGCGGACGAAGGGCAACCGCTGGCCCGGGCGGAGGGCGCAAGTGAAGGACAGCCGCCGGCGCGGCCGGACGGCGCAAGCTCGCCGGAGCCGCTGGTCGCGACCACGGTGGTGTCCTCCACGATGCTGTCCAAGATCGCCGCGACGGCGGGAGCCCGGTACGCGGAGACGCTCACCGGGTTCAAGTGGATCGTCCGGGCCGGGGATGGTCTGCCCGGCACGCGGTTCATCTTCGGCTACGAGGAGGCGCTCGGCTACGCCGTCTCCGGCGCGGTCCGCGACAAGGACGGGATGAGCGCGGCGCTGGCGTTGCTCTCGCTGGCGGCCACGGCCCGGGCGGCTGGCCAGACCCTGCTCGACCGCTGGGACGCGCTGGAAACCGCCCACGGTGTTCACCTGACCGCGCCGGTCACCCTGCACACACAGTCCCCGGCCGAGGTCATGGCCCGGCTGCGGGCCCTTCCTCCGGCCCAGATCGCCGGCCTGCCGGTCACCGGAACCGCTGACCTGGCAGGCGGGACCCGCGCCCTGCCGCCCTCCGACGTGCTGACCTATCACTTGCCCGGCGCCCGGGTGGTGATCCGGCCCAGCGGCACCGAGCCCAAGCTCAAGGCCTACCTCGAGGTAGTCGAGCCGGTGGCCGGCCAGTCCCTCGCCACCGCCCGCGACGCCGCCGCCGCCCGCCTCGCTCCGCTCCGCCACGCGGTCGCCGCCCTGGTGTCCGCCGAAACGTAAGAACCAGCTTCGTTGGGGCGTGACTGTGACAATCACGCCCCTAGAGGGGCAGCAAACTCACATTCACGGGCTCCTCCGGGGGCGCTCGCACTGAGCGGCGGCGAGCGAGGGCGGCTGACTGGCGGTTGCGACGGCTGACTGGCGGCCGGACAGCGGCTAACTAGCGGCCAGGCAGCGGCTAACTAGCGGCCGGGCAGCGGCTAACTAGCGGCCGGGCAGCGGCTAACTAGCGGCCGGGCGTAGCGGCGGCGGGACCGGGTGGGGTGATTGGCCGTGGCAGATCCGGCATGGCAAGCTCAAAGGCATGAGTGATCCTGACCCGCGCGGCGGCGGGGCCGCTCCTGAGGACCCGGCCTGCGCTGTGGCACATGGCCACGCCGAGGCACCGGCCGGCGCTGGCACGCACGGCCACGCCGAGGCACCGGCCGACGCCATCGCGCACGGCTACGCCGAGGCACCGGTCACCGAGCGGACCCTCATCGTGGTCTTCGCCTCGCCCGTGGCGCGTTTTCTGCTCCGCTACGCCCGGGATGCCGGGTTCCGTCCCATGCTCGTGGAGCCGGACGCCGAGCATGTCCTGGCCGGCGATGACGGGTTCACCGCGGCGCGAACGCTGGACGGGCTGGCCGACCGCGACAGCGACGTGGTCGTCACCGATCACCACCGGCCCGAGCTGGGCGCCGTCCTGCGGGACGCGCTGGCCAGCCCGGCCCGGTGGGTGGGGGTCATGGGCAACCCGAAGCACCCGGCGCCACACATCCCGGCACTGACCGCGCTCGGTGTCCCGGCCGGGGAGATCGCCCGGGTGCACCGCCCGATCGGGCTGAACATCGGCTCGCGGGCCCCGGCCGAGATCGCTCTGGCCACCGTCGCCGGGCTGATCGCCGACCGTAACGGCCGCCCCGGCGGCTTCGAGTTCTAGAAACGGTTTCCGGGCGCAGACCCAGCACCGTTGACCCAAGCTGATGTGAGCGGTAACAATTCTGGCTAGCCGTAGACAGACGGGCCGGAGCGGGGAGAGCCGGACGCGACGCAGGCGCGGCCAGCACTTGCCGTTGCCCTCGTCGGCACCCGCGGCGGCAGAGGCAGATCAGGGAGGCGCGATGGCGCCAGCGCAAACCGGCCGGTCCAGGCCGCCAGTGATGGCCGACGTAGCGCGCCTGGCCGGCGTGTCGCACCAGACCGTCTCGCGCGTGCTCAACGACCACCCGAACGTCCGGCCGCAGACCCGGGACAACGTCCTGGCCGCTATCGCGGAACTCGGCTACCGGCCGAACGCGGCCGCCCGCACCCTGGTCACCAGGCGCACCCGCACCCTGGGGGTGGTCAGCTTCGACACCACCCTGTACGGGCCCGCCTCGATGCTCTACGGGATCGAACGGGCGGCGGCGCATTCCTACTTCGTCTCGATCGCCAGCCTGCCCGCGCTCGACCGGCGCAGCGTGCTCGGTGCCGTGGACCGCTTCCTGGATCAGGGCGTCGAGGGGATCATCGTGATCGCCCCGAAGACCTCGGCCGTGGCCGCGTGCAGCCGCCTGCGGGCCCACGTCCCCCTGGTCGCGGTGGGCTGCGGCACCCATGCGCCGCTCACCTCGGCCGCGGTGGACAACGTCGCCGGCGCCGCGCTCGCCACCCGCTACCTGCTCGGCCTTGGCCACACCACGGTGCACCACATCGCCGGGCCCGCGGCGTGGGTTGACGCCCAGGAGCGGATCACCGGCTGGCGGGGGGCGCTGGCGCAGGCGGGCGCCCCGGAGCCGGAACTGTTCTCCGGGGACTGGTCGTCCGCGTCGGGCTACCGGATCGGGCACCGCATCGCGGACAGCACCGAGGTGGCGGCGGTGTTCTGCGGGAACGACCACATGGCGCTCGGGCTGCTGCGCGCGCTCGCGGAGCGCGGGAAGCGGGTTCCCGGCGACATCAGCGTGGTGGGGTTCGACGACATACCCGAGTCCGCGTATTTCCTGCCGCCGCTCACCACGGTGCGCCAGGACTTCGGCGAGCTGGGCCGCCGGGCGCTGGCCATGCTGGTCGACATGATCGACGGCCGCACGCCGCCCACGACGTGCCTGCGGATCTCGCCACACCTGGTGGCGCGCGCCAGCGCGGCCCGGCCGGATCAGGACCGGCCGGGCGAGGCAGCACGACAAGGACCACGATGACCGCTGTCTGCGTCGTCGGGGTGGACTTCGGCACCCTGTCCGGCCGGGCACTGCTGGTCCGGGTGAGCGACGGGGCCGAACTCGGCACCGCCGTGCACGACTATCGCCACGGCGTCATGGACTCCGAACTGGCCGCCACGAAGGAGCCGCTGCCGCCGGACTGGGCGCTGCAGGATCCCGAGGACTACCGCGACGTGCTGCGCGAGGCGGTGCCCGCCGCGGTCGCCGCGGCCGGGGTCGACCCGGCCAGGGTCATCGGCATCGCCACCGACTTCACCGCGTCCACCCCGCTGCCGGCCACCCGCGACGGAACGCCGCTCTGCCAGCTGGACGGCCTGGCCGGGCGGCCACACGCCTACCCCAAGCTGTGGAAGCACCACGCGGCCCAGGGCCAGGCGGACCGGATCAACGCCGTTGCCCGGGAGCGCAGCGAGCCGTGGCTGGCCAGGTACGGCGGCAAGATCTCGGCCGAGTGGCAGTACGCCAAGGCGCTGCAGGTGCTCGACGAGGACCCGGAGATGTACCAGCGGGCGGACCGCTGGATCGAGGCGGCCGACTGGATCATCTGGCAGCTGTGCGGCGCGGAGACCCGCAACGCCTGCACCGCCGGGTACAAGGGCATCTACCAGGGCGGCCAGTACCCGTCCCCGGAGTACCTCGCCGCGCTGGACCCGCGGTTCGCGGGTTTCGCCCGGGACAAGCTCAACCACCCCATCTCGCCGCTGGGCGCACGGGCGGGCTCGCTGACCGCGCACGCCGCCGCCTGGACCGGGCTGCCCGAGGGGATCGCGGTCGCGGTCGGCAACGTGGACGCGCACGTCACCCCGCCCGCCGCGAACGCCATCTCCAACGGCCAGATGGTGCTCATCATGGGCACCTCCACCTGCCACGTGATGAACAGCGCCACGCTGGCCGAGGTCCCCGGCATGTGCGGCGTCGTGGACGGCGGCATCGTGGCCGGCCGGTTCGGGTACGAGGCGGGCCAGACCGGCGTCGGCGACATCTTCGCCTGGCTTGCCGACCACGCGGCGCCGCCGACCTACCACGACGAGGCGGCCAGGCGCGGGATGAGCGTGCACGACCTGCTCTCGGCTGAGGCGGCCACCCAGCCGGCCGGAGCTCATGGTCTGGTCGCACTTGACTGGCTTAACGGCAATCGCTCGGTACTCGTCGACCATCACCTCTCCGGTGTCGTGGCGGGCCTGACGCTGGCCACCCGCGCCCCGGACATCTACCGGGCGCTGATCGAGTCGACCGCGTTCGGCACCCGGGTGATCATCGATGCATTCGAGTCGGCCGGAGTCGGGGTTGCCGAACTGGTGATCGCGGGCGGCCTGATGCGCAACGAACTGATCATGCAGATCTACGCCGACGTGACCCGGCGCCCGCTCAGCCTGATCCGCTCCGCCCAGGGGCCCGCGCTCGGCTCGGCGATCCACGCGGCGGTCGCCGCGGGCGCCTATCCCGACGTGCCGGCCGCCGCCGCCGCGATGGGCTCGATGCACCGCGGCGTCTACACTCCGGACCCGGCCAGCGCGGCCGTCTACGACGAGCTGTACGCCGAGTACGTGACCCTGCACGACTATTTCGGGCGGGGCGCCAACCAGGTGCTGCACCGGCTCCGCGCCCTGCGCGACCGCGTGCTTGCCGGGCAAGCCGCCGAACACATCACCCAAGGCAGCCGGCCATGAGCGCGCCCACCCCGGGAAGCAGGCGGGGTGCGGCCGTCGCGGCCGCCAGGGCGGAGGTGTGCCGCCTGCACGCCGCCCTGGTGACCGGCGGCCTGGTGGCGTGGACCTCCGGCAACGTGTCCGCACGGGTCTGGGGAAGCCCGGCCGGCCAGGATCTCATGGTCATCAAGCCCAGCGGGGTCTCCTACGACGACCTGACGCCTGAGTCGATGGTGGTCTGCGACCTGGATGGCAACCGGGTCGAGGGCGACCTGAGCCCGTCCAGCGACACGGCCTCCCATGCCTACGTGTACCGGCACATGCCGCGGGTCGGCGGCGTTGTGCACACCCACTCGACCTACGCCACCGCGTGGGCGGCCCGGGGCGAGGCGATCCCGTGCGTGATCACCGCCATGGCCGACGAGTTCGGCGGAGAGATCCCCGTCGGGCCGTTCGCGCTCATCGGCGGCGACGAGATAGGCCGGGGGGTGGTGGCCACTCTGGCCGGCCACCGGTCTCCCGCCGTGCTGATGCGCAGCCACGGGGTGTTCACGATCGGCGCCACCGCCCAGGACGCGGTCAAGGCGGCCGTGATGTGTGAGGACGCGGCCCGCACGGTGCACCTCGCCCGTGCCTACGGCGACCCGCCGCCGCTCCCGCCCGACCAGGTCGATGCGCTCCACCGCAGGTACACCACCGAGTACGGCCAGCGATGACCGCAGCTGTTTCATGATCCGTTCACCGGGCCGGCTGGGACGGACGGGTTCGGAGAGCTAACCGTTCAGGAGGATTGTTCTTATGACCGGAGCAAAGCCGCGGATCGGCATCCTCGGCATCATGCAGGACCTCTATGACGACATGGTCCCCGGCATCGCGCGGCGGCAGGAGGGATACGCTGCCGAGCTCGCCGCCCACCTGGCTGACGTGGGTGAGTTCATCCCGTCCAAGGCCATCAAGTACCGCGAGGATGCCGAACGGGCCATGCGCGAGTTCGAGAACGCCGACCTCGACGGCGTGCTCGTGGTGATGCTTACCTACGGCCCGGCGATGCGGGTCGCCCGGCTGCTCGCGGAGTCCCGGCTGCCCGTCTGCCTGGCCAACATCCAGCCCGACCCGAACGTAACGCCGGCCTGGACCATGGACGACATGACCTACAACCAGGGCATCCACGGCGCGCAGGACACGGCCAACGCGATGGTCCGGGCCGGGAAGCGGTTCGGCGTGCTCACCGATGACTGGCGCAACGGGTCGTTCCGCGCGAACGTGGGCCGGTGGGCGCGGGCGGCGGCCACGGTCACCGCCTGGCGGCGGCTCAAGGTGGCGTTGTTCGGGTACGCGATGAACGACATGGGCGACATCAGGATCGACGAGTCCGCGCTGATCAGGAGCCTCGGCCCGGAGATACTCGCGGTGGCGCCCGGTGACCTGTACCGGGGGATGCAGGCGGTCAGCGACGCGGCGATCGCCGACGTGATGGCGTTCGAGGACGCGAACTTCGAGATCGACCCGCGACTGTCCACGGAGGAGCGGACCGATCACGCACGGATGCAGGTGGCGATCGAGCGCATCCTGACCGACGGCGGGTTCGGCGCGTACACGGCGCATTTCGACGCGATTGGCGAGGACGGCCGGTTCCGGCGGCTGCCGCTGGCGGCCGCCTCCACGCTGATGGCCAAGGGGTACGGGTACGCGGCCGAGGGCGACGTGCTGACCGCCTGCATGGTGGCGGCCGGGCACACGCTGATCGGCGACGCGCACTTCACCGAGATGTACGCGATGGACTTCCCGTCCGACTCGGTGCTGATGAGCCACATGGGCGAGGGCAACTGGAAGATCGCCCGCTCCGACCGGCCGATCCGGCTGATCAAGCGGCCGCTGGGCATCGGGCGGCTCGGGGACCCGCCGACGTTCCTGTTCCAGTACCAGCCGGGCCCGGCGACCCTGGCCACGCTGGTCTCGCTGGAGGGCACGCGGTTTCGCATGGTCGTCGCCGAGGGCGAGAACCTGGACACCCAGGAACTCCCGGCGCTGGAGATGCCCTATGGCCAGTTCCGCCCGGCATCCGGGGTGCGGGACTGCCTGAACGGGTGGCTGACCGCCGGCGGGCCGCACCACGAGGTGATGAACCTGGGCCACCACGCCGCGGCGTGGCGAGACTTCTGCCAGCTCGCCGGCATCGAGTTCGTCCAGGTCTGAGGCACACCTGAAGTGGGCCTGGGCCGCCGGGCGGCGGCCCAGGCCCAAGGAGCTCGGTCGGCCCCGGGCGGCCGAGGTCCCTCCAGCCCTTCATTACTTTGAGTGACAAAGACCACCACAAATCGGGCGCCAGGGCAACCGGAACTACAGAGATGACGCCAAGGAGTTAGCACGAACGTTGGCATGGGCGGTGCCCGGTTCGCTCGCGCTCACTGCTCGTGGCCGGGTCCGGTACTGGCTCGCCGCCATCAGTTCGCGTGAACCTGCCGTAAACCCCTACGTGGAAGTCAGCGTTAGAATCCCGGCATTCATTACCGGCAGGGGGAGCATGCCATGGCCACGACAAATCCCTGGCCGCTCATTCACGCCGAGCGGGAAGCGCTCGCAGCCGACCTCGCCACGCTCACCGGCGAGCAGTGGGCGACGCGGTCTCTTTGCGCTGACTGGACCGTACGCGACGTGCTCGGGGGCGCGAAACAGCGGATCGCCGGCCTCACCCTGCGCTCCGCCGACACCGACTGGTCCACCGGCAGCGGCCCGGAGGTGGCCGGGCCGCAACTGTCGCTGGTTCTCGCCATGACCGGGCGCTCCGCCGCCCTGGCGGACCTGTCCGGCGACGGCCTGGACACGCTCAGATCGCGGATGTAGTTTGGCCGACTCAGCGAACACCAGCCCGGCGGCGGGTTACTCGGGAACGCCGTTGCACCGCAAGCTCGGCATCAAGCCCGGCCACGCGGTGGCTGTGCTCGGCGCGCCCCCGGGGTTCGCCGCCGGTCTCGCCGCGCTGTCCGGCGCCGACGTGGCCGAGGGCCTGCCCGGCACCGGCCCGCTGGACGCGATCGTGACGTTTGTGCGGTGGCGGGAGGAACTGGAAACCCAGCTTCCCGGGCTGCGCAGCCGCATGGCCCCGGCCTGCGGCCTCTGGATCGCGTGGCCCAAGCGGGCGGCCAAGGTGCCCACCGACATGACCGAGCACGTGGTGCGCGAGATCGCCCTGCCCACCGGCCTGGTCGACAACAAGGTCTGCGCCATCGACCAGGTCTGGTCCGGCCTGCGCCTGGTGATCAGGCGCGAACTGCGGTAGCGCTCACCCGAGGAGGGGACGGCCGTCGAAGATGCCCAGCTCTTCGCGGTAGAGCTCCAGATTCACCCCGTTGGGGTCGCGGAAGTACATGCTCTCCTCCACGCCCCGGTCCGGCCCGAGGTAGTCCACGCCCGCGTCGTCGAGCTTCTTCTTGGCCGCCGAGTACTGCTCCGGGGAGATCGAGATGGCCAGGTGCTGCACCCCGCCGATGGTCTCCTCGTTCGGCGGGTGTTCGTGGCCAGGGAAGTCGAAGAACCCGAGGAGGTTGCGGTTGCCGATGTCGAAGAAGAAGTGACTGGACCCGGCGTAGTCCCGGTTCTCCACAAGTTCGACCAGCGGGAAGCCCAGAAACTCCTGGTAGAACTGGATCGTCTCTTCGACGTCCTTGCAGATCAGGGCCAGATGGTGCACGCCTTGTACCGTGGTCGCCGGCCGATCACCGCGCGGCCGCAAGTACTTCTCGCGCAGCTTCTGCCTGCGCGCCCTGACTTCCTCGAGTTCCTTGCCCTGGGGCGCTGCCATGGCCCGCCTCCCTGCGTGGTGCGGCTGAAGTCACGTGCCGGGACCCAGTGAATGGCATCCCTCAGGCCCAGGGTAACCGTTGGCAAAGCCGGCGGCAGCGGCCGCAGCCACGACAGAGTTCGGCCGCTAAGCGGTCACGCTGCCGCCGTCGCGCAGGAACCGGTCCACGGTCATCGCCCGGCGCCGGAACCGCCATCCGTGCAGGCCATGGCCGACCCGCTGGGCGAGGAGGCCGGGCGGGACCGCGAGAACCGGGCACTGGGCATGCGCCAGGCAGTAGCGGCCCACCTTGGCGTGCCACATCCGGGCCGGGACGCCGCGGCGTCCCGCGCCGATGACCAGCAGATCATCGGGGTGACAGGCGACCTCGAGGAGGACTTGACCCGGCTGGCCGCGCTGCACGACCGGCTGGACGGGCAGGTCAGCGGGCAGCTCACCCCACGCCACGTCAAGCGTGGCCCAGAGCCGCTGCCAGGCGGCCTCCTGCCAGACGTGGATCAGGGTGGGACAGGGCTGGCGCCGTGCGGCGAGATCACCGCCGGGCGGCGTCCAGGCTAGAACGGGTATCAGGGTGGCAACACTGTGGCGGGCCAGGTCCTCCGCGTGGCGTAGTGCCCGGAGGCTGCCCGGCGAGCCGCTCGCGCCGACGATGACCCGACGTGCGCCGGACACGGCAGCGCTCCTTCCTCACGCGGTGAGCAGTAACCGTCTGGGTACTCACCGCCTACACAACCACTCCCGCGCCAGGAACGGAAGCCCGCTGGCCATCCCGAACGCGCGATACCTACGGTTTGCGGGCGACGCCGCCGTAGGCGTTGACCTCCGAGGCCAGCGGCCGGGGGCCGGTGCCCTGGGGCCGCCAGTCGGAGACCAGGACGACGCCGGGATCCACCATCTCCAGGCCGTGGAACACCAGATCGGCGAACTCGTCGGAGGTCCGGATCTGGCCGACGACCCCCCGCTCCTGGTAGGCGCGTCCCGCCCCGGCGAGCGTGTCCGGGTCGTGCTCGTCGGTGACGTGCGAGGCGACCAGGTAACTGCCGGACGGCAGTGCGTCGAGCAACGTCTGGATGACCCGCCGCGGTTCCGCTTCGTCGGGGACGAAGTGCAGGATGGCCACGAGCATCAGCGCTATCGGTTTGGTGAAGTCCAGCGTCTGGCAGGTCGCCTGGTCGGTCAGGACCCGCTCCGGCTCCCGGAAGTCGGCGTGGATGTAGGCGGTCTTTCCCTCCGGCGCGCTGGTCAGCAGCGCCCGGGCGTGCGCCAGCACGATCGGGTCATTGTCCACGTACACGACCCGGCACGACGGCACCGCGTTCTGCGCCACCTCGTGCACGTTGTTGGCGCTCGGCAGCCCGGTCCCGATGTCCAGGAACTGCCGGATTCCCGCCTCAGCCACCAGGTACCGCACCGCCCGGCCCAAAAACGCCCGGTTCTCCCGGGCCGCGGTGCGTGCGGTCCCCCAGCTTTTCAGCACCTTTTCCGCCGTCTCACGGTCCACGGCGAAATTGTTCTTGCCCCCGAGGAGATAGTCGTACATGCGGGCCGGATGCGGTTTGGTCGTATCGATTCCCAGCCGCGCCCGCCCCGCCTCCTGCCCTGTCACAGCCATCGCCCCATCCGTCACGGAGTCCCGCAAATCCTACTGGGTCCCCACCTGCGGCGCGGCTGTCTCACCGCACCCCGTGACGGCCTGCGGGCAACGCCGCCGTACCGGCGCACCGGCGGCGGGAATGTTGAACTATCAACCATCGTTGGCACGGCCAAAGCTAGTGTGGAGACGAGCGCTCAGGCCGAAGGAGAGATCATGCCCGCGATCACCGTTCCCGACATCCTGGTGCTGCCCCGCGTCCAGGAACCAGATCCCGCCGCCGCTCCCGAGCGCCCGGTGCTCTCGGTGACCACGGCCCCGTCCGGCTTCGAGGGTGAGGGCTTCCCGGTCCGGCGCGCGTTCGCCGGGGTTGACCTGGCCCAGCTCGACCCGTTCATACACATGGACCAGATGGGCGAGGTGGACTACGCCCCGGGTGAGCCCAAGGGGACCACGTGGCACCCGCACCGGGGCTTCGAGACCGTGACCTACATCATCGACGGGATCTTCCGCCACCAGGACTCCAACGGTGGCGGCGGGCTGATCACCAACGGCGACACCCAGTGGATGACCGCCGGCGGCGGCATCCTGCACATCGAGGAGCCACCCGAGGAGCTGGTCGCCAGCGGGGGCCTGTTCCACGGATTCCAGCTCTGGGTGAACCTGCCCGCGCGGCTCAAGATGACCAACCCCAGATACCAGGACATCCGGGCCGGCCAGGTGGCGTTGCTGTCGTCCGAGGACGGCGGTGCGCTGCTCCGGCTGATCGCCGGTGACCTGGCCGGGCACCGCGGTCCCGGCATCACCCACACGCCGATCACCGTGGTACACGCCACCGTGTCGCCCGGCGCCCAGGTCCGGCTGCCGTGGCGGGGCGATTTCAACGCCCTTGGCTACGTACTGGGCGGCAGCGGCACGGTGGGGGTGGAGCAGCGCCCGGTGCGCACCGGCCAGCTGGCCGTGTTCGGCCCGGGCGAGGCGATCACGTTCAGCGCCGATGCACACCAGCAGGGGGCGGGCCGGGAGCTCGACATCCTGCTCCTGGGCGGCCAGCCGATCAGGGAGCCGGTCGCCGCGTACGGCCCCTTCGTCATGAACACCAGGGACGAACTCGTCCGGGCCTTCGAGGACTACCAGGCGGGCCGGCTGGGTACCATCCCGGCCCAGCCGCGGCGGATCCCCGACGAGCCGCACCCCGGCCACGACGTGCTCTGATCCTGCCGCCGGCCACAACGTTCCCGCGCCGCGACCGTGCGACCGGCGCGGGACGAGGGCCCCGGCACCGTCCGTAGACTTCATGGGTGAACAGCAAGCCAACCCGCGCCGAGTCCGCCGCCACCACGATGGCGGCCGGCTGCACCCAGCCACACCGCCGGGACACACCCCGAGCCGCCGACCGCACGGCGGATCCACAGCGAGCGGACCCACCACGGCGACACGGTCGTCGACGAGTACGCGTGGCTGGCCGACAAGGATGACCCGGAAACCATCGCCTACCTGGAAGCCGATAACGCCTACACCGCGGCGATGACGGCCGGCCAGGCCGGGTTGCGCGAGGAGATCTTCGCCGAGATCAAGGGCCGCACCAAGGAGACCGACCTCTCCGTGCCCACCCGCAAGGGTGGCTGGTGGTACTACTCGCGGACGGTTGAGGGCAAGCAGTACCCGGTCCACTGCCGGTCCGCCGTGCGCTCCGGCGAGACCCGCCCGCCGAACACGGAGGATGGCACACCGCTGCCGGGCGAGGAAATCCTGCTGGACGGCAACGAGGTCGCCGGCGACTCGCCGTTCTTCTCCCTGGGCGCGTTCACGGTTAGTCCTGACGGTACGCTGCTCGCCTACTCGACCGACTTCGCTGGCGATGAGCGGTTCACCCTGCGGGTCAAGAACCTGGAGACCGGGCAGGCCGCCGCCGATGAGATCCCGGATACCTTCTACGGCTGTGCCTGGTCCAAGGACGGGTCCGCGCTGTTTTACGTCACGGTGGACGCGGCGTGGCGGCCGTACCGGGTGTGGCGGCACTTGATGGGCACCCCGGCCGCCGACGACGTGATCGTCATCGAGGAGCCGGACCAGCGGTTCTCGGTGGGGGTCGGCCTGACCCGCAGCGAGCGCTATCTGAGCTTCTGGATGACCAGCACGCTGACCAGCGAGGTATGGCTGCTGGACGCCACCGAGCCGGCCGGGAGCCCGCAGGTGGTGCTGCCCCGCCGCCAGGGCGTCGAGTACTCGGTCGAGCACGAGGCGGGCCCGGATGGTGACCCCGGCCGGCTGCTGATCCTGCACAACGACGGGGCGCTGAACTTCGAATTGGCGTCGGTGCCACTGCCCGCGACGGCGGGGCCGGGCCCGCTGGCGGATCCGGCGAACTTCACCACGGTCGTCGGGCACCGCGAGGACACCAGGCTGCTCGGCATCGACGCCTTCGCGAGCCACCTCGTGGTCCACTACCGCCGTGCCGGGCTCACCGGCCTGCGGATCCTCCGCGCCGATGGCAGCGAGCAGGAGATCGGCTTCCCCGAGCCGCTGTACTCGGTGGCCCCGGGCTCGAATCCCGAGTACGACTCTCCCCTGTTCCGGCTGTACTACGTGTCGCTGGCCACGCCGGACTCGGTGTTCGACGCCGACGCCAGGACCGGGGAGCTGACCCTGCTCAAGCGCAGGCCGGTCCTTCCCCTCCCCGGCCGGGGCAGCTACGACCCGGGCGACTTCGAGCAGCACCGGGAGTGGGCGGTCGCCCCCGACGGCACCCGGATCCCTATCTCGCTGATCTGCCGGAAGGGCACGGTTCGGGACGGCAGGTCGCCGCTGCTTCTCTACGGCTACGGCAGCTACGAGATCTCCAACGACCCGGGCTTCTCGGTCCCGCGGCTGTCGCTGCTGGACCGGGGGTTCGTCTTCGCGATCGCGCACGTGCGGGGCGGCGGCGAGATGGGCCGCCGCTGGTACGACGACGGCAAGGTGTTCCGCAAGCGGAACACGTTCACCGACTTCGTGGCCTGCGCGGAGCACCTGGTGACACAGGGCTGGACCGCGACGGACCGGCTGGTGGCCCGCGGCGGCTCCGCGGGCGGGCTGCTCATGGGCGCGGTCGCCAACATCGCCCCGCAGGACTTCGCCGGCGTCGTCGCCCAGGTCCCGTTCGTGGACTCGCTGACCTCGATACTCGACCCCTCGCTGCCGCTGACGGTGGCCGAGTGGGAGGAGTGGGGAGACCCGCTGCACGACCCCGAGGTCTACTCGTACATGAAGGCCTACTCCCCCTACGAGAACGTCACCAGCCAGGCCTATCCGCCGATCCTGGCGGTGACGAGCCTGAACGACACCCGGGTGCTCTACCGCGAGCCGGCCAAGTGGATCGCCAGGCTGCGGGCCATCGGCCACGGCGGCCCGTTCCTCCTCAAGACCGAGATGACCGCCGGGCATGGTGGCCGGAGCGGCCGCTACGACGCCTGGCGCGAGGAAGCCTTCATCCTCGCGTGGATCATCAGTACCGCGCAGTCCTGATGAAACTTTCCTGAGCTTCTGCGGTAGTCACGCCTGTCACAGGCGTGTTCGCGGCTTCTGGCTTAATGCTGCCTGGCCAGGAACCTCAGGTGCCGCCGGTAGCCGATCCCGTATCCGGTCGGGTGACCCGCGTAGCTGGTGACGAGGCCGGGACCCGATGAGCAGTTGAAGTCGGCGTTCCAGGCCCAGGCCAAGTAGCTCGTCCGCGTGGAGTCCAGCCACCTCATCAGCGGGTGGAGATAGGTGTCGGCGCAATCGTTCTCGCCGATCTCCCCGGCGATGACCGGCACCTTGGCGATGACCGGCTTGACCTGGCTGATCCAGCACGACTTGGTGGAGCAGGCGTTGAAGTTGTAGGAGTGCCAGGACACGGCCAGGCCACGATCGGGGTCCTTGGGCTCGTGGGACAGCCACCCGGTCAAGTCGTTGGACCACTCCAGGCCGCCCAGCATCAGCACGTTCTTCGCGCCGGCCGACCGGACCGCGTTGACCAGGCTCTGCATCCCGGCCACCCGGTAAGAGATGCCGGCGCAGGAGCCGCCGTGCAGCCAGCACCGCCAGCCCTCGGCCGAGTTGTCGCCATCCGCCTGCTCCGGGAAGGGCTCGTTGAACAGGTCGAAGATGACCGCGTTGTTGCCCTTGAACGTCTTGGCGACCGAGGTCCAGAACGGGATCGCCTGGGCCGCGTCCGGCATCGGCTTCTGGCACACCGCCTGCGCTGACGTGCAGCCGCCGCCCGGGCCGCTGTAGGCGCCGTCGGTCCAGTGCAGGTCCAGAATCGCCACCATGCCGTTGTTGTTCAGCAGCTTCACAAACCTTGTGATGGCGTCCCGGTAGTGAGCCCCGGCGAAGGCGGGGTTGACGTAGGACTCACCGTTCCAGCAGGCCTCGTTGAGCGGGACGCGGACCGCGTTGACGTCCCACTGCCTCATCGCGCTGATCGACGCCTTGCGGAAGGGGCCGTCGAAGATGCCGTTGCCCTGGACACACATGTACTCGGTGCCGGACCGGTCCACGCCGTGCAGCACCACCCGGGTGCCTCGGGCGTTCACCAGCTTGTGCCCGGACACGTGCAACTGCGGCGCGGCCCCGGCAGCCGCCTGGGCCGCCGCACCGCCGCCCATCGCGCTGGCGGCGCTGGGCGTCACCGTGGTCACCGAAGCGCCGGTGAGCGCCATCGCCACTAAGAGCAGAACCCCCCGCCGCGCTCCCCGAATGCTCCGGCTTCCCCACCCACCCTGGCGTCTCATGCCACGCACCTCCGGCGAGAATCGTCCCGCTCCCGGGGGACAATATCGCTCCTGTGACGCGGGAGTGGCTATGACCGGAATATCCGGTCATAGCCCGAGGCGAATCTGGTGGCGCAGGCGGTCCCGGGTGAAGCGGAGAGCCGATGTCCTGAGAGCACCGGGGCACTCTAAGCTGGCTGACCATGGCGGAACGCGATTTGCGGCAGATCATCGACCCGGACTGGGCCGCGGCGCTGGAACCGGTTGCCGGGCGGATCGCCGCCATGGGTGATTTCCTGCGCGGAGAGATCGCCGCGGGCCGCCGCTACCTGCCCGCGGGCGAGAACGTGCTGCGCGCGTTCCAGCAGCCGCTTGGCGCGGTACGGGTGCTCATCATGGGTCAGGACCCGTACCCCACGCCGGGCTACGCCGTGGGCCTGAGCTTCTCGGTACCGCCGACGGTGCGGCGGCTGCCGCCGAGCCTGCTCAACATCTTCCGCGAATACTCCGAGGACCTGGGCTATCCCAGGCCGTCCAGCGGGGACCTGACTCCCTGGACCGAGCGTGGGGTACTGCTGCTGAACCGGGTGCTCACCGTCCGGCCCGGCCAGCCCGGCTCGCATCGCGGGCTTGGCTGGGAGGAGGTGACCGAGCAGGCGATCCGGGCGCTCGCCGCCCGGCAGGCACCGGATGGTAGCGGGCGCGCGCCGCTCGTAGCGATCTTGTGGGGCCGGGACGCGCGCAACCTTGCCCCGCTGCTCGACGGCGTGCCACTGATCGAGTCGGCCCACCCCAGCCCCAACTCCGCCGACCGCGGGTACTTCGGCTCCCGGCCGTTCAGCCGGGCCAACAAGCTGCTGGAACAGCAGGGCGCCGCCCCGGTGGACTGGAAGCTGCCCTAGCCGAGGTAAGCCTCGCTCCCGGGCAGATCGCCACGGCGGGTCAGTGGGCGTTGAGATTCCCGTTGAGCAGGCTCCGGCCGAGGGGTGTCAGCGAATGGTTGACGCCGCGGCCGCGGCGCACCGTGTGCACCAGGCCAGCGGCACGTAGCGCAGTGGCGTGCTCCGAGGCGGACGGTGCGCTGGTGCCAACGCAGGCCGCCAGTTCGCCGGTACTGCGCGGCGTCCGCAGCGCGTGCAGCACGGCGGCCCTGGTGTGCCCCAGGAGTCCGGCCAGGTCACGCGACCTGCCCTCGTCGTAGGCCGTCGCCGGCGGCCGGGCCGGGTAGATGAGCGTGTTTCCGCCGAGCTCCCGCGGGTGGTCGCAGAACAGCGGAGGCCCGGTCCACAGCGCGGACGGCAGGAGTTGCAGGCCGTGGCCGTCGAGCCAGTACTCAGCGGTTCGCCACGATCGCTCCAGTGAGTTGTCCCGCCACGCCAGGGTTTCGTGCAGCGTGCCGAGGATCTCGGCCAGGCCGCCGGTTGCCAGGACCGGAAGCCGGCCCGCCACGTCGGCGCGGAACGTCGCGACAATACGTGACCAGCGGGGCCTTATGCAGGCGAAATAGAAGTCCCGCAGCGCACGCACCACGGTCTCCATCGCCTCGGGCTCGCCCTCTGCCAGGGCGCGAAGCCATAGCGGCGGACGGCCAGCGCTTCGCCGCGAAGCGGGCACCTGCTCCCGCAGCACCGAGACCGGAGTCGCGCGCACAAGCTCGAGTCCCTCCTCCAGGTCCGGCACCGATGGGTCAACGAACGTAGGCGCCGGCAAGGTCGCGGGTATCAGGTCAAGCAGCGGCCGGGCCGTCGCGGGGAAAGCACGCCTCGCCCGGACCGCCCATCGGGCTGGCGGCGTCAGCCGGCGCCGCAACTCGACCAGCCCGGCCGACACCTCGAGGAGCGGTGCCGGGGCTTCTCCGAAGCGGGTCAGCACCAGGTCGTCAGGGGAGAAGCGGATCCGTGTCAACGGGGTCTCGCCCGCCGCTGCCACCAGGATGGGCCGTGGCCTTTCGGCGAGTTCCGAATGGTTTGCCTGCATCCTGACCACGGTCGCATCGTAACTTCGGCAGCCGTCCGATCACGTCACGGTGCAGCATCCGATCGCGTCACGGTGCAGTAACGGCGTCCGGCCGGACGATGCGTCCTGCGCGCACAGCAGCCGCCAAACAACGCCGGTCCCGGGCCGGCCGCACAGACGACGGAGGCGTTTCAGCTCATGGAGAGACGCAGCATCATGGGGCTCGCCGCGTTCGGCGCGGCAGCCATCCTCACCCTGGCCGCCTGCGGCGGCGGGGGCAGCGGCGGGAGCGGCGGGAGCGGCGGTTCGTCCGCTGCGGCGAGCTTCAACGCCGCTGTCACCGGTGTGGTCAATTCGTCCGCCAAGAAGTCCAGCGGGACGCTGACATTCGGGCTGAGCAGCACCCCGGACTCCACCGACCCGGCGAACACGTACTACGCGTTCATGTGGAACTTCACGCGGCTGTACACGATGCCGCTGATGACCTACAAGTCCTGCCCGGGCAAGTGCGGCCTGCAAGTGGTCCCGGACCTGGCCACCACGCCGGGCATCGTCTCCGACAACGGCCTGACCTGGACCTACCACCTCAAGCCGAACGTCAGGTTCGAGGATGGCACGACGGTCACCTCGGCCGATGTCAAGTACGCGGTGGAGCGGACCTTCGACCGCGGCCTGTTCCCGCTGGGCCCGTCGTACTACCCGCTGCTGCTGGCCGGCAACGCCAAGACCTACCCCGGGCCATACAAGGACCGGAAGAAGAACGAGTTCGGGCTGACGGCGGTGCAGACGCCGAACCCGACCACGATCGTGTTCCACCTGGCGCACCCGTTCGCCGACTTCAACTACGTGACCGCCATCCCGCAGTCGGCGCCGGTGCCGCCGGACAAGGACACCGGCGCGAGCTATCAGCTGCACCCGTGGTCCACTGGTCCGTACAAGTTCCAGAGCTATCAGCTGAACAAGCAGCTCACGCTGGTGCCGAACACGTTCTGGAACCCGGCCACCGACCCGACCGCCAAGCAGCTGGTCAGCAAGATCACCGTGACCATGAACATGAACGCCAACGACATCGACAACCGGCTGCTGGCGGGCGACCTGGACGTGGACATGGCAGGCACGGGGGTGCAGGCGGCGGCGCGGGCGAAGATCCTGTCCTCGCCGACGCTCAAGGCGCAGTCCGACGACCCCCTCAGCGGGTTCTTGTGGTTCGCCTACCTGAACACGGTCGTCAAGCCGATGAACAACGTGCACTGCCGGATGGCGATCGAGTACGCGGCCAACAAGACGAACCTGCAGACCGCCTACGGCGGCCCGTACGCGGGCGGCGCGATCGCCAGCACGGTGTCGCCGCCGACCGTCGTCGGTCACAAGAACTTCGATCTGTACGAGGCCACCACCAAACCAGCGGGTGACGTGGCCAAGGCCAAGGAGCAGCTCAAGCTCTGCGGGCAGCCCAACGGGTTCACCACCGGGATCGCCTACCGTAGCGACCGGCCCAAGGAGGTCGCGGCCGCGACCGCATTGCAGCAGGCGCTGTCCCAAGTCGGGATCAAGACGACGCTGCACGGGTACCCGGCGGGCACCTACTACGGCAACTTCGCCGGTGTGCCCAAGTACGTGCACCAGCATGACCTGGGCATCGACTTCGGCGGCTGGGCACCGGACTGGCCGGACGGATACGGCTTCTTCAACTTCATCTCCGCTGGTGACACCATCAGCCCGGCCGGCAACACCAACATCGAGGAACTCAACGACCCGGTGGTGAACAGCCTGCTCACCAAGATGGCCGCGGCCAACAACGAGACGCTCCGTAACTCCTACACCAGCCAGATCGACCTGCAGATCATGAAGGACGCCGGGATCTTGCCGGAGGTCTACGCCAAGTCGCTGCTCTACCGCAGCCCGAACCTGACCAACGTGTACGTGCAGCCCTACTACGGCATGTACAACTACGCGGTCCTCGGCCTGAAGTAGGGTGCCGGGGAAGGCTCAGGCAGCATCACAGCATGCGGTCCGGCTCATGTGATAGCACCGGCACCGGCCGCGGGATGGACCGGGAGTTCGCGGGCTCCCGGTCCCTATCCCCGGTGGCTTGCGGCGAGGCGGCGCAGCGCGCCACGGGCCACGGCCGGATCGGTGGTGGCCCAGAACGGGGGCAGGGACGCCCGGAGGAATCCCGCATACCGGGCGGTGGCCAGGCGCGGATCCAGAACGGCCACCATGCCCCGGTCCTCCATCGTGCGCAGCAGCCTGCCCGCTCCCTGGGCGAGCAGCAGCGCGGCGTGCGTGGCCGCCACGGTCATGAACCCGTTGCCGCCCCGCGCGGCCACCGCCCGCTGCCGGGCCGAGGCAAGCGGATCGTCGGGGCGGGGAAACGGGATCCGGTCGATCACCACGAGTTGCAGCGCGGAGCCAGGCACGTCCACCCCCTGCCAGAGCGACAGGGTGCCGAACAGGCAGGCCGCCTCGTCGTCCGTGAACTGCCTGACCAGCTGGGCGGTGGCGTCATCGCCCTGGCACAGCAACGGCTGGCTGATCACGTCTCGCAGCTCTTCGGCGGCCTGCCTGGCGGCCCGCATCGAGGAGAACAACCCGAGGGTGCGCCCGCCCGCCGCGTCGATCAGCTCGGCCAGTTCGGTGAGGTAGGACGGCGGGAGCCCGTCGCGGCCTGGCGGGGGAAGGTGGCGCGCCACGTAGAGGATGCCGCTGCGCGGATGATCGAACGGCGAGCCGACGTCCCGCCCGGACCAGGCCAGCCCGCCCTTCCCGGCGGCGGCCGCGCCATTCGTGGCTTCGCCCCCCCCGGCCGCGCCGTCACCGTGCTCGCCGTCCCCGGTCGTGCCATCCTCGGCCGTGCCGTCCCCGGCTTCGCTGCCGCCGCTGGGGTTCTCCCGTGCCTCGCCGGCCCCCGGCGGCGGCAGCCCCCATTGCCGGGCCAGCGGTTCGAAGGAGCCACCGAGAGCCAGCGTCGCGGACGTCAGCACCACGGTCCGGCGGCGGAAGACGCGCTCCGCCAGGAGCCCGCCAACCTCGAGCGGGGCGACCCGCAGGGTCGGCGGGCGCCGGCTGTCGTCACCGGCGGGCCGGTCCATCCACACCACGTCCGGCCGGGACGCGATGTCGTCCCCGAACGCGCCGAGTACCCGGTCCGCGGTCTCGGTGATGTCGTCCAGCGCAGCGAGGGCGATCCGGCCGAGCGCGAGGCGTTCTGCATCGTCGGCGTTTTCCTTGCCGCTGGCCCTTACCTCGGCGGCACAGGCGGCCGCGGTGGCGCGGACCGAGCCAAGGCAGGCCGCCAGCGACTCGTCCAGCACGTCGATCCGGCCCTCCCGGACCTCGGCCAGCGCGCGGCCGACCGCTTCGGCGGTCTCCCTCAGCCGGTCCAGGGCGTCGCCGGACAGCAGCCGCGCGGACCGGCGGGCCGCGGCCTCGGCCGCCGGGCCGGACAATTCCTTCGACGCCACCGAGGTGACCCGGTTGACCAGATCATGCGCCTCGTCAACGACCACGACGTCGTGGTCGGGCAGCAGCGGGAAGTCCTCGAGCGCATCGATGGCCAGCAGGGCGTGGTTGGTGACCACGATGTCCACCCGCCCCGCCTCGTCGCGGGCCTGCTCGGCGAAGCAGTCGTGGCCGTGCGTGCAGCGCTGGGCGCCGACGCACTCCCTGGCACTGACCGATACCTGGCGCCAGGCCCGTTCTTCCACGCCGGGCACCAGTTCGTCGCGGTCGCCGGTCTCGGTGCCGGCGGCCCATTCGTGCAGCCGCCGGACCTGCTGGCCCACCCGGGACGTGGCGGCCGGGTCGAACAGCGTGTCTCCTGGCTCTTCCGGGGCGCCGCCATCCAGCCGGTACCGGCACAGGTAGTTGCGGCGGCCCTTGAGGATCGCGAAGGTCGGAGCGCGGCCGAGCAGCGGCTCAAGCGCCGTGGCCAGGCGCGGCAGGTCCCGGTCGATCAGCTGCCGTTGCAGCGCGATCGTCGCGGTCGCCACCACGACGCAGGAGCCGGTGGCCACCGCGTGCGCCGCCGCCGGGACCAGGTAGGCCAGCGACTTACCCGTGCCGGTGCCCGCCTGCACCGCCAGGTGCTCGCCGGTGCGGATGGACCGCTGGACGGCCAGGGCCATGGCCACCTGGCCGGGCCGTTCCTTCCCGCCGATGCCGTCGACCGCCGCGGCGAGCAGTCCGTCCACGGGCACAGCCGCGGGGGGGACGCCCTGGCCCGGGCGCTCGGTATCGACTTTGGGCACATCCGGAACGCTATCGCGCAGGGACGACGATAGATTTCGCGAACCGCGGCGGGAACGGAAACGTGACGTGAGTAAGGCGCGACGGGCACCTCAGGTCTCGGTTAACCCCGCTGGCGCTCACAACGGCGCGCCAGCGGTTAACCCCGGGGCCCCGTCTCCCGGGATAGCGGTCCGGCCCGGCGATTAGCCCCTCCCCCCGCCGGGCCGGACCTGCAAACATGAACTACATGACACAACCGCATTCGGGGACGGCCGCCTTCCGGGCCGCGCGTGACCTGCTGCTCCGCCACCGCGAGGACTTCGGGACGGCCGAGCGCGAGTTCTCCTGGCCGCAGCTCAGCGAGTTCAACTGGGCGCTTGACTGGTTCGACGTGGTCGCCGCCGATCACCCGGGCCAGGAGGCACTGCGGATCGCCACCGAAGACGGCGTCACCTCGCTGACCTACGGGGAACTGGCCGCCAGGTCGAACCAGCTGGCCAGCTGGCTGCGCGGGCTTGGCGCCCGGCGCGGTGACCGGCTGTTGCTCATGCTCGGCAACATCGCCCCGCTCTGGGAGGTCATCCTCGCCGCGATCAAGCTCGGCGTAGTGATCATCCCGGCCAGCACGCTGCTCGGCCCCGAGGACCTTGCCGACCGCATCGACCGGGGCGACGTCAGGCACGTGGTGACCGAGGCCGCGTACCGGGCGAAGTTCGACGGGCTGCCCGGTGACTGGACGCGGGTTCTGGTGCGAGCCAGGCGGGCAGTCAGCCGGGTCCGAGGAGGCCGGCCGGTGGCACCGCTACATCGACGCGTTCGCCGGGCCGGCGGAGTTCGCCCCGGACGGGCCGACCAGGGCCAGCGACCCGCTGCTGCTCTACTTCACCTCGGGCACCACGGCCCAGCCCAAGCTGGTCGAGCACACCCAGGTGTCCTACCCGGTCGGTCACCTGTCCACGGTGTACTGGATCGGCCTGCAGCCGGGGGACGTCCACCTCAACATTTCCTCGCCGGGCTGGGCGAAGCATGCCTGGAGCAACCTGTTCGCCCCGTGGAACGCCGAGGCGACCGTGCTGATACTCGGCCACGAGCGCTTCTCGGCGGAGGTGCTGCTGCGTGCGCTCGGCGAGCAGGGGGTGACGACGTTCTGCGCGCCACCCACGGTGTGGCGGATGCTGCTGCAGTCCGATCTCGCGGCCGCCGACGTGACCGCGCTGCGTGAGTGCGTCGCGGCGGGCGAGCCGCTCAACCCCGAGGTCATCGAGCAGGTCCGCCGGGCCTGGGGCATCACCGTGCGGGACGGCTACGGCCAGACCGAGACGACCGCGCAGGTGGGCAACACCCCCGGTCAGCCGGTCAAGCTGGGCTCGATGGGCCGGGCACTGCCCGGCTATCCGGTGGTCCTGGTCGACCCGGTCACCGGTGTGGCCGGGTCCGAGGGCGAACTCTGCCTGGACCTGGCGCGCCGCCCGCTCGGCCTGATGACCGGCTACCGGGGCGACCCGGAACGCGACGCGGCGGCCATGCGCGGCGGCTTCTACCACACCGGCGACGTGGCGTCCCGCGACGACGACGGCTACCTCACCTACGTCGGGCGCACCGACGACGTATTCAAGGCCTCGGACTACCGCATCTCGCCGTTCGAGCTGGAAAGCGTGCTGATCGAGCACGAGGCGGTCGCGGAGGCGGCCGTGGTCCCCTCCCCCGACCCGCTCCGGCTGGCCGTGCCCAAGGCCTACGTGACGCTCGCGACTGGCGCCGCACCCTCACCGGAAACGGCGCTGGCGATCCTGGCCTACGCCCGCGAGCGGCTGGCCCCCTACAAGCGGGTCCGCCGCCTTGAGTTCGCCGACCTGCCCAAGACGATCTCCGGCAAGATCCGCCGAGTCGAACTGCGCGCCCAGGAGACCGCCCGCCTCGGCGGCGACGCCACCGCCCCGCCCGGCCCGCGCGGCGTCACCGAGTTCTGGGAAGAGGACTTCCCCACCCTCAAGTCCTGACCGTCCCATGATCAAGACGACTTGTCCTCACTTACGCACGGTTTATCGTCCGGATTGTCCGGTTCGCGCGTGCGGAAACGAGGATATGTCGGCAGCAGCGGGCTGAGATGGGGATGGTTCGGCAGCGGCGCCGCCGCATGGTGGGCCAGCAGAGCCGACCCGCTTGCGGCATTCGAGGCCGACGCGTCCGGCAGTCGGGTCCGATCTCAGCTGGTGATGTCGGCGGTGGTGAACCTGGCCCAGGCGATCGAGCCGAAGATGACGATGTACACGCCGAACGACAGCAGGCCGTGCAGTAGCTCCGTCGTGTCGATCGGGGTGCGCAGCAGCGAGTCGAACGATAGCCACCAGTGCGTGGGCAGGTACGGGCCGATGGAAGCGAACTGCGGAATGTTGTCGCATACCTCGCTGGCCACGGCGAGGATCAGGATCGGCCGCGATCGCGCCGATGGGGTGCTCGGTGAGGCTCGAGATCGCCAGCCCGATGGCGCCGAGCATGGCCATGGCGGCGGCCACGTAGAGCACCACGAACAGCAGCCTGAGCAGCCCGTCGGCGAGCGGCACGGTGTTGCCGGACAGCAGCGTCACCGGGCCGACCGGGAACAGGGCTACGCCCACGATCAGCGCTGAGGCGGCCACCAGCAGGCAGGCCGCCAGGGCGAATATCACGACGGCGGTGTACTTGACGCTCAGCAGCCTGGCCCGCCCGGCCGGCACGGCCAGCAGGTAGCGCAGCGTACCGATGTTCGCCTCCCCGGCCAGGGATTCGCCGGAGACCACGGCCACCACCAGCGGCAGCACCAGGGTCAGCATGATGGTCAGCGACAGGAACGCCAGGAACACCCCGTTGCCCGCCACCTGGGTGAGGAACGCCGCGCCGAGCCCGGCTCCGCCACCGCCACCGCCCGCGCGGCACGGCCACCCGCAGCGCGACACCGAGCAGGATCGGGATCGCCACGACCACGGCCAGCAAGGCCCGGTTGCGCCACCGCCGGAAGACAAGGCCCAGCTCCGAGCGCAGCAGCCGAAGCCACGGCCGAACGGCACCCCGCCGAACCCGGCCAACGAGCACCGCACCGCCGTCCGGGGCGGGCGCGGAAACCGGTGCCGCCTCAGCCGTCGACATCGAAACCCTCCCCGGTGAGCTCCACGAACAGGTCCTCCAGGCTGGGCCGCGGCGTATCGAACGCGGCCACGGGGACCCCGGCGAGGACCAGCTCACGGCAAATTGACTCCGGCGCGTGCCCGCCGATCTGGGCGCTGACCTCGCCGTCGCTGGCCTGGATGTCGGCCAGCCCGAGCTTGGTGAGCACCTTGCCGGCCTGGTCCGGTTCGGTGGTGCGCACCCGCACCCGGGCGGCGCCACGGGCGCGCATCTCCTCCAGAGTGCCCTGGAACACCAGCCTGCCTGTCCGCATCACGCCCACGTGGCTGCAGATCTGCTCCACCTCGGCGAGCAGGTGCGAGGACACAAGCACGGTGACGCCGCCGGTGGCGATCTCCCGGATGAGCCCGCGCACCTCCCTGGTGCCCTGCGGATCCAGGCCGTTGGTCGGCTCGTCCAGGATGATGAGCTCACGCGGCTGGAGCAGGCTCGCGGCGATGGCGAGGCGCTGTTTCATACCGAGCGAGTAGGCGCGGTAGTGCTTCTTGGCGGCCGCGGTCAGGCCCACCCGCTCCAGCGCCGCCCCGACGCGCGCGCCCGCGGTGTGCGGGTCGGCGGTCGCGTCCGCCGCGTCGATCCGGGCCAGGTTCGCCCGGCCGGACAGCTGCGGGTAGAAGGCCGGGCCCTCGACCAGCGACCCCACCCGGGGCAGCACGCGTGCCGAACCGCCGGGCATCGCCGTGCCGAGCAGTTCGTGGCTGCCGCTGGTCGGGAACACCAAACCGAGCAGCATCCTGATCGTCGTGGTCTTGCCGGAACCGTTGGGCCCGAGGAACCCGTAAACAGAGCCGCGGGGCACGGCCATGTCCAGGCCGTCCACCGCGAGCTGGCCGCTGCGGAACCGCTTGGTCAGCCCGTGCGTGGTGACGGCAGCCCCGGCAGCGGGCCCGGCCGGGGCAGGGGAGTCCCCTGCCCCGGCCGGGCCCGCTGCCGGGAAATCCAGCTCCGCGCTCACTTGACGTGGGCGGCGGCCGCGTACAGAACCGCCGGGGTCACCGCGCCGACCAGCATGTGCCCGGTCGAGGTGATGAGCACGGACACCAGGGTGGTGTGCAGCAGGCGGCCGCTGCCCCACGCGCCGTGCACTGGGTGGGCCGAGCCCAGCAACGCGCCGAACACCGCGGAGCCGCTTATCGAGCCACCACCACCGGATGCCGACCGCGCCGCCTGCGCCGGCCACGCTCGCCGCGTTGCCCCGGCCAGCCAGTTGCGACAGCGCCGAGGCGGGCAGCACGGCCACCGACAGCCAGTTCTTGCCGATGACCCGGGCCTGCGCGAACATGTCCTGCTTGGGCTGCCCGCCCCGCGGCGGCGCGTAACCGGTCCAGCCGGTGCCCGGACCGATCTCGGTGTGCACGTGCGCGCCGGGCGGCGGGGTGAAGCGGAAGTTGGCGGCCGCCGGGGCGACGAACGAGATCGAGGTGTAGCCGATCTGGAACGCCGGGCTGCTGGCGCCGCGGGCGAACACCTGGACCCGCAGCGGCACGGTCAGATGCTGCGCGTCCAGCGCGATCGTCACCTTGCCGATCAGGGACTGGCTGCTCTTGGGTGCCAGGACGAGCTGGTAGGCGGCTTGGCCAGCGACTCTCACGTTGCTGTCGGTGCTGACCAGGGTGCTCGGGCCGACCGCGGCCAGGGCCTGCTGTGCGGCCTCCTGCGGGGTGAGCGGAGTCTTCGGCCGCATGGGCTTGCGCTCCTCACCTCGCTGCGCTGGGAGCAGGAAGCGGGTCACCGAGTCGGTGTTGCTCTGCCAGAGCCAGGCGGTGCGGCCGTTGAGAATAAAGTCGCTCTCCCCCATCTGCACGGGAGCCGCGAGCCGCACCTGGCCGGGGCCGCCGTACCAGACCTTGAGTGTGTGCGACCCGGCCAGCAGCGACGTGATCGAGGTCGGGTTCTCGTCGCCCGGCAACTGCGGGACACCGAGCGAGGCGGTCTCCACCACGATGCCGGTCAGCCGCGGCGGGGCCGAATTGTCGCCGGCCAGCGCGGCGAGCAGCTCCGCGGGAGTGCGCGGCGGCAGCGCCGGTGCGGCCTGCGCGACCGTGATCGCCGAGATCGCGGCGACCGCCGCGACCACCGCGACGACGCCCGCGGGCACCGCCCACCTGCCCCGGCGGGAGAACCTTGGAATGGCTGACATGACACACCTCATCGTCTGCACCGCACCAGGTGGGCATACGGCCGTCGGTGGCCGCCTGGGCACCTCGGGCTATCTACCAGTATTGTGCAGTGCCTCCGCTGTGGTATCCCTGTGAGCGTGCGAGTGCTCGTGGTAGAGGACGAGCGGCGGCTGGCCGCCGCGGTGCGCCGGGGCCTTCAAGCGGAAGGCTTCGCGGTGGACCTGGCCCACGACGGCGAGGATGGTCTGCACCTGGCCCGCGAGGGCGATTACGACGCGATCGTCCTTGACCTCATGCTGCCCAAGATCTCCGGGTACCAGATCTGCCGTCAGCTGCGCGCCGAGAAGAACTGGGTACCGATCCTCATCCTGTCCGCCAAGGACGGGGAGTACGACCAGGCGGACGGGCTCGACCTGGGCGCGGACGACTATCTCACCAAGCCGTTCTCCTACGTGGTGCTGGCCGCCAGGCTGCGTGCCCTGCTGCGGCGCGGTGCCCGGCCACGGCCGGCCCAGCTGCAGGCCGGCGATCTGTCCCTCGACCCCGGCACCCGGCAGGTGTGCCGGGGCGAGACCGAAATCGAGCTGACGCCGCGGGAGTTCGCGCTGCTCGAATACCTGATGCGCCGGGCCGGGCAGGTGGTGTCCAAGAGCGCCCTGCTCGAGCACGTCTGGGACGCTTACGACTCGGTCGATCCCAACGTGGTCGAGGTCTACGCGAGCTATCTCCGGCGCAAGATCGACAGCCCGTTCGGCCGCCGCGCGCTGCAGACCGTCCGCGGCGCGGGCTACAAGCTCGCCCCCGACGGGGGATGACCACGCCGTGTCGCGGTGGTGGCGGCGGCGCAGCCTGCGGGCCCGGCTGACCATCATCACGACGGCAGGGCTCGCCGTGGCCCTGGTGGTGGCCGCCATGCTGCTGCGAGCCACGCTTCGCGCGTCGCTGACCCGGGAGGTGGACAACACCGCCCGGCAAGGTGCGCGCGGGAGGTCGCCGCGCTGGCCGACGCACACCGGCTGCCGAAGCCGCTGCTGGTCGCCCCGGCACGCTCACCGTTCAGGTGCTCGACCCCCAGGGCCGGATCATCACACGCCTCGCCGGGCGCTGACCGGCTGGTTCCGCTGCTGCCGCGGCGCCAGGCAGACGCCAACGCCGCGAGCCGGCCGGGCCGTCCTGCTCAACGGCCGGCCGTACGACATCCCGTACACGATGCGGGTCGTGACGGTGCGTACCCGCAGCGGGGACATTGTGATCGCCGGGGTCTCTTTCGAGCCGGTGACCGACACCGTGCAGACGGTGACCCGGGCGCTCCTGGTCGGCACGCCGGTGCTGCTGCTGTTGCTGGCCTGGGTCACCTGGCTGGTGGTCGGATCCACGCTGCGCCCCATCTCCGCGTTGCGCCGCGGCGCCCAGGTGGTGGCCGGTACGGGCCGCCCCAGGACGCTGCCGGTGCCCGAAGCGCGGGACGAAGTGCAGCGTCCTCGCGGTCACGCTGAACGACATGCTGGCCCGCCTGGACGACGCCCAGCAGCGCCAGCGGGACCTGGTCTCGGACACCGCGCACGAACTGCGCAGCCCGATCGCGAGCATCCGGACCCAGCTCGAGGTGGCGCTGGACCATCCGGAGCAGCAGGACTGGACCGAGACGGCCACCGACGTGCTGGCCGACACGCTGCGGCTGGCCAGGCTCGCCGAGGACCTGCTGGTGCTGGCCAGGCTCGATGACCGCGACACGCGGCCGCCGCCGGGCCGGCGCCCGGTGGACCTGTCGGCGCTGGCCGCCGAGGAGGCCGGGCGCAGCGCGGGCGCCCGGGTGCCGGTGACCGCGAGCACCAGGGCCGCTGCGTCGTCACCGGCGATCCCGACGGACTGCGGCGACTGCTAAGGAACCTCATCGAGAATGCGTCGCGTTACGCAAAATCCGGGGTGGATGTGACGATGCGGCGCGATGGTGACGACGTGGTGCTCAGCGTGTCCGATGACGGTCCCGGCATCCCGGCCAAGGACCGGGAGCGGGCCTTTGACCGGTTCGTCCGGCTCGACGCCGCACGCAGCCGCGACGGGCAGGAGGCGGGCGGCTCCGGCCTCGGCCTGGCCATCGTGCGGGCGACGGCGCTGGCACACGGCGGTTCGGCCGGGCTGGAGGATGCCTCGCCCGGCCTGCGCGCCGTGATCCGGCTGCCCGCGGCTATTCCGCTGGCGCCCGGGTGAAGTCCATCACCCAGTTGGTCTCCCAGGTCTTGCCACCGTCGCCGGAGAACGCCTGCTCCCAGCGCGGCGTCGGCGTGGTCACCCCCGACCAGGCGAAACGCACCTGAACGGCCCGGCCCTGATGGGTGTCGGTGCCGTTGAAGGTACCGGTGGCGCCGGAAAAGCCGCCGATCACCGGGGGATCGAGCACGCCAGGCCGGCGGGTGGTGGCCCAGTAGATGGACCACTGCCCGGTCGCGGGGTCGAAGAAGCGGAACGACATGCCGGTGAACCCGCCCGCATGGGAGGTCCGGAACTCGTCCTGGTTGCCCAGGCCGTCCAGGATCTTGTGGGCGACGACGGTCGCCTCGAACTCGTCCCACTCGTCGCATTCCGCGAGCCACTTGCGCCGCATCCGGTTGTGCACGTGCCACCGTCCCATCCAGAAGTCGAAGTCATCCACGCCGCTTGTATGCACGCGTTCTGGCTGCCCCACGGGGTTCCTCCTTGGTCGCTGTCGCGGTCACGTCCTGTGGCCGCCGATCACGCTAGCGGCCAAATAGGGCGATTTACGCCCTCTGTCTGTGGTCGACTTACCCCCGTGCTCACCACCACGGCCCGGCTGCTGGAACTCCTGGAAATGCTCCAGGAGCGGCCCGTCACGGCGGGCGGCGAGATCGCCGGCAGGCTGGCCGTGGACCGGCGGACCGTCCGGCGCTACATCACCGCGCTGCAGGCGCTCGGTATCCCCGTTGAGGGAGAGCGGGGCGCCGGGGGTGGCTACCGGCTCCGGCCCGGTTACCGGCTGCCCCCGCTGATGCTGACCGATGACGAGGCCGTAGCGGCCGTCCTGGGGCTTTCCGTGGCCCGGCGGCTTGGCCTGGACATCGCGGCCGACGGCGCCGACCGCGCGCTGGCAAAGATCCACCGGGTGCTCCCGGCGACGTTGCGGCACCGCATCGAGGCGCTCCAGGCCACGCTCGGCTTCACCGTGCCTGCCATGCCCGTGGTTCCGGTGGCTGGGCAGGCCGTGCTCGAACTCGCGGCCGCGATCCGGCTGCGCCAGCGGGTCCGGGCCAGCTACGAGTCGTTCACCGGGGAGCTGACCGGCCGCGAGCTGAGCCCGCACGGGCTGGTCGTCCACGCGGGACGCTGGTACCTCGCCGCGTACGACCACGGCCGCGGCGCCCTGCGCACGTTCCGGGTCGACCGCATGCGGCACATCAGCGTGACCACCGGCACCGCGGCCGGGCCCGGCGACGGATTCGATGCCGTTGCGTACGTCAGCCGCTCACTTGCCCGCGTGCCGTGGACGTGGCGGGTGGAGGTGCTGCTGCACGCCCCGCCGGACGAGGTGGCGCCGTGCCTGCCCGCCGCGCTCGCGGAGCTGGCCGCCGACGGCGACGGGACCCTGCTCCGCATGCGGGTGGACTCGCTGGACTGGATGGCCGGGATTCTCGCCGGGCTGGGCTGCGATTTCACCGTCCGGGAACCCGGCGAGCTCCGGGCCAGGGTCCAAGCGCTGGCCGCCCGGCTGGCCAGATCCACCTGATCGGCGCCCGTGCTATCGGCGGCGGTCCCCTCACATGAGCAGACATGAGGCGTGACGGCGACCTTAGCCGTCCCCGCCGCCACATGAGCGAGTGCTTGCGTTTGTGTGCTGCCTGTGCCGTCTCCGGCGCCCTACCAGCGGCCCCAGGGCAGCAGGGAGACGACCGCGATGGCGGCGAACAGCAGGGTCAGGTAGGCGATCGACAGGTGGAACAGGCGCATCGGCGCGGGGTGCGGGCTGGGCTGGGCGATCCCGGCGCAGGTTCCCTCAGCCACGGACTTGGCCGGGGCGGGGGCGGCCGCAACGGAGGCGGCCGGGGCGGGGGCGGGCGCAGCGGAGGTGACCGCGGCGGGTTCGCTTGCCCGGGCGACCTGGGTATACAGGCGGTGCGCTTCGACCAGGAACCAGGCGCCCAGGCCGGCCGCGCAGATCGTGTAGAGCCAGCCGGCGTAGGGGGCGAGCGCCAGCGTGGTCGCCACCATCACGTAGGAGTAGAAGAGGATCTTGCGGGCCACCACCGAGGCGGGCGCGACCACCGGCAGCATCGGCACGCTGGCCGCCGCGTAGTCATCGCGGAACTTCATGGCCAGCGCCCAGAAGTGTGGCGGCGTCCAGAAGAAGATGACCCCGAACAACACGATGGCGGGCAGCCCCACCCTGCCGGTCACCGCGGACCAGCCGACCAGGACGGGGAAGCAGCCGGCCGCACCGCCGATCACGATGTTGGACGCGGTCCGGCGCTTCAGGCCGATCGTGTACACGAATACGTAGAAGAGGATGGCACCGTCGGCCAGGATCGCGGACAGCCAGTTCACCAGCGTGCCGAGCAGCACGGTGGACGCCGCGCCGAGGATGATGCCGAACAGCAGCGCCTCGTAAGGCTTCACCACGGCCATCGGCGCCGGGCGCGCCAGCGGGCGGCGTGAGGTGCGCCGCATCATCGCGTCGATGTCGCGGTCGATGTAGCAGTTGATGGTGTTCGCGCTGCCGGCGGCTAGCGCGCCGCCGACGAGCGTTACCAGCAGAATGCGTACCGAGGGCAGCCCGCGCTCCGCGAGCAGCATCGTGGGGATCGTCGTGACCAGAAGCAGTTCGACGATCCTCGGCTTGGTCAGGGCGAACAGCGCCGGGCCCATGGCCCGCAGAGACCTCCGCCCGGCAGGGTTGCCGACTGCCGGGAGCGCGTCCGCGGAAGCTGGTGGCACTAGCTAGCCCTCCACGCCGCTGCCGGGCGGCTGCTCGCGGGTGATGGCGGACGTGTCGACCGCGGTGGGAGTGGCCGGCCGGGCCGGCGCCCCCGGCACCCCTGGCGCCGCCGTGGCCGCGACCGAGCCCACCTGCATCGTGTACCGGTGCCCGGGCACCAGGTGCGGCTTGGTGTAGACGACGTACAGCCACCCGGCCACGGCGATGAACAAGAGCATGGGGAACACGAAGGTAAGTATGGCCGCGCCGTAGGTCCAGTCACCCGTTGGCGACATGGCGATCACTCCTGCCTTCTGGTGCGATTTACTTGATCATCTAAGGGCCGGGCCGGGAGGGCCAGGCCGACTTGGCGGGCTTGAGCAACCGGTCGAAACCGGCTGTCAGGGCTTGCGACTCCTCATCGTTCAGCCACCTGATGAGGAGAGCGATGCCGACGGTGACGTAGGCCGGGAGCATGAGCACCCACAGCACCGCGCCGCCCGTCTGCTGGTCGTACACCACGCTCTGTACGTGCTGACCGGGCCCCAGATAGGCGGGGTAGGCGAGCCCGTAGCCGAACACCAGCACCATGCCGAGCAACGTGCCCACGGTAATTGTGCCTGCTACCAGCATCACCCGGCGCAGCGGGGTAAGCGCAGGGCTCAGCGGGCGGGAACCGATGAACTGGAGCCACAGCAGCACCCCGAGCCCGAGATAGCAGACGATCTCCGCGGCGTACACGGCCGGATACCGCAGCGCCGCGTCGTAGAGCACGGGGACGTGCCAGCCCACCCAGACCACGTTGAACGCGATCACGGCGAGCACCGGCAGGCGCGCCCAGCCCGGAGCGGGCAGTGCCCTGGCGCTGGACGACACCCCGGCTGGTGAGAACCCCAGGCCCCGCCGCTGTACTTGCCGCTGCGCCTCGAGCCCTCGGCGCAGTGCCAGCCACGGCCCCCGAGCACGATCAGCGCGGGAGCGACATTGGCCAGCAGAAGATCCTGCACCGACCTGACCCAGATGTACCGCAGCGACCAGTACCCGATGGGGGACACCAGCGCCACCAGCACCACGAGCAGCCCGGCGTAGAAGATCACCGCCTCGCGCCACAGCCCGCGCGGTACACCCTCGCCGCGGCGGCGTGCGCCGCTGGTTACGGCGAGGGTGCCGCGCAGGTGCACGGCGGCCACCACGGCCACCACGGCGAGGGCCACGGCATTGGCCGACCAGTGCGAGGCCACCATGGTCATGACGGTTTGCGCCCGGTCAGCGAGGGATCACGTAGAACAGGACCCAGAACAGCACCGCCATCACCGCCAGGAAGTTCCACACGAGGGTGAAGCCGGACAGCCCCGCCTGGAATCGCTGGACCGCGAACGCCTCGGTGTAGGTGGGTGGCTGCTCCACGAAGGAGATGGCCGGGATGAACCGCGACCGGGCGAGCAGCGTCTCCAGCCAGATCATGGCGGCCAGCACGACGGTGAGGAACACCGGGTAGAAGCCGGTGAACACGCTGGAGAAGCCCGAACTGCCCGGCCAGAACGGCAGGTAGAGCAGTTCGAGGATCTGGAGAACCACCGCCGCGACGCCGAGGACGAGGGCGATCAGGGCGCCGATCTGCCACAGCCCCTTGTGGCCCGCCTTGATCTGCTGCAGGGCCGCGTACTGGATACCGGCACTGACCACCACCGCCGCCATGATGATGCTGCCCATGAGTATCGATGGCGGGTGGTACCCCGAGCCCAGCCACCTGCCCGAGGAGTTGACCGAGCGCAGATAGAAGTAGGCGAACACGAAGGTGCCGAACAGGAAGCAGAGCCCGCCTATGGCCAGCCGTGACGCCGTCCATGCCGCGTTGAGCCCGGCCTCGTGGTAGAAGCCAGCCTCCTCGGTTTCCGCGCTCAGCTCCGCCCGCCGACGGTGTGGTTGCCTCGGACATCGCTATGCCTCCACAGCTCCAGCGCCCGCGTACGCGGCGCTGACGACCCCAACGGGCGGGTTCAGGTCAGCCACCGGCGGGGCATCCTTGACGCCGTATTCGTAGGGCCCGGACAGGATCACCGGGATGCGCTTGAAGTTCTCCGGCGGCGGCGGCGAGGACACCTGCCATTCGAGCCCGCGGGAGTTCCACGGGTTGCCGGTTTCCTTCTCCCGCCAGACGAGCGTGGACATGATGAAGTTGATCAGGAAGATCAGCAACGACCCGCCCAGCAGGAACGCGGAGATCGAGACCCAGATGTTGATCCCCTGGAGCCGCTGTTCGTACTCGAACACCCGCCGCGACTGGCCCAGCAGGCCGGCCGCGAACAGCGGCAGGAACGTCGAGTTGAAGAAGATGAACATGGTCCAGAAGTGGATCTTGCCGAGCCGTTCGTTCAGCTTGATCCCCATCATCTTGGGCAGCCAGTAGTAGATGCCGGCGAAGAAGGCGAAGATCAGCCCGCCCATGATCGTGTAGTGGAAGTGCGCCATCACGAAGAAGCTGCCGTGCTCCGTGGTGTCCGCCGGGACGTCGGACAGGAACACCCCGGATATCCCGCCGATCAGGAAGTTGAAGTACAGCGCGAGGCAGAACAGCATCGGGACGGTGAATCTGATCTTCGCTTTCCAGAACGTGCCGAGCGCCACCAGGTAGATGAACCCGGTCGGGATCGAGATCAGCTCCGTGGTCAGCATGAACAGCGGCCGCATGTCCGGGTTGATCCCGCTGTCGAACAGATGGTGCTGCCAGACGAAGAAGCTCAGCAGGGCAACGCCGATCATGCCCGCCGCAGCCGTCCGGTAGCCGAACAGCGGCTTGCGGCACATCACCGGGATGATCTCCGACACCACCCCAAACCCCGGCAGCGCCAGGATGTACACCTCGGGGTGCCCGAAGAACCAGAACACGTTCTGGTACAGGTAGCTGCTGCCGCCGAGCTGGTTCACGAAGAAGGCGGTCTGCGCGGTCCGGTCGGCGATCAGCATGTAGAAGCCGGCGACGATCACCGGTACGGCAAGAACCTGGAGGAAGGAGACGGTGAACATCGACCAGACGAACATCGGCAGGCGGCTCCACCGCATGCCGGGCGCCCGGTAGTTGATGTAGGTCACGATGATGTTGAAGCCGGCCAGGATCATCGAGATCCCCATGAGGCCGAACGCGATCGCGTAGGCGTCCATACCCTGGCCGGCCTGGATGCTCAGCGGGGCGTAGCCGGTCCAGCCGGTGGGGAACCCGCCGAACAGGACCCCGGAGAGCAGGATGACGTAGGCGGCGGGCGTGAGCCAGAACCCGATCGCCTCGATCCGCGGGAACGCCATCCGCTTCGAGCCGATCATGAGCGGCGCGAAGTACTGGCCGAACGGCCCGAGCACGACGGACGACATCATCATCATCATCATCGTGCCGTGCTCGCCCACCACCATGAGGTAGGCGCTGGAACTCAGCACGTGGTAGGTCGGCGACAGCAGCTCGGTGCGGATCGCCATGGCGAACAGGCCGCCGGTGAGGAAGTACGTGATCATGCCGAACAGGTACTGGATCCCGACCACCTTGTGGTCGAGGGTGTACCTGAAGTACTTGGCCAGGCCCCCGGCGGGGGCGTGCTCGACGTCGCGCAGCGGCTTGCCGAGCATCATCCGCCCGAGGTCGTTGAACACGCCGAGGCCGGCCAGCCACCCGACGACCCCGAGCAGGTAGCCCAGCACGATCGGGAAGTCGTTGGTGTCCGACAGCGCGTTCTGCGCGTAGTTGCTGGACAGCAGGTTGCCCACCCAGTGACCGAGGAAGTAGCCGATCACGGCGCCGACGATGCCGGTGTGTACCGCCGGCTTCATCCACCAGGGCCGAGCGCTCTCCGGACCACCGGACACGGGCTGCATCCGGCCCGCACCTGGCTGAACGTCGATAGCCATCCGGTCACCTCTTCTTCGGGCTCGTCGTGGTCAGGGGGCTGGCCGTTCGCGGCCGGGACCGGATCATGGCGTCACCGGATCCTGCGGTGGGTAGTAGTAACCGGCCGCGCCCGTGATGCCGTCGATCTTGACGATCGAGGAGGCGAGCTGCGGGACCACGGTCGGGTCGTAGGTGGTGGCATAGGGCGGCAGCGCGGACAGGAGTGCCGTTGTTCGCCTCTTTGAACTGCAAGGCGGATGCCCAGGCATGGAAGGCCGTCTGCGTCAGCACGTGGCCGTAGTTGTACATGGCGCCGTGCCACAGGCCGCACAGCTCGTTGCACTGCACCCGGAAGATGCCCAGCTGCTTGGGCTGGGTGAAGGCGACGTTGTCCACGCCGGGGTTGGCGTCGGCCTTCACCCCGAGCTTGTAGGCCCAGAAGCTGTGGATGACGTCGAGCGAGGTGACGTGGAATTCGACCCACGTGTTGTCCGGCAGCAGCAACTCGCTGCTCTCCATGCCGCCGAACTGCGGGTAGCGGTAGGTGAAGGCCCACTGCTGCCCGATCACCTGCACCTGGAGACGGTTGTTGGTGTTGGGCTGCCAGATCGGCGCGGGCCCCTCGCCCGCGCCCGCGCCCGCCGGGACGATCAGCTCGACGGTGCCGAACACGAACAGGCCGAGCACGATGACCGAGGTGGCGCCGATCCAGGTGGCCTGGATCTTGGTGTTGCCGAAGATCGGCGGGCCGTCCTCGTCATCGCCTTCCCGGTGACGCCAGGTGATGAGGGCATACCCCGCGTAGATCCACACGAACAGCAGCACCGGCGCGGCGGCCACCGCCATAACAGCGATGTCGAACTGCTGATGCGACGCCGACGACGACATGTCGCCCGGTGGCAGGTGCGGATACAGCAGGAACCAGATGAGCAGATCGGCGATCAGCGCCAGGGGCAGCCAGATCAGGAAGATCCGCATCCCGTGGTTCGGCTCGCCCTGGGCGCTGGCCGCGGGGGCCTCGGGAGTGGCCATCAGGCTCTTACCTCCATGTTGCCGGTCATGTAACCGATGGTCGCCATCGGGCCGCCGTTGCCGTCCAGGAACCCGCCGCCGCACGGGACGAAGCACTGCCAGCGGAAGATGGCACCGAAGTCGGGCACCCTGAAGTTGAACGTCATCACCGAGTGCGGGCCGGACGTGCACGGCGAGACGCCGCACAGGTTGTTGGCCGAGTCAAGGGCGCCGGGCGAGGCGACCGGGACGAACAGGTGCAGGGACGGGATCGCGAACGTGTGCCCGACCGTGCAGCCCGCGTAGGAGTTGATCACCGAGACCGACCTGGTGGGGGTGGCGACGCCCTTGTTGTTGACGATGCTGTAGTTCACGCGGCCGCCGATCGTGCCCTGGACCTGGCTCCAGAAGTTGTTCCGCAGCGGCGTGCAGCCGTCGTAGCCCAGGATCGTCATGTGCACCGTGGTCCCCTTGGGCACCGAGAACAGCGTCGTGTGCACCCACTGCTTGGTGGCCGGGTTCTGGACGAAGTAACTCACCCAGTCCGGCCTGCTCGACACCGTGTTCTGCGCATCCTCCTGCAGCACCACGTTGGTCACCCCGCCCGAGGCGTTGAAGGTGACCTGCGGCGGGCTGCCGAGGAAGTAATGGATGACGATGAACGCCGCACCGACGGCCACGGCCGCGAAGGCGACGAGCAGGGCCGCGATACGGACTGGCAGAGACACCAGTCACCACCTCGCTTCTACGCGGGCGCGCCCTGCGCACGCGACTGGGCCGGCCGCGTATGTCCCCAGGACCCCGGCCGGAGGCCTGTTACGAGCTTGATCCTCCGAGCATCCGGGCCCCGACGGCAACATTGCGGGCACTCAATGACGAAATTGTCATGATCATGGCAAGCTGGCAGGTAACGGCATCCGGTGGACATCTGTATCAATGACAGCGTGTAATCACTCAGTTACGCTAGCGGCACAGGCTCCGGCCCGCTTGGCGCGCTCGCCCGTCACCTGCGGGACCTCGGCTAGGCGGTATGTGCGACATCTGGGTAGCAGGTACTGCAATGGTTTGCGGAATGCTGGTTGACCTAACGTCGCAGCGCGATGGATCCTCAGGAGAAGGAGCCAGACCCCGCCGCCCTTACCCGCGGGCCAGACCGGCCCGCCCGCATGACCGGCGCGGGTACGGCGAAAAGACGAGACTCCCATGACAACTGCTGAGCAGGCACAAATCCACGTGGGGCCGCGCATCCTGCTCGTGGAGGACGAGCCGAGAATCCGCGACTTCATTACCCGCGCGCTCGTCACCGCCGGGTACCACGTGGCGGCCGCCCGCTGCGGCACCGAGGGCTTGCGCATGGCCCAGGCCAGCGACTACGACCTGGTCATCCTGGACCTGATCATGCCGGACATCGACGGCCGCACGGTGCTGGCGCAGGTGCTGAAGGAGCGCCGCGAGCAGGCCGTCCTGGTGCTGTCCTGCCTCGCCGACGTGACCACCAAGGTCGACTGCCTGGAACTGGGCGCGCAGGACTACCTGACCAAGCCCTTCTCCCTGGCCGAACTGCTGGCCCGGGTGCGGGTGCGGCTGCGCGGCGCGGAGACGCCATCTCGCTCAGCGAGGTCCTCAAGGCCGGCGACCTGGTCCTGGATGTGGGCCGGCTGGAGGCCAACATCGGCCACGGGCCGGTCGCCCTGACCCGGCTGGAGTTTCTGCTGCTGCGCGAGCTGATGGAGCACGCGGGCCAGTCGGTGGGCAAGGGCCAGTTGCTGGCCACGGTCTGGGGCTACGACTTCGACCCAGGCTCGAACGTGGTGGACGTCTGCGTGCGGCGGCTGCGGTCCAAGCTCGGCTTCGACCTGATCAAGACGGTGCGCGGTGAGGGATATCGGCTCGCTTCCTAGGCAGCGGACCGGCCCGGCCCGGCGCGCGGCGCATCCCCGGCGCGCAGCCCATCCCGGGCTGGCGGCGCGGTCCGCCAGGCTGCCGTTCCACCGCCTGGCCATGCGGTGGCCGCACCGGCCGCCGGGGCTGCGGTGGCCGGTCCACCGCCCCCGCGTCCACTGGCCGTTCGCCTGGGTGGACGTGGCCTGGGCCGGCTTCTCGCTGGTCAACCTCGTGGCGATCGTGATCTTCTCGCACTGGGAGACCGTCCCGTTTCATTTCATCTGGATCAGCCTCACGCTGCTCTACGGGTTCCGGGTCTGGTCCACCAGGCCGACCGCCTGGGTGCTCGCGGTGGTCATGGTCACCACGGCCGCCGCGATCGGCTGGGACGTCTCCACGGCACCGAGACGGTGGACGAGCTGAACGAAGTGCCGCTGATGGCCGCCATGTTCTGGATGATGGTCTGGCACGCACAGCGACGGCTGGCCGCGGACACCGAGCGCGACTGGTCAGCGAGGAATGCCCGGCTGCTGACCACCCAGCGCCGGTTCCTGCAGGATGCCTCGCACCAGCTCCGCACGCCGATCACGATCGCGCTGGGCCACGCCGAGCTGCTGGCAGGCGAGCTGGCCAGGCCGGCCGGAGGCACGGGACATCCAGGTGGTCGTCGGCGAGCTGGCCAGGCTCCGGCGCCTCGGCGAGCGGCTGCTGATGATCGCCGCATCGGAGGACCCGGACTTCCTGCACCCCGAGCCGGTCGCGCTGGACCGGTACACATGGAGGTGCTGCGCAAGTGGCGGCCGACCGCGGACCGGCGCTGGAGCCTGGGGACGCTGGACCCGGTGCTGGTCCAAGCCGACCGCGAGCGGCTCGGCCTCGCGGTCGACGCGCTGCTGGAGAACGCCGTCCGGCACACGGCCGAGGGGGACTCGATCCGGCTGTCGGTCCTGCGCGGCTGGGACGGGGAGACCGCCCGTATTATCGTCGCGGACGACGGCGAGGGCATCCTCCCGGCCGAGCTTGACCGGATATTCGAACGGTTCCGCACCGGCTCCCAGCTCGGCGGGACCCGCGGTACCGGCCTGGGCCTCGCCCTGGTCCGGGCGGTAGCCCGGGCCCACGGCGGCGAGGTCAGGGTACGCAGCACTCCGGGCAGGGGCAGCGAGTTCGAGCTGGTGCTCCCCCTCCTCACCCCGTCGTCCGGCCCGGCGGAGGGCGCGGCACCGGGCGCGAGGATGCTGGCAGGACAGGACGGCATGCCCGAGGGCGGCCGGGCGATGACGGCAAGGGTGGAGGAGTTGTGACCGCGACATCAAGCTGGCGCAGCCGGGCGCTGCGCAGCCCGCGTATTGCCGTGATCGCCGCCGTGGTGGTGACGGTCGCCGTGGTGCTCATCGTGGTCGGGGCCACCGTCGGTTCCGGCGCGTCCGCCCCGCGTGACTACGGCAAGGCGAAGGACTTCACGCTCAGCGTGCTGGGCCGGCCCGGCCAGCATCTGTCGCTGCAGTCCCTGGCGGGCCGCCCGGTCATCGTGAACTTCTTCGCGTCCTGGTGCGGCCCGTGCCAGAAGGAGACGCCGCTGATCGCCCGGTTCTACCGGGCCAGGCACGGCACGGTCAGGGTCGTCGGCATCGACGTGAACGACCAGGCGTCCGCCGCGCTGTCCTTCATCCACAAGAGCGGGGTCACCTACCCGGTGGCGGTGGACCCGTTGCCGATGAAGACGGCGACGGCCTACCGCCTGCCCGGGCTGCCGGCCACGTTCTTCCTCAATGCGCGGCACGTCATCGTGAAGCGCGTCTTCGGCGCGGTGACCCAGGCGGAACTCGACAGCGGCGCCACCTTGATGACGCAGCGGAACCGCTGAGGAGGGCCATGCAGACCCCGGCCCAGGCCGACCCGCACGGTGCGGGCCCCGACCCCGCCCCGCCCTATGTCCCCATCCGCCACGTCCGCTGGCCGACGCAGCGGACCCCGCGCTGGCTGATCGCGGCGGGACTGCTGGTCGTGGCCGCGGCGGTGCTGGTCGGAATCGCGGTCCACCCGACGCGGTCGCAGCGCGCCACCGACCTGAACGGCTTCCTGCACGACATGAAGACCGGCATCCAGTCCTGCGCGGGCGGGGTGAGCGAGTCACTCACCGTGCTGCACGCGATCGAGTCCGGAGCCAGTCACAACCTGCACACGGCCATCGGCGTTGCCACCTACGGGGCCAGCAACTGTTCCCCGGCGAACAGCATGCCGCTGGACGACCTGGCCCAGTACCAGGTGCAGGAGTCGCTGTCCACGTTCCACCTGGACCGGGTGGTCAACGGCCTGGTGACCTGGGCCTTCCCCGACGCGCAACGGGTGCAGTACGACGTCGCGGCCGCGCTGCGCGCACACGGCACGGCCAGGGCCGCCGCCAACGCCAAGCTCGACACACGACCTTCGCGTGCTGAACGGCCAGCGCAGCTACCTGGACAAGATCATGATGACCGCGATCACCGCCACCGGCGCCACCGGCCGGCCCCGGCCCTGCCCGGCTGACCCCTGACCCGGTCAGGCCCCCGCCCAGGCGCTCAGGCCCCGCTCAGGCCGATGTCCTCCAGGGCGGCCCCGAAGGCATCCTCCCAGTCGGCCGGGGACTTGCCCGGGCCGGCCTGAGCCGACGGCGGGCGGTCCAGGGCGGCCAGCGCGGAGCGGACCACGTCCCCGGGGCGGGCCGAGACGACGTCCGCCTCCCCTATCTCCAGCTCGTGCTGGAGGTTGTCCCGCCCGTGGCCCTGAACCACGTCGAGCAACAGCAGCGGCCGCCCGATCGCCCGCGCCTCGGCGCAGGTGTCACCGGAGCTGGTGATCACCAGGTCGGCCGCGCTCATCAGCGCCGGGATCTGGTCGGTGAAGCCGAACACATGCAGCCGCGACCGATGGGCCGCCGCGGCGGCCAGCCGGCTCTCCAGCCTGGCGTTCCGCCCGGCGACCGCGAGCACCTGGACCCCCGCGTCGGCCAGGGCCGTGGCGGCCTCGGCGAGCGGGCCGAGGCCCCAGGCACCCGACATCAGCAGCGCGGTGCGGTCGTCGGCGGGCAGCCCGAGGTCCGCCCTGGCCTTGGCCCTGGACGGCGGGTCGTAGAAGCCAGGCCGGACGAGCGTCGGGATGACGTGGATCCGGGCCCTGGGCTGGTACCGGCGCACCGCGGCTTCCGCCGCTGACGAGGTGACCAGGTACAGGTCCACGTTCGGCTGCACCCAGATCCGGTGCGGCGTGACGTCGCTGCACAGCACGATGTGGCTCATGGCCGGGTAGCGGTCGGCCAGCTCGCTCACCGCGGACGAGGCGGTGGCGAAGACCGAGATGGCCAGGTCGGCCGGGTGGGCATCGAGGTAGTCACGCAGCCGGGGCACCAGCTGCCGGCGCGCGGCCGCGTCGGCCAGCAGGGCCAGCCGGCTGCCCGGGCGGAGGGCGGCGAAGTGGAACGCGTCATACAGGCCGGGAGTGGCCAGCATGGTGCGGAACACCGCCTCGCCCGCCGAGCCGCCGCGCTGGCCGAGCAGCGCCATGGCGTCGACGGTGTCCGTAGTCCATCCACGTCCGGCCAGCGACGACTCGAAGACCTTCGCGTACACATCGTGGCCAGCCCCGAGCGAGCCGGACAGCAGCAGTGCCCGCTTCACGGCGCCTCCGTCTCGTTGACGTTACCCGCGTGTTAGTTCGCCAGCCACCGTGGTGACCGCGGTTAGCACCTCGTCGATCTCCGCCTCGCTCATGTCCGAGTGCACCGGCAGGCACACGTGCCTGTCCGCAACGTCCTCGGCCACCGGCAGAGGCGGCCCAGCGTACTCCGCGAGCACCGGCTGCTTGTGCAGCGGCAGGTCGTACACCTCGCCGGACAGGCGGACGCCGAAGCGCGTGGACGACCTCCTGCTTGAACCGCGCCCGGTCGGTGCCGGGCGGGAGCAGCACGATGTACTTATAGACGTTGCTGCTCGAGGCAGGTGGCTCAGCCAGCGGGACCAGGCCGTCGACGCTGGCCAGCGCCTTGTCGTAGCGGGCGGCGACCTCGCGGCGGCGGGCGATGAACTCGTCCATCCGGCGCAGGTGCACCAGCCCGGTCGCCGCGTGCAGCTCACTCATCCGCCAGGCCGAGCCGAGGCGCACATGGTGGTTGGCGCCGAAGGCCCCCTTGCCCTGGTCCCGGTAGATCCTCGCCTCGTCCGCCACGTGATCGGCCCCGGTGACCACCATTCCGCCCTCACCGCTGGTCACGACCTTGGTCGGGTAGAAGGAGAACGCACCGGCCACGCCGAACGAACCTGCGAACCGGCCGTCGAGCGTGGACCCGTGTGCGTGCGCGGCGTCCTCCACCAGGGCGATCCCGCGCTCGTCGCACAGCGCCCGCAGCTCGGTGATGTGCGGGGAGATGAGCCCGCCGATGTGAACGTGCACGACCGCGGCGGTGTCCGGGGTCAGCGCCGCCGCCACGGTGGCGCCGTTCAGCGCCAGGGTGGTCACGTCGACGTCGGCGAACACGGGCCGCCCCCCGGCCTGGAGCACCGCGGCCGCGGTGGCGTAGAAGGTGTTCGCGGGCACGATGACGTCCCTGCCCCGCACGCCGGTCACGCTCAGCGCGATGTGCAGAGCCGCGGTCCCGCTGGATACCGCCACGGCGTGTGGCGCATCGTGAGCGGCCGCGAAGGCCGCCTCGAAGCGCTTAGTGTAGGGGCCGAGGGTGAGCGAGCCGGTGGCCAGCATTTCCGCGACCGCGGCAGCCACCTCCGCCCGGTCCTCCTCGGAAAAGACGACGCGTGCTGCAGGCACTCCCAACGCATAACCCCTTGCTGAGTCCGGCCGCCGGTCTGGGTGTCAGCCGGGCGGGCTGCGGGTATCGTCCCGACCTTGCCATCATTCCAGGAGGCAGGGCACGTGTCCGGCGGGGCGCGCCGGAGGCAGGATGGAGACTCACGCGATGACCAAGGCCACCGTGCGGCGAGGCTGGCCGGGTGCGTGCGCCGCCGCGGGCATGACGCTGGCCGGCCTGGCCGTGGCGCATGCCGGGCCGGGTGTCACCGCGCTCGCCCCGGTGCGCCGCCGGTTGTTTCCCCGGCTGGCCGGGCTCGGGCAGGCCGATCACGTGGCACTCACCTTCGACGACGGCCCGGATCCGGCATCCACCCCCGCCTTCCTCGACCTGCTCGCCGCCCGCGGCCTGCGGGCCACGTTCTTCCTGCTCGGGTCCATGGCGGTCAAGGCACCGGAACTGGCCGCGGACATCGCCGACGCGGGGCATGAGATAGGTGTCCACGGCTGGGATCACCGGTACACCATCCTGCGCGGCCCTCGCGCGGTACGCGACGACCTGGCCCGGGCCACGGACGCGGTGGCCGCGGCCAGCGGCACCCAGCCGCGCTTCTACCGCCCGCCCTACGGCGTGCTGAGCAGCGGGGCACTGGCCGCCGCGCGGGCACAGCGGCTCACGCCCGTGCTGTGGACCTGCTGGGGCCGGGAATGGGCGGCGGGCGCGACACCCGGCTCCGTCTACGCGACGCTCGCCCGCGACCTCGCCCCCGGTGCGACCGTTCTGCTGCATGATTCCGACTGCACGTCACCGGCTGGCGCCTGCGCCGCGGCTCTAGGCGCGCTCCCCCGGCTGCTTGAAGATTGTGCAGAACGAGGCCTCCGGGTCGGCCCACTCGCCGACCACGGACTGGATTCGTGAGAACTATCACAGGCGGCCGGAATCACCCCCCCGAAACGACATGCCGCCGCCGTTACGGGGAACATGGGGATGGCAGTGGGGCGTTGACTCCGTTGGCCGGTCGGGTCGGCTCACGGCTGCCCAGGAAGTCGCGGCCGCCGAGCAGAAAACCTCAGGAGGCATTCAGCTTGCGTCCAGGAAAGTACGGCTAACTGAAAGTTGCGCTTTGGCCGGGACCACGACGGGGCGCCATGCGAGGCAGCGAAGGCTACTTCCGCGGCAGAGGTGATGAGGATGCAGGAAGACCGGGACAACGAGAGCCAGTCGCCGCAGCGCGACCCCGTTGAGCCCGAGTCCAGCGAGCCCACGCCCGGTACGAGCGGTGGGCCGCAGGGAGAAACGGCGCCCGGAGCCTCCTGGGTGCCGTTCTCGATGACCAGCGACGCGCCTGGCGAGCAGGCCCCGGGCGCCGGGCAAGCGCCGAGCGGCGGACAGGACCCAGGCAGCGGACAGGTCCCTGGCAGCGACCCGGCCGGAGCGGGGACCGACCCCATCGGGCCCGGCGCCGCGATGCCGCCGCCCGGTGGCGAGCACCACGGAACCTGGCCCGGCCAGCCCAGCTACCCCCAGCCCGGCTACGGCCAGGGATACCCGCCATCCGGGTACGGCCAGCCCGGCTATCCGCAGCCCGGGTACGGCATGCCCAGCTACGGCCCGCCCGAGTACCCGCCGCAGCCCGGGTACGGCCAGCCGGGGTACGGCCAGCCCGGTTACAGCCAGGGCAGCCAGCCTCAGGGGGAGCCGGGTTCGCCGTGGCAGGCCCAGCCGGGCACCCAGCCGATCTGGACCGCGCCGGGGCAGTCGTGGAGCCCGCCACCGGCCGGGCCGCCGTACGGCGGCACCCAGCACGGCAGCCAGGGCGGCTGGCCGCCTTACCCAGCGGAGCTGTCGGGCGGCGCCCCGCCCAGCGGGCAGACCCAGTGGTCCCCGCCAGGCGGCTACGGCCCGCCGCCGGGCCCGCCGCCGTCCCGCGGGCCGATGAGCCGCGCCCTTGTCTACGTGCTCGTGGCGGTGCTCGCCGCCGCGGTCGGCGCCGGTGCGGTCTTCGCGCTGCGCGGCCACCCGGGCAACGCGCCGGCCGTGTCGTCGAACAACATCCCCAAGCCGCGCGCCAACACCTCGGGCAACGGGCACGACGGCCCCGCCGGGCTCAACGTCAACGGCGTGGCCAGCAAGGTCGAGCCGGGGATGGTGGACATCACCTCCAAGCTCAAGCTCACCGGGCAGGTCTTCGAGGGCACCGGCATGATCCTCTCCTCGTCCGGCCTGGTGCTGACCAACAACCACGTGATCAACGGCGCGACCGGAACGAGCCTGCACGCGACGCTGGTCAGTAACAACCACACCTACGCGGCGCAGATCGTCGGCTGGGACCAAACCCAGGACGTCGCGCTGCTGAGGCTGGTCGGGGCGTCGGGGCTGAAGACCGTCCAGGTCGGGAACTCCGGCACGGTCAAGATCGGCGACCAGGTTGTGGCGCTCGGCAACGCGGGCGGCCAGGGTGGGAGGCCGACCGTGACGTCGGGATCGGTCACCAGCCTGAACCGGACGATCACCGCCAGCGACTCCGGATCCGGCACCTCGGAGACGCTGCACGGCATGCTCCAGACGAGCGCGCCCATCGCCGCCGGGCGACTCGGGCGGCCCACTGGCCAACCAGGCCGGCCAGGTGATCGGCATGAACACCGCGGCGAACACGCAGCAGAACAGCGGCGCGAGCACCATGGGCTACTCGATCCCGATCAACCGGGCCCTGGCGCTGGTCCGCCAGATGGCGGGCGGGCACGGCAGCGGCTCGATCCACATCGGCCAGCCGCCGTTCATCGGCATCGCGATCGCCAGCGCTGGCGAACGGCGCGATCAGCAACTCGCCCAGCCCGAAGACGCAGTTGCGGCAGCTCAAGCAGACCGCGACTGCACGACGGCGGCGGCGTCAACTCCAGCGGGCGGTGCCTGCCCAACGAACTGGCCAGCCCGGTGCCCGGCACGATCGGGTCGGCCAGCTCGGGCGCGCTGGTCGGAGGCGTGTTCTGCAGTACGCCGGCGAGCACCGCCGGGATGGTGGGCGGTGACGTGATCGTGTCGGTCAACGGCCACACCGTGACCTCCGCCGCGTCGCTGCACACCGTCATCGGCAACTACCACCCGGGGAGCACAGTGTCGCTCACCTGGGTGGATCCCAACGGGCACAAGCACACCGGTTCGCTCACCCTGGCCGCGGGGCCGGTCAAGTAAGGCGCGGGGGACGGCACAGGCAGCACTACAGCGCCCGCGCCGACTCAGTTGAGAGCACCCGCGCCGCGCCGGAGCGCCCCCGGCGCTCACGCGGTCAGCCAGGCCGCCATCCTGGCTTCGCACTCCGCGATCTGCGCCACGTCCACGTGCTCATCCGGGGAGTGGGCAAGCTCAGGGTCCCCGGGCCCGTAGTTGACGGCGGGCAGGCCGAGAGCGGCGAACCTGGCCACGTCGGTCCAGCCGAGTTTGGCCCGGGCACACCGCCGACGGCGGCGAGCAGGGTGGCGGCGGCCGGGTCGCCCAGGCCGGGGCGGGCGCCCGGCGCCGAGTCGGTGATCGCGACGTCGTAACCGGCGAACACCCCGCGCACGTACGCGGCCGCCTGCTCGGCGCTGCGGTCGGGGGCGAACCGGAAGTTCACGGTGACCACGCATTCGTCCGGGACGACGTTGCCCGCCACTCCCCCGCGGATGCCGACCGCGTTCAGCCCTTCGCGGTAGGTGAGCCCGTCCACGTCCGGTTTCCTGGGTTCGTAGCCACGGAGCAACTCGAGGATCCCGGCGGCCCGGTGTATAGCGTTCTGGCCCATCCAGGCCCGGGCGCTGTGCGCGCGCTTGCCATGCACGGCGACCTCAGCCCGCAGCGTGCCCTGGCACCCGCCCTCGATCACACCGTCGGTGGGCTCCATGAGCACCGCGAGGTCGCCCGCCAGCAACTGCGGGCAGTTGCGGGACAGCCGCAGCAGGCCGTTGCGTTCCGCCTCGACCTCTTCGCAGTCGTAGAACACCCAGGTCACGTCCTGGGACGGCTGAGTCAGCCGTGCGGCAAGCCGCAGCGCGACCGCCACCCCCGATTTCATGTCGCAGCTGCCGCAGCCGTAGAGCAGGTTCCCCTCCCGGCGGGAGGGGAGGTTGCCGGCGATCGGGACCGTGTCGATGTGCCCGGCCACGATCACCCGCTGCGGCCTGCCCAGCGTGGTCCGGGCGATGATGGCGTCCCCGTCGCGGTGCACCGACAGGTGCGGGAGGTCCCGCAGAGCCGCTTCGATCAGATCGGCCAGCAGCTTCTCGTCACCACTGACCGAATGGATGTCGACCAGGGATGCGGTCAGGCTGGCAGGGTCATGGGAAAGATCCAGGTCCACGGCGAGATCCTAGACCGGCGGCGACGGCTAAGGTCGCACCAGGACGCCGCCGCACGGGGGCGGCCGGGCGCTGATCGAGGGAGACCGGGCGCCGATCGAGGGAGACAGGTGTCATGTTCAAAGTCGAATCCGAGGTAGGCCGCCTGCGACAGGTGATCCTGCACCGGCCTGACCTGGAGCTCAAGCGGCTCACCCCGGACAACGCGGCGGACCTGCTTTTCGACGACGTGCTGTGGGTGAGCCGGGCGCAGGAGGAGCACGACGCGTTCGCCAGCGCGCTGCGCGCGCGGGGGGTCGTCGTCCACTACTACGCCGACCTGCTCGCGCGGACGCTGGATGTCCGTGCGGCGCGCGACTACCTCCTGGACATCGCGTTCGACCAGCGCCTGCACGGCCGGCTTGCGGCCGACGTGCTGCGCGCGGCCGTGGACGGGCTCGACTCGCCGACGCTCGCACGGTACCTGGTGGGCGGGATCACCAAGCGCGAGATCGCCGAGCTGGGACCGGAGCCGAAGAGCATCACTTTCCACTCGCTGGACCCCGACGGGTTCGTGCTCGCCCCGCTGCCCAACGTCCTCTACCAGCGGGATACGGCCTGCTGGATCTACGGCGGAGTGTCCATCAACGCGATGCGCCGCCAGGCGCGGGTCAGGGAATCCGCGTTCGCGCAGGCCATCTACCGCTGGCACCCCATGTTCGCCGACGCCGGCTTCGACGTCTGGTACCGCGGCGCCGACGCCGCCCCGGCCACCATCGAGGGCGGAGACATCCTGGTGCTCGGCAACGGCGCCGTGCTGGCCGGCATGAGCGAGCGCACCACACCGCAGGCCCTGGAACTGCTGGCGCTGCGGCTGTTCGCCCGCGGCGCCGCCTCATGCCTGTTCGCGATCGACATGCCCAAGCGGCGGGCGTTCATGCACCTGGACACGCTGCTGACCATGGCGGACTACGGCGTGTTCATCAAGTACGCGGGGATGGGGATGCTGGCGTCATACACGATCGAGCCGGGCGCGAGCGAGCACGAGCTCAAGGTCACCGATCACCCGCCCGAGGACATGCACACCGCGCTCGCGGCCGCGCTCGGCCTGCCGTCCATCACCGTGCTGACCACGGTCCAGGACGTCCGCTCGGCGCAGCGGGAGCAGTGGGACGACGGGTGCAACGTGCTCGCGGTGGAGCCAGGCGTGGTGGTCGCCTACGAGCGGAACGTGACCACCAACGCCTACCTGGCGGAGAACGGCATCGAGGTGATCACCGTGCCCGGCGGCGAACTCGGCCGCGGGCGGGGCGGGCCCCGGTGCATGAGCTGCCCTATCGAGCGCGACGCCTGACCCGGTCAGGTGCCCTGTCGAGTGCGGCGCCTGCCCCGGTCAGGGCGGCGAGGATGACCGTGACCGCCGGGCGGCGGACGCTCGCCGCCCGCGCCACGGCGTACACGTCACGGGCCGGGGCGGGACCGGGCAGTTCCCGGACCACCACCCGCCGCTCACCGGTGGCGAGCGCCAGCCTGGGCACGGCGGCGACGCCGATGCCCCGGGCCACCAGGCTGACGATGGTCCCCAGGCCCTCGAACTCCCACGGCACGGCGGGCGCGCCGCCGGCGGTCTCCAGCAGCCGGTCCACGGCCTGCCGGGACGGCTCCCCCTCCGGAGCGGCCATCCACCGGCCGGTCTCCCGCAGCCGGCGCAGATCCACCGGCACCGCCGGGTCGGCCAGCGGGTGATCCCGCGGGACGATGAGCACCACCGGGTCGCGGAGCAGCGCATAGTACCGCAGCAAGGTGGGCCCGCTCTCCGGGAGCGCAGCCGGCCCAGTCATCGACGAGGGCCACATCCACCTCGCCGGACCGCACCCGGCGCAGCCCTTCGCCCGCCTTGGCCTGCTGGAGCAGCAGCGTCAGTCCGGGGTGCGCGCGCATGCTGCGGACCAGGGCCGGCGCGAACGCCGCCGCGGCCGTGGGGAACGCCGCCACGGCGGCGCGCCCGGACGGCTCACGCCCGGACGCGGACAGGTCCGCCTCAGCCGCCTCGACCTGGGCCAGGATGATTTCCGCGTGCACAGCGAGCTGGCGGCCGACGTCGGTCAGCTCGACCGATCGTGCGGCCCGGTCGAGCAGCGCCGCCCCCGCCTCCCGCTCCAGCGCGGAGAGCTGCTGCGACACCGCGGACGGCGTATAGCCGAGGGCGGCCGCGGTGGCGGCGATCGTGCCCCGGTCGGCGAACTCCCGCAGCAGCCGGAGCCGATGCAAATCGAGCATTAGAGTTGCTTACCCTCAGCGACAGCTATCAGTGCTTGTCCTAATGTATATCGGCGGGCATGCTGGTCAGCGTTATTGACAACTCCACGGTCGGCCGGCACCGTGACGACCCTCGCCCCGCAGCAAGGACGCTTGACGCTTTCATGGCAGTAACCGTTGTCCCTGATTCCCTGCCCACCCTCAACCCACCCAGGAGCGCCGGCCGATCCCCATCGGTCGTTGCCCCGCGGCCGCTCGCCCCGGTCAGCCTGGTCTCCGGCGGGGTCACCGTGCCCGTCTCGGCGACGCTGGCCGCGAACGAGGCGCTGGCCCGCAGGCGGCAGGCCGGGGAACCGGTGCTGCCGCTGGCGTTCGGCGAGGCGGGCCTGCCCGTGCCCCCCGTCCTCCGGGACGCGCTGGGCGCGGTCACCGGCGGCAACGACTACGGCCCCGTGGCGGGCCGCCCGGAGCTGCGTGCGGCGGCCGCGGGCTACTGGGCCCGGCGCGGCCTGCCCACGGCGGCGGACGCGGTGGTGTCCGGGCCGGGCAGCAAGCCGCTGCTGTTCGGCCTGCTGCTGGCCCTGGGTGCCGACGTGGCCATGCCGGAGCCAAGCTGGGTCAGCTACGCCGCCCAGACCGCCATGATCGGCACCCGGGCGCACTTCGTGCCTGCCCCGCCCGGCGAAGGCGGGGTGTGTGACCCGGCCGGCCTGGCCCGCGCGGTCAGCCACGCCAGGGCGGCCGGCCGGCGGATCGGCTCGGTGATCGTCACCCTGCCGGACAACCCCACCGGCCAGCTTGCCCGGCCCAGCACGGTTCGCGGCCTGGCCGAGGTCGCGGCCGAGCACGACCTGCTCATCATCTCTGACGAGATCTACCGCGACCTGGTCTACGACACCGCGCCGCCGGTAATCAGCCCGGCTATGGTCGCCCCCGAGCGCACGGTGGTCACCACGGCGCTGAGCAAGAGCCTGGCCCTGGGCGGCTGGCGGATCGGCGTGGCGCGGATGCCCGACGGCCGGCTCGGCCGGGTGCTGCGGGACCGCCTGCTCGGTGTCGGCAGCGAGATCTGGTCGGCACCGGCGGGCCCGATCCAGGAAGCCGCCGCGCTCGCCTTCAGCGAACCGCCGGAGGTCACCGAGCACGTCCGGCGCAGCCGCCGCCTGCACGCCACCGTCTGCTGCGCCGTGGCGGCCACGTTCGCCGCCGCCGGGGTGGCCGTGCCGGTGCCCCGGGCGGCGTTCTACACCTACCCTGACTTCGCCCCGTGGCGGGAGCACCTGGCCCGGCGCTACGGCGTGACGACGGGCGCCGATCTGGCCCGGCACCTCCTCGACACCTACGGCATGGGGGTGCTGCCCGCGAGCGCGTTCGGCGAGCGGGACAGTGCCCTGCGGCTGCGGGTCGCCACCGGCTTGCTGTACGGGGAGACCGACTCCGAACGCGAGCGCGCGCTCGCCGCGCCCGACCCGCTCGCCCTCCCCTGGATCGCCGCCTCGCTCGCCCGCCTGGCCGGCATCCTGGCCGACCTGGCCCCCTAGCGTCCCTCCGGCCGGCGACACAGGGGCAGACGATGCGAGGCCGCACCGGGTCACACCGCGGGCGGCCCCGCACCGCCCACCGGATCAGAGCGGGAGCAGCTCCGGGCGTTTGGGGTCGATGTTGTCGCCGGAGGAGATGCCGCGCACCCGGCGCGCCACCCACGGCGCCGCGTGGACGCGCGCCCATTGCAGGTCCATCCGCCGGGCGTCCAGCCACGCCCGCCTGCCCGAGGCGGTCACGTCCGCCGCGGCCGGCCAGGGTTCGCGCCAGTCCTCGCCGGCGTCCACGCCCATCACCTCGCACGCCCGCAACGCCACCCTGCGGTGCGCATCGGGCGTCAGGTGCAGCCGGTCCGCGCTCCAGGTGCGCGGGTCGCGCAGCACGGTCATCCCCCACAGGTCCACTACGTGGCACCCGTGGCGTTCGGCGATGGCGCGCAGGTGCATGTTGTAGGCGGCCACCCTGCCCCGGATCAGCCGCAGCACCGGGAACCTGGGATCGAATCCGGTGAAGATGAGCACCTGGCAGCCGGTCATCAGCAGGGTGCGGATGACATCGTCGAACGACCGCGCGAGCACGTCGGGATCGGCACGCAGCCGGAGCAGGTCGTTGCCGCCGGCCGCCACGCTCACCAGGTCCGGGGACATCGCGATGGCCTGCGGCACCTGCTCTTCCGCGACCTGGCGGACCACCTTGCCGCGCACGGCGAGGTTGGCGTAACGCAATCCGGGCTGTTGCGCCGCCAGCATCTCCGCGAACCGGTCCGCCCACCCCCGGTAGCCATCCTGGTCGGCACGCGGGTCATCGAGCCCCTCGGTGAAGCTGTCCCCGAGCGCGACAAAGGTGCCGATTTGTGTCGTCACGTCGCTTCGCCTCCCGTCCCAGCCACGTATCTACAGTACGCACAGGAGGGCTTGACCTGCGTTAATCAAGGGCTGAGCCTGGCTTGGATCCCCCGGCGCCGGCTCTCGCTGACCTCCCGTGTCAACAGGCATCCCCGGACCGCCCGCTCGCCAATCCACGCGGGCGCCGGCGAGGGGGCAGACTTGACCCATGCGCCCGCGCCTTTCCGCCACGCTCGCCATGTTCGGGATCCTGGCAGGTTGCAGCACAGCGGCTCCCGCGGGGGGCCACGCCGGTTCGCCCACGCCGGCGGCGGCACCCGCCACGGCGGCCAGCCAGCCGGTCAAGCTCGGCGCCACCGACTGGCCGACCTACCACCGCGACGCGGCCAGGACCGGGGTCGCACCGGCCCGGCCGGCCGCCGGGCCGCTCAGCATCGCCTGGCGGCGGCACCTCGACGGGGCCGTCTACGGCCAGCCCATCGTGATCGGCAACACGGTCATCGCGGCGACCGAGGGCGACTCGGTCTATGCGCTCGACCGGGCCAGCGGCCGCATCCGCTGGCGGGTCAAGCTCGGGACCCCGGTCCCGCTGTCCAAGCTGCCGTGCGGGGACATCGATCCGCTCGGTATCACCGGGACAACCGTCTACGATCCCGCGACCGGCACGGTCTACGCGGTCGCGGAGACCACGGGGTACCGCCACATGCTGGCGGGAATCGCGGTGAGCAGCGGAAAGCTCCGCTTCAAGCGGAACATCCCCACCCCCGACGGTCACCCGCGGGCCGACCAGCAGCGGGCGGCGCTCGCACTCGACCGCGGCCGGGTCTACGTGGCGTTCGGCGGGCTGTTCGGCGACTGCGGGCCCTACCGAGGGTCGGTCGTGGGCGTACCCGCCTCGGGGCGCGGCGCCATGGTGTCCTACCGGGTGCCCACGGCCAGGGAAGCGGGCATCTGGGCGGCGGGCGGCCCGGTGGTCGGCCCGGATGGCACCATCTACGTCGCGGCCGGCAACGGCGCTTCGACGGCGCCGCCCTGGGATCACAGCGACTCGGTCACCGCGCTGACGCCGAGCCTGAAACGCATCGGCGCCTTCGCCCCGTCTACCTGGCCCGCCGATAACGCTTCCGACCTGGACCTGGGCTCTTCTGCCCCGGCCCTGCTGAGCGACGGGCAAATACTGACGGTCGGTAAGCGCGGCATCGGTTATCTGCTGAACGCACATCACCTCACCGGTGTGGGTTCGCAGCTGACCCAGGCTCCGGTGTGTGCCGCCTTCGGCGGGATGGCCACGGTAGGCAAGATCGTGTACGTGCCCTGTATCAGTGGCGGGATGGCCGCGGTGAACACCTCGGGCACCAAGATCAAGGTGCTCTGGCGCGGCCCGGGCGCCGCCCAGGGCTCGCCGGTGGCTGGCGGCGGCGCGATCTGGGTGGCCGACTGGAGCGCCGGGGTGCTGTACCAGCTTTCCCCGGCCAGCGGCCACGTTCGGCACCAGATCCGCCTCGGCTCGGCCCTCCCGCACTTCGCCTCGCCGTCCCTGTCGGGAGGGCTCGCCCTGATCGGCACCCTGAACGGCGTGGTAGCGGTCCACGGAGCCTGACCGGCCGGGGCCGGCACACGGCACTGTCGGCACCACAGCCCGCCCGGGCACCACGGCCCCATCGGGCACCACGTCCAGCCCGGCGCGCCGCCACCGGTCAGCGCGGCCCATCGCCCGGCGCACAGCCCATCGCCAAGCCGGCCAGCGGCCGCCGACGGCCAAAGAATTTCCAGCCCTCCCCGCGCGGGCCCAGAAATGTCGGTACGCATTGATAGAGTCGAACTAGATTTCGATCATTGATCACTGCCTGGCCGCGCGTAGACAGGGAGGTGACCGGCATGTGTGATGGCCAGTACCAGCCGTCGAGCGTCACCGAGGCGCTGCGCATGCTCGACCGCACCCTGGACTTCCTCAACGCCGCCGACGCCGCATCCCTGCCGTCCTCCGTCCAGGCCGAGGCGCTGCGGGCGCTGGAACGCGCCGATGCCAAGGTGACCGCGGCCCAGGCGCGGATGCTGGCCGCGTTCGCGGGCCGGAGCGCCTATGAGGACGACGGCCAAGGGAGCGCTGGTGCCTGGCTGCGCTGGCAGACCCGGGTCACCCGGGGTGCCGCCGCGGGAGCGGTGGGCTGGGCGCATCGTGTCGCGGCCCACCCGGTGATCGGGGATGCCCTTGCCGCTGGGGAGCTGTCCGAATCCTGGGCCCGGCAGATCTGCGCCTGGACCGATCGTCTTCCCCGGGCAGGCAGGGCGATGCGGATGAGATTCTGGCCGCCGCCGCGCGCAGCGGTGTGGACCAGGCCGGGCTGGGCGGTTTGGCGCAGGAAATGTACGAACGCTCGCACCGGGATCGCGACGGTGATGGCCCGGATGGCCTGAGCGACCGGGCGGTATGGCTGGACACCACCATCGGTGGTGCCGGGCGGCTGACCGGCGACCTGACCGCCGGGTGCTCGGCGGCGCTCTCGGCGGTGCTGGAGTCGTTAGGCAAACGCGGCGGCCCTGAAGACATCCGGACCGCCGCGCAGCGCCGGCACGACGCCCTGGAGGAGGCTTGCCGGCGCCTGATCGCCGCCGGAATGCTGCCCGCGAAGGCCGGCCAGCCTGCCCGCGCATACCTGCACATCACGCTGGCCCAGCTGCGCGACATGCCCGCGCGCCTCGCAGGCCGAGGCCGCCTGGGCGGCCGCGCGAGCGTCCCAGCCCGGATGGCTGACCGGCCCGGCCGCCGACGCGGCTGGCTGCGACGCCACGCTGGCCCCGGTCGTCACCGGGTGCATCGACTGGGCCGCCGTCGACCGCCTCACCGGGTTTTACCTCGCCAGCAGGAGCCTGCGCCCCGACGGCTCGTCCGCCTGCGGGTGCACGTGCGGCGGCTGCACCTGCCCTACCCGCACCCCGCTGTCTCCGGCGACCCTGGCCCGGCTGCGGCAGACGATGCTCCGCCTGGCCGCCGACGTGATGTCCGGCCCCGGCGGGCTGGCATCCTGGCTGCGCACCACCCAGCTCGCCGGAGGCCCCGGCGCCTCGCCCAGCGTGCCGCTGGCCGTTCCGCTGCCGCTGGACACCGGCCAAGCCGAACGCACCATCCCAGGCAGCCTGCGCCGGGCGGTACTCACCCGGCATCGCCGCTGCTGCTTCCCCGGTTGCTGGGTCCCGGCCACGGCCTGCCAGATCCACCACTTCATCCCCCGGTCCCAGGGCGGGCCCACTGCCCTGGGCAATCTTGGTCCCGTCTGCGGCTTCCACCACCTCATCGTCATCCACGCCTGGGGCTGGACGCTGCGGCTCAACCCCGACGGCACGACCACCGCCACCGGTCCCGACGGCCGCATCCTCCGTGACCATGACCCACCACGCCGGGCCGCGGAGGACGGCAGACTGGCCTCATGACCGATGAGCTGGCGTACCAGGTCCCTCCCGTGCCTGCGTTCCTGTTCGATCTCGACGGGACGCTGATCGACAGCGTGTACCAGCATGTGATCGCCTGGCGGACGGCGCTGTCCCGGCTGAACATCGACCTGTCGGTGTGGCGGATCCACCGGCGGATCGGGATGAGCGGCGGCCTGTTCGTGTCCGCACTGCTGCGGGAGACCGGCCGGACGCTGTCCAGCGACGACGTCGCCTTGCTGCAGGTCTGGCACGGGGAGGAATACCTCGCCCAGATCGACTCGGTCCGGCCGCTGCCCGGCGCGCCGGAGCTGCTGACCGTGCTGACCGAGCGGAAGGTGCCCTGGGCCATCGCGACGAGCAGCTACCACAACACCGCCGTGCGCGCCCTGGGCATGCTGGGCCTGCCGGCCGATACGCCGCTGGTGACCAGGGACATGGTGGCCCACGCCAAGCCCGACCCCGATCTGTTCCTGGCGGCCGCATCGCTGCTCGGCATCGAGCCCCAGCACGCGTTCGTGGTCGGTGACAGCGTCTGGGACCTGCTCGCGGCCAGGCGAGCCGGGGCGCTGGGGATCGGCCTGATGTCCGGCGGGTACGGCCGGGAGGAGCTGGAACGGTCCGGCGCCTACCGCGTGTACGCCGACCCGGCCGACCTGCTCGCGCGCGCCGACGAGGTGGGCATCCGCCTCGGCTGATCCGCAGGCCCTGCTGTTAGGGATGCGTTAGGGATCTGTCCGAGGACGCCGCCCGGTGCTTGACTTCAAGCGAAGGGTTCGGAGGTGTCCCATGTCTCGTTACCTGACGCGGGATCGTGTGGCGGTGCTTGTCGCGGTTGCGGCTCCGCTGGCGCTGGCCGCCATCTTGGTGCCGTTCCGGGCCAGCTTTCCCAATACCGACGCCGCGCTGGCCCTGCTCCTTGTGGTCGTGGCCGTGGCGGCGAACGGATACCGGCTGGCTGGGATTCTGGCCGCCGTGTCGGTGGCGGTCTGGTTCGACTTCTTCCTCACCCGGCCCTACGAGCAATTCACCATCACCCGGCGGACCGACATCGAGACCACCATCTTGCTGCTGGTCATCGGCATAGCGGTCACTGAGCTGGCGGTCTGGGGACGTCACCAGCAATCGGCCGCGAGCAGGCGGGCCGGCTATCTGGACGGAATCAACGCCGCCGCGCAGTCCGTGGCAACCGGAGGCTCACCCTCAGCGCTGATCGACCAGGTATCCAGCCAGCTCACCCAGTTGCTCTCGCTGCAAGCGTGCCGCTTCCAGTACGGCGCTGCCGGGCTCGGCCAGCCGGCCAGGATGCGGCACGACGGGACGCTCATTGTGAGGCGCCAGGCCTGGGACGCGGACGCCAAGGGGTTCCCTCCCGGTACCGACACTGAACTGCTGGTGGAAAGCGGTGGCGTGTTCCAGGGCCGGTTCCTGATGACCCCGCTGCCAGGGGCGCGTCCTACACTGGAGCAGCGGCTGCTGGCTGCCGCGTTCGCCGACCAGGTCGGTGCCGCACTCGCCACAAGCCATCCGGTTGACCAGGGGTGACCTACGCGCTGAACCGGTAGCCCATGCCGGGCTCGGTTCTGAGATGCCGCGGCCGGGCCGGGTTGCTTTCGAGTTTGTGACGCAGGTGGGTCATGTGGACCCGCAGGCTGTTGCCCTGCCGGAGGTAGGAGTTCCCGCCCACCTCGGTGAGCAGTTGCGACTGGCTCACCAGCTTGCCCGTGTTACGGACGAGCACCTCCAGGATCTCCCACTCCGTGGGGGTGAGCTCGACCGTACCCTCCGGGCCCGTGACGGTGTGCTGGGCCAGATCGACCGTATGCCCGCCCACGCGGATCTTCGCGATGTCGCTGACATCACCGGCCCGCCGTGCCGCTGCCCGCAGCCGCGCCATCAGCTCCTCCATGTCGAACGGCCTGGTGACGTAGTCATCTGCCCCGGCATCGAGAGCTGCCACCGTGTCCCCGCTCCGCATGCGGCCGGACAGCACGATGATGGGTGCCCGGCTCCATCTGCGCAGCCTGCGGATGACCTCGACGCCCTTCATGTCGGGGAGATCCAGGCCGAGAACGATGAGCGCTGGCGGGTGCTGCGCGGCGGCGGCGAGCGCGGCCTGCCCGCTGGGCGCGATGTCGATCTCGTAGCCGTGCCGTCTGAGGCTGACCCGAAGCACCCGCACGATCTGCGGTTCGTCCTCGATGACGAGGACCAGGGCATTCATAGCGACCTCCCGCCCAGGCTGAGCGCCATCCTCTGGCAGGTCAGGGCGACCCGCAAAGCCTCGGCGAGGCGTCCCGGGTGGCCGAACCCAGCCTGCGGCGCCTGCTCACCGGCGGTCCCGGCCCAGCTTCTCGCCCTCCCACGCCCCCAGCGCATGGTCCAGGGTCAGTTCCCGGTGCCGGAACGACCAGGAACGCAGGCCTCGGCGTGCCAGGGCGGGAGGCGGAACGGTGACGACCGGGCTGACCGCGTGCGCCACGCAGTAGCGGCTCACCCGGCCACTCCAGGCCCGGGCCAGCCTGCCCCGCCGCCCTGTCCCGAGGACCAGCAGGTCGTCGGCGGAGTCGGCAAGGTCGACGAGGGCCGGGCAGGTCTCGCCGCGCACTACGATGCGCTGCAGGTCCAGGCCAGCCGGGATGCCCCCTCAGGCGGCGTCGAGTGCCGCCATGAGCCGGTCCAGGGCCGCTTGTGCCCAGATCTGCCGGAGGTGGGATGACGGGCAGCGCCGCTCGGCGATATCGCCGCCGGGCGGGATCCACGCGTGCACGGCAAGCAGCGGCGCATCATCTCGCCGCGCGAGGTTCTCCGCGTATCGCAGCGCCGGGAGGCTCCCCGGCGATCCGCTCACACCGACGATGACCCGAGCTGAGCCGGACACAGTAGCTCCTTCCGTGAGGGTCCAGACAACCCCATGCAACCCGCGGCGTCCGGAAAGCACGGCCGCGTTAACAACCTCCATGCGAGCCAGACGGCGGTCCATGCGCCAGCCATGCGCACCGCAGGTCAGCGCGTGATGACACGGTGGCCCTTCACCGCTTAGTGTCGTGGTTGTGATAGTCGCGGCCGCGCTCGCGGGCGTGATCTTGTTCATTGCCGCGGGGCTGATCTGGACCGCTCGCTTGGTGCACGTCGGGAGTCTGGATGCCCAGGCGCTCGCCGACAAGCTGGATAAGCCGTACCCGGTCTCCGCCCTGGACTGGCCGGAGCTTCGGGTCCGGGCGGTGATACCCCAGCCAGACGGGCCGCAGCCGGACGGCCCGCCACTGGTCCTCCTGCACGTCGGCTGGCCCGAGCATCCGCGGCAGGCAGCAACCCTGCTGGTAGCCCTCGACAGCGGCGATCGCCGGTCCCTGTCTCTGTTGTCGCAATGGTGCGCGGGCCAGGCGTCGGTCGCGCCGGTCCGGCACCAGGGAGCGGAAGTGGAGCTTCGCCGCCGGCAGAGCCTGGAGCGGGTGCACGCGGTCATGGTCGCGGAGGACGCCATGCCTCCCTCGGATGACTAGACGCCGATGGAAGCCACCGCTGAGCGGACCGCCGCGGGTCACCCACTGGAAGGGGGCAACGGGGCGAGATGCAGATCGTGATCGGGCTCTTGCTGGCGGCACCGGGCGCCCTCGCCGTGCTGGCCGGTGCCTGCGCGATGCACCGGCTCCGGCGGCTGCGCCGTGCCGGGGTGGCGACCTGGGCGCGGACAGCGGATACGCCCGCGTCCGAGGACTGGCAGTCCGCCGGAACGCCTCGCCAGCTTCTGATCCGGTACACGCTCGCGGATGGGCGCGTGTTCGAGCGGACCACGCTGGCCAGGGTCGGCCGGCAGGCGGCGCTGACGCCCGGCCAGAAGGTGCTGGTCTGGTACGACCCCGAAGATCCCGACGACGTTCTCGTCTACGGCCGCTGGGGCCGCTTCGCCGACAGGGCGTTCGTGGCCGCTGGGACCCTGCTGGTCCTCATCGGCATGTGGCTGGCGGTGTTCCGGCCATAACCCGTAGGTTCCGGCCATAACCCGTGTCAGGCCCTGGCGGGAGGCAGGTCGCGCCGGGCGATGACGTGAACGTCGATACCGACGGCGCCCGCCTCCCGGATGACCTTGACGACGTGCGACCCGCCGCCAGCGAGCTGTTGCCAGCGGCTGCGCTGGCTGGACCCGATCACGATCTGGGTTATCTGATGCTGCCGCGCGAACCTGGCGATGGCACGGGCAGGATCGTCATCGTGTATCTCGTGCCAGCGGGCGCCGACATCGGTCGCCAGCTCCCGCAACTGGGCCGTTGCCTGACGGTCCGCCGCGTCGCCGGTATCGCCGGGGACGACGTGGACGACGTCCAGCTCCCCCTTGGTCCTGGCGGCCATGCGGGCGGCGCGCCGCAGCAGCGCGTCGTTGCCTGGCTCGGTGGTGACCGCGACCAGGATCCGCTCGGCCGTCTCCCATACGGTGGCGGCCTCGTGTTGCCGCAGGTACTCCAGGAGCTCGTCGTCGGTCTGGTCGGCAAGGAACCTCAGCGCCAGCTCGCGCAGGGCGATCAGGTTGTCGGTGCGGAAGAAGTTGGTGAGGGCTTGGGAGACCTGTTCCTCCGGGTAGATGTTGCCGTGGACCATCCGGCGCCGTAGCTGCTCCGGCGAGGAGTCGACCAGCTCGATCTGGTCGGCCTTGCGAACCACCCAGTCCGGCACCCGTTCGCGCACCTGCACCCCGGTCATGCGCTCGACCTCGTCGGCGATGCTCTCCAGGTGCTGGATGTTGACGGTGGTGATGACGCTGATGCCCGCGCCGAGGATTTCCATGACGTCCTGCCAGCGCTTGGCGTTGCGGGAGCCGGGGACGTTCGTATGGGCAAGCTCGTCTATGAGGGCGATCTTCGGGTGCCTCCGCAGTACCGCATCGAGGTCCATTTCCTCGAGACGGCTTCCCCGGTACTCGACCACCTTCCGGGGAACGACCTCGAGGCCCTTGATCAGCTGGTCGGTGAGCCGCCGTCCGTGACATTCGACGAAGCCGATGACGACGTCGGCGCCCCGCGCCAGGCGACGGTGGCCCTCGCCGAGCATCGCGTAGGTCTTGCCGACACCAGCGGCCGCACCCAGATAGATGCGAAAGTGACCAGCTGCCTCGACCACATCAGTCGCGTCGTCCTCCACCGACGCGGCCTCGCTCACGCCCTCGTCGGTGCCGACAGAGCCGGTTTGCTCGGTGATCTCGGGGCCTCCTCACTGATCGTTTGGGCGGTATAGGGCTCGGCGGATGGGCCGCTTCCGCTGGCCCGGCCCCGCGAGCCACCGGCCGGCACAGGCCGGGGCAAGACCAGTTTGGTGCCTTACGCTCCGCCCGTCCGCATGAGTTTCGTTAGGGACTCCGGTGGCCGTGCATGGGAGGCGCAAGGGTTATTTTCACCGGCCGTTTGCGCAGATAGAACTGCATGGTCGTGCCCGAGCGGGCGTCAGCCTGCCGGGATTACAACGGCCCGAGGAGGGACCGTGCAAGACCTGGCCTATATCGGCTTGATCATAGTGGTCTTCGCCGCGCTGTGGCTGCTGGTGAAGGGGGTCGAGCGCTTTGAGCGTTGACAACTGGCTTGGCCTGATCGGCGGCGTCCTGCTGACCGTCTACCTGTTCGTGGCCCTCGTGCTGCCTGAGAGGTTCTGATGAATAGCACTGGTGCGGGCTGGCTGCAGGTTGGCCTGCTGGTGGCCGCGCTGGCCGCGTGCTACATCCCGCTTGGCAACTACATCGCCAAGATCTTCACCACGAAGGAGCACTGGAAGATCGAGCGCGGCATCTTCAAGCTGACCGGCATCGACCCGGACGTCGACCAGACGTGGGGCCAGTACCTGCGCAGCATGCTGGCCTTCTCCGCGGTCAGCGTGCTGGTCCTGTACGGGATGCAGCGGCTGCAGCACTACCTCTTCCAGTTCGTGGGACCGCACATGGCCGCCGTCCCCGCTAATACGGCATTCAACACCGCGGCCTCGTTCACCACGAACACGAACTGGCAGAACTACTCCGGCGAATCCACGATGACCTACATCGTGCAGATGAGCGGCCTGGCGGTGCAGAACTTTATGTCCGCGGCGGTCGGCCTGGTGATCGCGATCGCCATGATCCGCGGCTTCGTCCGGTCCCGGACCGGCACGCTCGGCAACTTCTGGGCCGACGTCACCCACGCCGTGGTGCGACTGCTGCTCCCGCTGTCCATCGTCGGGGCTATCGTCCTGATGGCGGGCGGCGCGATCGACAACTTCAACGCTTACCACACGATCACCACGCTGTCCGGCGCGCACCAGACAATGGTCGGCGGCCCGGTGGCCTCGCAGGAGGTCATCAAGGAGATGGGGAACAACGGCGGCGGCTTCTTCAACGCCAACTCCGCGCACCCGTTCGAGAACCCGAACCCGCTCACGAACATCTTCGAGATCTTCCTGCTGCTGCTGATCCCGTTCTCCACGCCGCGGGCGTTCGGCAAGATGGTCGGCGACAACAGGCAGGGCTACGCGATCGTGGCGATCATGGTGGTCATCTGGATGGCCGCGGTCGGCGGGATCAGCTTCTTCGAGGCCCACACCGCCACCGGCGGCGCCGCCACGATAGCCGCGGGCCACGCCGCGGAAGGCACGGAAGTAAGGTTCGGTACGCCGGGCTGCTCGGTGTTCGCCGCATCAACGACGGTGACCTCCACCGGGGCGGTGAACTGCTTCCACGACTCGCTCACCCCGTTCGGCGGGGGCATCGCGCTGTTCGACATCACGCTCGGTGAGATCGCGCCCGGCGGCATCGGGGCCGGCATGTACGGCATCCTGGTGCTGGCCATCGTCACGGTGTTCGTGGCCGGGTTGATGGTCGGCCGGACGCCGGAGTATATCGGCAAGAAGATCCGGCCCACCGAGATGAAGTACGCGGCGCTGTACTTCCTGACCATACCCGTGGTCACCCTCACCGCGGCCGGGCTGTCGATCGCGACCCACGCCGGCCAGAACGCGATCTTCAACCCGGGCCCGCACGGCCTGACCGAGGTCATGTACGCGATGGCGTCGGAAGCCAACAACAACGGCTCCGCGTTCGCGGGCCTGGGCACCGCCGCCACCTGGTACCAGACTCTCGGTGGCGTCGTGATGCTGCTCGGCCGGTTCGTGCCGGAGATCTTCGCGCTCGGCCTGGCCGGGTCGCTGGCTAGACAGAGTCCCGTGCCCGCGAGCGCGGGCACGCTGGACACCAGGACGCCGCTGTTCGTCGGCTTGGTCATCGGCGTGATCCTCATCCTGGTCGGCCTCACCTACTTCCCCGCGTTCGCGCTGGGCCCGTTCGCAGAGGGACTGCACTGACATGGCTGTGACAACGACACCGCAGACCGGCGAGGACCGCACAACGGCCAGTGCGGAGCCGCGCCGGATCGGCGGCGGCCTGCTCGACCCCAAGATTCTGTGGAAGTCGACCCCGGACGCGCTCAAGAAGCTGGACCCGCGGGTTCAGATCCGCAATCCGGTCATGTTCGTGGTCGAGGTCGGCGCCGCGATCACCACCTACACCGCGATCTTCAACGACAAGCAGCCGGCCTTCAACTGGACGATCGTCGTCTTGTTGTGGCTGACCGTGGTCTTCGCCAACCTGGCCGAGGCCGTGGCCGAGGGCCGCGGCAAGGCCCAGGCCGAGACGCTGCGCCGGACCAAGCGGGATACCGTGGCCCGGCGGCTGATCGGCTGGCAGCCTGGTCAGACCGACCTTCACGAGGAGGAGGTCCCCGGCACCCAGCTCACCCTCGGCGACCACGTCGTGGTCGAGGCCGGGGAGATCATCCCCGGCGACGGCGACGTGGTCGAGGGCATCGCGTCGGTGGACGAGTCGGCGATCACCGGCGAGTCCGCCCCGGTCATCCGGGAGTCCGGCGGCGACCGGTCCGCGGTGACCGGCGGCACCAAGGTGCTGTCCGACCGGATCGTGGTGCAGATCACCTCCAAGCCGGGCGAGACCTTCATCGACCGGATGATCGCCCTGGTCGAGGGCGCGGAGCGGCAGAAGACGCCGAACGAGATCGCGCTGAACATCCTGCTCGCCTCGCTGACCATCATCTTCATGCTGGCGGTCATCACGCTGCAGCCGATGGCGTTCTACTCCGGGCGCCCCGCAGCCTGGTGATCCTGGTCGCGCTGCTGGTCGCGCTGATCCCGACCACGATCGGCGCGCTGCTGTCGGCGATCGGCATCGCCGGCATGGACCGGCTGGTGCAGCGCAACGTGCTGGCCATGTCAGGCCGCGCGGTCGAGGCGGCCGGCGACGTGAACACGCTGCTGCTGGACAAGACCGGCACGATCACCATCGGCAACCGGCAGGCCACCGAGTTCCTGCCGGTGAACGGCGTGTCCGCGGAGGAACTGGCGAGCGCGGCCCAGCTGTCCAGCGATGGCCGACTACACGCCGGAGGGCCGCTCCATCGCCGTGCTGGCCAAGGAGAAGTACGGCCTGCGCGAGCGCGCCGAGGGCGAGTTGCAGGGGGCCGAGTTCGTCGAGTTCACCGCGCAGACCCGGATGAGCGGCATCGACCTGGCCGACGGCAGGCAGGTGCGCAAGGGCGCCGCCTCGTCGGTGGCCCAGTGGGTCCGTGACAACGGCGGTACCACGCCACCAGAGCTCGGCGGCATGGTAGACGGCATCTCGGCGGTCGGCGGCACACCGCTGGTGGTCGCCGAGCACTCGCGCGGCACCGCCGCCCGCGCGCTCGGCGTCATCTACCTCAAGGACATCGTCAAGGAGGGCATCTCCGAGCGGTTCGCCGAGATGCGCAGGATGGGCATCCGCACCGTCATGATCACCGGCGACAACCCGCTGACCGCCAAGGCCATCGCGGACGAGTCCGGCGTGGACGACTTCCTCGCCGAGGCCACGCCCGAGGACAAGATGGCGCTGATCCGCAAGGAGCAGGAAGGCGGCAAGCTGGTCGCGATGACCGGGGACGGCACCAACGACGCCCCCGCGCTCGCCCAGGCCGACGTCGGCGTGGCCATGAACACCGGCACCTCGGCCGCCAAGGAGGCCGGGAACATGGTGGACCTGGACTCCAACCCGACCAAGCTCATCGAGATCGTGGAGATCGGCAAGCAGTTGCTGATCACCCGCGGCGCGCTGACCACGTTCTCCATCGCCAACGACGTGGCCAAGTACTTCGCGATCATCCCGGCCATGTTCTCGCAGTCGCCTTCCCCGGCCTGGCCAAGCTCAACATCCTGCACCTGCACAGCCCGGAGTCGGCGATCACCTCGGCGATCATCTTCAACGCACTGATCATCGTCGCGCTGATCCCGCTGGCGCTGCGCGGCGTCCGGTACCGGCCGGCCTCGGCGTCGTCGATGCTGCGCCGGAACCTGTGGATCTACGGCGTCGGCGGGCTGATCATCCCGTTCGTCGGCATCAAGGCCATCGACCTCATCATCCAGTTCATTCCCGGGTTTGGTAGGTGATCGTCACATGAACCGTCTTCCCGGCTGGGTCCGGCAGCACATCGCGGCGCTGCGCGGGCTGCTCGTCTTCACAGTGATCTGCGGCATCGCCTACCCGGTGGTCATGTGGGGGGTCGCCCAGGTGGCGTTCCACAACCACGCCAACGGCTCGCTGGTCAGCTACCACGGGCGGATAGTGGGCTCCAGCCTGCTGTGCCAGGAGTTCGTCGACGCCAAGGGCAACCCGCTGCCGCAGTACTTCCAGCCGCGCCCGTCGGCCGCCGTGAACTCGGAGGTCAAGACCGACTACGGCTGCGACCCGGGTTTCTCCGCGGCGTCGAACCTGGGCCCGAACAACCCGGTGCTGATCCAGGACATCAAGACCCGGCAGAAGCAGATCGCGGCGTTCGACCACGTCAAGATCTCGCAGATCCCCGCGGACGCCGTGACCGCCTCCGGGTCCGGGCTGGACCCGGGCATATCCCCGCAGAACGCCGGCATCCAGGTGAACCGGGTCGCCGCGGCGCGGCACGTCAGCCCGGCCACAGTCACCGCACTGGTCAACCAGTACACTCAGGGCCGCACACTCGGCTTCCTGGGTGAGCCGCAGGTGAACGTGCTCGAACTCAACATCGCCCTGGACCAGAAGTACCCGGTCAGCGGCTAGGGATGAGTGCCCCGCACCCGGAGGAACCGCGCCCCGGCGGTTACCTCCGGGTGCGGTCCAAGGCCGCACGCGGTCATCTCCGGGTGCGGCCCTCGAGCCGCATGAATCTCGTTAGGGTTCTTCCCCCAGCAGCCTCTGCGGTGCTATCAGCCGCCCGGTGTCGGCACACTGGGTGTCAGGACACTTTTACGGCAGGAGACGATGAGCCAGGGTGACCGGGGCGGACTGCGGATCTACCTGGGCAGCGCCGCGGGCGTGGGCAAGACCTACGCCATGCTCTGCGAGGGACACCGCCGGGCCGAGCGGGGCACCGACGTGGTCGTCGGCTACGTCGAGACGCACGGGCGCCAGCACACCCAAGAGCTGGTCGAGGGCCTGGAAGCAGTCCCGCGCGCCCGGATCTCCCTACCGCGGACACCACCTTCGAGGAGATGGACATCGACGCGGTGCTCGCCCGCAAGCCGCAGGTCGCGCTCGTCGACGAGCTCGCGCACACGAACGTCCCCGGCTCCCGCAACGCCAAGCGCTGGCAGGACGTGGAGGAACTGCTCAACGCGGGCATCGAGGTGATCACCACAGTCAACATCCAGCACCTGGAGTCACTCAACGACGTCGTGCTGAAGATCACCGGGGTACCGCAGCGGGAGACGGTGCCCGATGCCGTGGTCCGCGCCGCCGACCAGGTCGAGATGGTGGACATGACGCCGGAGGCGCTGCGCCGCCGGATGGCGCACGGCAACATCTACGCGGCTGACAAGATCGACGCCGCGCTGAACAACTACTTCCGGCCCGGCAACCTGACCGCGCTGCGCGAGCTCGCCCTGCTCTGGCTGGCCGACAAGGTCGACGAGGGACTACAGCGGTACCGGGCCGCCCACCACATCACCGGCACCTGGGAGGCGCGGGAGCGGGTGGTGGTCGCGCTCACCGGCGGCCCGGAAGGCGATACGCTGATCCGCCGGGCCGCCCGGATCGCGGCCCGCTCGCATGGCGGTGACCTGCTGGCCGTGCACGTCACCCGGTCGGACGGGCTGACCGGGGCCAAGCCCGGCACCCTCGCGGCAGCAACGGCAATTGGTGGAGTCGCTGGGCGGCTCCTACCACCAGGTGGTGGGGGACGACATCCCAGCAGACGCTGCTGACCTTCGCCCGGACCGAGAACGCCACCCAGCTGGTCCTCGGGGCCAGCCGACGGTCCTGGCTGTCGTCCCTGTTCACCGGCCCGGGGTTCGGGGCGCGGACCATCCGCGGCTCGGGCGACATCGACGTACACATCGTGACCCACGCCCAGATGGGCCGCGGCCGAGGGCTGCCGCGGGCGAGCGGCGGCCTGACCATGCGCCGCCAGCTGGCGGGCTATGTGCTCGCTGTCCTGCTCGCGCCGCTGCTGACCCTGGTGCTGACCAGCGTGCGCGGCGACATCAACCTGATCAGCGACGTGCTCATATACCTGGTGGCGGTAGTCGTGGTGGCCCTGGTCGGCGGCTTCGTGCCGGCCGTGCTGCTGGCCATCGCCGCCTCCCTGCTACTCAACTATTACTTCGTACCGCCCATTCACCAGTTCACCATCGCCGAGGCGAACAACGCGCTGGCGCTGGGCGTGTTCGTGGTGGTGGCCCTGCTGGTCAGCTCGGTCGTGGATACCGCGGCCCGCCGCACCAGGCAGGCCGCCCGGGCCGGCGCCGAGTCCGAGCTGCTGACCGCCACGGCGGGCAGTGTGCTGCGGGGACAGCGCGCGGTCGAAGCGGTGCTCGACCGGGTCCGCGAGGCGTTCGGCATGGAATCGGTGACGCTGCTGGAGCGGGAGCGCGGCAAGGAGGGCGCGCCCAAACGAGGCCCGGCCGCCGGGTGGCGTGCCGTGGCACACTCGGGCACGCCCGCGCTCACCACGCCGGACGACGCCAACGTCGAGGTGCCGGTCGGCGATGACCTCTCGCTGGCGCTGCTCGGCCGCACGCTCACCGCCGCCGACCGCCGGGTGCTCGGTGCGTTCGCCTCCTATGCCGCGGTAGCGCTCGAACAGCAGCGGCTTGCGGCCGAGGCGGAGGCGGCCAGGCCGATCGCCGAGGCGGACCGGATGCGCACCGCTCTGCTCACCGCGGTAAGCCATGACCTGCGCACCCCGCTCGCCTCGGCGAAGGCGGCGGTGACCAGCCTGCGCTCCCCCGATGTCCAGTGGACGGCCGAGGACCGCGAGGAACTGCTGGCCACGGCGGACGAGTCGCTGGACAAGCTGACCCGCCTGGTCGACAACCTGCTCGACATGAGCAGGCTGCAGACCGGGGCGCTGTCGGTGTTTCCGCGGCCCGCCTGGCTGGACGAGATCGTGGCGCGCGCGCTCGACCACCTCGGCCCGGCCAGCAAGGACGTGATCGTGGACATCCCGGACTCGGTGCCCGAGGTACAGGTGGACCCGGCGATCCTGGAACGAGTGATCGTCAACCTGACCAGCAACGCGCTGCGCTACTCCCCGCCCGGACAAGCCCCCGCTGCTGGCCGCCAGCGCCCTGGGTGACCGGGTGGAGCTACGCGTGGTGGACAAGGGGCCGGGCATTCCGGCCGGCGATCGCGACCGGATATTCGTGCCGTTCCAGCGCCTCGGCGACACCGACAACACCACCGGGGTCGGCCTCGGCCTTGCCCTGTCCCGCGGCCTCACCGAGGCGATGGGCGGCACCCTCGACCCGGACGAGACCCCCGGTGGCGGCCTGACGATGATCGTCTCCCTGCCCGCGGCGCCCAAGGCGGGCCAGCCGGTCGAGGCGGCGCCCGGACGCAGGGAGCGGTCGGCGAGGCGCTCTCCACGACTGCGGACGCGGATGGCCAGGCGGCAGATCCCGCAAACGGCCGCGATCCGAGCGCCTCACTGGCCGAAGGGGGCCACCCATCCCCGGGGCCCGGATAGGACGGTGATGGCGCGGGTGCTTGTTGTCGATGACGAGCCGCAGATCCTGCGCGCGCTGCGGATCAACCTGCGCGTGCGCGGCTACGAGGTGGACACCGCGGCCAGCGGCAAGCAGGCGCTGGAGACTGCCGCCCGGCACCCGCCCGACCTGGTGATTCTCGACCTCGGCCTGCCCGACCTGAACGGGGTGGAGGTGATCGGCGGGCTGCGCGGCTGGAGCACGGCGCCGATCATCGTCCTGTCCGGCCGGGCCGAGAGCACCGACAAGGTCGAGGCGCTGGATGCGGGCGCGGACGACTACGTGACCAAGCCGTTCGGCATGGACGAACTCCTCGCCCGGATGCGGGCCGCGGTGCGGCGGGCCGGCCCCGCCGACGACGCGCCGCAGGTACGGCCTCGGCGATCTGGTGGTCGACCTGGCCGCCAAGCGGGTCACCCGGCCCGACGGCACCGACATCCGGCTCACCCCCACCGAGTGGCACCTGCTGGAGGTCCTGCTCCGCCACCCGGGCAAGCTGATGAGCCAGCGGCAGTTGCTGCTCGAAGTGTGGGGGCCCGGCTACGCGGACGCGACCGGCAACCTGCGCCTGTACATGACGCAACTGCGCCGCAAGCTGGAACCCGACCCGGCCCGGCCGCGCTGGCTGCACACCGAGCCCGGCATGGGCTACCGGTACCAGCCGGATCAGCCCGACCAGGCCGGACCGAACGGCCAGCCAGGCCCGGATGCCGGGACGGCACGCAGGCGGCGCCCGGCCAAGACCGAACGCCGCACGCGGGAAGCCGCTGGCCGATGACGCGGCCGAGCGGATGACCGCTAAACCGCTGGCGCCTTAGCCGATAACGGCGAAAGCGATCAGGGCGAGCACGATGGCCACCCCGACCACTATCGCGGAGAGCAACGCGACGCGGTTACGCGGCGCGTTCATGCTCCAGGCCTGAGTCGCCTCCGGGCCCCCCGACCGATCCACGAAGGCGCGGAACTGTGCGGTGCTGCCAGAGCTGTCAGAGCCGTCCTGTTCGCGCATGCCTGGGACTGTAGCGGAACCCCGCAGGTCAGGACGGGTATTCGGCGAAAGTCAGCCGGGCACACGAGAATCCGGCGGGAGCACCCCCGCCCTGCTCACCAGCCGTGAGAGCACGATAACGCTTCTGGTTCGGACCACGAACGGCTCCGCACAGATCCGTTCCACCACCTCTTCGAAATGCCGGACATCGGCGGCGCGGATGTGCAGCAGCGCGTCGGCCTCACCGGTGATCGTCGCCGCCCCGGTCACCTCGGGGTACTTGCCGAGCGCCGTCGCGATGTCCGACGGCGAGGTCCGGCCGCGGCAGAACAGCTCCACGTACGCCTCCGTGGTCCAGCCGAGTATGCCGGGGTCCACGGTCGCCGAGAATCCGGTGACCGCCCCGGAGGCGCGCAGCCGGTCGACCCGGCGCTTGACGGCGGGAGCGGACAGCCCCACCCGCGCCCCGATCTCGGCGTAGGTGGCGCGCCCGTCCTCGACCAATGCCGCGACGATCCGCCGGTCCAGTTCGTCGAATGCCACGCGCTGATGCTAGCCCGCGGGAGTGACCCTCCGGCCAGCGCAGTTCCCCTGCAAGCCCCCGGTCGCGTAACGTGACGGCGTGTCCTTCCGCAGCGCGCTCAGCCGGGCACATGGCCCGCTTGGCATCCGGCTGGGCGACGTGGGGATGACCCTCCTGGTGCTGCTCGCGGTCGAGCTGGACGTGGCCACCGGCAGCGGGCCCGGCGCCGCGCCGCTCAACGCGGTTGCCTACCTGCTCGGCGCGATCCTGGTGCTTCCGGTGCTGCTGCGGAACCGCTTCCCCCGCTTCGAGCTGATCGCCTGCTCGGTGCTGCTGCTGCTCTACTACTCGCTCGACCGGCGGGACATCTCGCCGGTACCGCTGCTGTGCGTACCGCTCTACGACGCGGCGGTGGCTGGTTTCCTCGTGGCGGCCATCATCATCCCCACGTTCTACATGACGGTCGGCCTCTTCGTGGTGGGCCTCTCGACTCACCAGGGGATCGTGTCCCTGGCCGATTCCTTCCTGCCCGGCATCGTGGTGCTGTTCCTGGCGATCGCGCTCGGCGATGTCGTGCGCAGCAGGCGCGCGCTGGCCGCCGAGACGGCGGAACGGCTGCGGGTGGCGCATGAGGAACGCGAGGCCGAGGCGGCCCGGCGGGTGGCCGAGGAGCGGCTGCGCATCGCCCGCGACCTGCACGACACGGTGGCTCACAGCATGGCGACCATCACCGTGCAGGCCGGTTCCGCGTTGCACGTGCTCGGGCCGGGGGATGACAAGCTGCGCGGTGCGCTGCTGGCGATCAGGGAGACCAGCAAGGACGTGCTGCGGGAGATGCGCGCGACGCTCGGCCAGTTGCGCCAGGGCACACCGGACGGCGACGGCCAGGTCGCGGCGGGCGGGCTGGACCGGCTGCCCGCGTTGCGGGACGCGGTCACCGCGGCGGGGGCCCCGGTGACGATCGCGGTGGAAGGCGAGCAGCGCCCGCTGCCACCGCCGGTGGACGAGGTGGCGTACCGCATCCTGCAAGAGTCACTGACCAACGTGCTGCGGCACGCCGGCCCGAGCGGCCACCGCCACGGTCCGGCTGTGCTACGAGCCGGCCGCCCTCGGCATCAAGGTCACCGACGACGGCGTGGCGGTGCCGGGCGCGAATGGGCCGGGGGGCACGGGCTGATCGGGATGGCCGAGCGGGCGGCCTCCGTGGGCGGCGAGGTGACGGCGGGGCCGCGCGACGAGGGCGGGTTCGAGGTCAGCGCGAGGCTGCCGCTTGCCGGGGCGGCCGGGGATAACGGGGGGGCCGGATGATCCGGGTCCTGCTGGCGGACGACCAGGCCCTGGTCCGGGCCGGGTTCCGGATGCTGCTCGACGCGTGTGATGACATCTGCGTCGTCGGCGAGGCGCCCAACGGCGGCGTCGCGGTGGCGCTGGCCAAAGAACTGCGCCCCGACGTGGTGCTGATGGACCTGCGCATGCCCGACGTGGACGGCATCACCGCCACCAAGCGAATCTCCGCAGATCCCCAGCTCAGCGGCGTTAAGGTCGTGGTCCTCACCACGTTCGACGATGACGAGCACGTCTTCGGTGCGCTGCGGGCCGGAGCGAGCGGCTTCCTGGTCAAGGACGTGGAGCCGGATGAACTGCTGCAGGCGGTGCGGGTCGTGGCCCGCGGCGACGCGCTGCTGGCGCCGAGCGTCACCCGGTCGCTGATCGCCGCGTTCACCTCGGCGGCGCCCACCGGCCCGGCGGCACCCGGCGGCCGCCCGCCAGGTGGCAGCCGGACCAGCGACCCGGGCGTCGCCGCGCTGACCGACCGGGAACGCGAGGTGGTCGCGCTGGTCGCCGGGGGACTGTCGAACGAGGAGATCGCGGCCCGCCTCGTGGTGAGCCCGCTCACCGCGAAGACGCACGTCAGCAGGGCCATGATCAAGCTGAGCGCCCGGGACCGCGCGCAGCTTGTCGTGCTGGCCTACACGCACGGCCTGGCGGGCCCGGACGGCCGCTGATTTCGCTGCAGAACGACCTGGCGGGCGGTACCCGCTCCGCTAGCGGACAACCGTCACGGTCACCCGGAAGACCAGGATCGCACCGCACTCGAGCGTGCCGGAGCCCTGGCCGCTGTTGCCCTTCGGCGTGGCGGGCGGCCCACAGGCGGGCTGGCCCGAGTTGATGATCGCGGTGCCCGGCTGTACGGCCACGAAGGAGGCACCGGTCTCCCCGATCGGCAGCGTGAATTCGCCGCTGGCGTGCGGCTGCAGCACGGCGGAGCTGGCCCGGATCGCCGACCACGTGCGGTCCGGCGCGCCCTTCAGGAACACGGCCACGCTGGTACCACGGGTGACACAGAACGACCTGCCGTTGTCCGCCGCGGTGATGATCAGCTTGCCCGGATGCGCGGCTGGTGAGGCGTTGGCACACGCGACGATGGGGTGAGACGGCGAGGCGGACGGTGCTGGGGCCGCCGCCCCGCTCCCGGGGTGCTGCTGCCCGCAGCCCGCGACACTGCTGCCGCGCCGATGATCACAGCGGTGAGAACCGGCACGCTGCGCATGCTGACTCCTTTCGTTCGTTACCCCGCTTAGACGCCGCACGGCCGGTGACGGTTCCCGGCCAAGCGTTCTTGGCAGACCGGGTTTCGTCTTAGCAAACCCGGAGTTTCGTCTTGGCAAACCGAGGTTCGGCCTTTTGTGACCCGCACAGCGGCGTGCCATACCCCTCGCGCGCCTATCAGGCTGCGCAGACACTGGGCGCACAGCCACCTGAACGCGGTGCTGGCTTCCGCCAATGATCTCAACTACGGCGGCGGAATCGACGGCATCGGCGTCACCACCGGCCACGAAAAGGTCTACCTGGTCTTCTACGGCTCTCAGTGGGGCACGCAGAAGAGAGCACCGCGTCACCGTCGCAGGCGACCGGCCACCAGCTTGACGTCGAAGCGGTCAACGCGGCCGCCCACTTCGGCAACACGACCGCTGCCGCCAACCGGGACGCGCAGTACGTCATCATCTCCCCGCACGGGACCGACCCGGACGGGTGGCTGCAGAATGGGTTCTGCGCCTGGCACGACTACCACGGCCACTCCACCCTGTCCGGCGGCCCGGTGACCTCGCCGTACGGCGACATCGCGTTCACCAACCTGCCGTACATCACCGACGCCGGCGCCTCCTGCGGCGAGGACTTCGTCAGCTCGGGCGGCACCCTCGACGGCGTCTCCATCGTCGAAGGCCACGAGTACACCGAGACCATCACCGACCAGAACCCGGCGGGCGGCTGGACCGACGGCACCGTGGGCACCCGGTCAGCTTGCAGATCCAGGCCACTGACTCGGCCTCCGGCCAGACCCTCACCTACAGCGCCACTGGCCTGCCGGCTGGCCTGTCGATCAACTCCTCCACCGGCCTCATCTCCGGCACGCCGACCACGGCGGGCACCTCCAGCGTCACGGTGACGGCGACCGACACGACCGGCGCCAACGGCTCGGCCAGCTTCACCTGGACGATCAGCTCGTCGAGCGGCTGCACCCCACAGGAACTGCTTGGCAACCCGGGTTTCGAGTCCGGTAACACCGTATGGAGCGCCACTGCGGCCGTGGCCCGTGACCTTCCGGTCACGGGCCACTAGCATCCCGGGCACGCGGCGTAGCGCATGCTGCTTCACCGCCTGGCCTGGAGGACACCGAAAGGTCACTCGGTGCGAATGAGGGGTGACAGCCCGGGCAGCTGGGAATTGTCGTAGCGAAAGTGTGACTTACCGCGAACGGAAAGGCACGGTAAGGTTACGGTTAGCCAAGTGGCGACGGCCGAGTGAGGCATAGGGGAGGGCTCGCCCATGGCACAAACATGCGGCGGCTGCGGCAGCGCGGTAGGCGCCGACGATGCATTCTGCGGACAGTGCGGCAGGTCGGCGAATGGCGCCGAGACGCACCTGGCGGCACCCCCGCCGGGCGCGGGGGATGAGACGGTAACGCACGCCCGGCCGGTCTGGCCGACCGTACCGAGCGTGGGGGAAGCCAGCGCCCGGTCCGCGCCCACGTCAGGGCCGGGCGCGGCACAGGCCAGCGCCCGGCCCGCGGCGCCGGCCGGGCTGGGCGCGGCACAGGCCAGGGCCCGGCCCGCGCCTGACGGTGCGAGCCCTGCCGAAACCGCCGCACCGACTACGGCGGCCCTGGTTGCCCACGCTGAGAACCTCAGGTACGAGAACGCCGGCATGGCCTACGTCACGATGGGTGGCCGGGCGAATTTCGATCCGCTGTACAACAAGAGATTCCAGCTTCAGCTGCTCCGCCAGGTGGCGGTGTTCGTCGGCCTGTACGCCCTGGCCCAGGTGGTGATGTCGGTCTTCTTCCTGCTCCTGGGCATCGCCGGCCTGGGAGTCACCAGAGCGTTTTCCACCTGGGTGATATTCGACACCCTGCTCTCGCTCGTGCTGTGGGTGCTGTTCTGGCTGATTCCGGTCCCCGCCCTGCTAACCCAGTGGAGCCTGCTGGTGCAGCACAGAGCCGGTGCTGCCGGGTCCGCGTTCGCGTACATCGATGCGGCGTTCCGGCGGCACGAGACTCCCCTCGACCTGCTGCAGACAAGAACCCTGAGCCCGCCCGGGCGAGGGCCGCCGCGAGTACCTCGAACTGCGTCAGGGCCGCTTCGCCGGCTACATCTCCTGCTTCCCGCACGGCAACGACCTGTACGCAGGCTGGACCTACTGGCTCAGGCTGTCGCCATTGCGCTGGTTCCTGATGATCATCGGCAGGAAGATCCAGGAGTACACCGGGCGCGGCAGCGATCTTTACCAGACGCTGCGCTTCGAGTCGGCGCGGGCAACGGTGGCGGCGATGCACGATGCCGTTCTGGAAGGCATCGACTCCGCCACTGCCGAGCAGGATCCACAGGCCCCCAGGCTCATCACCCAGCAGGCGGGCGCGTTCGGTTTCACTATCGACTGAGGTACCAGCATGCTTTTCTGTACCAACTGCGGGACTCCCACGGGGGGAGAAGGAAAGAAGTTCTGTACCAAGTGCGGTGCCGTCCTGCCGGAGGACCCGCCCACCGACGAGACGCAGACCGCGATCACCACGCCCCCGCCACCCATCGCCCCCGAGCAGCCGGCGACGATCGCCCCGGAACCACCGGCGACCATCGCAGCGGAGCCGTTCGTGGCACCGCAGGCTTCCGCCCCACCGGAGCAGCCGCCCAGCTACGTCTCCCCGCCTGGCTCGTGGCCGCCGGCGCAGCCGCCCGGGCCCAGCTACGATCCCCCGGCCACATCGTGGCCGCCGGCGCAGGCACCCAGCTACGACTCCCCCGGGCCGGGAGCGTGGCCACCGTCCCAGCCCGCGGACGTCCCGCCCGCGGGCCCGCCGGGACCCCCTTACCGGCAACGGTCAAGCCACACGGCGGCGTGGATCGGCTTCGCGGTCGCCGCGGTCCTTGTGCTCGCCGGCGGCGGGTTCGCCGCGTGGAAGTTCCTCGGCCACCACCCCACCCAGCATCCGTCGGCGGCGGGCTCCTCCACGGGTGCCGCGAACCAGACCGGCTCCTCCTCGTCAGGCTCACCGGCGGCGAACTCGCCCAGCCCGCTCCCGACCACGCCGAGCTCATCGCCCACGGCAGCCGGGGCCAGCGGGGGATTCCCCGTCGCGGTGTCCGCCACGGCGGCCCAGCAAGCCCGGCGAGGCCCAGGTCCTCTCGTTCCTGCAGACCTACTTCACCGCCATCAACAACCACGACTACGGGCAGTACGCGTCGCTGGTCACGTCCGCGCAGCGGCCGACCCCCGGGGAGTTCGAGAGCGGATTCGGGACGACGACCGACTCCAATGCCACCCTCACCGCCGTCACCCCGTACGGATCCGGCGCGGCGGCGACCGTGAAGTTCACCAGCAACCAGTCGCCCGCGGACAGCCCCGACGGTGCCTCGTGCGACGCGTGGCGCATCACGTTGTACCTGCAGCCGCACGGCGCCGGGTACCGCATCGGCCCAGCGCCGCCCGGCTACCACGCGCACTACCGGGCCTGCTGATCAAGGCCTGCTGATCGGCGCGGCGGCGGTGCCCTCGCATGAGCCGGCCCTGCACGGTGGTGCTACCTGTGCCGTCCCCGCCGCCATACTCCCGCCGGAGTACTCCCGCCGAGTACCCGGCGGGCGAAGTGCCTTCCTGTGTAGGACGTTATGCGGGCCCTTTCTCGCGAGCATCGAAAGCGTCAACAACAACTCCTCCGGCTCGTGGGAGATCCCAATGTCGTACGCAACACAGGCCCGCACCGGTCCCGGACCGCTCGGCCTGCTCGGCCGCGCGTGCTACCGGCACCGCTGGATCACGCTGTTCGTCTGGCTGGCCGGGGTGGCCTGCCTGATCACCCTGTGGACCAGGTTCGGCGCCCCGGCGCAGAACAGCTTCAACGGCGGCGACCCCGGCCAGTCGCTGCTGAACAAGCACTTCCACCGCTCCTCCGGGGACAGCCTCACGCTGGCGATCAGCTCAACGGCCCCGATCGGCTCCCCCGCCACCCGGGCCAGGATCGAGGCCGCGCGCATCCCGTTCGAACGCGCCGCGCACGTCACCTCGGTCACCGACCCCTACCGCACGCCGGGGCAGATCTCCGCCGGCGGCCACGTCGCGTTCGCGACCGTGCAGTTCGACGTGCAGTCCGCCGGCATCAGCAACGGCGAGGCCCTCGCGCTCATACACGACGCGCGCGCCGCGTCCGGTCACGGTGTCACGTTCAGCCTCGGCGGCGACGTGGTGGACCAGGCCGAGACGCCTTACGGCGGGCCCAGCGACGGCATCGGCATCCTGGCCGCCGCGGTGGTGCTGCTGATCGCGTTCGGCTCGTTCCTGGCCATGGGCCTGCCGGTCGCCACCGCCCTGCTCGGCATTGGCGCCGGGCTTTCGGTGATCGCGCTGCTCGGGCACATCGTGCCGGCCCCGTCCTTCTCCCCGATCATCGCGGCCATGATCGGCCTCGGCGTCGGCGTGGACTACGCACTGTTCATCGTGACCAGGTTCAAGGAAGGCCTGCAGGCTGGACGAGCCCCGGAAGACGCCGCGGTCGTGGCGATGCGGACCGCGGGGCGGACCGTGCTGATCGCGGGCACCACGGTCGTGATCGGCATGATGGGCCTGCTGGTGCTGCGCCAGCCGCTGCTGAACGGCGTCGCGGTCGCGGCTTCCGCCACGGTGGCCATGGTCATGCTCGGCTCGCTGACCCTGCTGCCCGCGCTGCTCGGGTTCACCGGGACCCGGTTGACCAAGTCGTCGCGGCTGCTGACCCGCGGCCAGCGCCGGCCCGCCACCGCCAGCCGTTCTGCAAAAATCCCTGCCGCGCAGCGGTGGGCTGCCATGATCCAGCGCCGCCCCGTTCTCTTCACGGTCGCGTCGGCCGTAACCATCCTGGTCCTGGCCGCGCCCGCGCTCGGCATGAAGCTGAACTTCCCCGACGAATCCGCCCAGGCCAGGGGCACGATGGGTTACGCGAGCTACGCCACCATGGCGCGCGGGTTCGGTCCCGGGTTCGACGCCCCGGTGATCGTGGCGGCCGCGCTGCCCACCCCGGACGCCAGCACGGCCCGGCTGGCCGCGGCGATCCGCACCACTCCCGGCGTGGCCGGCGTCACCCCGATGGTCCGCAGCGCCGACGGGAAGGCGGCCATGATGATCGCCTACCCCACCACCGGTGAGCAGAACCCGGCCACCAACACGCTGGTGAACCGGCTCCGCTCCGGCGTCCTGCCCAGCGCCACGGCGGGCACCGGTATCCGCGCCTATCTCACCGGGCCGAACGCCGGCGGCGTGGCATTCGCCAACCTCATCGGGCAGCGGCTGCCATGGCTGATCGCGGTGGTGGTCCTGGTGTCGATGCTGCTGCTCACCGTGATGTTCCGGTCGGTCACGATCGCGGTCAAGGCCGCGGTGATGAACCTGCTGTCGATCAGCGCGGCGTACGGCGTGCTGGTTCTCATCAGCCAGGACGGCTGGCTGCACCAGGCGTTCGGCTTCCCGGAGAACGTGCCGGTGACCACCTGGGTGCCGGTGTTCCTGTTCGTGATCCTGTTCGGCCTGTCCATGGACTACGAGGTGTTCCTGCTGTCGCGGATCCGCGAGAGCTACGACGCCACGGGCGACAATGCGGCCTCGGTGGCGCACGGGCTGGCCCGCACCGCCCGGGTGATCACGGCAGCGGCCGCCATCATGATCGTGGTGTTCCTGTCCTTCGTGGCCGGGGCGGACGTGTCGGTGAAGCAGATCGGCCTGGGGCTCGCGGTGGCCGTACTCATCGACGCCACGCTGGTGCGGATGGTGCTCGTCCCCGGGGTCATGGAACTGCTGGGGAAGGCCAACTGGTGGCTGCCGGGCCCGCTCGCCCGGGTGCTGCCGAAGACCTCCCTGCGCGAGGACGAGCCCCTGGCTGGGGAGCAGCCCCTGGTCCGGGCCGGGTAGTTCCCGCCAGGCCTCGCATGGGAGAGGCGCCCGGCGCCGCTGAGAGCACTCTCAGCGGCGCCGGGCGCGTTGTGCCCTACCCTGGCTGGATGAGCCGAACGAGCCACGTGGTGAAGCACGCCGAGCACGGCGCGCCAAGGCAGCGGCCGCGTTATCCGCTGCTACCTGGGAGCCTGCGCCGGCTCGCGCTCGTGACCTCGGCCGTGTGCGCCGCGATCACGGCGCTGCTCGCGGTGCTGGTCCACCACCAAAACGGGGCCGGCTTCATGGACCGGAAGATCGACCACCTGCTGCACCGCAGCATCGGCAGGCACCCGGGTCTCCTCGAGCCCCTGGCCCGGCTCGGTGACCAGCTCCCGGTGACCCTGCTGGCCGCCACGCTGGTGGTGGCCTGCCTGCTGGTCCGGCGCTGGAACGGCGCGGTGATGGTGGCCGTCGGCACCTCCGCCGCCGTCGTGCTCACCGAGTACCTGCTCAAGCCCCTCGTCGACCGCACCCTCGGCGGCGGCGAAAGCTTTCCCAGCGGGCACGCCACCGGCATGTTCGCGCTCGCGACCGCGTTCTGGGTGCTGATCGCGGCCCCGCCCCGGCTCAAGCTGGCCACCTGGCAGCGCCGTGTCCTCACCGTAGGCGCGTTCCTGTTTGCCGCCAGCGTTCCCGTGGCGATGGTGGGTCTGAACCATCACTATTTCACCGACATCGTGGCCGGAGCCGCCGTCGGCATCGGGATGGTTCTGGTGACCGCACTTGTCCTTGACTGGCTCGGCGGCCAATGGGCAAACCGGCTACGGTTGGCGCATGACGCAAGCACGCGAGCCCGGGTCACTGCCCTTTCCGGACCGTCCAGCAGGGAGTGACTGCCTTCCCGGTATCGACCACATTGTGGTCTTGATGAAGGAAAACCATTCCTACGACAATTATTTTGGCATGCTCGAGCGGGGAGACGGCTTCACCTTCGGCGCCGACGGCCTGCCGCTGAACAGTAACCCGGACTCCACGGGACAGCCGGTGCGGGCGCATCATCTCAGCGTCCCCTTCAACCCGTCGTTCGATGTGAGCCAGAACTGGAACAACTCGCACCGCCAATGGAATGGCGGGGCGATGGACGGCTTTGTCACCACGACCAACAGCAACGAGCCCATGGGATACCTCGACGGGACCGACCTGCCGTGGTACTACGGGTTCGCGCGCACGTACGGAATAGGGGACCGTTACTTCTCCTCGGTGCTGGCGCCGACGTTCCCTAACCGCCGCTTTGTTCAGGCCGCGACCGCCTCCGGGCTTGTCGGTGACGCCATCCCGAACCCATTCGCTCATTCCCCGCAGCTGATCTGGGACCTGCTCGACTCCCACGGCATCGGCTGGGCCAACTATTTCGTGGAACTCCCCGAGGTTGCGCTGTGGCCGCGTAATATTCTGCGTTATCACGGTCACCTGCACGATATCGGCGACTTTTACGACGACTGCAAGGCGGGCAGGCTCCCGCCAGTCAGCATGATCACCACCGAATTCTTCCTCGCCTCGGAGGGAGAATTCGAGGACGACCAGGTCGGGGAGTCGTTCACCGCCAGCCTCTTCGACGCGGCCTCGGCCGGCCCGCAGTGGTCCCACATGCTGTTCGTGATCGTGTTTGACGAAGGCGGCGGCTTCTACGATCACGTGCCACCGCCACCGGCGGCCGTCCCTGACGACGTTCCCCCCGACATCCACGTGCCCCCGGACGAGCCGGGCGGGTACGACCGCTACGGGTTCCGGGTGCCCTGCCTGGCCGCCTCGCCCTACGCCAAGCCGGGTCACGTCTCGTCGGTTGTCTACGACCACACCTCGGTACTGGCCACCATCGAGCTGAAGTGGAACCTGCCGGCGCTGACCCGGCGCGACGCCGCCGCCAGCCCGCTGACCGACTTCGTCGACCTCAGCAAGCCGCCGCAGTTCCCCGCCCCGGCCCCGCTGCCGCGCCCCGCCATCTGGCCATTCACCGGCAAGCGGTGAGTTGGCTGCCGCCCCGGTGAGTTAGGAGCCGCCGCCCTCGGCGCGGCGGGCGCGGGCCCGGCGCTTGCCCTCGTGCATGGCCTGTACCCGGGCGACCGGGATCGCGCGCCCCTCCTCGATCAGGCCGCGCGGCAACGGCTGCGGGCCGGGCATCTGGCCCGCCCACGGGGCGCGGCCGGCCAGCAGCCGCGGCGCGGTGTGCACGGTGAAGTCGGACGGCCTGACGCGGTCAAGCTCGTCCCAGGTCACCGGGAACGAGACCGGCACGCCGGGCCGGATCCGCGGGCTGTACGCGGCGGCCACGGTCGCGCCGCCCGCCCGGGTCGAGTCGAGGAACACCTTGCCCTCGCGGTCGGCGACGATGAAGGCCGTGGTGGCCAGCACCGGGTCAAGCCGCTCGGCGCGCGCGGCGATCGCGCGGGTGGCGGCGGCCACCTCCTCGCTCGTCGCCTGGTCATCGACCGGGACGAACACGTGCACGCCCTTGGCCCCGCTGGTCTTCACGGCACCGGCCAGGCCGGCGCTGGCCAGCGCCTCGCGGACCAGCTCGGCTGCCCGGACGGCCAGGCCGAACGCGCCGACGTCCGGCGGATCCAGGTCGAGGATCAGGTAGCTGGGGTGGTCCAGGCGGCCGGCGCGGGCCAGCATCGGGTGGTACTCCACGGCGCGCTGGTTGGCGAACCAGAGCAGGGTCCGGCGGTCGTTGCACAAAGCGTAGGACACCTCGCGCCTGGAGGCCTCTGCCCACAGCCGCACCGTCGGCACCCAGGCCGGGGTGTACTTGGGCAGGTTCTTCTGCATGAAGGGGGCCTGGCCGCGGAGCACGCGCATCACCGACAGCGGCCGGTCCCGCAGTTCGCCGATGATGAGATCGCGCACCGCGTCCAGGTAGTCGACCAGGTCCCGTTTGGTCGCGTCCGCGCCGTCGAACAGCGGCTGGTCGAGATTGGTCAGCGGTACCGTATCCCGTACCTCATCGCTCATCTGTGCAACCTTCTCAGGTAAGCCGCGGTAAAGCAGCAGTAAGCCGCAGTAAAGCACATTGCCAGGCCATTGAGGTATTTATGCCGCATTATTCCACTTTCGTGATCAGATCATGCCACCTGTGCTGGCAAGCTGAATCGTGGTGCCGCGGTAGGGCTATGCCATCACGGAAACACCGATCTGCTCTTCGAGATACCCGCACGTGATGCATGCCCCAATCAGAGCCGAAAGCGGGGAGCAGTGCAGCGAGCAGGCCGTGACCGCCCGGAACAGGATGCTCCGGGCTTGGCAGGTGAGGAACCGGGGGGCCAGGTTGCCGGGCGCGGCGGTGTTGCGGTGCGCAGCGACACAAAGCCGGCCGCGTCGCTACCGCGGGTCGCGCAAGACCTAACCAGTCCACGGCAGGGCCGGTGGCGCAGGGCGGCATCACGGGGCCGCGCGCTGGCCGGCGCCGGCCGCACGCCACCTGGTGCTGCTGGCCTGCTACCTCGCCGCCGGGGTGGCGGTGACCTGGCCACGGGCCACCTGGCTGACCGAGGGAAAGCTGCAGGCCACCCGCGACGCGGGAACATATGTGTGGGACTTCTGGTGGATGGCCCATTCGGTCCTGCACCTGAGCAACCCGTGGTTCACCCGCTCCATCACCGCGCCGGTCGGCGTGCAGCTCGGCTACCACGCCCTCATGCCGCTGGAGGGCGTGGTGATGCTGCCCGTCACCCTCCTGTTCGGCCCGAGCGCCTCCTACAACCTGCTCTCGATCCTCATGCCGGGGCTGCTCTGCTACGCGATGTACCGGGTGGCCAGGCTGTGGCTGCCCTCGCAGACCGGGGCGATCGCCGCGGGCGCGTTCTTCGGGCTTTCCTCGATCATGGCCTGGCATGCCTGGTACCAGCTGAACCTGGCCGCCGGGGCGCTGATCATGCCGCTGGCGCTGGAGGCCGCGGTGCGGCTGCGCCGCAGTGCAGGGGGAAGGGGAGGCGGGTGGGTTAAGCAGGCCGTCATCCTCGGCGTGATCGCGGCCGCCAGCCTGCTCACCGACCAGGAGTCGTTCGTTCTCGTGCTCATCGTGATCGCCGGCGCCCTGCTCCCGTGGCTGGCCGGACCGCTGCTGCGGCGGGCCCGGGTGCTCCTGTGGCGGGCCCGATTGGTCCCCTGGCGGCCCCGCGGCCCGGTTGGGGCCGACGAGGACGCCGGTTTGCTCGCCAGGCTGGCCGCGGCCGGCCTGGCCACCGGGGTCGCGCTGGTGCTGGCCAGCCCGCAGATCGCCGCCATGGTGGCGCAGACCCGCTCCGGCGGAACGACCTTCCCGCCCGGCGCGGTGGACACCGACTACGCGCTCTCCGGCACCGAGTTTCCCGGGATCTTCGGCGTCTCCCCGCGTGCGGTGCGCCTCGGGCTGACCGTGCTGCGGCCCATCAGCTACGGCGGCAAGGTACTCGACGGGGTGCTCACGTTCGGCCTGATGCTGACGGTGCTCGCGGTCCTTGGTGTGATCGTCTCGTGGCGGCGGCGGAATGCCTGGCTGCTCGCGCTGCTGTGGCTCACCAGCGCCGCCCTCGCGCTTGGCTCGGTGCTGAAGCTCGGCAACCACACCTATACGCCGTTCGCGGAGGTCTGGCACGGCGTGCGCGTGTCGGCGATCATGCCCTACACCTGGTTCGTGCAGTTCCCCGGGCTGGCCGGGTTCCGCGAGGCCGCGCGGCTCACCATGCTCGGCGTCGTCCCGGCCAGCCTGCTGGCCGGCGCCGCGGTCGACTGGCTCCGCTATCATCTCGCGGCGTTGCTCATCCCGGTGCTCGTGCTCGCGGCGCTCGAGACCGGCTGGGCGGGCAACCCCGCGGTGGGCACGATGCGCACCGCGCTGCCCGCGGTGGACCGGCCCATCGCGGCCGACCATTCGGCGTCGATCGTGGTGGACGTGCCCTTCGGCATCCGCGGCGGGGTGCCGCTGCCCGGCGAGGGCGCCACGTTCGACCCCGAGGCCCAGGTGCTGGCCACGGCCGACGGGCATCCGCGGGCGGTCGGCTACCTGTCCAGGCTGCCAGAACCGACGCTGGCGGCAATCCGGCGGCACCCGTTCTACGCGGGCCTGCTGACCGCGCAGGGACAGCCGCTGACCGTCGCGGAGTCGCTCACCAGTACGGGCACCGGCACCGCCCTGATCGCGGCGGCCCGCCAGGACGCGCGCCGGATGGACATCGGCTGGGTGATCGTCTGGCACCGCAACCCGGACGTCCTGCGCTACCTCGCCAGGACTGGCTTCCGGCTCGACTACACCGCCGACGGGGTCCAGGTGTACCGGGCGGCCGCCGGGTAACCGGTCACAGCTTGACCGGGCCCCAGTGGTGACCGCCGTCGCGGGTCACCCAGAGCTGGCCGATGCCGCTGAAGTCGGCCGGCCCGTAGACGACCCACGCCCTGGTGTCGTTCACGTAGCTGATGTCGTTCCACCCGGCGCCGCCGTCACCGATGCCCTCCACCATGGTCCAGGCCTTCTTGTGGGTGTCGTTGATGTAGATGAACGAGCCGTCGGACCACGACGCCACGGCGAGGTTGCCCGAGGGCGACGCGGCCAGCTGGGCCTGGATCCCGAACTGGCCCATCAGGCCGGCGAACGTGTCGGTCTTGCCGGTGTTGGCCGAGGTGTAGACGGTCTTGACCGCCTTGCTGAAGCCGGGGTTGCCATCACACAGCAACGCGACATGGCCCGCTGGCATCGCCACCGCCTGGATGAGCGCGATGTCCTTGGTGTGATCGCAGGGCGCGGGCCGCGAGGCAAAGTGCACCCCATCGGTGCTGGCGTAGAGCTTGTCCGGGCGGCCGGCCTCCAGTTGCTCGTCGACCACATATACGGCCTTGCCGAGCACGGATACGCCGGCGACGTTGCTCGCGGGCAGGTTCAGCGGGATGTGGGTCCAGCCGCTGCTGCCATGGGTGGCGATCCGCCAGAAGCCGAGCGGCTTGGGGCACAGCGGCTTGCCCAGGACGCAGTCGGAGGTGATCAGGTACGTCTGCGTCGCGCTGGCCGCCAGGCCGAGTACCTGCCTGGCGCCGCCGGGTACCGGCGTCCGCACCCAGGACTTGCCGCCGTCGCTGGTCTGGAACAACAGGCTGCCGGTCCCGAAGGTCCAGCCCACGCTGGGGGTGGCGAACCGGACGGTGGTGACACCATGGATTCCCTTGCCGATGTTGGCCAGCGGCGCCTTGACCGTGCCGGTCAGCTGCCACGTCTGGCCGCCGTTGCTGGTGCCGATCACATCGGAGCAGGTGTTCTTGCCGCACCGGGCGGCGCCGAGCACCCAGCCCCGCTGCGCGGAGACCCAGGTGACTGAGTTGGCCCTGAACGACGCCGGTACCGGCGTGCCGGGGCCGGCGTGGCCGCCCGGCGCGGCCAGGGCCGCGCCCGGCACAAGGGCCACGGCACAGGTCATGGCGACGGCAGCGGCGGCGCGCACCGCGGAGGGGGTCAGACTCATTCACGTACCATACTGGCCACATCGGTGATCTTGGGAGAGGCCATGGCACGGCTAGGCGGAATGTACGGCCCGGACGCTACCTTTCTCGGGGTCCCCCGGGCTGACCTGGCGGATCCCGGTTCGCTGGCCGGCGTGGAGGTGCTGGTCATCGGAGCGCCGTTCGACGGGGGCACCTCGCACCGGCCCGGCGCCAGGTTCGGCCCGCAGGCGATCCGGTTCACCGACTACCTGCCGCACGACGGTGCCCGCCCGCACCTCGCCCTGGGCGTCGACCCGCTGGCCGAACTGCGGGTGGCCGACGCGGGCGACGTGGAGATGCCGTCCGGCGACACCGAGGTGTCGCTCAAGCGCCTGGAGGACGCCGTGCACACGGCCTGCACGTCCGGGGCGATCCCGGTGATCCTCGGCGGAGATCACACGATCACGCTGCCGGACGCGACGGGAACGGCCCGGCATGTGGGCTGGGGCCGGGTGTCGGTCATCCACTTCGACGCGCACGCCGACACCGGCAACACCCAGTTCGGCTCGCTGTACGGGCACGGAACGCCCATGCGCCGCCTCATCGAATCCGGCGCGGTGCGCGGCGACCGGTTCCTGCAGATCGGGCTGCGGGGGTACTGGCCAGAGCCGGAAACGCTGGACTGGATGGCCGGCCAGCGGATGCGCAGCTTCGAGATGACCGAGGTCGTGTCGCGGGGCCTCGACGACTGCCTGACCGAGGCCTTCACGATCGCCACCAGCGACTGCGACGGGGTCTTCCTGTCGGTGGACATCGACGTGGTGGACCCGGGGATGGCGCCGGGCACCGGCACGCCGGAGCCTGGCGGCTTCACCGCCCGCCAGTTGCTGGACGCGGTGCGGCGGATCGCCATGGAGATGCCGGTGGCGGGCATGGACGTGGTCGAGGTTGCCCCGCCCTACGATCATGCCGAGATCACCGCGTACCTGGCGGGCCGCGTGGTGCTCGAGGCGCTGTCCGGCATCGCGTGGCGGCGGCGCCGCGAGGCCGGGCAGCCGGTCCGCTTCCCGGCGGACCCTTTGCTCGCCGGCCGAAACCCCCACCAGGCTAAATAGGCCAGGTCGCAGGTATCGAGCTAACGCATCAAGCGGGCCTAACATTGCAGAATGCTGGACGTGACCAGGCTCCGGGTCCTGGCCGCCGTAGCCAGGTACGGCTCGGTGACCGCGGCCGCCAGGGCGCTCAATTACGCCCAGCCGTCGGTCAGCCATCACCTTGCCCGGCTGGAGGCCGAGACCGGCACCCGGCTGGTGCAGCGGTCGGGACGTGGCATCGAGCTGACCGACGCGGGGCGCCTGCTGGCAGGCCGGGCCGAGGAGATCCTGGGCAGGCTGGATGCGGCGGAGCACGAACTGGCCGCGCACGTCGGGCAGCGGGAGGAGCGGCTCCGCGTTGCCGGGTTCCCCTCGGCGCTCGCCACCGTCGTGCCCGCGGCGGCCGCATGGCTGCGGGCCGAGCACCCCGGCGTCGAGTTGCTGCTGGCCGAGGCCGAGCCGCCGACCGCGTTGCGGCTGCTGCGGGGCGGGCGGGCGGATGTCGCGCTGGTCTTCAGGTACCTGCGGGACGGTACGCCAAGGGCCGCCAGCAAGGAGGAAGAGGAAGGGGCCAGGGTCAGGCTGCTGCTTGACGAGCCGGTGTACCTGATCAGCCAGGCCGCCGGCGCCGAGCCGGTTCCGTCCGCTGAGCCGGGGCTCGCCGCCTACGCGGAGCATCGCTGGATCGCTGGCTGCGAACGCTGCCGGGCTCACCTGATCTGGCAGTGCGAGATGGCTGGGTTCACGCCGCTGATCGCGTTCACCACCGACGACGTGCTGGTGGCGCAGGCGCTGGCCGCGGCGGGCCTCGGGGTCGCGATGCTGCCAGATCTTGCCCTGCGCGCCGCCCGGCACCCGGGCATCCGCGCCGAGCCGCTGGCCGGGGCGCGCCGCCAGGTACTGGCGTTCACCTACGGCGAGCCACCCGACCCGCCAGCGGTCGAGCACCTGCTCGACGCGCTCACCCGCGCCGCGTCCCCTGGCAAGTCGCCCGCCCAAGGCAGGAGACCCCTCAAATAGCGGCTGCCCTGCCTTGCCAGTAGGGGTCGCGGAGGCGGCGTTTGAGCAGCTTGCCGCTCGGGTCGCGGGGCATCTCGCCGATGAACTCGATCGACTTCGGCCACTTCATCCGGGCCAGCCGGCCATCCAGCGAGGCGAGGATGCTGGCCGCCAGGTCCGGGCCGCCGCTCACCCCGTCGGCGGGCTGCACCACGGCCAGGACCGACTCCCCCCACTCCTCGTCCGGGACGCCGAACACGGCCACGTCGGCGACCTCGGGATGCATGATGATCTCGGCCTCGATCTCGGCCGGGTAGATGTTCGCCCCGCCGGAGATGATCATGTCGGCCTTGCGGTCGCAGAGGAACAGGTACCCGTCCTCGTCGAGGTAGCCGATGTCACCGACGGTGAAGAAGCCGCGCAGCCGCGACCCGTTCGTCTTCGCCGGGTCGCCCTTGTACTCGAACTCGGCGGCCAGCTCCATCCGCAGGTACACGGTCCCCGCGACGCCCGGCGGGCAGGGCTCGCCCTGGTCGTCGGCGATCATGACCTCGCTGATCGGCCACGGCTTCCCGACCGTGCCCGGCTTGGCCAGCCACTCCTCCGGCGTGGCGAGGGTGCCGCCCCCCTCGGTGGCCGCGTAGTACTCGTATATCCGCGGGCCCCACCACTCCAGCATCGCCCGCTTGATGCCGATCGGGCACGGCGCCGCGGCGTGCAGGATCCACCGCATGGACGAGATGTCGTAGCCGCGCCGGGTCTGTTCGGGCAGGGTCAGCAGCCGCTTGAAGTGGGTGGGCACCATGTGCGTGTGCGTCACCCGGTGCTGCTCGATCAGGGCCAGCGCGCGCTCGGAGTCCCACCCGTCCATGTACACCAGGCAGTGCCCCATGTGAAGGGCCGCCCCGCCGAAGACCGATACGGCCGTGTGGTAGTGCGGCGAGGTGACCAGGTGCACGTTCGGCGCGCCCGGCGTGATGCCGAACAACTGCGGCAGCAGCGTGTTGAGCTCCGCGGCATCGTCGGGGTCGAGGCCGGACAGTTCCCGCCGTACCCCCTTGGGCCGCCCCGTGGTGCCCGAGGTGTAGTGCATCGTGGCGCCGGCGGTCCGGTCCGCAGGCAGGTCCGCGGGCTGGCCCTCGCGCACGCTGGCCACCGGAACGAAACCGGGCACGGCCCCGTAGCCGATCCGCCCGCTGGCGGGAATGCCCGCCTGGCCGGCGGCGCCCGCCCCGGCCGCGGCGAAGCGTTCGTCCACGAAGAACGCCTTCGCCTCGCAGTCGCGCAGGATGTAGGCGATCTCGGGAGGGGTGAAATGCCAGTTGACCGGGGTGAGGTACCACCCGGCCTGGAGCGCGGCCAGGTAGATCTCCAGCGCGGCGGCTCCGTTGGGCGCCAGGACCGCCAGCCCGTCCCCAGGGCGCAGGCCCCGCGCCCGCAGTCCGTGGGTGAGCTGGTTGACCCGGGCCAGCAGGTCGCCCGCGGTGTGGCTGGTTCCGTCCGGCTCGATGGCCGCGATCCAGCCCGGGTCGGCCAGTGCGCGGCGCCAGAAACTGAGCGGGGGTGGGCGCGAAGCGCGGGGGCGGGAAAAGCTCTGCGATGCCATGGCCTGCCTTCCCCGGGCACTGTGCTCGCGGCCCGCCCGATTCAGGCTACGCTGCGGTATCCGTGGCTGGAAGGTAAGCAATGGCGATGCAGCGTGTGGCCGTGACGCGCCCCCGGCGGGGGCGCCGTGCCGTGGCCGCGCGGGCGGTCGCGGTACTCGCGGCAGCCGGCCTGGCCCTGGCCGGCTGTTCACTCGACCTGCCGCCGAAGCCGAAGCCGCGGCCGACGCGCGACCTATGCCGGCAACCCGGCCGCCATCCGGCTGGCCGATGCGCCCGCGCTGCTGGTCCAGTGCGCGATCCGCCAGGCCGGGCTTCGCCCGGGCAGCCAGAACTGGCTGACCGGCCGCAACGTGCGGATCACCGCCACGAACGCGGTCAACTTCGAAACCTGGTTCCACTCCCACGACACCCCGGGCCCCTATCCGCAGACGTTCGTCATCGATGGGCACCAGACGCACTACCTTGCGTTCGGCGCGACCTGGCTGCACAAGTTCGGGCAGTGGGTCCCGGCGCACACCGCCAGGAGCGATCCGCAGGCCCAGCGCACCTCGATCTACTCCTGGTCCCTGTGGGCGGCGGCGCAGGACCGGCTGCCGTCGGTTGTCTGCGGAACCTCCGTCACCGCCCGCGAGCTGCAAGCGGAGGTCTTCGGCCCGGCCGGCGACCCGTGGTAGCTGTTGACCTGCTGGTTTTCCTGGGGGCCGCGGCCGTCAGCCTCGGTGCCAGCTACCTGCTGGTTACCCGGCTGGAGCGGATCGGCGAACGGATCGGCCTGTCCGAAGCGCTCCTGGGCGTGGTCGCGGCCCTCGCGGGAGACGCACCGGAGATCACCGCCGCGGTGACCGCTCTCGCCCAGCACCAGAACAAGGTCGGCGCCGGGGTCGTGATCGGCTCCAACGTGTTCAACCTGGCCGCCCTGCTCGGCCTCGGCGCCGTCGTCGCGGGGAGCATCGCGCTGCACCGCAACGTGGTTCTCCTCGGCGGGGTGGTCGGCGTCTGGGTGGCCGTGGTCTGCCTGGTCACCGTGCTCGGCCTGGTCCCCGTCGCCGCCGGGCTCGTCGCGGTGCTCGCCGCCCTGGTGCCCTACATCATCGTGCTCGGCGCCGGCGGCGCCCGGCTGCGGCGCTTTGCGCTGACCCGGCGCTGGGAAAACTGGCTCGCGGTGGCCGTATCCGAGGAGGAAGAGGAGCTCAGCGAGGTCATCCACCCGCGGCACGGCCGGGGCCGGGACGTGGCCGTGGCGGCGGCCACCCTGGCGATCGTGGTAGTGGCCAGCGTGGCCATGGAACGGGCGGTCACGCAACTCGGCACCCACTTCGCGATCCCGGAGATCGTCATCGGCGGGGTCGTCCTGGCCGCGGTCACCAGCCTGCCGAACTCGGTTGCCGCGGTCTACCTGGCCGCCCGGGGACGCGGAGCGGCCATGCTGAGCACGACGCTCAACAGCAACGCGCTGAACGTCACCGCCGGGCTGCTCGTACCCGCCACTATTACGGGCCTCGGACCGCCGTCAGCCCAGTCGAACCTCATCGCCGTGTGGTACCTGGCGCTTACCGTCATCGCGCTCGCGTTCGCCTACCGCGACAGCGGTGTCCGCCGGGCCTCCGGGGCGCTCATCATCGGCGCCTATCTCGTCTTCCTCGGAGCGCTGCTGACCGTGGCTCACTCCGTGGCGCCCAGTCCGTGGGCGACGGTCGTTCCGCTCGTGGTGGTTGTCGTTTGTAGTGGGGCGGGCCTCGCCCGGCGGCCCCGGCGCTTACCCTGAGCCCATGCGTGCCGCCCTGGGCGTTCTGGCCGACATCTGCTGCGTGCTCGTCTTCGTGGTGATCGGCCGCGCGAATCACCACGCGGGCGAGACCGCGGCGGGTATGGCCAGCACCGCCTGGCCGTTCCTGGCCGGGCTCGCCGCCGGCGAGGTGGCGACCCGCGGCTGGCGCCGGCCACTCGCGCTGGTCCCGACCGGCGTGGGGGTGTGGGCCGGGACCGTGATCGGCGGCCAGTTGCTCCGCGTTATCTCCGGCCAGGGCACCGCACCGGCGTTCGTCGTCGTGTCCGTGCTGTTCCTCGGGCTCTTCCTGCTCGGCTGGCGGCTCGGCGCCCGGTTTCTGGCCCGCCGATTATTCGTCAGTTGACACTAACGTTCTGCATCGCTAACGTTAGCTTCAACTGACGGAAATGGAAGGGAAGCCATCATGGGCCAGCCAGTTGCGTTCTTCGAGATCGTCAGCGCGGACGCCGAGCGGGCGCGGGCGTTCTACACAGAGCTGTTCGGCTGGACGGCAGAGGCCGATCCGGCGATGGGCGGTTACGCGCTCGTGGACACCGGAGCCGGTGAGGGTGCCATCGGCGGGGGGATCGGCCCGTCATCGGCGCCCGGCGACACCGGCGTCAAGATCTACATGCGCGTCGATGACATCGAGGGCCACCTGGACCGGGCGGTCACGCTCGGCGGCACCCAGGTGCTACCGCCCACCGACCTGCCCGGTGAGTTCGGGAGGTTCGCCGTCTTCACCGACCCGGACGGGAACCAGGTCGGGCTCTGGGGCTGACCGCCGGTCATGACCGGAGCATGGCACGCCGAACAGGCGGCCGGCGAGCAGGCGACCGACGAGGCGCTGCGGGCGCTGGCCGAGCCGCGCCGCCGGGCGATCCTGCGGCTGGTCAGCGAGGAGGAGATGGCCGCCGGGCAGATCGCCGCGGCGTTCGACGTGACCAGGACGGCCGTCAGCCAGCACCTCACCGTGCTGAAGAACGCCGGCCTGCTTACCGAGCGCAGGGACGGGACCCGGCGGCTGTACCGGGCCCGGCCGGAAGGGCTGGCCGGGCTGCGCCAGTTCCTCGACGACATGTGGGCGTCATCGCTGGATGCCGCCCGGCAGCTTGCCGAGGCGGAACGGGGCGTCAGCGTTGATGGCCAGGCCGCCCGGGCCGGGTGAACCGCCGCCGTGGCGGGACGAGCAGGCGGACCGGCCGGCGTCGCTGGCCGCCTTGTGGGCGCTGGCCCTGGGCCGGTTCCGCGACTACCTGCACTGGGCCACCGGCGCCCGGGTGAGCGAGGCGACCGGCGATCACCAGGCACGCGGGGCAGCCCGCGACCCGTACCAGGACCAAGGAGAGACCCATGACCCCGACCGGTGACCCGGGCAGCCGGGCCGTCGTCGCTGCGCTGCGCCGCCCGCCGGTGCGTCAGTCGGTGCTGGTGCGCGTCCCGCTCCAGCACACCTTCGAGGCGTTCGTGCGGACCATCGGGATCTGGTGGCCGGTGCAGCCGTTCTCGGCCGGCCAGGAGCGGGTCCGCGACATCACGCTGGAGCAGCGCGAAGGCGGCCGGGTCTACGAGAAGTGGGACGACGGCACCGAGGTCGTCTGGGGAGAGCTGCTGACCTGGTCGCCGCCGGACAGGTTCGTGATGACCTGGCAGGGGACCCCCGCTCCCACCGAGGTCGAGCTGAGCTTCACCGCCCTGGGCCCGGACCTGACCCGGGTGGCCGTGGAGCACCGCGGCTGGGAGGCCCTTACCGAGGAACAGCTCGGTGCGGACTGCGCCCTGCCGGGCGGTTACAGCTCCGGCGGCTACGCCATCGGCTGGGCCCGCATCCTTGGCCGCTTCGCGGCAACCCTTGGCACCGAGCCCACCCGCGAGCAAGGGACCCCCGATGAGCGCTGATCCGGACCCGATCAAGCTGGACACCTACGAGCTGGTACTCCTGCGCCACACCGTGGCGTATCACGACTTCGACCCGGACGAGAAGGAACGGATCTTCGCCGAGCACCTCGCGTACACGCTCCACCTGGTGGCCAGCGGGCAGCAACTGGCGGCGGGCCCGGTGAAGGACAGTCCGGCCGAAGACACCGACATCTGCGGCATGGGCCTGTTCCAGCAGGGCTCTCTGGGCAAGGTGCGCGAGCTGCTGAACGGCGACCCGGGCGTCCAGCAGGGCCTGTACTGCTTCGACGTGATGACCTGGTTCACCCCGGCAGACCGGATCACGTTCCCCAAGCCACCGGGCTGACCAGGCGCCGGGCAGCGCCGGGCCTTGCAGTGATCTTGCCTCCATTTTAGACTGAACATTCAGTCAATCAGGAGGCATCGTGTCCAGCACGCAGGACAGCCCCGTGCGGTTGTCGGCAGACCTCGAGCGGATCATCGCCGAACAGGAACGGATTTTCGCCGAGCGCCAGCCGCAATCGCGGCGGATGGCCACCCGGGCGGGCCAGTCGCTGGCCGGCGGGGTCACCTCGAGCTGGCAGATCACCGTCCCCCAGCCGGTCTGGCTCAGCCACGGCCGCGGCTCCAAGATCTACGACGTCGACGGCAACGAGTACGTGGACCTGCACGGCGGGTACGGCGTGGGCCTGGCCGGGCACGGCCACCCGGCGATCGTCGAAGCGGTACAGCGCCAGGTCGCCCGGGGCACGCACTTCGCCCAGCCGACGGAGGACGCCGTGGCGGTTGCCGACGAGCTCACCGCGCGGTTCCGCCAGCCGCTGTGGCGGTTCGCCAACTCGGGCACCGAGGCCACCATGGACGCCGTCCACCTGATGCGGGCGATCACCGGGCGGGACCTGATCATCAAGGTGGAGGGGTGTTACCACGGCCACCACGACTCGGTCCAGGTCTCCGTCACGCCGGAGGCCGAGGACGTCGGCCCGGAGGGGAAGCCCGCCCAGACCCCGGCCAGCACCGGCATCCCTGACGCGTTCATCCGGCTGACCCTGGTTGCGGCCTTCAACGACATCGACAGCGTGGCCCGGCTCCTTGACGAGCACCCGGGCGAGGTCGCCGGGATGATCATCGAGCCGATCATGATGAACGCCGGGATCATCCATCCCGAGCCCGGGTACCTCGCCGCGCTCAAGGACCTGCTCCACCCCACGGCGCCCTGCTCACGTTCGATGAGGTCAAGACCGGGCTGACGGCCGGCCCGGCAGGCGCCACCGGGCTGACCGGGGTGGTGCCCGACATCACCTGCCTGGCCAAGGCCATTGGCGGCGGGGTCGCGATCGCTGCCATCGGGGGCACTGCCGAGGTCATGGGGCACGTCGCGGCCGGCGATTACGAGATGGTGGGCACCTTCAACGGCAACCCCCTTGCCCTGGCCGCCGCGCGCGCCATGCTGTGCGAGGTGGCCACGCCCGAGGCCTACCAGCGAATCGAAGCGCTCCGGGCCAGGGCCACGGCGGGCATCGAACGGGAGATCACCGCGGCGGGACTGCAGGCCCACGTCGTAACGGCCGGTGCCAAGGGCTGCGTGGTCTTCTCCCCCCAGCCGGTCCGGGACTACCGCGGCTTCCTGACCATCGATGACCGCTACAGCCACGCGCACTGGCTCTTCCAGCACAATGGTGGCGTCTTCCTGCCCCCCTGGGGCAAGATCGAACAGTGGCTCATCTCGGTCCAGCACGATGAGCCGGACATAGACCTGCTGGTCGAGAACTTTGGTGTGTTTGCACGGGCGGTGACCGCGTAGAGCGGGCGTTTTGCCCGGCAGAATTGCGCACCAGGCGGCAGAGCGGCAGAGGAGTACGTACTATTGACGGACTGTTCAGTCAGGCAAACCGGGGAAGGTGGCTGGCAGGCGACCAGTAAGTTTCAGCTAGGCGGCCAGGGAAGGTGACTGGTGGCACACCCACGAGAAGGCTGGACTGAGGACGGGCCACCACGCCCGTTGATATCCAGGCGCGGGTTCCTGACCCGCGCAGCGGGCGCCGGGCTTCTGGCGCTCGGCGGCGGCGCGGCGCTCGAGGCGTGCGCGCCCGCGCTGGCCGGCAGCGGCACCGTCCCCCTGCCCCGGCCGAACAACCCGGTGAGATGGCCCATCTTCGCGGACAACCCGCCGATCAAGTCCGGCCTGCCGCCGGAGAGCGGGGCCACGCTGCAGATCTACAACTGGGTGGCCTACGTCAACCAGACCTGCCTCAACAACTTCGCCAAGAGATACAACTGCAAGGTGCAGCTGACCACGTTCAACACGATGAACGAGGCAATCGCCAAGCTGCGCAGCGGGCTGTCCTTCGACGTCTTCATGGGGGTCACCGTCGACGTCCTGGGCCAGCTGATCGACTCGAAGCTGGTCCAGCCGCTCAACCACAGCTACATCCCGAACATCGCCCAGGCCTGGCCCGACTTCACCAACCCGTTCTACGACCGGGGCTGGCAGTACACCGTCCCGTACACGATCTACACCACGGGCATCTCCTGGCGGAAGGATCTCGTCCCCGAGAACCCGTATGCCATGCGGAACCCCTGGCAGCAGATGCTGTGGCAGCCGAAGTACAAGGGCAAGATCGCGATCCTCGACGACTACCGCGAGGGGATCAGCCTCGGGCTGATGAAGAACGGGATCTACAACCTGAACACCACCGACCCCGGCCAGATCGCCCTGTCCCGGCGGTCGCTGCAGGACCTCTCTTCGCTGGTGAACGTCCGGATCGACAACAACGACTACACCGAGGTCCCGACCGGCCAGACGTGGATCCACCACTCCTGGTCCGGCGACATGGCCGCGGCGGCGTACTACATGCCCAAGGGCGTGCCGGTCGAGACCGTCGGCTACTGGTTCCCCACCGACGGCAGGGGCCCGGTGGCCAACGACACGAACACGGTGCTGTCGTCGGCGGCCAACCCGGTGCTCGCGCACCTGTTCCTGAACTACCTCGAAGACCTGCCGAACGTACTGGAGAACATCAGCTTCAACGGCTACATGCAGCCGCTGGCCGGGGTGACCCCGCAGCGGCTGATCAAGGAGAAGATCCTGCCGCCGAGCCTGACCTCCACGGTCGTCCTCCCGTCCTACTTCCGGCGCGGGGTGGGCGAACTGCAGCTGCCGGTGGACGCCGACGCCCGCTGGCAGCAGGCCTGGCTCGTGGCGAGCAACGGACTCTGAGGGAACACAGCATGGCAGCACGCGCAGCGGCGGCAAGCCGCACCGGAACCGAACCGCAGCAAAGCCACGGACGGGGCTTCTGGATCGCGCTGGCGGCGCCCGGCATCATCTGGATGATCCTGCTGTTCATCGTGCCGTTCTACGTGGTGCTGGCCATCGCCATGGGCCAGCTCAACCGGCTGTTCGAATCGCCGATCCCGGTGTGGAACCCGCTGAACTGGAGCTCGTCGAACGTCATCAACGTGTGGCACGATCTGGTGGGCGCCACCTCGTTCGCCGGGCCCATCGTGATCAGGACGATTGTCTATGTGGCGATCGCCTCGCTGCTGAGCCTGGTGATCGCCTACCCGGCCGCCTACTTCGTGGCCAGATTCGCCGGGCGGCGCAAGGGGCTGTTCCTCATCCTGCTGATCGCGCCGTTCTGGATCAGCTACATGATGCGCATGCTGGCCTGGGTAGACCTGCTGCAGACCAACGGTTACGTGAACAAGGCGCTCATGGACCTGCACCTGACCTCGCAGCCGGTCAACTGGCTGGGCGGCAAGCCCGTCACGGTCATCCTCGGCCTGGTCTACGGGTACATCCCCTACCTGATCCTGGTGCTCTACGCGGGCCTGGACCGGATCGATCCTGCGCTCATCGAGGCCGGCCGGGATCTCGGCCTGAGCCGGACGCGGACCTTCCTGCGGGTGACGCTGCCGCTGTCCCGGCAGGCGATCCTGACCGGCATGCTCATCACCGTGCTGCCGATGATCGGCGACTACTACACCAACCAGCTGATGTCCGGCGCGGCGAACACCTCCATGATCGGCAACCTCATCCAGGGCCAGCTGGGCACGCCCGGGCTCCAGGGGCAGGGCGCGGTCCTGTCCCTGCTGCTGCTCCTTGTGTTGCTCATCCCGATGATCTACTACGTGGTGGCGACGAACCGCTCGTCGCGGGAGGCGATATGACCGCGACCAGCGCCGCTCGCCGCGAGCCAGGCAGCCGCACAGCCCCGAGCCCGCACCTGGCGCTGGATCCCGCGCCGCAACCCGTGGGGGCACCCCTGGTTCCTCGAGGGCTTCACCTGGCTGTACCTGGTCTGGTCGCTGGTGCCGATCGGGATCGCGGTGCTGTTCTCGTTCAACAACGGGCGGTCCCAGAGCGCCTGGCAGGGCTTCTCGTGGCGGTGGTACTTCACCGACCCGGTCAACTCCGTGCTGCACAACCCGCAGCTGCACGCGGCCGTGCTGCAGACGGTGCGGCTGTCGGTCTACACGACGCTGATCGCGGTGCCGCTCGGCGTGGCGTTCGCGCTCGGCATCAACCGGTGGCGCGGCGTCACATCGGCGAGCTTCAACTTCGTGATGATCCTGTCCTTCGTCATCCCTGAGCTGATCTTCGGCGTGGCCATGTTCTTCCTGTTCACCGTGCTGTTCACCACGGTGCACCTCGGCACGCTGGCGGAGGTCCTGGGGCTGGTCACCTGGAACGTGAGCTGGGCGGCGATCATCGTCCAGGCCCGGCTGGTCACGCTGGGGCGGCAGTACGAGGAGGCGGCCGCCGACCTGGGCGCCAATCAGTGGCAGACGATGCGGCGCGTCATGCTGCCACTGCTCGGCCCGGCGATCTTCGCCAGCGCGGTGCTTGTGTTCTCCGGCGTCATCGACGACTTCGTGATCGTCGACCTGCTCAGCTCGAACGCCAGTAACACGCCGATCTCGGTGATCATCTACTCGACGCAGCACGGCGGGAACGGCGGCCCGGCCCTCAACGCGCTGGGCACCATCGCGCTGGTGATGTCCTTCATCATCGCCGTTCTTGGCTACATCGGCTATCGCTGGATGACCCGCGGCGAACGGGGCAGCAGGCTGGACGCGCTGAACACCCTCGCGGGCAGCGAAGGCTGACGAACCCGGGCTCACGCCGAAATTTCTGGCAGAACGCAGCCGCGGGGGTACCCGGGACACCGCGCGCTGGCTGGCCACCGCCGGGCTTACCAGCGCGGGCTGGTCGCGAACGTGGCCCACACGACCTTGCCGCGGGCGGTAGGGGCGGTGCAGCCCCACTCGTCGCACAGCGACTCGACCACGTGCAGCCCGCGGCCGCTCTCGTCGGACCAGCAGGGCTCCCGGGGCACGGGAACCTCGTCACTGGGGTCGGAGATCGCACACAACACCCATGGGCCCGGCTGCAGCAGCCCGAGCCGCACCGGCCAGCGCGGCCACGCCACACCGGGGCAGGGCACCGTGTACCGCAAGGCGTTGGTCAGCAGCTCCGACACGACCATGACGATGTCCTCGCTGCGGTCGGCCACGCCCCAGCGCTGCAAGGTGGCGGCGGTGAAGTCCCTGGCGACCCGGACCGGCTCGGTACTGGCCCCGGGCGTGCGCGTGGCGACCCGCGGGTATCCGCGGCTGCGCAGCGCCTCAGGGGGCCGCACGAACGGCCAGATCCCGCTGACGTCCGCGGCCATCTCGGCGGCCGACATGAGCCAGCGCCAGTTGGCCGCGGCGCCACCCGGGCTGACCGGGCGCGAACCCGCCAGCCCCGCTGGATCTGCCGTTATGGCCGCTTCGGACACTTCCGACCCGCCGCTCTCCCAGGTACCGCTATGCAAACGTGTGCACTCCGCATTCTGCCCGGTGCACGGAGCTTATGCAAGCACCGGATGCACGTGCATCAGCATGTTACTCTGTCGCGTGCAGACTCTGCAGTAGGGGCGGACGAATTTGTCCGCCCCTTACTGTCCCCCGAGCACTGCCTCGCGTCACGGTGCAGGTCGTGCCGTTGAGGCGGGGCGGCCACGCGGGGGCCGGCGGCTCGTTCACCGTCCTGCGGCCCGGCCAGCCGGACCCGCCGGATGTGTCTATATCGAGCAGCTCACCAGCGCCCTTTACCTGGAAGGCGCGCGCGATGTCGATCATTACCTTGAGGTGGGTACTTCTCCCCGCCGGTAGCAATCGTTCTCATGGCGATCCTGCACCTGATCGGCGCGAGGACGACCCGTACGGGATCGTGGCCACGCTGACCGGCACGGTACCAGCGGGCGTGCTCAGCTGCTGACCAGCGAGTCGTCTTCCGGGGCGACCGGCACCTCGCGCGCCTCGCCGCCCAGCACGCGCAGGCCGTCGGGCGGCAGGAACACGTGTACCGGGGAGCCCTGGGCCAGCCCGGTGTCCTCGCCGTCGTTCTGCACCAGGGCCTGCAACGGCATCCCCGCGCCCAGGCGCAGCATCACCTGCGTGGCCGAGCCAAGGAACACCAGCCGCTCCACCATGGCGGGCACCCGGTTGCCGCCGGGCGAGCCGTAGGCCTCGATGCGGACGCGCTCGGGGCGGATTACCGCGTGGGCGCGGCCCAGGCCGTCGACCTCGCCGCGCTCGGCCACCAGCGCCGCCTCGCCGACTTTGATGCGGCAGCGCTGCCCCGGTCCCCGCTCCACCACGTCGACTTCCATGAGGTTCGATACGCCGAGGAAGTCGGCCACGTAGGTGTCGCCCGGCTCCTCGTACACCTCGCGGGGAACCCCGATCTGCACGATCCGGCCGGCGCTCATCACGGCCAGCCGGTCGGACATGGTCAGCGCCTCCTCCTGGTCGTGGGTGACGTAGAGGAAGGTGATGCCCACCTGCTCCTGCAGCGCCTTGAGCTCGACCTTGAGCGACCTGCGCAGCTTGGCGTCCAGCGCGCCGAGCGGCTCGTCGAGCAGCAGCACCGCCGGCTTGAGCACAAGCGCCCTGGCCAGGGCGACCCGCTGCTGCTGGCCGCCGGACAGCTGGCCCGGGCGGCGTTTGGCGTATTCGGTCATCTTGACAAGTTCGAGCGACTCGCCGACCCGGCTGGCGATGTCCGCCTTGGGCAGGCTCCGGTGGCGCAGGCCGAAGGCCACGTTGTCGAAGACCGACAGGAACGGGAACAGCGCGTAGCTCTGGAACACCGTGTTGACGTTGCGCTTGTGCGGCGGGATGCCGGTGACATCGGTGCCGTCGAGCAGGACTTTGCCGGCCGTGGGCTGCTCGAAGCCCGCGACAAGCCGCAGCGTGGTGGTCTTCCCGCAGCCCGAGGGGCCGAGCAGCGAGAAGAACTCGCCGCTCTGCACGGTCAGGTCGATCTCGTCGACCGCGACTTCGGTGAAGCGCTTGGTCAGCGCGACCAGTTGGACTTGCCCTCCAGCCACGGGGCTACCTCCCTGCCCGGCGCCGGTCAGCGCCCGTTCATCCGGTGCTGCGGCGTCCAGGTGAACCCGAGCCGGTCCGCGGCAAACCTCATAGCCAGCTCGAACGCCTTGTGCTCGTCCACGGACGGGTCGCCCAGCGCGCTCTGTATCGCCAGCCCGTCGAGCAGCGCGGAGAACAGCACCGCGAAGTCCGCCGGGTCCACCGGGCCGAACTCACCGGCTTCCTGGCCCTCGACCACCAGCGAGGAGATCGTCTGGCGCCAGCGCTCGTCGTACTTCTGCCGGACGGTGGCCACCTCGGGATGCCGAAGGGCCTGCGCCCACAGGTCGAGCCAGAGCACCCACGAGTTCGGCGTATCCGTGTCCGCCTCGGGCAGGCAGCTCATGGCGACGATCTCTTCGAGGCGCCCGGCCGCGGTGGGGATGGCCGCCATGCGGCGGGTCCCCTCCTCGTACCACAGATCCTCGGCGAACCGGATCGCCTCGGTGAGCAGCTGATCCTTGGTCTTGAAGTAGTAGATGACCAGTGCCGGGCTGGTCCCCGCCCGCTCGGCCACGTCGGCGATGCGGCTGTCGGCGTACCCGCGCTCAGTGATGACCTCGAGCGCCGCCCGCAGCATCTGTTCGCGCCGCTGATCGGCCGTGCCGACGCTGTTCGCCCGCACTTTCATGGATCCATCTTTGCCGACGGGAGCGATCTTGGCACCTGCCTCCTGCGATTTGCGGCGCAATGCCCGGTCTCCGGCGTACCCCGACCACGACGCCGGACGACCGGGACTGTGCGCCGCACCCTTGTGGACTACAGTACCAGTTTCTAGACTGAACATTCAGTCAATCGTGAGACTGTGGCAGCGAGCTGCGACAGCAGCAGGAGGTCGGACTCATGTGCCGGACGGTATGACGCGATCGTCGTCGGCGGGGGTCACAACGGACTGGTCGCGGCGGCGTACCTGGCCAGGTCGGGCGCGCGCACGCTGGTGCTGGAGGCCCGCGGCAAGACCGGCGGCGCGGCTACCACCGAGGTGCCCTGGCCCGAAGCGCCGCAGTTCCGGGTCACCCGGCTCTCTTACGTGATGAGCCTGATGCCGCCGACCATCATCAACGACCTCGACCTGCCCGGGCACGGTTACAAGATCTTCCCGATGGGCCCGTACTACCAGGCCTTCCCCGAGGGCGGCTCGATCAAGCTGTACGCCGACGACGCCAAGCGCAACTACGAGGAGGTGGCCCGCTGGTCGGCGAAGGACGCCGAGGCCATGCCCCGCTGGGACGCCTGGCTGGCCGGCCTGGCCGAGGTGCTCGGCCCGCTGCTGCTCACCGTGCCGCCGCGGCTCGGCTCCCGCTCCCCCCGCGACCTGACCGAGACGCTGCGGCTGGCCTGGCGGCACCGCGGGCTCGACGTGCGCACGATCGCCGACGTCACCCGGCTGATGACGATGAGCATCGCCGACCTGCTCGACGACTGGTTCGAGTCGCCGCAGGTGAAGGGCGCGCTGGCGGTCAACGGGGTGATCGGCACCTGGGCCGGGCCGTATGAGGCGGGCACCGCGTACGTGATGGCGCACCACTCGATCGGCGACGTGGGCGACGGCCACCTCGGCAACTGGGGCTTCCAGGAGGGCGGGATGGGCGCGGTCGCCGATGCGATCGCCAGCGCGGCCCGCGGGTTCGGCGTGGAGATCAGGACCGGGGCCCCGGTGGCCCGGGTGCTGACCAGCGGCGGCCGCGCCACCGGGGTGGTCCTGGAGTCCGGCGAGGAGATCGGCGCGGGCGTGGTCGTCACCTCGCTGCACCCGCGCACCGCGTTCCTCGACCACGTGGGCCGGGACAACCTGCCCGGCGACTTCGTGTCGGACATCGAGCACTGGAAGACCCGCAGCGGCGTGGTGAAGATCAACCTGGCCCTGGCCGAACTGCCCGACTTCACCGCCGACCCCGGCACGAACCTGCAGGATCACCACACCGGCTCGGTCGAGATGGCGCCGACCATGGAGTACATCGAGCGGGCCTTCATCGACGCCCGCGAGGGCCGCCCGGCACTGCGCCCGTTCAGCGACGGGGTCATCCCGAGCGCGTTCGACCACACGCTGGCCCCCGATGGGCAGCACATCATGTCGCTGTTCACCCAGTGGGTCCCGGCCGACTGGAACCTCGAGCCGCACACGGCCGAACTGGAGGCGTACGCCGACCGCATGGTCGACTGCTACAACGAGCTCGCGCCGAACTTCAAGAGCTCGATCCTGTACCGCGACATCGTCGGCCCCTACCAGATGGAGCACGACTACGGCCTGATCGGCGGCAACATCTTCCACGGCGAGCTGTCCCTGGAGCAGCTGTTCCACATGCGTCCCGCCCCCGGCTTCGCCGACTACCGCACGCCCGTGCCCGGGCTGTACTACGCCAGCTCGGCCACGCACGCGGGCGGCGGCGTCTGCGGCATCCCCGGCATGCAGGCGGCGAAGGCGGCGATCGCCGACAAGAAGGCCAGCCGCCGCAGGCGCCCGCGGCGTTCATGACCGACGATTCACGCGCCGCGCTGCGCGCGATGCTCGAAGCGCGCAGCGTGGCCCTGGTGGGTGCCAGCCCGCGGGAGGGCACCCTCGGCCAGCGGATGGTGGCCGAGGCCGCGCGCAGCCCGGCCGGACCGGCGACGTACCTGGTGAACCCCAAGTACGACGAGATCGGCGGGGTGCCGTGCCACCCGTCCCTGGCCGAGCTGCCCGGGCCGGTCGACCTGGTCCTGCTCGGCGTGCCCGACGCGGCGCTGGCCGGGCAGGTCGAGCTGGCGGCGGACCGGGGTGACCGGTCCGCGGTGATCTTCGGCGGCGCGTACGGGGACGGGCTCAGGGACCAGATCGCCACGGTGGCGCGCGGCGCCGGGATGGCCCTGTGCGGCGCCGGGTGCATGGGCTTCGTCAACGCCCGCCACGGGCTGCGGGCGATCGGGTACCAGGAGCCGGATCCGGTTCGCGGCGGGCCGATCGCGCTGGTCACCCAGTCCGGCTCGGCCTTCTCCGCGCTGCTGCGCACCCACCGGCCGCTCGGGTACACCGTGGCCGTCTCCTCCGGCCAGGAACTGGTCACCAGCGCAGCCGAATACGCCGCCTACGCTCTGCAGCTTCCACAGACCCGGGTGCTGGCCCTGGTCCTGGAGGCCATGCGCGACACCCGCTTGCTGGAAGAGGTTCTCGGCGCAGCGTCCGTTCGGAATATTCCTGTGGTGCTGCTGACGGCCGGACGGTCGGCCGCCGGGCGCGCGCTGGTGACGGCGCATTCCGGGGCCCTGGCCGGGACGGACGGCGCGTGGGAAGCGCTTGCGGAGGCCTACGGCGTGCACCGGGTCGCCGACCTGGCCGAGCTGACCGACACGCTGGAGCTGTTCGCGATCGGCCGCGACAGGCCCCCGGGCGGGCGGCGCGGCGGGATCGCCACCGTGCACGACTCGGGCCTGGAGCGGGCGCACATCGCCGACCTCGCCGCCGAACTGGACGTGCCGTTCGGCGAGATCGGCGAGGCCACCATGCAGCGGCTCGCCAACGTGCTCGACCCCGGGCTGGAGCCGGCCAACCCGCTGGACATGTGGGGCGCCAGCACCAAGGCGCAGTGGCAGCTCACCGAGTCGCTCACCGTGCTGGCCGACGACCCGGCGGTCGAGGCGGTCGCGCTCGCGGTGGACCTGGTGACCGAGTTCGACGGCGACCGCTCCTACCTGCTCGCCATCACCGGCGCGGCGCGGCGCACCAGCAAGCCGCTGGCCGTGCTCGCCAACATCCCGTCGGCCATCGACCCGGCCGTGGCCGGGGAACTCCGCGAGCAGCGGCATCCCTGTGCTCGAAGGCAGCCGCAGCGGGCTGCTCGCCCTGGGCCACCTGCTGGCGCACGGCAGCCGCCCGGTCCGGGCGCAGCCGCCGCCCGCCGATCAGGGCCGGCGCAGCCGCTGGGCCCAGGCGCTGCGGGCTGGGCATACCGGCCCGGAACGGCTGTTCTGCCTGCTGGCTGACTACGGGATCCCGGTGGCGCGGACGCGGACGGCCAGCACCGCAGGCGCCGCGCTGGCCGCGGCCGCCGAGATCGGCTATCCGGTGGTGCTGAAGACCGGTGAGCCGGGCGTCGCGCACAAGTCGGACGCGGGCGGGGTGCTGCTCGGTGTCGGCGACCAGGCCGTTCTCGCCGCCGGGTACGCCGGCCTCGCCGCCAGGTTCGGCCCGCGGGTGCTGGTATGCGAGACCGCCGGGCCGGGCACCGAGCTGGCGGTGGGGATCACCGCCGACCCGGATCTCGGGCCGCTGGTCGTCGTCGGCGCCGGCGGGGTTCTGGTGGAGCACCTGGCGGACCGGGCGGTCGCGCTGCCCCCCGTGGGTATCGGCCAGGCGCGGCAGATGCTGTCCCGGCTGCGGGTGGCACGGCTGCTGGGCGGGTTCCGGGCCGGCCAGCGGCCGACCTGGACGCCGTCGCCCGCGCGATCGCCAGCGTTTCCACGATCGCCTGCGAGCTGGGCGGCGAGCTGGCGGGCCTGGACATCAACCCGTTGATCTGCGGCCCGGCCGGGGTTGTTGCCGTGGATGTGCTGGCGGTGCCGGCCTGCCCGAGCCGGCCAGCCTAGATCAACGGTGCACGGCGGCCAGCAGCGCGGAGTAGGAGCGGATCAGCTCGGCCCGTTCGGCGGGCAGCAGCGGGCTGTCCAGCGCGCAGCCTTCGGCCACCCACCGGTCGGAGATTTCCATGGCCGCGGCGCGGTGCTCGGCAGCGGGCCGCACCGCTTCCTCGTCGCTGCCGTAGGCGTAGGCGTACAGCTTGGCCAGCGCGGTCACCAGGGGCCCGCTGTCCTCGTCGTCCCCCCACTGGTGCGCGCGGTGGACCGCCCACCAGTCGACTTCGAGCGCGGCCGCGCGCGCGGGGTCGGCCGGCTCCCCATAGGTGAGCAGCAGCAGCGCGTAGAACCGGCTCATGCAGCGCCTGGCTCCCGCCGGGTCATTGGCCTTCGGCGCCCATAGCTGGTTGGCGCGCAGCACCAGCCAGGCCCCGTGCACGGTCCGGATCCAGTCCATGCCGAACGTGCTGCGGACCACGCGCAAGGACAAGACCAGAAACCGTGCCCACTCCCGCCGGTAGTAGGCGACCCACAGAGCGGTCTCGATCCGCCCCACCCGCAGCGGGTCGAACGACCGCGGGTTACGCGCCGTGTGGTGGCGCCGCGTGACCCGGCCGGCGGCGGCGCGCCCGGTACCACTGGTCATCCGGGCGGTCACCTCGTCGATGCCCATCGCACTACCCCCACCCCGTCCGCCGGAACGCGTCTTCGGGCCCAGCCCGAAGCTTAACCCGGAGGTCAGCGGCACATCCGGCCAGGGCAAAAATTCGCCGGTTGAGCCCGGCCGGGGCGCGCGTCAGTAGAGCACGTAGAGCTTGCGGATGGTCTCGTGGATCTGCCAGGTGCCGCGCCAGCCGCGGGGGAACACCGCGCAGTCGCCGGGGCCGATGTCCTGCGACTGGCCGCCGTCGGGGGTGACCGTCATCCGGCCCGACAGGATGTGGATCGCCTCGTTGGTCTCCAGGGTCCAGTAGGACGGGCCGGGGGTGCACTCCCAGACGCCGACCTCCTGGTCGCCGTCGGACCACAGCGTCGTGCCCGAGGTCTGCATCGGCTCGCCGGTGGCCTCGGCCAGCGGCCCCCAGTCCTCCAGGTCACCGGCAAGCGCGGCGGCGGCCATGAAGCGGGGAGGGGAGGTGGGTGGGGTGCCGGGAACGGTCTGTGTCATGGTCGCGTGGTTCCTCTCCGGTGCAGGGTGAGCTGGGGCAGGTCAGGTGAGGGTGAGCTTGCCCGGTGCCTGGCCGGGTGCCATCTCGGGGAACGGCAGGGCGACCGGGTCGGCGGCAAGCCGGCTGCGGCCGCTCTCGTCGAAGCGGTCCAGGCCAAGCTCGGCGGTGTCCACCACGTCACTCGAGCCGGTCAGGGCGACGTCGGCGGCGGCACGGGCCACCGCCGGGCCCCACATCATGCCCGCGCCGCCCGCGCTGGCCACGGTGACCCCGGCCAGCGGCCCGTCCCGGCCGGGTGCCGGGCCGATGATCGGCAGATGGTCGGGGGTGTAGTCGATCGTGGCGGCCCAGATGCGGCGCAGCCCAAGACCCTTGGTGACCGGAACGAGGGTGCCGAGCCTGGCCCGCATCCTGGCCAGGTAGTCCTCGTCGACGCTGCGGTTCTCGCCGGGCTGCTCGCCGGGGTTGCTCATCCCGAACAGCAGGCCGCCTTCCTCGGGCCGCCAGTACAGCCCGGCGCTCAGATCGAACACCATGGGTACCCGGGCGGCATGCAGGTCTGGATGCTGCTCGGTCACCGCGACCTGGTGCCTGACCCCGCCGGCCGGGATGCGGATTCCGGCCAGAGCGCCCACCTCGGCCAGCTTCGGCCCGCCGGTGAGCACGACCAGCGGCGCGTGTACCGGGCCCTCGCTGGTCTGCACCCCGGTCACCTGGTCACCGTCGCGGATCAGGCCACGGAAGGTAACGCGTTCGGCGACCGCCACGCCGCTCTGCAGCAGCGCCACGGTGTAGGCGGCCACGTTGCGCGGCGGGCTGATGAACCCGTCGTCCGGGCAGAACGTCCCGCCCAGGGTCTGGCCCGGCGCCAGCGCCGGGTTGACGGCGTCCACCTCGTCCGGCTCCAGCCACGCCACGGTCACCCCGAGCGCGGCCTGCATGGCGGCCCTTTCGCGCGCGGCCGCCACCTCCGCCGCGGTGAAGCACGGCAGCAGGTAGCCCTGGCTGACGAACCCGGAGTCGGTGCCCAGTTCGTCGCGCTGGCCCAGGTAGAACTGGCGGGACCAGATGCCCAGGCGGACCGCGGCGGGCGTGCCGCCCTGCAGCCGGACCACGCCAGCGGCCCGGCTGCTCGCGCCCTGGCCGAGTACCCCCTTCTCGACGAGGACGACCCGGTCAAGGCCCGCCTGCCGGAGGAAGTAGGCGCACCACGCGCCGACCGTCCCGCCGCCGACCACGACGGCGTCGGCGGTGTCCGGCAGGCCTGGCGAGGGCATTGGCACGAGCTTGATGCTGGCATAAACTGAACATTCAGTCAACCGTGGGGCCGGAGGGTATATGTACGGGCTGACCGAGGCCGATCTTGACATCCAGGCGCGAGCGCGCGTGTTCGCGGACGAGCTGATCCCGTTCGAGGTCACCGCCGAGCTGGCCGGCGGCGAGCTGCCCGCCCCGGTGACCGAGAAGCACGCCGCCCGCGCCCGTGAGCTGGGGCTGTGCGCGACGAACATGCCTGCCGAGCTCGGCGGGGGCGGCTGTACGACGCTGCAGCAGGTGCTGGTGCAGGAGCAGGCCGGGCGGGTCACCAACGCGCTCGGCTGGGTGGCCTCCACTCCCCCGTCATGGCTGCCGTCGGTGGCCACCGCCGGACCAGATCGAGCGCTACGTCCGCCCGGCCATCCGGGGCGAGCGGGAGGAGTGCTACGCGATCACCGAGGAGGGCGCGGGCTCGGACGTCGCGGCGATCGAGGCGACCGCCCGCCGCGACGGCGACAGCTACCTGCTGAACGGCGTCAAGTGGCACGTCACCTCGTACAACACCGCCGACTTCGCCTTCTTCCAAGGCAAGCTCGACCGACGGGCCGCACCGCGGCGAGCACGCGATGTTCCTGGTGGACCTGCCGAGCCCCGGGGTCAGCGTGGTCCGCACCCCCGCTTACACCCACACGATCAGCCACCATCACCCGATCGTCGCGTTCACCGACGTCCGGGTCCCCGCCGCGAACCTGATCGGCGCGGAGGGCGACGGCATGACGTTCGCCTACGAGTGGTTCCGGTTCGAGCGGCTGATGGTGGCCGCCCGCTGCCTGGGCGCCGCCGGCCGGCTGACCGCCGAGATGACCGCGTTCGCCAGCGAACGGCGCGCCGACGGCCGGCCGATCAGCGAGTTCGGCCTGGTCGGCGGCATGCTCGCGGACAGCATGACCGAGCTGTACGCGGCCCGCGCGCTCACCTACGAGACCGCGCGGGGCATCGACCGCGGCGCCGACGTCAAGGTCGCGCACGCGCAGTGCTCGATGGCCAAGCTGTACTGCTCGGAGATGGCGGGCCGGGTCGCCGACCGGGCCGTCCAGGTGTTCGGTGGCCGCGGCTACATGCGGGAGAACGTCGCCGAGCGCTTCTACCGCGAGATGCGGGTCGAGCGTATCTGGGAGGGCACCAGCGAGATCCAGCGCGCGATCATCGCCGGCCAGATGGTCAAGCGCGGCCCAGCGGCCCTGGCCTGAGGCGCGGGGGATGGCACCGGTTGGTACCCACCGCGCCGCGCCGACTCATGTGATCCGCCGGCGCTATCGCAAGATCACCCGTTCGGTGATGCCGGGATTCCAGACCCGCTCGCCGGCGTAGCCGCGGGCGATCATCGTGACGAACTGGTAGACCGCGTCCTCCTCGGCCGACAGCGGGCCGGGTACCACGTGCGGTGAGCTCAGCCCGCGCTGCACCGACTCACACGCCTGCCAGTCCTGCCGGTTGGTGATGTCCCAGAACTCGGTGGCGTAGCCGGGGTCGAATCCGGGCCGCTCCACCGCCTCGGGCGCGAACCACCAGGTGCACTCGATCTGAGTCCGGTCCGCGGCCTGCGGCACCAGCCGGTGCACCATCACGTAGTCGGGGTGCAGGCTCACCAGCAGGTTGGGGAAGATGTTCACATAGATGACGGTCCGTAGCCCCTTTGTCATCCAGTTTGCGCAACGGAACGCCGTGGCTGGTCCCGTCCAGCGACATGGTGGCCATGCCGTCGCGCAGGTCCATCCAGCCGCCTACCCAGGTACCCGGTGCCGAATAGTTCTCGCCGCTCCTGGGCGGGCTCACCTTGCACAGTTCCGGGTGGATCATCGGGCAGTGGTAGCACTCGTGGTAGTTCTCGGTGAGGATCTTCCAGTTGGCCGCGGCGTCGTAGTCGTGCTGCCCGGCTACCACCAGGCGCTCCATCTCATAGGGCGCGACGATGTCCTCCAGCGCGCCCAGCGAGTCCGCGAGCGGGGCGGCCGTGCCCGAACCGTCGACGAAGATCAGCCCGTGCCATTCGGTGACCGGCAGCTCGACCAGGCCCCACTCACCGGCCACGAAACCCGGCCGGTTCTTGAAGCCCGCGGCGGCCCGCAGGCCCCCGTTCAGCCCATATGTCCAGGAGTGATAGGGGCAGATGATCACCTTCTGCTGGGTGGAGGCCCCGCACGGCAACAGCTCATGACCACGGTGCCGGCAGCTGTTCGCGAACGCATGCGCCGTGCCGTCCTCCGCCCGGGTGAGCAGGACGCTCCCGGCGCCCACGCCCTCGGCGCGCATGTCGCCGGGGCTGGCCACCTGGCCGCTGCGGCCCACGCACATCCAGCCACCGCCGAACATGTGTCGCTGCTCCCAGGCGAAGACCGCCGGGTCGACGTAGGCGGCGCGGGGCAGCATCCGGCTTTCCCCGAACGGCCGCAGGGATTGTGCCACCGCGGTGGGGTCGAGCGGGGCAGGCGGGTACACCGATTGACTGACCATACAGTCAAGCCTAAGCAGCGGGCGACACGGTGTCCAGTGAGCAACCACCGGTCCGGTTATCCTGACCGCGGCTAACCACGCCATCATCGACGCTGTAAAAGGACCCCCGTGGCATACGCAACCCCACCGGCAGACGTCATGCCGGTCATCGACGCGCCGCCGACCCCGACGATCTCGTTCGCACCCGGTGGCCGGTACGTGGCCCTCCTGCACCATGAGGCCCATCCCCCGGTAACCATGCTGGCCCGGCCCTACCTGGCCCTGGCCGGACTCCGGATCGATCAGCACCTCGGCGCCAGGCGGCGGCTGCGCCGCGCGGGCCGGGTATCGGTGCTGCGGGTTTCCGACGGGCAGGAGCGCTTCCTGGGCCTGCCGGACCGGGCCCAGGTGGGCATGCCGGTCTGGGCTCCGGACGGGCGCCGGCTGGCGGTGACGGCCGACCGGGCCGATGGGGTCGGGTTGTGGGTCGCCGACGCGGAGACCGGCGAGGTGACCGAGATGGCCGGCCTGACGGTGTGCGACGTGCTGGGCGGCGACCCCTCCGGCGGGAGCGGTACCTTCCGCTGGTCCAGGGACGGGCGATCGCTCCTGGTACTGGCCACCCCGGCGCGGCGCCAGCCGCCCGGCGAGCCCGCCCCCGAGCCACGGGTCGAGGAGACCTCGGGGCGGCTCTCCCAGCTGGCGACCTATCAGGACCTGCTGCGCACCCACGCCGACGAGGACCGGTTCCAGGCGCTGGCCACGTCGGTGCCCTGCCGGATCGACCCGGTCAGCGGCGAGCGCACCGAACTCGGCCCGCCCGGGCTCTACTACGGGCTGATCGATTCGCCCGACGGGACGCACCTGCTGGTGCACTACCTTCAGCGGCCGTTCTCGTTCCTGGTGCCCTGGTTCTGGTTCGCCCGCAAGGCCGAGGTGTGGCGCGCCGATGGCAGCCCGCTCGCTGTGCTTGCCGACCTGCCGGCCAGCGAGGAGGTACCGCGCCAGGGCGTGCCGACGGGCCCCCGCCTGCTCGGCTGGGTGGAACGCGCACCGGCGACGCTGGCCTGGGCAGAGGCGCTAGACGGCGGCGATCCGGTCGCACCGGCCGATTTCCGCGACCGGGTCTTCCGGCTCGCTGCGCCCTTCGGCAAAGCTCCGGAACACGTTCTCGACCTGCGGCACCGCTGCCTCGGCTGGTATGACCTGAACACCCCGCAGCAGGTGCTGTTGCTCGAATACGACCGCGATCGCCGCTGGCTGACCACCTGGCTGTGCGACCTGAACGCGCCGGGCGACGCGCGGGTGATCTTCGACATCTCGGCCGACGACGCCTACGGCGACCCCGGCACGCCGCTGATGACCGTCCAGCCCGACGGCACCCAGACGGTGCTGGGCGACGGGGAGGCCATCTACCTGCGTGGCGAGGGCGCGACACCCGCGGGCAAGCGGCCGTTCTTCGACGTTTTCGACCTGGTCACGAGGACGGCGACCCGGCTGTACGAGAGCCCGCCAGAGGCCGTGGAGCGCGTGATCGGGTTCACCGCCGCGGGCCGGAGCGAGGTGCTGTTGCTGCACGAGAGCCCGGCCGAGCCGCCGAACCTGGTGGTGGCCGCGCTCGACGGATCCGCGTCGCGGCCGCTGACCGCCTGGCCCGATCCGCACCCGCAGCTGACCCGGATCAGCAAGCGGCTGATCACGCTCGACCGGGGCGACGGGGTGACGCTGTCCGGCATGCTGTACCTGCCGCCCGGCCATGACCCGGCCGCCGGCCGCCTGCCGCTGGTGATCTGGGCCTACCCCCTCGACTACGGCACGGCGGACACGGCCGGCCAGGTGCGGGCAGGCAACTTCGAGTTCACCCGGCTGACCCCGCTGGGCCCGGCCGTCTTCGCGCTGCGCGGCTACGCGGTGCTGGCCGACGCCACGATGCCGGTGATCGGCGACCCGGAAACGATGAACGACACCTACCTCGAGCAGGTCACCGGGTCCGCCCGCGCGCACATCAGGGCGCTCGACGAGGCGGGGATCATCGATCCGGCCCGGGTGGCGGTGGGCGGGCACAGCTACGGGGCGTTCATGACCGCGAACCTGCTCGCGCACACCAAGGAGTTCGCCGCCGGGATCGCGCGCAGCGGCGCGTACAACCGGACGCTGACGCCGTTCGGGTTCCAGACCGAGCGGCGCAGCTACTGGGAGGCCGCCGAGGTCTACGACCAGGTTTCCCCGTTCCGGTACGCGGACCGCATCACCGCGCCCCTGCTGCTGATCCACGGTGAGCAGGACGCCAACCCGGGGACTTACCCGATCCAGTCGGAGCGGCTGTACCAGGCGATCCAGGGAAATGGCGGTACCGCGCGCCTTGTGATGCTGCCGCACGAGAGCCATGGCTACCTCGCCCGGGAGTCGGTGATGCAGGTGCTCGCGGAGGAGTTCGCCTGGCTGGAGCGCTGGCTCGGACCGGGACAGAGCGGGCCAGCGTCGCCCGAAGCGCCATGAGGGGCCGCCAGCCCAACCCTCGCGGGGAGTCGCTCACGCCCCGGCAGAGGCGGGTGTTCGCGATCGTGGCCAGCCTGGTGATCATCCTCGTAGCCGGCGTCAGTGCCTGGGCGGCGACCAGCCCGGGCAGCTATGACCGCTCTGCTCATGGGTGCGTCAACGTGGTGGAGCCGAGCAGCACCGGCGGCGCCATCCTGCACGAGTGCGGCGCGGCCGCGCGGGCTCTGTGCCGCAGCGCCTTCCGGCACACGAGCCGGCTCGACCTGCTCACCCGGCCGCAGTGCCGCCTGGCCGGCCTCGGCCCCGGCTAGCCCGCGCTGTCCGCCCGCGGCACGACGATGCGGGCGATCCGCACCCGGCGGCTGCCCGCCGGCCGCGCGTCCCGGCGGCGCAGCTCGTAGGGTTTCAGGGCGTCGCGCAAAGCCTGGGCTGCCTTGGCAACCTCGTCCGCGGTCATCCAATAGTCACTGCTCGCCAGTTCGACCACGTCGCGCCATTCGGGCGGCTCACCGGCCTGGCGGGTGAGGAACTCGGTGGCGATAGTGCGGGTCCGGTCCAGGAACGTGTCCATGATGGCGATCTCGGCCGGCGCCGTGCTGCCCGGCATCGGCGCGGTCAACTCCACGGAGCGGCCCGTGGCCTTCCATGGCCGGTCCCGGCCGTCCGCACGGGCCTCGCCGGCCTCGACGATACCCCACTTGGCCAGGGCCTTCAGATGGTAGCTCGTCGCGCTCGGGGACAGCCCGGTCACGCCGGCAAGCTCGGTCGCGGTGAACTCGTCGCCCGGGCTTAGCGCCTCGATGATCGCGAGCCGCGCCGGGTGCGCGAGCGCGCGGATGGCCCGCGGATCGGACAGCACGACCCGGCCGTTGTCCCGCGGCTCGGATGGAGCGATCCGGTCGCTGTCCCGCGGCTCGTTCGGCATGCTGCCGATCTTAGCGCTGGACAGGAAGATGTTAAGCAAATACTATTTAATATATGCTTAACATCTCAGATGCACAGCAGGCCAGGCCACGGCCGCGGCTGACCAGGAACCGGGACTTCATGATCGCCCTCGCCGGGCGCAGCGCATCCCGGTTCGGGGACGAGGTGGCGCTGGTCGCGCTCACCCTGCGATTGCAAGCGTCCGGCGCGCGGCCCTATGAGGTCGCCCTGCTGCTCGCGGCCGGCCTTGTTCCGTTTGTCGTGCTCGCCCGGGTGGCCGGGCGGGTGGCCGATTCGGCCGACTCACGGCGCGTGCTGGTCTGCGCCACGGTGGCCCAGGGCTGCTGCTGCATCCCGCTGATCTTCACCGGAAGCGTGGCGGTCATGACCGTCCTCGTCGCACTGCTCGGTACCGGGGCCGCCTTTTCGCAGGCAACCTGGCAGGCGCTGATCCCCCGGGTGGTCGGCGAGGACAATATCGCGGCGGCAACGGCGGCCCAGCAGACCACGTTCACGGTCGCCTCGATCATCGCGCCTGCGGTGGCCGGGCTGCTGTCCGGGGCGTTCAGCACCGGCGTCCCACTGGCCGTCAACGCCGTCACGTTCGGCGTGCTGACCGTCGCCACCATGGCGGTGCGGACCCGCCGCGCGGGCACCGCCGGGGCCGTGACGAAGCGGGAACGCGGCGGCTGGGCGGTGCTGCGCGCGGACCGGCTTCTCGCGCCGCTGGTGATCGGGCTCGCGGCGTTCGTGCTGCTGGCGATGATGGTCAACGTCGTGGCGGTCTTTCTGATCCGGCAGACGCTGCACGCGGGCGCGGAGTGGTACGGCGTCCTGGAGGCAACCTGGATGCTCGGCGTGGTCGTTGGGTCCGTTGCCTCGGCGAAGATCGGCACCGACGCCAGGCGCGCCCAGGCGGTGCTCGCCGGCGCGGCGCTCATGTCGCTGGTCTTCGCCGGCTACGGCCTGGCCCCGGCGGTCGCGGTGCTGGTCCCGGTGAGCATCGCCGGCGGCGTGGGCAACGGGCTGGTGAACGTCTGTGTCGCCACGCTCGTCATGACCCGCAGCGACGAACGGGTCCGGGGCCGGGTGTCGGCCGCCCTCGGGGCTGTCGCGAACGGCGCCGGGATTGCGTCCCTCGTGGCGGGCGGCGGCTTGGCGGCCGTCCTGGATCCCCGGCAGATCTTCCTGCTGGCCAGCGCGCTGGGCGTCGTTGTCACGGCGGTCACTGTCGTGCGGGTCACCGCGCGCGGCCCGGATCCCGCCCGCTGATATTTCGTTGGGCGCTGAACTATCCCGGATCTACGCTCGGTGCTCGTGAGCGATAGCGAACCGGTCCGGCTCCAGGTCACCAGCGCACCGCCCGCGGCGGACCGGATCGACCGGCGGGCGCTGGCCGCGGCGTCGGTCACCGTGGTGCTGTGGGCGTCCGCTTTCGTGGCGATCCGCAGCGGCGGCCGGTACTTCGATCCCGGCGCGCTGGCCCTCGGGCGGCTGCTGGCCGGCTCGCTGGTCCTTGGCGCCGTCTGGCTGGCCCGGGGCCTTGGGTGGTGGGGTGGCGGGGTCGAGGCTGGCAGAGCGCGGGGCGGTGGGGTCGAGGCTAGCGGAGCGTTGCCGCCGCGGGCTGCCTGGCCGGGCATCGTCTGCACCGGGGTGCTCTGGTTCGGGGTCTACATGGTCGCGCTGAACTGGGGCGAGCAGCGTGTGGATGCGGGCACCGCCGCGATGATCGTCAACATCGGCCCGATCCTCATCGCGGTGCTCGGCGGGTGGCTGCTGCGGGAGGGCTTTCCCCGCCGCCTGCTGGCCGGGCTGGCCGTGTCATTCGCGGGCGCCGCGGTGGTCGGGCTGTCGGAGTCCGGCGGCGGCCGCGCCTCGCTGTTCGGTGTCGCCCTGTGCGTGCTGGCGGCCGTGGCCTACGCCACCGCGGTGGTCAGCCAGAAGCCCGCGCTGCGGCACGCGTCGGCCCTGCAGGTCACCACGTTCGGCTGTTTCCTGGGGACGGTGGCCACGCTTCCGTTCGCGGGCCGGCTGGTGACACAGGCCGCCGCTGCCCCGCTGTCCGCGACGCTGACCCTGGTGTACCTCGGCGTCTTTCCCACCGCGCTGGCGTTCACCACCTGGGCGTACGCGCTGAACCGCACCACCGCGGGCAAGATGGGCGCGACCACCTACCTGGTGCCCGCCCTGGTGGTGCTGATGTCCTGGGCCATCCTCGGCCAGATCCCCGCGGCGCTGGCCTTCCTCGGCGGCGCGCTGTGCCTGGCCGGCGTGGCGGTCTCCCGCAGGCGTTGCAGCGTCACCGCCGGTCAGCGCGGCGGGTGAGCTGCGCCCTGGCGTGACCGAGGAACGCCCTGGCCGCCGGGCTGGCCGGCGCCTCGGCTCGCCAGGCGAGCGCGATGCGCCCCCGCAGCGCCGGACCGGGTCAGCGTGATGGCACGCAGTCGCTCGGCGTGGGCCCTGGTGACGGACTCAGGCAGGAGCGCCACGCCGAGGCCACGGCCGACGAACTCGGCGACCAGCTGCGGATCACCTGCCTCGAAACAGATACGGGGCTGGAAGCCCATGCTCAGGCAGGCGTCGTCGAGGTAGGCACGCAGGCCGGTGCCGCGGGGCAGGCTGATCAGCGCCCGGTCCCTGATGACGTCGAGGCTGACCGCCGCCCGGCTGGCCAGCGGGTCGGCCGGGCTGACCGCGACCACCAGCGGCTCGTCCACGATCACCTCGGCCGCTATCCCCGGCAGCGGTGTGGCGCCGAGGGCGACCAGGGCCACGTCGAGGCACCCGGTCCGTAGCCCGTCCACCAGGCTCTGCGAGCCGGCCTCGGACAGGGTGATCTCGACACCGGGATGGCTGTGGTGGAACCCGGCCAGCAGTCCGGGCAGGTCGAGGCCGGGAGACGAGATGGACCCGACGATTCCCACGGTGACGTGGCCGTGGACGAGCCCAGTGAGCGCGTCGACGGCATCCCGGATGCCGGCCACGGCCGCCAGCGCGGCACGAGCGTAGGGAAGCACGGCAGCGCCGGCCTCGGTGACCCGCACAGTCCCGGCCGAGCGGTCCAGCAGGGCCTGCCCGAGTTCCCGCTCCAGCCGACGGACAGCGACCGGCCGGAGGGCGCCCCGGACTTGGCGCCGCATGCCCCACCGGCGGCACTTTCATGATCCTGCAGGCTTGGTCCTGCACCATGCAGTACAGGCCTACAGGATCATGGAAACCTGGGGGACACCGGAGGCGCCCCAGGGCAGATATTGCGGCCCACACCGCCGCTGAAGGTCAGTCAGCAAACGCCGTGGGCCGAAGAGCGGTACTGGTAGCCCGCGGTCAGCTGAATAGCCGACGGTACCGGGGCGTGGGGGTCCGGGGGCTCGGCCCCCCGGATGGGATCAGAACTGCGGGAGTCGGCCAACGGCCGACGAACAGCATGTTCGTGGAGGTGGCGGGAATCGAACCCGCGTCCTTCAGCACATCACCAGGGCTTCTCCGGGCGCAGCCTGCTGTGGTTTTCTCAGCCCCGGCGGTCTCGCAGGCAAGCCGCCGCCAGGCTCAGTCGCTGTTAGATGTCCCGCTCAGTCCCGCGACCGGGCTGAACGGTGGATCCTCCTTACTGATGCCAGACACCGGGCCGGAGGAACTCCCGGGCTGACAACCCCTAACTCGCGGTTAGGCCGCGAGGGCGAGGTGAGTGCGCTTTACATTGGCACTTATTGAGTTGCGGTCACAGTGTTAACGAGGTTATGTCCGCAGTCCTCGGCCCGCTTCCCCTGGATCAACCACCGAAGTCGAAGCCTGTCACCCCCATGTTCAGTTGTCTCGGTGAGCCCTGCGGCCTACCGGCCACAGCCTTCACCGTTAGTTCACGCTACCGTGCCAACGCCGGACGGCCAACACTGATTCCCGGGCAGGCGCCTGGCCGTAAGCTCAGCGGCGGGGCGCGGCGCGCAGGAAGCTGGCCGCCAGCGGCACGGCCGACGTCCGGGGTGAGCTGGTGATCTCGAGCACGGCGAACGCGATGCTCGCCCCGGTAGCCGACGAACCAGGTTGCCCACCGCTGGTGGCGCCTGGTGCCACCCAGCGAGGCGGTGCCCACCTGCCCGTGAACCGGGAGCCCACGGATATCGGCCCGCTGGGCGGCACCGGACTGGACGGCCTGACGCATCAGGGACCGGAGGCTGTCCATCGTCGTCGCGCTGAAGCGGGCCTGCTGGGAGTGCTGCGGGTCCGGCTTGGTCACCAGCAACGGCTGGTGCCAGATGCCGGAGTCCACCTGGGCGGCCACCGCCGCCATGGTGAGCGGGCTCACCTCGACGCCTGACCTGGCCCATGGTGGCGGCCGCGAGCTGCTGCCACCCCGGCCGGGTCCTCCACCTGACCGGAGAAGCTCTTCAGCGGCAGTCGCCACTCCACGCCCAGCCCGAACCCCTTGACGGCGGTGGCGAGGTAATCGCGCATCCCCGAGCGCAGGGTCAGGCCGGCGAACGCCGTCCCGCACGAGTGCGCGAAGTCCACCGCGAACGTCGGCTTTTCGCCCAGATTCGGTTCCGCCGGGACGTTCCGGAAGTTTCGTCCGCCTACCGGGTTGACGGGAACGCAGGGGATGACGGTGTTCACCTGAAGGCCGCTGGCCAGCAGCGCTTCGGTCGAGACTATGGTGAAGGCCCCGCCAGGCGGATAGTGCCCGGCCAGCGCGTCGATCGCAGGCATCCCCCCGGCCGAATGCCCGGCCACGGCGAGAATGTGCCCGGTCGATGCCTGCATGGCCACGATCGCCGCCGAGCCGGGCGCCGAGGCCACGGTCCTGGCCGCCGCGCTCTGCACGCCACCCTCGATCGTGGTGCGCACCGCCGCGGGCGTCCGGCCCTTCCAGGTCTTCAGCACCTTCACCTGGTGCCCGGTCGCGGTCTCCGCGACCACCTCCGTGGTCGGGGTGCCGACCAGGTAGGACTGGTAAGCTGCTGCAGGCCGGACAGGCCCCACGTGGCCCCGGGCCGGTAGGCGATGCCCTGGGCGCGGAGGGCCGCGGAGATCTCGGTGCCAACCGTGCCCACCACGGCGGGGGCGATGCTGCTGAACAGGCGCACCTCGACCCGGTGGATGATCAGGCCGGGGACCTTCCGCAGAGCACGGGCCATCGGGCGGTACTGGCCGGGCTGCAGCGTCACCAGTTCGGTGAATTGCTTTCTGGACGCGGCCAGGATCCAGCCCTGGATCTCGGTGGGGTCGATCCCGGTGGCCCGGCCCAGCGCATTCGCCGTGGCCTGCGCGCTCTTCAGCCGGTCCGGCCGGACCCCGGCCACGATCGCGGTGCTGAGAGTTTGCAGCGGGCGCCCTTCGGCGTCGAGCAGCGGCTGCCGGGGCAGGGGTGGAGGACAACATCGCCAGATGGAGCCCGGGCCGCAAGGCCGGGTTGATCACGCTGGGACTCCAGGCGATCTTCCAGCCGGACTGGGGTCAGGTGCAGCGGGAAGTGACCTTGATAGATCCACGGCGCCCCGTTCTGGCCCAGGTCGACGTTGGCGAAGAAGGAGGCTGTTGCCGTCTTCCCGTGTTGCGAGATGGGGCCCATGGACAGGAAGAAGGAGGCGGCGTCGAGCTGCCGGTAGGCATCCCTCAGTGCGGTGGTTACCACCGCTGGCTGCCCGGTGGTCAAGGTGGCGGCAGTGGCGTAGGACTCCTGCTGCCAGTCCAGCAGGAAGTGCTGCACCACCGGTTCGGCCGATGGCGACGACCACCAGCCGTCCCCTATGCCCGCCACCACGAACCCCACCAGCAGCGCGGCGACAACCAGCCGCACGAGCGTTATCCGAGAGCGAAGACCGCTCACGAGTTTCCCCCCGGTGCTGCCAGTGCCTGGTGCGCGCCCGCTTGACGCGGACTGTGGTACGCGCTTGGGTGCGGCGGAAGGCACGGGTTTCGGCCGGGCTGCGGCGTGCGCCCCGCGTCTACGGGTGGACGCCATGGCCGACTCGCTACCCTCGCCGCCGGTGCGCACGCTCAACCTCCCTGGCAGCGTCCCGCTGTGCCAGGTCCTGACGTTTATCGTAGGTCCGCTTGCCCCGGGCCAGAGCCAATTCAACCTTGACTCTTCCACCGGAGAAGTACAGCGAGAGCGGCACAAGGGTCAAGCCGCGCTCTGCGATCTTGCTTGCGAGCCTGTCGATCTCCTTTCGGTGCAGGAGAAGCTTACGTGGCCGCCTGGGCTCGTGGTTGGTCCACGTGCCCTGCGCGTACTCGGGGATGTGCACGCCGTGCAGCCACATCTCCCCGTCGCTGATCTGGGCGAACCCGTCGGTGAGCGAGGCCCGCCCAGCCCGCAGCGATTTCACCTCGGTGCCGGTGAGGACGAGACCCGCCTCGACGATTTCCTCGATCTGATAATCGTGCCTCGCCCGGCGGTTACGGGCAATGACCTTGCGGTCCTGCGCGCCGGGCGTGGCGGAGCGTCCGCGGGCCTTCACGTGCGCAGATATCGCCTGAGGGTGAGGAAGGAGGTGGCGCCGCACAAGAGCACCCCCATCACCATGGCCAGCACAATGACCTCGAACAGGTCGGCGGCGGACAGCTGCACGCTGTTGGAGAAGTACTGCTGCAGCGTGTCAAGGCCGAAGCTCTTGACCGCGACGAGCAGGCCAGCGGCGATCAGCCACCCGGCGAGGCCAGCGAGGATCCCTTCCACGAGGAACGGCAGCTGCACGTAGAAGTTGGAGGCGCCGACCAGGCGCATGATGGACGTCTCCCGGCGGCGGTTGAAGGCGGACAGCCGGATCGTGTTCGCCACGAGCAGCACGGCGGCGATCAGGAGGATGACCGCGATGATCACGACCGCGTTCCGCGCCGCGTCAAGGAGCCGGTAGAACTTGGACAAGATCGCGGCGTCGTTGACCACCTGGTCCACACCCGGCCGGCCCGCGACCGTACCGGCCACGATGCTGTAGTCGGCCTGGGCGTTGACGAGCTTCACCTGGAACGAGTCGGGGAGCTCGGAGGGGGTGACCAGGTTGGTGAACGAGCGGTCGCGGGAGAAGTCCTGCTTGAAGTGCGCGAACGCCTGGTCCTGCGATTCGTAGTAGACCGTCTCGACCTGAGGCAGCGACTGGAGGTCGTGCTGGATCTGCGCCTTCTCCGCCGCCGTCGTCGGGCCGTTCGCGTGGCACCGCTCGCTCACGCTCGTCGCGGTGCACAGGTAGACCGACAGCTGCACCTTGCCCTGCCAGTACGTCCGGGTGTTGTCCACCTGCTTGACGAAGAGCAACCCGGTGCCGAGCAGGGAGAGGCTGATGGCGACCACGACGATGAGCGCGATGGTCATGGTGAGGTTGCGGCGGAGGCCGGTCCAGACCTCCTGCAGGACGAACTGTGCTCGCATAGTCGGCTGATCCCTCGGCAATCTTCGCCTGTTCAGGTACCACGGGCCGCTGGCGGCCGGGACAAGGGCCGCCGGCGATGGGTCAGTAGGCCTGGCCGTATACCCCGCGCGACTGGTCTCGCACCACTTTGCCGTATTCCAGCTCGATAACCCGCTTGCGCATGGAGTCCACGATGGCCGCGTCGTGGGTGGCCATGACAACCGTCGTGCCGGTCCGGTTGATCCGGTCGAGAACCTTCATGATCCCGATTGAGGTCGCGGGGTCGATGTTCCCTGTGGGCTCGTCCGCCAGCAAGATCATGGGGCGGTTGACGAACGCCCGGGCAACCGCCACCCGTTGCTGCTCCCCGCCGGACAGTTCGTCAGGCATCCGATCGTGCTTGCCCTCGAGGCCCACCAGGTCGATCACTTCGGGAACGACCTTGCGGATGAACCGGCGGGGCTTGCCGATGACCTGGAGGGCGAACGCGACGTTGTGGTACACGTTCTTGTTCGGCAGCAGCCGGAAGTCCTGGAACACGCAGCCGATGCGGCGGCGCAGGTAGGGAACCTTCCAGTTGGTGAGCCTGGCCAGGTCCTTGCCTGCCACGTGAATGCGGCCCTCGGACGGCCGCTCCTCCCTGAGTATCAGCCTCAGGAAGGTGGACTTGCCCGAGCCGGACGGGCCGACCAGGAAGACGAACTCACCCTTCTCGACGTCGAGGGTGACGTTCTCCAGGGCCGGACGGCTCTGACTGGGGTACGTCTTAGTGACGTTGTCGAAGTGGATCACAGGCCCATCACACGCGCTCGGGAAAATTCGGACGATGCGGACCCGGAAAGTCAGCCGGCCGCTGCTACCTAGCCTTCCCGAGCCCCCGCCCGGTTGGCCACAGGACAGTCTAGGGGGGAAACTAGGCTCGGACGTGCAACACTGACGAAGTGACGCCGACGGCGACCGGCCAAAGGGGACCGCAATGAGTTGCGAACATCTGATCTGCGCGCAGTGCGCGTCTCCTGTCGTTGAGGCCCGCTGCCCGGCCTGCCAGGCAGCCCGCGCGCAGGTACACCACCACGCATCGGGGCTGACCCTGCCGCTGACCGCGGCGGTGCTGATCGCCTCGTGCTGCTGACGCTGATCCTGCAGCTAGCCCATTGATTTAGGGCGTTCCATCAGGCGCGCGAGCCGTTGCTGGCCGCGGCCCCGTCCGGGGACTGCGTGCGCAGCCAGCGGATCTCCGCCTCGATGAAGTCGTCGATCTCACCGTCGAGAACCCCACCCGTGTTGCCGGTCTCAAGGCCAGTCCGGACATCTTTGACGTTCTGGTAGGGGTGCAGGACGTAGTTACGGATCTGCGTCCCCCAGCTGCTGGTGTTCGCACCGCGCAGGTTGGCCATCTCGGCCTCCTGCTCCTCCCGCTTGCGCTCGAGCAGCTTGGCCTTGAGCACCGCCATCGCGGTCGCCTTGTTCTGCATCTGGCTGCGCTCGTTCTGGCAGGAGACGACGATCCCGGTCGGCAGGTGGGTGAGCCGTACCGCGGAGTCGGTGGTGTTCACCCCCTGACCGCCCGGCCCGCTCGACCGGTACACATCAACGCGGATCTCGTCCTCGGGGATGTCGATGTCGTCGTTCTGCTCGACCACAGGGATCACGTCCACACCCGCGAACGAGGTCTGGCGGCGGCCCTGGTTGTCGTACTTGGAGATGCGGACCATCCGGTGCGTGCCATGCTCGCCACGCAGCGTCCCGTACGCATAGGGGGCATGGACCGCGAAGGTGGTGGACTTGATCCCCGCCTCCTCCGCGTACGAGGTGTAGTACACCTCTGTCGGATAGCCGTGGCGCTCTGCCCAGCGCAGGTACATCCGCTGCAAGTTCTGCGCGAAGTCGGCGGCGTCGGCCCCCCCGGCCTGCGCGTTGATCGAGATCAGCGCCTCGCGCGCGTCGTATTCGCCGGACAGCAGGGTGCGCACCTCAAGCTGGTCTATCTCCTTGCGCAGCGCGGACAGCTCGCGGGCCGCTTCCTCGCGCATGGATTCGTCGCCCTCGCTGTCGGCCAGCTCGAAGCCCACGCGGGCGTCGTCGAGACGGCGGCTGCAGCTGGTCCAGCCTGCCTATCTCCCCCTCGAGATAGGACAGCCGCCGGGTCACTGCCTGTGCCCGCTCCTGGTCTCCCCACAGGTCCTGGATCGGCGGCTTGCTCCCTCAGGCCGTCCGCCTCGCGCCCCATGGCGTCCGGGTTGAGGACGGCTTCCACGTTACCGAGCTTGGACGACAGTTCCGAGATTTCAGTTGCCGGGTCGGTTACTGCCATGGCGGAAAGCCTACGCGAGGACAGCATGCGCGCTGGACGATCGGTCGCGTGACGCGCCCGCAGCTCACGATTGTGCCGGCAGCGCGCCGGCGGCCACCACGGTACGGATCGCACGGACCGCGACGGAGAGCGTGGCCAGCGAGAACCGGTCGGTTTCCCAGATCTCGGTGAGGGTCTGGGTGGCGCGGCTCACCGAGGCGGCGTTCTGGACGGCCCAGTCGGCCAGACGCTGCTCCGGGGTCCCCGGGCTGGTCGCCATCAGCACGTCCCGGACGAGCGCGGCATGCGCCGCGTACAGGTCGTCCCGCAGGGCGCCACGCGCCATCGTGTTCCACCGGTCGTCCCTGGGCAGGGCGACGATCTGGTCCCGCAGCCGGCCGATCTGCAGCCGGCTGGCCAGGTCGAAGTAGACCTCGGCGACCTCGGAGATCTCCCGGCCGGTGCTGGCCGCGACTTCCACGATGTCGAACGCCGAGTAGGCGGGCACCATCGTGGCCACCCGTTCGGCCAGGTCGGCGGGTACCCCACGGGAGATCGCGGACTGCCGCCGCTCGTTGAAGGTGACCAGGTCCCGGCCGGTCAGCAGCCTGGGCAGGTTGGCGCGTACCTCTTGCACACCGGCGGCGAAGAAGCCGATGGTCGCCTGGATGTCATAGGGCGCCCGGCGGCTGTGCAGCAGCCACCGGACCGCCCGCTCGATCAGCTTGCGGCCTTCCAGCATCAAGGCGATCTGGGTGGGGACGTCCACCTGGCCGTCCAGCGCTTCGACCTGGGCCCAGAACCGGGGCATGCCGAAGACCTCGCGAGCGACCAGCCAGGCCCCGCTGATGTCCGGCACCGACGCGCCGGTCTCCTCGTTCATGCGGAACAAGAACGTGGTGCCGGCCCGGTTCACCATGTCGTTGACCACCATGGTGGTCACGATCTCCCGGCGCAGCGGGTGGGTGTCCATCTCGCTCGCGTAGGCGGTGCGCAGCGGTTCGGGGAAGTAGGACGTCAGCACCGACCGCAAGTACGGGTCGTCGGGCAGGGTGGAGTGCAGCACCTCTTGCACCGCGGAGATCTTCGCCTGGGCCAGCAGGACGGCGAACTCGGGCACGGTCAGGCCCAGCCCCGCCGACCTGCGTTCGGCGATCTCTTTGTCGCCGGGCAGCGAATCGAGCCGGCGGCCGATGCGGCGCTCCCGCTCGAGCCTGCGCAGGTAGCGGGCGTGTACGTGCAGCATCTGCGCCGACTGCGCCGACGCAGCGGCCAGGGCCCGGTTCTGCGCATAGTTCTGGCGCAGCACGAGCGCGGCGACCTCGTCGGTCATCGCGTGCAGCAGTTCGGCCCGCGCGGTGGGCGTCAGCTCGCCGCGGCTGAGCCGGGGCTGCAGCAGGATCTTGATGTTGACCTCGTGGTCGGAGGTGTCCACGCCCGCCGAGTTGTCGATGAAGTCGGTGTTGACCAGCCCGCCGGCCAGGGCGTACTCGATTCGCCCGGCCTGGGTGAGGCCCAGGTTGCCGCCCTCGGCCACCACCTTGGCGCGCAACGCGGTGGCGTCGATGCGGACGGCGTCGTTGGCCCGGTCCCCGGCGTCGGCGTGGGATTCGGTGCTGGCCTTGACGTAGGTGCCGATGCCCCCGTTCCAGAGCAGGTCGACCGGCGCCGCCAGGATGGCCGAGATGAGCTGGTCCGGGGGGAGCGCGTGTACGCCTTCGTCGAGCCCGAGTACCTTGCTGGCCTGCGGGGATATCGGAACCGACTTCGCAGTCCGCGGCCAGACCCCGCCGCCCGCCGAGATCAGCGCCGCGTCGTAGTCGGACCACGAGGACCGGGGCAGGGCGAACAGCCGCTGCCGCTCGGCGAAGCTCGCCGCCGGGTCGGGACTTGGGTCGAGGAACACGTGCCGGTGATCGAACGCGGCGACCAGCTTGATGTACGGGGACAACAGCATGCCGTTGCCGAACACATCACCCGACATGTCGCCGATGCCCGCCACCGTGAACTCGGTGGTGGCCGGGTCCAGCCCGCGGGTGGCGAAGTGGAACTTGACCGACTCCCAGGCACCGCGGGCGGTGATCGCCATCTTCTTGTGGTCGTAGCCCTCGGAGCCGCCGGAGGCGAATGCGTCGCCGAGCCAGTACCCGTACGCCTGCGCGATCTCGTTGGCCGTGTCGGAGAACGTGGCGGTTCCCTTGTCCGCGGCCACCACGAGGTAAGTGTCGTCGCCGTCGTGCCGGACTACGCCGGGCGGCGGTATCACCTGGCCGTCCCGCAGGTTGTCGGTCACGTCCAGCATGGCGGCGATGAAGGTCTTGTAGCAGCCGAGCACCTCGCGCTGGTAGGCCTCACGGTCGGACGGATCGGGCAGGTTCTTGCAGACGAAGCCGCCTTTGGCACCGGACGGCACGATGACCGAGTTCTTGACCTCCTGCGCCTTGGCCAGGCCGAGGATCTCGGTGCGGAAGTCCTCCCGCCGGTCGGACCAGCGCAGCCCGCCGCGGGCCACGGCCGCGAACCGCAGGTGCACGGCTTCCAGCCGGGGCGAGTAGACGAACACCTCGAACTTGGGCCGCGGGTCCGGCAGCTCCGGCACGGCGGCCGCGTCGAGCTTGACTATCAGGTACGGCGGCTGGTCCGCGGCGTCCGGCTGCGCCGGGGATGGTGTGGTCCGGAAGTAGTTGGTCCGCCGGGTGGCCAGGACCAGGCCCAGGTAGCTGCGGAGGATCCGGTCGTGGTCGAGGACGGCGACCTCGTCGAGCAGGCCGCGGATCTCCTCGGCGATGGCCTCACCGCGCTCCGCGGCGCCGGCTTCCCTGGCCGGGTCGAACCTGGACTCGAACAGGCGCACCAGGAGCTTGGTGACCGGCACGTTGACGGCGAGTACGCGCTCGATGTAGCGCTGGCTGAAGGTGGTCCCGGCTTGCCGCAGGTACTTGGCGTAGGCGCGCAGGACCACGATCTGGCGCCAGGTCAGCTGGGCGTCGAGGACAAGCGCGTTGAAACCGTCATCCTCGATCTTGCCCCGCCACAGCGCGCCCAGCGCGTCCTCGAACAGCGCCTTGACCGGCTCGGACGGCGGCCATCCCGGCGGCGCCTGCGTCTTCTGGGTGTCGAGGACCGGGAACTGCCCGGTCACCGGCTCGGGGCCGGCCGCACCCGCACCGGTCCGCCGCAGGCCGAAGTCATAGATCCAGAACGGCGGTGCCAGCGACCCCGCGAACTCGTAAGGATGCTCGTCGACCACGTCAAGGCCCATGTGCTGGAGCCGTGGCAGCACGTCGGTGAGCGTGATCGGGGTCCCGATCCGGCAGATCGTCAGTCGCCACACCCCCTGCCCCTCGTCCCCAAAGGGCTGAGCGCCCGCGTAGTCGCTTTCTTCCCACAGCTCGAACGAGGTGTCCTCGCCGGTTTGCAGCAAGTTCTGCACCCGGACCAGGTCGCTGACCGCGTACGAGGCGGGCACATCGGTCTTGTAGGTCTCTGGAACCGCGCCGGTGAAGGTGTCGAGCAGGGATCGCCCCCGGGCCTCGCCCAGTTCGCGGACCGCCTCGGCGGCAAGGTCCTCGTCCCAGGACCGCGCGGCCGCCACGATCTTGGCTTCCAGGCCGGCGGGGTCCACGACGAGCAGCGGGGTGCCCGCCCTGGCCCGCACCACCACGAGCAGCCGGGCCAGCGGAGACTCCCCCACCGTGGCGCCGTATTCGACGGTTTCGCCGCCGAGTGCCTCGCGCAGGATCTCCTGTATGCGCAGCCGGACCTTGGTGGTGTAGCGGTCCCTGGGCAGGTACACCACGCAGGACATGAACCGCCCGTACACGTCGTTGCGCAGGAACAGCCGGGTCCGCGGGTGGGACCGCAGGTGCAGCACCCCGAGCGCGATGGGGATGAGCTGGTCCACCGAGATCTGGAACAGTTCCTCCCGCGGGTAGGCCTCCAGGATCTCGGTCAGGTCCTTGCCGTCATGGCTGTCGGGGTCCACGCCGGCCCGCTCCAGCACCTCGGCGAGCTTGCGGCGCAGCACCGGGATCCGCTCGATGCTCTCGTGGTAGGCCTCGTGCGTGTACAGGCCGAGGAAGCGGTACTCGCCGACCACCTCGCCGGAGTCGTTGACCCGCTTGATCGCGATGTAGTCGAGATAGCTGCGGCGGTGCACGGTCGACCGCGAGTTGGCTTTGGTGAGGATGAGCCGCTGCGGGTCCTTGGCCCGGGCCCGCACCTCGGGCGGCAGCGCGGCGAACGACGCCGATCCGCGCTTGTCGTGCCGCAGAATGCCAAGGCCGGTCCCGGGAACCGGCACCAGCGCCATCCCCTGATCGCCTTCGACCAGGTCGTACTCGCGGTACCCGAGGAACGTGAAGTGGTTGCCAGCGAGCCAGCGCAGCAGCGCCTGGGTCTCCGCGGGTGCCCTGGCGCCCTCGGTCCCCAGCCGGTCCGCCAGCCGCAGCGCCGCCTCGGCCATCTTCGGGTAGTCCTCCACGGACACCCGCACGTCGAGCAGGACCCGCTGCAGGTCCTTCTCCAGTTCCGCCAGGGACACGCCCGAGGAGGTGTCGATCTCGATATGCGTCCACGACTCGGCGATCTCGTCGTGATCGTGCCTGGCCTCGGTGAGCGGGCCGACCACCTCTCGCAGCGTGCCGGTGAGGTCCCGGCGGACCAGCAACTGCGGATGGATGACGTGGTAGCTCTCCAGCCCGTGGCGGGTGAGTTCCATGGTGATCGAGTCGACGAGGAACGGCATGTCGTCGGTGACGATGTCCACCGCCCCACGGGATTCTTCGAGCGCCGAGCACATGCCTCCGGCGCTCACCTGGACCAGGGCACGACCCTGCGGGCGGCTGGCGGCCAGCCGCGCGTGCTCGGCGGCAACCCCGGCCAGCCGGGCCGGTCCGGCCTCCAGGAGTTCCTCCAGTGGCATGTGCCGGTAGTAGGCCTCCAGGAAGTTGCGCAGGTCACCGACCCCGGCGATCGTCGCGCCCTCCGCCTGCGCCAGGCCGGCGGCCTTGTCGAGCAGGCTGGCCAGCTCCTCGCCCGCCACGTCCACCATCTCGTTCCCCAATCCCTGGCTGGCCGCCTGGGCGGCCGCACCGCTACAGGCGATCCCGCAATTCCCACAGCAGCGGGTAGTACCGCAACGCCACCCGCTTACGCAGGTAGGGTGCCCCGGTCGAGCCACCCGTACCCGACTTTGTCCCGATCTGCCGCTCCACCATCTGCACATGCCGGGCCCGCCAGAGCCCGGCCAGCTCGTCGTGGGTCAGCAAGTCCTCCGCGAGCTGCCACAGGTCGTCGTGCGTCGCCCGGTCGGCGGCGATCACCTGCAGCGACGCGAAGACCTCCTCGTTGGTAGCCACGCCGAGCCCGCGCGAGGCGACCAGGCTCAGGTAGGCGTCCCAGAGCGAGGGCTCGGCCAGGCGGCGCACGAGCCGGTCACGCTCGGCACCGGTGAGCGAGCGGAACCGGGCCAGGAAAGCCCGGTCCTTGACCCCGGACAGGAATTCCAGTTCCCGGTACTGCGCCGACTGGAAGCCGCTGGCCGGGGCGAGCGTCTCGCGGAACTCCAGGAAGTCCTGCGGGGTCATCGTCTCCAGGATCTCGATCTGGGCGACGAGCAGCCGTTCGATGGCGTGCACCCGCTGCAGCAGGTGCCGGGCCCGCCAGGTCTCCCCCGCCGTCATCGCGTCGCGGGCGGCCTCGAGTTCGTAGAGCAGCTGCTGAAACCACAGCTCGTACACCTGGTGCACGGTGATGAACAGCAGTTCGTCGTGCGCCGGGGGGTCAGCGCGGCAGGTCTGCAACGCCAGCAGTTCCGGCAGCCGCAGGTAGCCGCCGTAGGTGAGCCGCCCGCCCTCTTCACCGAAGCTGCGCCCGGTGCTGGGGGCGGGGGGTTCCGGGGTCGTCACCGGCCGAACCACGCCAGCACCTCCGGGTTGGCCAGGGCGTCAGGATCGGCCGCGTCGGCCACCGGGGTGCCGAGCAGGATCCTGCGCACCGGGACCTCCAGCTTCTTGCCGGACAGCGTCCGGGGGATGCCCGGCACCTGGTGGATCTCGTCCGGCACGTGCCGGGGGGACAGGGCGGACCGCAGCGCCGCCCGGATCCGGGCCGTCAGCTCGTCATCGAGGGTGGCCTGCGGCGTGAGCACCAGGTACAGGATCAGCCGCCCGTCCGTGCCCAGCTGCCCGGTGTCCACCACCAGGCTGTCGGCCACTTCGGGCAGCCCCTCCACCACCCGGTAGAACTCGCTGGTGCCCATCCGCACGCCGCCACGGTTCAAGGTGGCGTCCGACCGGCCGTAGATCACGCATCCGCCGTCCGCGAGCATGGTGATCCAGTCGCCGTGCCGCCACACGCCGGGATAAGTGTCGAAGTAGCTGGACCGGTACCGCTCGCCGGTGGGATCGTTCCAGAACCCGACCGGCATGGATGGCATCGGCTCGGTGATCACCAGTTCTCCCACCTCGCCGGTGACCGGCTGGCCTGCCGCGTTGTACGCCTCGACCTTCGCACCCAGGCACGCACCGGCGATCACACCGGACCGGACCGGCAGCAGCGGGGAGGGACCGACGAAGCCGGTGCACACGTCGGTGCCGCCGGAGAACGAGCCGAGCAGCAGGTCGCTGCCGACGTGCTGGTAGACCCAGCGGAATCCCTCCGGGGGCAGCGGGGAGCCGGTGGACCCGATGCCCCGCACCGCGGCCAGGTCGTTGTCCCGGCCGGGAGAGAGCCCGGCCTTGGCGCAGGCGAGCAGGTACGGGGCGCCGGTGCCGAAGTAGCTGATCCCGGTATCGGCGGCGAGCCGCCACAGCGCGCCGGTCTCCGGGTAGGTGGCGCTGCCGTCGTAGGCCACGATCGTCAGCCCGGCGAGCAACCCCCCGGCCAGGTAGTTCCACATCATCCAGCCGGTCGTGGTGTACCAGAAGAACACATCCCCGGCGCCGAGATCCTGGTTGAAGCACAGGGTCTTCAGATGCTCCAGGACGATCCCGCCGTGACCGTGCACGATCGCCTTGGGCAGCCCGGTCGTGCCGGATGAGTACAAAACCCACAAGGGATGACTAAACGGCACCGCTTCGAACTCGAGTTGCGCCGCCGCATCCCCGGGGAGCGAATCAAAATCCAGCGTTTGCGGCGCTGACCCGGTGACCTCACCGTGATCGTCGACCAGGATCAGCGCCGTCAGGCCGGGCAGGGCGGCGACGATCTCGGCCACCTGCTTGCCGCGGTCGAACTGCTTGCCGCCGTACTGGTACCGGTCCACGGCCAGCAGCACCTTCGGGGTGATCTGCGCGAACCGGTCGATCACGCTGGCCGGCCCGAAATCCGGCGAGCAGGACGACCAGATGGCGCCGAGGCTGGCCGTGGCGAGCAGCCCGATCAGCGCGGCCGGGATGTTGGGCAGGTACGCGGCAACCCGGTCGCCCTTGGTCACGCCGAGCGCCTGGAGCCCGGCCCGTACCCGCGCCACCTCGGCGGCCAGCTCGCCGTAGGTGAGACTCGTCCGGCCGCCGTTCTCGTCCCGGGCGATCACGGCCAGCCTGGCCGGATCGGTCCGGGCCGCCCGCAGGGCGTTCTGCGCATAATTGAGGGTGGCACCGGGGAACCAAGCGACATCCGGCATCCGGCCGCCGGTGAGCACCGGCCCGGTGCCGCGATCACCGAGGACATCGAAGTAGTGCCACAGCGAGTCCCAGAACGCGCCGGGCTCGGCGACCGACCAGTCCCACAGCTCCCGGTAGGCGGTGGATTCAGGACCGCGATGGGGCGGGGTGGCGGGGTCTGAGCTGGCAGAGCGTGGGGTGGCGGGGTCTGAGCTAGCAGAGCCCAGCAGGACGCCACGCTCACTAGCTAGCCAGCGGCGGTAGTCGGTGATCCGGGCCCGCTCGATGAGCTCAGGGCCCGGCCGCCACAGCACCTCGCCGTAATCGCGGCCCAGCGTCCCGACGTCGTTGTCAGTCGGCATAGGCCCAAGCATCGGTCCTTGCACCCGCGTTCGCAAACCGCGCCGTCAGCCGGCGGACTGTCACACTGGTCCTCCAGCCAGGTAGGTGAGCACGCCAAGGGCGGCCGCACCGACGATGGCGGTGACCACCCCGCGGCGCAGCCCGATCAGCCAGCCTGCCGCGGCCGCGAGGATCGCAGCCTGCCACAGGTGGGCCAGGGCAAGAACCAGCGGGATCGCCGCACCGGCGATCGCCCCGATGGCGGCCGGGCCCGCGCCGGTCAGGAACGCCTGGACCGCGGCGCTGTGCCGGAGCCGGTCGAAGTACCGGCCACCGGCCAGCACGAAGCAGAACGAGGGCGTGAACGCGACCAGCGATGCGAGCAGCCCGCCGCCGACACCGGCGGCCGCGTACCCGAGCACCGCCACGGTCTGCACGACCGGGCCCGGGGTGACCTGCCCGAGCGCGACCGCCGTGAGGAACTGCCCGGCGGTCATCCAGTGGTAGGTGTTGCACCGCGTCGTGCTGCATCAGCGGGATGATCACGAAGCCCCCGCCGAACGAGAGCGCGCCGACCTTGAGGGCCACCCAGGCGATCGCGGCCAGCCCACCGGCAGCGGCGGCGCCCGCGGCCACCGGCGCCAGCATTGCTCCGGCTTTCTGGACGGGCGGGGGCTGGCCGCGGGACCGCACCACGGCTTCGATCAGCCCGCAGCCGAGCAGCACGAAGACCAGCCAGGGCCCGACCAGGGCGGCCGCGGCCCCCCCGGCGAGCAGGTAGCAGATCCACCGGGCCCGCTGGCTTCGCGCTGCCCCGGCGCGGCGCCAGCTCGCCGGTATCAGGCTCACCGCGGCGGCCACGGCCACGGCGGGCACGGCCCCGCCGGCGCCGAGTGCCGCGCCCGCGATCCAGCCCGGTGGGTGCTCGGCGAGGAACACCGAGGACAGGACGAGGATTACCGCGAGGCCGGGCAGGATGAAGCACGCGCCGCCGATCAGCGCGCCCGCGGCCCCGCGCAGCCGCCAGGCGCAGTAGATGGTGAGCTGGGTGGACGCCGGGCCGGGCAGTAGGTTGACGGCCGCGACGCCGTCCTCGAACTCCTGCGCGGGCAGCCACTTCCGGTCGTCCACGACGAGCTTGCGCAGCAACGCGATGTGGGCCGGCGGGCCGCCGAACCCGATGCAGCCAAGCCGCGTCCACTGCGTGGCGATGACGGAGAGCGGGACCCGCTCCGCCGCCGGTGTTTCAGTCACCAGTCAGCGTCAGCCGGTCCACCGCGGCGACCACGGCGGCGATGTCGGCCAGGTCGTCGAGCACCACGTCCGCGCCCGCGTCGCGCAGCTCACCCGCGGACGAGCGCCCGCTGGCGACCCCCACCGAGCGGGACCCGCCGATGCGGGCCGCTTCCATGTCCCTGGATGAGTCGCCGACGTACACGGTCGAGTGCTCGGTGAAGCCGGCGCCGTACTTGTCCGCCGCCCGGGTGCGGGCGTTCAGCAGCATCGCGCCCTTCGGGTAGGCCTCCGAGCCGTAGCCGCCGATCTCGGTGTCGAAGAAGCCCTCGATGCCGAACGCGCGCAGCTTCTCGATCGCGTTGGGCTTGATCGCGCCGGTGAGGACGGTCTGCACCACGCCGGGCAGGCGGCCCACCTCGGCCACCGCGTCCCGGGCCCCCGGCATGAGCCTGCCCTGCTCGGTAAGCAGGCCACGGCGGGCACCGAACGCGACGGCCAGCTGATTGGTGAACCGGCCGAGCAGCTCCTCGCCCGCCGCCTCGCTGGGCTCCGGCCCGGCCCCGTTGACCGCGAGCGCCTCGAAGAAGATTTCCGACTCGCTGCGCCCGGCCATCTGTGGCAGCTGGACCAGCGGCCGGCCGGTCACCTCACGGAACGCGTCCACGTAGGCCGCGCGGGTCGGTCTTCCGACGTCAAGCAGGGTCAAATCGATGTTCCACAAGACCAGGCGGTTAACGGGGTCCTCCGGTGCCGGGGGCCGGGCACTGATAGCGCTGCCAGGCTAGCGCGCGGTCTTCACCCCATGTGCGGGTAGCGATAGTCCACCGGCGGCACGAACGTCTCCTTGATCGCCCGCGGGCTCACCCACCGCACCAGGTTGAGGATCGAGCCGGCCTTGTCGTTGGTCCCGCTGGCGCGTGCCCCGCCGAACGGCTGCTGCCCGACGACCGCCCCCGTCGGCTTGTCGTTGATGTAGAAGTTGCCGGCCGCGAACCGCATCGCGTCGGTGGCCTCGGCGATGGCCGACCGGTCCTGGGCGATGACCGAGCCGGTCAGCGCGTACCGGGCCACGTCGGCGGCCTGGGCGAGCATGTCGGAGTAGCGCGCGTCGTCGTAGACGTACACGGCGAGGATCGGGCCGAAGTACTCGGTGGTGAACACCTCGTCCCCCGGGTCGGTGCTCTCGAGCACCGTGGGCTGGACGAAGTAACCCTCCGAGTCGTCGGTGCCGCCACCGGTGAGCACCCTGACCGCCGCCCGGCCCCTGGCCCGCTCCAGCGCCCCGGCATGCTTGGCGAACGCGCGCTCGTCGATGACTGCGCCCATGAACAGCGACAGGTCGGCCGAGACGTCGCCCATGCTCAGCGACTCCACCTGGGCCAGGAAGTCGTCGCGCATGCCCTGCCAGAGTGAGCGGGGCAGGTACGCGCGCGAGGCCGCCGAACACTTCTGCCCCTGGTACTCGTACGCGCCCCGGACCAGCGCCGTGGCCAGGACCCCGGGGTCGGCCGAGGCGTGCGCGACGACGAAGTCCTTGCCGCCCGTCTCGCCGACCACACGCGGGTAGCCACGGTAGGAGGTGATGTTCTCGCCGACCGTCCGCCACAGGTGCTGGAAGGTCGCCGTGGATCCGGTGAAGTGGATGCCGGCCAGGTCGGGGTGGGCCAGCGCGACCCGGGACACCGCCTGCCCGTCCCCGGTAACCAGGTTGATCACGCCTGGCGGCAGCCCCGCCGCCTCGAGCAGGCGCAACGTGTAGTGCGCCGCGAGCTGCTGCGTCGGCGAAGGCTTCCACACCACGACGTTGCCGAGCAGGGCCGGTGCGGTCGGCAGGTTCCCGGCGATCGAGGTGAAGTTGAACGGAGTTATGGCCAGAACGAAGCCTTCGAGCGGCCGGTATTCCATCCGGTTCCATGTGCCCGGGCTCGACTGTGGCTGCTCTTCGAGCAGCCGGCGGGCGAAGTGGACGTTGTAGCGCCAGAAGTCGATCATCTCGCAGGCGGCGTCGATCTCGGCCTGGTACACCGACTTGGACTGGCCGAGGATCGTGGCCGCGTTGACGGTGGACCGCCATGGGCCGCTCAGCAGGTCAGCGGCCTTGAGCAGGATCGCGGCCCGGTCGTCGAAGGAGAAATCGCCGCCACCCGGGCGCCGCGGCCCGTGCCGCCTCGATCGCGTCCGCCACATCCTCGTCGGTCGCGTTGCGCATGGTCCCGAGCACGTGCCGGTAGTTGTGCGGCGCGACGACGTCGATGGGCTCTCCGGCTCCGGTCCGCTGCTGGCCGCCGATCGTCATGGTCAGCTCGGCCCGCTCCCCGGCCAGTTCCTTGATCTTGTTTTCTACGGCCGCCCGTTCCGGGCTTCCCGGCACGTACTGGCGCACCGGTTCGTTGGCTGGCTGCGGCACGTGGGTGACGGCGTCCATGGGGCGGCCTCCTGCGCTGTTACCCGGCATCGTTGACGGACATTCCATGGTTGCACGCGGCGGCCACCGCTCCCACCGCCGCGGCCACGCTGAGCACCAGCGCGCAGCCGCGGAAGGCGGTCAGCGCGGATCCGGTGGCGGCGGCGCGGCTGGCGTACAGGGTGGCGAGCAACGCGATGCCGAACGACCCGGACAACCGCTCCGCGATGTTGAACAGCGTGTTGGCGTCGGGCATGCGGCTTTCGCCAACGCCGGCGAGGAAGGACATCACCAGCGGCTGGATGGTGAGCCCCAGGGCTACTCCGCGACCGCACAGCAGGCCGGTGGTCACCCAGAGCGGCGTCGTGGGGGTGAGCAGCAAGAGTCCCAGGGTGCTGGCGGCCAGCAGGGCCAGGCCGCCGGCCACGCTGACGGTGATCACGCCGGGGCGCGCCTTGCCGCGCTCGATCAGCTCGCTGCCGAGCCAGCTTGCCAGGCCCATCACCACCCCCTGGGGCAGCAGGACCAGGCCGGTCACCGTGGTGCTGTGGTGCTGTATCTGCTGCAGGAACACCGGCGCGAGGAACAGCACAGCGAACAGGACCACGCTGGCCACGCAGGCCAGCCCCAGCGTGAGGGCCCGCCGCGGCGAGCCAAGCAGGCCCAGGTTGACGGCAGACGGTGCCCGCCTGGTGCCGGCTGAGGCGCGCTCCCGCAGCACGTAACCGCCGACCAGGAGTAGTCCGCCGGCCCACAGCGGGGCCGCGTCGGCCGACAGCCAGCCGTGCGCCGGTCCCTGGCTCGCGCCGTAGGTCGCCAGGCCGAGGCCCGCGGCGAGCAGGACCAGGCCAGGCAGGTCGAGGCGGGCGCCGCGGTCTGCGCCGCCGCCCGGCAGGGCCCGTCGCGCGGTGCGCACACCCGCCAGCGCCAGCAGGCCGATCGGCAGGTTGATGAGGAAGACGCTGCGCCACCCGAACCCGCCGATGAGCAGTCCGCCCAGGGCGGGGCCAATCGCCGGGGCGGCGAACAACACGATGCCGGCGCTGGCCGGCATGCTCCGCGCCCCGCGCCTTGGATCGAGGATGAGGCTCATCGCCAGCGGCACCATCGGCGCCCCGACCAGCCCCTGGACCACCCGCGCACCGATCAGCAGGCCCACGGTGGGGACCAGGGCGCACACCGCCGACGCCAGCGTGAAGGCGACCATGGCGGCGCTGTAGGCGGGCAGGGCGCCGAAGCGCCGGGCCAGCCAGGGGGTGGTGGCCAGCCCGCAGGCGAGCCCGAGCAGGTATCCGCTGACCGCCCAGGCGGCCGTGCCCAGCGTCGTGTGCAGCCCACGCACGATGACCGGCACCGCCACGTTCACCACCGACGAGTCGATCATCGACAGCATCGGCCCGGCGAGGAACGCGAGCTGCAGCCGGGCCGGCAGGCGCGCGGCGCCGCCCGCCGCTGTGGCCGGTCCCCCGCTCGTCGTGGCCGTCATCACTGCCCGTCCGCCGCTGTGGCCGGTCCCCCGCTCGTCGTGGCCGTCATCACTGCCCGTCCGACGCGGTGGCCGGTCCCCCGCTCGGGGTGGCCGTCATCACTGGCCGCCGGCCGCGGTGACCGTGAGTTCGTCCAGCCAGGCGAGTTCGTTGCGGTACCGGCCGATGCTGAAGTCCATCACGCGCAGGCCCCACGGCTCGGCCTGCGCATCCGGCCGCAGCGATTCCATGTGGGCGATCCGAGCCTCGAGGATCTCCCGCCGGACCGCGAGGATCCGCAACCGCTCCTGGGCGTCGAGGTCGGCGAAGAACGCGACCCGGGTCTGGAACTCGTTGTCGTCGCTGAGCAGCCCAGGGTCGGCGTCGCGGATCATCGCCTGGAGCAGGTCGTGGCCGGTGTCGGTGAGCCGGTACACGTTGCGCGGCGGGCGGCCGGGGTCGGCCACGGCGGCCACCCGCTCGATGGCCCCCTGATCCTCGTACTTGCGCAGCGCCGGGTAGAGGACGTTGTTGTTGATCGACCGCCCGCTCAGGATGCGCTCGACCTGCTTCTTGATCTCGTAGCCGTGGCGTTCCTGGTCCGCGAGCACGCGCAGCATTAGTATGTCAAAGTACACTGTGTTAAACTAACACAGTTAGATTAACCTAGTCTAGGTTGTCCATTGCTCTGGCGGCCGAGTTGCCCGGCTCGGCCGGGCCGTCCCGGCGCGCCCAGAGCACCTCGGTCGTTGCCTGGTCCGCCGGGTAGAAGGACTCGATCGCAAGCTCCTCGATGGTCACGTCCATGGGCGTGCCGACCACCGCCGTCATGCTGAACAGCGACAGCTCCCGGTCCCCGTGGCGGTACCGCAACGGCACCACGACGTCGGTCGGCGCGGGCGACCCGTCCTCCCCGCCGGGGTAACTCCGCAGCTCCGTCAGCAGCTCCGCGAGCCGCGCGTCGCCGGTGGCCGCCACCTGCCGCTGCAACCGGGTCAGCAGATGCCCGCGCCACTCGGCCAGGTTCACGATGCGCGGCGCCATCCCGTCGGGATGCAGGCTCAGCCGCAGCACGTTCGCTGGCGGCGCGAGCAGCTCCGGCGCGACCGCCTCGGTGAGCACCGCCACGGCCGCGTTGCTGTCGACAAGCTCCCACCAGCGGTTGACCACCACGGCCGGGTAGGGGTCGTGACCGGCCAGCACGTGCCGCAGGGCACTGCGGACGGCCGCGAGTTCCGGCCCGTCGAGCCGGTGCTGCGGGTAGGCGGGCGCGTACCCGCCGGCCAACAGCAAGGTATTGCGGTCACGCAACGGCACATCGAGGTGCTCGGTCAGGCGCACGATCATCTCGCTGGTGGGCCTCGACCGTCCGGTCTCGACGAAGCTCAGATGGCGCGCGGAGATTTCGGCCGCGAGCGCGAGGTCCAGCTGGCTGAGCTGACGGCGCTGGCGCCACTCGCGGAGCAGGTCGCCAACGGGCCGGTGGGGCCGGTAACGGGCAGTCGCAACGCTCATCCCAGTGAGCGTAGTTCCGGCCGTGCCGGCCGTCGATTACCTGCGAGGTCATGGAATTCCGCTTACCTGTCAGGTAATCGACAGGCCTGCTCCGGCCACGCAGTATCGGTGCCGTCCGAACGAAAAACACCGCAAGGAGGCACCACGGTGCACGACGTCATCGAGCGATACATCGCCAGCTGGAACCAGACCGACCCGCAGCTTCGCCGCAAGCTGATCGACGAGGTGTGGGCACCGGACGCCAGCTACATCGACCCGCTCGCCGAAGCGCACGGGCGAGACGCCATCGACGCTACGATCGCCGCCGTCCAGGCGCAGTTCCCCGGCTTCACCTTCACGCTGCTCGACTCGGTGGATGCCCACCACAGCCAGGCCAGGTTCACCTGGGGTCTCGGCCCCGCCGATGCGCCGGACGGCACGGATCCCGTGGTCGTCGGCTTCGACGTCGCCGTCGCGGGCAGCGACGGCCGGCTGACCACCGTGCTCGGCTTCCTCGACAAAGTCCCCGGCTGATCCCGGCCACCGGCTAACCCCGCCCAACGGCTGCCCCGCCCACTCGCTAACCCTGGCTACTCAAGGCAAGGAGATCCACAGTTGACCACCCGCACCGCCGAACACCCGGTGGCCGCCCCAGCCGAGCCGCGCCAGCGGCCCGGCTGGGGTCCCCTGCTGGTCATGCTCACCGGTACGTTCATGACCTTTCTCGACAGTGATAACGCATCTGTCAACGTTAGAAGCCCCCTCGACATGACACGGGGCCGGGAGGGGTACCCCCGGCCCTGGAATGTGGCCCACTAGTCTTCCTTCAGCGCCCGCTCAGCGGCGCGGATCTCCTCCGCGAGCACATCGGCCATGTCCGAGCCTTTGAGCCGCGCCACCAGGGCCTCCAGCCGCTCCACTGCCCCGGCGATCTCGCGCTGCGTGCCCCGCAGGTCATCCCGCAGTTTCCACAGCCGCCCAGTCGCGCCCTTGAGGACCATCGCCTGCCGGGTTGTCTCGGGTGGCCGGGCGAGCGCGTCAAGATTCGTCTTGACGATCCTGGCGAACGCCAGCGCTTCCCCCACCCGCACAGATCGCTCTTTCGCCTCAATACGGCCGATGGTCTGCTGGTGGAACTTGAAGCCAGCCTCTCGCATCCGCTGCGCGAGGTCTTCCTGTGATAGCCCGGCTCGCTCACGGGCCGCCCGCAGGTTCACCGCGAACCACTTGTCGATGACATCAAGGCGCTCGTCCGCTACATCATCATCCGGCACCCCCAAAGGTTACCGCAATTTGGTGTGGCGTGTTGTGCGTGGACGTTGTGTTTCTTTCATGTACTGTGGGGGGCGTCCTCACCAGTTTGGTGTGGCGCCTCCCACCAGCGCGGTGTGTCAAGGAGATGGCCATGGCCGAGATTACGGTCCTGCTGGCGCTAGGGCTTGTGCTGTTCACAGTGCATCGAATACGGCCCGAGATTTTCCGTTTCAGAGCCACGTTTACCAGATGGTTCAGTCTCGATCTAGAGATGCACTCACCCGAGGGCGCGTCACGACGCGACGAACACGCCCCAGCCCTTGACGCTGGTGAGCTTCCCCTCGTCAATCAGGACACGGACGGCCCGGCCGACCGTAGAGCTTGACGTGTCATACTCCCCAGCGAGTACCGCAGCGGACGGCAACGCTTCACCTGGTAGCCACTCGCCACCGTCAATGCGCTCCCGTAGCGCGTCCGCCACGACAAGGTAGGGCGGTCGCGGTCCCCTCGGCGGCATGCATCCATGATCGCTGCGTCAACTAGCTACCGTCATGGAGCCTCCCTAGCCTCCCTAGCTTCCCTGGCCTCCCGAGCCACCCTAGACTTGCAACGCAAGCGACCCCCGGCCACGAGGTCAAAGCTCGTGGGGTTCCGGGGGTCTAACCCCTAACCAGGAGGGGCTATGGCAGACGATAGTGAGCTAGGCCAGCTGCGCGCACGCTTCCCTACGTGGCACATCAGCCAGTCATGGACGGCGCGGGGGAGCGGCCCAGACGCATGCAAGTTCACTGCCAAGCGTGACGGCGAGACGCTGAGCGCGTTCAGCATTGCCGCGCTCGCCCAGGAGATAGAGCGCGCGGAGGCGAGCGAGTAAGCTCCGAGCGCTGGGGACTCAAGGTGCCGGCAACGGCGCAGCCCCGCCTAGTAAGTCCTAGGCGGGGCTGCATGCTGTGTGGGTACCAGCGTTGCTCTGGGCACACAGCGCAGACCGTCCGCACATTGTCGCTGGGACCTGCAATGATTAACGCTATGGACCCCTCCACGCCTCGCAGCCCCGGTGACGACGACGACCTGCAATCGGAGTTGGACAAGATGCGTGGCGCCTTCGGCCAAGGAGACCAGCAATCGATGCTGGAAGAGCTGTTTAAATCCTGGACGTATGACGAATTGGGAGGGCCACCAAAACCCTTGTTCTCACAGGAGAATTTCCAGGAAGTCCTCTCGGGACAGTACGCCAAAATTAGCCAGGAGATACGAGGGTACCCTGGGAACGAACTTCTTAACACAGGAACCGAACGCCTTCTGGGCTACCTCTATGACAAATACGCTATTTACGTTCCCGCGCTCGATGAACAGAACATGTCGGTTCGGCATTACGAAGCGAAGATGGACTTTTATACGCCGCCCGGGTTTCGCTACGTGATAACTGTGCCATTCACAGGCAATCCCAAGGTATTTAACAGTCGTCCGGAGAACTTCGCGAATACGCTGCAACCGCCACTCGCCCTTATCAAATCGGCGGCCCTGGTCTTCGTTTATGATCAGATCGAAATAGACGAAGATACCCTAAAGGCAGGTCACAACCAGGACCTTGCAAAGGTTAAAACATACCTTGGATGGCTCGCCGCTGATGCCAATGCATTCAATTCATCGCTACACCAGTTCAGTTCGGAAAAAATACAGAATCGCCGGACAACACTCCTAAAAGCTCATAGGGCCGCATCAAAGCTGGGCATTCGTCTAGAGAGAGCCACTTTGCCCGCCACTTACGCGGCTCCACAGGTTCAACGTAAGCCGCGTGTCGTCCGGCCGAAGGCCAGTACCGTTCCATATGTGCCTGAGCCAGCGCTGGAGATGGATGAGTATGAGCACATTCTCGATGTAATACGAGGAACCACCCTAGTTATCGAACGCAACCCCAGCACCTTCGCGGCGGCGGACGAACCCCTAATTCGCGATCATTTCCTTGTACAACTTAACGGGCACTATCAGGGCCAGGCGACGGGCGAAACATTCAACTCGCAAGGAAAGAGCGATATTCTGATTCGCTCGGATGACAAGAACATTTTCATTGCGGAAGTTAAATTCTGGGATGGGGCGCGGTCAATCACCAACGCACTTAGCCAACTCTTGACCAGATATACACTACGTGGCGAGACTCCAAAATAGCATTGATAATTCTCAACCGCCGACGCAACTTCTCAGCCGTCTTGGATCAGGTTTCGGAAGCAATCGAAGCATACGAGAATACAATGACACGATTGGAAATGCCGAGTGGAACCGATTTCCGCTACTTGCTCCAACACCCGGATGATCCGAACAAGGAACTACTGCTAACGGTTATGTGTTTTGAAGTGCCACAAAAGGTGAAGCATCTCACATGACCAATACGACTCTATAACCCGGCCACCACGAGGTCGCACACCGAAGGGCAAAGATGGCTGTATGTTTTAGATGCGCTGGATCCGGCAAGATTGCACAGGACGAGAGAGATTTGTATCTCTTCGGAACTGAACGATTGAGCGGGCGAACTGACGCTTGTCCTGACTGTGCTGGCACGGGCCAAGTAAAATTGGTAACCGGGTCGACCGCATGTGGCCAATGCGACGGAAAAGGCCTAACAGAAGTCGAAACGGGACGCTACGTGAGCGGCATGATAAAAAAGGAAACGATCGTATGCCCTAGCTGCAACGGATCAGGTCAGTCGATCGGACCAACGTGGGTACCCGATCTTTAGAAGGCGCAGCAAAAGCGCCGGCTTCCCCTGTCGCAGGGAAGCCGGCGCTTGGTTTGCGCTATGAAGTTGTCAGATAATCTCTTGCCTTGGCAGGGGGCCGATAAGCGCGCCATCCAGCGTGTGACCGATGCCGAGCCCTGGCGACATGATCGCGATGCCGTAAGGCGGTTGCCCGATTGCCGGATTAACGCCAGTCGTGAACGGGTTAAGCTGCGCTACCGGACCATGGCCCCACTCTTTTGCTTCCCGGTTCTTTTCCATGTCGTCGGCCAGGACATGACCGTCGTTAGGGTCCAAGAACGGATTAGGCTGGGAGCTGGCAGTAGAACTGCCTGGAGTCCGTGTCGTATCCGTAATTGACCACGATTCTCATGCTGCCTCGCCTCCGAGTCACAGGAGTTAACTGGTTACTCTGGTTACACTACAGCAACACCGTGAAACCGGGCCGCCCTGGCGCCCTCGTGGGCGCCCAGCAGGCGCCCTCACCCCTGGCAGCGGCCTGGCGGCGTGCGTGGCTGAGCGTGGATCCTGGCGCGCTCCAGGGGGCAAAGCGAGCACCCCGGGCCGCCTTGCTGGGCGGCCCGGGGTGCGAGGGGGGTTGTTAGGGGATCTCAGGGTGGCTCAGAGCATGTCGAGTAGCCCGGGGTCGAGCAGCCGGACGGAGAGGTCATTCACATCGCGGAACACCCGGAACCGCATCCGGCCCTTGAGTGCCGCTCGCAGGGCTTCGGTATCGCCGGCCAGCCGATTGAACATCTGGCCGTAGGTCTCGCCCGTCTCCCGGTCTTCCCAGTACCCCGGGGTACTGGGAAGCGCCTGCAGCCGCTTTCGCTCGGCCCGCAGCGTTGCCCGCTGGGCATCTTCCTCATCCTCGGGAAGGTCGCGAGCAGGAAGCTCGTGAAGCGCTATGGTCACCTGCTCTATCTCAGAATCATGGTTGCTGCCCTCGACCCACTCGCGGTTATAGACCGGCTGTTGCGACGCGGCCAGCCACGTGAGCACTTCAGCGTCCATCTCCGCCAGCGGCACCAGGTTGCGGCACTCGCTCTTGCGGAGAGCGCCAAACTTCGGATCGGCCGTGCAGCGGTAGAACACCCCGTCTCGCGTCGCGAGCCGGTACATCGGCCCTTCACACTGGCGGCAGAACAGAAGGCTTGTCAGAAGCGCCGTGTGGCCCGTAGATGGCCCGCGCTTCGGCCGGGTATCGAAGGCCTTGCCGGCCCGCTTGAACGTCACAGCGTCTATCACTGGCTCGCACCGATGGATCGTGACGCCGTTGCCATTCCGGCGCCGACCGATGTAGGCCGGGTTACGGATGATCTGAGCGACAGAGCGAGCCGACCAGGTATGCACTCCCCGGTTCGGTGGCTGCACACCCTCAGCCGCCAGCCACTCCGCGATGCTTGTGGCGGACTGGCCAGCGATGCACCGTTCGAAGATGGCCGGCACGTAAGTGCGGCCTACCTCAGTGGGGACCAGGCGCCGGTTGTACTTGGGCCCCTCGCTCGTGTAGCCGAACGGGCAGCGGCCGACTAGGGCACCATTGGCGCGGCTCCGGTCGTGGGCTAGCTTCACCTGATCGGCAATGTGCTTGGACTTCTCAGCGTTGACCAGGCCGGCAATGTATGTCGTGACGTTGCTGCCGAAGTCCAGCTGCCCGAGCGTAGGCTCCTGCACTGATTCGACTCTGCCGCCAGCGTCGCGGAACCGGCCAAGCAACGTAAGCAGCGCCATGCCGTCCCCAGCGTCATCGCGGCGCTCTAGCCGGTCGCTGTGCCAGATCACAAGCACCTTGATCACGCCATGGCGCATGTCGTCTAGCGCCTGGTCTAGCGCCTCCTGCTGCTTGCCCTTGCTGGCGCTCTTTCCGTGCAGCACGTAGCGTGTCGCGAGGGTGTAACCGTGCTGGTCACAGTATCGTTCTAGGTCGGGGACCTGGTTCGCCTCATCCTGTCCGCCGCTGCTCACCCGGACCCAGACGCCGGCGCCTGTGCCTTCGGGGATGGCGGGGGAACTCTCGGCCCCATCGAATCTCACGCGGTCCAGTGTACGTTGACTCATGGCTTAATTCTCTTTCTTCATCGTCAACGTCGCCCTGCCGTCGATTCAGGGCCAGCTGCACACCAGCCCAGCGGCCATCCAGTTCGTGGTGGCCGGTTTCGGGCTGACCTTCGCCGTCTGCCTGATCAGCGGCGGACGGCTCGGCGACATCTACGGCCGCCGCCGGGTCGTCACCATCGGCCTGGCCCTGTTCACTCTCGCCAGCGCCGCCTGCGGGTTCGCCCAGGGCGCCGGGTTTCTGATCGCCGCGCGGATTGTGCAGGGCGCCGCCGCCGCGCTGATGACGCCGCAGGTGCTGGCCACCCTCGGCACGGTCTACACGGGTGCGACACGGGCGCGGGCGTTTGCCGCGTACGGGATGACCATGGGCCTGGCCGGCGTGCTCGGCCAGCTCATCGGCGGCGGGCTCATCGCGCTCAACATCGCGGGTGCGAGCTGGCGGAGCATCTTCCTGATCAACGTGCCCGTGGGTGCGGCCGGGCTGATGCTCGTGCGCCGACTGGTACCCGAGTCCAGGGGCGACCAGGCAGCGCTGGACCTGACCGGCACCGCCCTGGTCACCGCCGGACTGACCGCCATCGTGCTGCCACTGGTGGAGGGACGGCAGCAGGGCTGGCCCACCTGGACCTGGCTGACGCTCGCTAGCGCGCCGGTGCTCCTGACCGCGTTCGTGCTGCACCAGCGTGCCCGCAGCGCCGCGGGCCGCGCTCCGCTGGTCCGGCTGAGCATCTTCCGCGAGCGCACTTTCGCCCTGGGCACCCTGACCGCGGTCACCTTCGGCGGGATCCCGGCGTCGTTCTTCTTCGTGCTCGCGCTCTACCTCCAGGACGGACGGCACCTGCCGGCGCTGTTCTCCGGCATCGTCTTCACCGGCGTAGGTGTGGGCTACTTCGCCGCCATGCTCCTCACCGAACGGATCAGCGCCCGGCTGGGCAGGCACATCCTGACCATCGGCGCCGGGTTTCTGACGGTCGCGTGCCTACTGCTGGCCGTCAGTTCGGGCGCGGCGACGTCGGCCGAACTCCTGCCCGGTCTCGCCCTTGCCGGGTTCGGCATCGGCCTGGTGCTCGTGCCACTGACGGCGATAGTGCTGGCCAACCTCGACGTCAGCCACGCGGGCGCCGCCTCCGGCGTACTGTCCACGGCGCTGCAGGTAGGCGGGGCGCTGGGGATCGCCGTGGTCGGCGTGGTGTTCTTCGGAGCGCTGCCGGCCGGCGGCTTCGCACACGCCTTCACGGTGAGCCTGCTGGCACTCGCGGTGCCAGCGGTGGCCACAGCGGCACTGACCGGGCTGCTGTCCCGCAGCTGACCTGGCTGCTCTCCCACAGCTGACCTGGCTGCTCTCCCACAGCTGACCGGCCCTAACTTCTGCCCTGCCGTCCACTGCCCCTTGCCGTACCTGGCGGGCTCAGCCTGCCAGGTACGGCAGTTCCTGGGTCGCGTACCACAGCAGCTCGTGACCCTCAGCGCCATCGACCACGAAGCGGGCATCGTCGTCGCCGGAGTCGGCGGCGGGCAGCGCCGCCGCCGCCTTGGCGATGTCTGGTACCGCAACCAGGTCGTCGACGTGGCCGGCCACCACCCGGGACAGTGATACCGGCTTGGCGACCTCGACCACCGTGGGCTCGGTGAAGTCGGCGCCCCACCCGAGGTATTCGTTGGGCACGTCAACGGCGAGCACCACCCGGCGGCGCGGCGCGTCCGGATCGGCCGCGAGCAGCCGGAGGGACGCGCGCGCAGCCTGCGTCATCGCAACGTACTCAAGTTCTTCCAGATCACCGCTGGCATACCACTCCCGCAGCGATGGGGTCACCGCAAAGGCGCGCAGCGGTGCGGGGCCGATCTCCCCCTTGCGCAGCAGGTCGGCCAGTCCTGGCAGCGTTGCGGGCAGGTAGACGCGCATTAATTTTCAGGAAGCCAGGTGCGGGACACCCCGGCGATGCCGCTCCCGGTGATCTGAGTCTGCCACCGCGCGCCCTCGCTGGCACGAACATCTGGTGTCCTGCTACCCCAGATCGCCGGAGTCGTCGTCCAGATCGCCCGGACCCTCGCCCGGATCGCCGGAGCCGGCAGTCGCCCGGATCGCCGGAGTCCTCGCCCGGATCGCCGGAGTCGTCGCCACGCAACGCGGCGGTGACCGCCGCGATGGCGTCATCGAGCGATACATGCTCCCAGATCCGCACGACCCGCCAGCCCGCCGCCGCCAGCGCCGCGTCGGCGGCCCGGTCCCGCTCCACGGTGCGGCGCAGCTTCGGCGCCCAGTACCACTCGTTGACCTCGGGGTTGCGCCCGTGCTCGGGGCAGACATGCCAGAAGCACCCGTCCACGAAAACGGCCACCCGGCGGGCGGTGAACGCGATGTCGGGGCGGACCCGGGCGCCCGCGTCCAGATCGAGACGGTAGTCCTTGCGGAACCGGTATCCCTGCCGGTGCAGGGCGCTGCGCAGCGCCAGCTCCGGCTTGGTGTTCGTGCGCCGGATGGCCCGCATGTTCGCCGCGCGCCCGGGACTCGACGCAGCGGGATAGTCGCCCACGGACGCCCAGGGTAGAGCGAGATGTCCCGAACGGTCAGCCGGTCAACGGAAGGCCGAGGATTTCGCCAAGCCGGGCAACGGTCACGGCCGGGTCGTTGTGCAGCACGGCGGTCATGCCGACGGCCTCAGCGGCGGCGACATTGACCTCGAGGTCGTCGATGAACACGCACTCCTCCGGGGTGAGCCCGAGCAGGGCGACGGCATGCCGGAAGATCCGCTCCTCCGGCTTGCGCATGCCGACCTCGGCCGAGATCACCACCGCGTCGAACAGGCTGGGGAACAGGTGGCGCGGGTAGTCGTCCATTCCCCACGAGTTGGACAGCAGACCGGTACGCAGGCCTGCTCCGCGGATCGACAACAACGCGGCGTGCATCGGGTCGCAATAGGACGTCCCGGCGAACATCCGGCCAAGAAGCCCGTCCGGCGACACCTGACTGCCATCACGGCAGACGATGTGCGTGGCCAGCAGTTCCTCGAACTCCTGGGGCGTGCATTCGCCGCGTTCGAGCGCATGGATCGGGTTGTTGTCTCCGGAAGGGTCGTACGCCTCGAGTACCCACGGCCGCATCACTTCGGCGTAGTGAGCATGATCGATGTCCTCGTCGTCCAGCCAGGTGCGCACCATGTCACGGATCGGCCCGGTCATCACCCCGCCCCAGTCCGTGATCACGCCACGGATGGGCTGACGCGAGTCGGCGGAAGAGGGCCTGGCGGCCTCGCGAGAATCAAGCACGTCTTCGAGGGTAGGCGAGCGCGGTGAACACCAGGTGAGCCCGGCGCGGCGGATCAAGTGAATCCCAGCGTTACCCGGAGTACGTGTTCGAGGCAATGGTGTAGCGGCGCCCAGAGGGTGCGGTCCAGGTCAGGACGCCGGGGCTGGTCTGCTGCAGGGTCCAGCCGGGGGTTTGTTTGACCTGGTGGTGATGCCGGCACAGCGGGGCGAGGTTGCACAGGCAGGTCCTGCCGCCGTCGTCGTAAGCGATGGTGTGATCGTCGTCGCACTGGGCAGCGGGCCGCCGGCAGCCCGGGAAGACGCAGGTGACATGCCGGATGCTGACCAGGTGCCGCAGGCCGGCCGAAGGCCGGTAGGCAGGGGTCTCCCACGCGTGGTCACAGTCGCCGCCGTCGATCAGCGTGACACCGAACGTCCAGGCCCCTTCACCAGCGGATGTAGGTCGGCCGCGGGCCCCGGTCGCTGGTCCGGTCCGGGAATCGGCTTGCGGTCCGGCTCGTGGTCTGGTGCCGGGTTGGGTGCGGCGTCGGCCAGGGGGCGGCCCGGTCCGGGCGCAGCCGTGGGCGACCGGGCGGCCGTCGGGGCCGGTGAACGTCAGGCACCACTTGGTACCGGCTTGGGCGGCGAGCGCGTCGGCGAGAGTGCGGGCATCGGTGGCGTCCAACGGCCCGAACCCGGCCGCGTGACCGGGGGCGCTGGAGCGGCCGAGCCAGGTGCCCAGCGGCACGGTGAGGTTCACCCGGCCTGTGATGTTGCTGCCCAGACCGGGCCAGCCGCTGTGATCGGGCTGGCCGTCATCGCTGGGCCAGCCGCTGCCGGGACAACCGCCATCGCCGGGTCGAGGGTCGCCGCTGGGCCGACCGCCACCGTCGGGCCCGCCGCCACCGGGCCGACCGTTACGGTCGGGCATGGTGGAGCCGGGGTCCCTGGTGTTGGTGGGGAGCAGGGCGGCGGGTGGGGTGCCGGACAGCAGGGCGAGGTAGGTCTGGGCGCGCAGGGTGTCCAGGGTGCCCTCCGCCCCGGCGGCTTTGAGCTGTTTGGCCAGGGCGGTGAGGTTGGCATCGGCGGCCAGCACGGCGGCGGGGGGCAGGTCCCGCCCGGCCAGCGCGGCGGTCCCGGCGGGCTCGGTCCACCGTTCCACCCGGGCCTGCCGCAGGGCTTGTTCTTTGCGCCGTTGGGCGGCGGCGGGGTCGGCGGCCAGCACGGCCCGGCGGGTGGCCAGCCGCAACTGGCCGGTGGTCTGGCCCGGCGCGGCGGCGGTGACCGCGGCCTCCACCGCGGCGGCGTGCTGGTGGGTGAGGCCGGTGAGTTCGTCGGCGATCACCGTGGCCCGCGGGAGGTCGATGGCCCCGGCGGTGAGGGCGGCGCGGGTGGCGGGCAGGCGGCGCAGCGCGGCGGCGAGGCCGAGCAGCTGGTCGGCGGCGTGCCGGGTCAGTGTTAAGGCGGCGGCGAGTTCGGCGTCGGCGTGCAGGGCGGCGCCGGTGTCGCCGGCGTCTTCGCCGGCGGTGCGGCGGCGCCACAGGTCGGTGGCGGCGGCCAGTTCCATCGCGGCTGCCCAGGAGGCCAGCCGCCGGGCGGCGCGCAGCACGCCGATGAGTTCGTCGTCGGTGAGCTGGTCCAGCCCGGCGGCCCACCGGTCGGCGGCCAGGCCCGCCAGCACTGGGCCGGGGGGCAGGCGGTCGGCCAGGCCACCGGCGGCGAACCCGCCGCCGTCGCCGCGGGACCGGTCCCACCGGCCCGCCTTGAACACCTCGGTCGGCCCACTCCGCCTGACGTCGCACCCTCCCGCGTCGCGCCTGCCGGGGTGCTGGCTGCGGATGGCGTGCCCTCCTGGGTCGTCCCAGTCCGGGTCATCGGCCAGCCACGGGTCATCGGCCAGCCACGGCGCCGCCTTCGCCAGCTCGCGGTCCAGCCACGCATCGATGCCCTCGGGGTCGTCTGGCCCGGGGTCTTCGGGCAGGCACAGCGGTGGCGGCTCCGCGTCCCCGGCCAGCCACGAGGGCGGCTCGGGATCCTCGGCCAGCCAGGGGTCCTCCTCCAGCCAGGGGTCCTCGGCGCCGAACGCAGGGAGGCGATCGGGAGTCGGCACGTCTGCTGGCACCCGTCCTCACCTCCTCAAGGGTTGAGACACTTTAACCAGTTCAACTAGCTAATTCGATAGTAATAGCGACCTCTGACATTTTCGGGGTCATCGCGGCGCAGACCAGCCAACTCGTTGACCGATCGAAGCCGCCCCGCCATCGACCGCAAGAGGGCGCTCGACGATCCCGGCCACGCATGCGAGCTTCCGTCCTCCGTATATGCCTTGACAGCTATATTGCTTCGTGGTCATATTGAATCTGTGTTCGAAGTTCTGGCCGAGCCCAACCGGCGCCGCATTCTCGACTTGCTGCGCGAAGGGGAACAGGCGGTCGGTGACCTGGTATCCGGGCTGGACATCAGCCAGCCGGCGGTATCGAAGCATCTACGGGTGCTACGCAGGGCGGGGCTGGTCGAGGTCAGGGCCGACGCCCAGCGACGGCTGTACCGGCTGCCGGAGCGAGCCGTTGCGGGAGATCGATGAGTGGCTGGCGCCGTACCGAGCCGCCTGGGGTGACCGTCTCGATGCACTGGAAGCTCACCTCGACGCCATGCCCGAATGACCGAACCCATGGAGGAGAACCAGGTAATGGACGAGACGGATCTTGGCACGCTGACCCGCCAGGGTGATCGCTGGACGCTGCGGTTCACCCGCCGGCTGGCGCACCCCAGGGACAAGGTGTGGCGGGCCGTGACCGAACCGGAACACCTGGCGGTCTGGTATCCGCAGGAGATCGTCGGCGAGCGCCGGGCCGGCGCGCCGCTGCGGTTCGTCAGCCCGGCCGGTGACGGCTTCGACGGGCAGATGCTGGTGTTCGATCCGCCTTCGGTCATGGAGTTCACCTGGGGCGCCGACCTGCTGCGTATCGAACTGCGGACGGACGGCGCCGGAACCCTGCTTACCCTGACCGACACCTTCGGTGACCTGGGCAAGGCCGCGCGGGACGCGGCCGGCTGGCACGAGTGCCTCGACCGGCTGGTCAGTGACCTGGACGGCACCCCGCCGCCCGCCTGGGGGGATCGCTGGCGCCAGATACACCCGGTCTACACCGAACGGCTCGGACCCGGCGCCTCGACCATCGGCCCGCCGCCAGGATGGGAGGAGTACGCCAGCGGCAAGGCCCAGTAGGCTCGGTGGCCCACGGCATCGTCGCTACCGACGGCATCGTCGTTACTGAGGGCATCGTCGTTACTGAGGGCATCGTCGCCACCGAGGGCAGGGAACCATGCAGCCAGTCGCGGTCGTCACCGGCGCGAGCATCGGCATCGGCGCGGCAACCGCCGCCAGGCTGGCCGGGGCCGGCTACCACGTGGTCCTGGCCGCCCGCCGGGCCGACCGCCTGGACGAGGTCGCCGCGAAGATCAGCTCCCAGGGCGGTTCGGCGCAGCCGATCGTGCTCGACGTCACCGACCGGCCCGCGGTCGAGGCGTTCGCCCGCGGCCTGGACCGCTGCGACGTGCTGGTGAACAACGCCGGCGGCGCCCTCGGCATGGAGTACGTCGCCGACGCCGACCGCCGCCGACTGGCAGACCATGTACGAGGTCAACGTCATCGGCACGCTCAACATGACCCAAACGCTGCTGCCCCGCCTGATCGCCAGCGGCGACGGCACGATCGTGGTGCTTTCCTCCACCGCCGCCTTCACCGCCTACGAGGGCGGCGCAGGGTACGCGGTGGCCAAGCACGGCGAGCACGCGATCGCGGCCACGCTCCGCCTCGAACTGTGCGGCGAGCCGGTGCGGGTCATCGAGATCGCGCCCGGCATGGTCCGGACCGACGAGTTCTCGCTCAACCGGTTCCGCGGTGACGCCGACAAGGCCGCCGCGGTGTACGCCGGTGTCCGTGAGCCGCTGACCGCCGAGGACATCGCCGACACCATCACCTGGGCGGTCACCCGCCCCGCGCACGTCAACGTGGATCTGCTGGTGATCCGCCCGCGCGCCCAGGCCGCGCAGTACAAGGTGTACCGGGAGCCGTAACCCGCCGCGGCGCGCCGGCCGGCCCGGCCCGCACCGCCTCAGCGCGCGTACACCTGCTCACCGGATACCCAGGTAGCGATCGTGCGCAGATCATCGCCGAGCCAGGCCAGGTCGGCGGCCGCGCCGGGGGCCAGCCGCCCCAGGTCCGGGCGGCCGATCAGGTCCGCCGGAATCCGGCTTGCCGCCGCTACCGCCTCGGCCAGCCCGAGCCCCACGCCGACCGCGTTCGCCAGGGCCAGGTCCATCCGCAGCGCCGAGCCGGCCAGCGTCCCGTCCGGCCGCACCGGCGCGCCGCCGTCCGGTGGCAACTCGACCGCGTCACCGCCGAGCAGGTACCGTCCCGGCGGCATGCCGGCACACGCGGCCGCGTCGGTGACCAGGCAGATCCGGCCCGGGGCCGCGGCAAACGCGATCGCGCACGCCGCGGTCGCCACGTGGCTCAGATCCACGATGAGCCCACTGGTCAGCCGCGGATCGGTGAGTGCCTGGCCGACCACTCCCGGCTCGCGGTGGTGCAGCCCGCGCTGCGCGTTGAACAGATGGGTGACCATCCGCGCGCCCGCGGCGGCCGCGCACGGCCACCTGCTGCGCGGTGGCGTCGCTGTGCCCGACGCTGACCACCACCCCCGCGGCCACCAGCGCCGCGACGGCGGCCAGCGCCCCGTCGGCCTCCGGCGCCAGCGTCACCAGGCGGAGCACCCCCTGCCCGGCGGCCAGCAGACCCGCCACCGCCGCGGCAGACGGCGGCACCATCCAGTCCCGGCGGTGCGCCCCCGGCCGGGCCGGTGACAGGAAAGGTCCCTCCAGGTGCACGCCGAGGATCCGCGCACCCTTCGGCGCCCCCGCCGCAATATTTTCGGCAGAACGCAACGATGCGGCCAACTCCGCGACCGGAGCCGTGATGAAGGTCGGCAGGAATGCCGTCATGCCTGTTTCCGGCAACCGGCGTACCACGGTCGCCCAGCCGACGGGGTCGCAGTCCGCGAGATCCGTTCCGTAGTAGCCGTTGACCTGCAGGTCCACCAGACCCGGGACCAGCACGCCTTCGGCCAGCCGGATATCGGGATCACCCGGCGGCGGCCCGGCGCCGACCTCGGTGATGCGGCCGTCGTCGACCGCTACATAGCCGGGCTCCAGGACGGCCTGCCCCGTACCGCGGGAATGACCCGCGGTGCGGCGATCAGCGTCAAGCGCTGCGCCGGGGTGCCCGCTTGGGCTCGCTGGCAGACACCGGGCGGCCCGGCCGGGTTGGCCCGTCGTCACCGCCGCTGCCCGCGGCGGCCAGGCTGGCCCGGAGCGCGTCCGCCAGGCTGGTCACCGGCTTCTCCTCGCGCGACCGGCGTGGCGCGTCACCTCATGACCCTCGATCTTGGCCTCGACCAGCTCCTCCAGCGCCTCCCGGTACTGGTCGGTGTACGCCGCCGGGTCGAAGTCCACGGTCATCGAGTCGATGAGGGACGAGGCCATCTTGAGCTCCTGCGACCGCACCTCGACGTCTTCCTCGAGGAACTCGAAGTCGGGGATCCGGATCTCGTCCGGCCAACTCAAGGTCACCAGCACGATCACGCCCTCGCGGACGCGCAGCACGGCCATAGACTCGCGCTGCCGCAGCGCCACCTTGGCCACCGCGACCATGCCCGACCGCTCGAGAGCATCCCGCAGCAGCGCGTAGGCGCGCACCCCGTTGGGCTCCGGCTCGGTGTAGTAGCTCCGCTCCCACATGATCGGGTCGACCTGCTCGGTGGGCGAGAACTGGAGCACCTCGATGCCGTGCGCCGTGGACAGCGGCAGTTCGGCCATGTCCTCGTCGGTGAGCACGACCATCTCGCCGTTGGGCAGTTCGTAGCCCTTGGCCACGTCGGCGTACGGGACCTCCTCCCCGTCGACGGAGCAGATCCGGCGGAACCTGATCCGGCCGCCATCGGCGCGGTGCACCTGCCGGAACGTCACGTCCCGCTGCTCGGTCGCCGCGTACAGCCGGATGGGAATCATGACGAGGCCGAACGAGATCTCGCCTCTCCACATGGCACGCATGATGACCCAATACCCTTTCTGCCTGGTCTCAAGGCTGCTTCGCTCCCCGCGGAGTAAGGACCGTCAAGACCCAGCAAAGTAAGCGTAGCTGCCACAATGAATGGACCCGTGGCGCCCGTGCTGGGCCGCATCGCGGGAGAATGGGGGAGGGAGCGGTCCAGCGCGACACCCGAAGGGGATCACGGATGAGCGAGAGCGAACTGGAACAGCCAGTGCCCGATCTCGTGGAACAGCGGCGCGAGGTGACGAGAGGATCCCGAGGAACCTATGGTGACCGGAGTCCCCGAGCGTTCCCTTTGACGTAAACGAAGCCGATGCCATGGAACAGCATCGGGAAGTGGAACTCGACGAGGACGACTACCGTTGACGTCCAGGATTAACTCACCGGATCGGAGGGCCGTGGTGACGGCGACCCCGCAGGCGCGCCAGGTAGGAACCCGGCTGCCGAAACCAGCGCGGCGGCGGCAGCTACTCACCGCTGCCCAGGAGGTTTTCGTCGCGCAGGGCTATCACGCCGCGGCGATGGATGAGATCGCCGAGCGCGCCGGCGTGAGCAAGCCGGTGCTGTATCAGCATTTCCCCGGCAAGCTGGAGCTTTACCTCGCGCTGCTGGACGAGAGCGTCGCCGCCCTCACCGCGACCGTCCGGGCGGCGCTTGAGTCCACGACCGACAACAAGCAGCGGGTAAGCGCGACGTTCACCGCGTTCTTCGATTTCGTCGGGAGCACCGGGCAGGCGTTCCGCCTGGTATTCGAGTCTGATCTGCGCAACGAGCCCGCGGTGCGCAACCGGCTGGACGAGTCGAGCCGGGACTGCGCGGAGATGATCAGCGAGGTCATCCGGGAGGACACCGGCCTCGGCGACGACGAGGCCCACCTGCTCGGCATGGGCCTGGTCGGCATGGCCCAAGTCAGCGCCACCTACTGGCTCAGCACCGAGGGCGCGATACCCAAGGACGCCGCGGAGCAACTCATGGCCAGGCTCGCCTGGCGGGGAATCAGCGGCTGGCCGCGCGCGGGCGACAGTGCACCGGCGAGCGAGTAACGAGGGGGGCCGATGGAGGTCAAGATAGGCGTTCAGTCCATCTCCAGGGAGATCGTGGTGGAGACGCCATCCTCCGCGGACGAGGTGGAGCGGTCCCTCCAAGCCGCGCTGAAGGACGGCGGCATGTTCTCCGTCACGGACGAGAAGGGCGGCCGGGTCCTGGTGCCTGCGGAGAAGATCGGCTACGTGGAACTCACCGGAACCGAGCAGCGCCGGGTCGGCTTCGGCAGCCTATAGTCCCCGGTATCTCACTTGGCTGGCCACGGGGCCAGGCCTAGCTCCGCCATGCGCTGATCATGGGCGTCGGTGAGCCGCGCGAACATCCGCCCGATCTCACCCTGGCCGCTCTGCTCCCGCTCGCTGATCGCGCTCGCGAACAGCAGGGCCAGCGGCGGCCGTTCTGCCACCACCCGGTGTGCCTGGGCCAGCGCCTCACCCACCAGCCGCCTGGCCCACAGGGCTAGCCGGCTGCCCACCACCGGATCCGCCTCGACGGCGGCCCGGACCCGGGAGGTGGCGAAGCCAGCGTGACCGGTGTCCGCCAAGACCTCCATGACCAGCGCCCTGGCCTGCGGATCCAGCAGTTCGGCGACCGCGCGGTAGAAGTCGGCGGCGATCCCGTCGCCCACGTACGCCTTCACCAGGCTCTCCAGCCAGTCCGAGGGAGCCGTCCTGGCGTGGAACTCATCCAGCGGTTCGACGAACGGCAACATCGCCTGTTCCGGCACGGCACCCATCCGCCCGAGTTCCCCGTGCAACGCGCGGAAATGAGCGAACTCCGCGACCGCCATCCCGCTGAGCGCGGCCTTGTCCTCCAGCGTGGGTGCGAGCGCGGCGTCGCTGGACAGCCGCAGGAAGGCATCCAGTTCCGCGTAGGCAAGCAGGCCGAACAGATCCACCATGCCGTCAGCGGCGTCCGCGCCTGCCACGAGCGCAGCCTACAACGGTTGATACACTGACCCACGGCCGCGAGGGAATGCGGGAAGCCTGTTGCCGTGTTCCACCACGTGGACGGGTGCGGCTTCAGGCAAGCACCCTGGTCACCGAGAGAAGACACACTCTGACAACGCAAACGCATGCTGCCCAGGAACTGGACAGCGAGGACATAACCACGGGGGCGGCTAACGCTGGCCCGCTGTTCGCCGATCTCGGCGTCGCCGAGCCGATCTGCGAGGCACTCACCGACCGGGGCATCACCACCGCCTTCCCCATCCAGACGCTGGCCCTGCCCATCGCGCTGGGCGGGCACGACGTGATCGGCCAGGCCAGAACCGGTACCGGCAAGACCCTTGCGTTCGGTATCCCGCTGCTGCAGCGGCTCGATGAGCAGCCCCCGGTCCGCCCCGGCACCACCCGCGCGCTGGTCGTGGTCCCGACCAGAGAGCTGGCGATCCAGGTCTCCAAGGATCTGCAGGCCGCCGGGGCACGCAGCAAGGCACGGGTGATCACGCTGTACGGCGGCCGGGCCTACGAGCCGCAGATCGACGCCCTGGGAGCGGGTGTCGACGTGGTCGTCGGCACTCCGGGCCGCCTGCTCGACCTGGTCCGGCAGCGCCACCTGGACCTGTCGGACGTGGGCACGCTGGTGCTCGACGAGGCCGACAAGATGCTCGACCTCGGGTTCCTTCCCGACGTGGAGCGGATCCTCGAGCTGACGCCGCCCGGCCGGCAGACCATGCTGTTCTCGGCCACGATGCCCGGCGAGGTGGTCACGCTCGCCCGCCGGTACCTGAGCCAGCCGACGCACGTACGCGCCGAGCATCACGACGAGCCGGAGCTTGTGCCGCTCACCGAACAGCACGTCTTCCGTGCCCACCAGATGGACAAGATCGAGATGCTGGTCCGGGTGCTGCAGGCGCGCGGGCGGGGGCTGACCATGGTGTTCTGCCGTACCAAGCGGACCGCCGACCAGGTCGCCGAGGCGCTGACCACCCGGGGCTTCGCCGCCGCCGCGGTGCACGGCGACCTCGGCCAGGCCCAGCGGGAGCGGGCGCTGCGCGCGTTCCGGCACGGCAAGGTGGACGTGCTCGTCGCCACCGAAGTGGCCGCCCGCGGCCTGGACGTGGAGGACGTGACCCACGTCGTGAACTACGAGTGCCCCGAGGACGACAAGGCATACCTGCACCGGATCGGCCGGACCGGGCGGGCGGGCAGGTCCGGCGTGGCCGTGACCTTCGTGGACTGGAACGACCTGCAGCGCTGGAAGCTCATCAATGACGCGCTAGGCCTGGGCCATCCCGACCCGCCGGAGACGTACTCCACCTCCGAGCACCTGTTCGCCGAGCTGGACATCCCAGCGGGCGCGAGCAGCCGGCTCGCTCCCGGGCAGCGCGGCCGGCAGGGGCTCGAGGCCGAGGAGCTGGAGAACTTCACCGAGACCGGCCGCCACCGCTCCCGGGCGCCCCGCCGGCCCGGCGGGACCGACCGTAGGCCCGGCGACGCGGACACACCTCAGCGCACTCCCCGGGCCCGGCGCCGGACCAGGGGCGGTGTGCCGGTGGACGGCTCACCGGCACAGGGCGCGCACCAGGCACCGGGCGGCCACGAGGCGGCGCAGGGCAGTCACGAGCCTGGGCCGCGGCGCCGCCGCCGTCGCGGGCGGGGACGCGGGCCGAGGGGCTCCGCACTGGATCCGCGCCCGGAATCGGCGTGACGCACCGGATAATCCGTGAGTACGCCAAGGACACTCGAGCTTCCTGACGGCGTTCGCCGGGTAACGATCGAGACCAGTCGCGGTGCGTTCGCGGCACTGGAAGCGCTGCCCGGGACCGGCGTCTGCGAACGCTCACCCGCCCTGCTGATCCCCGGCTTCACCGGCAGCAAAGAAGACTTCCTCTCGGTGATCGGGCTGCTGGCCAACGCGGGCCGCCGGGTGATCGCTATCGACATGCGGGGGCAGTACGAGACGCCGGCCGGACGGGACGCCGCCGCCTACGCGCTGTCCGCGCTGGCCGCCGACGTCGCGCTGATCGCGGCCGAGGTGGCCGCGCGGGACGGTGACGGCCAGGACCGGATCCACCTCATGGGTCATTCCTTCGGCGGCCTGGTGGCCAGGGAGGTCGTGCTGGCCCGCGCCAGCAGAACCTCCTCGCTCACGCTCATGAGCTCCGGGCCAGGTACGCTGACCGGCCCGCGCGTGGCGGACCTGCGCCAGGTGATCACCGCGCTCAACCAGGTGCCGGCCGCGGAACTCGGTGGGCTGGTGAAGTACGTGTGGGAGACGCAACTGGAACCCGGCGCGGTTGCCGATGGCACCGCCCCCGACGTCGTCGATTTCCTCCGCAGGAGGATGCTCGCCAACTGCCCGCTGGGGCTGCGGACCATGGGGCAGATTCTGCTGTCCTGCCCGGACCGGACCAAGGGGCTGCGCCAGGCAGCAGCCGGGCCGCTGCTGGTCATCTACGGCGAACAGGACGACGCGTGGGCACCCGGCGACGCAGGAGAGTATGGCAGAACGGCTGGGCGCGCAGCGGGTGTGCATCCCCGGCGCGATGCACTCCCCCGCGGTCGATGCCCCCGAGACCACGGCAAGCACGCTCACGCAGTTCTGGAACGCGGCCGAGCGGCGAGGGCTGTCGCTGACTCGAAACTGAACCATCGACCGCGGCCACAGATCGTGGGGGTTCCGGGGGCTCGTGCCCCCGGGCAGACACTGTGGAATTCGGCCGAGTCCCGCAGGACTGTGGGCTAATCCGCTAGGCCATCCCAGGGACGATGCGCGGGAGCGGCCGCGGAGCCCTCTGGGCAGTGGGCGCGGAAGTCGCACCAGCCGCAGCCCGGGCCCGGCCGCGGCGGGAACACCTGGTCCACCTCCGCCCCGGCCAGCCCAGCGCGGAAGCGCCCGTCGGCGTTCTCGCACTCGGCGGCGATTCCCTCGGCCCGTCCCACGTGCCTGGCCACGGTACTGTCCGAGTGCTCCCAGGCGTACACCTGGCCGGCCGGCAGGTGATGCAGTTCGACCCAGTGGCACGGCGCGTGGAAGATTCGCGCCGCGGCCAGCGCGTACAGCGCGAGCGGCAGCGAGGCGCGGGCGTCGTCCGCGGACAGCGGGCGGCGGCCGGTCTTGTAGTCCACCACGGCGAGTTCGGTGTTCCCGTCCGGGCCACGGCGGGCGTCGAGCCGGTCGACGCGCCCGCTCACCACGATCCGCGCCGTGTGCGCCCCGACGGTCCGCTCCACCCCCAGCGGTTCGGCGCGGGGATCCAGGGTGCCTGCGTAGCGCTCGACCATGTCACGGGCCTTGCCGCGGTGCTGCTGCGACTGGGCGGGATCGGCGTAACCTTCCTCGATCCAGCCGCGTTCCAGCAGGGCCCCCGCGGCCGCCACGGTGCGGCGCGGCACCGCCAGGCGCCACCAGCCCGCCAGTGCGTTGTGCACGCTCGCGCCGAAGCTGTTGTGCGCCCATGGCGGGCCCTTGGCCGGGGCCGGCCGGTCCAGATAGGTCATCCGGTACCGGCGCGGACAGTCCAGCCAGGCGGCCAGCCGCGTCGGCGTGCACGGGTACAGCCGCCGCGGCATGCCGTCAAGCACGGCCTGGGCCTGCTCCTTGCCCTGCGCGTTCACCGGCGTGCGTTACTCCTACTCCGGTACCACTCGCTCCGCGGTTACTCCGGTGGCACTGGTCCCGCGGTCACCCAGGCGTCGAAGCTCTTCTCCGCCGCCGCGATGGTGATCTCCTCGCCGTGGCCGGGCAGCACCCTGGTCGCCCCGGGCAGCGTCAGCAACTCGGAGCCGATCGCCGACAACTGCGCCGCGAAGTCGGGGAACTCACCCGTATGCGGACACGGGCCGTCCGCGAGCAAGGTATCGCCGGAGAACACCACACCGAGATCATCGCAGTAGATACTGACAGAACCCGGCGTGTGCCCCGGCGTGTGCAGCACCTCCAGGGTGACCCCGGCCACCTCGAAGGTGCCGCCTTCCTCCATCTCGATCTCGGGATCGGCTTCTCCGTGCGCTTCCCGCCACGCCAGCAGGTCTTTGGGGTGCAGCGCCACCGGGGCGTCGTCCCGGCCGGCCACCTCCGGTGCCGCCGCCACGTGACTCTCGTGGCCGTGCGTGCAGATCACGGCGAGGATCTCGCGGTCACCGACCCGCTCGAGCACCGCGTCGGCCTCCTTACCGGGATCGATGACGACTACCTCGTCATCGTCACCGATCACCCAGGCGTTGCGGTCCCTTTTGCCGCCCGCCTCCACCCGCTCGACTCGCGCCTTCATCGGCCGCCTTCCTCTCTAGCGCACCCAGTATTGGGGGCTGCTGGCTGGCCAGCACCAGCGCCCTACTGCCGGGCACCCTATCCATTTGTGACAAAGGTCTTAATGGCTTCCACGATGAGCTGCACGGCGATCGCCGATAGCAGCAGGCCAGCGATCCGGGTGGACAGTTCCACGCCGCTGGGCCGCAGCACCCGGAGGATCACCCCGGAGAACCGCATCGTAAGCCACAGCAGAACGGTGACCGCCAGCAACGCGACCGCGAACGACACGAACTGCGCCGCGACGCTGGCGCGCTGCACGAACACCATCGTGGCCACGATCGCGCCGGGCCCAGCCAGCAGCGGCGTGCCCAGCGGCACGAACGCCACGTTGACCTTGGCCCGCTCGGCCTCGGTGGGCTCGGAGTAGGTTCCGGTCAGCAACTGCAGCGCCACCAGCAGGAGCAGCAGGCCGCCGGCCGCCTGGAGCGAGGGAAGCTCCACCCCGAGGTAGCTCAGGATCGACTGGCCGAAGACCGCGAACATCACGATGACACCGAGCCCGACCAGCGCCGCCTGCCAGGCGAGCCGGTGCCGTACCGAGTCGGGAAGCCCCCGGGTCACGCCGAGGAAGGGCGGCACGAGCCCGGGCGGGTCCATGATCACCAGAAGCGTGACGAAGACCTGCCAGAAGAAGGTCACGTCGAAGAGCGAGCTCATTCGCGGCCGCCGGGCATGCGGGACAGGAGCCGCTGGTACGCCTCGGCGGAGGTGGTCTCACAGCCGATCCGGTGACCGGTCAGGCTGCCGTGGTCGTCGCTTCCTCCGGTCGGAACCAGATCGAGACTGGCGGCCAGGGCAGCGAGGCGGTGGCGTTCTGCATGATCTTGATCGGGGTGGGCGACCTCGAGGCCGGCCATGCCCGCGGCGGTCAGCCGGGCGATGGTCTGATCGGACAGTTTCTCGCTGCGCGAGACCGCGCCGGGATGCGCCAGCACGGCGGCTCCCCCGGCGGCCCGGATGAGCCGGATCGCGGCGACCGGATCGAGCGCGTACCTGCTCACGTAGGCCCTGCCTCCGGCGCCGATCCACTCCGGGGTGAACGCCTGATCCGGGCTGGCGATGGCGCGCGCCGCCACCATCGCCCTGGCGATGTGCGGGCGGCCGACCACCCCGCCACCGGCCAGCGCTTCGACCTGCGGCCAGGTGATGTCAACGCCGAGCGCGCGCAACTCCTCGACCATGCGCCTGGCGCGGCCGACGCGGGCCTCGACGATCGCGGCCCGCTCCGCGGCGAGTTCGGCGTTCGCCGGGTCGACGCGGTAGGCCAGCATGTGCACGCTGCGGCCGTCCAGCCGGCAGGACAGCTCCATCCCGGGCAGCAGCGCCAGGCCTGGCGGCAGGGCGGCGCGTGCTTCGCCGAGCCCGGCCAGCGTGTCGTGGTCGGTGAGCGCGACGACGTCCAGGCCGGCCTCGGCGGCCCGGCGCATCACCTCGGCCGGCGGGTCGGTCCCGTCCGAGGCCGTGCTATGGGTGTGGAGGTCGATGCGCACGAGCGCCCATGGTAGGGCTACCCGGGCAGCCGGGGCGAGGCGGCACCGAACGGCAGGTCCAGGTCCTGGCCGGGATCGCGCAGGTCGCGCAGGTGCAGCGACTCCACAAGCAGCGTCCCCGCGGTGTCCGGCCAGAGCACTACCCAGAGCCAGTTGCCCAGTACCTCACCGGCGAATGCGGCCACGTCCGGGGCGTCCACGCTCCACAACGGGAACTCGTGGTGGCGGAACCGGACCAGGGCGTGGGTGGCCCGGCGGCGAAACCCTGCACCTTGGCACCGCGAAGCAGGCCACGCAGCCCGTCGGCGGACGGGCTGTGCCGGGGCCGGAGCGGGTAAACCTCACCGTGCACCGGGCAGCGCCACCCGCTGGCCCAGGGGCTCGGCCCGGCCAGCGGGCCGCCGCAACGCGGGCAGGTGGCAGCCATCCTCATGGACATTGAAGATACTGGGCCCATGCCTGATCAGCGCGTACCTTGTGTTGGCGCCATCATCACCGATCCCGCCGGACGGCTGCTGCTCATCAAGCGAGGGCACGAGCCCGAGGCCGGGCGCTGGTCCCTGCCGGGCGGCCGGATCGAGCCGGGAGAGAGCGATCAGCAGGCGCTGGTGCGCGAGGTACGCGAGGAGACCGGGCTGGTGGTGACGCCGGGCCGCCTGGTCGGCACGGTGGACCGGCCGCAGCCCGATGGCCGGGTCCTGGTCATCAGGGACTACGCGGCGGAGGTGACCGGCGGCGACCTCATCGCCGGTGATGACGCCGCCGACGCCCGCTGGGTCAGCCTGCCCGGCTTCGATGGGCTTCCGCTGACCACCGGGCTCAAGGAGGCCCTGTGCGAATGGGGCGGGGCGGCGGGGTCCGGGCTAGCAGAGGGCGGGGCGGCGGGGTCCGGGCTAGCGTGGGGCGGGGCGGCGGGGTCCGGGCTAGCAGAGCGTGTGGCAGCCCTCCCGGCCCCCGCGCCAGCGCTGATCGCCGAGGCAACAAGGCGCACGGGGGTTATCTGGCTCACCGTTCCGCCGAGCCGCACCGCGTTTCCGGTCTGGCACATCTGGCGGACGGCCGGCGACGCCGGGCCCGGTGCCGCCGAGCCGCCGCCGGGGGCCGCGTACCTCGTGACCGGGCCGGGAGAGCAGCCCGCGCCCGGGCTCGGTGCGGCCTGCCGGGTACGGGTCACCGTGCCAAGCAAGCAATCCGGCGGCGCCTTGGTCACCTGGACCGCCGCGGTGCGCCGGGTGGATCCGGGGTCGGCGGAGTGGGATGCGGTCATCGGGCCGCTGGCGGCCGGCCGGCTGCAACGCCGTACTCGGCCCCGGGGAGAGCACGCCCGCGGACCGCTGGGCCCGGTCGGGAGCCGTGTTCTGCCTGACTCCGGTGACGTAGGCCCGCAAGATTCCGGTGCGACCCGGTGCGAAACCGGCAGTTTGTGACCTCGTTTCCCCCTCTGGTTATCTCCCTACTCCTCAGTGGCCTTCAGAAGACTGATTGTTCACCCACGGACCTCATAAAATCCGTGTTCCGTTCACCCAACGGGGCGCCGGGCCGGCCATTGTCAGGCCGGGACCGTAACCCCAAATGGGAGGAACGCATGCATTGGTCCGTACGCAGAACGCTGGCGGTTGTGGCGGCTGGGGGGCTTTGTCTGGCTTTCTCCGCCTCGGCCGTGGCTTCCGCAACTCCGGGCGCGCACCCGACGGGTACGCACGTCGGCTCGCCGATCACCCACCTGGTGGTGATCTTCCAAGAGAACGTGAGCTTCGACCACTACTTCGCCACCTACCCCCACGCCGCGAACACCGACGGCCGCCGCTTCGTGGCCAGGCCGGGGACGCCCAGTGTCAACGGCCTGTCGGGGGCACTGCTGACCAATAACCCGAACGAGAACAACCCGGTGCGGCTCAGCCCCTCGGAGGCGCTGACCTGCGACCAGGATCATGGCTACACCGCCGAGCAGAAGGCGCTGAACGGCGGGCTGATGAACGCATTTGTGCAGAACACCGAGAACACGAGTTGCTCGCCCCCCGAGTTCTCCACGCCCGGCCTGGTGATGGACTACTTCGACGGCAACACAGTGACCGGGCTGTGGAACTACGCCCAGCACTTCGCCATGAGCGACAACTTCTATGACACCGAGTTCGGCCCGTCCACTCCGGGGGCGCTCAACCTGATCTCCGGCCAGACCTTCGGCGGGACCGCGGTGAACGCCGCCGGCGCCGTGCAGTCCGACCCGGGTGTTATCGGCACCCCGAACACCGCCGGCACGGGCACCGTCTACAGCGACGCCGACCCGTTCTACGACGGCTGCTCCAACCAGACCGGCGACATGGTCAAGATGAGCGGGCCGAATATCGGCACGATGCTCAACGCTCGAACGTCACCTGGGGCTGGTTCGAGGGCGGCTTCGCCCCGACCCGCAGGCTGTCGAACGGCACCCCGGTCTGCGGCCGGTCGCACACGAACATCGGCGGGGCAAGCGTCACCGACTACATCCCGCACCACGAGCCGTTCCAGTACTACGCCGCGACGGCCAACCCCGGGCACCTGCCGCCGGCCAGCCTGTCCGAGGTCGGCCACGACGGCCAGGCCAACCACCAGTACGACATCAAGTTCTTCTACCAGGCCCTGAAGGCCGGGATCATGCCCTCGGTGAGCTTCCTCAAGGCCCCCGCCTACGAGGACGGCCACGCCGGCTACTCCGACCCGCTGGACGAGCAGCACTTCCTGGTGAAGACCGTCAACGCGATCGAGAACTCGAAGTTCTGGCCGCACACCGCCATCATGATCACCTATGACGACTCCGACGGGTGGTACGACCACGTCATGCCGCCCATCGTCAACTCCTCCGCCGACCCCGCGACCGACGCGCTCAACGGCCCGGGCGTCTGCGGTAACCCCGCTACCGGCAACCCGCTGGGTGGTTTCCAGGACCGGTGTGGTTACGGCCAGCGGCTGCCGTTCCTGCTCATCTCGCCCTTCGCGAGGACCAACTACGTGAGCGGCACGCTCGCTGACCAGACCTCGATCATGGCCTTCATCGAGAACAACTGGCTGGGCGGAGAACGAATCGGCAACGGCTCGTTCGACGCGCTGGCCGGCAACGTGAAGGGGATGTTCGACTTCCATCAGTCAGCCGCGCCGAAACTGATCCTCAACCCGGCAACGGGCGAACCCGCCCGCTGATCTGGCTGCGCGGGCCGGCCTCCCCGGACCACCGGGGAGGCCTGCCCGCATACGATTGAGGCATGCCCGCTGTTTCTTCTCCGCCCACCGCCGAGCAGGTAACCACGGCGCTGGCCAGGGTGAACGACCCTGAGATCCACCGGCCCATCACCGACCTCGGCATGGTGAAGGGCGTCGAGGTCGCACCCGACGGCAAGGTCGGTGTCGACGTCTACCTCACCGTGGCCGGCTGCCCGCTGCGCGACACCATCACCAGGGACGTCACCGCCGCGGTGTCCGCCGTCCCCGGGGTAACCGGGGTGGCGGTGCGGCTTGACGTCATGAGCGATGAGCAGCGCAGGGAACTGCAGGGCCGGCTGCGCGGCGGGCGCCCCGAGAAGGTGGTCCCGTTCGCGGAACCGTCGTCGCTGACCCGGGTGTTCGCGGTGGCCAGCGGCAAGGGCGGCGTGGGCAAGTCATCGGTAACGGTGAACCTCGCCGCCGCGCTCGCAGCCATGGGCCAGAAGGTCGGCGTTCTCGACGCGGACATCTACGGCCACTCGATCCCCCGGATGCTGGGCGTGACGGACCTGCCCACCCAGGTCGGGCAGATGATGATGCCGCCGTCGGCGCACGGGGTGCGGGTCATCTCGATCGGCATGTTCACCGAGGGCAACACGCCGGTGGTCTGGCGCGGGCCCATGCTGCACCGTGCGGTGCAGCAGTTCCTCGCGGACGTGTTCTGGGGGGACCTGGACGTGCTGCTGATGGACCTCCCGCCGGGCACCGGCGACGTGGCCATCTCCGTGGCGCAACTGGTGCCCACCGCGGAACTGCTTGTGGTCACCACCCCCCAGCTCGCCTCCTCCGAGGTGGCCGAGCGCGCCGGGGCGATCGCGGTCCAGACCCATCAGCGCATCGTGGGCGTGATAGAGAACATGTCGGGCTTCGTCTGCCCGCACTGCGGTGAGGTCGCCGACGTGTTCGGGTCCGGGGGCGGCCAGGCGGTCGCCGACGCGCTGACCCGGGTGACTGGCACCCAGGTGCCAACGCTGGGGCAGGTGCCGATAGACATCAGGCTCCGTCAGGGCGGCGACGAGGGGGTCCCGCTGGTGCTCAGCGCCCCGGACTCGGCGCCTGCCCGGCAGCTCACGGCCATCGCGGGCACCCTGGCCAACCGGACCCGCGGCCTGGCCGGACGTCAGCTAGGCCTGTCGCCCGTTTAGTTTGCCCCTGAGCTATCGCTAGGTCGCTTCGGAGTCGTAGGGCGGGGTCTCGCCGGGCTGGAGGACCGCGACCGCCGTGGTTTCTTCCACCGGCGCGGACCCGTGGCTGTCGTCGGTCGGCTCGTCCATCAGGTGCTTGCGCACGAACTTGCGCGGGTCGAGCTCGTCCAGGTCGAAGTCGTCATCCAGCAGGTGCTTGCGGACAAAGTTCTTCGGGTGCAGGTCGGTGACGTCGAAGTTCTCGAACTCGGGCCCCAGGCCTTCCTTCAGGTCGCGGGTGGCGCTGTCGGCCAGCTTCCGCAAGTCCCGCAGGGCGCGCCCGGCCTGCTGGGCCAGCTTGGGCAGTTGATCCGGTCCAAAGATCACCACAGCTATCACAAGCAGAACTGCGATCTTGGTAATGGAGAGGTCGAACACAGTGAGTCTCCAGGCAGGCAGGCCAGCGCCGGGATGCGCGCTTCCACTGTAATCGCTGGGCCAGGGGCTCACCAGTGACTGGGATTCAGCCACACCCAGAGCCGGTGCAGGCCCCGGCCCAGGCGGGCCATGAACCCCTGGTTGCCGTCGTAGGGCAGGGCCGCGACCACCTGCCCGACGGTCTGGGTGGGCGCCGCCGCGACCACCGTGTAGACGAACCCGCGCGCCGACCATGCGATGCCCTGGCCAGCTGAATCGTCGGTGTAGACCTGGCGCCCGCGCAGGACGACCGCCGACCAGCCGGTCAGCTGCGCCGGAAGGTGGCCGCGCTGCAGGAAGACAGAAACAAGGCAGAGCCCATCGGAATAATCAAGATCCAGGACGCGGCCCGCCGCGGTGACCTCCTGCCGGGCGCTCAGCAAGGCCAGGTTGCCGGGCAACGGCCCGGGCAGCGGCCAGCCCTGGGCACGCAACGCGGTCAGCTGCCCGGAAGCGAGTGCGTCGCCCCACGGCCTGACCGCGGCGGTGGGCCGCGGCCCGCTCACCGGCCACCCCAGCCGCACCTGGGCGAAGGTCGCGCTGCTGACCATCTGCCCGGCCGGGTCGAACGTCTGGCGGCGCAGCGGGAGCCTGGTTGCCCGGTCCAGCCAGAACCGTGCGGCCAGCCCGCCGCTGCGCCACCGTGCCGTGACCAGCCGTGCCGGGCGCCCGGCCACCTGGCCCCAGCCCCCGGCCATCAGCCGGTAATTCACAGCTAGCAGCGAGACCAGCCGCGGGCTCATCTCCAGCATCGCGGCGCCCACAATGGGCTGGCTGGAGGAGGACGCGGCGGGAAGCAGGATGTGCCGCACCGCTCCGGACCAGCCCGGCACCGGGGCAACTGCCTGGGTGAGGGCTACCGCACCGGGGCTGTGCCAGACGTGCAGGACCGACATGGTCTGGGCGCCCTGGGCCCACCCATCCAGCACCTCCACGCCCTCGTAGGCCACCGTGCGGGAGGCCACCGCGGCCTGGCCGAGCAGCCGTAGCGCGGTCCTGGCGGTGGGCCTGCCGGCGGGCAGGGCGAGCGTGGGGGCAAGGCCGAACCGGGCTGCGGGCAGGGCTGTCAGCGGGATCCCGGACGCGGCCTGGGGGCCCGCCAGGGCTTGCGCGCCTGCGCGGCTGAACCTGGCGGCGCCGCTGAGCGCCTGGCCGTGGTGCGGGATCACCACGATGCCGCTGATGACCAGCCCGGCCAGCACGGCGACGGTGATCAGCCGGAGCGCCGCCGGATCAGTGCCGGGGCACGAGGCGGCGAGGGTCTGGCGGGGCTTGGAGTCCACTGCTCACCGAGCCTCGGCGGGCGTAGCCAGCGGGTGTGCCCGGCGAATCCGGCCGGTTCCCCCGGTCACTCCAGTGGCCGCCGAGGCCACCCGGGTCGAGGCCGCGGCCACCCGGGTCAGTGCCGCCGCGGCCCGGGCCGATGTGGCGGCCGCGCCAGCGGCCGACAAGACGCCGAGTGCGGACGACACCGCGGACGGCGTGGGCGCGGCCGCGGAAGGCGTGGGCGCGGCCGCCTGGGGCGCGGGACGGCCGGCGAGGCCGTAGTCACCGGCGCGTTCCCGGCGCTGAGCTCGTGCTGCATCATGTACGTGTCTATGGCGGGCGTGATGCTTGGCCCTGGCTCCTGCTGACCGCCACCGGCCATGAACGCCGCGGCCGGCACGCCCAGACCGGCCAGGGTCAGGCCGGCCACCGCGATGGAACGTACCGGCCAGCGACGGCGTGGCACACCCAGCATGGACCGGCGGCCGGCCAGCCGCGGCCGGCGTCGCCAGGGGGCCGCGCTCGCCACGCCCGCGACCGCGATCAGGCGGTCGGTCAGCGCGGTGTCGGCCGTGGTCTCACCCAGGGCGTGCATTCGCTGCTTGAGCATGCGCAGGGCTGCTGCCTCCTGACGGCACGGCCGGCAGTGGGCCAGGTGCGCGAGTACCCGCTCGCGCTGCTGATGGCTGAGCTCGCCATCGATGAAGGCCGACAGGCGCTCTCCCAGATGGCTCACGCCGGCCTGCCCGGTGTGACGCTGGGCTGGGCATGGCGGGGCCGGCGGTGATCAAGCGCGACGCGCAGTTGTGCCCGGCCACGGTGAATGCGGCTGCGCACGGTGCCCAGCTTGACCCCGAGGGTGTCGGCGACCTCTTCATAGGACAGGCCCTCGATGTCGCACAGGACGACCGCGGCCCGGTACTCGGGAGCGAGGGCCGCGATGGCCTTCTGCACGTCGCCGTCGAGGTGACGGGCGTCGAAAGCTTGCGCCGGTGTCGGCTCGTCCCCGCTCAGGCGCCCGGCGGCCTCCTCGCCCAGGCCCTCGAACCGGATCCGCTGCCTGCGCCTTGCCATGTCGAGGAACAGGTTCGTGGTGATCCGGTGCAGCCAGCCCTCGAAGGTGCCGGGCGTGTAGGTCGGCAGCGACCGGAAGACGCGGACGAATACTTCCTGGGTGAGATCCTCGGCGTCCGGAACGTTGCCGGTGAGCCGGTAGGCAAGCCGGTACACCCGCGCTGAGTGTTCCCGCACCACCTGGTCCCAGCTGGGAGGCGTCCAGTGGGCAGCCTCCTCGGGCGGGGCGGCCGCTGCGGGCGCATCGGCAGCCTCGTCCGAAACCACGGCCGCAGCCGCAGGAACAACCGCCTCCGCTGCGCCGGCGTCTCCCACCTCTGTCCTCCAGCGGTATCGGGCCGCCTGTTGTCATTAGTCCAGAACGCGCGAGGCGCCCCTACTGGTTCCCGCCTGACGGGGCGTAACGATAAGCTTCCGCCGGGAAGGCCCCGCGTGCACCGGGAGGCAGGCATTGTGATCAATCAGGCCACCACGGACTATGTGGAAGGGTACCTCTCGGAGGACGAACCGCTACTGCTGGCCCGGCGCAACGCCGCCGAGGTAGGCGGAGCGTCGCCGGTCAGCCCCGCGGGTGGTGCCGCCCTGCGGTTCATCGCCGCGGCGCTCGCCGCCAAGACCGTTGTCGAGATAGGCACGGGCTGCGGCACCTCAGGCATCTGGCTGCTGCGCGGGATGCGCAAGGACGGCGTGCTGACCAGCGTCGATGTGGACCCCGAGCATCAGCGACTGGCCCGCAAGGCCTTCACCGAGGCCGGGTTCGCGGCCAACCGGTACCGGCTCATCGGCGGCAAGGCCAGCGAGGTCCTGCCCCGGCTCACCGATAGCGCCTACGACCTGGTGTTCTGCGACGCCGACAAGCAGGAGTACCCCAGCTACCTGACCGCCGCGCTGCGCCTGCTCCGGGCGGGCGGCGTGGTCGCCTTCGACAACGCGCTGTGGGGCGGCAGGGTCGCCATCCCGTCCATCACCGACCCGGAAACCTCGGCGATCAGGGAAGTGTGCGACCTGGTGCGCGAGGACGAGCGGCTGGTCCCGCTCCTGATGCCGGTGGGTGACGGGCTACTGGCCGCGGTGAAGGTGGCGTAACGACCGGTCCGGCCCGGTGAGCCAGCGCAGCAGCAACCGGGTGCCGAACCCGGTGGCCCCCTTCGGCCGGTCGCCTTCTTCGGCGCGAGACCGGGCCGCTCCCGCGATGTCGAGGTGCGCCCACGGGCGCTTGCCGGTGAACTCGCGCAGGAACAGGGCGGCGTCGATGGAACCGGCGCGCGTGGTTGGGTGCGTGCGGAACGTTGGCCAGGTCGGCGACCGGGGACTCCAGCGCGTCATCGTAGTCGTCGACCAGCGGCATCCGCCACAGCGGTTCCCCGCTCCGCGCTCCGGCGGCGAGCAGGGCCTGGGCCAGGCCGTCGTCGGTGGCGTACAGGGCGCCCATCACCCCGCCCAGCGCCACCCGGGCGGCCCCGGTCAGCGTGGCCAGGTCTACCATCGCGTCCGGCTGCAGGACGGCATCCGCATAGGCGAGCGCATCCGCGAGCACAAGCCGCCCTTCGGCGTCGGTGTTGAGCACCTCGGTGGTGCGTCCGCCGTAGTGGGTGATGACGTCGCCGGGGCGCATCGCCGAGCCCGACGGCATGTTTTCCGCCGCCGCCACCAGGCCGGTGACCCGTACCCGGGCGCCGAGCTTGGCCAGCGCCGACATTGCCGCGATGACTGCCGCGCCGCCGGCCATGTCCGTCTTCATCCACTGCATGCCCTCGTTCGGCTTGAGCGAGAGCCCGCCGCTGTCAAACGTGATGCCCTTGCCGACCAGCACGACATGCTCGGTCCACGCGGCCGGCTGGTAGCCGAGTTCGATGAGCCGCGGCGGCCGCGCGGAGCCCGACCCGACGGCAAGCACACCGCCGAAGCCCTCGGCGGCAAGCTCGGCCGGCTCCCAGATCCGTGCGCTCAGCCCGCTGGCGGCCGCCACCCGCACGGCCTCGCCCGCCAGCCAGGCCGGCGTCTTGGCCAGCGACGGCGTGTTCGCCAGATCGCGGGCGAGCGCCACCGCCTCGGCAACGGTACGCGCCTCGTCCACGGCGGCCAGCGCGGTCCCTTCGGCGGCGACCAGCAGGCCGACCTCGCCTGGCTCCCCGCCGGACTGCGCGCCTGGCTCCCCGCCGGCCTCGCGGCCAGAGGCGAGCGAGAACCGGTAGGAACCGAGCAGCAGCCCTTCCGAGAAGGCCCGCACCGCCTCGGCCGGGCTGCCCTCGGACAGCGGAGACGAGCATGCGGCGATCCGGGGTCACCCGGCGGCCAAGAGCGGCCCCCGCCGTCCGCAGGTCCGCCTCGGATCCGTCGCCGAGGCCGAGGAACAGCAGCCGCCTGGCCGTGTCGCCCACGCGCACTACCGTCGTGGCGACATCACCCGCGCCGCCACTCACCGCGCAGGCGGCAAGCACATCGGCGGCCGGGCCGCCGAGATAGGGCTCGAGCCCGGCCTCGTCGGCGCCCTGGATCGCGACCGCGATGTCCTCGCCGCCCCCAGCCAGGCCGTCGGCCTCGCCGACGTAGGCCGCCAGCGGGGTATCGGCGGGAGCGGGGATCGCGGTCAGCCGGATGTCGATCGGCAAGACTCAGCCGGTGGCGTTCTTCAGCGCATCAGAAAGCTGGGACGCCTCGTCAGCAGACAACTCGACCACGAGGCGGCCGCCGCCCTCTAGCGGTACGCGCATGACGATGCCACGGCCTTCCTTCGTGACCTCGAGCGGGCCGTCACCCGTCCGCGGCTTCATCGCCGCCATCCTGCATCCCCTTTCATACCTGGGGCCGCATGAGGCCTCTGCGGAGGCCTGCCGCCGGGGAATCCTGGCGGCTGCGGCGGGTTCGGCCGAATTCACAGCCGTGTCGATCCGTACATCTATTATCAGAGTTTCCCGTCCGGATGGAAACGATCAGGGCTTACTTAGGCCCGGCCAATGGGCGCCGGGACCGGTGAGCGGGCCATCTCGTTACTGGGTGCTCTTAGCCGTATGCCACAGGCGAGACTAGGAATGTGAACGCGCGATCGGCTCTCTTCGACCTCTACGGTGATCACCTTCGGAGCCGCGGCGCGCAGGCACCCGTCGCCTCGCTCGTCCGTCTCCTCGCCCCGCTGGGCATCACCGAGCCAGCGGCGCGCACCGCGGTGTCCCGGATGGCCCGGCAGGGCTGGCTGGCCCCGGTGCGGTGCGCGCCGGGCGGCACGGCCGGCTACGCCCTCACGCCGCGGGCCATCCGGCGCCTGGATGAGGCCGCGGAACGCATCTACCGCAGCGGCGAGCCTGCCTGGAACGGGCACTGGCACATCCTGATGGTCGAGCGGATCACCGAACGGGCCCGCCGGGACCGGGTCCGGGCTGCCCTTGGTTACCTGGGGTACGCCGCGCTGGGCGAGACCGCCTGGGTCAGCCCGCGTGCGTCCGTGGAACTGGACGCCCTGCTGGATACCGAGCGCCTCCGGGCGGAACGTTTTGAAGCCTCCTATGACGGCGACGCCCGCGGCCTGCTGGCCCGGGCCTGGGACCTGGACCGGCTCGCCCGGGCCTACCAGCGCTGGCTGGCCCTGGCCAGCGATCTCATCGCGGAGGCCGGGCCCAGCGCGACCGACGAGGCCGTCTTCGCCCTGCGCAGCACGCTGGTACACGAGTGGCGCAAATTCCTCTTCTCGGACCCGGGACTGCCCGCGGAGCTGCTCCCGGCACGCTGGCCGGGCCACGAGGCGGCCAAGGTGTTCCAGGCCGAATCGGCCCGGCTCCTGCCGGGCGCGTCCCGGTTCGTGGACCGTTGCCTGGACGGCGATGTGCCGGGCAAAGGAGCAGACAGTGACTGACCTTGATAACCGCACCCGCTCCATCCCCCGGTGCCAGCAGCCGGCTCCGGCGTCCATCTCGGCGCACAGGCACACGAGTTGCTCGGCGGCGTTCTCCAGATCGCCGGGCACCCGCCGCTCGTCGCGGCCGTCCGGGGTCCGCCACCAGATCCCGGTACGGCGGCACCACACGGTCAGCCCGCGCCGGACGGAGAGCACCGACATCTCGTCGGCCGGCTCCTGGACCCGGAGGAGGCCGCCGCCCAGCCCGCGCTCGGTGAGCATCCCCTCCAGGGCCTGGGCCGTCCGTCCCGCCGCGAACCGGCATTGCCGCAGCGGGGCGGGAACGCAGCTGCCCGGGACCGGCTGGCCGAACCACACCGCCTTTCCTGGCACCTTCCAGCCGCCGAACCGGGACCGGGTCAGGTGGTGGCCCCACCGCCCGCCCGACAGCCCGGCGACGACCTGGAGTCCGCGCCCGCTCACCGAGTCAAGCTCCGCACTGCCCGGAACCGGCGCTACGCCGTTCTTCCATCCACTCAGTGAGTCGAAGACCTTGCAGACCAGCTCCCAGCGCCCGGCCGCGGGGCGCAGGTAGATCCACAGCTCGGGCGCACCCGCCAGCGGCCACTCCCCCGCCTGGTCGAACTCCACGTTGTCGTGCGCGTGCACGGTGTTGGCGGCGAGTTCGCTCGCCATGGTCACTCCGTCGAACGCAAGCTCGCCGGGGAGGCCAAGCAGGCCGGCCGCTGCTTTGAAGACGTCTCTGGCTGCCTCGGCACACGTCGCGTCGGCCGGGAGCGGCCAGGCACAGCATCCGCCGCGGGCCAGTGCGGGCGGACCCGTTACGGGCTCCGCATCCGCCTCGGCGTGGGCGACGGCCGGATCGGCGCCAGCTGTGACGGGCCCTCCCCTCCATCGGCCCGCATCATCCGGATCGCCCGGCCGCGCCGTGCCCGCCGGCCACACCGTGGCCCAGGGGTCGTCTGCCAGTGCGTCGGCTGGCGCCTGGGAGGCTGGAGCGGACGGCACTAACATGATCCTCAGCCTTCGCGACTCATGCATCTGTGAAACACAGATTACGATTTAACCTGTGTTCTTCGCAATGACATCCGCCAATTACCGGGCCCAACGTGGGCCGACATACGCCACTCGTTGTACGTGTACAGTCACTCAAGGCGGCGGTTAACCGGCCGCCACGCGTGAGACAGGCGCAGCAACAGAAGAATCCCCCGGGTGGCGGCCCGGGGGATTCTTCGCGGTACGCGGTGATAAGCGCACCTTCGCCGCGCTTAGAGGTCGTAGCGGCCCGACCTCGCGTCCGCGAGGAAAGCTGCGAAGGCGCTACGGCCGACCACGTGAGCGCCCGCCTCGGGGCGCTTACTGTCGCGGACAGCAACCACGCCGTCGAGATTGACGGCCACTTCCACGCAGCCGCCGTTGTGCTGACTCTGGCGGGCCTTCCGCCAGACCGCACGAGACAGGTCGATCATGGATTACTCCATTCGTAGTGCGAGTTGCTTGAGGTAAGTAGTGGTGTCGTTGGGCTCCAGAGCTCCGTCGACAGCTCTGTCGAAAGATTCGCTGTACAAGCTCACGTGATCCGTCGCGGTCACTTCCTGGATGCCTATGTCGGTCTCGGTGTAGGCCATGGCAGGCTCGCCATCCGGGAAGTCGAAGATGTTAATGGCCGACATCAGCCCGCGCGGCGGGCCGTCGACGAAGCGCTGGATATGCAGGTCGACGTTGGCGCGCTGGCCCGTTTCGATCAGGTGCTCGATCTGCTCGCGCCGGTCGGCCCGGGTGCCCCACTGGTAGAGCAGGGAAGCCTCGGTGACGATCGCGATCAGCGTGGGCGCATTCCCGTCGGTGCGGTCGAGAATCTCCTGGCGCCGCAGCCGGGTCTGCAGGGCCTCCCGCCGCCACGCCGGCGGCCGGGGCCCTATCCGCATGAAGGCTTCCGCGTACTCCTGCGTCTGCAGCAGCCCGGGCAGCACCAGCGGTATGAATACGCGGATGCGGCTGGCATCGTTCTCGAACCCGGGGAACTCATTCTCGAAAATGTCCGAATTATCCCGCCACCATGGCCGGGCGCGGGACCGTATCGCGAGATCCTCGATTTCCTCACGCTGGGCTTCATCGACGCTGTAAATTCGCAGAAGATCCCGGATATCGCTCATCTCGGGACGTTTCCACTGGTTAGCCTCGAATCGCCCGACTTTGCCCCGCCCCCAGTTGAGGATGTCGCAGACATGGTTGGCGGTGTAGCCGCTCTTAACTCGCAGCTGAAGTAGCTGCCGGGAAAGGCGACGCTTCGCTACGGTGGCGCCGTAGGCATCGTCGCTCATGCGGGGTCGCCTCCTTGACAGGGCGTCGCCCACAGTATATCGCTACCTAACTTGTGAATCACAGATTTTCGCCCGGTTACCAAGCTGCGCATACCACGCTCCTTCACTCCTGACCAGGCGTATCGCCGGCCGGTGCGTCGCTGGCCCGCACGTCGCTGGCCAGCGCATCGTCGAACTCACCATGCCTGACGCCGTCGAGAAAGCACTCCCACTCGTGCCGGTCGTAGACCAGGACCCGCCCCGCCGGGTCGCCCGGCCACCCGCATCAGCACCCAGTCCGCACCGCTCGCGTCCGGTTCCCCGCCGGGCACCGGGTGGCCGTGCCGCCCGACCATGGCAACCTCGATCGCGCCGTCTCCGTCACCCGAGCGGCGCCAGCACTGGGCGGCGGCGTCGATGCCCAGCTCTTCCACGGTCGGCTTGCCGGTCATGGGCACCGGGCTACCCCGCAATAGAGCACCCGCGACCCGTCGCTGCCGGCGGCGATGGGATCGACCGCACCCCACTGCCCGGTGAAGGAGGGCGCGAGCGCGGCCGTGCCGTCATCACCGTGCGGCGCCTGCGCCATTGCGCCTCCATCTCTACTGTCAGTGTTCAGTCTGACACGCTAAGTGTGATTCACAAGCGTCAATCACGCGAGTACGCACCGTGACGAAAGCATCCGGCCAGATGATCATCAACGACCCCGCACGCCTGGAAAGTCGCATAGACCGTGACCGGGCCGACGAACACGAATCCCAGCCCACGTAGTTCCCGCGCGCATGCTTTCGACGCGGGTGTCCAGGCTGGCACGTCCGCCAGCGTGGCAGGCGCGCTCGCCTGCGTCCCCGCATACCGCCAGACAAGTGCGCCCAGGCCGCCGGGAACCGCGAGCGCCGCCCGCGCGTTCTGGATCACCGCGCTGATCTTGGCCCGGTTGCGGACGATTCCCGGGTCGGCAAGCAGGCGCTGTTCGTCGGCGGAGCCGAACGCGCCGACCACCGCCGGGTCGAACCCGCCGAACGCGGCCCGGAAGTTGTCCCGCTTCCGCAGGATCGTGAGCCAGGAGAGGCCGGACTGGAACGCCTCGAGCGACAACCGCTCGAACATGCCGGCGTCGTCCCGCACCGGGCGCCCCCACTCCTGATCGTGGTAGGCGAGGTAGTCGGCGGTGCCCAGCGCCCACGGGCAGCGCGCAAGGCCGTCCGGCCCAGGCTTGGCTCCGGGCGCGGGCTCGGCCTCACTCACCGGAACCCGGCTCCGGGACGGCCGGCCAGGCGGGCACCTCATCGTGCTGCGGAGCAGCGTGCAGCGGGGCAGCGTGCGGCGGCGAGGCGGCCCGCTCGCCGGCCTGCCGCTGTGCTCGCACGTCGTCCAGTTCCTGGCGCAGCGTGGCGATCTCGGTGTCCCGGGCGGTGACCGCCCGGGCGATCACGCCGAGCGCCTCCTCGGTAGCGGGCACGCTGTAGCCCCACAAGGCCAGCGGGGGGCGCAGCAGAGCCACGTCGGCCGCGGTCACCTCGTCCATCCGCAGCGGCGCGGAGTCGGAGGGAAACGTGGCCATCTCCCCGGCCATCCCCCGGGCGGCCAGCACCACGCAGCCGAGGATCGCCACGGCCGCGAGAAACAGAATTACTGGCACACTACGAATCGTGCCATGCTCTGGTGTGTGGCCGTGCACGCATCGCAACCGGGCGGGGCCGCCCCCGGTGCCCGGCCAGGGCCGCCCGCCCTGCTCACGCTGGTCAGCGAGGCGCCCGAGGTGGGCCGCGCGCTTGCCGAGGGCGCCGACATGATCGATGTCACCGGCCTGGCCGAACCGGCCGTGGCAGCGATCCGCGCCGGTCATCCCGGGGTGCCGCTGTGGACCGGGTCCCCCGCCGCCGTGGACGCCGACCGCATCGCCGCCGGCGCCGCGGATTCACCGGCCGGGGTTGTCGCCGCGGCCGCGATCAGCACCTGGCTCGGCGCGGCGGCCATCCGTACCCGGCACATCGGCCCAGTCCGCCGCGCCATCGACATGACGCTCTCGATCACGGGCGACCGCCTGCCCGCGCTCACCACCCGCGGCCTGGGCTGAACCGCCCCGCGTGATCACCTCGGACATGCTGAAGGCCAGCCCGGCATCGGGCGCTGCCGAAGGCACGGCCGGCTCGCCCTCCGTCCCGTTGCGGTGGGCCGCCGTGATGATCCGGACCACTTCGTCGGGTTCGTCGGCGATGCTCAGCAGATCAAGGTCGGCGGCGGATACCTTGCCCTGCCCGGCCGCCGTCTCGCGCAGCCAGGCCAGCAGGCCGGACCAATAGGACCTCTGCACGAGCACGATGGGGAACCTGGTGATCTTGCCGGTCTGCACCAGCGTGACCGCCTCGAACAGCTCATCCAGCGTGCCGAACCCGCCGGGCAGCACCACGAACGCCTGTGAGTACTTGACGAACATGGTCTTGCGGACGAAGAAGTACCGGAATTCCAGGCCGACGTCGACGTAGTCGTTCAGCCCTTGTTCCTGCGGAAGCTCGATGCCCAGGCCGACCGAAAGGCCGTTCGCACTGGCCGCGCCCTTGTTGGCGGCCTCCATGACGCCTGGGCCGCCACCGGTGATGACCGCGTATCCGGCCCTGGCCAGCGCCGCCGAAATCCGCATCGTGAGGTCGTACTGGGCGGAGTCTGGCTGCGCCCGCGACGAGCCGAAGACCGACACCGCCAGGCCCAGCTCGGCGAGCAGCCCGAACCCCTCCACGAACTCGGCCTGGATCCGCAGTACCCGCCATGGGTCGGTATGCACCCAGTCGCTCGGGCCGCGCCGGTCGAGCAGGCGCTGGTCCGTGGTGGTCTTCGGGATCGCCCGGCCGCGCAGCATGGCTGGGCCTTGCTGGCGCACCCTCCGGCGTGACTCAGGTTCCACGTTCATGATCCTGCCACGTTAGCCGTGGCAGGCTACTCATCAGGGCTAACCGCTCACCCCGTGGTCACGCAGGATCTCATTGAGGGTGAGCCGGTCATGCTCGGCCCCCTCGGCGAGCCGGCGGAGCACGAGCACGCAGGGCATACCGAAGTCGCCGCCGGGAAAGCTGCGAACCCGGGTCCCGCTGACGCATACCGACCAGGCCGGCGCCTCCCCGCGGGGCAGCTCCTCCCCGGTGGAGACGTCGATGACGTGGGTGGTGGCGGTCAAGATGGTGCCCGCGCCCAGCTTGGCCCCGCGCCGTACCCGGGCGCCGTCCACCACCATGGAACGGGACCCGACGAACGCGTCGTCCTCCACCACGACGGGAACCGCGTTGGGCGGCTCGAGCACGCCACCGATCCCGGCCCCGCCGGAGAGGTGTACGTTCTTGCCGATCTGGGCACAGGAGCCGACCGTGGCCCAGGTGTCCACCATGGTGCCGGTATCGACGTAGGCCCCGATGTTGACGAACGACGGCATCAGCACCGCCCCCGGAGCGAGATACGCGCCCCAGCGCACGATCGCGCCCGGCACCACCCGGACCCCGTCGAGGCGGGTCTTGAGCGGCACCCGGTCGTGGTAGCGGAAGTCCCCGGCGTGTGTCTCCTCCATCGGCAGCAGCCGGAAGGCCAGCAGGATCGCCCGTTTGGCCCGCTCGTCCACCACGATCTCGCCGGTGGCCGGGTCCGGCCGGGCCACCCTGGCCTCGCCCGCGTCAAGCGCGTCGACCGCCGCCATCACGACGGCGCGCGCGCCCGCGTCGTCGCTGCTCAGCTCGGCCCGGCGCGCCCACAGGTCGTCCACGCGCTCGTCCAGTGGGGATGCTGTCACGACCGAGAGCCTAGGACATGATCCTCTGGCGAGGCGGACCGCATGAGACCGTCCTGGCGGGTACCTTCTGGTGATGTGCCGACGAAACGCCGCAAAAGCCGCCTAGTACCGGTCATCCTGGTCGCCATGGTGGGCCTGGGGGCGGGCATCTACGTCGCGGCCAGGCACGCACCGCAGATCCTCGGCGAAACCGGCTGTACCGCTGGCGCCGGCCACGCGGCGGTCGCGCTCGATCCCGAGCAGGCGCAGCTCGCCGCGACCATCGCCGGCGTGGCACACCAGCGGCACATGCCGTCCCGCGCGGTCACCGTGGCCTACGCGGCCGCCATGCAGGAGACACACCTGCACAATCTGGACTACGGGGACCGGGACTCGGTCGGCATCTTCCAGCAGCGGCCCTCGGAAGGCTGGGGGCCGGCCAGCAAGCTCATCGACCCCGTCTACGCCACCACCAAGTTCTTCCTGGCCCTGGACCGCGTCCGCGACTACCGGCAGCTGCCGGTGTACAAGGCGGCTCAGGCGGTGCAGCACAGCGCGGACGGCTACGCCTACGCCCAGTACCAGCGCGTAGCGGTCAGGCTGACCGTGGCCTTCACCGGGACGTCGCCGCGGGCGGTCTGGTGCTGGTCTTCCGGGGACAGCAACGGCTCGGCTCGGTTCGCGGCGGCCCGCCGGGCCCTGGTGCAGACCTTCGGGAGCCTGTCCGCGCACAGCTCCGCCTCGCCCGGCGACGCACCGTCCCTGCTGGTGCGGGCCTCGCACGCGGACATCGGCTGGGCGGTGGCGGCGTGGCTGGTGACCCACGCCGGCCAGTACTCGCTCCGCGATGTGTCCTACGCCGGATTCCAGTGGCGTGCATCCTCCGGCGGCAGCTGGACGAAGGACAAGGGAGCCCCGGCCACTGCGGTGCTGGCCACCTGACCGATCACTGATAACCTCCGGTCCCTAAGCTGGTGGCCTGGGGTCCCCTAGGGGATAGCCGTCCCCCAGGGGATAGCTGCAGGCCCAGCGTTGCGGTGCGGGCACACCATTGGCCCGGAACGGCAATACTGGGTCTGGACCATGGGGACGGTGCCGGACCAAGGAGTTCCGACGTGACCTACATCATCGCTCAGCCCTGCGTAGACCTGCTCGACAAGTCGTGCATCGAAGAATGCCCGGTCGACTGCATCTACGAGGGCGAGCGCATGCTCTATATCCACCCCGACGAGTGCGTGGACTGCGGCGCCTGCGAGCCGGTCTGCCCGGTCGAGGCGATCTTCTACGAGGACGACGTGCCGGACCAGTGGAAGGACTTCTACAAGGCCAACGTGGAGTTCTTCGAGGACCTCGGCTCACCCGGAGGTGCCGCCAAGGTCGGGAAGATCCACAAGGACCACCCGATCGTCGCCGCGCTGCCCCCGCAAGAGCATTGACGCCGGCGCCCGGATCCCGGCTGCCCACCTTCCCCTGGGACCTGCTCGCACCGTACCGGGAGAAAGCGGCGGCCCATCCCGGCAGGATCGTCGACCTGTCGGTGGGCACGCCCGTCGATCCGGTCCCGCCGGTGGTGCGAGCGGCGCTCACGGCGGCCGCCGATTCGCCCGGCTACCCAGTGACCAGCGGAACCCCCCGGCTGCGGGACGCGGCGGCCGGATGGCTGGCGCGGCGCCATGGGGTCAGCGTGGACCCCGGCGCGGTGCTGCCGGTCATCGGGACCAAGGAGTTCATCGCGTCCCTGCCCGCCCTGCTCGGCTGCGGGCCCGGCGACACGGTGGTGTACCCAGAACTGGCCTATCCCACCTATGAGATCGGGGCGCGGCTGGCCGGGGCACGGGCCGCCGCGGCCGACGGTCTTGCCTCGCTCGGCCCCGAGCGGGTCCGCCTGGTGTGGGTGAACTCCCCCGCCAACCCGACCGGCCGGGTGCTGCCCGCGGCGCATCTGGGCAAGGTGGTGGCCTGGGCCAGGGAGCGGGCGGCCGTTCTCGCGTCCGACGAGTGCTACCTCGACCTGGCCTGGGACGCCGAGCCGGTGTCGGTGCTTCACCCGGACGTGAGCGGCGGTTCCGCGCAGGGCCTGCTCGGGGTCTACTCGCTGTCCAAGCGGTCGAACATGGCCGGCTACCGGGCGGGCTTCGTCACCGGGGACCCGGCGCTCGTGGCCGGCCTGCTCGAGGTCCGCCGTCACGCGGGCCTGATGATGCCCGCCCCGGTCCAGGCCGCCATGGTGGCGGCGCTGGAGGACGACACGCACGCGGACGAGCAGCGGGCCCGCTACGCCGCACGGCGCACGGCGCTGTGGGCGGCGCTGGCGTCGGCAGGCTGGGCCATCGAGCATTCCGAGGCCGGGCTGTACCTGTGGGCCAGCCGGCCCGGGCTGGACTGCTGGGGCTCGGTCGGCGCGCTCGCCGCCGGTGGCATCCTCGTCGCTCCCGGCGAGTTCTACGGGCCCGCGGGCAAGGACTACATCAGGGTGGCGCTGACCGCCACCGACGAGCGCATCAACGCGGCGGTAACGCGCCTGCGGCAGCTCGCCTGATGCCCTCCGCGGTGAGCGTGCGAGTACACCTACGCTGGACACATGTTCCGGCTCTATGACACGGCCACGGGGCAGGCCGGGCCCGTCCAGCCAATACGCCCGGGTGAACTGCGGATCTGGGTGGCCGGCCAGGTGGCATCTCCGGTCCTCGAGGCGGCGCAATTGCGCGCGGACCTGGTCGCCGACCTGGTCCGCCGGGTAGCCGAACGGCACCACCTGCGGGTGGCCGCCTTGCACCAGGCACCGGACCCCGGGGATGCCGCCAGGTCCGGGCAGGTACTGCAAGAGGCGTGGGAAGCGCTGAACATCCACCCGGCTGAGTTCGCCGGCAGCCCGCCGGAGCCACTTGACGTCGCGATCGCCCGGGCCGGCCAGCCCGCTGGCTCTGCTAGGTGCCGGACGGAGGCAGGCGAGGTCCGGCCGGAGGCGCCCGATGACGCTGGCCTGGACCCGCTCGCCCTGCGGCTGGCTCTCCTCGAACGCCACTACCGTGACCCGGCCGTCCTGTCCCGGGAGGTCCTCGCGGCCGCGGACCGGGCGCTGCGGGACTGGCGCGCGCTGGTGGCGGGCTGGGCGCGCTCGCCAAGCAAGCCCATGTGCGCGCAGTACACCGGCGAGATCCTCGGCGCGTTCGACGACGACCTGAACACCCCGGCTGCGGTGCGCTCGCTGCGGGCACTGGCGGCGGACTCCGTGCTGCCACCGGGCAGTAAGTTCGAGTCGTTCGCCTCCTACGACCAGCTGTTTGGCCTGGATCTCGCCCGCGACGTCGGCCGCTGAGGGCCGCCACGCAACAAATCGCTCATCTTGCCCACAAAACTGCAACAAACCTGCGGCAAGGCGCAGGATTCGTCTCTCTGCGCAGGTCAAACTGCCTCCTAGGCTTGGGATCACCAAACCAGTGACGTGAGGGGAGGAGCCGCCAGTGACCGCGCCGACCGCCGACGAACTGCGCGCCCTGTCAGATGCGCACAGCGCGCACAACTACCACCCACTGCCGGTGGTGATCTCGCGCGCCGAGGGCGCCTGGGTCACCGACGTCGAGGGCCGCAGGTACCTCGACATGCTGGCCGCGTACTCCGCCATCAACTTCGGGCACCGGCACCCGCGGCTCGTCGCCGCCGCGCAGCGGCAGCTTGACCAGGTGACCCTGGTCAGCCGGGCGTTCGACCACGACCAGTTCGGGCCGTTCTGCGCGGAACTCGCCGAGCTGGCGGGCATGGACATGGTGCTGCCGATGAACACCGGCGCCGAGGCCGTGGAGACGGCGATCAAGACGGCCCGCAAGTGGGGGTACGAGGTCAAGGGGGTGCCGGACAACGAGGCGGTCATCGTGGCCTTCGACGGCAACTTCCACGGCCGCACCACCACGATCATCAGCTTCTCCACCGACCCCGGCGCCCACGGCTCCTACGGCCCGTACACGCCGGGCTTCCGTGTCGTTCCCTATGGCGACGCCGATGCGCTGGCCGCCGTCATGGACGAGCGGGTGGCCGGCGTGCTGATCGAGCCCATCCAGGGCGAGGCGGGGGTGATCATCCCGCCGCCCGGCTACCTGGCCCAGGTCCGGGAACTGTGCACCCGGGCGGGCGCGCTGATGATCGCCGACGAGATCCAGTCCGGGCTTGGCCGGACCGGGACCACGTTCGCCTGCGAGCACGACGGCGTTGTGCCGGACATGTACGTGCTGGGCAAGGCGCTCGGCGGCGGCATCGTGCCGCTGTCGGCGGTGGTGTCCTCCCGTGAGGTCCTCGGCGTGTTCAAGCCAGGCCAGCACGGCTCCACGTTCGGCGGCAACCCACTCGCCTGTGCGGTGGGCCGTGAGGTGATCTCGCTGCTGGCCACCGGCGAATACCAGGAGCGGTCCGCCAAGCTGGGCACCCACATGCACCACCGGCTGGCGGCCCTGCCGCACGCGGCGGTCCGCGAGGTGCGCGGGCGCGGGCTGTGGGCGGGCGTGGAGTTCACCTCGCTCGGCGGCCGTGTTGCGTGCGAACGGCTCGCGGCGCGAGGCGTGCTCGCCAAGGACACCCACGGCACTACGATCCGGCTCGCCCCGCCGCTGATGATCAGCGAGGAGGACCTGGACTGGGCCCTGGACCGGATCGAGGAGGCGATCAGCTAGCGCTAGTCACGGAGGCGACGGTAACCGCCGGCGTAGTAGAGCAGCGGGGCGCCGGCGGCGCCGGGCTCGGTGACCGCGACCACCTCGCCGACCACGATGCTGTGGTCGCCACCGTCGTGGACGGCGCTGGTCCGGCATTCCATGGCGGTAAGCGCGTCGTCCAGGATGGGCGCCCCGGTCACCGGGCCCGCGTGATGCCGGAACGCGTCAAGCTGGCCCTCCAGCGGCCTGCCCCGGGTAGCCAGCCAGGCGGCCGCCTTCTCGGACTCCTCGCCGAGCACCGACACCGCCCAGGTGCCGGCGGCGAGCACCGCGTCGTGAAAGCGGGCGATCTTCTCCACGCACACCAGCACAAGGAGCGGGTCCACGGAGACGGCAGTGAACGCGGTCGCGGTCATCGCATGGCTGACCCCGTCCAGGCTGGTCGATACCACAACGATGCCGCTGGCGAACCGGCTCGCGGAGAGGCGGAAGGCGGCCGGGTCCACGCCGGTCATAGCCGCAGCCCCGGCGGCCGGCCACCGCCGGGCCGGCGCGGGTGCCACCGGAAGCTGGCCGCGGCTCCGATGGCGGCGCAGACCGCACCGCCGTAGAGATACCACTTCCCCGCCGTGGTGTTGGTGACGATCACGCTGCCCGCGGCCGTTGGCAGGGTCAGCACGAACGAGGTGGCCAGCCAGCCGACAGCGGGCACGAGCCCGCCGAACCCCGAGCCCATCCCCGCTCCGGCCAGCAGGCAGGTCACCAGGATCAAGGCGCAGAACCCCAGCGCCGCCAGCGGAAGCCCGCCCACGCTATGGCTGAACTCAAAGCAGCCGATCAGGCCTTCCACGGCGCCGAGCAGGAACAGCAGCACATAGGTCACCGCCACACCGAGTGCTCCCCGGGCAACCCCCTGTCTACCTTCCACGCAGTGCAGGCTATACGGCGCTTTACGCTCCATCACACCGCGGTCAGAGCCCGGCAAACAGATCGTATTCCGGGCCCGACGGCGCGGGGCCGGCCAGCAGCGTGTAGAACTCGCGGCCGCCCAGTCGCTGCCACGCTCCGTCGGACAGCGCGAAGAAGTCCCCATCCACCGTGATCTGGGTGGCGTGCGCCCGCATGGCGGCGGTCTTCGCGGCCAGGTAGGCACGGCCGTCGATCTCCGTCGTCACCTGCTCGTCGGGCACCCAGAACCGGCCGCCGTCCGCCGCGGCCACCGAGCGGGGCATGGCGGTCGCGTAGAACTTCGTCACCTGCCACGGCTCGCCTGCGACGGCGGCGGACGGGTCCGCGGCCACGATCACGCCGCGGCAGGCCACCCGGTGCGCCTGGATGTGGTCGGGGTGACCGTAGAACCCGTTCTCGTCGTAGGTGACCAGAACCCGCGGCCGGGTCTCGCGGATGACCACGGCCAGGCCGGCGGCTGCCTCGGCCAGGCCGGCCTGCCAGAAGCACCCTGGTTCGTCGTTGGCCGGCAGGCCCGCCATACCCGAGTCCCGCCACCGGCCCGGCCCGCCGAGGAAGCGGTGGTCGCTGACCCCCAGGGCGGTACACGCGGCCGCCAGCTCGGCACGCCGGTACTCGCCGAGGCGGTCCCCCGGGCCGTCGGCGAGATGCGCCAGCTCAGCGGGGATGATCTCGCCCAGCTCACCCAGCGTGCAGGTGACCAGCGTGACCGGGACGCCCTCGGCCGAGTACTTGGCCATGGTCGCGCCAGTGCCGATCGACTCGTCGTCGGGATGGGCGTGGACGAGCAGCAGCCCGTTCCGGCCGCCCGCACCTGGATGCACGGAAACCCAGGCTACCGGCCCTAGCTGGCCGCCATTCCGGCACCGCCGATGCCCGACTGGCCCCGTTTCAGCAGCACTTCGATGGCCTCCACGGTCGGCCGCGACTCCCGGTGCAGGCGCACGACGTCCAGACCTTCGTCACCGACGACCACGAGCAGAGCAGACGTGCCCACCGCATAGACCGCCACGATGCCGCCACTGCTGCGCGTGGTGGCCTCCCGGAGCGTTCCCTGGCCGGCTTGAGCGCTCATCCGCTGGGCAATGCCGAGCGACGCGGCAGCCAGGGCGGCGAGGTTGTCCGGATCGATGCCGACGGTGTCAGACGTGATGATCAGGCCATCCAGACTGGCCAGCGCGGTATCCGTAATACCTACCACACGGTCCCTGAGCGCTCGCAACAGCGCGAGCAGCGCGTCCTCGGTCACTTCCGCATCCTCCCCAGATTTGATGCCGGGCACTCTGCCTATCTCAGTCCTCGTCCGCGCTGCGGTTCCCGGGCGCAGTAGCCGGAGCAGCGCGGCCCGGTCCAGCTGGCTGCCCGGCGGCCGGGTGCGGCGAGGCCGGCGGTTCTCTGGCCCGCCGCCAGCGCGTGGCAGGATCGAGGGCATGACCGAGAGCTTTCCCAGGCAGCAGGCCAGAACCAGACAGTTCACTCTCGGCCTGCCGCGCTCGTTCCAGATCTCACCCGATGGCAGCCGGGTAGCGTTCCTGCGCAGCCGGGGCGGCGACGATCCGGTGAACTGCCTATGGGTCCTGGACGCAACGACCGGCCGCGAGCACCTGGCCGCCGACCCGGCCGTACTCGGTGACGCCGCGATTGGCCTGACCCGGCCGGAGAAGGCCCGCCGGGAACGGGTCCGCGAGCAGGCCGCCGGCATCGTGGCCTTCGCCACCGACGCCGCCCTGACCATGGCCACCTTCGTGCTGGCCGGGCAGGTATACGTGGTGGACCTCACCGCGGCCGGGGCCGCCGCGAGCCACCCCGACGCGCCCCACCCCCCCGCCGCGTTGCCCCGCGCACTGCCCGTCCGGCCGCCAGCGTTCGACGCCCGCCCGGATCCCGCTGGGCGCCGTATCGCCTATGTCCGCGACGGCGCGCTCCGCGTCATAACGCTGAGCACCGATGAGGATGCTGAACTCATCGGGCCGAACGGCACGCCGGGGCTGACCTTCGGCCTGGCGGAGTTCGTGGCCGGGGAGGAGATGGGCCGGACGCGCGGGTACTGGTGGGCGCCGGACGGGACCTCCCTCCTGGTGGCCCGGGTGGACGAAACGCCGGTCACCCGGTGGTACATCGCCGACCCGGCGAACCCCGCACGCCGGCCCGCCGAGGTGGCCTATCCGGTGGCCGGGACGCCGAACGCGGACGTATCACTGATCCACGTCGGGCTCGACGGCGGCCAGGCGCCGGTCGAGTGGGACCGGGCCGAGTTCCCGTACCTGGTCACGGTGCGCTGGGACGAGGCCGATCCGCTGATCGTGGTGGAAAGCCGCGACCAGCGCCGGATGCGGCTGCTGTCCGCCGATCCGGCCCGGGCGTCCGTCTCGGCCATCCGGGAAGACACCGACGAGCACTGGCTCGACATTGTGCCCGGTGTCCCGGGCCGGACCACCGACGGCCGGATCGTGTGGGCCACCGATGCCGAGGGTTCCCGCCGGCTGCTGGTCGCGCCAGCCGGTGACCTGGGCGACCGGACGGCGAAGCCGGTTACCCCGGCCGGGCTGCACGTGCGAGAGGTCCTCGCGGTCGACGGCGACACCGTTATGTTCACCGCGTCGGAGGATCCCACCGAAACCGGGCTCTGGCTGCACGGCCCTGGCGGGCTGTCCCGGCTCACCCCCGAGGGTGGTGTGCACACCGGGTACCGGGCGGGCGGCACGACCGTGGTCATCAGCCGGTCGCTGGACGAACCCGCCGCCACGGTACGGGTGCTCACCGGCTCACGGCTCCGGCCGCCAGGAGCACCCGGTCGTCTCCGTGGCCGAACTGCCCAGCCTGCCTGCCCCGCACCCCGGACCTGTTCACCGCCGGCGACCGGGAAATCCGCACCGCCCTGCTGCTTCCGTCCCGGCACCAGCCGGGCTCGGCGAAGCTGCCGGTGCTGCTCGACCCCTATGGCGGGCCGGGGATGCAGCGCGTGGTGGCCGCGCAGCGTGCCTTCCTGACCGCACAGTGGTTCGCCGAGCAGGGGTTCGCCGTGGTGGTCGCCGACGGCCGCGGCACCCCCGGGCGGGGCCCCGGCTGGGATCGCGCGATCGCCGCTGACTGGGCGAACGCGGTACTCGAGGACCAGGTGACCGCGCTGCACGCGGCCGCGGCCCGGTGTGCCGACCTGGACACCGGGCGGGTCGCCATCCGGGGCTGGTCGTTCGGCGGGTACCTGGCCGCCCTCGCGGTGCTCCGCCGCCCCGAGGTGTTCCACGCCGCGGTCGCTGGCGCTCCGGTCACCGAATGGCGCCTGTACGACACCCACTACACCGAGCGCTACCTGGGCGATCCCACGAGAACGCGGCCGCCTACAACCGCATATCGCTGCTCGGCGACGCACCGGAGCTGCGCCGGCCGCTGCTGCTCATCCACGGGCTGGCCGATGACAACGTGGTGGCCGCGCACACGCTGCGGATGTCCTCGGCGCTGCTCGCGGCCGGCCGGCCGCACTCCGTGCTGCCGCTGCCCGGGGTCACCCACATGACCCCTCAGGAAGAGGTCGCCGAGAACCTGCTCCTGCTCCAGGTCGACTTCCTCCGCCGCGCGCTGGCCAGCCAGATATAACGCTGGTGTAGCAAGGGTCACAGCCGCTGAAACCCGATACCGGGCTCCGCAGTGATATACGAAAGGAATAAGGTTCACGCCAGCACGTGACGGGGTGCAAGGACGCCCCCGCACGGCGGATACCTTAGTGAAAGCAAAGGCGGAGACTTCGCAATGACGCAGGCCACACCGACGCCGGTCCGGGACAGGGCCCGGATCGCGGACCGGACTTTGCGCAAGGACCCATGGTGGCGGCAACCGGCCATCAATGGCGCTGCCCTGGCCGTGGCCGTGATTTATCTCACCTGGGCCTCGCTGGTCAACGCGGACTACTTCTGGAAGCCCTACATCTCCCCGCTCTACTCGCCGTGCCTGGCGACCACGTGCGCGAAGGGCTCGGGCTTCGACTGGATTCCGTGGCTGACCTGGCTCACCCCGGCGATCATCATCATCGGCGGCCCGCTGGGCTTCCGGCTCACCTGTTACTACTACCGGAAGGCCTATTACCGGGCCTTCTGGCGGGCCCCAGCGGCTTGCGCGGTCCGCGAACCGCACGCCAAGTACACCGGCGAGACCAGGTTCCCGCTGATCCTGCAGAACGTGCACCGGTACTTCTTCTGGATCGCGGTGGCGTTCAACGTGATCCTCACCGCCGACGCGGTGATCGCGTTCCGCAACCACGCCGGGCAATGGGGGCACATGGGCCTGGGCACGCTGATACTGGTCATCAACGCGGCGCTGCTGTGGCTGTACTCGCTGTCCTGCCACGCCTGCCGTCACGTCCTCGGCGGCAGGCTCAAGCACTTCTCCAAGCACCCGGTCAGGTACTGGATGTGGACGCAGGTATCCAAACTGAACGTCCGGCACATGCAGTACGCCTGGATCTCGCTGTACTGGGTGCTGTTCACCGATCTTTACATCCGGCTGGTGGCGAGCGGCGCCATCTCCGATCCCCGTTTCTTTTAAGGCAGAAGGTGCACCGCGCACATGACTGACATCCAACGGCTCCGCTACGACGTGGTAGTGATCGGCGCGGGTGGCTCGGGCCTGCGCGCGGCGATCGAGGCCAGGCAGGCAGGCAAAAGGACCGCCGTCATCTCCAAGTCGCTATTCGGCAAGGCGCACACGGTCATGGCCGAAGGCGGCTGCGCCGCCGCCATGGGCAACGTGAACAGCAACGACAACTGGATGGTCCACTTCCGCGACACCATGCGCGGCGGCAAGTTCCTCAACAACTGGCGCATGGCCGAACTGCACGCCAAGGAGGCCCCGGACCGGGTCTGGGAACTCGAAGCGTGGGGCGCGCTGTTCGACCGGACCCCGGACGGGAAGATCAGCCAGCGCAACTTCGGCGGCCACGCCTACCCCCGGCTTGCCCACGTGGGCGACCGGACCGGCCTGGAGATGATCCGCACGCTGCAGCAGCGGGTGGTGGCCCTGCAGCAACAGGACTCCCGCGAACTGGGCGACCCCGAGGCGATGATCAAGGTTTTTGCGGAAACCACGATCACCGAGCTGGTGAAGGACGGCGGGCGGATCGCGGGGGCGTTCGGCTATATCCGCGACACCGGGGCGTTCGTCTTCTTCGAGGCGCCGGCCGTGATCCTGGCCACTGGGGGGATCGGCAAGACCTTCAAGTACTCCTCAAATTCCTGGGAGTACACCGGGGACGGGCATGCGCTGGCGCTGCTCGCCGGGGCCACCCTGCTCAACATGGAGTTCGTGCAGTTCCACCCCACCCATATGGTCTGGCCGCTGTCGGTGCGCGGGCTGCTGGTCACCGAGTCGGTCCGCGGAGACGGCGGGGTACTGCGCAACTCCGAGGGCAAGCGGTTCATGTTCAACTACGTGCCCGACGTGTTCCGGGCGCAGTACGCCGAGACCGAGGAAGAGGCCGACCGCTGGTACACCGACCCCGACCACAACCGGCGCCCGCCGGAACTGCTGCCCCGTGACGAGGTGGCCCGGGCCAACAACGCCGAGGTCAAGGCCGGGCGCGGCTCGCCGCACGGCGGCGTGTTCCTGGACATCGCCTCGCGGCGGCCGGCCGAGGAGATCCTGCGCCGGCTGCCGTCGATGTACCACCAGTTCAAGGAACTCGCCGACGTGGACATCACCAAGGAGCCGATGGAGGTCGGGCCCGCGCAGCACTACGTGATGGGCGGCGTCGAGGTGGACCCGGACACCGCCGCCTCGGTGGTGCCCGGCCTGTTCGCGGCCGGCGAGGTCTCCGGCGGCATGCACGGGTCCAACCGGCTGGGCGGCAACTCGCTGTCCGACCTGCTGGTGTTCGGCCAGCGGGCCGGGCAGGGCGCGGCGGCCTACCTCGACTCACTTGGCGACGGCCGCCGGCGGCCAGCGACGCCACACTGGCCGAAGCGCAGGCGGAGGCGCTCGCGCCGCTGGAGCGGGCCAGCGGCGAAAATCCGTACACGGTACACGGCGAGCTCCAGCAGACCATGAGCGACCTGGTCGGTATCATCCGGCGCGAGGACGAGATCAAGACCGCGATCACCGACGTGGAGCAACTGCGCGAGCGGGCGGCCAAGGTCAAGGCCGAGGGCGGGCGCGCCTACAATCCCGGCTGGCACGAGGCGCTGGACCTGCGCAACATGATGCTGATCTCTGAGTGCGTGGCCCAGGCGGCGCTGGAGCGCCAGGAGAGCCGGGGCGGCCACACCCGCGACGACTTCCCGCAGATGTCGCCGGAGTGGCGCAAGGTCAACCTGATCTGCGCGCTCGACGGCGACCGGATCACCCTCAGGCGGCAGCCGATGACCCCCATGCGGCCGGACCTGATGGCGCTGTTCGACCGCGACGAACTGGCGAAGTACTACACCGACGAGGAACTGCCCGCGGCGGAACCTGCCAAGGCTGAGGAGAGCCACTGATGGCAAGCACAAAGGTAACGCTGCGGGTCTGGCGGGGTGACGCCGGGCAGGGGCAGCTCACCGACTACCAGGTCGAGGCCAACGAGGGCGAGGTCGTGCTGGACATCCTGCACCGCCTGCAGGCGACCCAGGCCGGCGACCTGGCGATCCGCTGGAACTGCAAGGCCGGCAAGTGCGGGTCCTGTTCGATGGAGATCAACGGGCGGCCGCGCCTCGCGTGCATGACGCGGATGTCCACCTTCGAACCCGGCGAGCCCATCACGCTCACCCCGGTGCGCACGTTCCCGGTGATCAGAGACCTGGTCACCGACGTGTCGTTCAACTACGCCAAGGCGCTCGAGATCCCGTCGTTCACCCCCGATCCGGCGGTGAAGCCCGGCGAGTTCCGGATGCAGCAGACCGATGTGCAGCGGTCGCAGGAGTTCCGCAAGTGCATCGAGTGCTTCCTGTGCCAGAACGTGTGCCACGTCATCCGCGACCACCCAGAGAACGAGCGCCCCTTCGCCGGGCCCCGGTTCCTGATGCGGATCTCGGAACTGGAGATGCACCCCGCCGACACCGCCGATCGCCGGGAGATCGCCCAGGACGACTTCGGCCTCGGCTTCTGCAACATCACCAAATGCTGCACCGAGGTCTGCCCGGAGAACATCAAGATCACCGACAACGCGATAATCCCCATGAAGGAACGCGTGGTCAGCCGCAAGTACGACCCGCTGGTCTGGCTCGGCGCCAAGATCGGCCGCCGCCCCCGCCACGACACGCCCGCGGTGCCTGGCAAGAAGAGCTAAGCCTGCCCTCCTTGCCGAACGGCTGGCGCGTGGTGACCGCGGTGCGGCGGCTCCGCCGAATCGCACAGCCGGGAGAATCCCAGGCAAAATTCCCACCACGCGTGCTCACCGCGGCTGCGCAGTCCGTACCATGAACCCGTGCAGGCCAGCGCCCCATGGGGGATGGCAAGGCGCACTACTGACCTCCCCCGCGTGAAAGGCGCAGCATGTCCGACCTGACCGTGTTCCAGCCAGGCGGTCCGCTGGCGCTGGCCAGCCATGCCGCACTGCCCAGCCACGCCTCGCTGGCGGTAGCCAGCCACGCCTCGGATTGCTCACAGCACATCACCTACTGTCGAGGCCGGCATCGTCGGCATCATCCAGGGCGTCACCGAACTGTTCCCGGTGTCCAGCCTGGGCCACAACGTGCTCCTCCCCGCGCTGGTCGGCGGCTGCTGGGCGCAGAGACTCAACGTGGCCGCGCCCGAGTCGCCCTACCTGGCCTTCATCGTCGGCCTGCACGTCGCCACCGCGATCGCGCTGCTCATCTACTTCTGGCGGGACTGGATCCGGATCATCGGCGGGTTCTTCTCCTCGATCGGGCATATGATCCGGCCCGAGCCCGGAGTCGACCGGTTCGAGATGCGGACGACCGAGGAGAAGATGGCCTGGATGATCATCCTGGCCACCATTCCGGTGGGCCTCGTCGGGGTCGTGTTCGAGCACGAGTTCCGCGTCTTCTTCGGCAAACCGATCCGCGCCGCGATCTTCCTCGCGATCAACGGCGTGATCCTGATCGCCGCCGAGGTCTTCCGGCGGAAGAAGTCCATCCAGGCCGACCAGGAGATCCGGCGGAGCGCGAGCGGGAAAAGGCGCTGGCGGCCGCCGGCGACCAGCGGCGAACCGGCAGTTACCGGCACGCGGCCGGTCACCAGGCTGTGCGCTCGGAAGAAATAGCTCAGGGCATCGCGGCCGACGACCGGCTGGCCAGGCACGGTTACGGCGAAGCCCTCATCATCGGCAGTTCCCAGATCCTCGCGCTGCTCGCGGGCATCAGCCGCGACGGCGTCTGCATGGTGACGGGCATGTTCCGCGGGCTGGCCCGCGAGGACGCGGCCAGGTTCGCGTTCCTGCTGGCCACGCCCGTTATCCTGGCCGCCGGCGTGCTGAAGATTCCCGACCTGTACGGACCGCTGGGCAACGGCATTCACGGGCAGGTGTACTTCGCCAGCGTCCTGTCGGGCGTCGGCGCGTACGTGTCGGTGCGGTTCCTCATGCGCTATTTCCAGACCCGCACGCTGACCCCGTTCGGGATCTACTGCCTCGTGGTCGGCCTCGCCAGCATCGTCTACCTCGGCTTCATCAAGTGACTCCCGCTCCGTCCTGAACGGGCGGAGCGTGCCGGTTTATCCCGTGGCGGGTACCACGGCGGGCGTGTCATCCTGTGCCGGTGCTCAGCCAGGCCGACATCGGCGCCTTCCTGGCCGACGGCTACGTCGCGGTCCGCGGTGCGGTCCCCGCCCCGGTAGCTGCCGCATGTCGCGCCGTCATCTGGGCTGAGCTGGGCCGGCGCGGCGTCCGGCTCGATGACCCGGCTACCTGGACCGCACCGGTGGTCCGGATCTCGTGCCCCGAAGGTGGCCCGTTCGCCGCGGCGGGTACCACGCGTCCGCTCCAGGAGGCCTGCGACCAGCTAATAGGCGCCGGGCGCTGGTGGCGGCGGGACGGCGTGGGCGGCACGATCCCGGTGCGGTTCCCCAGCGAGGCCGACCCCGGCGACGCCGGCTGGCACATCGAAGGCAGCTATCAGGCGCACGGCGACGAGCAGTGGCGGGTGAACGTCGGCTCCCGCAGCCGCGGGCTCACCGCGCTCTACCTGTTCACCGACGTGACGGACCATGGCGCACCGACCCGCGTGCGCCCGGGCTCGCACCTCGACGTCCCTCCGGTCCTGGCCCCGGCCGGCGACGACGGGCTCTCCGGGTTCGAGGCATCGCTGCTGGCGGCGGAGGCCACCGCGCACCGTCCCACGGCGCTGGCCACCGGCCGGGCCGGGGACGTGTACCTGTGTCACCCGTTCCTCGTCCATGCCGCCTCCTGGCCGCACCGGGGCCGCTTTCCGCGGATCATCGCCCAGCCGGCCGTCGCACTGCACGGTCAGTACGAGCTCCGCGCCGTCCCGGGCACGCCGCCGCCCCCGGTAGAGGAGGCCATCATCCAGGGCCTCGCCCAAGCCGCTTGACCCCGGCTCCGGACGACCCGTGCCCCGGGGGCATGGCATGACAACCCGAAACGGCTCGCCCACCGCCCGACGGCACTCGCTCGCTCACCATGTGAGACGCCGCCGCCGACATAAGCCCCGTTGATCATGGAAGTACTGGCGGTAGGGCATGGGCGGGGTGACGGCAAGGCCGGCCGCCAGGCGGGCCGGGGTGACGGCCGCGCTGTGGCGGCCGCCGGGCTCACTCGCCGCGCGAGCGGCGCGCGCGCTGCCTGGCGCGTTCCTTGGCGTCGAGCGTGGCCTTGCGCAGCCTGACCGCGGTGGGACTGACTTCCACGCACTCGTCGGCCGCGCAGAACTCCAGCGCCTGCTCCAGGCTGAGCATCCGGGGCGGCACGAGCCGTTCCAGTTCCTCGGCCGTTGACTGGCGCACGTTGCTGAGCTTGCGCTCGCGGGTGATGTTGACGTCCATGTCGTCGGAGCGGGAATTCTCGCCGACGATCATCCCCTCGTAGACCTCGGTGCCCGGGGCCACCATGAGGGACCCGCGCTCCTGCAGGGAGAAGCAGGCATAGGTGGTGACCGCCCCTGAGCGGTCGGCGACCAGCGATCCGGTCGGGCGCACCCGCATCTCCCCCGACCAGGGCTCATACCCCTCGAACACGTGGTGCGCGATGGCCGTGCCCCGGGTGTCGGTGAGGAACTGGGTACGGAACCCGATCAGCCCACGGGCAGGCACGATGTAGTCGAGCCGGACCCAGCCGGTGCCGTGGTTGATCATGGTTTCCATCCGCCCCTTGCGGGCGGCGAGCAACGCGGTCACCGCGCCTAGGTACTCCTCGGGCACGTCCACGGCCAGCCGCTCGACCGGTTCGTGCAGCGAGCCGTCGATGTCCCTGGTGACCACGGTCGGACGGCCGACGGTGAGCTCGTAGCCTTCCCGGCGCATGGTCTCCACGAGCACCGCCAGGGCGAGCTCACCCCGGCCCTGCACCTCCCAGGTGTCCGGGCGGTCGGTCGGCAGCACCCGGAGTGAGACGTTGCCGACAAGTTCGCGGTCGAGCCGGTCCTTGACCAGGCGGGCGGTGACCTTGGTGCCCTTCTCGCGCCCGGCGAGCGGGGACGAGTTGACGCCGATCGTCACCGATACCGCGGGTTCGTCCACGGTGATCAGCGGCAGCGGACGGGGGTCCTCGGCGTCGGCAAGGGTCTCGCCGATCATGATGTCGCTGATGCCCGCCACCGCGATGATGTCCCCTGGCCCGGCGCTTTGAGCGGGGACCCGCTCCAGCGCCTCGGTCAGGTACAGCTCGCTGATCTTCACTCGCTGCACCGAGCCGTCCCGGCGGCACCAGGCCACGTGCTGCCCCCGGCTGATGGTCCCGCTGTGCACCCGGCACAGGGCGATCCGGCCCAGGTAGGACGACGCGTCCAGGTTGGTGACGTGGGCCTGTAGCGGCGCGGCCGGGTCGTAGGCAGGTGCGGGCACCCGTTCCCGCAGCACGGTGAACAACGGCTCGAGGTCGGGCGAGTCCGGCAGGGTGCCGTCGGCGGGCCGGTTCAGCGATGCCCGGCCGGCCCGGGCACAGGCGTAAACGATCGGGAACTCGATCTGTTCCTCGGTCGCGTCGAGGTCAAGGAAAAGCTCGTAGCAGGCGTCCACGACCTCCGCGATCCGCGCGTCGGCCCGGTCCACCTTGTTGATCACGAGGATGACCGGCAGGTTCGCCTGCAGCGTCTTGCGCAGTACGAACCTGGTCTGCGGCAGCGGGCCCTCGCCCGCGTCGACCAGCAGGACCACCCCATCGACCATGGACAGCCCGCGCTCCACCTCGCCGCCGAAGTCCGAGTGCCCGGGGGTGTCCACGATGTTGATGGTCAGCCCACCGTGGCGCACCGCGGTGTTCTTGGCCAGGATCGTGATGCCCTTCTCCCGCTCCAGGTCGCCGGAGTCGAGCACCCGCTCGGCGACCCGTTCGTTGGCCCGGAACGCTCCCGACTGCCAGAGCATGGCATCGACGAGCGTGGTCTTGCCGTGGTCGACGTGCGCGACGATCGCGACGTTGCGCAGGTCGTCCCGGGTCGCAAGGGTCAACGGGCGTGCGGGCACGGATCAGCCTCAACAGTGGGTTGGTGGGTACGGTCGAAACCGCGAAGCCAGTCTAGCCACAGACGGCAACGGCTTCCTAAACGGTTCCTCACATGCTCTTAACACACGCTGTGGTCTGCTCATTCCTCGTGCGTGACCGATCCCCCCCCCTTCGATCCAGCGGAACCGCCGCCACCGGCGCTCCCGCAGCTTGCCACGGCCGTCGCCGCACGCGTAAGCGCTGGTCTCCGCGCAGCAACCGATCAGGCCAAGGATTGAACGTGTGTTCGATAATGTCCTTGGCCGTTGATACTCTCCGGCCATGGAGGCTTATGTGCCGTCCGGATGGCCATCAGGGGTCCATCCACCGGGCAGTGAGGGCTTCGAGCGGACCGCGGTGGCTTGGCTGCTCGACGTGGTCCCCGCGGACTACCGGCTCTACGGGGTGCTGCGCCGGTACCCGCTGGCGCTCGGCGCGATGGCGGTCCACCATGCCGACGCGTGTGTGGCGGGCGCGCGCAGTGGGTACCGCGTGGCGCGCTCCGAACTCGGCGATGTGCTCCCCCCGCATGGGCTCGATGCCGTGCTGTCCGCCTACCGGGCGGAGGGCCGGAGGCTGGTCGCCATCGCCCGGGCGGCGACCCTGGTGTCCAGGGCATTGCGCGGAGAGATGTTCAGCCCGCAGCTCGCCGATGCGCGCGCCAGGACCAGGGCTCGCGAAGCAGCCGTGGCGAGGAAGTCGGCAGGAAGCCGGCGAGGAAGCATCCGGCAGGGTCATCCAGCAAGAGCCATCAGGCAGGGAGCGTCCGAAGAGCTGGCGGTAAGGGGCGAGCGTCCCGGCTAGCGGGAAACCGGCGCGCGTGCAGCGAGCGGTCCGAGCGGGCAGCCAGGGTTAGCGCCGGCCGGCGCGCGCCAGGCTGGTCAGACCTTGTGGACCACGAGCGGGGCGTCGCGCAGGGCAAGCCCGACCCGGCAGGCTAGGTCGGCGGCCAGGGCCGCGACCTCCCGCGGCAAGCCGGTCTTCCCCGCCGTCGCCGATGACGAACACGCCGACGGCGTCCTGCGGGTCGCCGAGCGGGAAACACCAGGCCGTGCTGGCGGCGAGTTCGGCCACTTCCGGCGGCGCGCCGTCCATGTCACCGACCATGAGGGGCCAGCGGCGGCCCGGCCGGGCGGCCGCCCCTCGCCGCGCCGGGAAGTCGGGCGCCGCCACCTGGCAGACCCGGTCCAGGAGCCAGGCGAGGGCGCCCGTGAGCCGTTCGTCGGTGTGCCGCACGTACGACGTCCGCAGCACGGCATCCCCGGCCAGTACGCCAGCCGGTCAGCCCGCATCTCCGGCCAGGGCATCGCCGGCCAGGGCATCCTGGGCGAGCGCGTCCCCGGGCGGCGTGAGTACCCCGCACCAGGGAGCAAGCCTGGGAACCGTGGCCCGGCCTGCCAGCGCCATGATGTCGTCGCGGCGCAGGCCGCCGGTGAGCAGCCCGCGTGCCTCAGCCAGTGCGCTGATCCGGTCTCGCCGAATCCGCTCGAGCTCGCCCAGCCAGGCCCGCTGCAGGGCCGGGCCGGACCGGTCGGCGAGCCACTGCAGCCGTGCCGTCTCCGGGTCGCCGAACTTGCCTACCGCCTCGGAAGCGGCCGCGAGCAGCCCGGTGACCCGGCCGTCGACCACGAAGGGGACGGTGACCACGGACGGCGGGCTGGCCCGGGACTCGCCGTCCACGGCCGGCATGCTGCCCGATATCGCGCGCAGCCGAAGATCCCCATCCTCGTCCGCCATCATCGCGAAGGCGGCGTCCGCTCCCACCGCAATCCGGGCCGACTCGACCGCGGCACACAGCAGCTGCCGGTAACCGGACTCGGCCGCAGCCGCCGGGGCTCCGCCGCCTTCCGGCTCGGTTATCCAGGTCGCCTTCTGCGCCGGGGAACGCAGCACGGTCGCGAGGGCGGTCGTCACGCCGATGGCGTCCGCCAGCTCACCGGCGGCGTTGTCCTCGCCACCGGCCCCGTTGGCCGGCCCACCGCCCGGCCCGGCGAGCTCGAGCCGGAACCAGACCGCCTTGCTGCTGCGCCCGTAGGCGACCCCCCAGGCCGAAGCGAGCGCGGCGGGGAGCAGCAGCCCCCGGCCGCCGGTACGTTCGGCTGAGCCTGACCCGTCGTCGGCTATGTCGGGGACCAGCCGGGACGGGTGCCCGTCCCGGACCACGACCTCGACCGCGCCATCGGCCAGCCTGCAGGTGAGGTGAACCTGTGTCCCCGCATGTACCACCGCGTTGGTGACCAGTTCGCTGGTCAGCAGCACCGCATCATCGACCAGCCCGTGGCCGTCGGTGGCCGCGCCGGTTGCCACCCACGTCTGCAGCGTGTCGCGCACAAACCGCCGCGCGGCGGCAGCAGCCGTCGGCTCCGGCTGGTACGCCGCTCTCGCGACGAGATCGTCTGGTCCCACGCGCCTCTCGGATCTGGAGGCTGCTGTGACCCGCCCACGGAGTACCTCACCCCGCGTTAGCAAGCCCGGCCTTCCGTTGCTCGGTGTGGTCAACCTCCATCGTGACAGACTCCTGAATCGTTTCCGTGCAGTTCAGGAAGGATCTACAGATGCGGGTGCCATCTCATCGCCCGGTAGCGGCGGCTTCCACCCGCTGCCAGGCACGTATTCGCGCACGATCTTCGCCGGAACTCCCGCGACCACACAGCGGTCTGGGATCACGCCGCGTACCACCGAACCGGCCGCCACCACGACGTTGCCGCCGATGACCGCGCCGGGCAGCACGATGACTCCGGCGCCGAGCCAGCTGCCGGGCCCGATCGACACGGCGGTGTTGCTCGGCCACTGCCGCCCGATGGGGACGTCCGGGTCGGTGTAGCCGTGGTTCTGGTCGGTGATGTACACGTAAGGCCCGGTGAAGACGTCATCGCCGATCACGATCGAGTAATGGGCGACGATATGGCTGCCCCGGCCGATGATGCACCGGTCGCCGATCCGCAGGACCGGCGCCTCGCCCAGGTCCTGGCCGGGAACCATGCCAGCGCTCAGGCTCACCTGCGCCCCGATCATCGTCCCCGCCCCGATTTCGATCCACCTCTCGCCGTACAGGGCACCGGCCGGAAAGCCGATGAGAGATCCCATGCCAAACGCCCTGAAGGGGTGGCCGGCCGGGTTCTCCGGCGTGATCGTTCCCGCCCGCGAAGCCGCGTCCCACAACCCGTGTACGGCGCGCGAAGCCACCCTGCGCCGGTACCGCGCAAAAGCACCGTTCCCCGCCATGGCCGCGCCCCATCCCATCCAGCCCGCCCTCACCGGCGGATATGAATGTGATTCTGCTGCCCTTCTAGGGGCGTCGCTGTCACATTCACGCCCTTGGCCTCACAACGCTACCGGGCAGCGGCCGTTACCGGTCGTCCGCCGCCAGCTGGCCGCAGGCCGCGGCGATCTCCCGGCCCCTGGTGTCCCGCACGGTGCAGGGCACCCCGGCGGCCGCAACGCGGCGCACGAACTCCTCCTGGGCCGGCTTCGGCGACGCGTCCCACTTGCTGCCCGGGGTTGGGTTCAGCGGGATCACGTTCACGTGGACCAGTGGGCCGAGCGCGCGATGCAGCAGGCTGCCCAGCAGATCGGCCCGCCACGGCTGGTCATTCACGTCCCGGATCAGTGCGTACTCGACCGACACTCGCCGCCCGGTGAGATCGGCGTAGTAGCGAGCGGCCGCGAGCACCTCCGCCACCTTCCACCTGGTGTTCACCGGCACCAGCTCATCGCGCAACTCGTCGTCGGGGGCGTGCAGGGACACGGCCAGCGTGACGGAAAGACCTTCGCCCGCGAACCTGCGTATTGCGTGGACCAGCCCGACGGTAGAGACGGTCACGCCGCGCTGTGAGACGCCGAAGCCCCCGGGAACCGGATCGCAGATCCGGCGCACCGCATTGACCGTCCGCTGATAGTTCGCCAGTGGCTCACCCATGCCCATGAACACCACGTTGGACAGCCGGCCTGGCGGCCCGAGCCCCCCGTCCCGCACGGTCGCCGCGGCGGCCCGGACCTGGTCGGCGATTTCCGCGGTGGACAGGTTCCGGGTCAGCCCGCCCTGGCCGGTGGCGCAGAAGGGGCACGCCATCCCGCAGCCGGCCTGGCTGGACACGCACACCGTGGCCCGGTCCGGATAGCGCATGACGACGCTTTCCAGCAGCGTGCCGTCGTGGGCCCGCCAGAGGGTCTTGCTGGTGGCGCCGTCATCGCAGCTGACCCGGCGCACCTCGGCCAGCAGCGGTGGCAGCATCTCGCGGGCCAGCCGCTCCCGGTCCGCGGCGGGGATATCGGTCATGCCCGGCGCGTCCACGCTCAGCCGGCCGAAATAGTGACGGGACAACTGCTTGGCCCGCAGCGGCTTCTCGCCGAGCGCGGCGACCGCCTCGATTCGCTCGTGCGGGGACATATCGGCCAGGTGACGGGGCGGAAGGCCCCGCCGGGGGGCGGAAAACACCAGCGGCTGCGAAGTCATGGTCACTTCAGTGTCCCAGTTGCCCGGGCCGTGCGTCATGACCTGCGCCGAGTCGCTAGATTTCACGGCATGTCTTCGTTGCGCAAGGGCGCGAGAGGTTCCCGGATGGGTGCGGCCGCACTACCGCCCGGAACGCTGCTAGAGAGTGAGAGTCCTTACGGCAGCCGTCGGCTCGTGGTCGAGTACGACGGCACCACCACGGCCGCGTACCTGCACGACGCTGACACGGTGCTCGGGGCTGCGTGGATCGCCAACCACGAGCAGGCACCGCCAAATTCGGATCTGTCCCGGCTGGCCGCAGGCCAAGCACCGCTTATGCCCGCCGCGCACACCAAGCATCCCGGCGGGCGGGCGCCGCTGGACGCGCGGACGCTGCGCGCGCTGTGGTTCGAGGAAGGCGACGGCGTCGCCGTCATCGAGGGCGGCCAGTTGCTCGCGGTCATCCCCGGCTGGTCCGACATGGCCCGGGGCATGCCCGGCTACAGCAGGGACATTATCGGGCAGACCCCGTTTGGCTGGTCTCTCGATGACGCCATGGAAGGGCTGGGGCCCAGGGCCGACCGGGCAACCGCGTTCTGGCGGTGGCGGCAGCGCGAGGACTCCTGGGCGTCGTTCCAGCGGTCCCTGCTGGGCCACCTGCTGGCCCGGCTCGGGCCGGGTGCGAGGTACTGGGACGTGTCCGGTGGCAAGCAGCCGATGGTCGGCGTCTCGGAGCGGCCCCCGACTGAGCAGCGGCCCTACACCGTGCTGTCCACGATCGGCATGAGCTGCCAGCGAATGCCCGTAGTCGAGCAGGCGATGGAGGATGCCAGCGGCTGCGCGCGGATCGAACTGGCGATCGCCACGACGATGCCGAGCCGCGACGCGGCCCGGGTGTTCCTCTGGCTCGCCCAGTACCCGTGGCGCGCGGTCACCTGGTTCGGCACCGGCCACACGGTTCGCTGGTATCACGAGCCGGGGACCTTTCCGCTCGGTGGCGGCAAGGAGGCCGTGCTGCTGCTCGACGACCCGTCCCAGCTCCTTGGCCCGGACGTGCCCGACCTGACCGGCTTCTCGGTGGGGGGCGACAGGGTCCGGTGGCTGTGGATCATCCCGATTACCGAGCGGGAACGGCTGATTGCCAAGGAACGCGGCGCGGCCAGCCTGATTACCCAGCTCGCCGCGCAGCGGTACAGCTGGGTGACTAGCCAATAGGCCGGCCGGGCCTGCCTATTGGCCGGCCCGGCCGGCCTAGCGCCGGTGCTATCAAATGAGCCGACGCGGCGTGGTGATACCCACCGGTGCCATCCCCGGCGCCCTAGTGGACGTGCAGGTTGATCCCCAGCAATGCCAGCCACCACAGCAGGATGGCCAGAACAACGGACAGTATGGCCTTGAGCAACCATAGATGCAGGTAGCCCCGCGCCCATGCGACGAATACGCCGATGGCGATGTAGAGGATGAAGATGATGCCAATTGGTCGTTTCAGCATGGCTGCGCCGCTCCCATCCGCCCGTGAATGAGTACGAGACGCCCCCCATCTACCCTCCGGGCGGAAAGCAAACTTTCCCGGCAGAAGGGAATGGGTCAGTGCTGGTGTAGCCCGGGGATGAAGATCAGCAGAAGGAGCCAGACGACCGGCGCGCTGAGCAAGAGCGAATCGATCCGGTCCAGCACTCCGCCGTGGCCCGGCAAGACCGAGCCCATGTCCTTGATCCCCAGATCCCGCTTCATCATGGACTCAGCCAGGTCCCCGAGCGTGGCTGCGGCGAGCACCGCCGCGCCGACCACGATGCCCTGCCAGATCGCGCCACCGAGCAGGACTGGCATCGTGATCGCTCCGCCCAGCAGGCAGGCGAAAGCCGAGCCGCCGAAGCCCTCCCAGGTCTTCTTTGGGCTGATGGCGGGGGCCATGAGGTGGTGCCCCAGCAGGATGCCCGCGGCGTACCCGCCGACGTCGCTGCACACGGCCAGGATGAGGAACATCAGCGTGCGCCGCGGGCCGTCGGGGACGGTGAGCATGAGCCCGACGAAACAGGCCATCAGCGGCAGGTAGCCGAGGGCGAACACGCCCGCCGTCACGTCGCGCAGGTAACCGGCGGCTCCCCCGTGCAGCCGCCAGGCGAGGATCGCGAACACGGTAAGCGCCAGGCACGCGATCATGGGACGCTCACCCCGCCAGTACGCCAGCGCCAGGGCAGCGAAGCCGCCGGCGGCAACCGGCACGACCGGCAGCCGGATCCCCTGGCCGGCCATGGCACGAGACAGTTCCCACAGCGCGATCCCCACCACCACGGCCATGTAGACCAGGAAGGTCACCTTCACCGTGAACAGCGTGAGGATGGCGAGACCGCCCAGGCCGACGCCTACCCCGATCGCGGCGGGCAGGTTGCGCCCGGCCCGAGGCGCAGGCCGGGCCCGCGCCCCGTCGTTACCGGGGGCGCTACCCGGAGCCTCCGGTGCGCCCGCCGCGGTCGCGGGGCCTCCCGCGGTCTGAGCACCGCCTGCGGCCGGAGCACCACCTTCGGCCGAAGCACCACCTTCGGCCGGGACACTGCCCTTCGCCGTGGCGCCACCCGCAACCGAGACACCACCGCTGGCCCCGGCAGGCTCGCCTGGCGCGGCAGGCACCGCGCGCTCTTTGGCATTACCGAGCGACGCTGGACCGCCGTCGTGATCCGGCGATGCTGGCTCCCCCGAAATGTCAGCAGGCAAGATCAGACCTCAAGCAGTTCGGCTTCCTTATGCTTGAGCAGCTCGTCCACCTGCCCGACATAGGTGTGCGTGAGGTCGTCGAGTTCCCGCTCGGCCCGGTGGCCCTCGTCTTCGCCCGCGTCGCCGCCCTTGACGAGTTTGTCCAGCGAATCCTTGGCGTGCCTGCGGATGTTCCGGATGGAGACCCTGCTGTCTTCCGCCTTATGACGCGCGATCTTGATGTATTCCTTGCGCCGTTCCTCGGAGAGTTCGGGGAAGACGACCCGGATGATCGTTCCGTCATTGGCCGGGTTCACGCCCAGGTCGCTGTTGCGGATCGCCTTCTCGATAGCGGCCAGCGACGACTTGTCAAAGGGCTGGATGACCACCATCCGCGGCTCTGGGATGTGAAACGAGGCCAACTGGTTCACTGGCGTCTGCGTGCCGTAGTACTCGGCCGTGATCTTGCTGAACATGGCCGGGTGTGCCCGGCCAGTGCGGATGACGGCGAATTCCTCCTTGGCGACGGCAACGGCCTTCTCCATCTTCTCCTCGGCTTCGAGGAGGACATCGTCTATCACGGCGGCTCCTGTCCATCGCGTGCCTGTCGCGGCGGTCAGCCGCGGGCGACCGCATCGGCTGACTGGCTGACCAGCGTGCCGATCCTCTCCCCGCGCACTGCTCGCACGACGTTACCCTTCTCCATCATGTCGAAGACGACAATGGGCAGGCCGTTGTCCATGCACAGGCTCACCGCTGTCGCGTCCATGACCCTCAGGCCCAGGCGGAGCACATCGCCGTAGTCAACCTGGTCGAACCGCACCGCCCCGGGCATCTTCCGTGGATCAGCATCGTAGACCCCGTCCACCTGGGTGCCCTTGAGCAGCGCCTCGGCCCCGATCTCCAGCGCCCGCTGGGCCGCGCACGTATCGGTCGAGAAGAAGGGCGCGCCGAGTCCCGCCCCGAAGATCACGATCCGGCCCTTCTCCAGATGCCGGATCGCCCGGCGGGGGATGTAGGGCTCGGCCACCTGGCCCATCGTGATCGCGGTCTGGACCCGGGTGTCCACGCCCAGCTTCTCCAGCACGTCCTGCAGCGCGAGACAGTTGATAACCGTGCCCAGCATGCCCATGTAGTCGGCCCGGGCACGGTCGATGCCACTTTCCGCCAGGGCCCGCCCGCGGAACATGTTGCCGCCGCCCACCACGGCCGCGACCTCGACCCCGTCCCGTACCACGGAGACGATCTCGCTGGCGATCCGGTACACCACTTCCGGGGAGATGCCCACCGGCTCGTCCCCGGAAAAGGCCTCGCCGGACAGCTTGACCACGACCCGCCGCCATGGCGGATGCACCTGCTCGCGGGATCCTTCCGCATAGGCGGCCTCCCCGGCGACCGCGCCGATTACGGGCACAGCGCCGCGCCCCCTCCCGGCGCTGTCATCCACAGAGCGGCTCCTCAGTGTCTCGTTGTTGTTCCCGCGAGCTTCCCCTCAGCCAGCCTTGCCAACCTCGAACAAGGCGAAGCCCCGTGCCGTGACGCCCTGCTCGCTGAGCATCTGCTTGACGGTCTTCTTTTGGTCCTTAACGAACGGCTGCTCGACAAGCGTTACATCCTTGAAGAACGCACCAAGGCGGCCCTCAACGATCTTGGGAACTGCCTGCTCGGGCTTGCCCTCGTCGCGGGTGATCTGTTCGACGATGCTGCGCTCCTTTGCCACCACGTCGGCAGGCACCTGGTCCCGGCTCAGGTACCGCGGCCGCATCGCCGCCACCTGCTGAGCCAGGTCCTTGCCCGCCTGCTCGTTCGGGGTGTCGAGCTGGACCAGCGCGCCGATGGTGGGCGGCAGGTCGGGGTCCTTCTTGTGCAGGTAACTGGCGATGTAGCCGCCCTCGAGCAGGGCATACCTGCCAAGCTCGATCTTTTCCTTGAGCGCGACGCCCGCACCGTCGATGAGCTGCTGCACGGTGACTCCGGGACGGGCCTCGACCGCCAGCAGGGCGAGCCGGTCGGCCGGCCGGTGCGCCAGCGCCGCGGCGGCGATGTCCGCCGCGGTCCGCTGGAACAGGTCGGTCTTGGCGACGAAGTCGGTCTCGCAGTTGAGCTCGACCAGGACGCCTGCCCTGTTTCCGTCCAGCGCGGCGGCGACCAGCCCGTTGGCCGCGGTCCTGGTGGCGCGCTTGCCCGCGTCCTTGACACCCTTGCGGCGCAAGGCCTCGATTGCCTTGTCGAAGTCGCCGTCGCACTCGGTGAGTGCGTTCTTGCAGTCCATCATCCCCGCGCCGGTAGCCTCGCGGAGCCGCTTCACATCTGCGGCGCTGAAGTTCGCCATTTCCTCATCTCTCGCTGTCTGATCAGTCCCGGCTTGGGGGACCGGGCCCACGGGTCGCCGCGGGCCGGCCGGTTCGTCATGCGGCCCCCGGTGAGTCACCCGCCGTGGCCACGGCCTCTGCCGCGACGCCGACCTCGTCGGAGGTCTCGCCGGAGGCCTCGGGGGCTTCGGCGGCGGGAGCGTCCTCCGCCGTGGCCTGCGCGGTAGCGGTGTCTGCCGCAGCCCGCCGCGGCACCCGCGCTGTCCTCCGCGGCGCTGTCCTTGGCAGCTGGGGTCTCTGCGGCAGGAGCCGCATCCACGGTGGGAGCGGCTTCCGCGGCCGGGGCAGCTTCCGGAGCCGGGGCAGCTTCCGCGGCCGGGGCAGCTTCCGGAGCCGGGGCAGCTTCCGCGGCCGGGGCAGCTTCCGCAGCCGGGGCAGCTTCCGCAGCCGGGGCAGCCTCCGCAGCCGGGGCAGCCTCCGCAGCCGGGGCAGCCTCCGCAGCCGGGGCAGCCTCCGCAGCCGGGGCAGCTTCCGCAGCCGGGGCAGCTTCCGCAGCCGGGGCAGCCTCCGCAGCCGGGGCAGCCTCCGCAGCCGGGGCCGTCGCGGCACCACCGCTGGCCGCTGCAGCACCGTTGGCGTCGCTGGCCACTGCGGCACCGTTGGCATCGCTGGCCACCGCGGCGCCGTTGGCCTGGGCGCTCTTGTGCTCGAGGAGGTCCCGCTCCCACTCGGCCAGCGGTTCCTCGACGCCCAGATCGCCCGCCGGCGACGGTTTGTCGTCCGACTCCGCCGCCGCGCCCCTGGCCATCAGCCCGTCGGCCACCGCGTCGGCGACCACCCGGGTCAGCAGGGAAACACTGCGGATCGCGTCGTCATTCCCCGGGATCGGGTAGTCGACCTCGTCCGGATCGCAGTTGGTGTCGAGGACGGCGATCACCGGGATGCCGAGCTTGCGCGCCTCACTGACGGCGATGTGCTCCTTCTTGGTGTCCACCACCCACAGCGCGCTGGGCACCCGGGCCATGTCCTTGATACCGCCGAGGGAGCGGTCCAGCTTGTCCCGCTCTCGGCGCAGGTGGAGCAGCTCCTTCTTGGTCATGCCGGAACCGGCCACGTCTTCGAAGTCGATCTCCTCAAGCTCCTTGAGCCGCTGCAGGCGCTTGTGCACGGTGGCGAAGTTGGTCAGCATGCCGCCGAGCCACCGCTGGTTGACGAACGGCATTCCCACCCGGCGGGCCTGGTCCGCGATCGCTTCCTGGGCCTGCTTCTTGGTCCCGACGTAGAGGACCGTGCCGCCGTGCGCCACGGTCTCCCTGATGAACTCGTAAGCCTTGTCGATGAAGTCCAGCGACTGCTGCAAGTCGATGATGTAGATGCCGTTGCGCTCGGCAAGGATGAACCGCTTCATCTTCGGGTTCCAGCGCCTGGTCTGGTGGCCGAAGTGAACGCCGCTCTCCAGCAGCTGCCGCATGGTGACGACCGGTGCCATACCGGTCCCCTTCCTGTCGTGCGCCGTGTCTGGGCAGCGGCGCCTCGGTTAGTCCTGGCGCCCGTGCGCACACACTGCAGCCGTACAGGCCGCAGACCGATAGGTGCGCACCGCAGGGTGTCCCGGCGGCGAGCGGACGCGCGAATTTAGCCGGAAGAGCGTGCGCGCGAGGCAGACGGCCCACCGACCGCCCAGTAGTCTACCCGTTCGCCTGCCGCGATTCACCCGAGAGAGGCCCTGCCGGGCCGCTGCTCCAGCCCGGCCACCGTCCAACTGTGCGCCGCTCCCGGCCACCGCCCAACACTGCGCCGCCGCTACGGCTCATCCCGGCCGGTCATGCCCGCGGGTGGGCCTGGCGGTAAGCGGACCGCAGCCGCTCGACCGACACATGGGTGTAGATCTGCGTGCTGGTCAGCGACGCATGCCCGAGAATCTCCTGCACGCTGCGCAGGTCCGCGCCGCCTTCGAGGAGATGGGTCGCCGCCGCGTGCCGCAGCCCGTGCGGGCCTGAGTCGGGTGTGCCAGGCACGGCGGCGATGCTGGCGTGGACCACGCGCCGCGCGGTCCGCGGGTCGAGCCGCCGGCCCCGTGCGCCGAGAAACAGCGCGAAACCGCTGCCCGGCCCGGCGATGACCGGGCGCCCCTCCCGCACCCAGGCGCCCACCGCACGGACCGCCGGGATCCCGGCTGGCACGGTGCGTTCACGGCCGCCCTTGCCGAAGACCCGTACCGTGCGGCGTTCCTCGTCGAGGTCGCCGAGGTCAAGCCCGCACAGCTCGCCGACCCTGATCCCGGTCGCGTAGAGCAGCTCCATGATCGCGGCATCCCGCACCGCCAGTGCCCGGTCCTGGCGCGCCGCACCCCCGGCCCGGGACGAATCAAGGACCGCGGCGACCTGGTCCCGGCTGAGCACCTCAGGAAGCCTGCGGGGCGTCCTGGGAATGCCGAGCAGCGGGCCGGGATCGGCACCGATGAGACCACGGGCACGCGCGAACGCGGTGAACGTCCTGGCTGCCGCGGCCCTCCGGGCCAGGGTGGCGCGGGAATTGCCGCTGCCGTGCTGCTCCCCCAGCCAGCCACGCAGGACGCCGATGTCCAGCCCGTCCAGGGCGGTGACCCCCGCCGCGGCGGCGTGCTCGAGCAGGGAGCTCACGTCGCCGACGTACGCACGGACCGTGTGCCGGGACAGCCCCCGCTCGGCCTCGATATGGCACCGGAACGCCGCCAGGGCGGAAATCAGCTCGCCCGGCAGGTGCTCCGGCTCGGGGGATGCCATCGGCTAGCTCACTCCACGGTCACGCTCTTGGCCAGGTTGCGGGGCTTGTCTACGTCGTTCCCGAGCACGACCGCCGCGTGGTAGGCCAGCAACTGCAGCGGCACCGAGAGCAGGATCGGGTCAAGCTCGGGCTCGTTCTTGGGCACCTCCACCACGTCATCGGCGAGCCTCGCATCCAGCGTGCCATGACCGACCACGAGAATCCTGCCGTGCCGCGCCTTGATCTCGCCCAGCGTCGAGATGTTCTTGTCCCGCAGTTCGTCCTCGGGGACGATGGCCACGGTGGGCAGGTCCGGCCCCACCAGGGCGAGCGGGCCGTGCTTGAGCTCGCTGGCCGGATAGGCCTCGGCGTGCAGGTAGGAGACTTCCTTCAGCTTCTGCGCCCCCTCGCGGGCGATGGGCCAGCCGCGTACCCGGCCGACGAAGAACATGCCCGGATAGCCGGTGAAGTCCTTGGCGATGGCCGCGATGCGCTCTTCAGCGGCAAGGACCTGCGTGATCTGGCCGGGCAGTTCACGCAGCCCGGCAGTGACCCGCCTGCCGTCCGCCGGAGACAGATCGTGAATCCGCCCCAGATGCAGCGCTAGCAGCGCGAACACGACGCAGGTCGCGGTGAAGGTCTTGGTAGAGGTGACCGAGATCTCCGGGCCCGCGTGCAGGTACACGCCCCCCTCGCACTCGCGGGCGATGGCGCTGCCCACGGCGTTGACCACGCCGATAACCCGCCCGCCCTTGCGCTGGAGTTCCCGGACGGCGGCGAGCGTGTCGTAGGTTTCCCCCGACTGGCTGACCGCGATGTACAGGGAGTCGGCCTCGACCACCGGGTTGCGGTACCGGAACTCGGACGCGGGCTCAGCGTCGGCGGGAATCCGTGCGAGTTCCTCGATGAGCTGCGCGCCAACCTGCCCGGCGTAGTAAGCGGAGCCGCAGCCGAGAATCTTCACCCGGCGGATCGCCCGCGCCTGGCGCGCATCGAAGTTCAGCCCGCCGAGGTGCGCCGTGTTGAACCTGTCCTCGATCCGGCCCCGGAGCGCCCGCTCGACGGTCCTGGGCTGCTCGTGGATGTCCTTGCGCATGAAGTGGGTGTATCCGTCGGCGCTGTAGGACCCGAGGTCGGCGTCGATGACCAGCGGCTCGTGAGTCGTCGCGCGGGCGTCCAGCGTGGCGGTGCGGAAGCCGTCCGCCCGGACCGTGGCCACCTCGCCGTCATCGAGGTGCACCACCTGACGCGTGTAGCGGACCAGCGCGGCCAGGTCAGAGGCGACGAACATCTCCTTGTCACCGATACCGAGCACCACGGGACTGCCATTCCGCGCGGCCACGATCCGGTCCGGGTAGCGGGCGTCGAGGACCGCGATGCCGTAGGTGCCGACCACAGCGGTGAGCGCCGTCCGCACCGCTTCTTCCAGGTCGCCGTGGCTGCTGCCCCGGGCGATCAGGTGCGCGAGCACCTCGCTGTCGGTCTCCGAGGCGAACTCGGCTCCCTCGGCGATCAGCTTGGCGCGCAGCTCATCGGCGTTTTCGATGATCCCGTTGTGGACGATCGCGACCGTTCCCGCGATATGGGGGTGGGCATTGACATCGCTCGGCTCGCCGTGCGTCGCCCACCGCGTATGACCGATTCCCGGGCCACCCTTGAACCGGGCGGGCAGACTACTGTCCAGGTCCGCGACCCGGCCCTTGGCCTTATGGACACGCAGGCTGCCGGAGCGGCCCACCACCGCAAGCCCGGCCGAGTCGTATCCGCGGTACTCCAGCCTGGCCAGCCCTTCCAGCAGGATGGGCACACAGTCCCGGCTTCCCACATGCGCAACGATCCCGCACACGTCCCAGATCCCCTCCACTCATTCATGACGGCAGACGGTCCCGGCCGTGGCCGCGACCGCGGGTTGCCCCACCGCCCTGGCCACGGCCGCCGGCACCCCGTCGCCCGCGGCAGTCCCTAGCCATAGACGACACGGCGGAGTTGCCGCAGCGTGAACTGCGGTGCAGTCACCCGGCGGGCCGGCAGTTCGGCCGCGATCCGCCCGAATGCCTGATCGTTCGTGAGACCCTCCGCCTTGAGCTCACGATGACGCCGGCGCACGTACTCCTCCGCGGACTCGGAGAAGTACCCAAGCACCTCCGCAACCACCCGCGCAGCCTCACCCGGGCTGAGCGGGCTGGTACGAGTCAGGTGGGTCACGAGTTCGTCGTGCACCTGTTCTGCGCCCGGCACAACCAGCAGCATGGCGCACCAGCATGCAGAAGTGCAAGATTCTTGCCCGGAATCGGGCAAGAATCGCCGTATTTAAGCGCATAGCGCATCGGCGGACTCCTACCGCCCTGTTCACTCTTCGTCGGTATTCCGCGAGCGAATCCGCCAGCCACGTTCGCACCGCTCCACGAATCCCCCGGCCGCGAGTTCGCCCAGGCAGCGCATGACTGTGTCGAAATCCACCCCCGCGGTGACCGCGATCCGGGCCGGGCCCCGCCCGGCACGCGCTGGCACCGCGTCGAGGACCCGGCTCGTCACCGGGTCAAGCAAGTCACGGGGCAGCACCGGGCTCCGCCGCTCGCGGCGGCGAACAGTCCCCGGGGAAAGACAGCAGCTCCAGCACGTCCCGCGCGTCCGTGACACAGATCGCCCCCCACTCCCTGATGGCCTCGTGACAGCCAGCCGACTGCGCCGAGGTGACCGGCCCCGGCACCGCCATCAGCGGCCGGCCCTGGGCATGGGCGTGCCGCGCGGTGTTGAGCGCTCCGCTGCGCAGTGCGGCCTCCACCACCACGGTGCCGCGGCTCAGCGCCGCGATCACGCGGTTGCGAACAAGGAAGCCATGCCGGGTCGGTGTCCGGCCTGGCGGCCACTCGCTGATCGTCGCGCCGTGCTCGCGGATCTGGTGGAAAAGCTCGCAGTGTCCGGGCGGATAAGCGCAGTCCACTCCGCAAGCAAGGACGGCGATCGTGGTTCCTGACGCGGCGAGCGCGCCCCGGTGGGCACACCCGTCAATTCCGTAGGCCCCGCCGGACACGACCGTCCATCCTCTCTCGGCCAGCGAGACGGTCAGTTCGGTACACACATGGGCGCCATACGCGGTCGCGGCCCGGGTGCCCACCACCGAGACCGAGCGAAGGCAGGCGTATCGCAGATCCGCGTTGCCACGTACCCACAGCGCCCAGGGACGCGCATCGCCCAGCACGTCGAGCTGCCCGGGCCATTCGGCGTCACCGGGAATGACCAGCCGGATGCCGTCCCGCCGCCAGGCATCCAGCGTGTGCTCCGGCGGCACCTCGCCCAGCCTCGCCGTCCACCGGCGCAGCGCACGGTCCAGCTGGTTAGCGCCGATAGCCCCGTCGTCGGGTCCGGCAGAGCCAAACAGGACTCCGGTGTGCTCATCACCGCCGGGCGCCGCGACGGCAGCCGGAATGCCGTCACACGCGACGCCACCGGCCCCCGGCCCGGCGGCAGCACCGGCCGCCTGCCCTCGGTCAGCGCGGCCACGACCTCGGCCGGCGGGCAGGTCCGCAGCAGCGCGCCCATGACCTCGTCGCCGGGCTCGGCCACGCAGCTGATGGCGGCCCGGGCAACCCGCTCGGCCGCTGCGCCGGTCACAGCCCCACTCCCAGCCACAGCCCGAGCGCGTAGCTGGTCTCGCTGGCCGTCGGCCTGCCGATTCCCGCGATGTCTGCGAGCGTCCAGGCCACCCTGATCACGCGATCGACCCCACGGGCGCTGATCTGGCCGCGGTCCATGGCCCGTTCCAGCGGGGCGAGCGCACTGGGTGCCGGCCGGAATGCCTGGCGCAGCTCACTGCCGGGGATTTCCGCGTTAAGCCGCCAAGGAGTGTCCTTGAGCCGCGCCGCGGCCCTCTCCCTGGCCGCTGCCACGCGGGCGGCCACCACGGGGCTGGGTTCTGCGAACCGGCGATCGCTCAGCAACTCGGCGCGGCCCACCGGGAGCAACTCCACTTTGACGTCCACCCGGTCCAGCAGCGGGCCGGACAGCCGGGCGAGATAGCGCCGCCGGGCGGCAGGCGAGCAGGTGCACGCCGCACGGACGGCCGAGCCCTTGGCACAGGGACACGGGTTGGCCGCCAGGACCAGCGTGAACCTGGCCGGGAAGCGGGCGGTCAGGCCGGAGCGGGCCAGCACGACCTCTCCCGACTCCAGCGGCTGCCGGAGTGCGTCAAGCAGCATCTCTGGCGAATTCGGGTGCCTCGTCAAGGAAACAGACAGCCGCGGTGCGCCAGGGACGCCGCGCCGGGGTGGAGGATCCCCTGTACCGCCGCCGACGATGGCTGCCTTGGTCGCGGTGTGATGCGGCGCGCAGAACGGCGGCTCGGTCATCAGCGGGCTCCCCGCTGGCAGCGTCCCGGCCACGGAATGGATCGAGGTGACCTCGAGCGCGGCCGCGGGTCCAGCGCGGGCATGACGGTGGGCAGCCGTTCGGCCAGCATTGTCTTGCCCGCGCCCGGCGGGCCGAGCAGCGACAGGTGATGACCGCCCGCGGCGCAGATCTCCGCCGCCCGGCGGGCGGTGGGCTGGCCGAGCACCTCGGAAAGGTCAGGCCGGGGAACGGCGGCGGTCCGGCCGGTCTCCGTGGAGCGCCCTGGCCGGCGCCGCAGGCGTCTGCTGGCCCGCCGGGATGGCACCCGGCTGCTCAGCGCGTGCACTGGCTGGCGCGTGGCACCGGTGACCCGGCGGCCGCGGCGTCCCCCACCGTCGCGTCCAGCGCGGGACGGCGCACCGCCCGGCATCGCCGGCCGGGCCAGCGACTGGCTTCCGTCGGGCATGCAGACCACGCCAGCGTCCTCCGCCTCCTGCTCACCGCGCAGCCAGGCGAGCAAGCCGGCCAGCGTCGCCGCCCCGGCAACCCGGAGGCCCGGTACCAGCGCCGCCTCCTCGGCGTTGGGCTGGGCCACGATCGCCTTGCCGAACCCGGCGCACCCGGCCGCTGCCATCGCGGGAAGGACCCCGCGAACCGGGCGCACCCGGCCGTCCAGCCCAAGCTCCCCGAAGAAGACCACGCCGTCGATCGCGGCCGGTGGAACGACACCGGCCGCGGCCAGAATCGACAGGGCGATGCCGAGGTCGAAACCGCTGCCCCGCTTGGGCAGGCTGGCCGGCGACAGGCCCACCGTGATCCGGCGCTGCGGCCACTGCTCGTGGCTGTTGATGATCGCTGCCCGGATCCGGTCACGTGCTTCGCGCAGGGCAGTGTCCGGTAGACCGACCAGCAGCAGGCAGGGCAGCCCGTTCGCGATGTCGGTTTCGATCTCGACCGGATAACCTTCGACCCCGACCAGGGCGATCGAGTTAGTGCGGGCGACCGGCATCTAGCCCACCCCCCGGACGTGCTCGATCTGGAAGTCACCGGCCTTGTCCCTGACCAGGCCGATCACGTCGATGCGCACCTCGTCGAACAGCACGCCGTGGGCCACTAGCCACTGCGCGGCGAGCCGCCGCAACCTGGCGCGCTTGTTCCGGGTTATCGCCTCCAGCGGGGTGCCAAACCCGGTGCCGGAGCGGGTCTTCACCTCGCAGACCACCAGCACCCGCCGCTCGGCGGCCACGATGTCGATTTCGCCGGTCGCAGACCGCCAGTTGCGGTCGAGCACCCGTAACCCCGCGCGTTCCAGATACTCCGCGGCCACCTGCTCGCCGGTGCGGCCCAGGTCGTCCTTGGGATTCACGCGTCACCACCTCCGCCTCCGACGTTGCCGCAGGATGGGCGGTGCTCGCTGATCGGGTTTTCGCGCTGTGGATGGCCGCGTGAGAGGGCGTCGCCTGTGGATGGCGGAGCCGGGTTTGTCGTGGCCTCGTGCTTTTCTGGGCCGGGGACCTCCGGGCCAGTCTCGCCTGACGCAGCGCGGCCAGCAGGAACGGTGCGTTCTGAATCCCGCTTACCTGGTCTCTCACCAGTGCCAGCGTCGGTTCCAGCCGCATCGGCTACGCGCGCCCAGGCGACCACGGACCGGGCTACTTGGAGTCGGGGACCTCGAGGTCACTTTGGGCGAGTTCTTCGATGTTGACGTCCTTGAACGTAACTACCCGGACATTCTTCACGAAACGGGCGGGCCGGTACATGTCCCAGACCCATGCGTCCTGCATGGTGACCTCGAAGAAGACCTCACCGTTGTCGGCTGTACGAACGTTCAGCTCGACCTGGTTGGTGAGGTAGAACCGTCGCTCGGTCTCGACCACATGGGTGAATAGCCCCACGACGTCCCGGTACTCGCGATAGAGCTGCAACTCCATCTCGGTCTCGTACTTCTCGAGATCCTCCGCGCTCATTCCTCTCCCCTCCGATCAGGCAACGACGGGAGCATCGGCCCAGATGAGATCAACCATAGGTCAATTCTCCGGGCCAGGATCACCGCACGCCACGCCGTCCATGCGCGACCGGTGGTCAGGATCGTCGCAAGCTACTGCTGTCCGACTGCCACCTGGCCCGGATCACCGCAGGTCACGTTGCTCACATTCACAAAGGAGCGCCGGTGCTCGGGGCAGGGCCCGTGGGCGGTGAGCGCCCTCATGTGACCGGGCGTCGAATATCCCTTGTGCCTGGCGAAGCCGTACTCCGGGTACCTCAGGTGCAGCTCGCGCATGATCCGGTCCCTGGTCACCTTGGCGACCACGGATGCGGCCGCCACACAGGCCGCGACTTCGTCGCCTTTCCACATCGCGAGCGCCGGGACGCCCAGGCCGCGCACGGCGAATCCGTCGGTGAGCACGTACGCGGGCTGGCAGGTCAGCCCGGCCAGCGCCCGGCGCATGCCGGCGATGTTGCAGACGTGCAGGCCCAGCTGGTCGATCTCGGTCGACGGTATGACAACCACATGCCAGGCCAGCGCGGCCGCCAGCACCTCGGCGTAGGCCTTCTCCCTGGCCGCCGCCGTCAGGGCCTTGGAGTCCGCGACGCCCTGCAGGCCCGCCAGCTTCCGTTGTTCGAAGGCCACCGCGGCTATCACGAGCGGGCCCGCGCAGGCACCCCGGCCCGCCTCGTCGATCCCGGCAACCGGGGACAAGCCCAGCCCGGGCCAGGACCCGTTCATAACCGGTCAGGCCTGCCACGCGCCGGGGGGTGTAACCAGGATGCCGCGACGGAAGCACCGCCATGGCGTCACCCAGCTTCCCGCCGTCCCGCGCCCGAGACCCCCCGGACCGCTCCGCCCGCGGCGCTTGGCGGCCATCCGGCGGCGCAAGCGGCGCTGCAGCAGGGTGAGTGGCACGGCGGCGACAAGCCCAGCCGCCGCAGGCGCGCCGGGCAGCGCCAGAGCGCCCAGCGCGGACCCGCCGGACATCCGGAGCATGGTCACCCCGGCCGTGGCGGGATTGGCGGGCCAGCGCGGCGGACGACGCCGCAGACAGCTTCGGCTGCTCGAACGTGGCCGGGATGGGCAGAATGCGCCACCGGCTGATCGGCGCGACGATCACGAAGGCCCGGCCGACCACGTGATTCTCCGGGATGGTCCCGTCGCCCGGGTCGCTCATGTGGCCCCGCGAGTCCCACGAGACAGCGCGGTGATCGCCCATCACCCACAGCCGGCCAGGTGGCACGATGATGCTGAACCGCATCGTGGACGGCGCGTTGCCCGGGTAGAGATAGGACTTCTCGCTGAGCGGTACCCCGTTGACGGTGATCTGCCCGTGCGCGTTGCAGCACATCACGTGGTCACCGGGGATGCCGATGACCCGCTTGATGAAGTCGTGGACGCCCGGCGCGGTACCGAAAAGGCCGGAGACGGAGTCCCAGAGCCGCGTCAGTGGCGGCGCCGTCTGGCTGGGGGTGGGATCCCATGAGCCGTCGCCGTTGAACACGACGATGTCGCCGCGATGGACGGAACGGAAGTCGTAGATCAGCTTGTTGACGAGGACCTTGTCCCCGATCTCCAGCGTGTTCTCCATCGACGACGACGGGATGAAGAACGCCTGGACCACAAAGCTCTTGATCAGCAGCGCGAGCACCAGCGCGAAGACCAGCAGGATCGGCAATTCGATCCACCAGGACATGCCTTTGCGCCGCTTGCGCCGGCGGCGTTTGCGCGCCAGGGACCTCCGGTATGGCGCCGGTGCCGGCGTCGCTCGCCCTCGTCCTGGGCGTCACCTGCGACGGTGCCAGGACCCATCGGCGGACGAGGTCATGCCGGGCACCTCCGCCGTGTCGCCCAAGCCGCCCCGCGGACCACCGGCAGGGCCGTTGGCCGGGCCGTTAGCGGGGTTCCCGACGGGACCGTTGGCCGGGTTGCCCGCCGGGCCGCCGGCCTGCGTGCCGTCAGCGGGGCTGCTGGGTGGAAAGTCCCCTGTTGACGCGGCGGGTGCGGTAACACCGTCCCCAGACACCGGATCGAAATGTTGATCACCGGCCTGTCCCGGGCGCGTGTACCCATCGCTGGAAGACACTTCCTGGCCCCGCGTATCCCGGTCACCGTTCATCGAATCGAGCCTAGCGCCGGGTCCGCGATGCGGCGACGGTCGTGCCACGCGACGCGCGCCCGCAGCGGCGTCCCGGCGCGATAACCCATACCGACGGTTCCACGCAGCCCGTTACTGCGCGGGCGTCTCGCGGCGCTCCCTGATCCGGGCGGCCTTGCCGCGCAGAGAGCGGAGGTAGTACAGCTTGGCCCGGCGCACCCGGCCCCTGGTGACCACCTCGATCTTGTCAATGGAAGGGCTGTGCACGGGGAAGGTCCGCTCCACACCCACGCCATAGCTGATCTTGCGGACCGTGAACGTCTCCCGGGCTCCGCCACCCTGGCGCCGGATTACCACACCCTGGAAGACCTGTATCCGGGTCCGGCTTCCTTCAACGACCCGGACGTGCACCTTCAGTGTGTCCCCAGGCCGGAAAGCCGGGATGTCGTCGCGGATCTGCGCCCGCTCCAAGTCGGCGATGGCGGTATGCATGGCTGGCGTTTCCTCAGTGGTCCTCGCGCACGGGCCGGTAGGCAGGTGGCGATGCGTGGTTACGTTCTGTCGTGGTCGCTAAGCGCAGAAAGCAGTCCGCCCGGGGCGACTTCCGCGGGGCGGCGCATTTCAGTGTGCCATATCTTCGCCGGAGAGCGGAAAGCCAGCATCGTTCAGGACCTGCCGGTCGCGCTCGTCCAGGGTATCCGGTGACAGCACTGCGATGAGATCGGGACGGCATGCGGCCGTGCGGCGCAGGGCCTCGTCCCGCCGCCAGCGGGCGATGGCGGCGTGATCGCCGGAGAGCAGGATCGCCGGGACCTCGCGCCCGCGCCATTCCCGCGGCCGGGTGAAGACGGGCCCCTCCAGCAGGCCCGCCATCGGCCCGGCGCCACCGCCGAACGAGTCGTCGGGCGCGGACCCGCAGTTGCCGAGCACCCCGGGCAGCAGCCTGCTGATCGCGTCGATCATGACCAGGGCCGCGGGCTCCCCGCCGGACAGGACGTAGTCCCCGATGCTGACCTCGTCGACCGGCACCCGGGTGCGGGCGTCGTCGGCAAAGCGCGCGTCGATTCCCTCGTACCGGCCACAAGCAAACACAAGATGTGCAGAACGCGCATACGCGGCCGCCATCTCCTGCCGGAACCGAACGCCGCTCGGGGTCGGCAGGATCAGCCTTGCTCCCGGTGACCCGGTCCCGATCACCGCATCCAGTGCCTCGCCCCACGGGCCGGGGCTCATCACCATGCCGGGCCCACCGCCGAACGGGGAGTCGTCCACGCTGCGGTGCACGTCGTGCGCCCAGGTCCGCAGGTCATGCACGGCGAACTCGATGATGCCGCGCTCGGCCGCCTTGCCCAGCAGGGAGACCCGGAGCGGAGTGAAGTACTCGGGGAAGATCGTGATGATGTCAATCTTCACGACGCCCGCCCACGCCGTCGGCGTCCTCCAGGTCGCCCGCGCCGTCAAGGTCGCGGTGTCAGCCGCGTCCGCGCCGTCCGGAGCGAGGTCGAGCAGGCCCGGCGGCGGGTCGATGACCACCTTCCCCGCGGCCAGGTCCACCTCGACGGCGATCGCGGCCACGAAGGGCACGAGCACCTCCGCCTGCCGCTGGGTGCCGGCGGCGGGCGTGACCGAGAGCAGGTCCTGGCCGTAGTGGAGGACATCGCTGACCGTGCCCACCAGGTCCCCGGCCACGGTCACCACGGTCAGCCCGGTGAGCTGATGGTCGTGGAACTCGTCCGGGTCTTGCGGCGGTGCCACGTCGGCGGCGTCCACCGTGAGCAGGACGCCGCGCAGTGACTCGGCGTCGGTGCGGCCGATGACCTCCGCGAAGCTGACCAGCAGGCGCCCGCTGTGCCATCTCGAGGACGTGATGGTCAGCGGTCCTACCTCAGGCGGGTCGGTGGCAAGCACCGACCCATGGGCGAACCGCTGGCCGGGATCGTCGGTGCGGACCTCGACCGACAGCTCCCCCCGGAGCCCGTGCGGCCTGATGATCCGGCCGACCACCAGTGGGGTGCTCAGTTACCGGACCTCGTCCACGTCAAGCAGGTCTACCCGGACGTAACGGCCGCCCGCGAGCGAGCCGATGACCGTGCGCAGCGCACGCGCGGTCCGCCCGCCACGGCCGATGACCTTACCGAGATCATCCGGGTGCACCCGAACCTCGAGGACCCGGCCCCGGCGCAGCCCGTGACTGGCGACACTGACATCGTCAGGGTGGTCCACGATGCCCTTGACCAGGTGCTCGAGCGCTTCCTGGAGCACCTCAGGCGCCGCCGTCCTGGCCCGCGTCCTCATTCCCGGCACTCGCGGCGGAGGCTACGGCCGCTGGCTCGGCTGCGCTGTCTGCCTCGCCATCGGCAGCGGCGGAGTCGTCCGCCTTGGCAGCGAGTCCCCGCCTTGCGCCGAGTCGCCCGCCTTGGCAGCGGCCGCGTCCTTGCCACTTGCGTCCTTGGCCGCGTTCTTGGCCGCCTGGCCGTCCTTGGCTGCCGCGTCCTTGGCGCTGCCCGCCTTGGCGGCGGTGTCCTTGGCCGTCGTGTCCTTGGCCGCTGCGTCCTTGGCCGGCGTGTCCTTGGCCACTGCGCTCCTTGGCCGGGGTGTCCTTGGCCACTGCCTCTTTAGCCGCGGTGTCCTTGGCCGCAGCATCGCCGGCCGCCTTCCCCGCGCTGGCCTGCTTCCCGCCAGAACGGGGCCTGTCCGCCTCGTCCTGCGCGCCGCTGGCCTTGTCGCCAGAGCCGCCCCTACGTGCCCGGCCCTTGTCCGCGCCCTTGTCGGCCTTGGCGTCGCCGGCCTTGGCGTCGGCCGCCTTCCGCCCGGTTGCCTTGGTCTCGGCCGTCTTGCTCTTGGGCTTGAGGTCCTTGACGGTCTCGGCCACCGCGGCGGCGAACGCTTCCTTCTTGTCCGGCTTGGGGGCCGCCGTCTTCAGCGTGCCCTCGGCGCCTGGCAGGCCCTTGAACTTCTGCCAGTCGCCGGTGATCTCCAGCAGCCGGCGGACCGGATCCGTCGGCTGAGCCCCCACCGACAACCAGTACTGAGCCCGGTCCGAGTTGACCTCGATGAACGACGGATCGACCTTGGGGTGATACTTGCCGATCTCCTCGATGGCCCGCCCATCCCGCTTGGTACGGGCGTCGGCGACGATGATCCGGTAAAACGGCGCACGGATCTTTCCCATGCGCTTGAGCTTGATCTTGACAGCCACGGCTAAAGCTCTTCTCCCATGAGGCTCTACTGCGGGTGACGAGCGCGCCAGGTGGGGACCGGCGGCATGCCCCGGATGGACCCAGGGTCAGCGCGTTAGAGGGCGTCGCCGACCGAGGGACAGTGGTAACCCAGTCATTGTGCCAGACACCACGCCCTGAAACGTAATCGTCGCCCCGCCCCATCCCCATGATCAACGGGACATATCCTCAGAAACGCACGGTTTTACGCCCGGATTGTCCCGATTCGGCCGTGCGGAAGTGAGGATATGTGGGCGGCGGCGCCACGTGGCGGGGATGGCGTGCCGGCGCTGAGCCTCGCCGCCAGGAACAGCAACCGCTAGCGGTCGCCTCGCTTGCCGCGGCGGAAGCGGCCGAAGCCGGCCGGCAGGTTCGAGGGAGAGGTGGGGTCCGGTGCCGGATCGGCCGGCTTTCGCTGGCCGTCCGTGTTCTGGCCGTCCGTGTTCTGGCCGTCCGTGTTCTGGCCGTCCGTGTTCTGGCCGTCCGTGTTCTGGCCGTCCGCGTTCTGGCCGTCGGTTCCGGCCGTGAGTTCCGGCCGTCGAGTTCTGGCCGTCCGCCTTCTGGCGGGCCGGGGCCTGACGCGCCGCGTCCGGGGTACCGAGGGCCTGAAGGCTAGCGGCCAGGTCCTCGGCGTTGCCGGGCAGGCCAGCGGTTTTCCGCAGCCCAGCGGGAGGCATCAGGCCACCCAGACCGCTCGGGCCACCGCCGAGACCACCGGCGCCGGTCAGCCCAGCCGGCAGCCCGCCACCAGGCCGCGCGTTCCCAGACCGCGCACCACCAGACCCCGCACCACCGGAACCAGGACTGCCAGACTTGGCGTTACCCGACCCGGCTCCGGCGCCAGCGGAACGGCCGGGCGCTCCCCCCGGACGCCCGCCCTTGGGCTTCTTTTTCGACCCCTTCTTGCCCTTGGCCGCCTTGGTCGCGCGCCGCATGCCAGGGATCGGCGGCATACCGGGGATCCCGCCCCCGCCCATCATCTGCCGCATCATCTTCTGGCCTTCGGCGAACCGCACGACCAGGTTGTTCACCTCGCCGACGGTGGTGCCAGAGCCGCCCGCGATCCGGGCCCGCCGGGAGCCGTTCAAGATCTTGGGGTTGCGCCGCTCGGCCGGGGTCATCGAGTTGACGATGGCCGCCGCGCGGTCCAGATCGGCGTCGCTGACCTGGCTGAGCAGTTCTTTGTTCTGCCCCGCACCGGGCAGCATCCCGAGCAGGTTGCCGATCGGCCCCAGCTTGCGGACCATGGCCAGTTGCTCGACGAAGTCCTCCAGCGTGAAGCCCTCGCCCGACACCAGCTTGTCGGCCATGGCCGCGGTCTGATCGGCGTCGAACGCCTTCTCCGCCTGCTCGATGAGCGTGAGGATGTCGCCCATGTCGAGGATGCGGGACGCCATCCGGTCGGGGTGGAAGATGTCGAAGTCGCTGAGTTTCTCCCCGGTGGAGGCGAACATCACCGGGCGCCCGGTGAGCTGCGCGATCGAGAGCGCGGCACCGCCCCTGGCGTCGCCGTCCAGCTTGGTCAGCACGACGCCGTCGTAGCCGACGCCGTCCAGGAACGCCTGCGCGGTGGTCACCGCGTCCTGGCCGATCATGGCGTCGACCACGAACAGGATCTCGTCCGGGTCGGTGGCATCGGCGATGGCCGCTGCCTGCGCCATCATCTCCTGGTCGATGCCCAGCCGGCCGGCGGTGTCAATCACGACGACGTTGTGCAGCCGGTGCTTGGCCTCGTCGATGGACTGGCGGGCGACCGCCACCGGGTCGCCAACCCCGTTGCCCGGTTCGGGCGCGAACACGGGGACCCCGGCCTGCTCGCCGAGCACCTGCAGTTGCTGCACCGCGTTCGGCCGCTGCAGGTCCGCGGCCACCAGCAACGGCGTGTTGCCCTGCTCCTTAAGCCACAGCGCCAGCTTCGCCGCCAGCGTGGTCTTACCCGACCCCTGCAGACCCGCCAGCATGATCACGGTGGGCGGCACCTTGGCAAAACGCAGCCTGCGTGCCTCGCCGCCGAGGATCGTGACGAGTTCCTCGTTGACGATCTTGATGATCTGCTGGGCCGGGTTGAGCGCCTCGGAGACCTCCTCCGAGGCGGCGCGCTCCCTCACGTCGTTGACGAACTGCCTGGCCACGGGCAGGGCGACGTCCGCCTCGAGCAAAACAATGCGGATCTCGCGGAGGGTCGCGTCGATATCGGCAGCGGACAGCTTGCCCTTGCCCCGCAGTGAGGACAGGACCTGGGTCAGCCGGTCGGAGAGCGTCTCAAACACGTACTCCAGGCTATCGGGTCGGGCTATCCGGTCAGCGCGGCCAGAACCTGTGCGGCGATCTGGCCGCGGGTCGCCGCGTCGGTGACCGGGCCGCCGGCCGCGCCGACGACGTAGAAGACGTCCACCGCTTCCGCGCCGAGCGTTTCCACCCGGGCCGCGCGCAGGTCGAGCCCGCACTCGCTCAGCGCCCGGGCGATCCGCCACAGCAGGCCCGGGGCGTCGTGCGCCCGCACCTCCACCACCGTGGCGCTCGTGGACGCGTCATCGACCAGGGTGACCTTGGGTGGTGCGAGGGGGAGCCGGGCCGGGCCCGGTGGCGGAGCGAGCCACCCCGGCGGACCGGGCCGCGCCGCCAGGTCCTCCTGGCCGGCCAGTACCCGGCGCAGATCGGCGGTGACCAGGGTGGCGTCCGGCGGGTCGCCGTAGGGGGGAGCGACCGTGAACGCGGTCACCGCCATCGCGCCATGAGAGGCCGCGTTGGCCGACCGTACCGCCAGCCGGTGGCCGGCGAGCACGGCCGCCGCCCGCCACAGCAGCCCGGGGCGGTCCGGCGCGACGAAGGTCACCTCGGACCCGGTGATCATGGCGGCGGGGCGGCCCGCCTCGGCCAGCGCGATCTGCTCCCGGCTTAGCGGCAGCGGGGCCGGTGGCGGCTGGCCGTCCAGCACCGCCGCGACCCTGCGGACCAGGTCGGACACGAGGCCGGCCTTCCAGTCGTTCCACGCGGCGGGGCCGGTCGCCTGGCCATCGGCGATGGCCAGGGCGTGCAGCATCTCAAGCAGCGGCACGCTGCCCACGGTCGCGGCCGCCTGGGCCACGGTCTGCGGGTCGTCGAGATCACGCCGGGTGGCCATGTGCGGGAGCAGCAGATGGTGCCGGACGGCGCTGGCCACCAGTTCGGTGTCGGCGTCGGCCAGGCCCATCCGGCGCGCGGTATCCCGGGCCACCACCTCGCCGGTCACCCGGTGATCACCGGGCCAGCCTTTGCCGATGTCGTGCAACAGCGCGGCGATCAGCAGCAGGTCGGGCCGGGCCACGTCCCTGGTCAGCGCGGCGGCCCGGGCGGCGGTCTCGACCAGGTGCCGGTCCACGGTGAAGGTGTGCAGGGGGTTGCGCTGCGGCCGGTTCCGCACTCGGTCCCAGTCGGGAATCAGGTCCGGCAGCATGCCCTCCTGGTCGAGCGCCTCCCAGACACCGATGGCGGCCTGCCCGGTACCCAGCAGGGTGGCCAGGGCGTCCCGGGCGCCGGGCGGCCAGGGCGCGGGCAGCGGCGGACAGTCCTTGAGGCGGGCAAGCGTACGCGGGGCGAGCGGCAGGCCGGCCTCTGCCGCCGCGGCGGCGGCGCGCAGCGGCAGAACCGGGTCGCTGGCGGGGTCGGCCAACCGGGCCAGCACCACCTCCCCGTCCTGTTCGACCAGGCCGTCGGCGAGGGGCCGGCGACGGGGCCCTGCCCTGGTCCGGGCCGGTGCGCAAGCGCCCGCCCCGTACCCTGCTTTTTCCTGGCAGTACGCTCCGCTGCCACCCCACCGGATCCGTCACGTGCATCGCCGCCCAGCAGAGGCGGGGTACCGGGCTGGCTGCGCTGCGCCTGGCGCAGCGACTGATCAAGCGAGTAGGCGATGGTGCGCCCGGCCCCGGCCAGGTGGCACAGCAGCGTATCGGCGTCGGCGAGGCCGAGTACGCTGGGCCACCTCGTCCTGTTCCTGGAGCACCAGCCGGTCGGTGGCCCGCCCGGTCACCTCGTGCAGCGCGTGCCGCGTGTCCAGGATGGTCTCCTGCGCCGCCCGGGCCCGGGGCCCTGGTCCCGGCGCGACCCAGGCGGCCGCGACCGCGTAGATCGCCTCGGCGTCCCGCAGGCCGCCCCTGGCCTCCTTGAGGTCGGGTTCGAGCAGGAAGGCGAGCTCGCCGGACCGTGCGGTGCGCTCCGCATGCAGCGCCTGCACCTCGGCCAGCCGGGTCCGCGCGGCGGCCCGCCAGTCCGCTAGCGCACCGAGGCGCAGTTCACTGGTGAGTTTCGGGTCCCCGGCGACATGGCGCGCGTGCAGCAGGCCCAGCGCGACCCGCACGTCGCGGCGGGCCACCCTGCGGGCGTCGGCCGGGCGGCGCACGGCATGGTCAAGCCGGGTGCCCGAATCCCAGATCGGATACCAGATGCGGTCCGCCAGCGCCGCGATTCCCTGCCGGGCGCTGTGCAGGAGCAGCACGTCGAGATCGCTGCCCGGCAGCAGTTCCCGCCGCCCGTACCCGCCGATAGCCACCAGGGCGACCCCCGGCTCGCTGCCCAGCAACGAGGCGAGCCAGCGATCGGTGGTCGCGGTCCGGCGTTCCCGGTCGCCGGCGAACGAGGTAAGGCGCCCGGCCGCAGGAGCGGGCCGCGAGCCAGGACCGGTCACAGGGCTCCCGGGCCGCGCTCTCCGGTGCGCACGCGCACCACGGTGTCTACCGGGACGCACCAGACCTTGCCGTCCCCGATCCGCCCGGTCTGGGCGGCCTTGACCACGACGCCGATGAGATCGTCGGCGTCCTCGTCCTCGCAGAGCACCTCGAGACGCACCTTCGGCACCAGGTCGACCTGGTACTCCGCGCCCCGGTACACCTCGGTGTGGCCACGCTGCCTGCCGTAGCCGCTCGCTTCGCTGACGGTCATGCCGTGGACGCCGAACGCCTGCAGCGCGGACTTGACCTCGTCCAGCTTGAAGGGCTTGATCACGGCGGTGATGAGCTTCATCCGACCCACCTCTCGGGCACCTGCGCTGCGCCCAGCGTCCCCCGGCGGGGTTTCGGCCGGGGTTACGGGGTGTTTCCGCCCGGTGAAACGCGCGGCGGGCATGTTACGCACATGTTTCGCTGCCCGGACAGGCACCTCATTGGTGATCGTTGCGGCAACGATCACCATCTATGCCCATGAACGCCACAACGATCACCAACGAAAAGGGGGCAGGGCGGCGCTGGAACCTAGCCGAGGATGGCGTCGACGAAGGTGGCCGGCTCGAAGGGAGCGAGATCGTCGAGCCCTTCGCCGAGCCCGACGAGCTTGACCGGCACCCCGAGTTCCCGCTGAACGGCGACCACGATTCCGCCCTTGGCGGTCCCGTCCAGCTTGGTCAGCACGATCCCGGTGACGTCCACGACCTCGGCGAACACCCTGGCCTGGCGCAGGCCGTTCTGCCCGGTGGTGGCGTCGAGCACGAGCAGGACCTCGTCGACGGTCGCCTGCCGTTCGATGACGCGCTTGATCTTGCCGAGCTCGTCCATCAGGCCCGTCTTGGTGTGCAGCCGCCCGCCGTGTCCACGATGACGTCGTCCGCGCGTTCTTCGATGCCCTGCCGCACGGCGTCGAACGCGACGCTCGCCGGGTCCGCGCCCTCCCGGTCCGCCCGGACCACCTGGGCGCCGACCCGCTCCCCCCAGGTCTGCAGCTGGTCGGCGGCGGCCGCGCGGAAGGTGTCCGCGGCGCCGAGCAGCACCGTGTGGCCCTCGCCGATGAGGGCACGGGCCAGCTTGCCGCAGGTGGACGTCTTGCCGGTGCCGTTGACCCCCACCATGAGAATCACGGCGGGCCGGTCACCGTGCCTGGCGGTGTGCAGCGACCGGTCCATGCCGTCGCCGACCTGCTGGATGAGATCGGCCCGCAGCAACGCGCGCACCTCGTCGGTGCCCCGGGCGCCGCCGACCCTGACCTGGGTGCGCAGCTCGTCGACGAGTTGCCGGGCGGGTGCGGCGCCGAGGTCGGCGGTGACCAGCGTGTCCTCGATCTCTTCCCAGCCCTGGTCGTCCAGCCCGTCCCGGGAGAGCAGGTTGAGCAGGACCGAGCCGAACCCGGTCTGCGATCGCGCGAGCCGGCCACGCAGCCGTGCCATCCGGCCCGCGAACGGTTGCGGCGGTGCCTCGGCCGGCGCGGCGGGCGGCTCGGTTACAGTGGTAAGCGGGGCCGGTGGCGCGGCCCCGGTATCCGCCTCCTGGCCTGGGATGGATGGTGCGGAAGGGCCGGGCGGTGCCGCCGGTGGTGCCGTGGGCGGGACGGCCCGGCGCCGGGAGCGCAGCAGCGTGGCGCCGCCAGCGATCAGGGCCACGACGACGAGAGCGATGACGATGATCAGGTACACCATAACGGCCCCAGTCTGGCAGATGGACAGGCCAGCGGCATGGTCAGACCGGTCAGGCCCGCTCGTGCTCCCGGAGCCGCTGGCTCACCACGGCCGACACCCCGTCGCCTTGCATGCTGGTCCCGTACAGCGCGTCCGCGATCTCCATGGTCCGCTTCTGGTGCGTGACGATGATCAGCTGGGAACTGGCCCGCAGTTCCTCGCAGATCGCCAGCAGCCGCTGCAGGTTGGTGTCGTCCAGCGCCGCCTCGACCTCGTCGAGCACGTAGAACGGCGACGGCCGGGCCATGAAGATGGCCAGCAGGAAGCCGATCGCGGTCAGCGATCGCTCCCCGCCCGACAGCAGCGAGAGCCGCTTGACCTTCTTGCCCGGCGGCCTGGCTTCGACGTCGATGCCGGTGGCCAGCATGTCGTCGGGTTCGGTGAGGACCAGCCTGCCCTCGCCGCCGGGGAACAGGCGGGTGAAGATCCGCTCGAACTCGGCGGCCGTGTCCTGGAACGCGGACGCGAACACCTGCTGGACCCGGTCGTCGACCTCCTTGACGACCGTCAGCAGGTCGCGCCGGGTCTTCTTGAGGTCCTCGAGCTGGGTGGCGAGGAATGCGTGCCGCTCCTCGAGGGCCGCGAACTCCTCCAGCGCCAGCGGGTTCACCTTGCCGAGCTGGTCGAGCTGCCGCTGCGCGGTCGCGGCACGTTTCTCCTGTTCGGCCCGGACGTAGGGGATCGTGCGCACGGCCGGAGCCGGGCCCTGGCCGTTCCCGGCCGCGTCCGGCGCTGCCCGCTCGCCCTGAGCCGCCTGCGGCTCTGCCACAGCGCTGAGGGCAGCCTGCGGCTCGCCGTGGCCGTTCCGGACCGCCTGGGGACTCCGCTGGCCGTTCTGCGCGGCCTGCGGGCTCTGCTCGCCGTTCTGCGCGGCCCGGGCCCGTTACGGACCGCCTGCGGGCTCCCCTGGCCGTTCTGCGCGCCCTGCGGCCAGTGCGCCGACCTCCTGGGTGGCCAGCACCTGCTGACGCCCGTCCGGCACTCGAAGGCTCCGCGCCACGGTGCGCCGTGCTCGGCCTGCCCCGGCCGCGCGCGGGGGCGGTCTCCTCCTCGTCGGCCACTGGCACGGGCACGTCCGGACCGTACTCGGCGACCAGGACGGCGGCGTCCACGCCGAATTCCTCTGCGGCCCGCGCCGCCACCTGCTCCAGCCTCATCCGCTGTTCGGCCCGGCTGACTTCAGCGCCGTGTGCGGTGTCCACCACGCGGTCCAGGTCAGCGGCGAGGGCCCGGACCCGCGCCCGGACCTGTTTGAGCGCTTCCGTCCTGCCCTTGCTGGCCTGCTCGGCCGCTTCCCGGCCGCCTGCGCGGTGGCCAGCGATTCGCTGATCCGGGCCAGTGCCATCTCCGCATCCGGCGGCCACGGCCCCGGCGACCTCGGCCTGCCGTGCCCGCAGCCGGCGCCGGGCCACCGCGGCCTCGGCTGCCCGGCGCTCCCGGGCCGCCGCCCCGGCCAGGGCGTCCGCCCGGCCAGCGATCGCCCGCAGGCGCTCCTCGGCGGTCCTGACCTCGAGCCGGGCGTCGGTCTCGGCTTCCCTGGCCGCGCTGGCCTGCGCGGCCAGGCTGTCCCGGTCCGGACCGTCCACGTCCTGCGCCATGGCTGGCTCGCTGGTCTCTCCCGGGTCGTGCTCGCTCTCGGCCTCGGCGAGCTTGGCGCTGAGTCCTTCGAACTCGGCGAGCGCGCGTTCGCGCTTCGCGGTGACCGAGGCGACCGCCGCCTCCAGCCGGGCGGCTTCCTCCTGGGCCGCCCGCGCCGCGCCGGCCAGACGGCCAAGCCGCCCGGAGGACTCCGCCGCGGCCTTGTCCGCGGCCCGCACTCCGGCCAGCGCCTGACTCACGGCCGCCCGGTCCCGCTCCTCGTCGGCGACCGCGTCCGGCCAGCGCGGCCGCGGCCTACTGCGCGGCATGCTCGGCTGCCTCCAGCTCGCTGGCCGCCTCGTCGGCCGCTGCCCGCATGGACAGCGTGCTCGGCGGCCTGGCTGAGCCTCCGTGCGCCCAGTGGACGCCGAGCAGGTCGCCGTCCCTGGTGACCACGCGCAGTTCAGGGTCGGCGCGGAGGACCTCGCGAGCCTGCTCTAGGTCGCTGGCCACGACGACACCGGCCAGCAGCCCGGTTAGCGCCGCGGACAGCTCGTCGGGCGCTTTCACCAGTTCAATGGCATGCATAACGCCTGACGGCAGGCCGCCCGGCAGCCGTCGCGGCTTGCCCTCGTCCGGGGCCGGTATCGGCTAGGACCTGCCCGGGGCCATCGGCCACGACCAGCCCAGCGGTTCCGCCGTCGGTGCCCTTCAGCCCGGTCAGGATCGCCACCGCGGCATCGAGACCGGCCACTGCCACCGCGTCGGCGGCACCGCCGAGTGCGGCGGTGATGGCCTCCTGGGCACCCTCGGCGACGGTCAGCAGGGCCGCTACCCCGCCCAGGACCTGCCCGGCCCACGGCGGGTCCGCGAGCAGCGCCGCTGAGGCCGCGGCGCCGTCCTGGACGGCGCGCAGGCCCTCTTCAAGCGCCTGACAGCGGGCGGCAGGGCAGCCCGCTCGGCGCTGGCCACCCGCTCGGCGTCGCGGCACCACGCGACGCGGGCGGAACTCTCGGCGAGCGCCGCGGCCGCCTCCTCGTGCGCGGCGGTGAGACCGGCCCGGTCGTCGGTGCCACTGGCGGCCATTTCCTGGGCTTCTTCGTGTTCGGCCTGGGCGGACCTGCGCCCGGGACCTCGGACTGCTCGATAGCGTCCGCCAGGCGGGCCGCTTCCTCCTCGCTGGCCGCGACGCGGCTGCGCGCGGCACCTACCTGCCCGCGCAGCCTGGCCATCTGGTCGGCCTGGACGGCCGCGGCGCGAGCGCGGTCGGCGAGCAACCGCTCGGCCGCGGCGAGGTCCGCTTCGGCGGCGGCACGGCCCTCGGCGGCCTGCGCCAGCGCGGCCCGGGCCATCTCGAGCGCCTCGCCGAGGCCGGCTTCCTGCTCGCGGAGCGCTGCCGCCTCGGCTTCGAGTTCGTCGGGATCGCGGCCCGGCCGGACCGGGCCCGGGTCGGCGGCCAGCAGGGAGTGGCGCTCGCGGGCGAGGTTGGCCACGCCGCGCAGCCGTTCGCCGAGCGCGGAGAGCTCGAACCAGGTGTTCAGCGCCGCCTCGAGCCTGGGCGCGTGCAGTTGCTCGTCGGCGTCGAGCGCTGATTCCTGCTGGCGGGCCTGAGCCAGCAGGGTTTCCAGCTCGGTCCGGTGCGCCAGGGCGGCTGCCTCGTCGGCTTCGCCGCGTTCCAGCGTGGCGACGGCGCCCGCGAAGTCGTCGGCGAGCAGGCGCAGCCTGGCGTCGCGCAGAGGCTGCCTGGATGGATGCGGCCCGGCGGGCGATCGCCGCCTGCCGTCCCAACGGCCCCAGGCGGCGGCGCAGTTCGCCGGTGAGGTCGACCAGCCGGGTGAGGTTGACCTGCATCGCTTCCAGCTTCCGCAGCGCCTTCTCCTTGCGCTTGCGGTGCTTGAGTACCCCGGCGGCCTCCTCGATCAGCGCCCGGCGGGCCTCCGGCCCGGCGTGCAGTACCTCGTCGAGCTGGCCCTGGCCGACGATCACGTGCATTTCCCGGCCCAGGCCGGAGTCGGAAAGGAGTTCGGTGACGTCGAGGAGCCGGCACTGGTTCCCGTTGATGGCGTACTCGCTCTGGCCGGAACGGAACAGCAGCCGGCTGATCGTCACTTCGGTGTAGTCGATCGGCAGCGCACCGTCGGTGTTGTCGATGGTCAGCGTGACCTCGGCGCGCCCGAGTGGCGGCCGGGAGGCGGTGCCGGCGAACACGACGTCGTCCATCTTGCCGCCGCGCAGGCTCTTGGCGCCCTGCTCGCCCATCACCCAGGCGAAGGCGTCGACGATGTTCGACTTGCCCGACCCGTTCGGTCCGACGACGCAGCTGATACCGGGCTCGAACCGCAGCGACGTGGCCGAGGCGAAGGATTTGAACCCGCGCAGGGTGAGGCTCTTCACATACACCCGCGGGCTCTCCCTCCCCGTCCGGTCACGGCCCCGCCCGGCATTGTCACGGCCCGCTGGCCCGCCAGGACGGCGGGGCACCCAGCCGGCCAGCCTCTCGGCACACTATCGCGACCAGCGGCGTTTACTCGCGATTCACTCCTCCAGCGTCCGCGTGCCGTGCTGCGGGGCGGTTCACGGCCGGGGCGCTCCTTCAATTCTCGGGCCTGTGGGCCGCTCCCGTGGCCAACACGCCGTACCCGGCGGGACATGTTCGCGTTTCCCGCTGCCCGAACGCCGCGCCACCAGCGCCGCAGAAGTTGAACCAGCGACGCAACCGAAATCGCGGGGGCTCCGGGGCTCGGCCCAACGCGAGCCCACTCCAAGCAGACGCTGAACAACCGGCCGGCACCGCTAATCGTGGGGTCCGGGGGTTCGGCCCCCGGGCTAGCACTGCGGGCCTCGGCGAAGCCGCCGCAACGGCGGCGAGCAGCCCAGGCCGCCTCGGGCACGAAGAAGGGACGCCGCAGTGCGGCGTCCCTGGATCGTCCGAGGCAGACCGGTAGATCAGGTGAGCGCGGGTTCGCGCTCGCGGCCAGCTACGAGCAACTCGTGGCCGACCTCGGCGGCAAGCACGTCTTTCTCCTCCTGGAGCCTGGCCAGTTCGGCCTCCAGGTCACGCACGCGCCTTTGAAGGCGGCGCATCTCGGATACTACGCGGGGGTCAGGCCCGCCGACGTGGCCGTATAGAGCCTTCGCCATTGTAGTGGGTCCTCCACACTGAGTGACCAGAGTGGGCGCACATGCGAAGATTTACATGAGTGCGCGCAAGGTGACCTATCAATGGTCGCACCGGTACGGGTATCAGGTCAAGTTGAGCGACGCCGCAGGTCACGGGCGGCGGTCCGGGACCGGGGCCGCGGCTGGCAGACCGGGCAGCTATACGCCGAACGATTCATGAACGGATCGCGCCGGATCGGCGTTCCGCACCGCGGGCACGGTTCGCCCTCGCGCCCGTACACCGCGAGTGACCGGCCGAAATAGCCGCTCTCCCCGTTGACGTTCACGTACAGGCTGTCGAACGAGGTGCCGCCCGCCTGGAGCGCCTCGGTCAGGACCTCCCGCACGGCGGCCAGCAACCGGCTGGTGTCGGCCCGCCGCAGGTTCGCGGCGAGCCGGTCCCAGTGCGTCCTGGCCCGCCACAGAGCCTCGTCCGCGTAGATGTTGCCGACGCCGCTTACCAGAGACTGGTCGAGCAGAGCGCGCTTGATACCTGTTCGCCGGGCGGCGAGCCTGGCGAGCAACGCCGCCTCATCGAACGCGGGCTCCAGTGGGTCCGGGGCGATGTGCGCGATGGGGGCGGGCAGGCCGGCCCCGCCGCGCGCCAGCATGATGTGGCCGAACGTCCGCTGATCGGTGAACCTGAGGTCGGGGCCTGAATCGGTGAAGGTGAACCGGATCCGGACATGGGGCGACAGCGGCCGGCCCGGCTCGCCGAGCAGCAACTGGCCGCTCATCCCCAGATGGGCAAGGAGCGCGTCCTCGGCTACCGATCCGCTGGACGGGGCGACCGGCAGCCACAGATACTTGCCGCGGCGGCGGGCCGCGGTAACCACAAGCCCGCGGGTCGCGGCCTCGAAGTCGGCGGGTCCCGCGGTGTGCCGGCGGACGGCGCGCGGATGCAGCACCTGGACCGAGCGGATGGTCCGGCCCACCACGTGCCGTTCCAGGCCGCTGCGGACGACCTCAACCTCTGGTAGTTCCGGCACCCGTCACTCCGCCGGGCCCGCCCCCGCGTGCCGGTTTCCTGGCGTGTCGCGGTTCGGGGAAGCGTCGCGGTTGCCCCGGCGGCCCGGCGCGGGACCGGCACCACCTGAGTCCGTCTGGCCAGCGCCTCCGGCGCCCTGCGCCGCACCCTTGGCGCCCTGGGCCGCGCTCTCGGCGCCCTGGCCGGCCGCGGCCGCGGTGTCCGCCGCACCGGCCTCGGCCGTCTCGCCTGCCGCCTCGCCTGCCGCGTCGGCGCCCGCGGGAGCCTCCCCGTTGCTGATCGCGTTCCACGCCGTCTCGGCCGCCTGCTGCTCCGCCTCTTTCTTGGACCGCCCCTCGCCGGTCCCGTACACCTGCCCGCCCACCTTGACCGTGGCACGGAAGGACTTCTGATGGTCGGGGCCGCTCTCCTCGACGTTGTACTCCGGCACGCCGAGGACCTCGGACGCGGTGAGTTCCTGCAGCGAGGTCTTCCAGTCAAGGCCGGCGCCGAGCCGGGCCGAGCGGGCGATCACCGGATCGAAGAGCCGGTGCACCAGCGACGATGCTGCGGGCAGGCCCCGCTCGATGTAGACGGCGCCGATCACGGCTTCCAGGGTGTCCGCGAGGATCGACGACTTGTCCCGCCCGCCGGTACCGTCCTCGCCCCGGCCCAGCCGCACGTAGTCGCCGAGCTTGAGCCCGCGCGCCACGCTGGCCAGCGCCCGCATGTTGACGACCGCCGCACGCAGCTTGGCAAGATGCCCTTCGGGCAGGTCGGGATAGCCGAGGTACAACGCGTCGGTGACGACCAGGCCGAGAACCGAATCGCCGAGGAACTCCAGCCGCTCGTTGGTCGGCAGGCCGCCGTTCTCGTAGGCGAACGAGCGATGCGTCAGAGCACGCTCCAGCAGTCCTGGGGACAGGCCCGCGTCAAGGACACGCAGGAGCTCGGTGGCGTCCGGCTGGCCGGCACCTGGCTGGTGCTCGGCTGCGACCTTCATGGTGTCCTCCTCCCCAGGACGTCTCTGGGGCGCCTGCTTCGCGGCCGGATGCTGACGGCCGTTCGGCGGGGTGGGACCGCCCGTCAATACTTCGCCGCTCGTCAGGACGACGGCGTGATTACCTGACGGCGGTTGTAAGTTCCGCAGGTCGGGCACGCGGTGTGGGGCAGCTTCGGATCCCGGCACTGTGGGCATTGCACCAGTACCGGCGCCGTGGCCTTCCACTTCGCGCGCCGGGACCTCGTGTTGCTGCGCGACATCCTCCGCTTAGGGACGGCCACGTCCGTTCTCCTCACCTATCTCCGGCACGGGCGCACCGTCCGGTCCTGCTTGCATCGTGATCTGCCGCAAAGCTGCCCACCGGGGGTCCAAGACTGGGCCATGGTGATGTCCGGGGCCCGCCTGGGCAAGCCGCACGCCACATTCAACGCACAGCCCGGGGCAGTCTTCCTGGCATCGCGGCGCGAGCGGCAACGCGAGCACCAGGGCATCTCGGAGGACCGGCTCAAGATCGAGCAGGTCCCCGTCCAGAGAGTACCCGTCCTCGTCACCGTCACCGTCCTTTTGCTCATAACTGAACAGTTCCTGGCACTGGACTGTGACCGTCTGGGTGACGGGCTCAAGGCACCGGGCGCACTCGCCCACCACCGGCGCCGTTGCGGTGACCGTGGCGAGCACACCCTCGGTGACCGACTCGAGGCGGACCTTCAGGTCCAGGTCAGCGCCCTCAGGAATCCATGCCATGCCGGTATGGAGATACGCAGGGGCGGGCGCGGTCCGGGTTTCGGTGCGCGCCGATCCAGGGCCGCGATCAAGGGCCCGGATATCGAAAACCAGCGGCCTGCGGGGGTCGGTGCGGGCGCCGGCGGTCCGTCGGGATGAAGGCATGGCAAATTCAGGTTGTGAGCGGTTCGTTAGGAGGTATTTTACCGGCGCAGCAGCCGGAAGCCCAATCCGAAGCCGCCGGCAATGGACCTGTGCCCGGCACGGGCCCCGATGCTGGGCAGCACTCGTGCGAGTACCAGGCCGCCTGCCAGCGTTCTCGCCGGGCGGCAACCAGCTATTCCTGGCCTTCGCGGGGCGCGGCCAGCTTGGCCCGCAGGCGCTTCTCCACCGGGCCTGGCACGAGCGAAGTGACGTCGCCGCCGTAGGTGGCGATCTCCCGCACGAGGCTGGAGCGCAGGAACGAGTACAGGGGGTTGGCGGCTATGAACAGCGTCTCGATCTGGGCGAGACGGTAGTTCATCTGCGCCATCTCCATCTCAAACTCGAAGTCGCTGACCGCCCGCAGGCCCTTGACAATCGCCGACACTCCGTTGGCCCGGCAGAACTCGACGAGCAGCCCCCGGAACGTCCCTATCGAGACGTTGGGCAGGTCGCTGGTCACCTCTTCGAGCATGCTCACGCGCTCTTCCACCGTGAACAGGCCATGCTTAGCCAGATTGGCCCCGACCACGACGACGACCTCGTCGTGCAGCAGGGCCGCCCGGCGGATGATGTCGAGATGCCCGTTGGTCACCGGATCGAACGAGCCGGGGCAGGCAACACGGCCCACGCGCATACCGTCCTTCTGTCAGGCCGATCGGGTACAGGCCGGCCTTCGCACGGCCAGCTGGCGTACCGGCCACGCCCGCTGGCTACCCTCCGCGAAGACCGTTAAGCGCCTGCGGCGAGACCGTACCAGAAGGTCGCCTCGCCGTATCGGCGGGACCGGTCGGAGGTGTAATCCGGCGGCCAGGGAACCGGCCCTGAACGGCTGGCGCGCTCGACCGCCAGCAACGCCCCGGGCACCAGCCACCCGCCCCGGAGCAACTCCAGCAGCATCGCACTGACTTCGCCGTCGCCGGTCGCGTACGGCGGATCCGCCACCACGACGTCGAACGGCGGCTCGCCGCCCGGCCCGCGGCGCAGCGCCGTGGCCACCGTTGCGGTGATCAGCCTGGCCGCCAGGAAGGCCGACGGCCGTCATGTTGGCGCGGATGACCCGGGCGGCGGCGGCGTCCGACTCAACGAACACCACCCGACCGGCACCGCGGGACAGCGCCTCAAGGCCCACTGCACCCGACCCCGCGTACAGATCGAGCACGCTCGCCTGCGTTAGCGGGCCGTGCAGCGCGGTGATCGTGGCAAAGAGTCCCTCACGGGCCCGGTCGCTGGTGGGGCGGGTGCCCATCCCTGGCGGAACCGACAGCCGCCGCCCCCGGGCCACCCCCGCGATGATCCGCGTCATCCGCGCCCGTTACCCCCGCCATGATCATGGCGATCTGGCGGTCCCAGCGACCAATCCCCCATGATCACGAGCCAATCGCGCCCGCCCAGAGACTCCCGGTGCCCACCTTTCACGCGGACGCGCCATTGTCCGCCGTGATTTGTCCTGTTTTGTGCCACCGTCGCCGTGAAAAGTGAGGGAAGGGGGCGGCGAGCCAGTACGCGACGGTGGGCTGGGGCGGGCCAGCGGGGTGGGGTCACGCTTTTTCCAGGAATTCGGCCTGCTCGTCGTCGAATGCGGCGGCGATGGCCGCGGCGAGCGCGGGGCTGGCCGTCAGGCCCGGATCGGCGTCGACAAGCGCGGTGGCCTCCTGGCGCGCCGCGCCGATCAGGGCCTCGTCGGCGAGTACGGACAGCAGCTTGAGGCTCTTCTTCCGGCCCGCCTGGGCCGCGCCGAGCACGTCGCCCTCCCTGCGCTGCTCAAGGTCAAGCCGGGCGAGCTGAAACCCGTCCACCGTGGCCGCCACGGCGCTGATCCGGTCGCGTGCCTTGCTGTCGGCGGGGGCCTCGGTGACCAGGAGGCACAGTCCGGGCTCGCTCCCCCGGCCCACCCGGCCACGCAACTGATGCAGCTGGGACACCCCGAACCGGTCGGCGTCCATGATGACCATGACGGTCGCGTTCGGCACGTCGACCCCGACTTCGACGACGGTGGTCGCCACCAGGACATCGGCGGACCCGTCGGCGAAGGCACGCATCGCCTTGTCCTTCTCCTCGGTGGGCAGCCGCCCGTGCAGGATCTGCAGCCGCAGGCCGGCCAGCGGGCCCTCGGCCAGTGCGGGAGCCACGTCGAGCACGGCGAGCGGACGGGCGGCCGGCCTGCCCGTCATCGTCCCCTTCGAACAGGACGTCGGCGTACGCCTCGGCCGCGGCGTTGTCCGGGGAATCCGGCTGCCGGGACGGCGCCGGGCCGTCCTCGCCGCCGATCCGCGGGCACACCACGTAGGCCTGGCTGCCCTTCTCCGCCTCCTCCCGGACCCGCTGCCAGGCCCGGTCCAGGTAGTTGGGCTTCTCAAGCACGGGCACAACGTGGGTCGCGATCGGCGACCGGCCGCTGGGGCAGTTCCGACAGCGTCGAGACGTCCAGGTCGCCGAAGACGGTCATGGCGACCGTGCGGGGAATCGGGGTTGCCGTCATCACGAGCACGTGGGGCCGCGCATCCTGGGCCTTCTCACGCAGCGCGTCGCGCTGCTCGACGCCGAACCTGTGCTGTTCGTCGATCACCACGAGGCCGAGATCGGCGAACTGCACGTGCTCGGTGAGCAGGGCGTGCGTGCCGATCACGATCCCCGCCGCGCCCGACGCCGCATCGAGCAGGGCTTCCCGGCGGGCGGCGGCGGGCTGGGAGCCGGTGAGCAGCGCCACCCGGGTCGCTACCTCAGCACCGCCCAGCCTGCCCGCCTGGCCGAGCGGGCCGAGCAGGTCGGACACCGAGCGGTGGTGCTGCTGGGCCAGCACCTCGGTCGGTGCCAGCAGCGCGGCCTGGCCGCCCGCGTCGATCACCTGGAGCATCGCCCGGACCGCGACGATGGTCTTGCCGGAGCCGACCTCGCCCTGGAGCAGCCGGTGCATCGGGTGGTCCCGGGCCAGGTCGGCGCCGATCGCGGTGCCCACCTCGCGCTGGCCGGCCGTCAGGGAGAACGGGAGCCTGGCCTCGAACGCGTCGGCGAGCCCCCCGCCGCGCGGCGGGCGCGCGATGGCGGGCAGCGCCGCGGCGGCCTGCCGGCGCTGGGCGAGGATCGCCTGCAACACGAACGCCTCATCCCACTTCAGGCGCTTCTCGGCGCGGCGCCGCTCGGCGTCGTCCGCGGGCCGGTGGATACCGCGCAGCGCGTCGGCGAGGCCGATCAGCCCGTGCCGCTCGCGCAGCGGCGCCGGCAGCGGGTCGTCGACATCGCCCAGGGTGTCGAGCACGATCCGGACGCACTTTTCGATGTCCCAGGTGGAGACGTCCTTGGTGGCCGGGTACACCGGGATCAGCTCGGCCGCGTACTCGGCGGCCAGGGCCGCATCGTCGGCGCCGAGCAGCTTGAACTCGGGATGGGCGAGCTGCCGCTGCCCCTTGAAGGTGGATACCCGCCCGGCGAACATGCCGTGGCGGCCCGGCGTGAGCTGCCGCTCGAACATCTGCACCTTGTTGAAGAACGTCAGCGCCAGGCGGGCATGGCCGTCGGTGACCGTCACCTCGAGCAACTGACCACGCCGTTGCCGCATCCTCCGCAAGGAGACCCTCGCCACCTGGGCGAAGACGGTCACGTGCTCGCCGTCCCGCAGCGCGGCCAGGTCGGTGAGCTCGCCGCGCTGGGCGTAGCGGCGCGGATAATGCCTCAGCAGGTCGCCGGTGGTACGCAGCCCGAACGCCTCGTCGAGCTTGGTGGCGGCCTTGCCTCCCAGCACATCCCGCAATGATTCGTCCAGGCCTGCCATGGCCCTTCAGGATAGGCGGCGGGCAGGACAGGTGGCGAAGCCGCGGACCCGGGCACGCCACGGCGAGGCTGCGGGGTCTGCGGCGAGCGCTGAGGGGGCTGGTGACGGACAAGCCGGGAGTCCGTCGCGGAGGCTGAGAGGGTCTGTAGCGGACAAGCCGAGGGGACTGCGGCCAACTGGTTCGCGCGCGGGACGCTCAGTCGGATATCCTTCGACTTCTGGCCCGGGCGTGCCTGGGCGGCATCCTGCCTCAACCTCACTCAGGAGCGATCCCGTGGCTTCGGTCTGCGACATCTGCGGCAAGGGGCCGGGTTTCGGCAACAGGGTCTCTCACTCGCACCGCCGCACCCCGCGCCGCTTCAACCCCAACATTCAGGTTGTCCACGCCAAGGTGGACGGAACGTCCCGCCGCATGCGCGTGTGCACCTCGTGCATCAAGGCTGGCAAGATCACCCGCTGACCGCGCCGGGGACCCCGGACCGGCCGCGTGGCTCGCCAGGCATCCCAGCGCCGCGCCAGCCCAGTGCTTGCGCCGGCGGCTGCCTGCTGCTTACGCGGGCCTAGCTGCCTAGCGCGCGGCATCGCCCTGGCTGCTGCCCGGTGCCGCCCCCGTGCCCGGTAGCCGCCCTCCGGTGCCTACCGGGCCGGCGCTGCCCCGGCTGCCCGGGCTGCCCGTGCGCCGCCCGGCGCCGCCGCCATCGCCGGTTCCGCCCGGGGGCACGCGGCTGGCTCCTGTGCGCTCAACGATGTGGCAGGGCCGCCCGTTGAAGAAACACCGGTGCGGCGGCCCGGGGTGCCCGGCGACCCCGATCGAGACCCGCACCAGCCCATCGGAAAGGGCTTGGCCCGGCCAGTCCCAGTAGCCCACCACCGCGCTGTGCGCGCCGTGCGGGAGCGACTTGCCCGCCCACACCTTGAGGATGCGCGCCGACGGGTAGCCGAACTGCAGCCGCCAGTGGTCGTGCGCATGCTTGGCCTGGAACGTGATCTCGATCGTCCCTGCGAAGCCCCACTGCCCTTTGCTGTAGGTGTGGTAGGTCAGCTGCGGCGCGCCGGCCCGGCCGCGGCCGTTGGTGTGTTGCGAACCGGGCCGGGCCGCTGACGTGGACCCGTTACCGCCGGAGTGCGGGGCGGACGGGCTCGGCGTGTTCATCCGGTTGCCGGACCCCAGCGGGGGTGCCTTGACGCCGGTGCTCAGCCCGCAGGGGGCCGGGGCGGGCTGGCACGGGGCCTCGGCGGGCCCGGCGTAGTTGAATACCGTCTGCATCGGGTAGGCCAGCACGGCGGCGACCACGACGCCAAGCCCGGCGGCAAACGTGGGAGTGACCACGACCCTGCGCATGGCCGAGCCCAGGCGCCGGTCGGGCGGCTGTGCCGCCGCAGAGTTCCCACCGCTTCTCCGCGCCTGATGCCGGGGAACCGGCCTCCTACGGTGTCTCGCCATGAGGGGTTGCTACCAAGCATCGCCGCATCCGTTAAGAATGCTCAATCTAAACCATCAGCCGGTGCGCGAGATAGGTATGTACCTTTAACGGCTGAAGTGATTCCATCCGGCCGGCCCGGTGAACGCCCGTCCGTTGACGTGCACGCCCTGCCCGGCGTGGACATGCCCGGCCACCGTCCAGCCCGGCGGCAGGGAAATCCCAGGCGGGAACGTGGCGGCCAGAGCATGATCCTCGCCTCCCGGTCAGTACCCACTCGAGCGGGCGGGCGGTGCCCAGCGCGGCCGCGGCGGCCGCCAGGTCGCCGCTGACGGGCAGCAGCGCCGTGCGCCACGTCGATGAGTACCCCGCTGGCCGCCGCGATGTGCCCCAGGTCGGCAAGCAGCCCGTCGCTCACATCGATCATCGAGGTGGCGCCGAGCCGCGCGGCCTCGGGACCAGCCGCATACGGCGGGCGGGGCCGCCGGTGCGCCGCGATCAGCGCGGCGGGCCCGGCGTGCCCCGCTTCGAGCAGCGCCAGCCCGGCCGCCGAGTCCCCCAGCACACCGGCGATCGCGAGCACGTCGCCCGGCCGGGCCCCGGCGCGCGTCACCGGATCCCGCCCGGCCAGATCGCCGAGCGCGGTGACCGCGAGCATGACCTTGTCGGCGCGGGAGGTATCCCCGCCGACCACGGTGGCGCCCACCCGGGCACACTCGTCGGCGATACCGGCGACCAGTTCCCGCGCCCAGGCCAGCGGCAGATCCCCGGGCGCGCCGAACCCCACGAGCAAGGCGACCGGGACCGCGCCCATGGCGGCTACGTCGGCGAGGTTTTGCGCGGCGGCTTTCCCGCCGATATCGGCGGGACCCGACCAATCGCGGCGGAAATGCAGTCCTTCTAGCAGAAGGTCGGTGGTTGCCACGACGCGGCCATCCGGCGTAGTGAGCACCGCGGCGTCATCGCCGATACCGACAACCGTCCGCTCGCCGCGGGGCAGGCCCGCGGCTAGCGCAGCAATGAGCCCGAATTCGCCGAGATCCGCGATCGTCACGTGATCTCCCGAGGCGACAGGCGGCGTCTGGCCGGTGTGCCCAAGCCGCCGGAACCGATTTCGCACAAACCGCGTGATAGAACCCGGGCTTGGCAACAGGCTCTTAGGGTAGCGTTGGCCATTCCGGACTCAGGCGCAGCCCCGGGAGGACGGCATGGTGCAGGCGTACATTCTCGTTCAGACAGAGGTCGGGAAGGCCGCCGAGGTCGCTATCCGCATTGGTGAGCTTCCGGGCGTCACGCAGGCAGAGGACGTTACCGGTCCCTACGACGTCATTGTCCGCGCCGAGGCGGACAACGTCGACGATCTCGGGCGGCTCGTGGTAGCCAAGATCCAGTCGGTGCCCGGGATCACCCGGACACTAACCTGCCCCATAGTCCACATTTGACCGGGTGCGCGCCTGACTGAGCCGCGGGATGCCCTGGCCCGCTTCGCCGGCTTGCTGTCGCCGCAGGGGCAGGAACTCCTCGCCGAACTGGGTGAGCTGGGAGAGCAGGCGAACGGCGAGGCCGCGCTGCGGCTTGGCACCGTTCTGCGGGCCAGGTACCCGGTGGACCTCGTCGTGGCCGCCCTGGCCCAGCACGAACTGCGGCTGCTGGCGCGGGCGAAGTTCACCAGGGCGATGGACATGTACTTCACCCGCGCCGGGCTCGAGCAGGCTTCGGCGGAGGCGATCGCGCAGTATCGTTCTGCCCGGTATGTGGGTGCAGGCCTGGTCGCCGACCTGTGCTGTGGCATCGGCGGGGACCTGACCGCCCTTGCCAGTGGGCGCCGGGTGCTGGCCGTCGACACAGATCCCGTGCACCTGGCGATGGCGCGGCAGAACGCCCGGGTGTACGGCGTGGCAGGCGGAGTGGCCGCCGTTGCCGCCGACGTCCGTGACCTCGCCCTGGCCGGTGCCGAGGGGATCTTCATCGACCCGGCGCGGCGCCGGCGCGGCCGGCGGCTGCCCGCCGGTGACAGCGAGCCGCCGCTGCGGTGGTGCCTGAGCCTGGCGGCCCTGACCGGGCGGGTCGGCATCAAGGCCGCGCCCGGCTTGTCCCACGACGCCGTGCCGCCGGGCTGGGAAGCCGAGTTCATCGCGCTCGGGCGGGACCTGAAAGAGGCGGCGCTGTGGTCCCCCGCCCTGGCCACGGCGCAAACCCGGGCAACCATCCTGCCCGGCGGCCATACCCTCACCCCCGCCCCGGGCCAGCCCGTTGCGGTAGGAATGCCCGGCAGGTTCCTGCTCGACCCGAACCCCGCGGTCACCCGGGCCGGGGTGGTCGCGGACCTCGCCCGGCAGGTGGACGCGTGGCAGATCGACAAGAAGATCGCGTTCCTGGCCACCGACACCCCCGCGCACACCCCGTTCGCCCGCACGCTGCGGGTGATCGATTCGGCCCCCTGGGATCAGCGCAGGCTCCCGGCGCGGCTGCGCGCGCTCGGCGTCGGCTCGGTGGACATCCGGCGGCGCGGGCTGGCCGGCGACGTTGACCGGCTGCACCGCCAGCTCAAGCTCTCCGGGCCGCTGCGTGCCACGCTCGTTATGACCAGGGTGGCCGGGCGGCCCTGGGGCCTGGTCTGCGTGGACGCCGAGCCGGGCAACGGCCCGGGACGGGTGCAGCGGGCCGAGCTGACCAGCGTTCAGGACAGCCGCGCCGCGACCGCGGCGGTGCGCGGCCCCACCCCCAGAGCGGAGGCGGCCCGCAGGTCTCTGGGCCCGTCCACGTCCCGGCGCAGGCTGGCCAGCCCGGGCAGGGCGAGTTCCACGGCACCGGCGGCCCGGTGCTGCTGCGCCGACCGTGGCCCGAAGCGCGGCCGGAACTCCGCCCCCGGCCGGGCCGCGTACAGGGTGGTCCCGGACCCGGCGGCATCGGGTACGAACGCGTGCTCCCAGCGCGCGGCCGCGCGCAGCCCGAGCCCCAGTTCGGCTGGACGCAGCGCGGGGAGGTCGGCGGCGAGCGCCGCGATCGGCGAGGCTGGCCAGCGGGATGCGGCGACCGCGGCCCCGTGCCGGAGCGCCGGGTTGAGCCCCTGGTCCGGCTCGTCGCTGATGACCAGGGCACCGAGGCCCGCCAGTACCTGCGCCGCCTGTGGATCGTCGGTCACCGCCAGCACCCTGGCCACATCCGGGCAGGCCAGCGCCGCGGCCACCGTGTCCGCCGCCATCGCCAGGGCCAGCGCGGGCCGGTGCGGCCCGGCCGCGGCGGCGAGGCGCGATTTGGCGTAGGCAAGTACCTTGACGGGAATCACCAGTGACCAGGTAAGCGGCGAGCCAGCGCGGTCGGTGGTCATACGGCGATCCTGCCTCGACATCACGGTGCGCGAACCGGGAGACTGGCCAGACAAGGTTTCGGGAGGCCGCGCAGATGAGCAAGCGTGCGAAGCAGGACTACTCTCCGGCCGTGCGTGGCTTCACCAAGCTGGCGTTTCCCCTGCCGATCCGTGCCGGCGATGAAACGCGACTGGCACGGACAGGAGCACATCCCCCGGCGAGGGCGGGGTGATCATCGCCGGTAACCATCTCTCCTACGCTGACTGGGCCGCGATGGCCCTGTTCGTTCACCAGGCGGGACGGTACCCCGCCTTCCTCATCAAGTCCTCTGCGTTCAACGTCACAGTGATCGGGCCATTCCTGCACGCGTGCGGCCAGCTTCCGGTCAACCGGGGCGCCGCGGACGCGGCGCTCGTCCTCAAGGAGGCGGAAAGCGCGCTTGCCCAGGGCGAATGCGTGATCATCTACCCGGAGGGCACCGCCACCCGGGATCCCGCCAAGTGGCCGATGGTGGCCAAGACCGGCGTGGCCAGGATGGCGCTGGCCACGGGTTACCCGGTGATCCCGGTCGCTATCTGGGGAGCGCAGGAGATCCTCCCGTACGGGAGCAAGAAGCCCGCACCTGCTGCCCCGGCACACGGTGCGGATGCTGGCCGGCCCGGCGGTCGACCTGTCGGCCTACGCGGGCCAGCCGCTGAGCCGGGATGTCCTGCGCGCCGCCACGGCCACGGTCATGGCCGACATCACCGGCCTGCTCGCCCAGATCCGCGGGGAGACGCCTCCGGCCGCCCCCTACGATCCCGCCGCCGCTCGCCGCGCGGAACGGCAGCAGGCTAAAAAGAAGACTTTGCAGAACGAACCCGGGCCGGACGAGTCGCAGAAGGCGATGCCAGCGTGAAAGCCGCGGTCATGGGCGCTGGAATGTGGGGAACCACGTTCGCCCAGGTACTGTGCGACGCGGGCACCCCGGCCGTGCTGTGGGGCCGCCAGGCGGAACTCGCCCGCCAGATCAACGCCCGGCACGAGAATCCCAGCTACCTGCCCGGCATTCCGCTCTCCCCGCAACTGCGGGCGACCGCCGATGCCGCGCAGGCGCTCGACGGCGCGGACCTGGTGGTGCTCGCGGTCCCCGCGCAGACACTGCGGGAGAACCTGACCACATGGCTGGCCCTGCTGCCCGGCGACGCCGCGCTCGTCAGCCTCATGAAGGGCATCGAACTGCGCACGCACCAGCGGATGAGCCAGGTCATCGCCGAGGTCACCGGCGCCGGCGAGGACCGGGTCGCGGTGATCTCCGGGCCCAACCTGGCCCGCGAGATCGCCATGCGCCAGCACGCGGCCACCGTGGTCGCCAGCGCAGACGAGCCCCTGGCCAAGCTGCTGCAGCAGGCCTGCCACACGCCCTATTTCCGCCCGTACACCAACCCTGACGTCATCGGCTGTGAGCTCGGCGGCGCCGTCAAGAACGTGATCGCGATCGCCGTCGGCATCGCGATCGGCATGGGACTTGGCGACAACACCAGGGCACTGCTGATCACCAGGGGCCTGGCCGAGATCGCCCGGCTGGGCACGGCGCTCGGGGCGGACCAGTACACCTTCGCGGGGCTGGCTGGCATGGGCGACCTGGTCGCCACCTGCAGCTCCCCGCAGTCCCGCAACCGCACGTTCGGCGAGAATCTCGGGCGTGGCCTGGCCCTCGACGCCGCCGCGCCCAGTTCGTCGCAGGTCACCGAGGGCGTGAAGTCGGCAGAGCCGGTGCTCGAACTCGCCCGGGCGCACGGCGTCGAGATGCCGATCACCGAGGTGGTGGCCGGGGTGACGCGGGGACAGATCGGGATCGGCCAGGCGGCGGAGCTGCTCGCCTCGCGTTCGGCCAAGCCGGAGCGCTATGGCGGGTGACTGCCGCCGCACCGGTTCCGCACCAGTGGAGGAGGGAACGCGCTGAACGAGCAACGCAAGATCAGGGTGGCGGTGGTGTTCGGCGGCCAAGGCCCTGAGCACCCGGTGTCCTGCATGGGCGCGGGTACCGTGCTGGCCACGCTCGACCGGGACCGCTATGAGGTGGTGCCGATCGGCATCCTCCCCGACGGCCGATGGGTTCTCACCAGGGACGAACCGGAGCGGCTGGCCATCAGTGGCCGGACCCTGCCCTCGGTGGCGGCCGTCGCCGGGCCGGATTCCGGGGCGGCCGGCCCGGCGGGGCCGCGCCCGAGCAGGCCACCGATGAACCGGCCGTGGCGGGCCAGGGCACGTCGATCAGCCCGGCCACGGCCGCGGCCAACCCAGTCGCGTCCGTGCCGCACGTGCTGACGGGCGTGGACGTGGTCATGCCGGTCCTGCACGGTCCGTTCGGCGAGGACGGGACGATCCAGGGGCTGCTGGAGATGGCCGGGGTGCCCTATGTGGGGGCCGGGGTCCTGGCCAGCGCCGTCAGCATGGACAAGGAGTACATGAAGCTGGTCTTCACCGCCCACGGGCTGCCCATCGCCCCGTACGTGGTGGTCCGGGACCGGGACTGGCAGCCGGGCCCGGGCGCGGGCACGGCCGCCGCCGCCGAGCGCAAACGGGTTTTCGACGCGATCGCCGAGCTTGGCTTCCCGGTATTCGTGAAGCCCGCCCGTGGCGGGTCCAGCATCGGCACATCCAAGGCGCACAATCAGGCCGCCCTGATCGAGTCGATCGAGGCCGCGCGGCGTTACGATCCGAAGGTCATCGTGGAACAGGCGGTGGAGGGCGCCGAGATCGAGTGCTCGGTGCTCGAAGGGATCGACGGCGGGCCGCCCGACACCAGCCTGCCCGGGCAGCTCGTCATCGAGGGCGGTGAGGAGTTCTACGACTTCGAGGCGAAGTACCTCGACCCATCCGGCAGCATGCAGATCCCGGCTCCGGTCCCGGCCGCGGTCATCGACGAGATCAGGCGGCTGGCGGCGGCGGCCTTCGACGCGGTGTCCTGCCAGGGGTTCGCCCGGGTGGACTTCTTCTACAGCACGGACGGCAGGGTCCTGGTCAACGAGATCAACACGATCCCTGGCCTCACCGCGACCTCTTACTTCCCAAAGATGTGGGAGGCCACGGGGCTGCCGCTGGCCCAGCTCCTGGACCGGATGATTGCCACGGCCCTGCGCAAGCGCCCGGGCGCGCACTGACCGCTGGGCCCGGCTGGCGCACACCCGGGTGCGCGCCAGCCGGACGTGTTAGCTGACCGGGAGGAGCCTGCTGAGCAGCTCATCCAGGCGGTCCATGGACTCGACGGCCCCTTCCGCCATCCCGGCCTGAAGCTCCCGGTCACGGTCTTCGACTGACTGGAAGACCGCGTTCTGGGTCAGCAGGGTCTTACCGCCGAGTTCCTCGAAGGTGACGGTTCCCAGCGAGACGTGTCCCGGGAGGCCCTCGAACTCGAAGGTCTGCACGATGCCGGCCGGCGACGGCGCGCCGTGGAAGACGCCGTGGAATCCGTACTCGTTGCCGTCTATGTCCCAGTGGACGTAGCGCCACCTGCCCCCGTCACGCAGGTCGAAGTGGTCGATCGTCATCGTCAGCTGGCGCGGCCCGAGCCACTGCACCAGCAGGTCCGGATCGGTGTGGGCGCGGAAGAGAAGTTCTCGTGGGGCGGCGAACTCTCTGGTGACCACGATCTGGGGGGCCCCGGGTCCGGCGATGATCTGTGTCCTGGCCATGCTGCGTACCTTCCTGCGTCGCCTCGACTGCGCCCGGCTCCGGCCGTGCCGCTACTACAGCCAGCGGGCGTGAAGATCCGATGTGGTCGATGTGACGCATGTGTGGAGACGGGGCCCGGCGGCCCCATTAAGCTCGCCTTTATGCAGGCCACGGTCCGGGAGTTCGACCGATCGGACGGGTCGGGGACCGTGTTTCTGGACGACGGCAGCGTGGCTGAGTTCGGGGCCGACGTCTTTGCCGCCTCCGGGCTGCGGCTGCTGCGGCGTGGCCAGCGGGTCGCCATCCGGCTCGGGCCGTCGGGGGCGATCGCCGCCCTCACCCTGGCCACGCTTCCGCTGCCCGCGGACCAATAAAGCGCCGCCCGCCGGGCCCGGCGGGCGGCGCTTGGCCACAGGGGCTTATCCGGCGACCGGCATCCATTCCGGGCGGGACCGCTCGTACCGGGCGATCTCTTCGGAATTGCGCAAGGTCAGCGATATGTCGTCGAGACCTTCCATCAGCCGCCACCGCGTGTAGTCGTCGATCTCGATCGGCGCACGCAGCAGCACGGGGCCATCGGCGTGCTGCGCCGTGCGTACCTCACGGCCAGCGAGGTCCACGGTCACTGCTGTGCCGGGCTCGGCCTCGACCGCGTCGGCCAGGGCGGTCACGCTTGCGGCCGGCAAACACACGGCAAGCAGGCCGGCCTGGGCCGAATTATTACGGAAGATATCCCCGAAACGCGCCGAGATGACCACCCTGAACCCGTAGTCGAGGAGGGCCCACACGGCGTGCTCACGAGATGACCCGATGCCGAAGTCGGGACCGGCGATGAGGATTTCGGCGCCCTGCGCGTACGGCTGGTTGAGGACGAAATCAGGGTCCGCGCGCCAGGCCGCGAACAGGCCGTCACCGAAACCCGTGCGGCTGACCCGCTTCAGGTATTCAGCGGGGATGATCTGGTCGGTGTCGACCTCGCCGCGCCGCAGTGAAACAGCCCGGCCGGTAAGGCTGGTGAATGGCTGCATGGCTGAAACTCCTTACGGCGTGGTTACAGATCGGCTGGGGCGGTGAGCTTGCCGGTGACCGCCGTGGCGGCCGCGACCTGCGGCGAGACCAGGTGCGTGCGCGCGCCCTTGCCCTGGCGGCCCTCGAAGTTACGGTTCGACGTGGACGCGCTGCGCTCGCCGGGCGCCATCCGGTCGGGGTTCATGCCCAGGCACATGGAGCATCCCGCGGACCGCCACTCCGCCCCGGCGGCGGTGAACACCTCGGCGAGGCCCTCGCGCTCGGCCGCGGCCTTGACCTCCATCGAACCGGGCACGACCAGCATCCGGACGCCGTCGGCGACGGTCCGGCCGCGCAGCACATCGGCGGCGGCCCTGAGGTCCTCGAGCCGGCCGTTCGTGCACGACCCGACGAAGACCGTGTCGACGCTGATCTGGGTGAGCCTGGTGCCGGGCTCCAGGGCCATGTAGCGCAGGGCGCGCTCGGCCGAGGCGCGCGCCGTGGGGTCGTCGAGCCCGGCCGGGTCCGGGACGGCCGAGTCGAGGGGCGCCGCCTGGCCCGGGTTGGTGCCCCAGGTCACGAACGGCGTGAGAGCGGAGCCGTCCAGCGTGACCTCACGGTCGAACGCCGCCCCGGGGTCGGTCGGCAGCGTCTGCCAGTAGCCGGTTGCCTGATCCCAGGCCGCTCCCTGCGGGGCGCGGGGCCGGCCGCGCAGGTAGCCGAATGTTGTCTCGTCCGGTGCGACGAGGCCCGCCCGTGCCCCTGCCTCGATGGACATGTTGCAGACTGTCATCCTCCCCTCCATCGACAACTGCTGGATCGCTTCACCGCGGTACTCGATCACGTGACCGGCTCCGCCACCGGTGCCGATCTGCGCGATCACCGCCAGGATCAGGTCCTTGGCGGTCACGCCGGACGGGAGGCGGCCGGTGACCGTCACCGCCATGTCGGCGGGCCGGGCCTGGGGCAGCGTTTGGGTGGCGAGCACGTGCTCGACCTCGCTGGTCCCGATCCCGAACGCCAGCGCACCGAACGCGCCGTGTGTGCTGGTGTGCGAGTCCCCACAGACGATCGTCATGCCGGGCAGGGTCAGGCCCTGCTGCGGGCCGATGACGTGGACGATCCCCTGGCCTCTGTCACCCATCGGGTGGAGCCGGACGCCGAACTCGGCGCAGTTCTTGCGCAACGCCTCGACCTGGAGCTGCGACACCGGATCGGTGACCGGGCTGCCGGGCCCGCGCAGCGGCAAATCCGGGCCGGTGACTCCGGTGGTCGGGACGTTGTGGTCCTCGGTCGCGACCGTCAGGTCCGGCCTGCGGACCCCCCGCCCGGCAAGCCGGAGGCCGTCGAACGCCTGCGGGCTGGTGACCTCGTGCACCAGGTGCAGGTCGATATAGAGCAGATCGGGTTCGCCGTCGGCGCTCCGGACGACGTGGGAGTCCCAGATCTTCTGCGCGAGCGTGCGCCCCATCGGAGTTCCTCTCATCTCATTGCCTCCCTCGCGGGCGCTTCGCTGGCTTCGGGAGGCTGGTCCTCGGCGCCGGGACACCGCTGCGGCGCTTCGCGTCCTCGCGGCGTTCGGCCCGGCGCCTGCGGCGCATCCAGCGAACTCAGGGTGCTGGCAGACTCAGTCATCCAGCCTCCCTCACAGGCGCGTCGCTAGCAGTGGTCCGGCGACTTGCGTCTCGAACTTCGAGACGGCAGTATCGGACCATGGACAACTCTAGCAGTGGGTGGGGTGGTGGGGTCGGAGCTAGCGGAGTGGGAGTTCTGGACAAGACCGTTGCCGTCTTGAACGCTCTCGAAGCCGGCCCGGCGTCGCTCGCCCAGCTGGTCGCGGCCACGGGCCTGGCCAGGCCGACCGCGCACCGGCTTGCGGTGGCGCTGGAACGGCACCGCGTGCTGACCCGCGACAACCAGGGTCGGTTTGTCCTCGGGCCGCGGATTACCGAGCTGGCCACCGCGGCGGGCGAAGACCGGCTGCTCGCGATCGCGCAGCCCATTCTCGCCCAGCTACGCGACATTACCGGGGAAAGCGCTCAGCTGTACCGGCGGCAGGGCGATGCCCGGATCTGCGTGGCCGCGGCGGAGCGGGCGACCGGGCTGCGCGACACGGTTCCGATCGGGGCGGTCCTGCCGATGACCGCCGGCTCCGCCGCCCAGATCCTGCTGGCGTGGGAGGAGCCCGAGCGCATGCACCGCGGACTGCGCGGCGCCAAATTCACCGCGACCGCGCTGGCCCAGGTCCGCCGCCGGGGCTGGGCGGCCAGCGTGGCCGAGCGCGAGCCGGGGGTCGCGTCGGTGTCCGCCCCGGTCCGCGGCCAGGGGGGAAAGGTCATCGCGGCCGTGTCGGTGTCCGGCCCGATCGAGCGGCTGACCCGCTCACCAGGCAGGTTGCATGCCGCCGCCGTGGTCGCCGCCAGTGAGAAGATCAGCGTCACCCTCCGTCGCACCACATAACCCCGTGATCCCCCCTTAGGGGGTTCGCGTGGGTGAGCTGGCGGTACCCGCGCCAGGCATCCGGACAGGGCAGCCATACTGGTGCTGTGCCATCATGTCCGGACATCTCGGCGTGACGGTACTTTCGGCGTACTCGGGCGGCGCGCCGAGTCAGCCGCTGTGCACTGCTTGCCTCCCGGAAGTCATGAGGTCGTGCCCATGAAGGTAGGGGTCCTGAAGGAGACCGCGCCCGGCGAACGCCGGGTGGCGCTCGTTCCCGAGATGCTCGCGCGGCTGCGCGGGGCTGGCCTTGACGTGCTCGTGCAGTCCGGCGCCGGTGCTGGCGCCTGGTTCGCCGATAGCGCGTACGCCGAGGCCGGCGCCGCCATCGTGTCCCGCGACGAGCTGGTGACCGGCGCCGACCTCGTCATCACCATCGGCCGGCCTGACGAGCAGGTCGTCAGCGGGCTGCGATCCGCGCAGGCCGTACTCGGGATGCTGAACCCGCTGGTCGATCCCGCGTTCGTGGCCGGGCTCGCCAGCCGCGGGGTCACCGTGATCAGCATGGACGGGCTGCCCCGCACGCTGCCGAAGGCACAGACGATGGACGCGCTGACCTCACAGGCGAACGTGGCGGGCTATAAGGCCGCGATCGTCGCGGCCGACGCGTTCGGCAGATTCTTCCCCTTGCTCATCACCGCGGCAGGCACTGCGCGGCCGGCCAAGGTGCTGATCCTGGGTACCGGCGTGGCCGGCCTGCAGGCGATCGGGACGGCCAAGCGCCTCGGCGCGGTGGTCTCCGCTTACGACGTGCGGCCCCAGACGAAAACCGAGGTCGAATCGCTGGGCGCCACCTTCATCGAGCTGACGTCCGTGGGTGCCGCGGCCGGCGAGGGCGGCTACGCCCGGGCGCTGACCGAGGACGAGCGGCAGGCACAGCAGGCCGAGCTGGCCGGCCACATCGCCCGTCATGACGTGGTGATCACCACCGCGCAGGTCCCGGGCCGGCGGCCGCCGCAGCTGGTTACCAGCGAGGCGCTCAAGGCGATGGCGGCCGGCTCGGTGATCGTGGACATGGGGGCAGGCCCGCTCGGCGGAAACGTAGCCGGCTCGGTGCCGGGCGAGACGATCGTGACCGAGAACGGGGTCACCGTGATCGGCGCCGGCAACCTGGCCGCCACGGTGCCCGCCGCCGCATCGGCCGCGTTCGCGCGCAACGTCAGTTCGCTGCTGCTGCACATGGTGTCCGACGGCGAACTGGCCATCGACGTTTCCGACGACATCCAGGCGGGGGTCGTCATCGCCCATGACGGGAAGGTGGTCCATCCGGCCACCGCGGCCCTGCTCGCCGACATCCCGCAGGAAGGTAATGCCCAGTGACACCGGAGCTGCTCACCGACATCACGATCTTCGTGCTCGCGCTGCTGGTCGGGTTCGAGGTCATCAGCAAGGTGCCCGCGACCCTGCATACGCCGCTGATGTCGGCCGCCAACTCGATCCACGGCATCGTGCTCGTGGGCGCCATGCTCATCGCGGTGACCGCGAACAACGCCCTCGGCTACATCCTTGCCTTTGTGGCCGCCGCGTTCGCCGCCATGAACGTGGTCGGCGGTTACGTGGTTACCGGGCGGATGCTCAAGATGTTCCGCCGGGCCCGCACGCCCGTGCCCGCCGGTAACCCGCCGGCCCAGGTATCGGGGAACGGGCAGGCGCCTGCGAACCAGGGCACGGGTGGCCAGGCATGAGCACGTTTGACTGGGTCACCCAGCTCCTCTACGTGGCGGCCGCGACCTGCTTCGTGCTCGGGCTGCACCTGATGAACTCCCCCGCCTCGGCGCGGCGCGGCAACCAGGTGTCCACGGCGGGCATGGCGCTCGCGATCGGCACCACGTTCGCCCTGGTCATCCACGCCGGGACGATCACCGCCACCGGCTGGATCGTGATGATCACCGGCGGGCTCATCGGGGCGGGGCCGGCCTGTACGCGGCGCGCACCGTCGAGATGACCGCCATGCCGCAGCTGGTCAGCGTCTTCAACGCGGTCGGCGGCGGCGCCGCCGCGCTGGTCGCGGTCCACGAATACGTGAGGCTGGCGGGGGGCACGGCGGGCGTGGCGGAGTCGGTCACGATCTTCACGATCCTCGACGTGCTGATCGGCGCGGTGACGTTCTCCGGGTCGATCATCGCTGCCGGGAAGCTGCAAGGCCTGGTCAACTCGGCGCCGATCACCTTCCCCGGCTCGCGGCTCGCCAACGCCGCCGCCGCGGTGGTCGCCGTCGGCGGCGGCATCTACATGATCGCCACGCCGAGCGTGCCCGTCCTGATCATCATCATCCTGGCCGCGCTGGCGTTCGGGGTGACGATGGTGTTGCCTATCGGCGGCGCGGACATGCCGGTGGTGATCTCGCTGCTGAACGCGTTCACCGGCACCGCGGTGGCCATGGCCGGATTCGTGATCGGCAACTGGGCGCTGATCATCGCCGGGGCGCTGGTGGGCGCATCGGGCAGCATCCTCACCAAGCTGATGGCCGATGCGATGAACCGCTCGCTGGCCAACATCATGATCGGCGGGTTCGGCACCGGCGATACCAGCCCGGCGATCGAGGGACCCGGCGGGGACGTGCGGTCCATCCAGGCCGACGACGCGGCCATCCAGCTCGCCTACGCCCAGAAGGTCATCATCGTGCCCGGCTACGGCCTGGCCGCCGCGCAGGCGCAGCACCAGGTCGCCGAGCTAGCCGCGCTGCTCGAGGAGCGCGGGGCCGAGGTCAGCTACGCCATTCACCCGGTGGCCGGGCGCATGCCGGGGCACATGAACGTGCTGCTCGCCGAGGCGAACGTGCCCTACCCGCAGCTCAAGGAGATGGACGAGATCAACCCCGAGTTCGCCCGCGCCGACGTGGCGCTGGTGATCGGCGCGAACGACGTCACCAACCCCGCCGCCCGCCGGCCGGGGACCGCGATCTCGGGTATGCCCATCCTCGACGTGGACCAGGCCAAGAGCATCATCGTGATCAAGCGGTCGATGGGGCACGGCTACGCCGGTATCGACAACGAGCTGTACGTGAACCCGAAGACCAGCATGTTCTTCGCTGACGCGAAGTCAGCGCTGACCGAACTGACCGCCGCCGTCAAGACCCTCGTCGGCTGAGCGCCGCGCGGGGTCGGTTAGGCGCTGGGCAGGGTCGGTTAGGCGCTGGGCAGGGTCGGTTGGGCGCTGGGCAGGGTCGGTTAGGCGCCGCGCGGGGTCGGCCCGGTCAGCCGCGGTCCGCTGCCGCAGCGGCGAACTCCTCGAAGGCGGCGTAGGCGCGCGGGCCCCAGACCGTGCCGGGGCCGCCGTTCATGAGGATCACGACACCCATGGCCTCGGCGACCTCCTCGGCGGTCACCCCGCTCCGGTGGGCCGAGCGCGCGTGTGCCGCGATGCAGCCGTCGCATTCCCTGGTGACCGCGATGGCGAGGGCGATCAGTTCCTTCGTCTTGGCCGGCAGCGCACCGTCTCCCATCGCCGCCTGATGCAGCGCGCCGTAGCCCCCGTACACGCGGGGGATGGCCGCCCGCAGCTTCCGGCCCGCCGCCTTCAGTTCGTCCTGGGTCTCCCGGGCACTCGTCACGCGGGCCTCCTCGCTCGCTCGTCGGCTCTGCGGAGCTATGGTCGCATCCGGGGGCCGGTCAACGCCCCCGCCGCGCGCAAGGGAGGTGCCCATGAGCACCGTCGACCAGGACCTGGACGTCCCCGCGGGTACCGCGGCCGCCGCGGCCGCTGCTGGCGCCGAGGTCACCAGCGCGCGCCTGGCCCGGGTCGGGGACATCGAGGTGCGGCGCCTGCTGCCACTGCGGCAGCGGCGCAGCGTCGGCGCCTGGTGTTTCGTCGACCACTACGGTCCGACCTCGGTCGATGGCGTCGCGGGCATGCAGGTTCCGCCACACCCGCACATCGGGCTGCAGACGGTCACCTGGCTCATCGAGGGCACCGTGCTGCACCGGGACAGCCTGGGCAGCGAGCAGCTGATCCGGCCCGGCCAGCTCAACCTGATGACCGCGGGGGATGGCATCGCCCACTCCGAGGAGTCTCCCGAAGACCACGACCCGAGCCTGCACGGAGTACAGCTCTGGCTGGCCCTGCCCGATGCGCACCGGCAGGTGGCGCCGGATTTTGAACACCTGACCGACCTGCCGAAGCTGCGCGCCGGTGGGCTCGACGTGACGGTGTTCGCCGGCTCGCTGGCCGGCGCCGCCTCCCCCGCCCGCGTGTTCTCCCCGCTGGTGGGCGCGGAGATCAGCGCCGCGGTGGACGCCCGCGGCACCATACCGCTGACGCTGTCCCATGAACACGTGATCTTTGCAGCATTCGGAACGGCTGGCGCGGGCGGGACCGAGCTTGCCCCCGGCAGCCTGTTGTACCTGCCACCCGAACGCGAGTCCGTGGCGATCACCGCACGCGGCGGCGCCAGGCTTTTCCTGCTCGGCGGCGAGCCGCTGGGCGAGACACTGCTGATGTGGTGGAACTTCGTGGGCCGCACGCCGGACGACATCGCCGATGCGGCGCGCGACTGGGCCCGGGGACAGCGCTTCGGCGTGGTGCCCGGCTACCGCGGGGCGCCGCTGCCCGCACCGCCGCTGGATCCGGTGCGGCTCGCCCGGCGGGCCTGACCGGCCGGGCGCAGCCGACAGCGGCGCCGGTGCCATCACATGAACCAACGCCCCAGCCCTGCCTGCTGCCTGAACCATCCCCGGCGCCATACGCTGACGGCATGGACCTCGGTGTGCTCGACGCATGGCGTGACCTTCCCGCGTCCCAGCAGCCACAGTGGCCCGAGCCGGCGGCGGTGACGGCGGTGACCAGCGAAATCGCCCGGCTCCCACCGCTGGTGTTCGCGGGCGAATGCGACAACCTGACCCAGCGGCTGGCCGCGGTGGCCCGCGGCGAGGCCTTCGTCCTGCAAGGCGGCGACTGCGCGGAGACATTCGCCGGATCGACGGCTGACGCGATCCGGGGCAAGCTGCGCACGCTGCTGCAGATGGCGATCATACTCACCTACGCCGCCAGCGTGCCCGTGGTCAAGATCGGCCGGCTGGCCGGCCAGTTCGCCAAGCCGCGGTCCCAGGCCACGGAGGTCCGCGACGGGACCGAGCTTCCCGTCTACCGCGGCGACGCCGTCAACGGCCTTGAGTTCACCGCCGAGGCCAGGACGCCCGACCCGCAGCGGCTGCTGCGCGCCTGCCACTACTCGGCGGCAACGCTCAACCTCTGCCGGGCTTTCACCCAGGGCGGCTACGCCGACCTGCGCCAGGTGCACACGTGGAACACCGATTTCGTCGCGGCCAGCCCGGCGGGCCGCCGCTACGAGGCCCTGGCCGGGGAGATCGACCGCGCGCTGACCTTCATGCATGCCAGCGGCACCGACCCTGCCGAGTTCCGCACGGTGGAGTTCTACTCCAGCCACGAGGCCCTGCTGCTGGACTACGAACGGGCCCTGACCCGCATCGACTCACGGACCGGGCTGCCCTACGACACATCGGCCCACTTCCCCTGGATCGGCGAGCGCACCCGGGCGCTGGGCGGAGCGCACGTGGAGTTCTTCCGCCATCTCCGCAACCCGGTCGGCGTCAAGCTGGGGCCGTCGACGACACCGCAGGACGCCCTGTCCCTGATCGAAGCGCTCAATCCGGACAACGAGCCGGGCAGGCTGACGTTCATCACCCGCATGGGCGCGGGCCGGGTCCGATCGTGCCTGCCGCCCATCGCCGAGAAGGTCGCGGCGAGCGGTGCGCAAGTGGTCTGGATCTGCGACCCGATGCACGGCAACACGATCGAGGCACCCGATGGGCGCAAGACCCGGCACGTCGAGGACATCCTCGCCGAGGTCACCGGCTTCTTCGAGGTGCACCGCTCGCTCGGCACCCATCCCGGCGGTATCCACATCGAGTTCACCGGCGACGACGTGACCGAGTGCGTCGGCGGCAGCCACGGCCTCACCGAGGACGACCTCACGTTCCGGTACGAGACCGCCTGCGATCCCCGGCTCAACCGCGGCCAGTCCCTGGATCTCGCGTTCCGGGTGGCCGAGTTGTACCGCGGCTAGGGAGGCGGCCCGGACGGTCAGGCCGTGCGGCGGCGGAACAGCACACCGGAGATGGCCACCGCGCCCACCATGATGCCGCCGCACCAGGCCACCGCGTGCCATGGGCTGGCGCCGACCGGCGTACCGAGCAGCAGGCCGCGCAGCGTCTCCACCACCGGCGTGACCGGCTGGTCGCGGGCGAAGCCCTGGAGCCAGGTGGGCATGGTCGCGATGGGCACGAACGTGCTGCTGGGATAGGGCAGGAAAATTATCGCGAACACGAATCCGCTGGCGGCCTCGGCTGAGGTGGCCAGCAGCCCGGCCACCGCAGCCAGGCAGGAGATGGCCAGGACAAACAGCAGCAGAACGCCCACGGCTGCGGCCCAGGCCAGCGGGCTGGCGTGCGGCTGGAAGCCGATCAGCAGCGCCACGCCGAACACCAGCAGCGTGGACGCCGCGTTCCGCACGATGCTGGCGATCACATGGCCGGCCAGCAGCGCCTGCCCCGGGACGTCGAGGGACCGGAACCGGTCGATGACGCCGCCGGTCATGTCCTGGCAGACGCTGACCGCCGTGTTGGCCGCGCCGAACCCGGCGCAGAGCAGCACCACTCCGGGGACCACGTACTGGACATAGCTCGTGCCTGTGGCGATCGCGCCGCCGAACAGGTAGACGAACATCAGCATCAGCAGGATGGGCAGGACCAGCGCGGTGATCAGCGCGTCCAGGTTGCGCCGGGTCAGCCGGACGCACCGCGCGATCATGACCGGCATGCTGGCCAGCGCCGGGGATGGCCGGGCGCGCCCACGGGCGGCGGCGGGAACTACGATGACGGTGTCAGACATCGATGACCTCCTTCTGGTCGCTGCCCTCGTGCTGGGCGTGGGGCCCGGCCTCGCCTGCCTGCTCGGGCAGGTGGCCGGTCAGGGCGAGGAACACGTCGTCGAGGGTGGCGCCGCGCACGCTGAACCTCTCGACCGCCGCCCGCCGCGGGTCGAGCGCATCGAGCAACTGCCGGACATGCGCGGCGCTCCCGTTGGTGGCGACGCTGATCAGCAGGCGGCCTGGGTCGGCCTCAAGGACGCCGACCCAGGCCGCGGCACGGGCGACGTCATCGAACGCAGACCTGCTGGTGAGGATCAGCTCCAGGCGCTGGCCGGCTACCTGCTGCTTGAGCTCGGCCGGGGTGCCCTCCGCCACGACCCGGCCGGCGTCGATGACGACGATCTGGTCCGCGAGCCGGTCGGCTTCCTCCAGGTACTGCGTGGTGAGCACGGTCGTCACGCCGGATCCGCCAAGCTCGGTGATGACCTGCCACAGCGCTAGCCGGCTGGGCAGGTCGAGCCCGGTCGTCGGCTCGTCGAGGAAGATCACCGAGGGCTCGGTGACCAGGGTCGCGGCCAGGTCGAGCCGCCGTCGCATACCGCCGGAATAGGTGCTGACCCGCCGCCGGGCGGCATCGGCCAGGCCGAACTGCTCAAGCAGTTCCGCTGTCCGGCGGCGGGCCGGCCCGCGCGCCAGCCCGGACAGCCGCGCCACCATGTGCAGGTTCTCCGCGCCGGTCTGCTGCGCGTCCAGCCCGGTGAACTGCCCGGTCAGGCTGATCCGCCGACGCAGCCGGTGCCGGTCGCGAAGGATGTCGCAGCCCGCGACCCTGGCCTGGCCAGCGTCGGGGCGGGTCAGCGTGGCAAGAATCCGCACGGTGGTCGTCTTGCCTGCTCCGTTGGGACCGAGCACGGCGCAGCGGCTGCCCGCCGGGACGCGCAGGTCCACGCCGGCCAGGGCCAGCACGCTGCCGTAGGACTTCCGCAGGCCGGCCGCCTCGACGGCCAGTTCATGGGGCATGGGGTGTTCTCCTCAATCTCGGGCCAAACTATTGCGTATGGCATACGCACTTCTGCGTAGGATATACGCAGTTCTAGGATGGCTGTCAACTGGCTTTCGAAGCGAAGCGGTCGCGAGAGGCCATAACGGAGCGAGACCATGAGCGAGCCAAGGCGGCGCGGTCCCACCCGGGCTGAGGAGCGGGCAGTGGGAGAGCAGGACCTGCCGGCCGGCGTGGCGGCGGCCTGGGGGGTGCGCGGCCGGCCGCACAAGGGGCCCAAGCCCGGGCTGAGCCTGGAGCGCATCGTCGCCGCCGCCGTGCAGGTCGCCGACGCGGAGGGTCTGGCAGCGGTATCCATGAGCCGGGTCGCCGCCGAACTCGGCACGGCACCGATGTCGCTCTACCGGTACGTGACCGCCAAAGACGAACTACTCGCGCTCATGCAGGACGCCGCCTATGGTCCGTGGCCCACCGGCCCCGGGGACGGCGCCGGCTGGCGGGCGGGGCTGTCCCGGTGGGCCTGGACTATGCGCGCCGCTATGCAACGGCACCCCTGGGTGCTGCACATCCCGATCCGCGGCCTGCCCACCCTTCCGAATGAGGTCGCCTGGTTTGAGGAGGGGCTGCGCTGCCTGCAGGAAACCGGGCTCGAAGAGAACGAGAAGGCATCCGCGATCCTGCTGGTCAGCGGCTACGTCCGGAACGGCGCCATGATCGACGCCGACATCGAGGCCGCCGTCCGCGCCTCCGGCAAGACCCCGGACGAGTGGATGGCCTCGTACGCGCAGACGACTCACCATGCTGGCCGATCCGCAGCGCTTCCCGGCCCTGACCAAGTTCATCGCCGCCGGGGTGTTCGACCGCGCCGACCCCCCCGAGGCCGAGTTCACCTTCGGCCTGGACCGCATCCTGGACGGCCTAGCCGTCCTGATCTCCTCCCGCCAGTAATCCACTCCCGCCCCGTCCGGACGGATGCCTCCCCCGCCCACTCGGGCGACTTATCCTCACAAACGCACGGACCGGCGCCCCTATTTGTCCGATTTGCGCGTGCGGAAACGAGGATATGTCGGCATCGGGCGTCTCACATGGTGGACGGCATATGCCCCGGCGCGCGGGAGCGGGAGGCGGCGCGCGGGAGCGGGAGGCGGCGCGCGGGAGCGGGAGACGACGCGGGAGCGGGAGACGGCGCGGGAGCGGGAGACGGCGCGCGGCAGACCGGAGGCGGCACACGGAAAGCGGCGCAGCGGCTTGGGCGGGAGGGGGCGCGCGGGAAGCGGCACGCTGGGTGCGGCGGCTTAGTCGCGGGCGGACTCGCGGGCCCCGCGCAGGGTGATGAGCGCGGCCCCGGCGGCGAAGACGCCGACGGCGCAGAGCGCCGCGCCGAGGTCGTGTGGCGGCCGGGTCGGCCAGACCCACGGCGAACTCCGGCCCTCGCTCAGCATGGTCTCGGTCAGCACCAGGTAGGCCATGGGGCCGGCCCAGGCCAGCAATCCGCCCAGCACGGCCGCGGACAGCAGGCCGACACCGGTGATACCAACCACGTTGCGGACCATGGCCAGGAAGCCCTGGGGCAGGGTACCGCCGGCCGATCCGGCGGCCAGCGCCCCGACCGCGGCCGCGGTCAGCGCGACGGTCCCGCCCAGCCGCAGGTACGGCAGCCACCGGCCGGTGGCCCGTTCCGGCTCGCCGAACGGGCCATAGCAGGTAACGGCGATGACAGCGGCGACGCCGGCCTCGACGATCAGCGGAATCACCATGGCCGCCGCTGCGCCGCCCGCTACGTTCCAGTGCCAGAACAGCGCCGCCCACAGCAGCGCACCGAACCCGGCCAGCAGCGCCAGCGCGCCCGGTGCCCGGCGGCTGATCAGGTACAGCCAGGCCAGGCGCAGCCAGCCGCTGCCCGGCCTGGCTGCCGGGGCCGGCGCCGCTCCCGGAGCCGACTGGTGTACCCCTGCGGCGGTCATGGAATTTGTCCCAGTGCGAGATGGCCGGCCCGTAGCGCGCCCAGGTGGGCCGCGAGCCAGGCGTGCCGGGCGGTGGCCGGCAGCGCGGCGAACCGCTGGGCGGCAGCGGACAGCTGCGGTGGGTAGCTGGCCGCCTGCCTCGGTCCGCTGTCAGGCAAGGGCCACGGCGAGTAGCCGAGCACGTTCGGCTGCGCGGCCAGCGGAGTCCCGCCGTCCTGGAGCAGGGCCGCCTGGACCACCTGTTGCGCCGGGGTTCCGGGGCCGCCGCCGGCGCCGACGAACGCGTGCACGAACTCGAGCCGGATCAGGCCGAGGAACCCGGACCTGTCCATCCCGAACGAGCCGGGCAGGGTGATGGCATTGAGGGCCATATGCAGGACCAGTGGGCTGCCGCCGATGGTTTCGACCTGGAGTTGCGCGGCGGTCAGCGAGGAACCCAGCCCGGACGGGCCGTTCTGGAAGACCGAGGGGATCTGGCTGGCCCGGACCGGGGCGCCGGGCAGCCCAGTGAACTCCTGGGCCACCGGGCGCAGCGCGGCCTGCACGTCGGGCAGGTAGGACCGGTATGCCGGGTGCACACAGACGGGGATCCCGGCCTGGCCGCAGACCGGGGTGTACGGGATCAGCCGGTCGCTGGCCGCATCGTGCAGCGCCGGAATGACCGCGCCGTGGGGCCCTATGTGAGCGGTCGAGGTCAGCGTGACCGCCGCGACGGCCGCAGCCGCCCCAATCGCGGTGACCACCGCGGCGGACAGCCGCAGCCGCGGCCCGCCCGCGATTACCGGCAGGCCGAGCAGGCCCACCAGCGCCACCGCTATCCCGGCGGCGAACATTACCCGGGCGATCGGGACGTCCGGCAGGAAGGGATAGAAGATCCCCGCGTCCATGTCGAAGTTGCTGTTCGACATGGTCGGCAGGATCAGCACCCACCCGCTGGACTCGTGGAACCCGGCCTGCGATGACGTCCCCATCGCGAACAGCGCGCCGAACGCGGCGATGGGCGCGATGAACCGGCCGGGGAAGTACGCACCGAGGGCGAACCCGGCGGAGGTGAATGCGGCCACACCCACCCCGGCCGCCGCGACCGACCACCACGGCGGGCTGCCATAGTCGATCGACCGGCCAAGGAGCCCCAGCGCCACGGCCATGAACACCAGGTAGGACCCCACCGCCCAGACGACGGTCGCGGCCCAGGTGGCGAGCTGGGTCTCCCAGCGCGGCCGGACCGTCGCCGTGACCAGGTCGGTCATGCCGCGCCTGCCGTCCCGCGAGCCCATCCAGGCGGCCACGCCCGCCACGAACGGGGCGAAGTCGACCAGGGCGTGGCCCTGGCCCAGGATGTAGTACAGGCGCTCGACCCACAGCGGCGGCATCGTCGCGGCGATGCGGTAGGAGTCGAACCAGAACAGCACGGCGATCAGCGGCAGCACGAACGGCATCGCGTTGCGCCGCAGTTCCACCCACAGCAACCGCGCCAGGTTCCGCGGCGCCGCCGAGGGCGCTTGGCGCGGTGTGGACCGCACGGGGGTGCTGACAGCGGTCATGATCGCGCCGCCGTCAGCACCGCGGAGTATCCGCGCTCCAGCGGCGCGTCCCCGACGCCGTGCCCTTCACCCCGGGCGATCAGGTCGGCGGGGGTGCCGTGGAAGACGATCCGCCCGGCGTCCATCAGCATGACCTCGGTGCACGCGGCGGCGACGTCCTCGACCAGGTGCGTGCTGACGATCACGGTGGACCGCTGGCCGAAGTCGCGGAGCAGGGCACGGAACGACACCCGCTGCTCCGGGTCAAGCCCGGCGGTCGGCTCGTCCAGCAGCAGCAGCTCCGGCTCGTTCACGATCGCCTGCGCGATCCCGACCCGGCGCAGCATCCCGCCGGACAGCGTGCGCAGCTTGGACCGGGCCCGGTCGCCGAGGCCCACGTGCTCGATCGCCGTCGCCACCGCCCGCGGCACCTGCCTGGGCGGCATGTCCTTGAGCAGCGCGAAGTACTCCACGAAGTCGGTGACCGTGAAGCCCGGGTAGTAGCCGAGGTTCTGCGGCAGGTACCCGAGCCTGCGCCGGATCTCCCGCCGCGGGCCGTAGCCGCCCGGATCGCGGCCGAGCAGGTGCAGCGTGCCCGAGGTCGGCGGCAGGACGGTGGCCATCATCCGCAGCAGCGAGGTCTTGCCCGCCCCGTTGGGGCCCAGCAGCCCGAACACCCCCGGGCCGGCCTCCAGGCTCACCCCCGCCACGGCCCGGGTACGGCCGAACTTACGGGTCAGCTCGGCGAGCTCGACGTTCATGACATTCCTCTCGGGATCCGGGTCGCCAACAGGACAATGGCAGCGCAGCAGATGGCCAGCGCCAGGTACGGAACGACGAAGGCAGAGTCGGTGATCGCGGCGGTGAGCTGCCCCTCGGCGTCCATGCCGGCCAGGATCGCGATCACCCAGCCGGTCACGCCCGCGGCGACGCCGACGTTCGGCGACCGGGTCACCGTCGCCGTGGCCAGCGCCAGCGCGCAGATCGCGGTCATCGGCACCAGCCAGCCGAACGTGACCGCGGCCGCGGCCCCCGACGCGGCCGAGGCGGCCAGCCCAAGCGCCGCGTTCAGGCCGAACACCGCCAGCGCCCGGACCAGCAGCACCATCCGGTCGCTGATCGCCATGCTCTGGGACAGCTCCCAGGCCGGGTCGATGCCCGGCCCGTACGCATAAGCGATGCCCGCGGCCGCAAGGGCGGGCGCGATCAGGCCTACCCACGGCGTCCCCGTGCCCAGCGTGACTCCCACCCCGGCGAGCAGCACGGTTGCGGTGGCGATCACCCAGCCAAGCAGCAGCGACGGTGTGGTCATCAGCGCCCGGGCCAGGCCGGGCGAGCGCAGCAGCCGCCCGGCCACCCGCTCCACCGGCCCGGGCTGGCGGCGCCACACCTGGGCAGCCACCCCGAGCCACACCCGGTCCAGGTCCACATCGTGCGGTCCCAGCACCCGCCCGGCCAGGCCCTCGTAGCCGCCGGTCAGCTCGTCACCGGTCATTGGCCGCCTCCCTCCCCACCGGCTCGTGGCGCCGCAGCGCCGCGCGCATCAGCTCCCTGGCCCGGTACGCGCGGCTCTTCACCGTGCCCTCGGGCACCCCCATCAGCTCGGCGACCTCGGCGACCGACCGGTCCTCGACGTACATCAGCCGCCACGTCTCGCGGGCCGGGCCGCCCTCGGGCCCGAGCGCGCTGACTGCGCAGGCGACCTCCGCCCGGGACAAGGCGGCCTCCGCCGGGTCGTCCGGGTTCCGCCCGTCGGCGGCGGTCAGGGCGGGCAGCAGCAATTCAGCCGGCCCGCGGCGGCGCAGCCACTGGGCCGCCTGCCGCCGGGCGATCCCCCACACCCAGCCCCCCGCTGATCCTTCGGGCCGGTACCGGCCCGCCCCCCGCCACACCGCCAGAAAAGTCTCTTGCAGAACGTCCTCGACCTCGCTGGCTGGCAGCACGCCGCGCAACCGGGCAGCCAGCCACGGCGCGTGCCGGGCAAACAGCTCCCGGAGCGCGGTGTCATCACCGCCCGCCACGGCAGCGATCAGCTCGTCGTCGTCCATTGCTTCTCTATTGCGCTGCGGCGCCGCCCGGTTCGCCCAGCGGCAAAAGATTCCCGGCCGACGCCCGCCAGCCCAGCGTGCCCCGCGAACGGCACGAACTCAACGTGCTCCGTCATGCCGGGCCTGGCTCCCCGCGGTCACCTCGACGGCCGTGGCGCGCGGGGTTCGCTGAGCATGGTCGCGCACAGCGGCTGCCTGCGCTCGATGATCATGCGGCGGCTCGGCCAGCTCGATGACGCCGCCGCCGACAGCAAGCTGGCCCTGGATGTCAAACTTGCCACGTCACCGCCGCTGGCCATCGCCTGGGCGGCCGCGTTCTCGTGGACTCATTAACCTGTCTCGGCCGCCTCGACGAGGCCGAGGCCGTGGTCACGGCCGTCGCGGAGCGCGAGCCGCCCGCGGGCTGGCTGCATACGCTCATGTATCTCCAGGCCCGGGGCGCGCTCAGGCTGGCCCAGCAGCGCCCCGCCGAGGCGCTCGACGACCTGACCGTGGCCGGCCACGGCTGGCGCTCTCTGAACGTCGTCAACCCGGCCATCGCGTCGTGGCGGGCCGGGCGGAACGCCGACGCCCGCGTGCCGTTGCGCCGCGCGCTCGACCTCGCCCGGCGCACCGGCGCCGTGCCGCTGGCCGCCTTGGCCAGGCAGCAGCTGATCGCGGCCGGTGCCAGGCCCCGGCACACCGCGCTGACCGGCCCGGAAGCGCTCACCAGTGCCGAGCGGCGGGTCGCCGCGCTCGCCGCCGATGGGCTGTCGAACCGGCAGATCGCCCAGCACCTGTTCATCACCCAGCCGGCCGTCGAGACCCACCTGCGGCACGCCTTCCAGAAACTCGGCATCACCTCGCGGGCGGGCCTTCCCTCGCGGCCGGTGAGGCCATCCGGCCCGCCGGGGTCTCGGCCTAGCGCCCGGTCTGTGGACAAGCATGATCCGGTAGTGTTTCGCCCCGCTGAGGGCAAAGAACCTACCGGATCATGAAATCGGGCAAACCGGCCGCAGGAGCAAACCAATTCCCCGGCATTGGCTCTGGGATCGCTGCCGCACCGCACCGAGCATGGACGGCATGGACCACCACGAGCTGCAGCGGCGGTTTGCGGCGCTGACCACTCCGTATCTGGCCGATGCGTGCATTCGCGCCCGGCTCCCGGTCCGGTGCGCGCCCGCGCCCGCGCACGCCGTGGTGCCGGGCAGCCGCCTGGCGGGGCGGGTCTGCCCGGCCCGGCATGTCGGCAGCGTCGACGTCTTCCTCGAGGCGTTCGGCCAAGCAGCGCCCGGCGACGTGCTGGTGGTCGATAACGGTGGGCGGTTCGACGAGGCATGTGTCGGCGATCTCGTGGTCCTGGAGGCGCAGGCCGCCGGGCTGGCCGGAGTAGTGATCTGGGGACTTCACCGCGACACAGCCGACATCAAGGCCATCGGGGTGCCGGTCTTCAGCCTGGGCGCGATCCCTACCGGCCCGCAACGCCTCGATGCCCGTCCGCCCGATGCCCTGGAGTCGGCCAGGGTGGGAGAGTGGACGGTAAGCCGCGGCGACCTGGTCGTCGCCGACGACGATGGCGTGCTGTTCGTCTCATCCAGCCATGCTGAGGACGTTTTCACTCTCGCGGAAAAGATCCGCGACGCCGAGCAACATCAAGCGGAACGGAGCCGGGCGGGCATCTCGCTGCGCCGTCAGCTCCACTTTGATGCCTACCTGGCCGGGCGCAGCCGGACGCCTTCGCTGAGTTTCCGTGATCACCTGCGCGGCGTAGGCGGGGCGATCGAGGAATAGCAGCTGGTCAGCAGCACCGGAGCGGCGGTCGCGAACCCGGACCTGGACAACGGCACGCCCACCGCGCCGCTGCCGCTGACCGCGCTGGAGGTCACCCCGCACGGCACCGGCTTCGGCATCCCGGCCGGGTCGGCCACCCTCACCTACAGCCCCACCGCCCAGACCCTGACGGTGACCGTGAACGCCAGCGGCGTCTCCCCGGGCATGCACGCCGCGCACATCCACACCGGCAGCTGCCAGAGCCAGGGCGGAGTGCTGTACATGCTGATGGACTTCACCGCCAACAGCGCCGGCCAGATCCTGAACCAGACCCGCACGGTGACCGGCGTGACCTCGGGAATTCCGGCGACCGGCTGGTATCTCAACCTGCACCAGGGCACCAGCAACAACATCCTCAGGAACGGCCAGCCGAGCATCTTCTTCCGGCCGCTGCTCTGCCAGAACATCTGACCCACATCCCACCCACATCCCACCCACCGGCGCGCTGCCCTGTCCCCAGAGCGGGGCACGGCAGCGCGCCGCTCATATATATCCGGAGGTCTCCATGAGCGACGTCACAGCTCAGCCAAGAACGGCCTTCGCCGGTCTCCCCGCCTGCGGATGTCAGCGTGGCCAACGCGGCGAGCGCTGCAACTGCTCCTTGGCACGGTGTGGCTGCTCGACGCGGCCCTGCAGTTCCAGCCATATATGTTCAGCCGGGTTTCCCACCGCCACGACCATTGCGCCGGTGGCGGCGGGAAACCCGGCGCTGATTGCGCGCCCGGTCATCTGGTCCGCGCAGGTCATGGCGCAGCACATCGCGCTGTACAACACCGCTTTCGCCGTCATCCAGCTGTCCATCGCCGTTGGCTTGTTCTTCCGCCACACCGTCAAGCTTGCGCTGGCCGCGTCGATCGCCTGGGCCGTCATGGTCTGGTGGTTCGGCGAGGGCCTCGGCGGCGTGCTGACCGGCGCCAGCCCGCTCGCAGGCGTCCCGGGCGCGGTGATCCTCTACGCACTCATCGCCGTGCTGATCTGGCCCGCCAACCGCGCCCCCCGTGCCGTCAGCCAGGCCGACCCCAACACCGGTCCCTGCTGATCTTGCTCGCTACGTGCTTCTGGCCATCCCACCCAGCCGGGCCTGCCGGCGGCGAGCGTCACAGCGCAAGCAGCCGCGCCGCGTTGCCGTGGCACACCCCGCGCAGCCATGCCGCGCCGAGGTCCAGCCGGGCGAGGGCCTGGAGCTGGTGCAGGTAGGGATAGGGGATGTTGGGGAAGTCGCTGCCCAGCAGGACGCGGTCGGCCGCCGCCGCCAGCCTGGGCAGCAGCGCCGCCGGGAACGGCGCCAGCCGGTCGAGGAAGTCGGTGAACGCCATCGTGGTGTCGAGATGGACACCGGCGTAGCGGTCGGCGAGGTCGAGGAACTCGGCGTACTCGGGCGCACCAAGGTGGGCGACGATCGCGATCAGCCGGGGATGGCGGGCCAGCACCTCGCCGATCGGCCCCGGGCCGGTGTACCGCCCGGCGGTGGGCCCGGAACCGCAGTGCACGACCACGGGCACGCGCGCCTCGGCGAGCTGCCCCCACACCGGGTCCAGCAGGTCGTCTCTGGGGTCGTAGCCGCCTACCTGGATATGGGCCTTGAACAGGCGCGCGCCCGCGCCGATCGCCTCGGCCACGTAACCGCCGGCGCCGGGCTCTGCGAAGAACGTCGCGGTGTGCAGCGCGTCCGGGGTCCGGGCCGCGAATCCGGCCGCCCACGAGTTGAGCCATGACGCCATGCCCGGCTTGTGTGGGTACAGCAGCGCGCTGAACGTGCGCACGCCGAACGCCCGCAGCAGGGCCACCCGCTCCTCCTCGGGCTGGCGGTAGGTGATCGGCCACGCCACCCCGGCCGGCCCGTGGGCGTCCTCGAAGAACGCCCACACCTTGGCCAGCACGTTGGGCGGCATGAAGTGAGTGTGGATGTCCACAAGCCCCGGCAGCCCCAGGTCCCGCCAGAACGCGATGACCGCGGCAACCTCCTCGGCACCGCCAGCCTCATCCATGAAACATAGTCTGGCGAACCACTGATACGGTCCCCAGCATGACATCGACGGCCTTGCTGATCATGGACGTGCAACGAGGCATCGTGGAGCGGTTCGGCAACGACGGCGGCTACCTGGAGCGGCTGGCCGCCGCAGCCGGCGCCGCCCACGATGCGGGCATCCCGGTCATTTACGTGACCGTCTCGTTCCGCCCGGGATATCCCGAGGTCAGCGACCGCAACAAGACCTTCGCGACGATCGCCGGGTCCGGCCGGTTCACCGATGGTGACCCCGCACGCGAGATCCATCCCGCCGTCGCCCCGGAGGCCGGCGACGTGCTGGTGACCAAGCGCCGGGTGTCCGCCTTCGCCGGCAGCGACCTGGACGTGGTGCTCCGCGCCCGCGGCACCGATCACCTGGTGCTGGCCGGTATCGCCACCAGTGGCGTGGTGCTGTCCACCCTCCGCCAGGCCGCCGACCTGGACTACCGGCTCACCGTCCTGGCGGACGGCTGCCTGGACGGTGATCCCGAGGTGCACCAGGTCCTGCTGGGCAAGGTATTTCCCCGCCAGGCCGAGGTCACCAGCATCGCCGGCTGGACCGCGGGCCTCCAGAGTGCCCGGTAGTAGGGGCGCCGGAATAGTGAGCGGCGATCCAGGCAATCCCTGGCAAGGCCGAGGAGGGAGCCAGCCTGGTTGGCTGGCGACCGACGAGAACGCCGCCAGGGGCAGCTTTGGGCGGGGCGGCGGGGTCGAGGCTAGCACTGGCGCCGCGAGCCCAGCAGCTCTGCTGCCGGGTGCTCTCACGTCGCCAGGTTCGCCCGCCGGGTGACGCGCTGCAGGTATTCCACCCGGTTCAGCGGGTTGTTGTCGGTCCGCGGCCGGGCCGGCGGCGTGCCGCTCACCGGTTCGTAGCGGTCGAAGGTGCAGCTCGGCCACGCCTTCGCCGCCGGTCAGCGCCGGCAACTGCTGCCGCAGCTCGTGTATCCGGGCCGCCGGGATGTCGCCCTCCAGCGTTGCCGAGGTCTCCCCGGTCACCTGCGTGTGCGGGATCGCGCGCAACCGGGTCAGGGCGGGCAGCAGCTGGGCCAGCATGCCGGCCGGCACGTCCAGCCGGAAATGGTGAATCGGCTCGCACACCACGGTCCTCGCCTGCCGCAGCGCGGCCATCGCGACAAGCGGCGTCAGCTTGCGGTAGTCCTCGCCGGTGCTCGACAGGCTCTTGTTGAAGCGCTGATGGCCGAGACTGTGCTTGGCGAGGTACCCGGAGTGCGTCATCGTGACGAGGCAGTCGGTGACCGCCCAGCCGTAGAGGCCCTGCTGCAGGGTTTCCCGCATGGTGTCCTCGACCGCCCGGAAAAAGGCGACGGGCATGGACCCCAGTTCGACGTCGATGTCGAACTTAACGCCGGTGCCGACCGCCGCCGGTTCGAGGCGCAGCCCGATCGTGGCCAGGAACGGGTTGGGCGGCTTGCGCAGCCACTCGACGGCCGCGCCGGTGCCGATGAGCCGTTCGATACAGATCGTCGTCGTCTCGCGAAAGCTGACTGCCAGGCCGAAGTCACTGGCCAGCGTCGCCTCGATGACTTCCTTCTGGACCTCGCCGTACAGCGAGACGGAGATCTCCTGGCGGATGCCGTCCTGCCGGACGTTGATCAGCGGGTCTTGCTCGGCAAGCTGGGCAAGCGCGACGCGGAGGGCCCCGTTCTCGCCGGGGTTACGGGGAACGACGACCGTCTCCAGGGTCGGCGGCGCGAACTGGTGCTCCCCGGCCTGCCGTGGCGTGCCGACCGCGTCATCCACCTGGATCTCCGCCAGGCCCCACAGCTTTCCGATCTGCCCGGCCGACACGCGGTCCCGCCGGACGGCCTGCCCGTCGGCGAAGACGCTGATCGCGGTCACCTTCCGCTGGCCACTGCGGCCGAACCGGACCCGGTCCCTCATGCATACGGTGCCGGAAAACATGCGGACGTAGGCGATCTTCTCACCGGCCGCGCCGCGCTCGATCTTGAAAACCCGGCCGGAAACCGGGCCGCCACCGTCCCGCTCGGCGGCCGGCAGGAGTTCGGCGATGCCGTTCATCAGCGAATCCACGCCCGCTCCGGTGAGCGCCGACCCGAAAAACGCCGGGTACACGCTGCCCCGCCCGGTCTGCGCCGCGAGTTCTCCGCGCAGCCGCCGCTGCGACAAGCCAGGATCGCCGTCCACGTACGCAGCCAGGATCTCCTGGTTCCGCTCAGCCAGGACTTCGGCCAGCCTGGCGGCGTGGTGAGCGTCGCCGGTTGCGTAAGGCATGAAAACTGAGTTGGGCGTACCGATGCCGCGCACCGATCCCATGGGGATGATCGCTGGCGTCAATCGCGCCGAAATGGCCGACAACAGGCGCTCATAGCCGGCGCCGCGACGGTCGATCTTGTTGACGAATATCAGGGCGGGGACGCCAAGCCGGCGCAGCGCGCGCATCAGGATACGCGTTTGTGGCTGCACGCCTTCGACCGCGGAGACCACCAGGATGGCACCGTCGAGCACGCTCAAGGCGCGTTCCACCTCGGCAATGAAATCCGGGTGGCCGGGCGTGTCGATGAGGTTGACGGTGACGTCGCCGATGGCGAACGACACGACCGCGGACTTGATGGTGATCCCGCGTTGCCGCTCCAGCGCCAGCGAATCGGTCTGCGTCGTGCCCCGATCGACGCTGCCGATCTCGTCGATAACCCCGGCGGCGAACAGCAGCCGCTCCGTGAGAGTTGTCTTACCGGCGTCTACATGCGCCAGGATTCCCAAGTTCAGCGTTCTGCGAAGCAAGTGCCATACCCTCCGAACGGGTCCAGAAGCCCTTTTCGATGGACATGACGGCTGCTCGCATCCTCGCTCCTTGGGTTGACCTGTCAGCAAGGCCTACCGGCTTGGCCTGCGCTGGATTACCGCGTGCATCATGAGCCTGTGGCGTGGCGTTCGCAACCGAATTTCTGGTCAGCCGCGTGCCCCGGCCAGCGGGGGCGGGCCGGCCCATTGGTATACCGAGCCCTGATGGATCGCCGCGTAGATCCTGTCCCGGAGCGAATTCGCCTCCTGGCCGGTAAGCGTCCGGTCCAGGTCGCGCAGCACGATCCGGACGAGCAGGTTGTCCTGAGCGGCGGTTGCGCCGAGCCGGCGGCGGGCCTGCTCGGGCAGCCCGGCGCCGGGGGTGCGCTGCATGATCTGGACCGACTCGACGCATGCAGCGTCGGCGCCAAGCGCATCCCGCACCCGGTCACCGAGGTCCTCTGCCAGGTCACCGGCGGCGACGGCAACCGACAGGTCGCGGGAGATCTCGGGCCGGGTCGACACGGCGGTGTAACGGTCCAGGGTCAGCATCTGCCCGGCCACGCGCGGATCCGCCGAGCGGAGCAGCCGGATGTCGGGGATGTCCTTGATCAGCATGAGCAGCCGGTCCAGGCCCATGCCCAGCGCCAGGCCGCTGTATTCGCCGCCGAGCCCGGCGGCGCGGAGCACCTGGGGGTGCGCCAGCCCGCACTCGCCGACCTCGACCCATTCGCCGTCGTGCCACACGTCGACCTGCTGGCCACCGACGGTATACGGGTGGGTGCGCGGTTCGAGCCGGTACCGGGCGCCGGGCAGCAGCGCTCCGGCCAGCACCCGGATCATCTCGTGCAGATCCTCCGGCGTCATCGCCTGGGCGCGGCTGGTCACCCGCCATAGGTCGAGCTGGTGCGGGGTGCCCGTGTGCAGCCGGTCGATGCTGTCGCGCCGGTACACCAGAGCGGGACAGACAAGGAGCACATCGTCGCTGGGCCGGGCGGCCAGCGCCCGCAGCGCGGGCGGGATCAGGGCAGAGGAGTGGCTACGCAGCATCTGCCGCGCATCGACGTACCGGGAGTAACGGGCCTCCCTGGTGATATCGGCGGGGTCGTAGCCGAGCAGATCGTAGTTGTCGGCGACGGAGACGATACGGTCGCCACGGCACCAGCGCACCTGGCCGCCCCGGTGAGCGGCGAGCGCACCGGCGGCGCGGTCGGCGACGAGCTGGATCGCGTGCGGCCCTTCGGCCGGGTCGGTCAGGTCCCGGACGGACAGATCGCGTCCGAGCTGGTCAGCGGATAGCACGGTAAGCATGACGGGCTCCTTGGCCGAGCGAACGGAGGGGGTGAATTCCCTGGCCCGTGGGCTCGCCCGGCGAGAGCCGGTCAGCAGAAGGTATTAGCGCAGCGCGAAGCCGGTCCCTGGCGTGTCCACACGCGGCCAGGGCCCGGTAAATCGGTGACAGATCGCTGCTGCGGCCATGTGCACATTCTACCGGGCGGGGCGTTGGGGTGGCCACGAGGTTTGCCGGGACCGGCGTGGCGTACGCTTCCGGCCAGCGGCGGCCTCACCGGCCCGGCCCTTGGGTGCCCAGGAGATGCGATGGACCTGTTCGACCTGTCCGGAAAGACAGCCGTGGTGACCGGCGGAACCCGCGGGATCGGGCTGATGATCGCGCGCGGCCTGCTGCAGGCGGGGGCCCGCGTGTACATCAGCTCGCGCAAGGCCGATGCCTGCGCCGCCGCGGAAGCCGAACTGGCCCAGCACGGAACGGTTTCGGCCATCCCCGCAGACCTGTCCACCGAGGCGGAGTGCCTGCGCCTGGCCGGTCTGGTCGGCGAGCGGGAGCAGACCCTGAACGTGCTGGTCAACAACGCCGGCGCGACCTGGGGCGCGCCGCTCGACGAGTTTCCCGCCGCGGCCTGGGACAAGGTCGTGGACCTCAACCTGAAGACGCCGTTCTTCCTGACCCGGGCGTTCTTGCCGATGCTGGAGGCGGCCGGGCACACCGGATGACCCGGCGCGGGTGATCAACATCGGCAGCATCGACGGGCTCCGGGTGCCGCCGCTCCCCACGTATGCCTACTCGGCCAGCAAGGCGGGCCTGCACCAGATGACCCGGGTGCTGGCCAAGGAACTCGGCCCACGGGCGATCACCGTGAACGCCGTCGCCCCGGGCCCGTTCGAGTCCAAGATGATGGCGGCGACGCTCAAAACGTTCGGCGACGCGATCGCCGAGGCGGCTCCGCTGCGCCGGATCGGCCGCCCCGACGACATGGCCGGCGTGGCGATCTACCTGGCCTCGCGGGCGGGCGCGTACGTCACTGGCGCCGTCATCCCGGTAGACGGCGGCATCGGCACCACCGTCTGACTGGCGCCGCCCCAGGCTCAGGCCAGGAACGCAGGTGTGAACAAGACCACACGAATGGCGGCGGCCGCGGCGAAGGCCTGCCGGCAGCCGAAGATGTGACCCCGCTCTACTGCGGTGCGTCCAGCGCCGCGGTCACCTGCTGACGGCAAATGTCCAGTTCGCAGCGGCCCTTCACGTGCCGGGACTCACCCGTCACTACGACCTCATGGCTTGGTTTCCTGACCAATAGTCAGCGGTGTCACAGATGGGACATAAGCGTATATAGCGGCCTATAGCCTGACAATGGACCGTCCAAAAGGTGACACACGTCACATTGGAACGTGCAACTAATCCAAAAGTGTGCTTATCCTCTCTGGGATGGCTAGCCGAGGACGACGCACAGGAGATAGCCCTGTGGCATCCGAATTCACCCTCACGACTACGTGGGGGCAGGAGGTGACCTTCACCGGCACTGTTCGCTAGCCAAAATTACGGTCCCGGCCAGGTGTTGCAGCACGCGGCCGGGACCTTTGTCGGAACAACCGTAGGAGGAACCCCGACATGTTCAGTATGTCAGCTGCCGGGATCGCGAAGACTCTGGTGGCAGTCACGATTTCGATGCATCCGGCGGCGGCTCACCACAGCAGTCACGCTCAGTACAAGGTCCGGCCCGGTGACACGCTGTCGGACATCGCCCGCCACGAGTACGGCAGGGCGTCCGACTGGCCCGCGGTGTGGTGGGCAAACCGCCACCAGGTACCCAACCCGGGCCTGATCACGGCCGGTCAGCGGCTGCGGCTGCCGACCCGTCACCAGGTGAAGCCGTGGCTGACCCGGGCCGCGCAGACCGCTGCCCCGGCACCCTCGTCGGCCGCGACCGCGACCACGAGCGCGCCCACGGGCGGATCTTCGGCGGTCTCGCCGTCCGCGCTTCCGTCCGCTGGCGGCGCGAACTGGGCCGCGATCGCCGCGTGCGAGTCCGGCGGTAACTGGAGCGCCAACACCGGCAACGGTTTCTACGGCGGGCTCCAGTTCACCCAGGGGACCTGGGACGCCTACGGCGGCGGGCAGTACGCCTCGTCCGCCGACCTCGCCAGCGAGTCGCAGCAGATCGCTGTGGCCCAGCGTGTCCTCGCGGGCCAGGGCATCGGCGCCTGGCCGGTGTGCGGCGCGGGCGGCTGAGGCTAATACGTCCCCTGGCGCCACCTGCCTGCACCGGGCTCACCGGCCAGGAGCAGGTGGGTGGCGCCCGGTGCGCCCGGACAGACCGCCCGCGGCCGCCACCGGACCGCCGGGTCAGCCCGCGGACGATCCGGCCCGGTCGCTAGCCGATCCCGGCGAGCGACCGGGCCTCGCCGCGGTCGCGGCAGGCGCGCAGCTCGACAATCAGCCCGTCCCGGACGGTGGCGACGTCATAGGTCCTGCCATCGTCCCGCCGGGGCCGGTGCTCATCGATCCCCGGCGTTCGCATCACCAGCATGACCTGGTCACCGGCGGCGATGACCTCCTCAAGCTCGGCCCGCAGGCCCTGGTCCAACTGCCGGCGCAGGGCATTCTCCAGCTCGCAGCGGCCGTGGTCGGTCCGCAGCTGCGAATTCCCCAGGCTCAGGCCAAGATGGGTCCACTCCAGGTCCGGGTCTACAAAATCCATCATCCGTTCGACATCACCCCGGTCGTAGGCCAGGAATGCCTCCCGCACGATCCACTCGTTCTCGTTGCACATCTGGAGTCCCTCACGACAGTCGTGCACCGACGAGCTGCCGGCGCTACCCCGTCCCCCAAATTGACCGCAACAGACGCGGCTGCGTACCGCAAAACGATCACTCCCGCAGACACCGTTCAGACTATCCCCAAGCGGGGCAGGTGCCCCAGCAAATCGCTGCACCGCCGGGGTCGTCAGACATGCCATTTCGGCCGGGCAGCGCCCGCGGCGACCCCGAGCAGCCAGCTATGGGCGCACGGTCTCGGGGAGCTTGCCGGTTGCGCCGAGCCTGTAGGCGATGATCATGGGCCGCTGCTTGGCCGAGAGCGGGGAGCCCGCTCCGGCGATGACGTAGTCGCCGTCGATGGCGACGGGCGCGTTGCTTCCGGCGGTCAGCGGTGTTTTCAGCAAGATCGCGCCGGTGGCCGCGTTGAGCGCGTACAGGTCGCCGTGGAAGGTGGTGGTGAACACCACGTTGTTGGTGACCGTGGCGGCGCCATAAGGGGAGGACGGCAACGCGGTGTCCCATTCGGTTTTTCCGGTGTCCTGGTTGACCGCGACCATCTCGCCGGTGCCCTTGACCACGCTCTGGATGGCCGCAGATTCCGAGATCGAGCAGCCGCTCCCGGCGCCGCATACCGGCGTCGGGACGTCGTTGACCGCGGCGTAGGTGGTGGAGCCGTCGCTGGCCAGCTGGGTTTCGACACCGCCGTAGACGCCGGGTTCGAGGCAAAATTGCCTGGGCAGGCTGGTGCGGGTGGTGGGGTTGGCGTTTTCGGTGAGCAGCCCGTCGTTGTCGTGGCCGTTGTGCACCCCAACCGGGAGCTTCCAGAGCAGCTTGCCGGTCTGCGCGTCAAGCTCGATCACGATGCCCGCTTTGCCGCCGTCGACCACCACCGGACGGCCGTGGGCGGTGGTGAGCACGGGGGAGTTTTGCAGATCCCAGTCGTACAGGTCGTGCGGTGTCAGCTGGTAGTACCACAGCAGCTTGCCTTGCGGGCTCAGCTTCACCACCGAGTCGGTGTACAGGTTCGGGCCGGGCCGGCTGGTCCCCCACGGGTAGGCCTTGGTACCGAACAGCGGGGCGGGATTCGCCACACCTATATAGATGTTGCCCTGGGCATCGAACGACGGCGGGTACCACTGGCCGCCGCCGGAATTGATGCCAGGCTTGCCCCACAGGTCTTGCACCTCATCCCAGCTCCACTCCGGGGCGCCGGTACGAGCGTTCAGCGCGAACAAGATGCCCTTGCCGCCACCAAGGTATTCGCCGACGGTGGGGTTGACCGGCACGGTGGAGACGTAGACGGTGCCGCGGTTGTATCCGGGGGTCATGTCGATGCCCTCGTGGTCGTTACCAACAAGGGTCCTCATCCACAGCTGGGTGCCGGTGGCCGCCGACAGGGCGAACGCGGCGCGGTTGGTGGCCCCGTACACGACCCCGTTGGCGACGGTGACGCCGTCGGGGCCGCCGTTGGGGGAGTCATAGGCGTGCCGCCAGAGCACCTTGCCGGTGGCCAGGCTGACCGCCAGCACGTTGGAGTCCAGGTCCTGGGCGTAGACCACGCCGTTCACGATCACCGGCGTGGTGGCGTAGGCGCCATCGGTATGCGAGGGCAGCTGCAGCGGCACGGTCCATGCCACGCCCAGCGTCGCGACGTTCGAGCTGGTGATCGCGCTGGCGACATCCCGCGTGTTCGCCAGGGTCCCACCCGGCAGCGTCCACCCCGCCGCCGCGCCGGATTTGCCTTGCCTGCGGGCGCCGGGCTACCCGGCCCGCCCGCGCCCGCGCCGCCCCCGGTTGCGGGCTGCGCGGGGCACGCCAGCGCCTTCGGGCCGCTGCCGCTGCCCCCGCAGCCAGCGACAGCCAGCCCCGCGGCCACCACCACCGAAACCCCGGCAACCGCGGACCGCCAGCGTGGGCCGACGGCACTTTCCGGTACACCCATGGCTGTCTCCCTGTCCGCCTGCGGGCCGTCCGGATTCGCGGCCGGCCCTCCGGCCAAGACGATCGTTGCCATACTTAAACTGATATCATTATGCTAGATACTTGGTATCAAGGATGTCAACCGGAGGTGGTCGCGATGACAATGCAGGTGCCGGCAACGTCAGACCGGAAGCCGGCCCGGCGGCTGGTTTCCGCCGAACCCGGCCGTCCTGCGCCGCGGAGATGAGGCGGGCGATGCTGTCATACCAGTGACGCCAGGGCGGTCACGCGGTGAGCGAGCGCAGGGGTGTGCTGCTGCGGCTGGATGCCGGCGTTCACGATGCCCTGGCTGAGTGGGCCGCCACCGAACTGCGCAGCACAAACGCCCAGATCGAGTTCCTGCTCCGCCGCGCCCTCACCGAGGCAGGCATACCGCCGGGCGAGGCCGCGCCGCAGCGGCCGCCCGGCCGCCCTGCCAAAGCCAAACCGCCCTAGTACGGCAGCGTCAGTTCGTTATGGGTCGAGTTCGGCGGTGAATCTGCGCTGGTAGTGGCTTTGGCGGGTTTGGCCCTGATGGTGGCGGCGCCAGTTGGACCAGTGCTGGATTGCGCTGATGGCGCGGGCCGGGACGGCCAGCTGGTCCCGGAGCGGGCCGGTGCCCAGGCCGTTGAACAGGCGGCGGATCTCAGCGGCGGTCAGTGCGATGGGCCCTGGGATGTGGGCGTGGTGCCAGGGATCGGCGGGCGGTGGGGTGGCTGCGGCGCAGGCCATGAGGAAGGCGAGGGCGAGCATGGCCAGGGTGGTAAACCGGTGCCATCCGGTCCAGGTCCGCACCTGATAGTGGTCGAGTCCGACCTGGCTCTTGGCGGCCTGGAATTGTTCTTCAATGCTCCAGCGCGCTCCTGCGACATGGACCAGGGTAGCCAGCGGCACGGGTGCAGGTGACCAGCACCGGTAGAAGGCCAGCGTGCCGTCGCTGCCGCGGCGGATCAGCAGGCTATGGCCGTCCTGGTGGGCGCAGGCCCAGGCCCAGTCATACCAGCGCGGGCCCTTGGATGCCGGTGCCGGCGCTGATGCGGTGCCAGCTGGCCCGCGGCAGGGCCACGGCAATGTGATCGGCGCGCAGCCGGCGTTTTCCGCCAGGAAAGGCCGGGATGCGGTGGGTGATCGAGATACGCCACCTGAGGTACCGGTCAACTGGTGTTGTTTTCTCATTGCCATGTTCCTTGTCCGTTGGCGGGCTGGGTCCAGCGGGCGCGGCTGTAGAAGCCTGCCGGGCGGGCTCGTCGCTCGCGGAGTTGCTGCATCTGCGCGGCGTCTGCGGTGATGATCCAGTTCTTGCTGCCGGGGGCGTGCCGGGCGGTGATCCAGCCGCGGTAGATCCAGTTGTAGACGCTGGCGGTGGGCATGCCCAGGGCGGCGGCCAGGCCGGGGACCGACCATTCGCCGGATGCCAGGCCGGATAGCGCGGCGGGCTGGCCCCGCTGGCGGCGGGCGCGCAGGTTGTGCTGGTTGAGCAGGATGCGGACCTGCTCGGGCCGGTAGCGGCTGGTCCGTTTGGGCGGGCGGAGTCCCTCGGCGTTGAGGGCCTCGGCGATCTGCCGGGTGGTGCAGCCGGCTTCGGCGAGCTCGGTGGCGCGGGCCAGCAGCGCCGGGTAGTACGACAGCTGGTCGAGGCGGGCGACGGGGCGGACGGCCTGCCCGGTGGTCTGGTGCCCGCCGGCCCAGGTGATGGTGACGTCGACCAGTTCGCTGGTCCCGGCGACCGCGACGGTGATCTTCTCGATCAGGATGCGCAGCAGTTCCTTGCGGTCGGCCTGAGTGGTGGACGGGGCGTTCCAGACCTGCGGCAGGTCGCTGGCCAGGGCGGCGATGGCCGCACGCTCCGAAGCGCTGAGTGTCCTCGGCTGCTGTTCAGTGAACCGCTGGTAGTCCGCCTCCAGCTGGCCGGTTTCGGCGAGGGCGGCCTCCCACTCTTTTTCCAGCTGCCGGACGACCAGGCGGTTTTCCGGTTCGGCCAGCTGATACTGGCGGCGGGCCCGGTCGGCGGCGTAGCGGGCGCGTTCCAGCCGCTGGCGCCACAGCTTGTCCAGCATGGCCCGCTCGGCCTCGGCCTGGCCCGCCGCGGCCAGGGAGACCTCCAGCGCGGCCGGCGCCACCGCCTCCAGCACCTGCCCGGTGACGTAGGCGTCCAGGGCGGGACCGGCGATGTGCTGGCAGGGCCCGCCGGTCCCGTAGTTGACCTGGTAGAAGGCGCACACGTAGCCGTGCGCTGAGCCCCGGCCGTCGTGATACCGCACCGACATCCGATGCTCACCGCACAGGCCGCAGCGCAGCAGCCCAGACAGCAGCGCCGAGCCGTCCCGCGGTGCGCCTGGCGTGGCGGCGGTCTGCCGGTTGGCGGCCATCCGTGCCACGTTAGCCTCGTACTGCTCGGCGGTGATATAGGCGGGCAGCCAGGCCCGCCAGCAGCACCAGCCACTCGCCGGCGGGTTTCACCACCCGCCCGGTACTGGGCCGGCCCGGCACCTTCCGGCGGGGCTCGACCTGGCGGCGGCCGTAGGCGTAGTACCCGGCGTAGACCGGGTTGTGCAGCATGATCTGCAATGTCTCCCGGTTCGGGCGCCGCCACTCGATCTCCCCCCTGGCCGGCCCGCCATGCACCCGGACCGGCAGCTGGACCTGATGTTCGACCAGGTAACGCAGCACCGCGTTGAGGGTCCCCAGCCGGGCGAAGGTGTCGAAGACCAGACCGACCACGTGCTGGGCCTGCTCGTCCGGATCCAAGATGACCTCCCCCGACGGGCGGCGGACATACCCGATCGGCAGCGGGATCGCCAGCTCACCGCGCTCGGCCTTGGCCAGCTTGCCCGACAGCATCCGCTGCCGGATCAGGTACAGCTCTGCCTCGCTCATCGTCCCCTTCAGCCCCAGCAGCAGCCGGTCATTGTAAAACCCCGGATCATAGACGCCGTCCGGGTCGGCCAGCAGCACCCCGGACAGCGAGCACAGCTCCAGCAGCTGGTGCCAGTCCCGGCCGGTGCGCGCCAGCCGGGACATCTCGATGCCCAGCACGATGCCGACACGTCCCATCGTGACCTCGGTGACCAGCCGGGCAAAGCCCGCCCGGGCATCCGCCGTCGCGGCCGACACCCCCAGGTCGTCATCGATCACCACGATCCGCGACCGCGCCCAGCCCAGCGCCGCCGCCCGCTCAGCCAGCGCGTACTGCAGCCGCGTCGACTCCGAATGCTCAAGAACCTGCTGCCTGCTCGACTGGCGCACATACACCACCGCGGCCCGGTCCCGGTGCTCGGGACGGATCTTCTCCTGCGACTGGCCCCACGGCCGGTACTTGCCCAGGCTCATCGCGCCCGCCTCCCGCCGGGCCGGCCGCTGCCCGGGCCGCCAGCAGCGCCAGCAACGCCACCGCTGCCGCCCGGCGCTCCACCGGCAACGCCATCCAGACCCGCAGGCGAGGAATCACCATTCACCCAGCGCTCGGTCGCATCTGGCTCACCTACCGCAGGCTTCAGCCGAGCCACCATGGCCACCACCTGCAACAGCGCTCCCACGCTCAGTATCGCCCCAGGTCCAGGCGCCACACCGGGGAACTGCGTAATTTCGGGGGTATCAATAGTGGCCGATTGAGACCGCCTACCTGGAACTGAAGTCCACCATCTTGGGCGGGCGGGTACTGCGCGCCCGCACCCCCGCCGGCATCGACCAAGAGGCCTATGCCCTGCTGGTCACCTACCAGGCGCTGCGGCTGGCCATCGCCGACGCCACCTTCGCCCACCCCACCGCCAGCCCTGACCGGGCCAGCTTCACCGTCGCCTTGCACGCCGCCCGCGACCAGCTCATCCACGCCGCGGGCATCATCGCCGGCACCGCCATCGACCTCACCGGCAACATCGGCCGCACCGTCCTGGCCGACCTCCTGCCTCCCCGGCGCACCCGCATCTGCCCGCGCATCGTCAAACGCGCGATCTCCAAACACCGCGCCAAGGGCCCCACCGACCGCACCAACTATCAAGCCACCATCACCATCGAGATCCTGGCCGAGTTGACAGCCGACCCATGACCCCTAACTACGCGGCATTGGGG